>NZ_BOMB01000004.1 GCF_016861975.1 Actinocatenispora rupis | reverse complement strand
TTTTTGACCCCCACGGTTGACCCCAACCGGCTCAGCCGTCCTGCCCGCCACCCTCGTCCTCGAACAGGTGGCCGAGCTTGTCCACGGCGCCCCGTTGGACCCGCCGCGACACGTCCACGTAGATCGTCTTCGTGATCGTCGGGGAGCTTGTCTCCTCGACTCCGCTCGCCTACGAGCACTGGAGTACACCACGTCGGTGCCGGTGATGAGGCGTAGGTGGGGTCAGGGACGTTGTGGGCGGCGGCATCGAGGAACTGCTTCCGGTCCCAGGATGTGAGATCGTGGCCGCCGGAGCGTACGTGGTAGCCGAGGAGCCCGGGGATCGGCCGGTCGACCTCGTACGAGGCGGCGGTGTCGAGGCCGGTGCCGGTCAAGCATGCGGTACACGGGATCGGCGTGAACAGTTAGTGGGCGTCGCGTTCGGCCGTCTGGAGCCGGTGCCACTTGGCCATCGCCTCCTTGATCTCCTCGCGGAGGAACGCGAAGAACCGGCGGGTCTCGTCCAACCGTTGCCCAGCCGGGGAGTCGAGGCCCAAGACCGTGGCGCCTTCGCCGGCGCCGGCCTGGATTCGTACCAGCACCGGGTCGGACTGGTTGATGAGGTGGCTCCAGGTGTGCTCGTGGATCCGGAGAAAGTCGTGCCGGCTACCGGGCTCGCGGCCGCGCTCGACCAGCCGCACCTGAGTCAGGTACTTGACCGCCCCCGAGATCGCCGAGGCCCCGACTCCCAGCCACTCGGAGAGTTCGGCGGGGGACAGTTGTCCTGAGTCGGTGACCATCAGTGCGGCGTACACCCGCGCAGCCATCCGTGGCATGCCAGAGTCGACCATGATCTGCGCGAACCGTTCCCGGAAGGCGGCAATCGCACCGTCATCCCCTTGCGTCACCGAAGCCCCTCTCCTCGCTGTGGCCTCAACAGCCTAGACTCTTTCGAAACTTCACGAAATTCGTGAAATCCTGGTACTGTCACTGATATGGACGACTCCACGCTCGTCGGGGTGCAGAAGACCCTCGCCCCCGTCCTCAAGACCAAGGCACTGGACAACCGGCTGCCGGACCCGATCCTTGGCGACAGATACGCCGAGCTGGCGATGCGCCGCCTCGACCCCGACTACGACAGACGCCGCTTCGGTACGAGTCAGATGGGCCTCGTCGCCGTGGTGCGTGCCAAGGCACACGATGACTGGGCTCGAAGCTTCCTCGCCGATCACCGCGATGCGGTGGTGCTGCACCTGGGCTGCGGCCTCGACGCACGGGTGTACCGGATCGACCCACCTGCCACCGTCGATTGGTTCGACCTGGATTACCCCACCATCATCGGAATGCGGCAACAACTCCTCCCGCCGCACGAGCACTACACCCTCATCGGATCCACCGTCACCGACCTGACCTGGCTGGACCGCATCCCTCGCGACCGGCCGGTGCTGGTGATCGCCGAGGGTCTGGTGCCCTACCTCACCGAGACCGACGTGCGGCGGTTGCTGACCCGCGTCGTCGACGCCTTCCCCACCGGCCAGATTCAGATCGATACAGCGTCAGTCTGGGCGTGGCGCACCTCAAGGTGGGATCCCACGCTGCGAAAGTACGACGCCCAGTTCCACTGCGGCTTCCGCGATCCAGCCGCGCTTGCCCGCTGGCACCCGCGGCTCGAGTACGTCGACGAGGCACCGATGAGCGACTCGCCCGTGCTGATGGCCAAGGCGCCCGCAAACGTACGCCGCATGTACCGCCTCATGAACCTACTGCCAGGTATGAAACGGTCCATGCGTCTCGTGCGGTTCCGGTTCTAACACGCAGCCGGGCAGCACAGGGTGAACGGGTGGTGAGCCCGACTCGCGGACCTGAGTCCCAAGATCACCAACGCAGCGACGTGCTGCGCGCCGGATATCACCTGGGGCCTCGACGGCCCCAGATCCTCCCGCCCCGCCTGACCCGCACCGGCCCGGTTGAGGTGGGCGCACCGTCCAACCGCATGTGACCGAGGCTCGCCCTTCTCCTGGCCGGGCGGCATCCTGTCCGCGATGACGATCGGTCCGGGCGAGTGCCCGGCATCGGCCGCGCCCGCTCAGCCGGACCTCTCCAGGGCGCGCGCTTCGTCGCGTCCTACAGCTTCAACTCCGGCGCCACCGGCGGCCGGCAGATCCGCGACGACACCGGCCACGGGCACCCGCTCAGCGTCCGCACAGCATCCGGTGGCCGGTCGGCGACCAGCGACCAGTTCCACGGCACGGTCGACGACGTCGCCGTACGGATCGGCCTGACGAGCGGCGGTGGAAGCACGCGCGGATGTGCCTCGTGTCGCCAGCGGCGGCCTGCGGTGAGTTCGTGGGGCCGGCGGAGTCGATCCGCGGCCTGTCTGGCATGTGCGAGCGACTCGCAGATCGGCGAGCCGGTGGGGGTGCGGTGTGGATCAGTGACGGGGTGAGGAGCGGGCGGCCCGGGCGGCGAGGTACTTCGGGGCCATTTCGCAGTAGCTGTCAGTGGTCAGTTCGGCGATTTCGGTCCAGTTGGTGTGGTCACCGAGGACGGCGCCGACAACGTTGCGGCCCCACTCGGCGCGGAAGAACGGGAAGCCGCTGGCGGTCAGGCCGAGCAGGTCGTCGGCCGGGACGCGGAACGTCATCACGGTCAGTTCCTCGCCGTCGATCGGCTGCCGTGGGTACGCGGAACGCCGTTCCGGGCGTGGCGCGTAGACGTGGGCGAAGGTCCGCGTGCGGATGCGCCACCGGACACCGACCCAGGCCGGTTCCTCGTACGCCTCGGGCAGCCGCCGGCAGATCGGCCGCAGCCGGTCCAGGATCTCGGGCGCCACGTCTCCAGGGCTGGACATGCGCCGACGGTAACGGACCGCTCCACGAGTGTGGAGAGCACCTGGTGGCGAGCATGCAGGTGCCGGCGGACCACGAACCACCTCCACGCGTGTGGAGAGCACGACTTCCACGCCGTGCCGACGCGGACGTACAACGAACCACCTCCACGCGTGTGGAGAGCACCGGTACTCCCAATCTGTCGAGCGGAGAAATGTAGAACCACCTCCACGCGTGTGGAGAGCGCTCCGCGGTCGGCGAAAGCCGGTCGGTGTATGCCGAACCACCTCCACGCGTGTGGAGAGCACGCGGGCGGTTCTGCGCGACCGGGTTGCCCAGCGAACCATCTCCACGCGTGTGGAGAGCACCCCGGCCCGACCACCGGGCCACCGGTGGCGAGCGAACCACCTCCACGCATGTGGAGAGCACGCCAGGTCGTCCCAGTGCCAACGCTTCCCAGTCGAACCACCTCCACGCGTGTGGAGAGCACTCGCCCACGTGCCACCAGGACGGCGGCCGGCGCGAACCACCTCCACGCGTGTGGAGAGCACGACCTCCGGCAAGGAATTCACCGTCGGTCTGGCGAACCACCTCCACGCGTGTGGAGAGCACGCAGGGGCTTCCGTCAGCGCGGTCATGAAGCCCGAACCACCTGGCTGGTCAACGACCCCAACGGCACCAACAACGTCCAAGTCGATGCCAAGACGCTCACCGCTACCCACCGCTACACCGATCCGTTCGGCGACAACCGATCCACACTGCCGTCGTGGATCGGGGACCGGGGCTACGTCGGCGGCATCCAGGACGGTAACACCGGCCTGACCCTGCTCGGCGCCCGCGAGTACGACCCCAGCCTCGGACGCTTCCTGTCCGCTGACCCGCTGCTCGACGCGTCAGACCCCCAGCAACTCATCGGCTACGCCTACGCCAACAACAGCCCCGTCATCCACAGCGACCCGTCCGGGCTCATGGCCGCCTACGACCGGACCGGCACGATCTGGGACGACGGCGCAGCCGGCGAGAAGCGCTTCCTCAACTACATGGACGCCTACACCGGCGGCACCGCCTGGCGGAAGGACTACTACCCGATCAGCCGCGCCTGGGCCGCCGACAAGACCGTCAGCCACGGCGCCGCCGCCAACGGTCACCGGCTGCTCGACATCGTCGGCTACATCCCCGTGGTCGGTACCGTCGCCGACGCCGCCAACGCCGTCTGGTACGCCTCGGAAGGCGACTGGACCAACGCCGCCATCTCCGGCGGCTCGACCGTGATCGGCGTCCTGCCCATCGGCAAGGTCGTCAGCATCGGCGGGAAACTCGTCGTCAAGGTCGTCATCAAGGGCGCCGTCAAAGCAGCTGCCCCTGCTCTGGAAAAGGCTGCTGCGAAGACCGCCGTCAAGGCGCTTGCCAAGGACGGCGCCAAGGAACTCGGCGAAACCGCTGCCAAGGGCACCGGCAAGGCAGTCAAACACGCGGCCGAGGCAGGGGCCGAAGACACCGGCAGCGCCGCCGAGAAGGTCGCTGCCGGATGCGCCCACAGCTTCCCCACCGGCACACGCGTCGAACTCGCCGACGGATCAAGCAAACCGATCGAGAACATCAAGATCGGCGACAAGATCCGCAACGCCGACCCCGACAGCCATCGCGACCAGACCCACCGCGTCGACGGCATCATCGTCACCACCACCGACCGCGACCTCGTCGACCTCACACTCACCACAGCCCACGGACCCGAAACCCTCACCACCACCCGCCACCACCGAATCTGGGACGCCACAACCCATAACTGGGCTGAAGCCGCCAACCTCAGAGCCGGCCATCGGCTACAGACTCCGGACGGCAGCGTACTTATCGCAGGTGTCCGGCACTACACGCACATCGACACCACGTATGGCCTCACAATTGATCACACCCACACGTACTATGTGCTGGCACGGGCCACGTCGATCCTGGTTCACAACTGTGATCCGTTGCAGAGTGTCGCTGACGGTCATCGCAAAGTTGGCGGTACGAAATTTGCCTCGGAGTACACATCTCCATCAGGTCAGAAGTATTACAGCACCAACCGCCATGGCATGGCTGGCCAGCTTGGAAGCATGCCTGAACTCAACACGGCAGTTGGAGAGGCTGGCCATCATGGAGGGTGTGCCGAGGTGGGATGTCTGATGCAGGCTTACCAGGCTGAAGGCCCCTCGGCAATCAGCGGCGGGTCAATGCGGACGGTAAGCACTCGCAGTTGGATGTCGTCTAGGGCCGCCGAAAATGGAAACCCGGCGTATCCATGTGGTCGGTGTCGGAGCCTCTTGGGGGCGCTCGGAATTTCGTGGGAATGAGTGTACTTTGTTTCGGTCATGGAACTTTTCAGATGCTGTCGCCGACGAGTTGGGTCGGGCAGGCTGGGACGTTGAACGGTCGATAGACATCTCAGCATGGGTCGCCGAGCTTGGCGCCCAAGGATACCGGATCAGTGATATTGCCGCCGAGGCCCTGGCTGCTTTTGGTGGAATCTCTGCCGGTCCGATCAACGTTAGTGGTCCGAACTTTGAGAACGATGAACCACTGACGATTGATCCAGTGCTCGCAGGTTCCGGTCACATCGTGCTCGCTCGTGAGCTTGAACGCGAGCTCGGAGGCAACTGGTATCCGTTTGGTGAATGGCTTAGCTACTCAAGCGTATTTGTGCGGGATGACGGGTGGGTCGTCGCTACGGGGCTCGGTTGGATTTGGGAGCTTGGGAAATCGGTTGAGGAAGCGATAAATTTTGCATTGACTGCCAAGCACCCGCTCAAATGTCTGAAGGTTCTAACGCCGGGCGCTCGACCGTGGCCGCCGGTGGTCGATGGCTGAAAACTGCCGCCGCTGCAGTAGGTTCCGTTATGAGGGCGTACTAATGGGGGCACTTAGGCACGACATTTCACAACTAATGAAAGGCCTACTGAACGCGGCGTAACGGTAATCATAAAGGCAGATCACGAGCGTATGATGGAACATGGTGAACCCTGGACTCTCGTATTCTCTGGACCTGGTCTTGGGGGCGAGGGATTGATTCGCGTTGAATCGTCAACGTTAGTCGACTGTCTGAGGCAGGGAATCGACCGCCTTCGGGAGATCGATGGGGACTGGGCGTGGTTGGGTTAAGAGCCAAGGATCCTCTCGGAAGTCTGAGGGCTAAAGCGAATACTGCCTCCGTTGGTTCGGATATCACCGCTCGGTGCGGATTCGGGCGCCCGAGGGGTGCCCGAGTGTTGGTGGCAAGAGGTGCAAGGATCTGGTGAAGACCAGTGGTGCAGGGAGTCAGTTGGAGATGACGAGAGCTGCTGGCATTCATGACCAGCAAGTTCGCTTCTCTTAGTCAGCGGGTTCGGGGTTCGAGTCCCTGGCGGCGCACCATCAAGACCAGGTCATGCACCACGTCTGACCTGGTCTTTTGTTCGTTTGGAGATCATCTTTCGGTCGTCTCGGCGTCCGATGGTCACCGCTCGGGCGCCCGAGGGGCGCCGAGCGTCATCTGTCAAAGCGCGGCACGATTTGCGCGCGGCGCTTGTCCTTCTTCGGCTTCTCCCGGATCAGGCCGTCAACCTGGTCGGCGACGCTCTTCCGGATCTTCGCGGCGCCGGGCTGGTACCGAACCGCCATCGACGGTGAGGACCACCCCAGGACGCCCATCACGGTCGGGTGGGGACGCCCGGACGAGCAGCACCGTGCGGGCGCCGTACCGATGAGTCAGCCGGGTCCGGGGCGTCTCACCTGGTGTCGGCGACGCCTGGGATGGGAGTGAGCGTGGGACTGGACAAGGACGGGTTGGAGCGGTTCAGGTCGGTCGCCGCCTCGCATGTGGGCGAGGGCACGGTGCCGGGGCTGGTTGCGCTGGTGGCGCAGGGCGAAGAGGTGCACGTGGAGGCGTGCGGCACGCTCGCGGTCGGCGGGCGCCCGGTGGAGCGGACATCGCTGTTCCGGATCGCGTCCACGACGAAGGTGATCACGGCCGTTGCGACGCTGGCACTGGTCCGCGAGGGCCTGCTGGGGCTGGACGAGCCGGTCGACCGGCTGCTACCGGAACTTGCGAACCGCCGTGTCCTTCGCAGGATGGACAGCGCGCTCGACGACACGGTTCCCGCCGACGCCGGGGTGACGGTACGGGGGCTGCTGACGTTCACGTTCGGGTTCGGGCTGGCCACGGAGATGTTCACGGCCTCCGACCCGTGGCCGGTCGTCGCGGCGGCGGCCGAGGCCGGGCTGGCCACGATCGGCCTGCCACAGCCTGATGCTTTCGTCGAGCCCAACACCTGGATCGCCCGGTTCGGCGCGCTGCCCCTGCTGGCCCAGCCCGGTGGGCGATGGCTGTACAACACCGGCGCGCACGTGCTCGGCGTGCTGTGCGCCCGGGCCGCGGGCGCCCCGTACGGCGAGGTCCTGCGCACCCGGATCTTCGAGCCGCTCGGTATGACGGACACCGGCTTCCACACCCGACACGTCGAGCGGTTGGCGACGGCGTACCAGCCGACCGAGGGCGGGCTCGTGGCCTGGGACCGACCGGACGGGCAGTGGAGCCGGCCGCCGGTGTTCCCCGACGGTGCCGCCGGGCTGCTGTCCACGGTCGACGACCTGCTGGCGTTCGCGCGGATGCTGCTGCGCGGCGGGGATCCGGTACTGACACCCGGGCAGGTACGCGAGATGAGCCGGGATCACCTGACCCGTGGTCAGCGCCGCGCCGGCGCCGCGATCCTCGGCGGGCGAGGCTGGGGGCTCGGTACCTCGGTCCTGCGGGAAGCGCCGTGGACCGGTGCGATCGGCTGGGACGGTGGGCTCGGCACCTCGTTCCTCGTCCATCCGGGACGCGACCTGATCGTCGTCGTGCTGACCCAACGGATGTTCACCACGCCGCAGCCGCCCGCCGTACACACCGATCTCCAGGCCGCCGCCCTCGCGGCCGTCCGGTAGCAACAGCCGCCAAGACCGCTGTCAAGGCTCGCCAAGGACGGTGCGAAGGAGCTCGGCGAAACCGCTGCCAAGGACACCGGTATGGCCGTCAAACACGCCGCCGAAGCTGGTGCCGAAGGCACCGGCAGCGCCGCCGAGAAACTCGGCAAGGAAGTGGCGCGGTCGCCGTGGCCCGACAACGACGGCTTCATGCATGAGCCAGTCAACACGGTACTGAAGGCCGGTGCGCGGATCGATGGCTTCGGACATGACTTTGGGAGTTCTGTAGCCAAGGAGGGAACAGCCCTCTCGCACCGGTCGATGCGCCTCGGGGCAGAGAAAGCAGCTTATAGCGTATTCGAAGTACAGTCTGACCTAGAGGTTCTGGGTGGCATTGCTGCTCCAGCCTTCGGTCAGCCAGGTGGAGGCTTTCAGCATGCGCTCCCCGAGTCGGTAAAGGATCTGCTGAAGTCGGGGGTTATCCCGGGCCCGGACGGCGCGTCCTACCTGGAGTTCGCGGCGGGCCTACACCGGCCGTGGCCGGAGCAGGCACGGAACGGAATCCCTGCGCCTACCGGCTGCGGTCGACCTGTACGGGCTCCCTCCCGTCGAGCGGGCAGTCCCTGGTCGTGGGTGGCGTGAGAAGCCTGGTCCCCCAGGCGATGACGACCGCTGCGCAGGCGAAGGCGCAGCCGCTGAGCATCGTGGCGATGACGGAGAAGCGGCCGACAGCGACGCCCCCGACGGCCGCACCGAGCGCGACACCGAGGTTGGCCGACGATGCGGGCAGCGACTGCGCGAGCTGGGCACCGGGACCAGCGAGGCCCACCACCCGGTACTGCACGACCGGTGCCGTACCCATGCCGAACACGCCCAACGCGAGCAGCGCCAGGACGACCAGCGCCGCGACCGTACCCGCCAGGTACAGCACGAGCAGGGCGACCGCGAGGCCGCCGGTGCCGAGGATCAACGCGCGCGGGGCGTTGGCGTCGGCGAACCGGCCGCCGCCGAACGAGCCCACTGCGGTCGCCACACCGTACGCCAGCAGGAACAGGCTGATCAGCGTGCCTGGGACACCGGTGACCCGCTCAAGGAACGGCGCGATGTAGGTCAGCGCGGCGAACAGCGCCGCGAACACCAGGACGATCACCACGAGTACGGCGAGCACCCGCGGAGCGAACGCATACCTGGCCTGGTCGCCGATGCTGCGGCCGCCTGCGGGTACCCGCGGGACCAGGGCCAGGACGGCGACGAGCACCAGGGCGGACAGCACCACGATCGCGAGGAACGATCCCCGCCAGCCCAGCGCCTGACCGGCCCACGTACCCAGCGGAACGCCCAGCGCGGCCGAGACTGTCGTACCGGAGAGGACCACCGAGATCGCCCGGCCCATCCGTTCCGCTGGAACGATCGAGGTGCCGACCTGGAACGCGGCGGCGATGAACAACCCGCCCACCGCACCACCGAGCGCTCGCGCCGCGACCACCAGGCCGTAGTCGCTGCTCAGTACCAGAACCAGGTTCGCCACGATGAACACGGCGATCGTGCCGGCCAGGACCACCCGCCTGGTGAGCCTGACCGTCAGCGCGGTCAGCAGCGGGCCGCCCAGCGCGACACCCAACGCCTGCGCGGTCACCAGCATCCCGGCCGCCTGGATGGAGACACCGAGGTCGGCGGCGATCAGGTTCAGCACGCCCGGTACGAGCAGCTCGGTGACGCCCATGACGAACGTACTGAGGAACAGCACCGCCAGTACCAGCTTCGCGCGGTTCGCGCTCGGGGCGGTCACGGGGCCGGGATGGGACGGCCGGTGCCGGTGGTCATCAGGGCGTGCAGGCTGGTGTTGATGCAGCCGGTCCAGCCTTGCGCGCAGACGCGGTAACAGGCCAGGCCGAGAGTGGGGCCATGGTGGGTGAACCGCAGGGTGGTCCCGACCCCGGGCGGTGCGATCTCGAAGGTCACCGAGGTGCCGGCCCACTCGTCGTACTCCTCCGCGAAGTCCCGGTAGGCCTCGTCGACATGCCAGGCGACCCGGCGGCCGGGGACGACGTCGGTGGCCCGGAGCCGGCTCGACGTGATGCGTTGGTCGACGGACGAGAACTCGTCGCCGACCGTGGTCGCCTCGCCGGTGATGGTCTCGCTGAACCGGGCGCGCACGTCGGTGACGGCCAGCAGCACGTCGTGCGGAGTGCGGTCGACGGTGATCTCGGTGGTGAAGTCGGAGTACGTCGTCATTTGCGATCCTTTCGCAACCAGTTGGTTGCGACTTTATGGCAACCAACTGGTTGCGTCAAACGCGCCGGGTCGTCGAGCGAGAACGGCACCTGGTGACACGGTTCGCGAGGCGTGTGGCGTCAGCGTGCGGCCTGCCGGTTCCGCAGGGTCGGTGGGGTGGTGCGTGCGACGGCTGAGGCGGCGGGCGGGCCGGTCGTGCCGATGGCGTCGTGGTCCTCGACGGTGAGCACGACCTTCAGTACCAGGTTGCTGTCTCGGACGTAGACGTCGACCGAGCCGGCGTCCTTGAGCTGGACCCAGGCCGCGAACGCCGGTCGGCCGAAGCCGGTCAGCGTTCGCGCTTCCGTACTGCTGCCGGTCGGGCCGACGACGGCGTCCCACTGGCCGTCGTACTCCGCCTTTGCGCCCGCGACGTCGTTGAAGTAGTACGCGTTCACGACGAGCATGAGCCCGATGGGCTCGTGGGGGTTGGTGTTGCGCCAGCGGACCAGGCACCTCGCGGTGTCGGCCGTGTGGGTGGAGGTCGAGACGGTCGTGTGCGCCGAGGGTGCGAGCGCGCGTACCGGTCCGGTGTCGACCATCGAGCACAGGTCGGTGGGCACTGGTGTCCGGTACTCGGCTGGCCGGGCGTGGGCGGAGGCTGTCGGGGCCGGAGCGGAACCAGGTGATGTGCCACAGCCGGACAGGCCGGCGATTGTGAGAAGGACGCAGGCCGCTGCGATTGGTCTCGGTCGTGCCCGCGTCATCGCGTCTCCTCCACATCGGCGCCGTCGCTGACGTCAGCCGACGGTCGCGGTGGGAGGGTAGTTGTACCACCAGGGGTGGCTGCCGAGCTCGACGAGCAGCACGGTGAGCGCGGCGAACGCGAGAGCGACCGCGACGGGCAGCCGTCGGCTGCTGGCGGGTAGCAGGCCGCGGCGCCGGGCGATGGCGCGGGATGTGTGCAGTAGCACGGCGAGCAGCCCGAACGCTGTGGCGCCCACGGCCAGGTCGCGCACGCTCGATCCGTAGTCGCAGGATCCGCTGGTGATGCGGTGTGAAGCTTGTGTCGCGCGGCCGTCAACTGACGTTGCGCCTCGCGGCAGAGTTGTTGCTTGTCGCCGTGCTCGTCCGAGACGGGGTCGTCGCGCGGCCAGGTGTCGGCACTCATGCTGTCGGCGAGGTCGCGCTGCAGACTACGCAGCAACCCACCCACACACCCCCGCGGGTGTTCGCCTGCCGGCCGTTCGACCGTAGTCAGCCGGTACAGGTAGGCGAACGGGTCGGTGCCGTCGCTCCACCGGATGTCGTGATCGAGTGGCATCACGACCACTGCGTCGTGCCACCAGCGGGGCTCGATCAACTCGGCGGCGTGTACCGCCAGCCCGTTGCGGTGCTCGCCGGCGCCGTCCAGCGCCTGCAGGTAGATGACGTGACCGTGCTCGGTGTCCCACACGATCGCGAAGACGGCCGGCGAACGAACCACCTCCACGCGTGTGGAGAGCGCTCCCGGGACTGGATCACGCTCGTACTCAACGCCGAACGGGACTGCCCAGGGTTTGGTTGACACCTGTCCTGTGAGGCTTCTGGCCTTGCTGGAAGGATGTTTGCTGTGCCCATGCCTTACCCCCGCGAGTTCCTCCGACAACGTGGTCGCGGTCGCCCGCCAGGGCGGTGCGCCGTTGGCTCGGATCGCGAAGGATTTCGGGATCTCCGAGTCGTGTCTGTCCAACTGGCTGCGTGCCGCTGACGTCGAGAACGGCCAGCGTCCCGGGAGTGATCCGCGAGGGGTCCGAGCAGCTGCGTGAGGCGAAGAAGCGGATCCGGCTGCTGGAGCAGGAGAACGAGGTCTTGCGTCGGGCCGCTGCCTATCTGGCTCGGGACATCAATCAAATGATGTACCTGCTTGTCCGTGACCTGGCCGCGGCCGACGCACCCGTGCGGGTGCCGGTCGCGGTGACGTGTCGGGTGCTGGCTTCTCCCGGCAGGCCTACCACGCCTGGACGCGCAGCCCGGTCAGCCAGCGTGACCGTCAGGATGCGTACCTGACCAACGCGGCGATCGATGCGCACGCCGACGATCCGGAGTTCGGCTACCGGCTGGTCGCCGACGAACTACGCGCCGCCGGCCACCACGCTTCCGACAACCGGGTCTGGCGGCTGTGTCGCGACCAGCGGATCTTCTCGGCCCACGCCCGCAAGCAGGGTCTGAACCGTAGGCCGGGGCCGCCGGTGCATGACGATCTGCTCAAGCATCCGGGCGGCGGACGCGACTTCACCGCACCCGCGGCGAACACAGTGTGGCTGACCGACATCACCGAACATCCCACCGCCGAAGGCAAGTTGTATCTGTGCGCGATCAAGGACCCGTGGTCCAACCGGATCGTCGGCTACTCCATCGACTCGCGGATGACCTCACAACTGGCCGTGGACGCGCTCAGACACGCGGTTGCGTCACGCGGTCCGGCCCGCACGATCGTGCATTCCGATCGCGGCAGCCAGTTCCGGTCCCGGAAATACGTCACCACGCTGCACCAGGCCGGGCTGACCGGGTCGATGGGACGGGTCGGCGCCTGCGGCGACAACGCCGCGATGGAGTCGTTCTTCGCCCTGCCGCAGAAGAACGTGCTCAACCGTCGCCGCTGGGCCACCCGCCACCAGCTGCGCCTGGCGATCGTGACCTGGATCGAAGCCACCTACCACCGCCGGCGCCGCCAAGCCCGCCTCGGCCGGCTCACCCCGATCCCATCTACACCACCGCACACGCGGCCTGACACCACACAACCCCGAGTGCCAACCAAACTTTGGCAGTCCCGTGGGGAACTCTCGCGTGTCCGGATTGCAGGGTGCTATGAGGGCTCAGGCGTGGGCGGGTGGCGTTACCGCCGTGCACGCATGCGCAAGAGCATCTCGGCGGCGCACCACAAGTTCCTGGCAGGCCCGGTGGTCCGAGCGGCGCCCCGGGTATCGCCGGGACATGGTGCGGCGGCTCCGCCCGGGTTCGTGCTAGTGTCGCGCGCCGTGACGAGAATCCCCGCTCCCGCGGCGGACGACGACGCTCGGAACGGAACGTTCGCTCCCGCACGCGGGGAATGGCTTGATCGCATGGGGCACGTGCGCACCGCCGTCCGGCAGGAGATGGTCAGCCGCCAACTCGACCGACACCTGGCGGCGACTCCGCAGTCGATCCTGGACGTCGGCGCGGGGCAGGGTACGCAGTCGATCCGGCTCGCTCGGTCCGGTCATCACGTCGTGGCCGTCGAGCCGGATGGCGAGATGCGCGGGGCGTTCACCGCGGCGCTCGCCGCAGAGCCGTCCGCGGTACGCGACCGGGTGACCTTGGCCGACGGTGTGCTCGGCCGGCTCGACGCCGTCGTCCAGCGCCGGCGTTTCGATGCCGTACTGCTGCTCGGGGTGCTGATGTACGTGCCGGCCAGCGAACCCGTGATAGCCGAGCTCGCCGCCCACGTCGCTCCGGGCGGCTTCCTGGCCGTGGCGGCCCGGACGGCGACCTCCGCGTTGTGGCGTCCCGCGGCCCGGCAGGACTGGCAGGCCGCGGCCGCGGCTTTCGCAGAGTACGAGGCGGCCGGTGCCGAGCATCGCGACATGCGGTACGTCAACGAGATCGGCAGCCCGGCCCGAGCCGACACGGTCGAGGGCCTGGTCGCACAGGCCGACGCGGCCGGCCTCGAACTCGAACGGTGGTACGGCGTGCGCATCGCCGTCGACATGGCCGAGCTGGACCCGGCGCCGCCGACGGAACCGGCCGAGTGGGAAGCACTGCTCGACGTCGAAGAGCGGCTCGGCGCCATGGACCCGTACCGGCAGCTCGCCCAGCTGGCGCACCTCATCCTGCGCCGCCCCTCTCCTTGAGCCCGCTGGTGGCGGCGGCGGTCCGGCCGTGGCTGGTCCCCGCGCACCGGGCCAGCGCCGCGACCACCGTGTCGTACCGGATCTGGCACTGGAACATCGCCGGGCACGCCTACCACCTGGGCTCGACGACGGATCGGATCATCGAGGCGATACGGGGCTCCATCAGCTACCGCAGCCCGGACTTCGTCTCGGTCCACGAGATTGCCACAGCCAGTACGACGCGATGATCGACCAGTTACAGCAGATGGGCTGGCTGCAGGACCCGCTGAACGTCGCCCGGTTCGAGCCGATGCTGCCGGCCGGCGACCCCACCATCTGCGCCGGCACCGCGTACGGCATCGCGCTGTTCAGCCGCTTCCCGCTGGCGACCAGAGCGGTATACGTTGCCGTCCTCCGGCCAATCCAAGGGGCGCCGCCGGCGCCCCAGGCGAGGAAGACCTGACTGGTGGAACGCCGGTCGACCATGAGGTTGTGCCGGTCGATCAGGACGAGTGCGGTCGTCGGGTCGGACGGTGGTGACGGGCACGAGACTTCTTTCCGAAGCGCCCCAGCGGGTCAGGCCGCGCGTGGCCCGGAGGGAACGATGCGGGTTTCCGATGGGTCGCGCGGAGGACGTCCCTGTTCCCGACGCTCCAGGTGGTGGTGGGTCGAGAACAAGGACACGGCGGTGCGATACGGCCGGTTCAGCCCTGGTGTCGAGCCATTCTTGGAAGGTGGGTCCGGCGAGTCTGGCGTGTGGGCTGGGCAGGAACGCACGCTCTGCTGTCCTCGTTGGCCTGCGCCATCCCGGGCATCATGGCGACCCGGTCGCTGCCGTCCGCGCGGGACCGGTTCGCGACCATGATGGGTGCGCCGCTGATGACCTGCTCGGCGCGGCTGACCGTGTACGTCCTGCTGATCAGCGTATTGGTCAGCCCGGACACCCGCGTCGGCCCGATCGGCGCACAGGGCGTGGTGATGTTCGCGCTGTACCTGGGCGGCGCCGTTTCCGCGATGGCCACGGCCTGGGTGTTCAAGAAGATCGGCAGTCGCGGCGCCCCACTGCTGCCGTTCTACATGGAGATGCCCTCGTACCGGATGCCGCGCCTGCGGACGGTGGTCGGCGCGGTCTGGGACTCCTGCAAGGGATTCCTGCGCAAGGTCGGCCGGATCATCCTGGTGGTCACCGTTGCTCTCTGGCTGCTGCTGAACCTGCCCATGCCGAGTACCGCACAGCTGCGCGACGCGGGCGTCAACCCCGCCGACAAGACCGCCGTGACCGCGTACGTCGTCGACCACAGCTACGCCGCCGATGTGGGCCGCGCCATCGAACCGGTCTTCGCGCCGCTCGGCTTCGACTGGCGCATCAACGTCGGGGTCCTCGCCTCGCTGTCCGCCCGCGAGGTGTTCGTCGCCACGCTCGGCCAGGTCGCCGCCGCCGAGAACCCGGACCAGCCGGCCAAAACCCTGAAGACGATGACCTACACCAGTGGCCCGCACCAGGGCGAGCGGCTGTTCAGGTGCGCTGACATGACCGAGATACCGATGCACCCCGAGGCCACGCCCGACCCGCAGGTGCTCCGCTGGGTGATCCCCGCCGGCACGCTGCCCCTCCACGGCCGTGTCACCGAGCCACCGGACGCGCTCGCGGCGCTGGTACGCGACGGTCTGGTCGCCGCCATCGAGGTCGAGACGCGCGCGGTGCTGATCCGGCTCGCCGACGGATACGACTGGGCCCGCGCCGGCGGCGCCGTACGCGACGCGCTCGCCGCCGCGCTGCGGCAGCCGGACCAGTGGCGGTCAGCCGACGTGATCAACGACGATGACCTCCTGCGGGGCGCGCTGCGGGACGTCATCGACGGCCCGGCCGGTGACTACATCCGTTCGCACGGCGGGACGGTGACCATCGTGTCCGTCCACAACCACCATGCCGAGGTGCGCATGGCGGGTACCTGTGCACACTGCCCCGCCTCCGGCGTCACCTTGCAGACCCGGCTGGAGAAGGACCTGCGAACCCGCTACCCCGACCTGGTCGAACTGCGCGCCACCGAGGATTCGCGTACTGCGTCGCGGCTGCTGTGGCCCTCCCTCCGGCGGCAGCGCCACGCCTGACCCACCACCAGCTACCCTGAGCGGCTGGACGGGATGTGCGGCCCCCAGTAACGCAGGAGCCGACCAAGATCCGGTACCTCGACGGGCATCGCGCCGCTCGCTGTCCTCGGCGCCACACAGTGGGAAGCGCGGGCACGCAGTGAACTCGCTGCCGGCGACACGCCCTTCCCGACAGCGACGTGGCGCGAGCTCGGCGGCGACGGCTGCGGACAGTTGGGTGCTCTGGTCGACGGGGGCGGGGTTCGGTGGCACCACGGCGACATCGGTGTCCTGGACTCGCTGCTGGGCGTTCTCGACCAGCCGGTACCCGCCTTCGCCATCGTCACCCCCAGGGCGACGCCCGCCACCCGCTGAACCGCCCGGGTGTCACGTGGGCCCCCGTCGGGCCCGCTCATCCTCGCCGGCGAGTTCATCGAATCTCTTGGTACGTCAACGGATCCACGGCTTGCTGTGTTCGGTCCACCGCACCGTCGACGAGCGCATCCGCCGATCACCCGGCCGAGCGCCGAACGCGGAGTGCCTGGCCGGCACCGTACGAGAGGCAACGGGTGCAGGGAAACGACGAGACTCATGGGGGATAGGTGATGCGCCCGTCCTGGACGCGCGCGTTGGTGTTCAGCGTGGCGGGTTTCGTGGCCGTCGCCGACATGATGTGCAGGACCTCGGCGCCAGCGACGATCAGCGCGTCGGCGATCAGTCTGCGATGGCAGCGCCACGGCACCGCTTCGCTGCACATGATCGCCGGGCGGCGGTCCTCGGCGAGGTGCAGAACCTCGTGCAAGCCTTGGTAGAACTCGGAACTGGACATGTGGTCGGCGTAGTCCCGGAAGGCCTTGACCTTCCATCCGCCGTTCACGGTGGGCGTCCCGGCCGGCGTGTGGCGCCGCCCGCCCAGGGTCGGAATCCAGTGGTACGCGATGTCGTGGGGGAGTGCCTCGATGATCGCGCGCTGGTTCCATTGCGGGAACGTGCGAGACGACGGGAACGAGCGCACGTCGACCAGGTCGGTAATGTCGTTGCTGCGCAACATGTCGAGCACGTCGTCGAACGTTCGGTTCGAGTGCCCGATCGTATGGATCGCGTTGACCATGATCGCCGCCTGGACTCGGGAGTAACCGGGCCCGGGTTTTCACCGCCCCCGCGACCGGGCCCAGTGGCTGGTTCTGCCACCGTTCGTGCTCGTGACAGGAAGCCAGGTACGGTGCGCGTTCGCGGAAGACCCCTCCACAGGGTACGTGCGCTGCCGCGTGGCCGTTCGCAGCGACGCCGCCACCGTCAGGTGGTGGTGACGACGGTGCCGGCGGCTTCGATCGCGGTGACCTCGTCGGTACGGGCGGCGGTGTCGGTGACGAGGGTGTGGATGAGGGTGGTAGGCCCGACGTGGGCGCGGGCGGTGTGGCCGACCTTGCTGCCGTCGGCGGCGGCGATGGTACGGCGGGCGGCGGCGACGGCGGTCTTCTTCACGGCGGCGTCGTCGAGGTCGTACGCGGTGATGCCGTCGGCTGCAGTGAGGCCGCAGCAGCCGATGACCGCGGTGTCGAAGCGCAACGCCTGGATGGAGGTGAGGGCCAGGGGCCCGACCAGGGCGCCTTCCGCCGCCCGGGGCTGCCCGCCAGGCACCAGCAGCGTGGTGGCGCCGGGGGAGTCGCCGAGCAGGTGGATGGCCTGGAGCGACAGGGGCATCACGGTGACGGGTCGGCCGTGCAGCAGGCGGGCGACTTCCAGGCAGGTGGTGCCGCTGTCGAGCAGGACCGTTTCCCCGTCGACGATGAGGCCGGCGACCTCGGCGGCGATGCGGCGTTTCGCGTCGACGGCGTCCCCGGCGCGCAGTGCGAACGGTGGTTCCTCGCCGCGCAGGAGCAGGGTGCGGGCTCCGCCGCGGACGCGTTCGAGGACGCCCTGTGCGGCCAGGGTGTCCAGGTCGCGGCGGATGGTCATGTCCGAGGCGCCGGTGAGTGCGGCGAGTTCCGGGACCGTGACACTGCCGGACTCGTTGACGGTCCTGGCGATCAGGCGGTGCCGGTCGGCGTTGCGCATCCCACGATCCAACACCAGCCGAAACGAACATGCAAGATGTTCGAAGATCGTCCTAGAGAACACGAGGTCTGTTTGTTACCGTCGGGTCATGGGACGCGAACCTCGACCCGCAGACCCGGCGGTCCACCCGTCGACACCCGTGCCGGAGACGGCGAACCGCCGCGCCCGGGGCGATGTCGGCGTCATGCTTCCCCGCGACCTGCCCGTCCGGGACGTCCTGCCCTTCGCCCGCCGGGCCGAACAGCTGGGGTTCGACCAGATCTGGGTCGTGGAGGACCTCGGCTGGCGGGGCGGACTCGCCCAGGCCGGCCCGGTCCTGGCCAGTACCACCGGAATCACGGTCGGGGTGGGCATCCTGCCGGCCGGTGCCCGCAACGTGTGTTTCGCCGCGATGGAACTGGCGACGCTCGCGCAACTGTTCCCCGGCCGGCTGATCGCCGGGATCGGGCACGGCATGCCCGACTGGATGCGCCAGGCCGGCGCGTGGCCGACCAGCCCCTTGACGCTGATCACCGAGTACGTCACCGCGCTGCGCCTGCTGCTGCGTGGCGAACCCGGACCGGCGGCAGGCCGGTACGTGCGCTGCGAAGGCGTCGTCATCACCGAGACGCCTGAGGTCGTTCCGCCGGTGATCCTCGGGGTGCGCGGCCCTCGCTCGCAGGCTGCCGCGGGCGAGGTCGCCGACGGGCTGCTGCTGGCCGAACCCGCCGCCCCCGCCTACGTCACCGCCTCGCTGCGACACCTGAACCACACCTCCGAGACGGCCGATCCGGTCGTGGTCACCTACGACGCCGCCGCGGTCGACGACGACCCGGACATCGCGGTGGACCAGGTCCGCGCCGGGCTCGCCGCCATCGGCCAACCCGACTGGGCCGCGCACATCGACCCCTTGCCGTTCGCCGCGCAGCTGCGTGCCCACCATGCCGCCAGCGCCGACAGCCAGCAGTTCGCCCGTACGATGCCCGCCGCGTGGGTACGCGCGCTGACCATCACCGGCACCCCCGAACAGGCGCGCGCCGCGATCGCCGCACGCCACTCGGCCGGCGCGACCAGCGTCGTGCTCGTCCCCGGCGGCCCCGACCCGTTGGCGCGTCTCGACTCGCTCGCCCGCGTACTCGACGGCCGGTGACACCGACCCGCCACCACAACCCTCTGGAACGCTCGTGCGCACCCACCGGCCGATCGCCCTGTTCGACCTCTACGGCGTCATCGCACTTCACCAACGCCCGGACGCCCTGCCCCGCATGGCGGCCCACTGCAACACACCCACCGCCGCGTTCACCGAGGCGTACTGGGCGCTTCGCCCCGCCTACGACGCCGCGCGGCTCCGCGCCGACGAGTACTGGAAAGCCGTGCTGCACCGGCTGTCCCGGCCCGTCGACGCCGACACCATCGAACACCTGCGCCGGACCGACATCGACAGTTGGTCCCGCGTCGACGACACCATGGTCAGCTACGTGCGGTCCCTCCGCGACCGCGCCGCAATCGCCGTACTGTCCAACATTCCCGCCGACCACGCCGACGCGTTCCTCACCGCCCAACCCTGGCTCCGCCACCTGGATCTCGTCGCCCTTTCCGGGAAGATCCACCTCGCCAAACCGGACCCGGCGGCCTTCCGCCACTGCGTCACCGCGATGGACGCACACCCCGGCGACTTCCTGTTCGTCGACGACCGTGACGAGAACGTCCGCGCCGCACAAGACGTCGGCATGACCGGCCACCTCTACCGCGGCCGCGCCCCCTTGACAGCGGCCATCGACACCTGGCTCACAACCGAAACCCGTTGAACCACACCATCCACGTACTCGCGCAGCGAGGAGGATGGCTCGTTGACCGTGGCGGGCAGCGGACGATCAGATCCGGCCAGCCGCAGTGGATCGCGGTGTACATCGGCCCGTCCTTGCGGATCCTTCGCGACTGCCGGTTTCTGGTACTCCACCCGTGGCGTCGCGCCGATGCGCGGTCTGACGGTGATCGCGTGAACGACTCACCGCCCGCGTGACCCCTCCGCCTGTCAGCACCCAACATTGTGACGGGACAACGTTTCCGGTCCGTGTGCCCGGCCGGGTAGCGGAACCCGGCAGGCCGCCGGTGGCACCCGCAGCCGACCTCGGCCAGTACCAGCGACTCGCCGTGGCCCGTTACGTGATGAGCAGGAGCGTGCTGATCGCCAGCATCACCGCCGCGGTGGCGGCGTGGACGCCGTAGGCGGTGGTCCTGGGTCCGTTGCTGCGCAGGACGATCACGGCATCGCCGGCGGGTATGACGGCGGCGGCCAGGAGTACCCAGCCCAGCAGGTGGGGTGTCCCGGCGATCAGTACCACGAGCAGGAGAACGCCCAGGCCGATGTCGCGCATGCCCTTGACCGTCAGCCAGGCGCGGAAGGTCCGGTCGTCGACCGGCGTGTCGGGGATGCCGAACCCGGCCGCGGCCCGCGGCGCCCAGAAGGGGACGGTGCCCATGACGATGACGGCCGCGCCGACGAGTACGGCGAGGATGGTGGCGATGGTGGCGAGCATGAGTTGGCCCCTCAGTTCTGGGTCGGCGGGATGTTGTGGTTGAGCCGGAAGACGTTCTGCGGGTCGTGGACTGCCTTGATGCCGGTGAGTCGCCGGTGGTCCGCGGCGCTGTAGGCGGAGCGCACCTGGCTGGCGGCGTCCGCGCCGTTCATGAAGTTGAGGAACCGCCCGCCGGTACTCCACGGCGCGAGCGCGTCGAGCAGGCCCGTGTGCGCCGACCGGGCCGGTCCGGTGTCGGTGCCTGCCAGCCGGGACACCAGGTTCAGCAGGTACCGCGCGTCGCGGTTGCCGACCGCGTTGGCCACGGCGGGTTGGTGGGCGAGCCGGCCGCCGAGCTGGCGCAGCTCCACGACGTGCGGTACGGCCGCGTCCAGGCTGATCCGGTCGAGGATCGCCCGCACGGCGTGGTCGTCGAGGTCGCCGAGCAGCGCCGTGTCCGATTCGACCGCGGCCGGTTCGGCGGGCTCGTCGTGGATCGATCCCGCGTCCTGGTACGCGAGCGCGCCGAGGGTGTCGATGCTCGGGCCGAGCGCTCGTAACGGTGCCACCAGGCGCTCGCCGGCGGCGGGATCGCCGACCGTACAGGCGATGCGGACGTGGACGCTGCGCCGCCCGCGCAACGGCGCCGGGATCGCGGGGGAGTTCGGCAGGGCGATCAGCGCGATCGAGGAGTTCATCGCGTCCGGCACGGTGGCCGCCCAGCGCAGGTACGTGCCGAACACGTCGGCGGCCGTCTCGACGGGGAAGACGAGCGCGCCGCCGTACACCGTGGTGACGGGCATCAGGTCGATCTCCATCGCGGTCACCACGCCGAAGTTGTCCCGCCCGCCGCGCAGGGCCCAGAACAGGTCCGGCTCACGGTCCGGGCCGACGTGTCGCAGGCGGCCGTCCGCGGTGACGACGTCGAGCCCGCGTACGTGGTCGGCGGCGTAGCCGAAGGTCCGGGACAGCAGGCCGAGGCCGCCGCCGAGCGTGTAGGAGACCGCGCCGACGTGCGGGGCCGAGCCGGACAGTGGTGCCAGCCCGGCCGGCGCCGCCGCGCGGACCACCTGATCCCACCGCGTACCCGCGGCCACTCGGGCGGTGCCCGCGTCGGCGTCCACCCGTACGGCGCTCATCCGCGCCGTGGTGATCAGTACTCCGCTGGTGCCGGCGACGGCGGCCGCGGCGTGCCCGGTGCCCTGCACCGCCACCGGCAGCCCGCGCGCGCTCGCGTACGTCACCGCGGCCTGCACGTCGGCGGGCCGGACGGCGCCCACCACCAGGTCGGGACGGTGCCGGCGGGCGATCTGCCAACCGGTACGTTCCGCGTCGTACCGCTCGTCGTGGGGTGCGAGTACCGGCCCCGTGACGTGATCGGCGAGCTGGTTCATGCCGCCTCCTGCCCGTCGTGGAGGCGGGCGGCCAGGAACCGGCCGGCGCGGTCCAGTGCTGCCGCCGCCGTCGCCGACGCGGTGTCGAGCTGGTACACGTGCGGTTGGCGCGGCGCCACCTCCAGCGTCACCGGTACTTCGTCGGCCGCGGCGCGTCCGGCCAGGCGTACGGCGTCGTCGAGCAGGAGTTCGCTGGAGCCGGCCTGGATGAGCAGGGGTGGTAGTCCGGTGAGGTCGGCGAAGACCGGGCTCGCGCCGGGTGCCGCGGCGTCAGCGCCGCTGAGGTACTGGTCGTAGAGCCACCGGAGATCGGTCGGGGTGAAGAACGGGTCCGTGCCGTCCTTGATCCGTACGCTGGCGCCGCTGAGGGTCAGGTCGGCCACCGGTGAGAACAGGACGGCCGCGGCGGGCATCGGCAGTCCCGCGTCCCGGGCGCGGGCCATGGTGACGACGGCCAGCGCCGCGCCGGCCGAGTCGCCCGCGAGTACCAGCCGGCGCGGGTCGACGCCGGAGTCCAGCAGCTCGCGGTACGCGGCGAGGCAGTCGTCGGGCGCGGCCGGGAACGCGTACTCGGGCGCGAGCCGGTAGTCGAGCGAGACCGCCCGGCCGTACAGGTGGCGCAGCAGCGTTGCGGGCAGGTGGGCGGTGGCGCGCGCCGACCCGACGACGAAGCCGCCGCCGTGGAAGTACAGGAGCAGGTCCTCGCCGGCGGGGTCGGGCGTCGCCGGTCGCAGTTCCAGTGCCGGTCGTCCGCCGAGGGTCGTCGTCGACGGGTCGATGTCCGCGGGTAGGGGTCGGGTGAACAGCCCCGCGTACTGCGTGCGCTGCTCGGCAACGTGTGGCATCTCGTCCTCCACGACAATTAGTCAAGCTCCCTGACAGTCAGGCAACCTTACTACCGTGCCGCCTGGTATTGTCAAGTCGCCTGACGAACTAGTCGGAGGGAGGCCGCACGACGATGACGACCCGTTCCGGACCGCGGAAACGCCAGCCCACGGTGCCGCTGCCCGCCCTGCTCACGCAGGTCAGGGACATCGCCATGGGCGGACTCCACCAGCGACTCGCCGACGAGGGCTTCGACGGGATCCGGTACGTCCACGGCTCGGTCTTCCGGTTCATCGACGACGAAGGCTCGCGGCTGACCACGCTCGCCGAACGCTCCGGCCTCACCAAACAGGCCATCAGCGAACTCGTCGGCGAACTCGAAGACCACGGTTACGTCGAACGGATCGTCGACAAGGCCGACCGCCGCGCGAAGATCATCCGACTCACCGACCAGGGCAGGTTGGCCCAGTCCGCCGCCGCCCGGATACTCGCCGACGTCGAACGGCGATGGTCACGTCTTCTCGGCAAGGACGACGTCGCCGTACTGCGCCGCGCCCTGGAACAGGTCGTTGCACTCGAAACCGCCGACACGCCGCCCACGTCCGCCACGCCGTGATCCCGGCGACGACGGCAGCCACCCTCCCGCTGGGGCTCCGCGTCGACCCGAAACGCGGCGCGTCCGTGCCCGTTGACGTTGTCGTCGCCGACACGACATGTAGTGTCTGGACTTGACCTTTGGTCTAGATATTGGGTGGGAGTGTGCGATGGCGGCGACGGAGGCGGTACGGCGACGGGTTCCGCGGGAACGCGTCTCGCAGACGCGACAGTTCGTGATCGGTGGCGCCGAAGGCACCCTGACCACCGGAACCCAGGACGACGGCCAGCTCGGCGAGATCTTCCTGCGGATCGGCAAGCAGGGATCCACCCTGTCCGGGTTGGCGGAGGCGTTGTCGATCGTGACGTCCCTCGCCCTGCAGTACGGCACGCCGTTGGACCTGATCGCCCAGCACCTGCAAGGCACGCGGTTCGAACCCGCCGGGCTGACCGATGATCCGGAGGTACCGGAGGTCAGCTCCCTGCTGGACTATCTGGGACGCCGACTCGCGATCGACTTTCCGTACCGTGACTGACACCTACGGCCGTTTCGCATGGCGCTGACGTACTCGATGGTGGTGGGCCACGGTTCGCGAGGCGCGTCGCGTCAGCGTGCGGCCTGCCGGTTCCGCAGGGTCGGTGGGGTGGTGCGTGCGACAGCTGAGGCGGCGGGCAGGCCGGTCGTGCCGACGGCGTCGTGGTCCTCGACGGTGAGCACGACCTTCATCGTCGGCATCCGCTCGAACGGTTGTCGGTTCTGGTCCTGCGGCAGGACGGCTGCGTGTCTGGGAAGCGTTCCTTGGTTGAGCCCGTGATCGGTTGATGGGCGCTATGGGTTCGCATGCAGCTCGGCGGCTGGCAGACTTGCGCGATGTTCGGTGAGGGTGTCGTTCGGGTATGTGCCGATCCGGTGGTGGACTTGTTCGTGGCTGAGACGGCCGGGCCCGCGGAGCGCACTGTGCTGGTGGTTCATGGCGGCCCGGACTGGGACGGGTCGTACCTTCGTCAACCGCTGGTCGAGCTGGGTGGCGAGTGTCGGGTGGTGTTGCCCGATCTTCGGGGTTGCGGCAGGTCGACGCGAGGGTTGGCCGACGAGCAGTACTCGTGGGACCTGGTGGTGGCGGATCTGTTGGCCCTGTTGGATGCCAGGCAGGTCAAGACTGTTGACGTGGTGGGGTTTTCCACGGGCGGGAAGATCGCGCAGCGGGTGGCGTTGGCTGCGCCGGAGCGGGTGCGGCGGCTGGTGGTTGCCTCCAGCAACGTGGTGCCGGTCCCGCCGGACGCCTTCGACGGATGGCAGGAACGCGATCGGCGGCATGAAGCCGGTGCCCGTCTTGCGAACGCGGAGGGTGTGGCGGGCGTCGAGTTGACCCGGGCGTGGGCGTGGAGTTCTGCGCCGGCCAACGTGTGGCGGCCTGACAAGCTGGACGAGTATCTGCATCGGCTGGAGGGTGTGGCCTTCTCCGGGGAGTGGATGCGGCCGTATCAAGCCGGCCTGCTGTCCACAGTGCTGCCCGATGACGCCGTGGATCGGCTCGCGGCGCTGGGGATACCGATCCTGCTGCTGCACGGCCGGCAGGACATGACCTTCCCGGCCGCGTTGGCGGAGCAGGCCGCGAAGCACATCCCTTCTGCCCGAGCAGTTGTGCTGGAGCAGGCGGGCCACATGGCTCACATCGACCAACCAGACCAGTGGATCGCGGCGGTGCGAGAGTTTCTGGCGTGACGCCGATCGAGTACGGGTGCGACGCCGGCCGCCCGTTCCTCGATGCGGTCGCTCATCCAACTTTTCCCGGCGTGCTGCTGGTCCTGTCGGCAGGATCGGGGGGCCACGCCGCTGGTTGCGGCCCCGAGGCCGACCAGGTCTACACGCGTGCGGAGCACGACGACGCCGTTGTCGGCCTGTTCGTCTTCGGCTCAGCCGCCAGACAGGAGCCTCGGCGGCAGAGAAGGTGGCGACGACCTCTGAGAGCCCCGAGGCCCCAGTGCGTTGTAGTAAAAGGCGGCCCGGGCTGCATGAGATCCTTCACGATGCCTGAATCTTTCAGCAGGCCACCGTCAAGCCGACCATCAACGGCTGTGGGTTGGTTGTCGTTGGCGCGATCTGGCGGAGTTGAGATGTCGGAGAAGGATGTGCGGCCGCCCATCGGCGGCTGGCCCGATCGGGTGGGCGCGCCGCTGCCAGGCAGCACGGTTGGTGTGTCCGGGTGGTACGCCGATCCGTTGTGGGGGACTACAATCGAGCTGACGCGTGTCGAACGGGACCTGTTGGCGACCCCGCTGCTACGCCGGCTGCACTTCGTCGCCCATGCGGGCGCGGCGCGGGTTGCGACAACGCAGACCTACAGCAGGCTGGAGCACACTCTCGGCGTGTTCAGCCTGGTTGCGCACTGGCTGCCGGACGCAACCGAGCTACGGATTGCCGCGTTGCTGCACGATGTGGGGCACCTTCCGCTCAGCCACACCCTGGAAGGGCTCGCCGGTCTGGACCACCACACCATCGGGCGGGAACGGCTCGGTGAGGTGGCGGGTCTGCTGACCCGGCACGGCGTGAACGCCGCGGCGGTGGCTGACGTGCTGACCGGTGCGACGCGGTCACCTCTGGTGGGTTCCGTCGGCCAACTCAGCATCGACCACCTCGACTCGTACGTTCGCAGCGGCCGCGCCAACGGCTGGCTGTCCGTCGACCCCGGCACCATTCGTGCTGGGGTCCGGCCAACCGGCGGTGTCCTGGACACTGACCTGGGGACCGCCGCTGAGCTGGTCACGTTGGTGCGGGCCGAGGCGTACTCGCATGTGTCGTGGGACAACGTGGCCCCGGCGGCGGTGTTGCGTCGGCTCGCCGCCGTGCTGCTCGACGAGGCAGGGCCGGGTGCGTTGAGCAGGCTCACCGACGACGAGTTGTGGTTGCAGCTGCTGGCACACCCCGAGACGGCAGCCGAGACGCACCGGCTGCGCTTCGCTCCGCACGAGCTGACCATCCGGGTCGTGGATGCGGATGACCCGGCACGCAACCACAGCCTCCGCAAGATCTACCGGTCCGCGCCGCTGGTCGACGGCCAGCCGCTGGCGGAGCAGGCACCGGAACTGGAGTCGACGCTCGCCGCGCTGGACGACCTGCCCCGTCACTTCGCTGTCGACTGGGCGACGTGAGGGCGTCAGCTGCGCACCGCTACGGCGGGCAGGCTTCAGGACAAGGGCGCCCGCCACGTCTGGCGGGGGCGATAGCCGCTTCGGCGTAGCCAGTGTTCGGTGTAGACGATCCGGGTCGGGGTGATGATCGTGAGAGGGTCGTCCGGTGGATCCGACAGGGATCGGCCGCGCTCGACGTGGTCCGACTGCCGCCTGAACGCCTCCCAGTACGCGTCGGCCTCCGGCGCGGCCCGCTCGACGGTGCGCGCAGTGCCGAACAACTGGGCGCCCCGGCTGCTGGCCTGACCCACCAGCGGAGCGAAGATCGCGGCCGACACGCGCGGATCCCGGCGCAGGTTCCTCGACTTCGGGGACGCGTTCCAGCTCGTGTAGAAGACCTCGAACCCGAGGCTGTAGTAGCGCACCGGCGTCGCCGCGGGTGAACCGTCCTCGTTGACGGTTGCGACGACCGCCATGTTCTGCGTGGACAGCAGGTTCAGGATGCGTTCATCGAGCTGTGCCGGGGGCAGGTCGCGATCCGGCGCCGGGCCACTCAGCCAAGGGTTCGTCAGCGGCATGAGTACATGATCCGCCCAACGGCCACACAGCGACTGCCCGGAACCTGCCGTAGGGCAAGGGCGGTGGTCGCGTGCTGGGGCGACGCGTTTGGAGTCCAAGAGGTTGAGTGCGACCTGCAGCCCGCCGGTGGCGTCGATTCCGTTGTGCGCCAGGAAGATGCGCGCACCGGGCCCCTCAACTACCAGGCCCCTCAACTACCAGGCCCCACGCTCGTTGGGCTGATATGTCAGCTGTCATGGGGCACAGCGCCACCAGCGTCGTACGGTGACGAGTGCGTCGAGGCTGCGCAGACGGGCTGCGATCCACGAGGGCAGTGCGGGCAGGTGGAGTGCGCGGTGGAGATCGTGGGCGATGAGGGCGGCGTCGCGGATCTCGCATTCGGCGCGAAGAATGTCGGGCGGGGTTGCCGTGCGTTCGGCGATGACGTCGAGGATCCGGGCGAGGTGTTGCCCGCTGGTGACGGCCAGCAGCACCCAGTCGTCGGCCGGTACGCCGAGTCGGGCCTGTTCGAAGTCCAGCAGTGCCGTGTTGTCGTGCTCGTCGGTGAGCCAGTTGTCCCAGTCGCAGTCGGCGTGGACCGGGACGTCGGCTGCCGCGTACGGCGGGGCGTTGTCGGCGATCGCCACGAGCCCGTCGATCAGTGGTCGGGGGATGAGGGCGTCGTGGTCTGCGGCGCGGATGCGTTCGATTTGGGTGAGCAGTGCGGCCCGGCCGGTGAATCCCTCGATGACGGGTGCCTGTCGTAGGGCCTGTTCGGCGGTGCCGGTGGGTGTCCAGGTGTGGAGCTGGTCGAGCCGCTGGACGGCGTGTTCGGCCCATCGACGTACGGTCGCGGCGTCGGCGCCGGGCAGGCCGACGCCCGGACGGGTACCCGGCAGGCGGGTGAAGCAGGCGTAGCGGATCTCGCAGGTGCCCAGGCGGCGGCGTCCGGTGGCCAGCAGCGGTGCGCCGAGGCGGGGCGGCAGGTGCGGCGCGAGTGTCGTCTCCATGTTCAGCCGGTCGTGGCCGTCGGCGTCGATCAGCTTCACCACGACCTCCGTCGCCAGGTACACGTAGTGCGACAGGCTGTCGGCCGCTGTCATCGGGCCGGGATCGCGACCCAGTACCGTCTCCGCGATCGCGCGGGCCGCGTCGTGGGCGCGCCGCATGTCGTACTCGGTGGCCGCCGGCCGGTCCGGCAGCGGCCGTATCCGGCTCATCCGGCCACCCCGTCGGGACGGCGGGCGGACAGGAGAACGGCGGGGCGGTGGGCCCGTGGCGCCCGTTGCCCGACACGGTGACGGTGCATCGGCTTCTCCTCTCGTCGTGGCCCGAATGCTAGGGAGAACAGCGGTGTCGGTGCGGTTCATGCACGTCGGTTCGGCCCGCTGAGAGAGCGCCAGCCGGGCAGTGGCCTGGGGTGAACACTTTCCCCATCCACCCCACCCCGCGAGCCCGTCTACGTGGGAATGAGCGCAGCCGGCCGTCCCGTCAGGTACGAATTCCGAGCTGTCTCATTCGTGATCCCGGTCACCTTGATCCACGACGTCCGATCCAGCCAGCGGATCGGCACCACAGCCTCCCGTTCTTCCATCGCACCCGGTCCGGCAAGAGATCGGGCTTGGCTCGACTTCGCCGCTTGGCCGATGAAGGCGACAGGCAGGCCGGGTCCGGCGGCGAGGGCAACGCACCGGCTCGCGGGCGGGCTGAGGGCGGCGGTTGACAACAACGCTGGTGACACGAAAGAGACTCCGGCGACTGAACAGGTCCATGACCGCAGCTCTCCATGCGTCCGTCAGATCCGTGCATGCCGGCGACAGAGCGAGCGGACTGGGCCACACTGGCGCCGTCGGCGACGAGGCGCGGCGTCGGCATGATCCCGAGCGTTTCGACGGCCTGCGAACGCTCTCGCCACTGGCCGATGGCCGGAACCGACATGCCCCTGGGCGGAGATAAGCAGCGTTCCTGGTCTTGACGAAGGCAATGTTGCGTTCGAGGCCGGCTGGGTGAACCCGGCCTACAGTCTGCAGCGAGCCTCACCGGCCACATGAACGCGATGGGTGGTTGCCGTCGATGACAAGCAGTGCTGCGCCGCATTGCAGCTCCGGTACGGCGCGTGCGACGGCTGTGGCGGTGGAGTGGCCAGGGGGGCCGGGGCGGTGGCATCATCCGTTGATGGGGGCGTTCGGGTCATGGTTGGGCGTGGCGGCGGCGGGCGGCGGCGGTCTTGACCCGGTCCTGGCAGGCGGTCGAGCAGAAGCGCCGGATGCGGTTGCGGGTGGTGTCGACGAACAGCCGGCCGCAGCCGGGCGCGTCGCAGGCTCCGATCCGCCGGGCGTACCCGTTGGCGAGGAAGCGGGCGAGGGCTTCGGCGCAGATCGCCGACCACATGGGTACCAGGGCGGTGTCGGCCGGGTGGTGGTGGAGGCGCCATCGTCCGTGCTCGACGGCCAGGTGTGGGTGGGCGGGGTGGGTGGCCAGCAGCTTGTTGAGGCGGGTCGCGGCTGTGTCCTCGTCTCCGGTCCGCAGGTCGTCGAGTACGGGCCGGAGCTGGCCGGCGAGCGTGGTGAACCCGGCGGCGTGCCGGGGTGCGAGTCGGTGGACGGAGGGCGGGTCGACGGCGAGGATTTCGGCGAGGACCGCGCGGGTCTCGACGTTCTCCGGGCGTACGACGAGGCGGTTGACGAGGTCGATCGCGACGAGCAGGCCGGTGTCGGCGTAGGTGTCCAGGACCACGTGAGTGTCGCCCCTCCGGTCAGGTACCGTCACTGGCGTAACGATCCTACGGCAGTGACGGCGGCGGGGAAGGGTGAGTGGCGTGACGCGGAGCGCACCGGTACTGCGGGCGGCGCGGCCGTCCGACCTGCCCGCGATCGCCGCCGTCTGGGAGGCGGCGTGGCTGGACGGACATCGGGACCGCGTACCCGCCGAGCTCATGGCGGCCCGCGACCCGCGGCACTTCGCCGAGTACGCGGCCGAACGGCTCGACAGCACGGTGGTCGCCACGGACGGCGGGACCGACCTGCTGGGACTGGTCATCGTCGGGGTCGACGACGGCGAGGTGATCCAACTCGCCGTCGACCGCGCCGCGCGGGGCGCCGGGGTCGGGGCCGCCCTGCTCCGGGCCGCCGAACGCCGGATCGCGGCCACCCACCGGGAAGCGTGGCTCGCCGTGGTACCCGACAACACCGCGGCCCGGCGCCTCTACGAGCGGCACGGCTGGCGCGACAGCGGGCCGACCGTCCACCACGCCCCGACGCGTGGCGGCACCGTCGCCGTCCCGGTCCACCGGTACGTCAAAGCACTCCGGCCCGACACGACCAGCTAGCCCGCGTACCGGGACGGCGGGTCGCCGCAGCCGCCACGACGTCGGGAACGTGTGGCGGTCACGCGTCCGGCGGGACCGACCGGGTGGCGGCGGGTCGGCGCCCGGCGACCCACACGCCGCGACCGCGGTCGGCGAGCAGCAGGGCCACCGCGAGCAGCAGGGCGATGCCGGCCGCCAGTGGTGCTGCGGCGAAGGCGCCGGCCGCGCCGTACCGTTCGGCCAGGACGCCCGCGAGGGCCTGTCCCGCCGCCGTACCCAGGGGGCCGCCCGCGCAGAGGACCGTCATCGCGGTGGTGGCGCGCGACGGCGGCGCGAGCTGCTCGGTCAGCGCGTACAGGCAGGTCATGTAGGGGGCGACCGTGACGCTGGCGACCGCGACGGCCACCTCCACGGCGCCCAGCCGGGCGCCGGCGGCCAGGCAGACGGTGCCGGCCAGCAGGGCGCCGGCGAAGACGAGGTACCGCCGCCGCAGGGTGAACGCGGACGGCAGCCACGCGCAGGCCGCGCCCGCCAGCGCGCTGCCGATGCCGAACTCGGCGTACACCAGCCCGGCCAGCTCGGGCTGCGCGAGGTCGCGGGCGTACGCGGTCACGCCGGTCTGAACCGCCCCGAACACCGCGCCCATCGAGACCATCGCCACGACCATGCCGCCCAGCGCACGACGACGCAGGCGCCCGCCACCGGCCTCCGCGTGGGCGGGACCGGGCCGCGCCGGCCGGCAGTACCGTGCGGCGAACGGCACGGTGGCCGCCGCGAGCAGCAGCCCGACCCCCGCCGTGGGCGCAGTGGCCGTACCGAACGGACCGGGCAGCGGCGTCAGCAGGCCGACCAGCGCCGGCCCCAGTACGAAGCTGGTCTCGTCCGCCGCCGCCTCGTACGACAGCGCGGTCGGCACCAGCCCCGGTACGCCCCGGGCCCGCAGCAGGCGCGACCAGCGCACGCGTACCAGGGGGCCGACCTGCGGCTGGGTCAGCCCGACCAGGACGGCGGCGGCCAGCATCGCGGCGCGGCCGAGCCCGGTCGCGGCCAGCAGCAGCCCGACCGCGGCCAGGTCCGCCACGGGTACCGCGACCAGCACGGCGCGGTGGCCGAGCCGGTCGGCGAGCGTACCGACCGCGGGGCCTCCGACGGTCACGGCGACGCCCTGGGCGCCCGCGGCCAGACCCGCGAACGCGTAGCTGCCGGTCGCAGCCTGGAGGAGCATGAGCGTGGCCAGGGTGGTCATCGCGTAGGGAAGGCGCGCGAGGTATCCCAGGGCGAAGAACCCGGGGCCGGCCACGCGCACGAGAGACCGGTACGACACAGGATGCCTCCGAGCGGGCACATCGACGTGACGCGCCGCCCAGCCACCAACGCGTTGGCATCCCGATTCTGCGGCCGATCCTACCGACGAGGCCCCGGCCGGCAACGGTCCCGATCGCCGGCGGGAAGGCTCAGGTGGCCGCGGCCTTCGCCCGGTGCCGGCGGACCACGTCGCGGTTGGCGCAGGGGTGCGAGCAGTAGCGCCGGCGCCCGGTCCGCGACGTGTCGGCGAAGGATCTGGTGCATTCGGCCACGGCGCACCGCCGGAGCCGGTGCATGCCGCGACCGGTCAGGTGCAGCGCGGTACCGACCGCGAACAGCGTGTACAGCACGTCGCCGAGCGGCCGCTGCGGGTCGCGGTAGTGCAGGTGCCAGCCGGTACCGGAGTGGCGGGTCAGCCGTGGGTAGGCGGCGGCCTCGGCCAGCATCCGGTTGAGCCGGTCGGCGCGCGCCTGTTCGGTTGCCGCGTCGACGATCTCGTCCCAGGCGTCGAGGGCCTCGCGGGCACGGTCGAGGTCGTCGGCGGTCACCGGGCGTTCCAGAATGAGGCCGGCGGCGCGGCAGCGGTCCGCGAGTTCGTCGGCGCTCGCGGGGCGGCGGTTGGCGAGATCCGCGGCGAGGTTCACCGCGTCCTCGCCGTAAGGGTTGAGCCTCATAAGACCATTACACCAAGGTGGCGGGCATGGCCCGACGAACCACCCGGCACGCCAGTCCGCAGACCCGCGACCGGATGCGCTACCGCTGGATCGTGCTGGGCGTCGCCACCGCCACCCAGGCGGCAGCCGCCTTCTTCGTCAGCGGCATCGGCGCGATCAGCGTCCACCTGCAACGGTCCCTCGACCTGACCACCGCGCAGCTCGGCCTGCTGGTCACCGCCGCCCAACTCGTCCCGCTCGCGGGGCTGCTCGTCGCCGGCGGGCTGCTCGATCGGTACGGCGAGCGGTGGGTGGTCGCGATCGGCGCCGGCGTCGTCGCGGTGGCCCTCGCCGCGGGCAGCCTCTCCCCCGGGTACGCGGGCCTGCTGGTCGCGCTGCTGGTGGTCGGCGCGGGCTACAGCACGATCCAGCCGGGTGGCAGCAGGTCGGTGGCGTCCTGGTTCGCGTCGTCCCGGCGCGGTGTCGCGATGGGCATCCGGCAGGCCGGGCTACCGCTGGGCGCGGCGCTGGCGTCGAGCCTGCTGCCGCTCGTCGCCGTCCGGTACGGCTGGCGGGCGACGCTGCTGACCGGCGCGATCGTCGCGACGGTGGGAGCCGGACTGTTCGCCTGCGCGTACCGCCGGCCGCCGGCGCCACGTTCCACCGCCGGTGGCATGGCGGCGCAGGTTCGCGACCGGCCGCGCACCGTACGACGATCCACGCTGACGGTCATCCTGTCCGGTACCAGCCTGATCTCCGTGCAGTACGGCGTGAGCATCCTCGCGGTGCTCCACCTCCACGACACGTGCTCGCTCGGTACGGAGCAGGCAGCCCTGGTCCTGCTGGCATCCCAGGTCGCCGGCGCCGCGGGCCGGATCTGCCTCGCGGCGTGGAGCGACCGCAGCACCCGCGGACGCCACGCCATCGTGTGGCTTTGCATGATCGCCGTGATCATCGGGCTGGCCGTCCTGACGACACCCGCCGGACACGAGCCGGTCGTCGCCGCCGGCACCGTCGTCTGGCTCGGATTCTTCGGCTTCGGCTGGTACGGCCCGTGGGTTGCCCACGTCGCCGAAACGGCCCCACCGCACCGGACCGGCCTCACCCTCGGACTCGCCATGTCCGCCAACCAGATCGCCGTCGTCACCGTGCCACCCGGGCTCGGCCTGCTCGTCGACCTCACCGGCAGCTACACGCCGGTCTGGGCGTCCCTGTCCCTGCTGGTTGTCGTCGCGTTGGCGTTGTCGGTCGGGCTGCAGCGCCGCGCGTCCTGACCTCGGCAGGCTCGAACCTCGTCCTGCGTTGGGCCAGCCGGGCGGCGAGCGGGCTGATTTCCACGGCGATCCGCGCCGCGTCGCGCCGGCTTCACCCCAGCCGCGCGCAGTACCCGCAGTGGCCGGCGGCGAAGACCAGACGCTTCGTCAGGGTCTGTCTCGGACCGCTCAGCGGCGGGACGGTCGTGGCGAGCTCAGTGCGTCGAGTTCTCGGTGGGCTCGGTGGGCGTGTGGGGGTTGAGGAGGAAGGCTTGGCGGGGCCGCAGCTCGCCTTCGACGATCTCGTCCGGGCGACGTGGCGTGATGCCGGTGGCCCAGAAGGCTTGCGGCGATTCCCATCGCGAGTAGCCCACCAGGCAGCGGCCGTCCTCGCTCAGCAGCGGCGGGTCGACGCCGAGGCAGCCTGGCTGGCTCTGCATCGCGGATCGCATCCCGTTCATGGAGGCGGCGAGCTGGTCGCGGTGTTCGGGGGCGGGCCAGTGCAACACCATGAAGACGCACGGCGAGTCGGCGGTGGTGGCGGCGGTGTCGGCGAACCCGGCCAGGCTCCAGCCCGAGCCGACCGCGTCGCGCATGCCTTCCCAGCCGTCACCGTGTCGGTCGAGATGCCGATGCGTGAGTACGACGTGCGTCTGGTCCGGACCGGTCGCGGTGAAGGTGATCTCGACTTCGCTGGTCCTGGTCGGGTCGGTCTCCAGTTGCCAGCGGGTGTTGATGTCCCAGCTGAAGCACACGCGGGTGGGCGGCTCGTAGGCGAGTACCCGGGCCCAGCGACACTCGCTGCCGTCGACGCCGTGGTCGATGATGTGCCCGCCGACCCACGGCTGGAACTCCATGCTGGCCAGCGGGGCGTCGAGAATGTGCTTGTCGGCGTCCCACCAGCTGCCGATGCCGGCGGTGAAGACCCGGAACGCGTGGGCGACGGGGGCGGCGACGTCGACGGACGTCGACACCGAAGTGGTGCTTGTCTGGGTGGTCATGACGGCTCCTCAGCGGATTGTTCGGCGGCCGTCTGGAACGCCCGCAGCGAGCGTGTCCAGAAGGCGTCGAAGTAGGCCCGCATGATCTGAAGCGTGTGCGGGTCGACGCGGTAGATGCGCTTGGTGCCCACCGCCTGGTCCGTGACGAGCCCGGCGGATTTGAGCACCTTCAGATGTTGGGAGACCGCCGAACGGGTGATGGGCAAGCCTGCGGCGATCTCACCGACCGAGCCCGGTGACTCGGCGACACGCTCGAAGATCGTCCGCCGGGTCGGCTCTCCCAGCGCATCGAGAACGCTACGAGCGTTAGCCATGACTAACGAAAGTAGGCGCTAACAGAAGGACCTGTCAAGGGCCGCCAGGATCGGCAGGCCGGCGTGGTCCCACAACTGAGCGAAGCGGCGCTGGAGACCGAAGCGCCAGCGGCCTGCCAGCGGGTACCACCGACGGCGCCGCGGTGAGCAGGTGGATCGGCGTCGCGCTGATGCATCACGATCGCGTCGTCGGGGGCGGTGCGGACCCTGCCGGGCAAGCGGGATTGTCCGGGGTTCGGCTGGTGTACGTCAGAACTGGTTCTCGTGTGTGCTCGGCCGAAACCAGTCGCGGGACTCGACGGGCACGACCAGGAACCAGAGGGTGGCGACGCTGATCGCGGCCATCAGTAGTTCGAGCCCGGCCAGCGGCAGGGGCCCCCGGCCGGCGGCGAACACGATGGCGCTGGGCAGCCCTTCGAGGAAGCCGTATGCGCAGCCGCAGATCGCCAGTACCCGGGGTCCACGGTGGCCCTTGAGCAGCCCCGGTACGGACAGCCCCTCCATGAGGTGTTCAGCGGTGCTCCGGGTGCGGTCGCTCCTGGGCGGTCAGGACAGGTGCGCGATGTCGCTCTGGTCGGACCGCAGCGCGTCCAGGGTCACCGGATTGATGTAGCGACGGTCGATCCGGACGTTGTGATGCTGGCGGCGGAAATCTCCGACGACGTCGTTCTTCCGTACTGCCGGTCCCGACGTCCTCGCAGCCTTCACGGCGGCGTTCCTCGCCGACGGCACCGGGGCGCGTTCCTGCGTTGAAGGCCCCATCGCTGGGGCAACCCGTCGGACGGCTGGCCGAACGCGCCCGCGCCGAGTCCTGGATGTACGAGGAGTTCCTCGCCGCCTGACTGCGACGCGAGGTCGCTGCCGGCGAGCCCCACGGAGGGGAGGGCCGCATCCGTTCCGGGCGGTTCTCGGCACGGAAACCGTTGGAGGAGTTCGACTTCGCCCACCAACGCTCAGTCGAACGCGACAGGACCACCCACCTCGTAACCCTGGATTTCGTTGCCGCGAAAGAGAACATGGCGCTCCTCGGGCCACCTGGGACCGGGACGACACACCTGTCGACCGGGCTCGGGATACGCGCCTGCCAGGCCGGGCACCGGGTCGCGTTCGCCACCGCGGCCGGATGGGTTGCCGCCTCGCCGACGCCCGCCACGCCGGGAAGCCGCAGCCCAAGCTCGTGCGGGCGGTTCGGCACTGCCCGGGCGAACCCGCGCCACTGGGACGTTTCGTCCGCGCCGCTACGGTGGTGCGATGACCGACCCGGAGACGTCCTTCCGCGAGCGGCAGCCTCACCGCGACTGGGAGATCGACGATGTACTGCGCCCGCTGCCGCACCTCCCCCCAGGCCACCGGCAGCGCCGGGAGCGGGTCATTGCGTTGCTGGACCGGGTGACCGACGAGGCAGACCAACACCACCTCGACTACCGGCGCGCGCTGTGCTTTCTCTCCTCCGACGAGTTCTCGCTGGTCGTTGACGCGCTCGCGCGCGCTGGCAGCGGGCGTCTCGCCGAGTCGCTGGGCCTCACCGTCCACCGCGGAGACGGGCTGCGGCCGCGGACGGCGGTACTGGTCGGCATGGTGGCCAGCGGCGTTGCCGGTCCTGGTGCGGCGGCCAAGCGAGACGGCGGTCGGTGGGCGGCCAGCGCTGCCGACCAGTTGCTGGCGGGCGGACCGGAGTCCCGCGACGCGGCGCTCGACACAACGCTGCTGCTCCGCCGCGCTCAGGAACTCGACGCCGCCGAGCCGCTCGGGCCCACCTTCGTCGATGAGTGCTCGTGGTACGCGGTGCCGACCGGTGACCAAGCGGCGGTGCTCGACGCGTGCCGGCTCACCGGCGCCGTACCGGTCGGGTTCCGGGAAGGCGCCGCGTTGTTCGACGCGGTCCTGGCGCCGGATACGGCGGTGCTGGTCACCCCGGCGTTCGACGGGTGGACCTTGCTGGTGAAGCCTGGGGGCCTCGACATCGACCTCGGCGCGCTCAGCGCCCGCTTCGGGGCGGCCCACGCGTACGGCCACGGGTTTCAGAGTGGCTGCGGTGACTACTCGACGTGGACTGTCGCGGAGCACGGCACGGTCCTGCAGTCGTGCTACTACGACCTGTACGGCAACGACCGCATGGGGCCGGCGAGCCGTACCGAGATGCTGGCATGGGTGAACGGGCGGCGACCGGAGACGCCGCGGCTCCTGGCCGCCGATGATCCCGCCTCCGACAACCCGTACGGCTGGGAGTTCGCTGCTGAGGACATCGCGCACCGCCTGTCGGTCTCGCTGAACCGGATCGGGCCGCACACCACGGTGGCGGGAACCTCGCTGCTCGCGACTCCGATCGCGTCGTGACGACCTGATCGCAGTACCGGAGTCGTCAAGCAGACCCGGCAACCGGCAGGTGCGCGCCGACCAGCTTGGTACCCACTCCTGGGCGCCTTGCGTCCGGGCGGCGTCGAGACCGTACTTCCGGGTCCGGGCACGGAACGCCGCCGGCCAACGGCAGGGTGCCGCGCTGCCGAGCGCCGCGGCCCATCACCTGTGTCGGCCGCGGCCCTTCCGGGAACTGCGGTCAGGGCCGTCGCAGAGCCGCGGACAGCCACCGTGCGAGGTGGACATCGCGATCGAGGGCGTACGGCTCGAAGGTCCGTTCGGTGGCAAGAGTCAGGTCGTTGTCGCACAGGCTCCAGGTATCCAGCTGGCGGTTCAGGTGCGCGTCGATGATGGGACGGGTGAGCAGCGTCCGAGCCGCCTCAGGAGCGGGGGAACCGGCCCGGACCTGGGCGTCGAAGGCCGGGTGACCGCTGAGTACGGGGCGGATGGGCGCCGGTGAGGGCAGCTCGCCGAACCGCGCCGGCAGCCACCGACCGTCGTCGACCAACGGCTCGTGCCGACGGACATGCAGGTTGGGCCAGGCGCCGGGAAGGTGGAGGATGACCACCGTGAGCCAGACCGGGACCTTGACGCTGCCGCTGCGCTGGGTACCGCCGCTCTGGTCGGGGACGATGCGGGTGCCCTGCACCTGGTAGGAGCAGATCGCCACGGTCGCCGCCAGTTCGGGGGAACGGTAACTGGCGGAGCAGTGCACGGTGAAGCCGCGGTTGCCGACCGCCAACCTGTCACGCCATGGCGCGGTCGCCTCGCCCGGGTGGAACCGCCAGCCGCGGGCCGTACTCCAGCCGTACAGGGCCTCGGTGCACCACGCGACCTTTGCCGCAGCAGCGCGCCATCGGCGGCGACGGTCGCGCACTCCCGCTGCGATGATCGCCACCACGATGACGACGAACACGCCGAACCCGGCGGCGACGAGGCCGACCGGCGGTCCGCCACCGCCGCGCAGCGCCAACAACCCAGCGGGCAACGACGTCGCGTTGGCCCAGACCACGTTGGCCCCGAACACTGTCACTCCAAACTGCGCCGCTCACGATGTCGAGCCGGGTCAGGCGCTGGCGAGAGGGGGTCATGACCGCCCGGGCGGCAGCATACGTGCCGTGCAGGGTGGTCATCCGTGCGATGAGGTCGAGACTTCCGCGCCGTGGGTGTTGCGGGCACCGTAGCGAATCTCGACGGTCGCGTCCTGGACGCGGATGAGGAGGAACGCGCCCGGTCGCGGGTGTGCTGTCGGCAGGGCCGTCGACCATCAGGAACTCCCTGTCGCGTACCTGGTCGACGGCCAACCCTCTCGACGCTCGGTCGGCGCATCCACGCGGACGTCTCTCAGGCCGAGCAGCGGCGCGCCGCTGCCGACCATCCCTGGTCGATGTCGGCGTACAACACGCAGAAGGCCGCCGCGGTCATCCAGATCCTGCGAACAGCGGGACTTCCCCAGCCGCGGCCGACCAACCGGGCGGCGCCGGCCACGCCGAGGACTGACCCACCTTGGCATCGAACGGCGTTGCAGCGACGCCGTCGACAGCTGTTCCGGCCGGTGCTGGACAGCCAACGAGGTGACCCATGTACGGCGGGCGCAGGATCAGGTGAGCCGTCCGGTGGTCGTGAGGATCGCGTACGTGATGATGCCGGCCGGTACGCCGAAGAGGAGGACGCCGAGGATCGAGCGGTGTCCGGCGGCGAAGCCGACGAGGAAGTACATGAAGCCGTGGGAGATGCCGAGCAGCACTGTGTACCAGGTGATCGCGCCGGCGCGATGGTGGGCGATGAGCAGGGTGGCGACGAACACGACGACGAGCAGGACGCTGCCGATCACGTAGGCGCGCCGTTGGTCCTCCGCGGCACGGCGATCGTTCGACATCACGCATCCCTCCAGCCTGTCTCGCCGTGAAAGGCTATCCGTCCCGTACGGCTGCGCTGGGTTGGCTCGGTGGACGCCGCGGTGTGCGGAGTGCAGCGCCCGGAGACTCGCGGGTCGTGCCGCTCCGGGCAATCCACGGCGGGAAGGCTTCAGGACTGCCGGGCCGTCCGACGGGGGCGATGCCCGCTGCGGCGTGGCCAGTGTTCGGTGTGTTCGCGGAAGGAAGCTGTCCATGAGCCGGGCTACGGCGTCGTCGGTCCACGGGATCGACCGTGCGGTCACGGTCCGCGACCCGCAGATCCCTGATGCGCAGCCGCTCGGCCCACACGTCACACCCCTCGATGCTCACCGATCCCTTGCAGCGCCTCGGGCTTGAGGCGGCGGGGCTCTGATCTACCGGTGTGGCGCGTGCGGACCGCCGATGAAGTCGTGCACGCCCCGAAGCCGGGTGCGCAGGAGCGAGACGGCTCTCCTCGTGCTCAGCCGTACGTCGGCCGCCATGCGCGTGCCCGAGTCCGCGATCGTCGCCGCTGGTATCCGGACCGGGTCGAGCCCTTCCCGCTGCGCGACCAGTACGCCGAGGTCGTAGCGGCTGATGGGATCGGCGCCGGCGACGTTGAGCACACCGCGGTGGTCGGTGGCGGCCAGTTCGAGGAGGGCATCCGACAGATCGTCGACGTGTACGGGCTTGCGAATCAGGTCCGTGAACAAGGCGCCCTGGACGCGGCCGGCGATCAGGTCCCGTGTGAGGATCTCGTGCTGCCCGCCGCCGTCGCCCACGATCAGCGACGTGCGGACGATGGCGGCGGCGGGATCGATCGCCGCGACCGCCGTCTCGGCGGCGGCCTTCGCGGCTCCGTACGGGTAGATCGGGTCGGGCAGCGCGGACTCGTCGTAGTCGATGTCCCGGCCGGAGAAGACCGCGTCGCTGGACACGTGGACCAGCCGGATCCCCAGCGCGACGGTCGCGACGGCAACATGTGCGGCGCCGTCGGCCATGACCCGCCAGTCGTCCCGTCCGGCGGCGGTGTGGACCACCACGTCGGGACGCACTCGTCGGAGCAGCTCGTGCACCGTGGCCCGGTCGCGGATGTCCAGCCGTTCGCTCGGCACCGCGGTCGAGGATGCCGCGCGGAAGCAGGTGCCCACGACCGACCAGCCGGCAGCTGCTGCCCGCCGGGCCACCCGGGCACCGAGGTGACCGGTGACACCAGTGACCACGAGCCGATCAGCCATGGCCATGCACCATACCGGCGCCCTGGCGAACACCCGTGGCCCAAGACCACCGCCGCGATTCTGGGGACGGTCGTACTCACCGGCGGTCGGGCGGCCGCGCACCAGCGGGTCGGCGATCTGTCGTAACCGCAACGGATATCGTGTCATCCCGTGACCGTCATCGTGCGCGGGTACGAGCCGCAGGACGCCGAGCCGACGTGGACCGCGTACTTTCGGGCGGTCCGCGACACCGCCTCTCGTGACTACTCGCCGGAGCAGGTCGCCGCGTGGGCGCCGGCCTCGGTCGATCTCATGGAGTGGAACGAGCGCCGGTTGGCCGCTCACACGTTCGTCGCGACGATCGAGCGACGGGTCGTCGGGTTCAGCGATGTGACGGACGACGGCCTGCTCGACATGCTCTTCGTGCACCCCGACGCCGCCGGCCGCGGCATCGCCCGCACCCTCCTCGCAGCCGTGGTCGAGAAGTCCCGCGAACTGGGTCTGTCCCGACTCCGCACCCATGCGAGCCGAACGGCGCGCCCCGCCTTCGAACGCTTCGGATTCGAGGTCGACCGTACCAACGCCGAGAACTGGATCCGTGGCGAGAACCTGCCCAACTACGACATGCATCTGCACCTCGACTGAACGCCTCCGAAGGCGTGGCAGCGCTCGTGTTCTTGACTGCCGCGCATTGCAACCAAGCAGGCACCACGGGAGATCAGCGCCGGATTCCCGTTGCCGTACCGGGTCGTCGGGTCAGGCGCCGGTGCTCGTCATCTGCTTGGCTGGGCTGGTGGTGGCGCGGCGTTCGGGGGCGGTTGACCACGCGACGGCCAGTACGGCGACGGTGAGGGCGGCGGCGGCTGGGGCGAGCCACCGGGCTCCGGCGGTCGACAGGACCACGCCGCCGAGTACCGCGCCGAGTGCGGCGCCCACGTAGATCATCGAGCCGTTGAGGCCGAGCGCGACGGCGGCGACGTCGCCGCCGGCTGCGTACACGCGGTTCTGTTGGGGGATGAACAGGAAGGACCCGACGACGCCGAGGCCGAACAGCATGGCGAGGGTCGGCACGTACCAGTGCTGGACGGCGCCGAGGCCGGCGGTGACCCCGATCGTGACCGCCAGTGCCGCGGTGAGGGCCGGCAACGGACCGACCCGGTCGGTGATCCGGCCGACGATGCGGTTGCCGGTGAAGAACCCGACGCCGAAGGCGAGCAGCGCGATCACGACGGCGTCGGCGGTGGTCCGGCTGGTGCCGACGACCGCCGAGGCGTACGACGTGACGAGGTACATCGGCATGAGGACGAGGGCGCTGACCATGAGCAGTAGCAGGATGCGGGGGTTGGTGAGGACCCCGACCCGACTGCGCAGCGACGTGGCCGGAAGGGTGACCCGCGGTACGGCGAGCCAGGCGAGTACGGCGGCGAGTCCGGCCAGCGCCACGATCGTCCACATCGTGCCGCGCCAGCCGAGCCACTGGCCGATGAGCAGCCCGAACGGCACCCCGAGTACGGAGGCGAGGCTCGAACCGGCGCCGATCACGGCGAACGAGCGCGCGCGGCGTTCGGGCCGGGACAGTACGCCGGCCACGGCAAAGGCGTTGGCCTGGAATCCCGCCGCCCCGAGCGCCGCCACGACGCGCCCCGCGAGGACGATCCCGTACGTGGGGCCGGCCGCCTGCAGGATCATGCCGGCCAGGAAGACGAGCATGCCCGCGCCGATCACGACCCGCCGGTCGAGGCGCCCCGTGGCGGTGGCGATGAGCGGCGAGCCGATCGCGTACGCGGCGGCGAAGGCGGTGGTGAGCTGTCCGGCCGCGGCGACGCTGACCGACAGGTCCGCGGCGATCGGCGACAACAGGCCGGGCAGGACGAACCCGTCCACGCCGAGTACGAACGTGCCGACGGCGAGCACGGCCAACCGCCCCGTCGACAGATCGTTTGATGCTTGTCGAATGGTCACGCGGTGGAGACTAGGCTATCGTTCGATGAGCGTCAAAGAATTTGGTGGAGGTGACCGATGTCTCGCACGCTGCCCGAGCCGTCGGCCGACTCCCTCGACCTGACCGTCGTACTCAGCGCGCTCGCCGACCCCGCCCGCCGCGCCCTGATGGCCGCGCTCTACCGCAACGCGGAACCGGTCGACTGCTCGGCCGTCGTCGCCGAGACCGACCTCGACCTGAGTACGCCGACCATCTCCCACCACTACCGCGTCCTCCGCGAGGCCGGCCTGACGCGCACCGTCGCGCAGGGCCGGAAGCGGATCGTCACCGTACGACACGACGACATGGAGGCCCGCTTTCCCGGCCTGCTCGCCGCGGTACTCGCCCCGCGCTGAGCGCCGGCGTGCCCGTACCGGCCGCTGGTGCTGTGAGGGGGTGCGGCATGGTGGGGAGCGGCAGAACCACGCCCACCGTGGGGCATCGCCGACGCGAACGCTTTCCCTTTACCAGAGCCAATGTGCGGCTCGATCGTGGTCTGAATGGGTGCCGGACTGATCGGCCCCGCGGCGAGGCCGGCGGAATCCCGCGTGCGGGCCAACGCCCCGGGATGGGGCGTCGACAGCAGGGGATGCTGGCGGTGTCAGGTGCGGTTGGCGGACCAGTGTGGGTCGCGGCCGAGCAGGGCGACGATCTGGTCCAGTACCGGAGCGGTCGGCCCGCTGTCGACGCGTGGACCGTAGGCGCGGCCCGGCCCGGTCAGTGGACCGCCGGTGTTGGCCTGGGCGAGGGGCAACGCCGCATCGAGCAACCCGGCCGGTACGGCCATGGCTGTGTCGGTCGCTTGAGCGAGGTCCCACCGGTGTACGAGCATGTCGACCAGGTGTACGCCGAGGAGCCAGTCGGTCGAGGTGGGGCCACGTCCGGGCAGGTGCAGCGTCGGGCCGGCGGCGGCCACCGCGGTGACCCACCGGGTGGCGATGAGGGGAAAGTCGTCGCGTGGATCCTCCGCGGGGCTGTCGAGTGGCGGCAACAGGGTACGGATCGCTGCCTCGTGCCGTTCGTTCATGTGTCGGAGCAGGTCTGCCACCGTCCAGCCGGCACACGGCGTGGGGTTCGCCAGCGCGGTGTCGGGGATCAGAGCCACGTCGTGTCCCAGCAGGACGAGAGCGGTCGCATCGAGGCGGAGAAGATCGGTCACGGCTGGGCCAACTTTCGTCGACGGTCGCGGACAGACATCACAATAGCGGACGGTCGTACGCTATTCTGCGGGCATGTCACCCCGCAACTCGGCCGCGGAAGCGGAGCGGACCCGCGCGCGCATCGTCCGGGCGGCCGTCGACGATGCCTCCCGCCTCGGCCTTGAGGGCCTGACCATCGGCGTACTTGCCCAGCGACTCGGGATGAGCAAGGCCGGGCTGGTCGGCCCGTTCGGTTCCCGGGAGGCTCTGCTCCGCGCCGCGCTCGACGAGGCTGGTGCGGTGTTCCGGGCCGCGGTGATCGAGCCGCTGGCCGACGTACCGGCGGGTCGGAAGCGCCTCGCTCGGCTGATCTCCGCCTGGGTGCGCTACCTGGCCGACTGTCCCTTCCCGGGTGGCTGCTTCTTCACCGCGGCCTCGACCGAGCTCGACGGTCGGCCCGGTGCGCTGCGCGATCACCTCCGTGCCACGATCACCGCTTCGCGTCACCGACTGGCGGACGAGATCGCGGCCGCGCAGGCCGAGACGCCCGGCCCGCACCGGCCGCCGGACGAGGTGGCCACCACCCTGATCGGACTGGCCATGGCAGCCAACCAGGAGATCCAACTGCTCGCCGACCCGTCGGCCGCGGCACGCGCCGAAGCCGCCATGCGCCACGCGGCCAACCTGTACCCGTGACGCTCGCGAGTGGCGCAGTCGGCCTGGCATGCGGCGTCGTGGGACGGCGCGGTGGTGATCGCGATGCGGCCGCCGCGCAGTGTGTCCCGGGCAACGCGGCCGTTGATGCGGTGGCCGACCGTGCCAGCGGACGATTACGACGACGCGCTCTCGTCGCGCTCCTCGACCCAGGCGGCGAGGTCGGTGAGTACCGTCAGCAGCCACGATCCGTCGGGCGTCAGTGCGTACTCGACGCGGGGAGGTACCTCGGCGTACGCGGTCCGCGAGACGAGGCCGTCCTGCTCAAGGGTTCGTAGGGTGTGTGTGAGCATCCGGTGTGAGATCCCGTCGACGCTGTGCAGTACAGCCGTGAAACGGCGCGGACCGTCCATGAGCCGCGTCATGACGAGCATCGACCACTTGTCGCCGATCCGCCGCAGGATCAGGCGCGTACGTTCCCGGCTGCGCGCGTCGGCGCATCGTGGTACTCGTTCGGCCGCGTCGGTCATGGTCCCAGTATCGCCGGCCGGTGCGGGGTTCCGTGGCCACGAGATCGACGGGACGCGAAGGTAACCGACGCACTTAAAAGTGCGTGATGCGGGAGCGGAAGACGCCGCGGCGCGACCACGTTGGCGGTGGCAGAAGGGCCAGGACAGGCCCTCTCCACAACCCCCATGGAAGGAAACGCCGTGAGCACAATCGGCATCATCGTCGGCAGCACCCGGCCGGGGCGCTACAGCGAGCAGGTCGCCCACTGGGTACTCGACCGCGCGCAGGGACGCGAGTCCCGCTACGAACTGGTCGACCTCGCCGAGGTCGGGCTCCCGCACCTGGACGAACCCGTGCCGGCCTCCGCCGGGCAGTACGCCCACGAGCACACCCAGCGGTGGTCCACGCGCATCGCGGCCCTGGACGGGTTCGTGTTCGTGACACCGGAGTACAACCACGGCATCCCCGGGGTGTTGAAGAACGCCATCGACTACCTGTACAGGGAATGGAACGACAAGGCCGCCGGGATCGTGAGCTACGGCGTCACGGGCGGCGCACGAGCGGCCGAGCAACTGCGGCAGATCGCCGCCGAACTACGGCTCGCGACCGTACGCGCCCACGTACCGTTGAGCTTCCACCACGACTTCCGCGAGTTCACCACGCTCGCTCCCGAGCCGCACCAGGAATCGCTGCTGAGCGACCTGCTCGGTGAGGTCGAGGCGTGGACCGGAGCGCTGGAGCCGCTGCGAAAGGCCGCGTAGCAGCGCGGCCCCGGCGCTCGGTGCGACGACATCGAGCGTGCCGATGTGCCGGGGCCCTGGGCCTGCAGAGTCGGGGAGCCGGCAGCACGCGGCTGCAACGGGTCGAGATGTCCGATGACGCAACGGTTCTGGCTGACGGCGCCGGCCCGAATGCGCCTCGCCACTGGCGCCGAGCTTGATCGCGTGACCGGGATGGTGGACGGTACGCGCGATCCGACGAAGGATGGTCGGGTGGCGCAGAACAACGTGGGTACCGGAAGCAGCGTGGCGGGCAGGATCTTCCTGGTGTTGGACGCCTTCGTGGGGGCGGAAGGTTCGTTGCGGCTGACCGACATCGCCGGCCGGACCGGTCTGCCGATGCCGACGGCCCTGCGCATGGTCCGCGAACTCGTGGCGTGGGGCGGCCTGGCCCGGCTCGCGGACGGTTCGTACCGGCTCGGTGAGCACATCTGGGCCCTGGGCTCGCTGTCGCCGTGTCTGCGCCGCCAGCGGGACCTGGCGCGGCCCTTCCTGCACGAGCTGGCCGGAAAGCTCGGCGGGGCGGCCGAACTCGCGGTCCGGGAAGGAACCGAGGCGCTGATCGTCGACCAGATCTGCGCCCCGACCGTACGTCCCGGCCACCGTCGGCTCGACACCCGCGTCCCCTTGTACGCGACCGGGGTTGGCCGGGTCCTGCTGGCGCACGCACCGGGCACGGTGCTGCGGGAGGTGTCGTCGGGCGGCTTCACCCGCTTCACCGCGTTCACCGTCGACTCGGCCGCCCGCCTGTCCCGTCACCTCGAACGGATCCGTACGGGCGGCATCGCGCGGGTCCACGAGGAACTGCGGCTGGGGGCGGTTTCCGTCGCCGCACCGGTGCGCCATCCCGAGCTCGGTGTCATCGCCGCGATCGGGGTGGTGGTGCCGACCACGACACCGACGGCCCGTGTCGAGTCCGCCGTGCGCGCGGCCGGAAACCGGCTCAGTACGGCGATGGCGGCGGCGTCCGCGCCGGAGGTCGCGGGTCCGTCCCGCCGTGCCCCGGCGCCGCCCGCTCGGCAAGGACCGCTCCGCTGATCGTGCGTTCACCGTACGGGGGACGGCGAACCTGCGGCGGATGCCGTGGTGGCACAGGGATCCTGCACGCCCGGAGGACCCGACGAGGGTGAGACAGGCCCGGGCTTTCACTCAGTGACAGTCGGCTCTTCACCTGCACCCGCGGCGCGGGGGATCGTCTCGTCAACGGTCCGCGTCCCCGGCTGCAACCTGGCTCGCGGCCCGACGCTGTGTCGTACCCGTTGGGGGTGAACGGAGTTGAAGCTGCACACCGTCGAGTGGGGTGCCGGCCCGCGGTACGCGGTGCTGGTGCACGGGCTGTTCAGTGATGCCACGTGCTGGCACCGGCTCGGCCCGGCGCTCGCCGGCCTTGGCTACCACGTGCTCGCCCCCGATCTGCGCGGTCACGGCGGGAGCCCCCGGGGGCACTACAGTCCGCACGACTGGGCCGACGACCTCGCGGAGACCGTGGCGTTCCGCCCCGAACTGGCCATCGGCCACTCGCTGGGCGGACTGGCCCTCGGACTTGCCGCCGAGAGCCTCCGCCCGGACACTGCTGTGTACCTCGATCCCGCGTGGCGCATGACAACCGAGCAGGCGTACGCCTCCGGTGCCGCGTGGTCGCGCTGGCTGACGTGGACCCGGCGGGAGGAGCTGCGACGCGAACTCGGCTCGCGGTGGCCCGACCGCGACGTCGAGCTCCGCTGGGCGTCGATGTGGCGGACCGATCCCGATGTGATCGCCGGACTGGCCGCCACCGGCTACGACCACTCGCCCCGCCGCGCGGGCACGCCGAGCCTGGTCCTCGCGGCCGATCCGAGCGAGTACGTCACGGCCGACCATGCGGCGGATCTGCGCCGCCGGGGGTTCGTCGTGGAAACGCTGGCCGGCTCGGGCCATTCGGCGTTCCGCGAGGACCACACCCGCGTACTCGACCGGCTCCGTACCTGGCTCGCCGCGGTCACCCGGCCGGCCGCCGCGGGGCGAACCGTCCACGAGAAAGCGTGAGGACACCGGATGACACGTCTGCACATCACCGAATGGGGCCAGGGCGACCGGATCGCCGTGCTCGTTCACGGCCTGTCGGGCAGCTCCGCGACCTGGTGCGAGGTGGGCCCCGCGCTCGCCGCCCGCGGCTTCCACGTCCTCGCCCCCGATCTCGCCGGGCACGGTCACAGCCCACGCGGACGGTACAGCCGGGAACGGTGGGCCGAGGACCTCGTCGACACCCTTCCCGTCGGCGCGGACCTCGTGGTCGGCCACTCCCTCGGCGGAGTACTGCTCGCGATGGTCGTCGACCAGCTGCGTCCGGCCACCGCCGTGTACGAGGATCCGGCCTGGTATCCGACCGCGGAGGGGTACGGCGCCGGCATGCCCGCCATCGCGGCGAGCAGACACCTCACCGACGACGACCTCGCGCGTGCTTTCCCGTACTGGAGCGTCGATGCCCGCGCCGCCAAGCGCACCGCCCTGCAGCAGTGGGATCCGGCGACCACGGGGATGCGGTTCGTCGAGACCGCCTACGTTCCGGTGCTGCCGATCGTGCCCTCCCTGGTACTGCTCGCGGATCCCAGCGCGCTCGTCACACCTGCGCGGGCCGAACAGTTCGCGGCGGCCGGCTTCGAGCTGCGCACCGTTCCCGGCACCGGTCACAACGTCCACCACGACAACCCGAGCGGGTACCTCGACGCGCTCGATGCATGGCTCGTACGCCATCCCGGAGGCCGGCGCTGAGGGATGGGGCTGGCGGGCGTTCGTGTCCGTGCCGTGAGGACGGCCCCGCCGCCCGTCGGTGTCGCGATGGCTGCGGCGGCAGGACCTTCCGTCCCGATCGATGGTCGCGGGTGCGCTACGCGTCGCGACCTCGCGCGGTGGCGTGGACGGGCGGCGGGGTGTCCTTCAGGAACGCGGCGAAGCTCCGGGGCGGCCGGCCGGTCAGTCGTTCGACGTCGTCGGTCGTGGCGGCCAAGCTGCCGCGCGCGACGTCGGCGTACAGCGCGGCCACGTCTGCCGCGAACCCGGCCGGCACGCCCTGCGCGGTCAGGCGGGCGACGAACTCGTCGCCGGGCAGGTCGATGTAGCGGACCGGACGGCCCCAGGCCGCCGACAGCTGGTCCGCGATCTCGTTGTGGGTCAGTGCCTCGGGGCCGGTGAGCGTGAACGTGGCGCCCGGCCGGGGTGGTCCGGTCAGCAGCGCCGCAGCGCTCGCCGCGATGTCGAAACAGTCCACATAGGACACTCGGGCGTCGCCGTACGCGCCGAGCAGGTCACCGTCGGCGGTGAAGGCGCCGGCGCCGGTGACGAAGTTCTGCATGTAGCCGCTGGGTCGCAGTGTCGACCACGTCAGTCCGGACCTCGCCAGGTGTCGTTCGATGTCCCAGTGCGCGCCTTCGGCCAGTCGCCCGCCGGGCTTCGCGCCCCACACCGAGATCTTCACGACCCGCGACACGCCGGCCGAGACCGCCGCGTCGATCGCCGCCTTCTGCTGGCCGATCATCGGCTGCTCACCCTCGGTCGGTACGGCACCGCCGGCGTTGAGGAGCAACCGGTCGACGCCGTCCAGCGCGGCGGCGACCGACGGCGGGTCGTCCAGATCGCCGACCGCGTACTCGACCCCCAGCGCACGGCCCCTCGCCGGGTCGCGTACGAACGCGCGCACCGGTTCCCCGCGCCGGCGCAGTTCTCGTACGAGCGGGGTGCCGATCGAGCCTGTTGCGCCAAGTACCAGAATCACCGCGTCCTCCAATATCGAGGTATCCTCGAATTCGAGGGTACCTCGGAATAGGAGGGACGGATGTCCACGAGGACGGGGCGAGCGCCGCGTGCGGATGCGCGCCGCAACGCGGCACGGCTGCTCGCCGCCGCCGACGAGGCGTTCCAGCAGATCGGCACGGATGCGTCGCTGGAGGCGATCGCCCGTGAGGCCGGCGTGGCGATCGGCACCCTGTACGGTCACTTTCCCGATCGGCGGGCACTGATCGCCGCGGTGCTCCGGGAGCGGCACGACGCGCTGTTCGCCGTGGGGGAGCGCGTGCAGGTCGATCGGCCACCGGCGGACGCACTGGCCTGCTGGGTACGCGCCGTCGCCGAACACGCCGCCACGTACCGCGGGTTGGCTGAGGTGATCGCCGGCAGTCGCGGCGACCAGGCGTCCGACCTCCACGCCGACTGTGTCCGGTTGGAGTCGCTGACGCGACGGATCGCCGCCCGCGCCCGTCGCTCGGGGGTGTTGCGTCGCAGCGCCACCAACGACGATTTGACCGCGCTGATGAACGCGGCGGCGTGGGTCCGTGTCCACCACTCACCGCGCCAGGCCGATCGGCTGGTCGCCGCCACTCTCGCCGGTCTGCGCCCGGCCTGACCCGAGATACAGCCCACGCTTTCCGCCCGCGGCTCGACCAGGCCTGGTACCAGAACGAACGGCGCGATCGGCCGGTGGAGTGGAGTGCGGCTCGGCCGGACGCTTGATGATCCTCGACGGCAGCCGCGCCGCCGGTTGGTGCTGTGACCGGCGGTCGGTCAGGGCGCGGTGAGGACGCGGAAGCCGGCGTCGACAGGGATGCGGGTGCCGGTGACGGCGCGCCAGTCGGTACCGAGCAGCGCCGCGATCACGCCCGCCACATCGTCGGGTTCGAGCATCCGGTGCAGTACCGAGCGGGCCGCTCGGTGCTCGGCGTCCTGACTCGTGATGCTGTGGGCGGTCGCGTCGGTACGGACCGCGCCGGGCGCGACCACCGTCACGCCGATGCCGTACGGTCCGGCTTCCGCGGCCACGTGCCGGGCGTACGCCTCCAGCGCCGACTTGGCCGCGGCATGGGCGGCGGCGCCCGGGCGGGTCAGTTCGGCGCTCAGGCTGGACACGTACACGATGCGGCCGGAGCCAGTGCGGCGCATCGGTGTGAATGCCCGCTGGGTGACGTGGAACGCGGCGGCGAGTTCGCGGTCCAGTTTGGCGCGGAAGTCGGACCAGGCCATCGTTTCCAGTGGCGCGAACGGCGGTGGCACGTTGGCGTTGCAGACCAGCGCGTCGAGTCGGCCGTACTGCGCGAATGTGGTGTCCATCAGGCTGTCCGCCTGGCGCGGGTCGCACACGTCCGCGGGGACGGCGAGCGCTGTGCCGCCGGCTGATTCGATGTCGGCGACCACGGTGTCGGCGGCGTTCGCATCGGTGCGGTAGTTGACCACGACGCGGTATCCGCGACGGCCGAGCGTACGCGCGGTCGCGGCGCCGATGCCGCGGCCCGCGCCGGTGACCAGTGCGACCGGTTCCATGCCTGCCTCCTTCGTCGTGGTCGACGGTAGGACGCCGCACTCACTTCTGGTAAGCACATACCGGGAGGTAAGCTCGGAACTCGTGGGGAAGTCTGCAGGTAAGGGCGCCGCGCGCCGGCCGGTCGGTGACGTGTTCCACAGCGACTGCCCGGCGCGCATGGTGCTCGACCATGTCACCGGGCGATGGGGGGTGCTCATCCTGACCGCGCTGCGCGGCGGCGATCTGCGCTTCCATGAGCTGCGCGGCCGCATCGAGGGCATCAGCGACAAGATGCTGTCCCAGACGCTGCGCGTGCTGGTGCGCGACGGCCTGGTCCGACGTACGGTCGAGCCGGCCGCGCCGCCGCGTGTCAGCTATGCGCTCACCGGTTTGGGGGAAGGCGTCACCGAGCCGCTGGGGGCGCTCACCGGATGGATCCGTACCCATGCCCGGCAGATCCTGACCGCGCAGGATGCCTACGACAGGGCCACACCGTGATTCACCAACCCGTCCTCCCGTGACGGTCGACGCGCGCGACAGCGCGGACGTGCCCGCCCGCCGGCCGACGATCCCACCCCGCAATCGCGAACGTGCCGGTGCGGCGCGTACATCGCCGCTGGCGTAAGGAATCCGGGTGAGGGGAGCCACGGTGGGACGACCCTTGACGAATTCCCTACTCATCTGGTCGACTTATGTCGTGACGTACAGGCCACGGCTCGTGACCCGCGGCCACATCGACTTCGGCCGGGTGTGGTCGGCCTCCTGTCACCGCTGACACGAGGAACCGAGACCCCTCCTCGACGACCTACCGCGCCCAGCCCCGATCCCACCGGGCCGGCGCCCCTCCGCCGCGTCCGTCCCACCGGACGGCCGCGCACCCCGCCCTCCCCGCCACCCGGTCGCCGCCAGCCTCCGACCGGGCGGTGGACGCTGCCCCACGACAACGGAGGTGCCCCATGGCATCCGTGCTCCTCCTGTCCGGAAGCCCGGCCGAGCAGTCCCGCACCACCGCGGTACTCGGCGTGGTCGCCGAGCGCCTGCGCGCCGCCACCCACTCGGCACACGTACTGCGCATCCGCGACGTACCGGCCGCCGACCTGCTCGCCGCGCGCACGAGTACGCCCGCCGTCGCCGCCACCGTCGACGCGGTGCGTGCCGCGGACGCTCTGGTGGTCGGCACACCGATCTACAAAGCCGCGTACTCCGGACTGCTCAAGGCGTTTCTCGACGTACTGCCCGAGAAGGCGTTGGCAGGCAAGGCCGTGCTGCCCATCGCCACCGGTGGCACGCTCGCGCACCTGCTCGCCGTCGACTACGCGCTGCGCCCGGTACTCACGGCCCTCCGCGCACCGCACGTACTGCCGGGGTTCTTCGTGCTGGACCGGACCGTCCACATCGGACAGACCGGGCGCGCGGAACTCGACCAGGACACCGCCCGCGGACTGGACGCCAGCGTCGACGCCTTCGTCACGGCGCTGCCGGTACGGCCGAGTCTGGCGCGGGCGTCGTGAGGCGCCGACTGCGGATCGGCGCCGCGGGCGGCGTACTGCTCGCTTTCGCGGCGGCCGGCTGCTCCAACGGTACGAACGGCGCCGCGTCGGCCGGGCCGCCCCGCCCGGGCGGCACGCTGACCCTCGGCATCGCCATCAACCCCGAGTGCGTCGACCCGCAACAGGCCGGCGCCAACGGCGAGGTGAACGTGGCCCGGCAACTGGTCGACTCGCTGACCGACCAGGACCCGCGTACCGGGGCACTGCGGCCGTGGCTCGCCACGTCCTGGCGAAGCTCGGCCGACGCCACCCGGTTCACCTTCCACCTGCGGAAGGGCGCGACGTTCAGCGACGGTACGCCGGTCGATGCCGCGGCGCTGCGGGCGAACCTGGACGGGATCGTACGGCTGGGCGCCCGGTCGCCGATCGCCGGCAGCTACCTCGCCGGATACGCCGGGACCACCGTGGACGACCCGTACACGGCGACGGTGCGGTTCCGGACGCCGAGCGCGCAGTTCCTCCAGGCCACGTCCACGCCGTCGCTCGGCCTGCTGTCACCCCGGTCGGTGGCGGCGGATCCGGGCGGACGGTGCCACGGTACGCGGCTCGTCGGCTCCGGCCCGTTCGTGTTCTCCGGCTACCAGCAGAACCAGCAGGTGGTGCTGCGGAAGCGATCCGGGTACGACTGGGGCTCGCCGCTGTGGCGCCACCACGGCGCGGCGTACCTGGACCGGATCGTGTTCCGGGTGCTGCCCGAGCCGGGTGTGCGGACCGGAGCGGTGCAGTCCCACCAGGTCGACGCGATCACCGACGTACAGCCGTCCGACGAGGCGACGCTGACGAAATCCGGTGTCACCGAACTGATCCGGGCCAATCCCGGATTCGTGTTCAGCCTCTACCCGAACGTTTCCCGCGCCCCGCTCAAGGATCCCGTTGTACGTCAGGCGATCCAGCTCGGGGTGAACCGCCGCGAGGTCGTCGACACCGTCCTGACCCGCAGCTACCGCCCGGCCAGCAGCGTGCTCGCCCGGTCGACACCGACCTACACCGACCTGTCGGCGAAGCTCGCGTACGATCCGGCCGCGGCCCGGGCGGCGCTGGCGCGAGACGGCTGGCGCGCCGGCGCCGGCGGCATCCGTACGAAGGCGGGCCACGCACTGCGGGTGGACGTCGTGTTCACCGCCACCTTCAACCAGAGCCAGCAGGTACTCGAACTGGTGCAGCAGCAACTCCGGGCGATCGGCGTCGACCTGCGGCTGCGGCCCACCACGCCCGGCGAGCTGACCAGCGTCCAACAGGCCGGCACGTACGACTTCTCCTGGGGCAACCTCACCCGGGCCGACCCGGACATCCTCCGCACCCTGTTCTCGACGAGGTTCCACAATGCCGACCGGCTCACCGACAGCCCGCTGGAGAAGGACCTGACGGCGCAGGCGGCCACGCTCGACCCGGAACGCCGCGCGGCGCTCAGCGCCCGGGTACAGACCGCGCTCGTCGCGGGCGGGTACGCGATCCCGGTGTTCGAACTGACCCAGGTCGTGGGCCTCGGACCCACCGCGCACGGGATCGGCTTCGAGGCGTCCTCCCGGCTGCAACTGCACGACGCGTGGACATCGAGGTGAGGCATGCTCCGGTACCTGCTGAGACGGCTGCTGTCGGCGGTGTTCGTGCTGTGGGCGGCGTTCACCGTGTCGTTCCTCGCGCTCTACGCGCTGCCCGGCGACCCGGTGGCGATCATGCTCGACTCCGGCACCGGCGAACAGGGCACGGTCGACCCGGCGCGGGCCGCGGCGCTGCGCCACGAGTACGGGCTCGACCGGCCGTTGCCCGAGCAGTACCTGGACCGGCTGGTGCACGCGGTGCGGGGCGACCTCGGCACGTCGGTACGGTCCGGTACACCCGTCACCCGGACCGTGCTCGACGCGGTACCGCCGTCACTGACGCTGGCCGCCGCCGCACTGCTCCTGGCAGTACTCGGTGGCGTGCTGCTCGCGCTCGCCGCGACCTGGCCGCGCGGGGGATGGCTGCGCCGGGTACTGACCGCGCTGCCCCCGCTGGGGGTGTCGGTGCCGACGTTCTGGGTCGGGCTGGTCCTGGTGCAGGTGTTCTCGTTCCGGCTCGGCTGGCTGCCCGCGTTCGGTGGCACCGGCCCGTCCGGGCTGCTGCTGCCCGCGGTCACGCTGGCGCTGCCGGCCGGTGCGGTTCTCGCCCAGGTACTCGCCCGCGGACTGCGTGGTGCGCTGGCCGAGCCGTACGCGGTGACCGCGCGGGCCAGGGGAGTCGGCCGGGGCAGGCTGCTGCTGCGGCACGCCGCCCGCAACGCGGCGGTGCCCACCGTGACGCTTGCCGGTGTCCTCACCGGCAACCTCGTCGCCGGCACGGTGGTGGTGGAGACGGTGTTCGCCCGCGACGGGCTCGGCCGGCTCACCGTGACCGCGGTGTCCACACAGGACATTCCGGTGGTGCAGGGCGTGGTGCTGTTCGCCGCGGCGGTGTTCGTGGCGGTGAACCTCACCGTCGACCTGCTCGCCCCGGTACTCGACCCCCGGCTCGCCGGGCCGGCCACGGCGTGAGGAGGCGGACGTGACCGTGTTCGCGGATCTGCCGGTACGGGCCGCGCCGGTACGGGGGGCGCTGCGGTTGCTGCGCCGGCCGGACCTGGCGCTGGCGGTTCTGGTCCTCGCGGTCGTGGTGGCCGCGGCCGCGGCGCCCGGCGTGTTCACCGCGCGCGACCCGCTGCGCGGTGTCCCGGCCGACCGCCTTCGCCCGCCCGGCCCGGCCCATCCGTTCGGTACCGACTATCTCGGCCGCGACCTGTACGCCCGCGTGGTCCACGGTGCCGGGGAGTCGCTGCGCGCCACCGTCGTCGCGGTCCTGATCGCACTGGTCGTCGGCACCGTGCTCGGGTTGCTCGCCGGGTTCGTCGGCGGCGCCGTCGACGAGGTACTGATGCGGATCGTCGACGTCCTGCTGGCCATCCCGGGACTGCTGCTGTCCCTGACGGTGGTGACCGTCCTGGGCTTCGGCACCGCACAGGTGGCGATCGCGGTCGGGGTGGCCGGCGTGGCCGGTTTCGCGCGACTGTCCCGCTCGGAGGTGCTGCGGGTCCGACGCACCGGATACGTCGAGGCGGCCCGCGGCGCCGGAGTCCGGTGGTACGGCGTGCTGGCCCGGCACGTCCTGCCGAACGCGACCGGGCCGATCGGCGCGCTCGCCGCACTGGAGTTCGGCACGGCGGTGCTGGCCGTGTCGGCGCTGAGCTTCCTCGGCTTCGGCGCGCCGCCACCCACCCCGGAGTGGGGCGCGCTGGTCGCCGACGGCCGCAACTACCTGGCCGGTGCCTGGTGGCTGGCCACGATGCCGGGCCTGGTCGTCGCCGCAGTCGTCCTCGCCGCCAACCGGATCGGCCGCGCACTCGAACACACCGAGGAGGGCACGTGAGCCTGCTCGACATCCGGAACCTGACCGTCGCGTACGGGCCGCGCACCGTGCTGCGGGGCGTCGACCTGACCGTACGGTCCGGTGAGGTGGTGGCGCTGGTCGGCGAGTCCGGCTCCGGCAAGACCACCCTCGCGCACGCGGTCGTCGGCCTGCTCCCGCGCGGCGGCCGGATCACCGGCGGCCAGGTCCGACTCGACGGCATCGACCTGACCGGGCTCGGTGAACGGTCGCTGCGCGCGGTCCGCGGTGCCCGGATCGGTTTCGTACCACAGGATCCCGGTGTTGCGCTCAACCCGCTGCGCCGGGTCGGGGACCAGGTCGCCGAGGCGCTCGTGGTGCACTCCGCGGCCCCATCCGGCGGCCGGCGCGCGCTCCGCGAGCGGGCCGTGGCGCTGTTGTCCGAGGCCGGGCTGCCCGACGCGGCCGCCCAGGCCCGGCGCCACCCGCACGAACTGTCCGGCGGGATGCGGCAGCGGGTACTCATCGCGGCGGCGCTGGCCTGCCGCCCACCGCTGGTCATCGCCGACGAACCGACCAGCGCGCTGGACGTGACCGTACAGCGCCGCGTACTCGACCACGTCGGCGCGCTCACCCGCGGGCTGGGTACCGCCGTTCTGCTCGTCACGCACGACCTCGCGCTCGCCGCCGAACGCGCCGACCGGGTACTCGTGATGTCCGACGGTGTACTGGTCGAGGAAGGCCCGGCCAGCATGTTCGCCCCGACCCGCCCGCGGGCCGTCGTCGGACCCGGACCCACCGTCGACACCGGTACGGTGCCGCGGCACCCGTACACCCGGCGGCTGGTCGCGGCGTCCCCGGCGTACGCGCCGGACCGGCCGGAGCGTCCCGCACCGGCCCGGACACTGCTCGCCGCAACGGGTCTGCGCCGGGAGTACGGGTCGACCGTGGCACTGTCCGATGTGGATCTGACGGTCGGGATCGGCGAGACCGTCGGCCTGGTGGGCGAATCCGGCTCCGGCAAGTCGACCACCGCCCGGCTCGTCGCCCGGCTGGAACGCGCCGACAGCGGCCGCATCGTCCTGGACGGGGCCGATGTCACCGCGGCCCGCGGCACGACGCTGCGCGCGGTGCGCCGTCGGGTACAGGTCGTGCACCAGAACCCGTACGGCGCACTGGATCCACGGTGGCGGATCGGACCCATCGTCGCGGAACCGTTGCGCGCCTTCGGCATCGGCGACCGCGCGGCCCGCCGGAACCGCGTGGCCGAGCTGCTCGACCAGGTGGCCCTGCCGGCCGACGTCGCCCGACGGCGCCCCACCGAACTGTCCGGCGGCCAGCGGCAGCGGGTCGCGATCGCCCGCGCCCTCGCGCTGCGACCCGACCTGGTGATCTGCGACGAGCCGGTCTCCGCCCTGGACGTCTCCGTCCAGGCGCAGATCCTCGACCTGCTCGACGAGCTGCAACGCGAGCTGGGCCTCGCGTACCTGTTCATCTCCCACGACCTGTCGGTCGTCCGGCGGGTCTGCGACCGGATCGTGGTACTGCGCGCCGGACGCGTCGTCGAGACCGGCCCGACCACGCGGGTGTTCCACCACCCGACCCACCCGTACACCCGTGAGCTACTGGCCGCCGTACCCGGTGCGGCCGCGTGAGGAGGAGACCGTGACCTACGCCAGCGCCGTCGACACCACGACCTACGGCGAGTACCGGGTGCCGGACACGCCGGGACCGCTGCTGCGGTTCACCGGCCGGCTCGGTACCGCCGAGCATCCCGCGGTCGCCGGCCGGTACCACCTGTACGCCGGATGGTTCTGCCCGTGGTCCCAACGGGTACTGATCACGCGGGCCCTGGCCGGCCGCACCGACGACGTGTCGGTGTCCTATGTGGACGACCGGCGCGACGGCCGCGGCTGGGCCTTCCGGACCGAGCACGGACCCGACCCGGTGAACGGTTTCGCGCTGTTGCGCGAGGCGTACGAGGCGACCACGGCGGGATTCGACGGCCACGTCTCCGTGCCGACGCTGTGGGACCGCACCGCCCACCGGGTGGTGAGCAACGACTACCGCACCATCGGCATCGACCTGGCCACCCGGTTCCGCGACGAGCGGCCCCGCACCGCCACGTACCCGCCCGGCCGGGCAGCCGAGATCGAGGACCTGGACGCCTGGCTCGGCCCTGCCGTCAACCATGGCGTGTCCCGCGCCGCCACCGATCCCGTCGCCCGCCGGACGCTGCTGGACGCGTTCGCCGCGCTGGACGCCCGCCTCGCCGATCGCCGGTACCTGCTCGGCGACACGCTCACCGAGGCCGACGTCCGGCTCTGGGTCACGCTGGTCCGCTACGACGTCGGACCGAACGCCACCCGCGCCATCAGCCCCGGCCTTGCCGTCCACCCCCACCTCTGGGCGTACGCCCGCGCCCTCTACCGCATCCCGGCCTTCCGGGACACCACCCGGTTCGCGTCGTTCACCGCGCCCGGCGCGACCGTACCGGCGTGGGACGAGGAGGTGACGCGGTGAGCATCCACCTGTCCGTCGCGCTCACCGACGCGGGCTGGCACCCGGCCGCGTGGCGACACCTGCCGGACCGTGCCGCGCCGTTCGGCCCCCGGTACTGGGTGGCGCTGGCCGCCGAGGCAGAACGAGGCACCCTCGACTTCGTCACCATCGAGGACTCACCGAGCCTGCAGTCCGACCGGCTCGACGGACCGGACGGCCGCACCGACCGGTTCCGCGGCCGGCTCGACGCCTCCCTGATCGCCGCCCTCGTCGCACCGCACACCACCCGACTCGGCCTGGTACCGACGATCAGCGGCACCCACACCGAACCCTTCCACGTGGCCACCGCGACCGCCACGCTCGACCACGTCAGCTCCGGCCGTGCCGGCTGGCGACCGCAGGTCGCGCCCCGCCGCACCGACGCCGACCACTACGGCCGCCGCGACGTACCCGAACTGCGCGCCGACGGCCTGCGCGACGGCACGTACGCCGGGCACGTCACCGACCTGTTCACCGAACTCGGCGACGTCGTCGAGGTCGTACGACGGCTCTGGGACTCCTGGCAGGACGACGCGGTGATCCGCGACGTGGCCACCGGCCGCTACCTCGACCGGGACCGCCTGCACTACGTGGACTTCACCGGCCGGTGGTTCGCAGTGCAGGGGCCGTCGATCACACCGCGCCCGCCACAAGGCCAGCCACCCGTCGTGGCGCTCGCGCACGCCACCGTGCCGTACCGGTTCGCCGCCGAACACGCCGACGTCGTGCTGGTCACCCCGCGCGACGCCGACCACGCCGCCGAACTGGTCGCCCAGGTCCGCTCGGTCGAACCGAAGCGCGAGACGCCGCTGGCCATCCACGCCGACGCGCTGGTGTTCGTCGGCGACGACGCCGCGGAACGCCGGCACCGGCTCGACGACGCCGACGGTGCCGAGACGAGTTCCGACGCAGCGATCCTGTCCGGCACCCCGGAGCACCTGGCGGACACCCTCGCCGACTGGTACGCCGCGGGCATCGCCGGGTTCCGGCTGCGCCCCGCCGTACTCCCGCACGACCTGACCGGCATCACCCGCGGACTCGTCCCCGAACTGCGCGCCCGCGGCCTCTTCCGCCGCGCGTACGAGGCGGACACGCTGCGCGGACTGCTCGGGCTGCCCCGACCCGCCAACCGCTACCAGAGGAGGACGGCGTGACACGGCAGATCATCCTCGGCGCCCATTTCCCGGGCGTGAACAACACGACCGTGTGGAGCGACCCGGCCGCCGGCAGCCAGATCGACTTCGCGTCCTTCGTCCACCTGGCGCGTACCGCCGAACGGGGCCGCTTCGACTTCTTCTTCCTCGCCGAGGGTCTGCGGCTGCGTGAACAACGCGGCCGCATCCACGACCTCGACGTGGCCGGCCGGCCCGAGACCTTCACGGTGCTCGCCGCGCTCGCCGCGGTCACCGAACACCTCGGCCTGGCCGGCACGCTGACCGCCACCTACAACGAGCCGTACGAGGTGGCCCGCAAGCTCGCCACCCTCGACCACCTGTCCGGCGGCCGGGCCGCCTGGAACGTCGTCACCTCACCCGACGCGTTCACCGGCGCCAACTTCCGCCGCGGCGGATACCTCGACCCCGCCCTGCGGTACGAGCGGGCCCGCGAGTTCGTCGCCGCCGCCCGGGCGCTGTGGGACTCCTGGCCCGCGGATCCCTTCGACACCAGCGACTTCCTGCGCACCCCCGACGCCGGCCGGTACGCCGTCCGCTCCACCCACTTCGACATCGCCGGCCAGTTCACCGTGCCCCGCAGCCCACAGCACCACCCCGTCGTACTCCAGGCCGGTGACTCCGACGGCGGCCGTGACCTCGCCGCCAGTACCGCCGACGGCATCTTCAGCCGACACGGCGAGTACGACGACGCCGCGGCGTTCGCCGCCGACCTCACCAGCCGCCTCGCCCGGTACGGTCGCAGCCGCGACGAGCTGAAGATCCTGCCCGGCGTCAGCGTGGTCCTCGCCGACACCGACGCGGAGGCGCAGGAGAAGGCGCACCTGATCCGGCGCGCACAGGTGAGCCCGCAGACCGCGATCCTGCTCCTGGAACAGGTCTGGAACACCGACCTGTCCCAGTACGACCCGGACGGACCGTTGCCCGCCGAGGACCCGGACGACACCGCCCCGTCGATCATCCAGGGCCGCACCCGGCAGCGCGACGACCGCGTCGCCACCGCCCGACGCTGGCGCGACCTGGCCGAGGCTCGCGGACTGTCCATCCGCGACCTGATCATCGAGGTCACCGGCCGCCAAGCGTTCGTCGGAACGCCCGACCGCGTCGCCACCGAGATGATCCGATACGTCGAGGACCGCGCCACCGACGGCTTCATCCTCGTACCGCACCTGACACCCACTGGGCTGGACGAGTTCGTCGACACGGTCGTCCCCCTGCTCCAGGAGCGGGGCGCCCTGCGCACCGAGTACGAACCGGGCACCCTGCGCGATCGCCTCGGACTGCCTCCCGTACCCGCGGACCGTCGGGGTGCGGCATGAGATTCCTGGCGATCACCCTGGTACTCGCGCCACCCGACGCACCCGCCGACACCCGGCTGCGCGCCGTGGTCGACGCCGCCGTACGCGCCGAAGAACTCGGCTTCGACGGGTTCGGCGTGGGGGAGCGGCACGAGCGCCCGTTCCTGTCCGCCGCGCCACCCGTACTGCTCGCCGCCGCCGCGCAACGCACCACCCGGATCCGCCTGTTCACGGCGGTCACCACGCTCAGCCTCCTGGACCCGGTCCGCGCGTACGAGGACTACGCCACGCTCGACGCGCTGTCCGGCGGCCGACTGGAACTGATCATCGGCAAGGGCAACGGCGCCGCGCAGGCGTCGCTGTTCGGCGTCACCGCCGACGACCAGTGGGACCGCAACCGCGAAGGGTACGAGCTGTTCCGCCGGCTGTGGCGGGAAGACACCGTCACCTGGTCCGGCCGCTTCCGCCCACCGCTCACCGACGCCGAGGTACTCCCGCGACCCGTCCGTGGCCCGGTACGCGTCTGGCACGGCAGCGCCACCAGCCGCGCCTCGGTCGAACTCGCCGCCCGCCACGGCGACCCGCTGTTCTCCGCGAACGTCACCGGCCCCATCGACCAGTACGCCGACCTGATCGACCACTACCGCGAGCGTCTCGCCCACCACGGCCACGACCCGGCGACCGCCCTCATCGGCGCGGGCACCGCCGGCCTGTACGTCCACCGCGACCCGCGCCGCGCCGTCGACACGTACCGGCCGGTGTGGCAGGCGCGGACCGAGACCCTTCGCCGTGCCGGCGTCACACCCACGTTCGCCGACCTGGAGGACGCGATCGCCCGCGGCTCGCTGCTGGTCGGCAGCCCCGGGCAGATCATCGACAAGGTGCACCGGTACCACCAGCGGTTCGGACACCACGTCATGCACCTGCCGGCCGAACCGGACGGACTGTCCGCCACCGCCTACCGCGACAGCCTCGAACTGTTCTTCGCCGAGGTGGCGCCCGTCCTGCGCGCCGAACTACCGAGCCCCGCGTACGACCGGCCCGCCGCCCGCTGACGCGCCGCCGTGCCCGTGCCGGCTGCCGCCGAGGCCCACCGACCACCCGGGAGACGACAGGATGACCGTGCCACTGTCCATATTGGACCTCGCACCGGTGCCGACCGGATCCAGCACCGCGACCGCCCTACGCAACACGATCGACCTCGCCCGGCGCGCCGAGGCCGCCGGCTACCACCGGTACTGGCTCGCCGAACACCACCTCGCGCCCGGCGTGGCCAGCTCCGCCCCGACCGTACTGATCGGCCAGGTCGCCGCGGCCACCACCCGCATCCGCGTCGGCTCCGGCGCCGTACAACTCGGTCACCGCACCCCGCTGGCCACCGTCGAGGAGTTCGGCACCATCGACGCGCTGCACCCCGGCCGCATCGACCTCGGCATCGGCCGATCCGGCGGTCGCCCGCCGGCGACCGCGACCGACACCACCGCCCCCGCCACCGCCCGCGCGGTCGGCGGGCTGCTCATCCCGCCGCCGTTCACGCCCGGCGACCTGCTGCGCTCGCCCCGCTTCGCCGCGCACGCCACGCTGCTGCGTCAGCCGGGCGCGACCACCCCGCCGTTCACCGAGCAGATCGACGACCTGACCGCGCTGCTGGCCGGCACGTACCGGACCGCGGACGGCATCGAGCTGCACGCCACCCCAGGCGAGGGCGCCGACGTCGAACTGTGGCTGCTCGGCTCCAGCGGCGGCGAGAGCGCCCGGGTGGCCGGCGCGCTGGGCCTGCCCTTCGCCGCCAACTACCACGTCAGCCCCGGCACGGTACTCGCCGCGGTGGACGCCTACCGTGCCGCCTTCCGGCCGTCGGCGCGGCTGACCGAGCCGTACCTGATGGTGTCGGCCGACGTCCTCGTCGCCGACGACACCGCGACCGCCCGCCGCCTCGCCGAGCCGTACGGGCTGTGGGTCCGCAGCATCCGCACCGGCGACGGCGCGATCGCATACCCGACACCGGAACAGGCCGCCGCGCACGCCTGGACCGACGCCGACCGCACCCTCGTCGCCGACCGCCTCGACACCCGCTTCGTCGGTACGCCCGAGGCCGTCACCGACCGCCTGCACACCCTGCAGAAGGTCACCGGTGCCGACGAACTGCTCGTCACCACCATCACCCACGACCACGCCGACCGCGTCCGCTCCCACGACCTCCTCGCCCGCGCCTGGTACTGAACGTCCACAACACCCGGTCGGATCACCAGCGCCGACCCGGACGACTGCTTCTTCGCGGTACGGGTCAGTCGTCCTGGACCGCTGCGGCCGCCGCGTCGATGAAGGCGGTCCAGTCCGGGTCGGACAGGCTCAGTCGCGCGCCGGCTTCGGCCACCGTCGCGGCGGCGCTGTCGAGAAGCCAGGCCGCGGTACGCAGCACGGCCGCGGCGCCGGGCGGGTCACGGCGTACCCCGACCGGGGTGAGGTCCTGGTTGTCGAGTGCGTGCGCTGTCGCGGTGAGCAGGTGGGCGACCAGGTCGTAGGCGTTCGCGGCGGCGGTGGTACGGGTGAGCGCCCTGAGGCGAGGCTGGGCCGACCCGACGAGGCGCGGCGTGAGGAGTGTCGTCAGCCGTGGCCATTCCTCGGCCATGTGGCCGTGAAGCCAGTCCGACAGCTGCCGGTACCGTGTGGCGGCGTGGCCGATGCGGGCCTTCATCGAGGTCAGCTCGGCCGGCTCCGTTTCGCCTTCCATGAACAGGATCCCGGTCGTCGCAACCACCGCCGGCTCGTTGAGGTCGGTGCATCCGACGGCTCCGTGCGTCGGATCCTCCCGGTCGGACTGGCCGCCTTCGGGGCTCGACCAGCGGTCCGCGAGCAGCTTGAGGGCGTTCGAATCGCGTCGCCACGCCACCGCCTCTTCGAGTTTCAGTACCGAGTGGAAGCGCTCGTGCTCGCGGTGCGCGCGTGCCACCGCCAGGTAGCCGCCGAGTTCGGCCGAGGTCGGTTCACTGGTCATCGACTGACACCTCTACTCCCCGCTCGTGGACACCAATGCCGGCCGTCGATCGGCCGCCTCCCACCCGACGGGCCCGCGTAGCTGCGCCCGACACGTACGATCGACCCGCTCCGGCCGGCTGGCGCGACGGCGACACGGGCGTCGCGACGTGACCGGCGCCGGTCCGGTCAGCCAGCCCGGAGGCGCCCAAACCTATCGCCACCGCGCCCACCAGACACACCACCAGAGACCGACGGATCTGCAAGAAGAAGAGCGGAGTCGCCGTCAGGCAGCGCCGCCCGGCCCGCACGCCGACACGGCCCAGCCCACTCGCCGTACGGTCGCCGTCCTGCCACGTGTGCCGCGGGCAGCGGCCGGAGTACGCCCGGAATGCCGGCGATTCCTGCCATGGTGAACCGAGCGGCGCGGCACGGCGGTCGACGGCACACGGACGACGGAACGCCGCCCGTACCAAGGGAACCGGCCGGCGGCGGCCCGGTGGTGGCGCACACTGGCGGGGATGGAGACCGTGGGACGCCTGCTGTCGCTCAACGTCGGTCTGCCCCGGGACGTGCCCTGGCAGGGGCGCACCGTGCACACCGGCATCTTCAAGTACCCCGTCGCCGGCTCGCGGATGGTGCGCAGGCTCAACGTGGACGGTGACGGGCAGGGTGACCTGGCCGGGCACGGCGGCGAGATCCGCGCCGTGCTGGTCTACCAGCGCGCGTCGTACGACCACTGGCGGCGGCATCTCGGCCGCGCCGACCTGGAGTACGGACACTTCGGGGAGAACTTCACGGTCGACGGGTTGTCCGACGGCGAGGTGCACATCGGCGACCGGTACCGGATCGGCGCGGCGGAGTTCGAGGTGACGCAGCCGCGGGTGACGTGCTTCCGGGTGGGCATGCGGCTGGGTGTGCCCGACATGCCGGCGCTGCTGGTCGCCCACCACCGGCCCGGTTTCTACCTGCGGGTGATCGACGAGGGAGCGGTACGGGCCGGGGACGAGATCGTACGGACCCGGACCGGGCGCCACCGGATGACCGTGGCCGCCGTCGACGCCCTGCTCTACCTGCCCGGGCGCGACGTCGCCGAGCTTCGCAGGGTCCTCGACGTGCCGGCGCTCAGCCCGGGTTGGCAGACCTCGTTCCGCGAACTGCTCGACCAGGCCGAGCACGACGGCCCGCCGGCCGCGACGCCGCGGCCGGACGGCCCGGAACCCGGCGGCTGGGCCGGTTTCCGGCGGCTGCGCGTCGCCCGGACCGTCGCGGAGACCACGACCGTGACGTCGATCTACCTGGCCGCGGACGACCACGCGCCGCTCCGCCGTCCACGGCCCGGCCAGTACCTGACGCTCCGGGTTCCGGGTGCCGGCGAGCCCGCACCGGTCCGCAGCTACTCGCTGTCGGATGCCCCGTCCGACACCGAGTACCGGATCAGCGTCAAGCGCGACGGTGCGGTCAGCACCTACCTGGACACGCACCTGCACACCGGCGCGATCGTCGACGTGGCCGCCCGCGCGGCGACTTCGTCCTCGCCGACGGACCCGCGACCGACCCGCTCGTCCTGCTGTCCGCCGGTATCGGTGTCACGCCGGTGCTCGCGATGCTGCACACCCTGGCCGTGGCGGGCAGTACGCGCGAGATCTGGTGGCTGCACACCACGCGGTCCGCCGCCGAGCACGCCTTCGCGGGCGAGGCGCACCGCCTGCTCGGCACCTTGCGACACAGCCACGAGCACGTGTACTACACGGCACCGGACGCCACGACCGGCACGGCGCCCGGCGTACACCAGGGTCGGCTGGACCGGGACACCCTCGCCGCGCTCGGCCTGCCATCCACGTCCGTGGTCTACCTGTGCGGGCCGGATCGCTTCATGGTCGCGATGCGCGAGGCGTTGGCCGCCCTCGGCGTACCGGACGACCGCGTGCACACCGAACTGTTCGGCGCGCTTCCCGCCCTTACTCCCGGCATCGCCGACACCGCGCACCCGCGGCCGCATCCTCCGCCGGGCGAGACCGGCACCGGACCGCGCGTCACCTTCGTCCGCAGCGGACTGACCGTCCCGTACGACGACCGGTGCGGCAGCATCCTGGAGTTCGCCGAGACCTGCGACGTACCGACCAGATGGTCCTGCCGCACCGGGGTCTGCCACACCTGCCAGACGCCGGCCCTGACCGGCAGCGTCCGGTACCGGCCCGACCCGCTGGAACCGCCGCCGTCCGGTACGGTGCTCATCTGCTGCTCGCGGCCGGACACCGATCTCACGCTCGACCTGTGACACCGCCTGCCCCAGCGGTGTCGGTCGACGTGGAGCCGACGCGGGTCTCCAGCCGCTCGGACGCACCAACGTCCGGTCCGTCGGTTCATGCTGGGGCCGCCGCGTCGGGCGCTCGATGTCCACGGATCGGGCCACGAGCGGCATCCGTCATGTGCCGCCAGGATCTGCGACCCTGGCGTCTCGCGGCCTGACGTGTCGTGCGTCGTCTTTCAGCCACGCCGGCCGTCGGCACCGCCACCTCGTCGAGGGCACCGAGCCGCCCGACCCGGTGCGCGCTCGGGCACGGTCGTGCCCGGGCCGTACGGTCCGGCCCGGGGCGGGTGCTGGATCGTCCCGGACCGGGGAAAGAACCGGCTCGGGACGCCGAACTCAGGGCTCGATCACGTGGGCCGGCGCCCAGCCGAGTACGACCGAGTCCTCCGGGGTGGCGGGTGTGCCGCCCAGGTGCTCGAACGCGTACTGCGGGGCGGTCGAACCGTCGGCCGGCCCGGTGTACCAACCGCGGTCCGTCGCGATCAGCAGTCCGGTGTGGTCGGGGGACTGGAACACGTCCTGGATCTCCTCCCGCTCGCCGGGCTGCGCGTGGTCGGGCAGCGTGCCGATCGCCTTCGTGAGAACGCCCCCGCCGATGCCCCCGACATTGAGGTACTGCTCTCGGCCGCGTGCCGTCAGCTGGCGTGCCGGGAACGTCCGCCGCCGCACCTGCCGCGACCGCGTCCTCGCACCAGTATCGGCAATCGCTGCCGGGATGCGGTCATCGGTGTCCTCCTCACCGGTTGCGGCCCCGCGTGCGCACCGAGTGCCAGCCGCGTTGACCCGCTCGTCGCGGTGGCACCGCCCGCGCGCTGAGCAGGATGCAATCCCCACGGCGTGAGGTACTTCATGGCCGGAAGGACTTCGCTCGCGCACCGTCGTGTGCTTCTAATATAGAAGCACATGAGAGGGGTTGGACATGGTCGAGACGACTCATGTACGCCGCGCCTGGCCGAACGCCCCCGCGGTTGCCGCCGTACGCGCGGCGTTGGGCGGGGACACCGCCGGCGACGGCGTCACCACCCCGGCCGCGAAGACGCGCGAAGCACTCGACGCCGGCCCGGACCGGCTGCTACTGGACACCATGTCGTTCCGCGACTAGAGGGAAGTGGCCGCATGCACGCCAGGATCGCCTCCGCGACGAAGCTCCAGGGGCGGTCGGTTCCGCGGCGAAGCTTGAGGCATCCGGTCGGATCACCGTGGACGGCGCCACGGCGATCGCCGGCGCGATGTCCGTGGGCGCTCTGCCGCACAGCGTACGGGCACTCGATCCGAGCCTGCTGCTCACCGAGGTCGACCCAGCCCCGATGCCCTGACGTACGCCAGTTTCCGCTGCGGTCAACGGATCCCACGCCTTCGCCGCTCGGCCGAGCAGGTCCACAGTGGACACGTCGAGCCGGGCCGGGGCACACCGTACGACGTCGCATGAAGGGAGAACACCAACGATGCGCACACCACAGAGCTGTGCCGTGGACGAGGCCGGTACCGACGGCGGCGTGGAGCTTCCGCGCCGACTAACCCCCGACGGGGAGCCGCGGTGGTCGCAGAGTACCGAGGTCCTCGTCGTCGGTTCCGGGATCGCCGGGTTGATGACCGCGTTGCACGCCAGCGAACTCGGCTACCGCGTCACCATCGTCACCAAGGGCGAGATCGACGACGGATCGACCCGTTGGGCCCAGGGCGGCATCGTCGCGGTACTCGGCAGCCACGACTCTCCCGCCGCGCACGCCGACGACACGCTCGTGGCGGGCGCAGGGCTCTGCGATCCCGCCGCGGTCGACGTACTCACGACCGAGGGGCCCTCGCGGGTGCTGGAGTTGGTACGGCTCGGCGCACGGTTCGACCGGGATCCCGACGGGCGCTGGGCACTGACCCGGGAGGGCGGCCACCACGCGCGGCGGATCATCCATGCCGGCGGCGACGCCACCGGTGCGGAACTTCAGCGGGCCGCGCAGCGTGCGGTGCTGCGCGACCCGTCCATCACCGTCGTCACGCACGCGTTGGCGCTCGACCTGCTGACCGATGCGGCCGGTCATGCCGCCGGGGTCACCGTCCACGTCGCCGGAACGGGCGCCCGTGCCGGCGTCGGCGCGGTGCTGGCCCGGGCGACGGTACTGGCGACTGGTGGTGTCGGACAGGTCTTCGACGCCACCACCAATCCTCCCGTGGCAACGGGGGACGGGCTGGCGCTGGCGCTGCGCGCCGGTGCGGTCGCCACCGACGTGGAGTTTCTGCAGTTCCACCCCACCGTACTCGCGCTGGACGGCGCCGACCCGCGGCAGCAGGGCCTGGTGACCGAGGCGGTACGCGGTGAGGGTGCCCACCTCGTCGACCACGACGGCCGGCGGTTCATGCCGGGTGTGCACGAACTCGCCGAGCTCGCGCCGCGCGACGTCGTGGCCAAGGCGGTCCTGCGTACGATGGTCGCGGCCGACACCGACCACGTGTTCCTCGACGCGCGACATCTGGGGTCGCGGGTGCTGGAGGCACGGTTCCCGACCGTGACGGCGCTGTGCCGGCAGGCCGGGCTGGATCCGGCCGACCAGCTGATTCCGGTCGCGCCCAAGGCCCACCACCACAGCGGCGGCGTACGCACGGATCTGTGGGGGCGCACGAGCATCCCCGGCCTGTACGCCGTGGGCGAGGTGGCGTGCACGGGTGTACACGGGGCGAACCGGTTGGCGTCCAACTCGCTGCTGGAGGCTCTCGTGTACGCCGGAAGGATCGCCGCGCACCTGGCGAACGGGCTGCCACCGCAACGCGAGCCCGCATCGTCCGGAGCCGTGGCCTGGGCCGTGGATCCCGCCGTACGAACGGATCTGCAACACGCGATGAGCCACGGCGCCGGTGTCGCCCGCAGCGCCGCGTCGCTGTCCACCGCGGCGCGGCGCATCGCGCACCAGAGCCGTACGCGGTCGTCCGGGCGGGAGGCGTGGGAGACCACGAACCTGATCACCGTCGCGGCGGCCCTGGTACGGGCGGCGCAGCTGCGCCGGGAGACGCGCGGATGCCACTGGCGCGAGGACTTCGACGCACCCGACGAGGCGTGGCGCGGCCATCTGACCGCCACCCTCCGGACCGACGGAACCCTGCACCACGCCTTTCACCGCAGCTGAACCGGCAGCCGAAACGGGCGGCCACCAACGTCCGACGGACTCTGCCCATGCCCTGGAGGCCGCCTCGCCGAGGCACGCCGCCGACCGGAGGATGCCATGCACAAGCTGATGGTCCTGTATCCCGAACCCGCCGATCCCGACCACTTCCGCGACTACTACGTGAACACCCACCTCCCGCTGGTCGCGCGGATGCCCGGCCTGCTCGCGTACCGCTACAGCTTCGAGGTGGCAGCGACGCAGGGACAGCCGCCGTACTTCGCGGTCTTCGAGGCCGAGTTCGCCGACGCCGCGGCGATGACCGCGGCGCGGGAGTCCCCGCAGGGCCGGCAGGTGACCGCCGATGTCGCCAACTACGCCACCGGTGGTGTGGTCGCCATCCACTATCCGGTACGGGACGGCACCCGCTGAGCCTGGCCCCGAGACCCCCGAGACCCCCGAGGCCCGAGGCCCGAGGCACTGCGGTGCGTCCTGTTCGCCACATCCGCGCGGAACCGGTCCCGGATGCTCTGCGGCAGACCCGGGCGACCGCGGAGTGATGGGCGGGCGGTCGGGGCGCCGTCATGGTGCGGGACCGTCGTTGCTGTGGCGTTCCACCTGCGGGGTGGTGTGGGTGATCTGGAACGGGTCGGTGATCAGGTGCTGCAACTGGTCGCGGACGGTGTGGCAGTCGTCGTTCTCCTCAACCAGCACGTGCGCGGACAGGAGCGGGAATCCGGAGGTGACCTACCACGCGTGCAGGTCGGGCCGTCCCGGTCGTTGCTGCTCGTTGTGGTGGGGCGGCGCGACCCACATCGCGCCGCCCCCGTCCCCGGCGTGGACACCGGATCCGACCTGGGGAACGGATCCGGCCCGTATGGCCCCGCCGGGAGTCGTCACGCCGGCCGTACTGCTCCGTCGTACGGGCCGATGTAGTCGAGTTGCGACATGCTGGAGACCTTGACGTTCTCGCCGGGCGTGGGCGCGTGGATCGCGTACCCGTTGCCGACGTACATGGCCTCGTGCTGCAGGTTGTTCCAGAACAACAGATCGCCCGGTTGAAGCTCGCCCCGCGACACCTTCGGGAAGGCGTTGTACTGGCTCACCGTGTAGTGCTGCATGCTGACGCCGACGGTGGCCCACGCCGCCATCGTGAGGCCCGAACAGTCGTAGGTGTCCGGGCCGGCCGTGTTCCACACGTACGGCTTGCCGAGCTGTGCGTAGGCGAACCGGACGGCCTTCCCGGCCGCTCCGGGGATGTAGGGCGGGACGTAGTCGGCGCCGCTGGTCGCGGAGATCTCCCGGGCACGTTTCGCCTGGAGGTCCTTCATCTGTTTCTCGATGCGGGCCTTCTGCGCCTTGAGCCTCTTCGCCTTGACGCGGTCGGCGGCGATACGCCGGTCCAGCGTCGCCTTCTTGGCGTCCAGCGTACGCTTCGCCCTCTCGTACGCGGCGACCTTGCGGTGCCGGTCGGCGGCAATCCTGTCCAATGTGGACACCTGATCGAGCATCGTGCCCGCCGAGCCGTGTTCCATGATCGAGTTGACCAGCCGAAGGTCGCCACCCTTGTACGCGGCGGCGGCCATCACGCCGATGTCGGCGTACATGGCATCGACCTTGTCCCGCAACGGCTTGATCTGTCTCGCCAGTTTCGCCGCGGCACGTTGGCTCCTCCTCAGGTCGGCTTCGTTCTGCTTGTAGGTCTCACCCACCTTCTCCAGCTTGTTCCAGGTGGCGTCGAGCTGCCGTTCGGTTTCCGCCGGGTCCGCGTGAACGGGCGCGGCGGTCACCAGGCCGGTCACCGCCGCCAGGACGGCGACGAGTACGACGACTGCGCTGCGCGACGTGGTGCCGGTCGCGACTCTCACCAGCGATGGCTCCTTCTTCCTGACCGCAGACCGGGTTAGCTGACGGGTTCGGACGGGAAGATGCGCCCTACCGGTGACATGCGGGTCACCGGACTCACCCCACGGTGCTGGGTCCCCGGCTCGCCGCTGATGCGGCGACTGAGCGGTGTACGTGCCGGCGCCACCCCTCGCGGATGGCTGACGTCCGACACGAACGGGCCAAATACTACGTAGCATAATAGTTGGCGGGCAAGCAGGGGGACGCCAGATCGGCCGGCGACACCGGACTCGCGGAAGTGGCCACTGATAGCCTGCGGCGGGCAGAGGTATGCCCGGCACTCGCAGACGGAGGTTGGGATGCGTCGGCTCGGCGAGCTGGAGTCGGTGGTCATGAACGTGCTGTGGGACGGCTCCGACTCGGCGACGGTGCGCGACGTCCGCGAGGTGCTGGAACGAGACCGGCCGGTCGCCTACACGACCGTCATGACCGTCCTGGACCACCTGCACGGTAAGGGAATGGTGCGACGGGAACGCGACGGGCGCGCCTACCGGTACCAGCCGGTCACGAGCCGCGAGGAGTACCACGCGGACCTGATGGCTGATGTCCTGTCGGGAAGCAGCGACCAGGCCGCGACACTGCTGCACTTCGTCGACCGGATCGATCCGGGGCAACTCGCCGAGATGCGCCGCGCCCTGGCCGCGGCACAGCGCCGCGCCGGCCGCCGATGACCGCGTCGATCCTGCTGCTGGCGTACGCCGCCGCCGCGGGAACGTTCGGTGGTCTCGTCCTGAATCGCACACCGGCGCTCAGGGTCGTACCGGTGTTCGGGGTTGCCGCCTGGCTGGGGCTGTCGGCGTCCGTCGTCGTCGCCGCGTCGCTGGGCGCGGTGACGCTGCTGCTGCCGTGGGATCCGGTACGCGACACCGTCGCGCGAACCCTCTCGGTGTGCGAGCACGCGTTCGCGCCGTACGCGACACCGGCGGGCCTGGCGGGCAGCGTCCTGGGAACGCTCGTGTGCGCCGCCATCGTGCTGCGGCTCAACGTCACCGCTGCGCGGCAACTGCGGTCCGGACGCCGGCACCGTCGACGCCACCTGCAAGGCATCCGACTGCTGGCACGTCACGATGCTCGACTCGGCGTGCACGTCCTGTGCGACGACCGGCCCGTCGTGTACTGCGTCGCCGGGCATCCGAGCCGGATCGTGGTGACCTCCTCCGCCCTCGCCACGCTCGACGACAAGGAACTCGCCGCGGCCCTGAGCCACGAACGCGCCCACCTGCGCCAGCACCACGCGCCACTGATCGGTGCGGTGGGACTGTTGTGCCGGGCGTTCCCGTTCGTTCCGCTGTTTGCGGCCGCGAAGAGCGAGGTTCCGGCGCTGGTCGAGATGGCGGCAGACGACGCCGCCGCGCACACGCACGGCTCGCTCGCCGTCGCGAGCGCGCTGCTCGCCCTGGCCGGACCTGACCACACGGACCCCTCGGTACTGGCCGCGTCGGCGGTTGCCGTCGAACGCCGGTTCCGCCGGTTGATCCAACGGCGTGAGCCGGCCACCGCCATGCCACCGGTCATCGCGGCACTCCTCGTCGTCGCGGCGGTCCTCGCACCGCTCGGGCTGGCACTCATGCCCGCCGTCGAGACACTCGTCTTCCACGTCTGCCCACGCGTACTGCACGACTAGCGCGAACTCCACCGGTGTGCGCGCACGTGCGGCTGGCCCAGACGCTCGCCCGGCGCCCGCTGACCGCTGCCCGTGGGCTGATCCCGGCTGTGGAAGCGGGATCCAGTTCGTGCGACGCACTGCGAACTTCGTGCGGGGAGCGGATTTCCACCGTGCCGTCCTGGGTGATGACGGTGGCTGCGCGGCCCGCGCGAGTACGACACCGGCCCCGGACACGTCCACAGGACAGCCGCTCGGATGTGACGGCCACCCACGGCCCCGTGATGGTTAGGGCCCGGGTCGACCAGGCCGGCTCCACGATCAGCCGCCGCGTACAGGCGATTCATCGGGGCTTCATCGGGTGCCGTGAGGATCGCGGTCGACCAGAAACGTCCCGGTACGGCGGAGGAGCGCGATGCGGCGTGTCGTGAAAACCATGGTTGCGGCGACCGCGGTGGCCGCGGTCGGGGTACTGATGCCGGGCGGTGCGTCGGCGCGCCCGGCGTCGGTGTCCACACCGGACAGTCCGGCCGCGGTACGGCAGGCGGCGCTGGACGGGAGCCTGACGCGTACCCACCGCACGATCAAGCTGTGCCCGGAGAAGAGCGGCAACAAGTACCTGCCGACCGGGTGTGGCGTGTCGATGGTGGCGGCGTCGTCGGACGCGTCGAAGCCGTTGGAGTCGAAGGGGCCGGTCGGGTTGGGGCCGGCGGACCTCGCCCGCGCGTTCCACCTGCCGGACAGCCCCGGGAAGGCCGGCACGATCGGGATCATCGCGTTCGGTGCGACTCCGACGCTGGCCGCCGACCTCGCCAAGTACCGGGAGGCTTATGGTCTGCCGGCGTGCACCGAGGCGAGCGGTTGCCTGAAGATCGTCGGTCAGCACGGCGGGAAGCCGCCCGCGCCGATCGGCCTGCCGCTGCTCAACAAGGCGGACGAGGGGCTTGCCGGTGAGTCGACCCTCGACGTGGACATGGCCTCGGCGGCCTGCCCGCGGTGCAAGATCCGCGTCGTGGAGATCTCGCCGCTGCTGGTGATTCCGCAGTACGCGTATCTGCCGGCCGCGACGGCCAAGGCGATGGACGACGCGGTGGACACCGCGATCGGGCTGGGCGCCAACTCGGTGTCGCTCAGCTACGTCGTCGGCAACGGCGTGCAGCCGGGTATCGCCACCGGAACGCTGGCGAAGCGCCTGCACCACCCCGGCGTGGCGATCGTCGCCTCGGCCGGTGACCACGGCATCCAGACCGGTACCGCACACCAGGTGTGGCCGCAGGAAGTGCCGTGGGTGACGTCGGCCGGGGGCGTCCAGCTCGCCTCGAACGACGGCGGCAAGACGTTCACGAAGTCGGTGTGGGACACCGGAAGCGCACTCAACGACGGCGCGTACTGGTCGGCATCGAGTGCCTGCTCCGACTACATCGCCCCGGCGAACGGGCAGCCCAAGAGCGTGGCCGCGCACTGCGGCGGTCACCGCGCCAGCTCCGACGTGTCGGCCGCCGCGGTCAACCTGTCGATCTACGACACGTACCTGCCGGCGTCCGGTGGCGCCGGCGGCTGGGGCGTCGCCCTCGGCACCAGCGCGTCGGCGCCGTACCTGGCCGGTCTGTACGCCCGCGCCGGCACCAGCGGCGTGGACGGACCCAACACGGTGTACGCGGCCGGCAGCGGTTCGATCGAGGACGTGACCACGGGCACCAGCATGCCCAACGGCGCAGCCGACTGTACGAAGGCGAAGCTGGCGACCGCGCTGTGCGTGGCGGGCCCGGGCTGGGACGGCCCGACCGGCGTCGGCGTACCGCACGGCCTGGGCGCGTTCTGACCCGACGTGCGACCGGTGCCGCATGCCCGACACGGGCGTGCGGCACCGGTGTCTGACCCTGAGGTGTACGAGCACCGCTGTTTCACCCGGGCCACCTCACCCGTCGGTACCGGCGCCGCGGGGGAGCGTCGTTCACCGCTTGGTTTCGTACCGGGTCAGGACGACGCCGCCGGGGAAGGTCCGCGTCTCCACCAGGTTCAGGTTCGCCCAACTGTCCAGCGCCGTGAAGAACGGCGTGCCGGCGCCGGTCAGGACCGGGTAGATGGCCAGCTCGTACTCGTCGATCAGCCCGGCCCGCATGGCGGCCGCGGCCAGGGTCGCGCCGCCGATGCCCATCGGGCCGCCGTCCTCGGCCTTGAGCCTGGTGATCTCGGCGACCGCGTCGCCGGTGACCAGGCGGGTGTTCCAGTCGACCGTGTCGATCGTCGAGGAGAACACGACCTTCGGCGTGTCCCGCCAGTTCCGCGCGAACTCGATCTCCGCCGGGCTCGCGCCGGGCTGCTGGTCGCCGGTCGGCCAGTACGAACTCATCGTCTCCCACAGCTTGCGCCCGTACAGCATCAGGCTGGTCGCCCGTTCCCGGTCGAGCCACCACTGGAACAGCTCGTCGCTCGGCGGCCCGCCCCAGCTGATGTCGTCGCCGGGCGCGGCGATGTAGCCGTCCAGGGACACGTTCATGCCGTAGATCAGTTTCCGCATGGCGCCAGCCTTCCGTGGGTCGGTCGTGACCGTGCAGACCAGCGTGCCGCGAAAAACTCATCGGTACGCGACCTGCGCCGCGGCGAGCCCGCGTACCCGGGGCCGCGGCGGCCGGTGGGTCTCGGATCGCGAACGCTACCGGAAGCGAGCGGATGGCGGCGTTGCGTGCAACGGTTCCCGGGCCATCCACCTCACCGGTGGGCGGCCAGTACCGCGGCGAGACCGTCCTGCAGGTCCCGGACGAAGTACCCGGGAACTTCCAGGGACGGGAAGTGCCCACCGGAGCCGGGCGCCCGCCACCGCACGATCTGCCGGAACCGTTCCCGTGCCCACGGCCGCGGGTACTTCTCGATGTCGCGCGGATACACGCTGATCGCCGACGGAACGTCGACCCGCAGGTCGGGGTCGAGCGAGTCGTGGCTCTCGGAGTAGATGCGGGCCGCCGACGCGCCGGTACGGGTCAGCCAGTACAGGGTGACGTCGTCGAGGATGCGGTCCCGGGACATCGTCTCGAACGGGCTGTCCACCGTGTCGGACCACTCGGCGAACTTGTCGAGGATCCAGGCGAGCAGCCCGACCGGTGAGTCGACCAGCGAGTACCCGATGGTCTGGGGTCGGGTCGCCTGCTGCTTCGCGTACGCGGCGCGGTGGCGCCAGAAGCCGTGCGTCTCCTCGGTCCACCGGCGCTCGGTCGCGGTGAGCCCGTCGGTCGTCAGCCCGGGCGGTGCCTGCGCGGTCGTCGTGTGGATCCCGAGTACGTGCTCGGGGAACCTGCCGCCGAGGATCGTGGTGATCACGCCGCCCCAGTCGCCGCCGTGCGCGACGAACCGGTCGTAGCCGAGCCGGCCCATCAGCTCCACCCAGGCAGCCGCGATCCTCTCCGTACCCCAGCCGGTGGTGGTCGGCTTGTCGCTGTATCCGAACCCGGGCAGCGACGGGGCCACGACGTGGAACGCCGGCGTGCCCGGGTCGACCGGGTCGGCCAGTTCGTCGATGACGTCGACGAACTCGGCGACGCTGCCCGGCCAGCCGTGCGTGAGGATCAGCGGAGTGGCATCGGCGCGGGGGGACCGGCGGTGCAGGAAGTGGATTCCCAGCCCGTCGACCGTCGTACGGAACTGGCCGATCCGGTCGAGCCGCGCCTCGAACGACCGCCAGTCGTACCCGGTGCGCCAGTACTCGACGAGGTCCACGAGGTCGGCGAGCGGAACGCCCTGCTCCCACCGGCCAGGACCGGGTGCGGCGCCCTGGACGGTCTCCGCCTCCGGTAGCCGCGCCGCGGCCAGCCGCGCGCGCAGGTCGTCGAGGTCGGCGTCGGTGGCGTGCGCTTCGAACGGCTGCACGGCACTGCTCGGCCCGTTCATGAGATGCCCCCTGGTCGTCGGGTGGTGGTTCCGGCCCGCGTTCCGGCAGAACCGGCTAAGACGGTTCTAACACGCCTCGACGCCGGCGTGCAACCGGCTAAGCTGGTTCCATGAGTGCCCGGTTTCCTGACTTCCGACTCGGCAAGGTGCTGGCGACCAGCTTCACGGGAACCCTGTCGGAGCGGCACGGCGACGCCGTCGAGCGCATCCCGACGCCGGAACGGCTCCTCGACTGGCTGGCCGTCAGCGGTCTCACCGTGCAGTCCTGCACCACCGCCCAGCTCGAACGCGCGCGGCAGCTGCGGGAGTCGATCCACGCCGCCGCGACCGCCGCCGCCCGCCACAAACCCCTTCCGGTACGTGCCGTGAAGGTCATCAACGAGTGCAGCGTCCAGGGCCGTGCCGCGGCCGTACTGACGCCCGAGAACACCCGGCAGTGGCGGACGTCGTCGGTGGAGGACGCGCTGAGCGTGATCGCCGCCGACGCGATCGGCATCCTCGCCGGCGAACGGGACGGGAAGCTCGCCCTGTGCGCGTCGCCGACCTGCCAGGCCGCGTTCTTCGACGCGAGCCAGAGCCGTACCCGGAGATGGTGTGACATGGGCACCTGCGGGAACCGTGAGAAGAAGGCGCGCTTCCACGCCAACCAGCGCAAGACCGCCAGGTCGGCGGAGTAGCCGGCTCCTCGGCGGCATCCGGGTCGCCGCGCTCGGCCTCGACCCGCCCGTCGCCCGCGCACCAGCCCGGCCGATGGCTCAGGGCCGGAAGCTCTCCCGGTACTCCGTCGGCGTGCGGCCGGTCAGCTCCCGGAACGCGGCGTTGAACGCCGACAGCGACGCGTACCCGACCTGGTACGCGATCGTGGTGACCGGCGCGTCGCCGGCGGCGAGTTCCTCGATCGCGGCCAGGATCCGCATCCGGCGCAGGACCGCGCGCCAGGTCATGCCGGTCTCGTCCGCGAAGCGCCGGGCCAGCGACCGCGGCGCCAGGCCCACGTCGTCCGCCACGTCCTCGAAGCGGACGTCGTCGCCGAGTCGCTGCCCGGTCAGTACGAGGGCGCGGCGCAGTTCGGGAGAGCGCCCCGACGGTACGACGACGGGGCTCGGTTGCCGGGCGAGCCGCCAGGTCACGGCGGCGAGCGCGCCGAACATCGTCTCCGCGTACGCCGGGAGCGGCTCGTCGCTCTCCCCCCACGTGCCGCACTCGGTGAGCAGGGCGCGCGCCAGCGGGTTGAGATCGAACACGGTCAAGGGTGCCGGCGGCGCGGGCGCGAACCGGGTGTCGAAGAGTACGGACGCGGTCGTGACGGGCCGCGCCATGCTCACCCGGATCGGTCGATCGGCCTCGATCAGGGCGGCCCGCGCCGGCGGCAGGAGCCACGCCTGCCCCTGCGCCTCCAGCCGGAGCGTCCCGGCGGAGGCGCAGAGCAGGTAGTGCCGGTCCACCCGCAGGTCGCGGGCGAACTCCGGCGCGAAGGTGCGGACGAAGCTGTACGCCCCCCGGGTCATCGACGGCCTCGCACAGGCCGATCCTAGGGCGTGTCTTCGCAGGTCGTTGGCCGGCTGCGCCGGGCCCATTCGCCGCCTCGCCGCGAGTGCCGGCACGAGCGCACACGACACCGGTATCACCCGCACCTCCGCCTTGCGAGACAACGAATGGACTCCGGCTCGTTCGACCGAACCTGTGCAGACACGCCCTGGTAGGCCGTCGCGCCGGTCAGGCCACCGTCTCCAGCAGGTCGGCGCGGAAGCGCCGGCTCACCGGCGCGGCGGTCATCATCGGCCGGATCGTCTCGCCGAGGTGCGCGAACGACTCCGACGCCAGGTACCGGGCGAACGACGCCTCGTCGTCCCACTCGTGCAGCACCGTGACGGCGGTGTCGTCGGTACGCGCGGCGTAGACGCGGAAGGCGCGGTTGCCCGGCATGGCGCGAACCCGGTCGACCTCTTTGTCGAACTCGGCGAGCGCGGCGGGACGGTCGGTGGCGGCGGTCGTGAAGTCGACGATCGCGAGAAACACGGGAACCTCCTGGGAACTGCGAAGTGGATGCTCCGATCCTCCGGCCGTACACCCCCGGCCCGCTCCCGTCGGTCGGACGCGTTCACGCTCCCACCGGACACGCGCGCCCGGATCCGGACAACGAAGCCATCTCCGCCGTCGCCACCACGTCGGTCCGACGCCGGGTGCTGACGGGACAGCAGGCGGTCTCCCCGTCACCGGTACCTCGCTGGCACTCGTCGGCGTTGTTGGCCGTGGCGCTGCTCGCCGGCGGGACCGCGCTAGTGGCGCTCACCCGGCGCTGTCGCCGGCTCCGGCGAACCCGACACGACCTGACCGCCGTCGCGGGCGGGCCCGGTCGGTCCGGGCCCGCCCGCGCGTCATGCGTTGCCCAGCAAGGCGAAGAGCTGCACCGCGGCGGCCTGGTTGAGCGTGTTCACCGGCTGTGCCGGATCGGGCGCGCCGCCGTTCGACGCCTGGAACCGGAACAGCCCGGTGGCCGGATCCCTGTTGTCCTGCCAGAGCCGCGCCGCGTAGGTGTCCAATGTGGACCGGTACGCCGGGTCGAGCGCGAGCACGTCCCGGAACAGGAACGCGTTGAAGATGGCGGGCTGGGAGTAGAGCCGGTCCGCCGTCCAGTACGCCATGGCGCCGCGCGCGTCGCCGAGCGCCAGGTCCCGCCAGCGCCGGTCGCCCGTCGCCCGGTACAGCACCGTGGCCGTACCGATCATCGCGCCCGAGTTGTACGTCCACAGTGTCTGGTCGTACGTGCCGTCGTCGGCGATGTCGTTGCGGTACAGGCCCGGCGAGCTCATCAGGCAGGACCGGTTCCACTCGTACGCGCGAACCGCCCAGTCCAGGTAGCTGCGGTCCCGGGTCGTCGCGTACAGGTTCGCGGCGAGTTCGGCGAACAGACCGGTCACGTTGGCCGCGCGGATGGTGTTCCAGTCCGCCTCGACCCAGTGCATCCCGCCGGGGCAGGTCTTGGCCGGATCGCTGTCCCACGCCCGCAGATCGGTACGGAACGCCGCCTCCGCGCCGGCCAGTGCCCCCGCGCCACCGCCGCTCCGGTACGAGTCCACAAAGGACAGACCGACCACCGCGTTGTCGTCGTAGAACAGGTCACCGCCGCCACCGAGCGGCGCCGGCAGGTACGACTCGTAGCCCGGGTGCGCCGGGTCCGGGCTGGCGTACTGCCCGAGCGCGGCGAAGCGGTCCGCCACGTCGCCCGCGTACCGCTGGCCGCCGGGCAGACCGCGCACGCCCAGCGTCGCCTGCGTCGCCTCCCGGAACTCCCACAGGTACGAGTACGGGTTGCCGCCCGCCGCCGGGGTGCTCTCCGCGTACAGCCGGTGGCCGGCGTCGCCGAGGTACAGGTTGTCCTGTAACGCCTGGTAGCTGGCCTGGGCGCGGTGCGCCCAGAGGGTCCGGTCCGCGTTCGGTGCGGCGGTCGCGGGACCGGCCAGCGCGACGGCCGGCAGCAGTGCGAGGGCCGCGACGCCCAGCCTTCGGGCCCAGGTGGTAGCGCGCATGTCGTTCCTCCCAGATCGAGGTCGACGAGAAGTTAACGCTAACGTCCCTGTCGCCACAAGGGTCACCGCAAATACGAAGTTACCGATACCTCACCGTGGCGGTCCGGGGTGCGTGACGACGACCTTGCCGACGCCGGCACCGGACCGGCAGTACCGGAGGGCGTCGGGTACCGCGTCGAAGCCGAAGGTGCGGTCGACGACCGGGCGCAGCCGGTGCGTGGTGAGCGCGCGGTTCAGCGCCGTGAAGTGCGCGCGGTGCCCGGCGATCACCGGGCGGACGACCGCGGCCGCGGCGAACAGTGCGGACGGGTCGACCGGATGGGCGCCGGCGGGGCCGGACAGCGACGTTCCGACGAGCGCGACCTCACCGGCGACCGCGACCGCACGCAGTGACATGCTCAGCGGCCCGGCCGGGTCGACGACCCGGTCCGCGCCGCGACCGGCGGTCAGCTCGCGGACGGCATCCGGCCAGTCCGGACACTCCCGGTAGTTGACCACCTCGGCCGCGCCCAGCTCCCGCAACCGTTCCGCCTTCGCCCCGTCCGAGGTCGTGACGATCACGCGGGCGCCCGCCGACCGGGCGAGCTGGAGTACGGACAGCGACACCGCACCCGATCCGAGCGTCAGTACCGTCTCGCCCGGCCGTGGCATGCCGCCCGCGGTCAGCGCGTGCCACGCCGTCACCGCCGACAGCGGCAGCGCCGCCGCCTCCGCGTACGACAGGTGCTCCGGTACCGGTACCACGCCGTCGGCGTCGAGCAGCGCGTACTCGGTCAGCGTGCCGTCGGTACCGGTACCGAGCTGCGTCGCGTACTCCCAGCGGAACGAGCCGTCCCACCAGCGCGGGAACACCGTGGCGGCCACCCGGTCGCCGAGTCGTACCCGCGTCACGTCGGCGCCGACGGCCACGACCTCGCCCGCGCCCTCGCACCCCGGCACGACTCCCGGCCGGACCGGCAGCGGATACGTACCGGCCAGGACGAGCAGGTCGCGCGCACCGACCGCGTGGGCGCGCATCCGTACCACGATCTGGCCGCGGCCGGGCTCGGGGACGTCATGGTCCCGGAGCGTCAGGCCGGCGAGACCGCGGCCCGGGTCGAGATGGTAGCTCCGCACAGAAAGCCCTTTCACTCATGTACTGCCGTCGAGCCGTGATCGTGCGCGTACCAGGAATCGGTGGCAATTCCCCGGCGGGAATCGCCGCCACCGCGGCGGCGGGGTAGAACTGCGACGTGACGACGGTGGGGGAGGAACTGCGCCGGTGGCGCCGGATCCGGCGGATCAGCCAACTCGAACTGGCCGCGCTGGCCGGTACGACGCAACGGCATCTGAGCTTCGTCGAGAGCGGGCGGTCCCGGCCCGGCCGCGCGATCGTGGTACGGCTGGCCGAATCACTCGGCCTGACGCTCCGGGAACGCAACGACCTGCTCGCCGCCGCCGGGTACGCCGCGGTGTTCACCGAGTCCGGACTGGACGAGCCGGCGCTGCGCCCGGTCCGTACGGCACTGGACCAGATCCTGCGCGGCCACCTGCCATACCCGGCGCTCGTCCTCGCCCCGTACGGCCGGCTCGTCGCCGCCAACGACGCCGTCGACGTCCTCACCGAAGGGGCGGCGCCGGAGCTGCTCGTACCACCGGTGAACATGCTGCGGCTGATGCTGCATCCGGACGGGATGGCGCCCCGCGTCGGCAATCTCGCCGACTGGGGCCGGCACGTGCTCGACAACCTGCGCGCCCGGGCCCGGCGCAGCCCGGACCCGCGGCTGGACGAGTTCGTCGCCGAACTTGCCGGCTACGTACCGGACGTTCCCGTCGGGCCGGACCACCTCGGCTTCGCGGTACCGCTGCGGCTGGCGACCGACGACGGGGATCTGCGGCTCATCTCGGCGTTGACCGCGTTCGCGACCGCCACCGACGTCACGCTCGCCGAACTGCGACTGGAGGCGTTCCTGCCCGCCGACCAGGCCAGCGCCGACGTACTCCTACTGCGCCGGTCCCGGCTCTCCGGGTAACGCGGTGGACAACGCTTACCGTCCACACGGGACAGACATCGCGGTTCCGGGCGCCCGAGGCTGTTCGTGCCGCACGGATGCCCTGCCCGAGTCGTGGGCGCTTTCCTTCTCCTGCAACGATTCCGCCGACGCCGGATCGGTCGGGAGACCCGCGACGACATCTGCCGCGCACGATCGCCGGGCGCGGCGCGCGCTGCCCACTGCTGGCCCGGGTCGCCGCCGCCGGCGAGGACGTGGCCGCCGACGCCGCGTTCGAGTCCCTTGTGGACACAGTGTGAGCGCCCTTGGATGTGCACTCATCCGATCGCGGTGTCGTCGAGGCCAGACGCCGTCCTTCTGCCGACTCTCCCGGCTCCCTTGGCCGAGCCCGGGGACGACGACATGGTCCTCGACGCCGTGCGTCCCGCGGACTTCCCGCCTCGACGCACGACCGGGAGTTCGCGGCTGGCCCGATCTGCACCGGCGATCCTGGTGGCACACAGCCGATCCAGCCGTCAGAGCACTGTTCGTTCCGGTCCCGTCCGGCGCTTGAGGCCTGCGATCGTTCCATGATGACGGGAGTGCGTTGGTTCAGGTGGGCCAGATGCCGGAGCTGCCGCGGCGGTGCGACCCGAGCAGGTGCGTGTCGAGGATGCCGATCGCTTCCATGAGCGCGAACATCGTCGTCGGGCCGACGAACGAGAACCCGCGCCGGCGCAGTTCCCTCGACAGCGCAACCGATTCCGGCGATCTGGTGGGGATGTCGGCGAACACCCGTGGCGCGGGGGTCGTGTCGGGTTTGAAGGACCAGACGAGCGCGGACAGCCCGCCGTCGTCGCGCAGTTCGACGGTGGCCCGGGCGTTGCGGATCGTGGCCTCGATCTTCTGCCGGTTGCGGACGATCCCGGTGTCGGCGAGGAGCCGGTCGACGTCGCGCTCGTCGTACGCCGCGATCGTGTCGGGGTCGAAGTCGTCGAACGCGGCGCGGAACGCGGGGCGCTTGCGCAGGATCGTCGCCCAGGACAGCCCGGCCTGGAACCCTTCGAGCGTGACGCGCTCGTAGACGCCGCGCTCGTCGGTGACGGGCATGCCCCATTCCGTGTCGTAGTAGTCGCGCAGCAGCGGATCGACGGATGCCCATGCCGGGCGGGCGAGTCCGTCCTCGCCGATCACGACGCCGGGGTCGTCGACCATGCCGTTCCTCGTCCCTTTCCGTCGGCGTGCCGGGGCACGGCGTTGTCGCGTCCATCGGACAGCATGTCTTTCCACCAGCCGACCGAACGCCTTCCGGGTGTCGAGGGCACGGCACCCGGAAGACAGTAAGCCCTTTCTGGTACGTACTAGAAAAGGCGTCCGGCGCTCGCCTCGGCCGGCTCCTCCAGTTCCAGCAGCGCTCGCTTGCGCGTGAGCCCGCCGGCGTAGCCGGTGAGTTTCCCGTTCGCGCCGAGTACGCGGTGGCACGGGACGAAGATGCACAGCGGGTTCGCGCCGACGGCCTGACCCACCCGGTACGCGAGCGTACGGTCACCGAGCCGTTCGGCGATCCGTCCGTACGTGGTCGTGGTACCGAACGGGATCCCGGCGACGATGCTCCACACCGCGTGCTGGAAGGCGTCGCCGTCCGCGTCGAGCGGCAGCTCGAACTCGCGCCGCGTGCCGGCAAGGTACTCGTGCAGTTGCCGCACGGCATCGGCGAGCAGCTCGTCGGACTCGACACCGACCGCGCGGCCGAAGGTGTCCCGCGCCGGCCGCCGTACGTGGTGCCGGAAGTAGAGGCCGGTGATCGTGTCGTCCCGCGCGACGATCGTGACCGTGCCGAGCGTGGTGTCCGCCACCGTGTGCCGCGTGTCCATGGCTCGTCCCTTCTCCGTCTCGTCCTGTAGACGCTGGCCGGGCCGGAAACGTGAGACGGACGATGTGCCGGCGTCCACCCCATCGGCGGGCGCGGCACGCCGGCTACGAGCGCGGCACGTAGCGCATCGCCACGGCGCCCGACGCGTACTCCAGGCGGCTCACGAGGGTCAGGTCGAGCGGCTTCGACAGGCCCGCGAACAACGCCGGTCCGTGCCCGACCACCCTGGGCTGCACGACGAACTCGTACTCGTCGATCAGCCCCAGCTCCGCCAGCGCCTGGGGGAGCTGCACGCCTCCCACGAGCAGCCCGTCGCCCGGCTGCTCCTTGAGCTGCCGTACGGCATCGCCGAGATCGCCGCGGACGAGTTCCGCGTTCCAGTCGGGTTGCCGCAGCGTGCTCGACACCACGTACTTCCTCGCCGCGTCGATCGTCCGGGCGAACGGTTCCATCCAGTCGGGTCGCGCACCCGTTCCGGCCGGCGCTCGCCACGCCTGCTCCATCATCTCGTACGTCACCCGGCCGAAGAGGAGCGCGTCGGCCCGGTCGAGGTTCTCGGCCGCGTGCCGGTGCAGTTCCTCGTCCGGAACGATCGCGCGGTGGTCGCAGCACCCGTCCAGCGTGACGTTGATGGAGTACCGAAGGGGTCGCATGCGTGCTCCTGGAGGTGATGTCAGGACGTCCGGTTGTCGCGAGGTATGACCAGCGGGTACCCGCGAACTCATCGCGGCCCGGACCCGCCGGCATGTTCGGCCCGGATCGTCGAGATTCACCTCGGCCGGTCGGGTCGTCCGCCGCCGGTCAGGGTCTCCTGGATCTTCTCGCACACGACGACGAGGGACGCGCCGTCGATGGGCGCCGAGTACGACATGGTCGGGTCCGGGTAGATGGCGACGTCGATGCGCGCCGCCGCGGGGGAGAGCACGGAGAGCCCGGGCGAACTCCGCGCCAGGTTGACCTTCACGGTGGCTGGCGCGACGGTGGCGCCGCTACTGGGAAACGAGTGCTTCCGTACCGGCCGGCCGAGTCCGACCTTCCACAGCGCGACGGCGTTCCGGTCGACGCTGAGGACGAATCCGGCGACGCTCTGCATGCCCATCGTGGGGCGGCACAGGAACGCGAGGCCGTTCTGCCGCAGCTCGGCGAGAGCCCTGCGCTGGCTGCGGACCATGAGCCACCCGTACGACACCAGCGCGAGGATCACCAGCAGTACCAGCGCCAGGAGCAGGACCAGGAAGACCTTCATCGCCCGACCGTAACGTGGCGCGGGCGGGGACGCGAACCGGTGACCCGGGCGGGCGACGACGGTGTGCCGGTCGGCCTCTGTGCGCGGGCGCTTACCGGACACCGGCACTGCGCACCAGGGTAGACAGTGTCTACCCGTGGCGGTGGTGGGTGGTGGCGTGGTCAGAAACCGGCCCCGCGGGCACAGATGCCTGTGCGCCAAAGGGTCGCGCGCCGCGCACCTTCCCGGCGGTCCGGTCCTGGACTGGCTGTGCACTGTGGACACTGTCACGAGCCGGACGGCGTCGGTGTGCACCGGATCGCTGCTGCTCGCGGCGGCCAAGCTGCGCGGACGCCGGGCCACCACGCACTGGTTGCGGCACGACGATCTCGGCCCGCCCGACGCACGAGCGGGTGGTGTTCGACGGCAAGTACGCGACGGCGGCCGGGGTGCCGGCGGGGCTGGACATGGCGCTCGCGCTGGCCGGTCGGATCGCCGGGAACGGTGCCGCGCAAGCGATCCAGCTCGCCCACGAGTACGATCCGCGGCCGCCGTACCGGGCCGGGGCGCCCGCTCGGGCGCCCCGCGCCGGCACCGAGGTGATCCTCGCCCGCCGCGACGGCATCATCCACTGACCCGCGCACGCGCGCCGGGTCAGTCCGCCGCGGGCAGCGTGATCGAGTACGGCGTGTCTCCGGTGTCGCCGCGGCAGAACGACGAGGGCACGGGATACAGAGTCAGCGTGCCCGGGAGCGTCCGGTCGGCCGGCTGGTGCGGTGCGGTGCTGGTCACCGCGAGCGTCACGGTCCACGAGGTACCGGGCCCGATCGGATGCGTGTCGTCGGTGCACCACCACGCGCCGTCGGCCGCGGAGCACTGCCCGGCCGGGCTCGCGGACCGGACCGTCACCCCCGCGGGCAGGGCGACCTTGAGGTTCGCGTACCCGATGGGGTTCTGCGACGCGGCGGTGTTGGTGACCACGATCGTGAGGGTGCCGGCGTAGCCGCCGTCGGTGGGCGACATCGTGGCGCGTGCCGTCACCCGCACCACCGGCGGATCGGGTAGCGCGGCCGGGCCGCCGACCTGCGTGAACGCGCCGCCGGACCAGCGGTACCCGCGCCACTGCGAGATCGGGGAGAGCTCGCGGACCTGGGTCCAGCGCACCTCGACCGTACCGTCCGGGTCGGTGCGCAGGCCGTCCATCCTCGCCGTCGGCATCGGTACGAACGGGGTGCGGGCCACGGATCCGAGCGTCACGATCCGGCCGGCGTCGTCCCGGTCGAACGCGACCGCCTGGTAGTTGAGTTCCTGCGCGCCGCATGCGACCAGCGCGACCGTCTCGTCCGCCCCGTCCCCGTCGACGTCCGCGTACGCCGGCCCCGGCAGCACGACCCGGCCGTTGCCCGGGAGGTACACGTCGAAGCCGTCGCCGGTGCCCGTGCCGCCCCGGAACGTGTACGTGCCACCGGCGCAGACACCGCCGGACTGCCAGCCGGGGATGTCCAGGGTGGCGCCGGCGAGGTCCGTCGCGCCGATCCGCCCGTCCGGTACGTGTTTGCGCGCGCTGCGCCGGGGGCTCAGGGTGGGGCTGTGGCTGGTGGCGTCCGGGGACGGGCGGTGACTGGTGGCCGGCGGTACGCGGTGCGCGTGGTGGTCCGGCCGGATCGCCACCAGCGCCGCGCCACCGCCGGTGGCCAGCGCGAGGACGACCGCGGCCGCCACCACCGCCGTCCGGCGCCGCCGCCGGTACGCGAGGGTGCGCCGCGCCGCCGCGGCACCGGGCGCGACCATCGCCGGCAGCTCGTCGGCGCGGTACCGCTCGAAGGTGTCGCGCAGCAGCAGCTCGTCGTACTGGTCCCGGTCAGGCATCACGCACCTCCCCCTCGACGGCCTCGTCGCGCAGCAGCAGCGCCAGGGCCTTGCGGCTCCGGTGCAGCCACGACTTGACGGTGCCCTCGGCGACGCCCTCCTGCCGGGCGATGTCGGCGACGCTCAGATCGGCCAGGTAGTGCAGGACGACCGCGCGCCGCTGCTGTTCCGGCAACGTGGCCAGCGCGCCGGACAGCGCCACGTGATCCGGGCTCGGCTCGGGCACGTGCTCGTCCCGCTGCCGGCGCAGGAACGTGAACGCCGTACGCAGCCGGCGCCACCGGCTGATCGCCAGGTTCCACGCCACCCGGCGTACCCAGGCCACCGGATCGCCGCCCGCGACCAGCCGGTCCCGGCGGCTCAGCGCCCGGAGGAACGCCTCCTGCGCGATGTCCTGCGCCTCGGCCCGGTCCCCGAACGCCACGTAGATCTGGACGGCGACCGCCTGGTAGTGCGCCGCGTAGAACTCCTCGAACGTCTGCGCCACCCGCAACCCCGACCGTCCTGACGGGGACGGCGCGTTCCGGGGCCGCGTCCGCCCCTGCGTACCCGACGCCAGCGCCATCGCCACCATCCAGCATCCGTACTGCCATGTCGGGCTCTGACACGTCCGGGGTGGCGGCCAGGTTGCAGCCCGGCACCGGCTCGTCGCGTCGTGACACCGATCCGGTGGTACGCCCGCGGCACGGTGCGGCGGTCAGGGGCGGAGCCAGCGGTCGAACCAGGCCCGGGTACGCCGCAGCACGTCGAGCTGGTGCCGGCGTTCCCGGATCAGGTGGCCCTCCCGCGGGTAGCTCACGAACTCGTGCTCGACGCCGAAGTGGCGCAGCGCCCGGTGCAGGTACACGGCCTGGCCGAGCGGCACGTTGGTGTCCTCGACGCCGTGCAGGATGAGCACCGGCGTACGGATCCGGCTGGCGTACGAGATGGGGCTGACGGCGTCGTGCGGGTGCGGGCCGATGCCGGACCAGCCGATGCTGCCGCCGAGCGCGACCTCGAACTGGCCGTTCTCGCCGGTCGCGGCGAGCATTCCCCAGTCGGTGACGCCGGCGCCGACGAGCGCGGCGCGGAACCGGTCGGTCTGCCCGACGGCCCAGGCGGACAGGAACCCGCCGTGGCTCCACCCGGCGATACCGAGCCGGTCGGGGTCGGCGATGCCGTCGGCGACGAGCAGGTCGATGCCGGTCAGGATGTCGCTCCACTCCTCCCGACCGACCCGGCCGGCGACGCGGGCGGCGAACTCGTGGCCGTGGCCCTGGCCGCCGCGCGGGTTCGGCAGGAACACCGCGTACCCGGCGGTGGCGAGCCACTGCGCGCTGGGCGCCCAGACGAGCTGGAAACCGTCGGCGTAGCGGTCGTACGGGCCGCCGTGCGCGATGGTGACGAGCGGGAACGGGCCGTCCGACGCGTCCTTCCCGGCCGGCAGTACGAGAAGGCCGTCGAGGTCGAGGCCGTCGGCGGCACGGTACGTGAACGGTTGCTGCGTACCGAGAACGACGCCGTCGAGTTCCGGGCAGGTGTCGGTGACGCGCCGCAGCGGCCCGGCCGGCGGGCCGACGTGGACCTCCGCGGGCCGGTACCGGCCACCGGTCAGCGCCGCGACCATTGCCCCGGTACGCGTCGCCGTGAGGTCGTCGAACCGTCCCGGGTGCCGCGACAGCGTGGTGGGACCGCTGGGATCGAGGCGGGCCAGGATCGAGTCGAGGCCGTCGGCGAACGCCACCAGCGGGGCGCCGTCGGTCTGGTGCAGGTCGGTCGGGCACCAGGGCAGTCCGGCCGTCCGGTTGGCGAGGACCCCGGTGCCGAGCGCCAGGTCGAACACGGCGGTGCCGGCCTGGAGTACGGGTGGGGTGAGGGCGATGTGGCCGACGTGCCAGCCGTCCCCGTCGTACCACCAGGCCAGCGACCGGGCGTCGGCCCCGACCGGTCCGAGCTCCTCCGCGGTCCCGGTCGCCGGGTCGAACACGTGCAGCCGTCCGGTACGCGGGCCGTAGTCGCTGTCCGCGCTGGCCTGGGTGAGGACGGCGAGCGGGCCGCCGTCGGGGCGCTGGCGTACCTCCACGACGTGCCGGTCGCCGAACACGTCCGGGGTGTCGACCCGGCCGGTACGCAGGTCGAGCAGGCGCAACCGGGCGCGCGGTTCGCGTACGCCGGCGACGACGGCGTCGTCGCGGTCCCGGGTACGCCGCGCGTCCTGCTCGGTCGGTTCGTCCTCGGCGAGCAGCACGACCAGGTCGGCGTCGGCGAGCGGCAGGTGGTCGACGATGCCGGCGCGCCACGCGGTCACCGCCGCCACCGCCCCGTCGGCGAGCGCGTACCGGTGCAACTGGGCGGTACCGCGCTCGGCGTGGTCGGACAGGAAGTACAGCGTGCCGGAGTCGGGAGACCAGCGCGGCCGGGACTCCGTTGCGGTGTCGGCGGTCAGCCGGCGCGGCGCGGCGGTGCCCTCGACGTCGACGAGCCACAGTTCGGTGTCGTCGTGGTCGGTGGTCCGGCTGGCCGGCACGAGGACGTGGCAGAGCAGCCGCCCGTCCGGGGCGAGGGTCGGGGACTGCGGCGCGCGGCCGTCGACGACGTGCTCGGCGGTCAGACCTGTCATCCGCCCAGTCTTCCCGCGGCACCGGCCCGCCCCGCCACCGAATATCCGCGTCGCGACCTCCCCGGGTTACCCGCGGCGCGTCGTTGCGTCCGCGGTTCCCGCGCGAGGCGTCAGGGGGCGGTGAGCAGGTCGGCGACGGCGGCGATGCCGGCGGTCACGTCGTCCGACGACAGGTTGCCGAAGCCGAGTACGAGGCTTGGCGGTGTGGTCGCGTGGGACGAGCGGTGCGCGCTCATGCCGTACAGGCCGACCCGTCGGGTACGCGCGGCGGCGACGACGGCGGTCTCGTCGGCCGTGTCGGGCAGGTGCGCGACGGCGTGGAACCCGGCCGCGAGCCCGGTCAGCCGTACGCCGGGCGCGTGCGTGGCGAGCGCGTCCACCAGCACGTCGCGGCGGGCCGCGTACCGGGTGCGCATCCGCCGCAGGTGCCGGTCGTACCGGCCGGACTCGATCATCGTGGCGAGCGCGATCTGGTCCAGCGCCGGCGATCCCCGGTCGCTCAGGTACTTGTGCGTCATGATGCGGTCGGCGATCGCGGCAGGGCACAGCAGCCAGCCGAGCCGCAGCGCCGGTACGAGCGACTTGCTGACCGTGCCGATCGCCACGACGCGGTCGGGGGCGAGGCCCTGGAGCGCGCCGACCGGGTCGCGGTCGTACCGGAACTCGGCGTCGTAGTCGTCCTCGATGACCGTCCCACCGGTACGCGCGGCCCAGTCGAGCAGCGCCAGCCGGCGTTCGGGCGCGAGGACGACCCCAGTGGGGGACTGGTGCGCGGGGGTGACGATCACCGCGTCGGCACCGGTCGCGGCGAGCGCGTCCACGTCCACGCCCGTCTCGTCGACGGGCACCGGTACCGCGGTCAGCCCGGCCCGTGCCGCGGCGGAGGCGGCGGTCTCCGGCGACCCCGGATCCTCGTACGCCACGATGCGGGCACCGCCGTCGGCGAGCGCCCGGAGTACGAGGTCGAGGCCCTGCTGGTAGCCGGAGCAGACGACGATCCGGTCGGTCTCGGCCGCCGCCGCCCGGACCCGCCGCAGGTACCCGGCGAGCACCTCGCGCAGCCGCGGCGCGCCGCGCGGGTCGCCGTAGTCGAGCCCCGCGGTCGGCACCGCGCGGCCGGCCTCGCGCAGCGCCCACAGCCAGTCGGCCATCGGGAACGACCGCAGATCCGGTACGCCGGAACGGAAGTCGGCGATGAGCCGGGGCGCGGGTGCCGGCGTGGCCGGGGTGGCGGCGGGTTGGCGGCAGGCCCCGGCGGCGACGCGGGTGGCCGAGCCGACCCGGGTCACGAGGTACCCCTCGGCCTGGAGCTGCGCGTAGCAGTCCTGGACCAGGCCGCGGGACAGGCCGAGCGCGCCGGCCAGCTCGCGCGACGACGGGAGGCGCTCGCCGACGTCCAGCCGACCGGACCGGATCGCCTCGCGTACCTGCCGTTCGAGCTGGGCGCGCAGCGGCTCGGCACCGGTCCGGTCCACGCTCAGCAGTACCTCGGGCGACAAACCGGTCCACTCCAGCGGCATGGAATTGGAGCTTACCGGTGATCCGATCGGTTCCTAGGTTCGACGCATGACCACTGCCTGCGTCACCCCGGCCCGCCCGGCCCTGCTGTCCCGGGCCCTGCTGCTGCGGTGCGTGTCCATCGTCGGCTCCTCGCTCAGCTTCTACCTGCTGCTGTCCGTCGCCCCGCTGTACGCGACCGCCACGCACGCCGGTGACGGTGCGGCCGGCATCGCCACCGGCGCGCTCATGGTCGCCACCGTCGCCGGCGAACTGGCCTGCCCGCGCCTCGTCGCGCGCCACGGGTACCGGCGGGTGCTCGTCGCCGGGCTCGTCCTGCTCGGCGCCCCCGCCCTGGTACTGACCGTCGCGCACTCGATGGCGTGGATCGTGGCGGTCTGCCTGGTCCGTGGCCTGGGGTACGCGGTGACCGTGGTCGCCGGCGGCGCCCTCACCGCCGAACTCGTCCCGGCCGAACGTCGCGGCGAGGGGCTCGCCCTGGTCGGTGTGGTGTCCGCGGCGCCGTCGCTGGCCGCGCTGCCGCTGGGTGTCTGGCTCGCCGGCCACGTCGGCTACACCGTCGTCGCGGTCGCGGCGGGCGTCGCCGCGCTGGCCTCCATCGCCGCGATACCGGGACTGCCCGACCGGCGGCCCGCGGCGGCGAAGGCGACCGGAATCGTCGCCGGCCTGCGTACGGGCGCGCTGGCCCGGCCCGCCGTCGTGTTCGCGGCGACCGCGTCGGCGGCCGGCGTGCTCGTCACGTTCCTGCCCCTCGCGGCACCGCGCGGCGCCACCGGCACGGTCGCCCTGGCGCTGCTGGTACAGCCGGCGGCGGCGACGGTCGCGCGGTGGCTCGCCGGTCGGTACGGCGACCGGTACGGTGCGGGGCGGCTGGTCCTGCCCGGCCTGCTCGCCTCCGCCGCCGGCATCCTGCTCACCGCGCTGCTCGGCAGCCCGCTCGCGCTCGTCGCCGGCGTGACCCTGTTCGGCCTCGGCTTCGGCGTCGCCCAGAACGCCACCCTCACCCTCATGTACTCCCGCGTCCCCACCTCCGGGTACGGCACCGTCAGCGCCCTGTGGAACGTCGCGTACGACGCCGGGATGGGGGCCGGCGCGCTCGGGTTCGGCGCCGTCGTCGGCACCGTCGGGTACGCGCCGGGCTTCGCCCTCACCGGTGTCCTGATGCTCGTCGCCCTCGCCCCGGCCCTCCGCGACCGCCGCGCACGGTGACCCCGGGCCGCCGTACCGCCGCGTCGACCGCACCGGCCGGCGGTACGTTGGCCCGGTGAATCCCGCTGATCTGGGCTCGCTCCGCGACGGTGACCTCGACTCCCGGACCGAGCGCCTGTCCCGCCTCCTCGACCGCGCCGGTACGCACGGCGACGAGTCCGCGGCCGACACCCTGCGCGCGCTCGTCCGTGACTATCCCGCGTACCACCGGACGTTGTTCTGCCGGGCGATGAACCGGGCGGCGGTGTTCGGCGACGACAGCCTCGAAGTACCGCTGCGGGCCGCCCTGACCGACACCCGGTACAACTGCCAGGCGTGGGCGGCGATGGGCTGCACCGCCCTCGGCATCCGCGCGGCGGTACCGGATCTGCTGCCGCTGCTGGAACACGAGCAGTGGATGGCGCGCGAGCAGGCGGTCATCGGGCTCGGCGAACTGGGCGACGAATCGGTCGTCCCGGCGCTGATCCCGCTGCTGCACGACCCCGCCGACTGGATGCGCAACCGTACGGCGGAGGCGCTGGCCATGGTCGGTGGCGACGCGGCGCTGGCCGCGCTGTGGGCGGAGCTGGAGCACCGCCGGTACCAGCGGATCGGTCACGTCGCGAGCGCGCTCGCGCGGTTCCCACCGGACGTGGTGATCCCGCGGCTGACCGCGATGGCCGGAAGCGACGACCCCGACCGGCGGTACTGGGCGGCCGTGGCGCTCGGCTCGACCGGCGACGACCGGGCCGTACCGACGCTCGAACGGTTGCAGGCCACGGACCGCGGCCGGACCGTGTTCGACGGTGAGGTCCGCGCCGCCGCGAAGAAAGCGCTGCGTACGCTCCGGCGGATCCAGGCCGCGATCGCCGCCCGCGCCGGGTCGTGACGCCCGGCGTCCCGGACCGGTCGGTCGCGCGACGCGCCATGGATGTCCACTGTGGACGGTGCGTCACCAGCGCTGGTGGGCTTCCTCGGCCCAGCCGGTCAGGTCGGTGAGGGCCACGCGGGTGCCGTCGTCGGTCGAGGCCCACCCCTCGAAGTGGCCGAAACACTGGTGCGTGGACGAGGCGACCACACCCAGGTTGGTACCGGACGCCTTCACGTGGAACGGCGTGAAGCGTACGTCGACGCGGTCGCCGTGGATCCGCCACGGCGCCGACCAGTCGCCCCGGTCGTACTCCCAGGCCAGGTCCTGGCCGATCTTGTGCAGGCGGCCGTCGACGAACAGCGCGTTCTCGGTACTGCCGGTGCCGTCGGTCCACCGTCCGCCGAGTTGCAGGGCCCGGCCGGGCGCGCAGCCGGCCGCCCAGTTCCACGTGATCCGGTACGGCCAGCGGCCCCGGCCGTGGTCCAGCACCGCGAACGAGTCGGCCGCGTCGACCCGGTGCTCGGTGTCGCCGATCCGCAGCGTCCCGTGCACCGGCCGCCCCAGATCCTTGACCGTGTACTGGAACCGCCGCCCGCTCCACGGCACCACCACACCGAGCGACTCGTGACCGGCCGGCATCGGCACCGTCAGATCGACGGCGACACCGGGCATCCGGGCGGTCAGCGTCGCGCCGGTGGCGTCCTGGTCGATCCGGACCGTCAGCGCGCCGGCCCGACCGACCGCCGTGCCGACGCCGCAGCGGTCCGGCAGCGCGACCCCGCGGGCGAACGGCACCACCGCCTGCTTCCCGTACTCCCGGCCCGTGTCCCGGTCGAGGATCCACACCTCGTGCAGCGCGGCGTAGTCGAGCGACGAGACCGTCAGCGCGGCCAGGTGCCGCGGCGTCACGACCCCCCAGTACTCCCAGCGTTTCGTCCGGCCCCAGCCGCGCAGGTTGGCGCGGTGCAACGGGGTGCGGGTCCAGCCGACGGCGGCCGGGTTCAGCCGGCCACGACCGGTGCACAACGCGACAGGTTCGGTGATCTCCCGTTCCGGCACACCCACACCGTACCCGGGCAGGTGTACTTCCACTGTGGACAGCCGCGGGAGCGGTCCCGTTCCCCCGCGGTACGGTCCAGCTGCCGGGTACGCCGTCGGGTTGGGAGCGCTGATGGACACGATCAGGTCGGTACTGCGGGCGCTGGTGCCACGCTCCGGAACCGGCATCAAGCTGGCCCTCGTCACCCTCGGCATCGTGGGGTCGCTGGCCATCCTCGCGCCCACGCTGTCGTACCGGCCGGACCGCGGGTACGTCCCCACGTGTGACGACGCCCCGATGGAGCCCGACGAGATCTGCACGACCCTCAGCTCGTCGGGCACCCGCACCGACACCTACTACGAGCTCGTCGCCGCCCACGAGCGGCAGGCCCGGTTCGAACACCGGGTGCAGGTCGTCCTGTTCGCCGCGGGCATCCCGGTCGCGGTCCTGTTCGGCGCGTGCACCGTGTTGGCCGAACGGCACGACCGCCGACCCCGGAACCCCCGCCGACCCGCTCGGTGACTCGTACCCGGATCCCTTCCGTACCAAGGGAATCGTGTGGGTGCGTGTCCCCGCCCGCACCGCTCAGTCGAGGACCTTGGTCTCCAGTACGGGGGAGGCGGCGATCTGGTCCTCGGTGTACCGGTCGGTCACCCACTTCCCGGCGGAGAACAGCGTCGTCTGGTCGGCGTAGTGCGGTGACGTCGGGTCGGCGGACTGGGAGTACGTGAGCAGCGTGGACGACTGCGGCGGCCCGTCGGCGCCGAACCGTACCTCCTGGATGAAGCTGGATCCCCAGACGACGTCCGGGTTTCCCTGCGCGTCCGCGGCCGGGTCGATGACGTTGAGGACGCCGAGGCTGCCCAGCGAGCCGTGGATCGGGATGCGCTCGCCGTTGCGGGTGACGGTCTGGACGTCCGACACCGTTGCGTCTAGCGGGATTCCGGCCTTGCGGAGGGCGGCGACCGCGTTGCCGAACGCCAGCTTCACGTCGAGCCGGTCGGTGTCCAGCGTGTTCGGTGTGGTCAGCGGTTCCTTGGGATCGAACCCCACCTTCCACGGCGCGGTCTCGACACCCGCCACCCCGACATCCGGTACGGGCAGGCTGTTCCAGAAGTTCTCGAACAGCCACGCGCCGCGGCTGTGCAGCGTGAAGGTACCGTCCCAGGCGGCGAGCACCGGGCAGGCGTCGTGCACGTCGACCAGACCCCCGTTGGACGGGGCGAGCCCGCCGACGAAGCCCTTGCACATCCGTACGGTCGCCGCGCGGGCCAGGTCCGCCGTACGGCTGCGGTCGGCGAACAGCGACTCGCGCATCGTCTCGGGCGTGAATCCCTTGCCCGGCAAGCCGTCCGTACCGTCGATGCGGTGCTGCGCGGTGAGGATCAGCTGCTGGGTGCGGGTCGTGCGGGTGCTGTCCGTGTCGCCCATGACCCGCGGGTACGACAGGGGTTCGGCCGGGTTGGCCAGCCACGGGCTGTCGTTGGCATTGCCGACGAAGTCGGTCCGGATCAACCGCGGCTGCACCTTCGGGTCGAGCAGGCCGGGCGCCACCGCGTTCGGATCGTCCGGCCAGTCGCAGGCGCTGCGCTTGCCGTCCAGGATGGAAACCGGTGGTACGCCTGGCATCCGCAGCCCGTAGAACGTCGCCCGGCCGGTCAGCGTCAGGCAGGACTCGGCGTGCGCGTCGGTGATGTTCGGCGCCGCCTGGATGTCGGCGTAGAGGGCGTGGCCCTTGCGGTCCGTGGCGAGCGTGTTGAAGAACGGGCTGCCCTGCGTACTTTCCAGGGTGTGTACGACGTCGTCGGTGTCCTTCGCCCGGTCCAGCCCGAACCACGTGTTCACCGCGCGCAGGTTGTCCATGTTCGCGTCGCGTACCGCGTGCGCGCTGACGACCCAGGGCAGCGGCACGCCGGCGAGCGACGTGGTGACCGGCCCGTACCGGGTGGACCAGAGGGTTCTGGTGACGGTGCCCGTCGAGCCGTCGGCGTTGCGGACCTCGACGCTGACCCGCTGCGAGGTCATGTCCCGCCACGTCCCGTCCACCAGGTATCTGGTGGGGTGCAACGGATCCACCTGCAGGTCGAACAGCCCGAACGGGGCCACCGTGGCGACCGTGTGGCTCCACGCCACGTCGTCGTTGTGCCCGATGTTGACCACCGGGAACCCGAGCAGGCTCGCCCCGGCGACGTTGAACTTCCCCGGGATGGTCAGCTGCGTCTCCCACATCCGGTTCTTGCCCTGCCAGGGGAAGTGGGGGTTGCCGAGCAGCATGCTGCCGCCGCCGGAGACACCGTCCGCGCCGACGGCCAGCGCGTTGCTGCCGATGCCGTTCTGGTGGCCCTTTGCCATGGCCTGCACGATCTTCCGGCCCGTGTCGGCGGCCGGCCGTGCCTTCGGCGAATCCGCCGGTACGGCCGCGGGTGCCGCGCCGACCTCCCCGTCCAGCAGGTACTGCGAGGTGCCCATGATGACCTCGGCGTGCACGTGCCGGTACACGTCGAGGTCGGTGATCGGCTGCACCCACGCGGCGCCGCGGCAGGCCGGGTCGGTGATGTTGCCGACCCCGGTCTCCGCCAGGTACCGGTTGTATCCCTCGACGTAGCCGTGGATCGCCTGCCGTACCTCGGGTTCGGGGCCGTCGGGAGCGGGCTTGGCGACGAGCTTCTCGACGACGTGGTCGTCGTTCATGCGCTGGAAGTACAGGTCGCTGTTGAGGTTGGTGGTGCCACCCGAGGTGCCGGTGTCCGCGTGCCCGTCCGGCCCCAGGTACTTCGAGCGCCGCGCTTCGACCATCAGGTACGTGCTGGCCAGGGTGCAGATGTTGTCCTTGGCCGCCGCGTACCCGTAGCCCTCGCCGAGGCCCTCGAAGGTCGACGCGATGATGTGCGGGATGCCGTACTCGGTGTACCGGATCGTGGGTTTGTCCGGCCCCTGCGCGGTGTCCGGCCGCGCCGTCGCCGCCGTCGTCAGCGTCGCGGTCGCGACGACGACCGCCACCGCGGCCGCCAGTACCTGCCTCCGCGGCCTGTGTCTGCGCGCCATCGAGTCGTGCCTCCCCACCGTCCACGTACCGCCCGTACGGCGGCGCCACACGCTAGCGGTGGGCGATGAAATCCCCTTGAAATCGGGGAAGTACCCGGGGCGCTACCAGGACGTGAGGTCGTCGTACAGCGGGCGCAGCAGGTCGGCGAGGTTGCGGCGGCCGATGACGATGCCCGGGGTGGCCAGGTGGCGGATGGCCGGATCGGGGTCCTGCGGCGGGTGCTCGTCGGGCCAGGCGAGCTGCCCGGGATCCTCGCCCAGCCAGTACGTGCGCGGCGAACTCGTGAGCGGTGCCGCGGTCGCGTCCGGTGCCGGCGCGGCGGCCGGTGGCCGGGCGGCGGTCAGCTTCGTCAGGCGGGCACGGAGCCGTTCGGGGCTGCGGCCGCGCCACAGCATCATCCGGAACGGGTCGTCGTCGAACGACTCCGCCAGCGCGCGCAGGGTCGCGGCGAGGTGCCGGCAGGGCACCGACCACTGTGGACAGGAGCACTCCATCGCCAGCTCGGTACGGTCCGGCAACAGCGTCACGCCGACCGTGGCGAGCCGGTCCTCGACCGTGGCCGGCACCGTACCGCCGAGCAGGTGTGCCGCGACGGTGCCGCCGGCGGCCAGCGCGTCCTCGATGCGCGCCCACTGGATCGGCGTGAACACCGGGATCTCCACCCACACCTCGTACGGCCGGGCGTGCGAGCCGCGCACCCGGGCGCTCGCCGAGCCGGCGGACAGGTCGACCGCGGACACCCGGTCCCGCGGGTACGGCTCATCGTCGGCGAGGCCCACGCGGGCGAGGAACCGGCCGGACCAGTACCCGTCGCTACCCACCGATCGCCTCCGCGGACAGCGTGACCAGCTCGTGCAGCGCGTCGGTGGACAGCTCGGTCAGCCAGCCGTCGTCGCTGCCGACCGAGGTACGGGCCAGCGCCCGCTTGCCCTCGATCAGCGCGTCGATGCGTTCCTCGACGGTACCGACGCAGACCAGTTTGCGGATCTGGACATCCCGCCGCTGCCCGATCCGGAACGCGCGGTCGCTCGCCTGCTCCTCGACCGCGGGATTCCACCAGCGGTCCACGTGGATCACGTGGTTGGCGGCGGTGAGGTTCAGCCCGGTGCCGCCCGCCTTGACGGACAACACGAGTACGGCGGGGCCGTCGGGTTGCTGGAACCGTTCGACGAGGTGGTCGCGGCGGCGTTGCGGAACACCGCCGTGCAGGTACAGCACGTCCTGCGGCAGCCGGTGCCGCAGGTGCCGTTGCAGCATCGCCCCGAACTGCGCGTACTGCGTGAACACCAGCGCCCGCTCCCCGTTCGCGACGACGGTCTCCAGGATGTCCTCCAACCGCGCCAGCTTGCCGGAACGCCCCGGGAACGCGGAACCGTCCTGGAGGAAGTGCGCCGGATGGTTGCAGATCTGCTTGAGCCGGGTGAGCGTCGACAGGACCACGCCGCGACGCCGGATTCCCTTGGCCCCCTTCATTCTCGCGAGCATGTCGTTCACCACCGCCTGGTACAGGGTGGCCTGCTCGGCGGTGAGGTTGCACAGCACCGTCAGCTCGACCTTGTCGGGCAACTCGGCGGCCACGGCCGGGTCGGTCTTCAGCCGGCGCAGGACGAACGGCCGGATCCGTGCCCGGAACGCCGCGGTGGCCCGCTCGTTGCCCTGCTCGATCGGGATCGCGTACCGTTCCCGGAACGCGGCCCGGGAACCGAACAGCCCCGGGTTGGCGAAGTCGAGGATGGCGTGCAGCTCGGTGAGCCGGTTCTCCACCGGCGTACCGGTCAGCGCGACCCGGTGGCGCGCCGGCAGGCTGCGGATCGCGGCCGACTGCCGTGTCCCGCTGTTCTTGATGTACTGGGCCTCGTCGACGACGACCCGCCGCCACCCGATCTCCCGCAACTGCGCCACATCGCGGTGCGCCACCCCGTACGTGGTCACCACCAGGTCGCAGCCCCGGACCGCGTCGGCCAGCGCGCGTCCACCCAACCGCTGCGCACCATGGTGTACGTGCACGGTCAGGTCGGGGGCGAACCGTGCGGCCTCCCGCTGCCAGTTGCCCACCACGGACATCGGGCAGATCAGCAGCGTCGGCTCGGCGTCGGCGGGCTCGTCCCGCTCGGCCTTTTCCGCCGCCAGCAGCGCGAGGACCTGCACGGTCTTGCCGAGCCCCATGTCGTCGGCCAGCACCGCGCCGACCCCCAGCCGCGACATCGACCCCAACCACGCCAACCCGCGCCGCTGGTACGGTCGCAGCTCGGCGCGAAACCCTTGCGGCGCAACGGTTTCCCGATCGCTGTCCGGTGTGGACAGTACGGTGGCGAGGGTGCCGTCGGTGGCGATGCCGGTCACCGGCAGCCCGGCCACCTCGGCGTCCGGGTCGACGGCCAGGCGCAGCACCTCGGCACTCGACATGGTCCCGCCGTCGGCCCGGGCCAGGAACGCCGCCGCCGCGGCGATCTGCTCCGGATCGGCCGCCAGCCACCGGCCGTGCACCCGTACCAACGGTTCCTTGGCCGACGCGAGCATCCGCAACTCGTCGCCGGAGAGCGGCACCCCGTCGATCGCCGCCCGCCACTGGAACGCCACGAGCGCGTCGCGGTCCACCAACCGGTGCCGCCGGGCATCCCGCCCCGACACCGTACTGGTGTGGAGCGCCAGCCCGAAGCGGTGCGGCCGCCGCCACCACGCGGGCAGCAGTACGCCGTAGCCGGCGGTGGACAGCTGCGGCGCCACGTCGCGCAGGAACTCGTGCGCCCCGGCGCGGTCCAGCACCACCTCACCCGGCATGTACGTGCGCACCACGTCGCGCAGGCGCGGAAAGTACTGGGCGGCCCGGTCGAGTTCGGCGAGCAGGACGTCGGCGGGCCGGTGCGCGCTGCGGCGCAGCGCCTCGCGGGACGGGCCGTCCGACCAGACGTCGGCCGCGCGTACCAGAAGGGAGGGCTCGTCGACGGGCTGCACCAGGAACTCCAGCCGCCACCGGTCCTCGACCGACGAACCGGACGGGTCGTCGTCGTCCTCCGGGCCGATCGGCTCTACCAGCCGGAAGCACAACCGCAACGGTCCGGTACGCGGCTCGCCGGACCGGCGCCACCCGTCGAGCGCATCCGCCAGCGCCACGATCCCGTCCGGGTCGGCATCCCCGATGCGGCCGTCCGGCGCGGTCAGCGCCCGCAACCACGCCGCGGCGGCCGTGTCCGGCGCGGATCCCAGCAGCGGCGCGCGATCCCGTGCCGCGGCCCGTACCTCGCGGTCGACCAGACAGTCCAGCAGGTCCGCCACCAGGTCCGCCGCGGCGCGCCCGGCCGGCTCGTGCGGCGTCCACTCGGCCCGGCAGACCGGCGGGCAGCACGCGGTCAGCCGGCGGATCTCCGCCCACGCCGTCGCGTCGGACACCGGCACCCAGCGGGCCTCCGGCGCACCACCGCCGGTCCGTACCGTCGGGAGGACGCGGCCGCGGCCCACCAGGCGCCAGGCCAGATCGTGCACCAGGATCAGCCAGAGCAGCGAGGTACCGCACGGCAGCTCCACGGGGGTGCCCGCCGGCGACTCGGTCGGCAGTACGGCGGAGGCCGGCTCGGACAGCTCGCCCAGCAACTGCGCCGCCTCGGCGGGATCGAACAGCAACGCGGGCACCGTGAACCGGACCAGGTCGCGCTGCGGCGGCCCCGCCCCCGGCGCCCGCATCCCCAACGTACTGAGATCCGGCGACGGTACCGGCGCACCGCCCTGCACCGGCATCCGCAGGACGACGCGGCCGTGCCGGGCCCGCGCGGCGAGCCATTCGAGCGACGGGCCGACCGCCGACAGCAACTCCGCCAGTACCGGCGCGGGACACGCGTACGGGTGCGGCGCGGGGCCGCCGGGATCGGTCAGCCGGGCCGGTTCGCCCAGAAGTCGGGCGTCCTCCGCCCACAGCGCCAGACGGTGGTCGGACGTCCACAGGCCGTGCAGCGCGAGCACCCGCGTTCCCTTCTGGCGAGGAGCCTCCAATCCTAGGGCGCGTCTTCGCAGGTTCGGTCGAGTGAGCCGGAGCCCGTTCGTTGTCTCGCAAGGCGTCGTGCGAGTGCACGCCGGTGTCGTATGCGCTCGGACCGACAACGCGGCCAGTGGGCACGGCGCAGCCGGCCAGCAACCTGTGACGACACGCCCTGGCGCCGGCCCCGCCGTACCCCGTGGCCCGAACCGGCTGGCCCGACCTGGGGCTTCCGCTTCGCTGTGGCTCGTGATTTGACAATCTGTCGGAGAATGTCAAACTGACAACCGTGGCTGTGAACGAGTACGAGCGAGAACAGGCGATCCTCGACGCGGCGGCCGACCTGCTGATCCGGTACGGCTACCACAAGCTGACGATGGGTGCCGTCGCCGACGCCGTCGACCTGCACCGCGGCCTGGTGTACCTGCGCTTCACGTCGAAGGACGACCTCGTCGACGCGGTCGTCGCCCGCGAACTCGACCGGTACGCCCTGGCATGGCGGGACCTGGTGGCGGCCGACCCCGAGGGCGGCAGCATGGGGAGCATGGCGCGCGCCATGACGGGCGCGCTGAAGACGCTGCCGCTCGCCTCGGCGATCGTGGCCCGCGACGAGCAGGTCTTCGGCCGGTACCTGCGCAAGGCGGGAAGCCACTTCCAGCAGCGGCCGAAGCCGACCAGGACGCGCGAGTTCCTCGACGCGATGCAGGCGGCGGGCGCGATCCGCCGCGACGTCGACACCCGCGCCATGGCGTTCATCGCCGACGCGCTGACCCCGGCCATCCGGCGCACGTTCGAGCGCGCCGACGACGGGCCCGACGACGACGACCGACCCACATCCGAGCAGGTACTGGAGGCGTTGGTGGACATCCTCGACCGCACCCTCACCCCGCCGAGCGGCGCGGACCTCGCCGCAGGCAAGGCGATCCTGCTGGACGGCGTGGACCGGGCCCGCGCCGACTTCGCGGCCCGGTACCGCCGCGCGGACCGGGCGGGGGAGGCCGGCGACCATGAGTGAGAGCGTGTCGTGGTTGCGGCGCGACGCCCGCAACGCCCGGAAGCAGGCCCGAGGGCAGGGGATGGCGCCGATCGAGAGCCGGCAGCGCGAGCGGCTGGCCGACATCGTCGCGCACGCCCGCGCCCGGTCGCCCTACTACGCGCGGCTCTACGACGGGCTGCCGGACCGTGTCGACGACCCGACGCTGCTGCCGGTCACCGACAAGAAGACGCTGATGGGCCACTTCGACGACTGGGTCACCGACCGCCGGATCACGCTCGCCGACGTGACCGCGTTCGTCGACGACCCGGACATGATCGGCCGCCGCTTCCTCGACCGGTACTCGATCGCCACCACCTCCGGTACCAGCGGCCACCGCGGCGTGTTCGTACTCGACGACCGGTACCAGAGGGTCGCCGGAGCGCTCGGCCTCGTCGCGTACGGCTCGCTCGGCGTCGGAACCGTGCTGCGGATGCTGACCCGCGGGTTCCGCCTCGCGCTGGTGGGGGCGACCGGCGGCCACTACGTCAGCTTCGCCGGGTACACCCAGGCGACCCGGGAGAGCGCCTGGCGCAGAAGGATCCTGCGGGCGTTCTCGGTGCACACACCGATGCCGGAGTTCGTCGCGCGGCTCAACGCCTTCCGTCCCGCCGCCGTCATCGGGTACGCCAGCGTGATCCGGCTGCTCGCCGCCGAACAGGAGGCCGGCCGGCTGCGCATCGACCCCGTCCTGGTCCAACCCGCCGGCGACACGATGACGGCCCGCGACCTCGACCGCATCGCGGCCGCGTTCGGCACCACCGTGCGCCCCATCTACTCCTGCACCGAGTGCACCTACCTCAGCAACGGCTGCGCCCACGGCTGGTACCACGTCAACAGCGACTGGGCGGTGCTCGAACCGGTCGACGCGGACCACCGGCCCACCCCGCCCGGGCAGTTGTCCCACACCGTGCTGCTGAGCAACCTCGCCAACCGGGTCCAGCCGTTCCTGCGCTACGACCTCGGCGACGCCGTGCAGCTGCGGCCCGACCCGTGCCCGTGCGGCAACCCGCTCCCGGGGATCCGGGTACGCGGGCGTGCCGGCGACACGCTGTCGTTCCCCACCGGCAACGGTGACGCCGTGACGGTCGCGCCCATGGCCGTCAGCACGCTGTTCGACCGTACGCCGGGCATCGAGCTGTTCCAGATCGAACAGACCACACCCACCACCCTCCGCGTACGGATGCTGCTCGCCGACGGCGCCGAGGCCGACCGGGTGTGGCGGACCGTGGAGACGGAGCTGCGCCGCCTGCTCACCGACCACACCCTCGACACCGTCACGATCGAACGCGCCGCGGAACCACCGCGCCAGGAACCGGGCGGCGGCAAGTACCGGGCGGTCATCCCACACCGGTGACGCGGGGAGCGGTCACGTGCCGGCGCGCAGCCAGGCGTGGATCCGGTCGTACACGTCCGGGCCGGGCAGGTGGCCCCCGGCGTACACGTGGGGCTCTGCCGTGGGAACGTGGGCGAGCAGCCAGTCGGCGTGCTCGGCGGATACGTGCGGATCGTCGGTGCCGCGCCAGATGCCGACCGGTACGCCGACCGCGTCGGGCGCGAATCCCCACGGCCGGGCGAGCGCGATGCTGTCGTCGGCCCAACCGTCCATGCCGTCGACGAACGTGGCGCGGATGCGCGCCATCGCGTCCGGGTCCGTACGGGCCGGCGGCCCTGGTTCCGTTGGCAGCTCAGGACCTCCGGCGTCCACGGCGCGCAGGATGTCCGCCGCTACCTCGGCCAGCCGGGACCGCAGCGCGGGCTCGTCCCGCGCCCGTTCGGGATCCTCGGCCGGCCGGATGCCCGACACCACGGCGCAGCGGGTGACCCGGTCGGCGAGGAGCGCGGCGCAGGCCAGCGCGTGCGGGCCGCCACCGGAGCCGCCGAACACCGCGAACCGTGCCCAGCCCTGCGCGTCCGCGAGCGCCCGTACGTCCTCCGCCGCGTCGGCCACGGTGCGCCCCGGCTGCCGGCTCGACCCGCCGTACCCGGGCCGGTCGTACACCAGCAGGCGCAGGCCGCTGCGGTCCATCGCGTCGACGAGCCGCGGCCACTTCCACCGGCTGCTCGGGGTTCCGTTGTGCACCACCACCGGAACGCCGTCCGGCGGGCCGTACCGGCAGTACCGGAGGATGCGGTTGTCGCGGACGGACAGCTCGGCGGTCTCGGGCAACGTCATGCCGCCATCCAACCCGGTCGGCGCCACACCGCACGGCACGCTTTCGCCGCCGCCCTGTCGTGTCCCGCGACCGACGATCCGGCGGTGCACGGCGTGGCGTGGTCCGACGACACGTTGAGCCGGCCGGGGACAGGGGCAGCCGTCAGGTCCCCTGCCCGCGTCGGTCAATGCCGGTCCGGGCGGTCACGGCCGCGACCGTGACCGCAAACCCGTTGCGGCGCAACCAAACCAGCCGACCTCACCGGGCCATCTTCGCGTACTCCTCCGCCGCGGTCGACTCGAACTCCAGCCCCACGTACGGTTCGTCGCCCACGACCCAGGCGTCGTGCCCGGGCTGGAACTCGTACGCGTCGCCGGGGCCGACCTCGATCTCACCGGTGTCCGGGTGACTCACCCGCAACCGGCCCGAGAGTACGGTGCCGACGTGGTGCAGCTGGCAGGTCGGCGTACCGGCGACGGGCTTGATGTGTTCGCTCCAGTGCCATCCGGGCTGCATCGTCATGCGGGCCGCCTTGGCGTTGCCGAGGGCGACCACCTCGACGCGCGTGAGTGGGGGTGTGCGCACCTCGTCCGGTTCCTGGAACGACTTCTTCGCCAGTGCCTGCATGGATCCCACCTCACCTGGTCCGCTCGCTCCGGCTGAGCGCCCTCAGGTCAGGCTACGTCCGGCACCGCTGCGGTCCGGCGGACCGTCCCGCCCGATCCGGCCACCCGTCCGGCTCACCCGCCATCGGCCGAACCACCGTGCCCCCTCGTACGTCTGGGCCGAGGATGACGTGCTCGCGCGCCGAGCTTCTCCAGCAGCCGCAACGGTCCGGTGGCCCCGGCGTACGCGGGCGGGCCGGTTCGTGTTGGCGGAACAGCGAAAAGCTGGACCTCTCCGCGCATAGCCGCGAGTTTGGCACCAGACACCGACAATCCCGGGCCATGCGCCAACCCCGCCGATGGTTGCAGTCTGTGACAACCGCAACGGGACACGGCCGCGTCGGTGGCGGGCGCCGGCCCGCGTCCCGGACCGCCCCGGCTCGGCCACGCGCCACGACACCGCAGGTACGGGCAAGGACGCCGGGCGCGCCGTGCCGCGCGACCACCTCGCGCGCGGTACGCGAGCCCGGTGCCCGTCTTACACCCTTGCGGTGGAGGTCACGAATTCGTGACTTGGCACGTCGCGTCCCCGGCGGCAGGGTGTGACGCATGACGAGCCCTCCGAACCGCCCGCGTGGTTCGGCCCGCGTCCCCGGGCCGGCTCCCGACGGCCCCCGGGAGCCGGGTGAGCCGTCCGGCCGTCACGACCGGTCGGGCCGCGGCGGTGACGACGGCACCGGGCGGCACGGTGGCCCCACGCCGGGGTACACGGGGCGCGGGGCTCCGGCCGGTCGCGGGTCCACGGGCCGGCACGGCGCGGGGCCGCCCGAGCCGACGACGGGTCGCCATTCGGTACCGGACGGCGCCGGTGGCCGGCACGGCGTTCCTGGTGGTGCGACGGGCAGCGGTGGTGCGACGGGCAGCGCTCGCGTCGGCCCGTCCGACACCCGAGGCCCCCTCGGTACGCGCAGCGCACCGGCCGGTCGCGCGTCGGTCGGCAACGTACCGCCCGGTCGGGCGCCGGTGGCTGGCGAGTCCACCGGTCGGGCGCCGGTGGCCACCGCGTCGGTCGGCGGCTCGACCGGACGCGCCTCCGTGGGCAGCGCGTCGGTGGGCGACTCAACCGGGCGCGCCACAACCGGACGCGGCTCAACCGGGCGCGCATCGGTCGGCAGCGCGTCGGTCGGCAGTGCTTCGGTGCGGCCGGCCAGCCCGGTCGGCGACGGTGCCAGCGACTTCTTCTCCGACAGCTACGAGGATGTCGAACGTCGCGAGCGCGCCGAGCGCCGCCGCACGTCCGGTACGCCGCGGGCGAGGAAGCGGAGGCGGCGCCGGCGGATCGTCGCGAGCATCGCGATCCTGTTGCTGCTGGCGGGAATCGGCACGATCGGCGGGGCGTACTACTTCACGTCGGTGCCGTTGCCGAGCGAGATCAGGGCGCAGGTGCCCAGCACGTTCTACTACAGCGACGGGAAGACGCAGCTGGCGAAGCTGGGCGCGTCGAACGGCAGCCACGTGGACGTCAGCAAGCTGCCGAAGTACGTGAAGTACGCGGTGGTGTCGGCGGAGGACCGCAGCTTCTACAAGAACTCCGGCGTCGACTTCAAGGGCATCCTGCGGGCCGCCTGGGGTCACGTGACCGGCAACGAGGACGCCGGCGGCGCGTCGACCATCACGATGCAGTACGCGAAGCTGATCCAGGACCGGTTGCAGAGCAACCGGACGTACACGGAGAAGCTCAAAGAGACCGTCATCGCGATGAAGCTCGACCAGAAGTACGACAAGGACACGATCCTCGGCTTCTACCTCGACCTCGTGTACTTCAACCGCGGGGCGACGGGGATCCAGGCCGCGGCGCGGGCGTACTTCGGCAAGGACGCCACGAAGCTGACGCCGGAGGAGGCGGCGGTGCTCGCCGCCGTCATCAAGGACCCGACCCACTTCGACCCGCAGTCCGACCGGAAGGCGGCGCAGGGGCGCTGGGAGTACGTGCTGGCGGGCATGAAGAAGCTCGGCGTGTACGACAAGCCCATCAGCCTGTCGAACTATCCGACGGTGAAGCCGGACGACCCGAACAGCCACGGCGCCACGTCCGGCCTCGACAAGCCGACGGGTTTCGTGGTGTCGCAGGTGATCGACGAGCTGACCGACCATAAGGTACTCAGCCAGGAGCCGGACTACGACCAGCGCCGGGACCGGACCAAGCAGGCGCTGGAGACCGGTGGGTACCGGATCGTCACGACGATCGACAAGACCGTGCAGGACGACGCCGTCGAGGCCGCCCACTACGGCATCAGGGAAGCCAGGCCCACCAACAAGAAGATCGCGGCCGCGCTGGTCGCGGTCGAACCGGGCACCGGCAACGTCCTCGCGTACTACGGCGGCGACAACGGCACCGGGTACGACATGGCCGGCAACCCGCACCAGCCCGGTTCGTCGTTCAAGGTGTACACGCTGGCGGCGGGAGTACAAGACGGCTACTCCGTCAAGTCGTACTGGAACGGTGACGAGACCGAGCCGTTCGACGACCGTGGCGCGGACGGCAAGGTGCACAACTCCGACGGCGAGCACTGCCACGACGCCGGCTACACCGACGGGCACGAGGTCTGCACGCTGTACGAGGCGACCGCGGAGTCGCTGAACACGGTGTTCTACGCGCTGGCGAAGAAGGTCGGCAAGGCGAAGGTGCTCGAACTCGCCCGCAACGCCGGGATCACCAGCATCACCAGCGACGGCCACACCGGCCGGGCCACGAAGTACGACCTGACGGGCGTGGACACCGAGCAGGCCGCGCAGGAGGTCGTCGACAAGGGCGCGTTCGGCAACGAGATCGGCTTCGGGCAGTACCCGGTGACGCCGCTGGACCACGCCAACGGGTACGCGACCTTTGCCAACAACGGCGTCTACACCGAGCAGCACTTCGTCACGCGGCTCGTCAACGCGGACGGCACCACGAGGTACGTGCCGAGGAAGGTGCAGCGGACGGTGTTCAGCAGGACCGTCGCCGCGGACATCGACTGGGTGCTGCGCAAGGTCGCCACCGACGACCACCAGATGATCCACCCGTACCGGCAGCAGGCCAACAAGACCGGCACCTGGGAGTTCCCGAACAAGGAGAACCGGAACGAGAACGCGCACGCCTGGATGTGCGGCTACGTGCCGCAGCTCGCCTCGACCGTGTGGATGGGCCGCAAGGACCAGGACGGGCCGATCTGGAACCAGCGCATGCAACCGCTGTACGGATCGGAGTTCCCGTCCGACATCTGGTCGCGGTTCATGAGCAACGCCTTGCGGGACCTGAAGAAGACGCCGCAGGACTTCCCGACGCCGACGTTCGCCGGCACGCTGACCGGTCAGTACGGGGCGCCGAGCCCGCCGGCGCAGCCGACCACGGGTACGCCGCCGTCGCCGACCCCGGCGCAGACCACGCCGTCGCCGTCGTACTCGGTGCCGGGTCCGCCCGGCGACACGGGCACGCCGGACCCGGGCCAGAGTTCCTGCAACGCCACGGATCCGGCCTGCAACCGCCGCAACGACAACCCAGCGGCACCCGGGTGACCGTCAGGACTCGAAGCCGAGCGGCAGGTACCGGTCGACGTTGTCCTTGGTGACGGTGGCCGACGCCAGCACCATGTACGCCGGTACCTCGCGCTCGGTCAGGTCGCTCATGCCGCGGCCCTGCGCGATGAGCCGCGCCAGCGACACCGCGGACGCGGCCATCGTCGGCGGGTACGTGACCGTGCACTTGAGTACCGACTTGTCGGCCTTGATGAGGCGCATCGCGTTGGCCGAACCGGCGCCGCCGACCATGAAGAACTCGGACCGGTGCGCCTGCGTGACGGCGGCGAGCACGCCCACACCCTGGTCGTCGTCGTGGTTCCACACCGCGTCGAGCTTCGGCCGGGCCTGCAGGATGTTCGACATGACCTGCTGCCCGGACTCGACGGTGAACTGCGCGGACTGCCGGATCGACACCCGGTAGCCGTACTTGGCAAGCGCCTCCTTGAAACCCCGGCTGCGGTCCTGGGTCAGCGCCAGGTTGTCGATCCCCGCCACCTCGCCGATCACCGGCTTGGCCACGCCCGCGTCCTTGAGCCGCTTCCCCACGTACTCCCCGGCGGACTGGCCCATGCCGTAGTTGTCGCCGCCGATCCACGTCCGGTATCCCAGCGGCGTGTCGAACACCCGGTCCAGGTTCACGACCGGGATGCCGGCGTCCATCGCCTTGCGCGCCACCGCCGTCAACGCCTTGCCGTCGAACGGAAGTACGACCAGCGCGTCGACCTTCTTGTCGATCAGCGTCTGGATGGACGAGATCTGCTTGGTGACGTCGTTGGTCGCCTCCACCGGCTGGAACGTCACGTCCGAGTACTGCTTGGCCTCGGCGGCGGCGTTCTTGGAGATGGCAGCGACCCAGCCGTGGTCGGCCTGCGGCGCGGAGAAGCCGATGGTGACGTGCTTTCCGGCTTTGGCGTTGTCGCCGCGCGCGGCGTCGACGGCACCGCCGGCGTTCTCCTTCGGGGTGTTGCCGGTGCAGGCGGCGAGCAGTCCGCCGGTACCGATGATCGCGCCACCCGCGAGCAGGCGCCGCCGGTTCAGGTCGGTCATGGTGCGCTCCTTCGGGGATCGGGGATCGGGGATCGGGGATCGGGGATCGAGTCTGTCAGGCGGAACTGGCGCGGCCGCGCCGCTGCAGCAGGACCGCGGCGAAGATGATCAGGCCCTTGGCGATGTTCTGGACCTCGGTCGGCAGGTTGTTGAGTACGAACAGGTTCGTGATGGTGGTGAAGACGAGGACGCCGAGGATCGAGCCGACCAATGTGCCGCGCCCGCCGGTCAGCAGGGTGCCGCCGATGATGACCGCGGCGATGGCGTCCAGCTCGTACAGGTCGCCGTGGGTACTGGAGCCGGTGGTGGTGAGCGCCATGATCATGATGGCGGCGATGCCGCAGCACAGCCCGGACACCACGTACAGCAGAGCGGTGTGCAGGCGTACGTCGATGCCGGCGAGGCGGGCGGCCTCCGCGTTGCCGCCGACCGCGAACGTACGCCGGCCGAACGTGGTGCGGTTGAGCACGATCCAGCCCACCGCGACGACCGCGGCGAACAGGTACACCATCAGCGGGATGCCGAACAGCTCGCCGCTCGCGATCGCGTTGATCGGTTGTACCGTCACGAGTTGCGTCTTGCGGTCGGAGATGGACTGGGCGAGTCCGCGCGCCGCGACCATCATGCCGAGCGTGACGATGAACGGCACGAGCCTGCCGTACGCGATGAGGATCCCGTTGAACAGACCCGATCCGACGCCGACCGCGATCGCGCAGAACACCATCACCCACGCGCCGTACGAGGTGGCGAGGGACTGCGTGGCGAGCGTCGTCGCCCACACCGACGCCAGCGCGACGAGCGCGCCGACGGACAGGTCGATGCCGCCGCCGATGATGACGAACGTCATCCCGACCGTCACCACGCCGACGATCGACGACGACGTCAGGATGTTCACGAGGTTCCCGCCGGTCAGGAACCGGCCGTGCGTGGTCACCACACCGACCACGCCGAGTACGACGAGCACGCCGACCAGTCCCAACCCGCGTACGGCCGCGAGCCGGCCACCCCACGTCGATCCCGCGCCGCCGCTCCGTTCGACCCGGGCGTGCTCGTCCACCGGCGGAACCGCAACCTCGTCGCTCATGTCCGCTCCTCGCTCCGCTCCGTCCGGTGCGGCAGGACCGCGCTGTGGCCCCGGTTCGCTCGCTGCCGCCCGCTCACGTCGGCTCCTCGCTCCGGTCATGAGGCACGACCGCGCTGTGCCCCTGATTCGCTCGCTGCCAGCCGCTCGTGTCGCGTTCCGCCAGGACGAGGTCGAGGACGTCCGCCTCGGTGAGGTCGGCCGCGGGGGCCTCGTGGACGACGCGGCCGTCGGCGACGACGAGTACCCGGTCGGCGAGGCCGAGTACCTCGGGGATCTCGCTGGACACCAGCAGGACGCCGACGCCGTCCGCCGCGAGCCGCCGGATCAGCCGGTACAGCTCGGTACGCGCGCCGACGTCCACGCCGCGGGTTGGCTCGTCGAGTACGAGGAGGCGGCAGCCACGGACCAGCCAGCGGGCGAGCACCACCTTCTGCTGGTTGCCACCGGAGAGGGTACGCACCGGCCGGCGCGGGTCGCCCGGGCGTACGTCGAGGTCGGTGAGGGCGCGCGCGGCGGCGGCCAGCTCGCGGGCGGGCGCGACGAACCCGGCGGTCGCGTACCGGGCCAGGCTCGCCACGGACACGTTGCGGTACACCGGATCCTCGCCGAACAGGCCCTGGCTCTTGCGTTCCTCCGGGCACAGGCCGAGGCCGGCGCGGACCGCGGCGCGTACCGAGCCGGGGCGCAGCCGCCGGCCGTCGACGGTGACGGTGCCGGTGGTGGGGCGGCGCGCGCCGTACACGGTCTCGACGATCTCGGTACGGCCGGAGCCGACCAGCCCGGCCAGTCCCACAATCTCTCCACTGTGGACGGTGAAGGACACGTCGGCGAACTCGCCGGCCCGGCCCAACCCGTTGACCCGCAACAGTTCCCGCCGTCGCGCCGGACCCGCGCGCTCGCCGAACGCGTACTCCACCGTCCGGCCCGTCATCAGCCGTACCAGCTCGGCGGTGGTCGTGGTGCGCGCGGGCAGCCCGGCGGCGACGGTGCGGCCGTCCTTGAGCACCGTGACCCGGTCGCCGATCTGCCGGATCTCGTCGAGCCGGTGCGAGATGTACACGACGGCGACGCCGTCCGCGGTGAGCTGGCGTACCACCCGGAACAGGGTGTCGACCTCGCCCGCGTCCAGCACCGCGGACGGCTCGTCCATCACGATCAGCCGCGCGTCGTACGACAGGGCGCGGGCCATGCTGACGATCTGCCGACCCGCGGCGGGCAGCGTACCGAGGGGCCGGCCCGGCGCGATGTCCGGATGCCCGAGCCGGCGCAGCAACGCCGCCGCTTCCGCGTTTCCCTTGGTACGCAAGGAGAAGCCGAACCGGGAGCGCTCGTGGCCGAGGAACACGTTCTCCGCGACGGTCAACCCGTCGACCAGATCCAGCTCCTGGTAGATCGTGGCCAGCCCGGCGCGCAGCGCGGCGAGCGGGGTGGGGAACGCGACGGGCCGGCCGCGCCACCGGATCATGCCCGCGTCCGGGGTGTGCGCCCCGGACAGCACCTTGATCAGCGTCGACTTGCCGGCGCCGTTCTGCCCGAGCAGGCAGTGCACCTCGCCCGGCCGTACGGACAGGGTGACGCCGTCGAGCGCGCGCACCCCGGGGAACTGTTTGACCAACCCGTCGACCGACAACAACGCGCCGGCACCGGCCGGGTCGGTGTCCGGGGGCGGGAAGCCTCGGGTACGCATCTGCTCCTCCTTCACGCGCTGGGGTGCGTGCGGCCGAGGGCAGCCCGGGGCGCCGTCGAGCCGGGGTGCAGTAGGGGACCGGTGGGCGTCGAACGTGACCCCGGGGCCGGAAGGGGAGTACGGGCCCGAGGCCGGCGAACTCTCTCAGACCGGCAGCGTAACGCCGGGCTCAGGCGAAAGCCATCCTTTCTCTAGGCGAATTCGTGTCACCCCGTGCGGTACTTTCGACGCTGAGTGGACGAACTGCCCGGCTCGACGCGTACTCCCGGATCCGGGCGTGCGCCCCGGCGCGGAGGTGAGATGACCGTGGTCCGCCCCGAGAACGTGCACCAGGCCCGGCTGATGCGGCGACTGCGGGACGACGGTCCCCGCTCCCGCGCCGAACTCGGCGACGCCGTCGCCCTGTCCCGTTCCAAGCTCGCCGCCGAGATCGACCGGCTCGTCGACCGCGGCCTCCTCGACACCGACGGGTACGCGGACTCGCGCGGTGGCCGCCGCTCGGCGATCGTCCGCGTCGGGCGGCGGATCCGCTTCGCCGGCATCGACATCGGCGCCACGTCCGTCGACGTCGCCCTGACCGACGGCGAACTCCACGTACTGTCGCACCGCGCCGCGCCGGTCGACGTACGCGACGGGCCGGACGCGGTGATCGCCCGCGCCCTGGCCGTACTCGGGGAACTGCGGGACGAGGACGACGCGCCGCTCGCCGGTGCGGGCGTCGGCGTACCGGGGCCGGTGTCGTTCGCCGACGGGGTGCCGGTCTCGCCGCCGATCATGCCGGGCTGGAACCGCTTCCCGGTGCGCGACACGTTCGCCGCCGCCCTCGGCTGCCCGGTACTCGTCGACAACGACGTGAACATCATGGCGCTGGGCGAGAAGCACGCCGGCGTGGCCCGATCGGTGGACGACTTCCTGTTCGTCAAGATCGGTACCGGGATCGGCTGCGGCATCGTGGTCCGCGGCGAGGTGTACCGGGGCGTCAACGGCTGCGCCGGCGACATCGGGCACATGTCCGTCGACGAGCACGGGCCGGTCTGCGCCTGCGGCAACATCGGCTGTCTCGAAGCGTTCTTCGGCGGTGCCGCGCTGCGCACCCAGGCCCTGACCGCGGCGCGTACCGGGCGGTCCGCGGTGCTCGCGCGGCGGCTCGCGGAGGCGGGCGACCTGAGCGCGGTCGACGTGACGCACGCGGCCAGCGCCGGCGACGGGGTGGCCGTGGCGATGATCCGCGAGGGCGGCCAGCGGCTCGGCCACGCGCTCGCCGGCCTGGTCAGCTTCGTCAACCCGGGACTCGTCGTGATCGGCGGTGGCGTCGCCAGCATCGGCCACGCGCTGCTCGCCGAGATCCGCGGCGCCGTCTACCGCACGTCGCTGCCGCTGGCCACCGGCAACCTGCCCATCACCCTGTCCGAACTCGGCGGCCGTGCCGGCGTCGTCGGCGCCGTACGCCTCGCCAGCGACCACCTGTACCGAGCGGCCTGACCGGCGCGGGATCGGTTGTCCTGCCAGCCCTCGCCGTCTGTCCACACTGGACGGTGGATGGGTCGGGCGTGGGCGGCGCCCGTCACCGGCTCACCGGTCCAGGCGCAGCCGGGCGAGGGCGAGCAGTCGACGCATGTCCTCCGCGCAGAACTCCCCGTACGTCGGCAGCGACGGCCGGGTCGGCTGCCGGGCGTTCCACGCCTGCGAGCCGCCGAACGCGACGAGGAAGCTCGTGACCACGTCCTGGTCGGCCGGCGCAACCCAGCGTTCGAGCCAGTACTGCGCCTCGGCGGCGGTCGGCCGCTGCGCGGCGAGGAGTACCAGGTCCGTCCAGGCCGGGCCCAGCCGCGCCATGCCCCAGTCGAGCACCACGGCCCGGCCGTCCCCGCGTACCAGCAGGTTGTCGTCCCGGATGTCGAAGTGGCACAGGGTCGTCGCGGGCACCTGGTGCGGCAGCTCGCGTACGCGGTCCAGCAGGTCGTCGACGCGGGCGGCGGCCCAGCCCGGCAGGTACCACGCCGGTCGTGCCCGCAGCTCGGTCCACCGGTGCAGCCAGCGTTCGGCCGTGGTGGCGAGGGACGGGGCGGCCACCGCGGTCGGCGGTGGCGTCAGCTCGGCGACCTGCGCGGTGATCGTACGGGCGACCGCGGTGAAGTCGGCATCGGCGGCGAGATCCGGGAACCGGCCGTCGACGTGCTCCAGCACGATCGCCACCCAGCCGTCGCGGTCCCACACGCCACGCACCTCCGGCCGGTACGGCACGGGCGCCAGCAGGTGCAGCAGCCCGATCTCGTGGCGGAACAGCGTCACCGTGTGCTCGTTGAGCTCGGTGCCGACGGCCTTGACGAACAGCGCCGGCCCGTCGGCGGTGCGCAGGCTGCACGCACATCCCGGCGACATGCCGCCGACGTGGTCGCGCATGAGCAGCACCGGCCCGAACCGCGACTCCACCCACCGGCGTACGGCGGCGGGCAACTCGGCGTAGCCGATGCGTCGCCCGACCGCGCGGGGCCGGCGATCCGATCGCCCCTCCATACCCGACACCATGCCAGGCATACCCGCGCGCCGCGATGGTCGTCCGGCCCGGCGGGACTGCACCGACGGTCCGGTCGCCGGCTGCGGCGTCGCCGGTGCGACCCGGGACGGTGCGGTTACGGGGCGGGTTCGGTGGTGGCGCCGGTGATCCGGCCGAGCGCGTCGGCGATCTGTTCGCGGTGCTGGTCGAGGGCTTCGCGGGTGGGGCGGGTACCGGCGGCGTGCGCGAGGCGGTCGGTGGCGACCCGGAGTACGGCGCTGACCGTGGCGGCGCGTACCTGGAGGTCGAGGCTGTCGACGGGCAGCCCGAGGTGGTCGGCGAGCACCTCGGCGAGGGTGCTCTCGGCCCGCTCCCGCAGCATCAGGTACGTGGCGCGCAACGCCGGCTCGCGCCACGTCATCCGTACGACCTGGAGTATCGCGTCAAGGTCGTTGTCCGAGGCCGAGCCGGGCGCCGGGGTGTACGCGGCGCGCAGGTGCTCGGCGAGGGGGACGCCGGGCGGCCAGTCGCGCAGCGCGGTCTGGAACGCGTCGACCATGGTGGTCAGCAACGGTTCCACGCAGCTCTGCTTGCTGCGGAAGTGACGCCACAGGGTGCGTTCGGAGATGCCGGCGGCCCGCGCGATCTGTTCGCCGGTGGTGGCGGCGACGCTCTGCGCGGCGAACAGCCGTACCGCGTGGCGGGAGATGTCGAGGCGCTGTCGCTGGCGCTGCCGGTCGCTCACCGGCGGCCGGCCGCGTCGGGGCGTCTCGTCCGTGCCGGTCATCCGCACCATCTCCGTACCGTTCGGCGTCCAGCGATGGAACCACGAGTCGGGTTCCGGCGACATCCGCACCATCTCCGTACCGGTCGGGGTCTGCGTCCGGCGATGGATTCACGAGTCCGGTTCTGGCGACATCCGCACTCTTTATTGTCAGGCAGTGCCAACAAATTGTACGGTCGAGTTGTCGGATATGACCGGAGGAGTCCCATGAGCGTTGCCGCCGAACCCGTACAGTTGCCCATCGCCCGGCCGAACGTGCTCGACCTCGCCCCGCTGTACGAGGTGCTGCGCCGCGAAGCGCCGATCACCGCAGCCACGACACCCGCCGGAGACCCGGCCTGGCTCGTCACCCGCTACGCCGAGGTACGCGAGCTGCTCGGCGACAAGCGGCTCGGCCGCTCCCACCCGCATCCCGAGCTGGCCGCCCGGATCACCACCGCCGCCGTACAGAACGGGCCGTCGGGCAACTACGACACCGAGGAGGCCGACCACACGCGGATGCGCCGGCTGCTCACGCCCGCGTTCTCCGCCAAGCGGATGGGGATGCTGTCCGACCACGTCCAGCGCCTCGTCGACACCTACGTCGACCGGCTCGTCGCCGACCACGCCGCCGCGGCCGACGGTGTCGTCGACCTCCGCGCGGGGCTGGCGTTCCCGCTGCCGGTCGCCGTCATCTGCCGGCTGCTCGGCGCCCCCGAACACGACCGCGAACGCTTCCACGGACTCTCCGAACGCATGGCCAACTACGCCATCGGCGACGACGCGGCGCGTGCGCGGGCCGAGTTCAGCGAGTACATGACGGGGCTGGTGGAGGCGAAGCGCGCCGAGCCCGGCGAGGACGTCATCACCGACCTGGTCCGCGCCCAGGCCGAGGACGCGTCCTTCGACTACGCCGAGATGGTACGGCTGTGCGTCGGGCTGCTGTTCGCCGGACACGAGACGACCGTCAACCGCATCGGCCTCGGTACCCTCTTCCTGCTCACCCACCGCGACCAGTGGCAGGCGCTGACCGCCGACCCGGCCGGCCGCGTCAACGCCACCGTCGAGGAGATCATGCGGCTCGGCGCACCCGGCGACCTCGGCCTCCTGCGGTACGCGCACACCGACCTCGACGTCGCCGGCGTCACCATCCGCCGCGGCGACGCCGTCATCCTCTCCATCAACGCCGCCAACCGCGACACCACCGTGTACGCCGACGCGGAGCGCTTCGACCCCGACCGTACGGAACGCAACCACCTCGGGTTCGGGCACGGCGGGCACTTCTGCATCGGCGCCAGCCTGGCGCGCATCGAGCTGCGCATCGTCTTCGCCACGCTCGCCCGGCGGCTGCCGGACCTCCGCCTCGCCTGCGGCCTCGACGAACTGGAAGTCACGCCCACCCTCACCGGCAGCCTCACCCGGCTCCCCGTCACCTGGTGACCCGCGCCGGATCGCACCGAGTACCCGCCGGTGCGATCCGGCCCGGCGGGTTCCGCGGTTTCCCGCGCGGCGGCCGGCGATGACGGCGCCCGTGATGCGTCGTGGTAGGCAGAGCGGGTTCTGCACACCCGCGCGCATCAGCACGCCGCGTCGGTGCGGTCGGCAGGCGAGATCCGCCCCATGGCCCCGTGGCCCCTGTCTGCGGACGGTTGTCGGTCCATGTCGTACCACCTCGGCGGTTCCGCGCTGGCCGCGCGCGGCGGGCCGCCGTTGACACCCCGGCACGCGGAGGCGGCAGGCTGCCGTCACCGGTCGCGGCGCCGCCGGTCGTCCGCGTACCGCTCCCGGATCGTGTGAGCGAGCGGTGGGCTAGGTCAACCTTTCGCGGTGGGTACGACGTGGAAGCATCGTGACCGACGACAACGAACGGAGCTCGGCCGACGAGTCGTACGCGGACTTCGTCTCCCGGAGCTGGGAGGGGTACCTGCGGGTCGCCAGGCTGTTGACGGGTGACCCGCACCGGGCCGAGGAGTTGTTGCAGGACTGCCTGGTCAGGCTGTACGCACGGTGGCGGGCGGTCTCCCGCAGGGGGAGCCCGGACGCGTACCTGCGACGGATGCTGGTCAACGGGAACGTGAGCTGGTGGCGTCGGCGACGCCGGGAGAGCCTGGTCGCCGAGCCCGCCGAGCGGATCGGCCCGTCGCCGGTGTCCCATCACGACGACGAGCTGCGCCGGGCGCTGCTCGCCCTTCCGCGCCGGCAACGGGCGGTCATGGTGCTGCGTTACTACGCCGATCTGCCCGAACGCGAGGTCGCCGCGGTCCTCGGGTGTTCGGTCGGCGCCGTCAAGACGCAGAACTCCCGCGCGTTGCACCGGCTCCGTGGCCTGCTGGCCACCGACAGCCAAGGAGTCCGATGAACACCGACCACGAGAAGCTGTCCGCCGCGATGCGCCGACTCGCCAGCGCACCGACGGGTACGCCACCACTCGACGAGCTGGTGCGCTCCGGTCGCCGTACCGTCCGCAACCGTGCCATCGGCCGGTCCGTACTGGCCGGGGTTGGCGTGCTCGCCCTCGTCGGTGCCGCGCTCGGTCTGACGGCCGGGGCCGGCGACCGGGGGACGGCCGTCGTCGCGGAGTCGCCGACCATGCACGCCACCACCTCGCCCGCACCGCACCGCGCCACGCCGACCGGGCCGCCGATGCGGCTCGTCGCGGCGTTCGACAAGACCGCCGAGGCGAGCTTCCGCGTCGCGCAGTGGTCGGACTGGCGTGTGAAGGACAACTACTGCGATGGCAGCTGGGATCCGAAGACCCGCACCGGCTGGATGGGCATCCACGAGGGTGACCGGTACTCGGGCCCGATGAACGCGGTGTTCGGCGACGACTTCTACACGCGGGCACCGGCCGGTACGGCCGACCCGCACGGCTGGCAGCGGATGAGTCCGGCCGAGGTGAAGGCGGCGGGCGGGCGCGACGCGTTCCTGTGCGGTGCGGACACCGCGACGATGAGCGGGATCCTCGACGACATGAAGAAGGAGGGGCCCGTCAGGTACGTCGGTCGCCGGGACAAGGACGGCATCGCGTACGACGTCTACCAGGTGACGAGCACCCGGCCGGTCGTCGGTGACGGCAGCTACGACACCACGCAGACCTGGGTGCGCGTCTCGTCCGGCTACGTGGAGCAGATCTGGTCGTGGCAGGCCCCGACCGATCCGATCCACCACGCGTCCCCGACGGTGACCCTGCTGTCGCACTTCGGGCACCCGATCACCATCGGCCACCCCTGACGCGGCCGGGGCGTGCGGCCGGCGACGGCCACGCGCCCCGCCGCATCCGTTGCGGGGCAACGATGTCGGCGGCCCGGCGCACTGCCACGTGCCGTTTCCACCGGCGCCGGCACCGTGGCGGGCGGCGCGCGGACACCTCGGGCGCCGGACGGGACCACCACGCATGGCCACCGCTGCCGTCAGTCCACCTGGTCGAGTACGTCGTTGGCGAGGGCGATGACGCCGTCCTCGGCCTGCTTCTGCCCGATGGCGGTGCCGTCGTGCCGGGCGAGCGTGGCGAAGTAGCTGACCTGGAACACCGCCGTCCCGTACTGGACGATGAGCTGGCCGCCGGCGAAGTCGGTGAAGCTCCGGTCCACCTGGTAGATGATGAACGCGCGGTCGCCGGGGCCGCTGATGTCGCGGTGGTCCGGGGTGGTGAACCGCGAGTTCGGATCGTCCACGCCGTCGAGCAGGATCCGGCGGAACCCGGTGAAGTCCTGGGACGCCTTGGCGGACGTGGGGAACACCGTCGCGACCACGTCGACGGTCACCTGGCTGAAGCGTCCCGAACTCGACCGGCCCTGCCAGCCGGCGAGCCGCGACGTCGCGCCGCCCTGCGAGTTGCCGGCGTGGCGCTCGCACCGGGCGCCCGGTGCATACGTGGCCAATGCCGACGAGGAGATCAGCTCGCAGCCGTTCGCGGGCAGCCGTACTCCGCCGAGCGAGACCGCGAGTACCACGACGACGGCGGCGGCGATCACCACCACGACCCCGCCACCGCCGAACAGCCACCACCGCGGGATGCGCCGGCGCGGCGGCGGAACCGGCTCCTGCTGGTACTGGCCCGGCGGTGGTGCACCGGCCGGTTGGGGCGGCGCCGTGGTCGCTGCCGCGGTGGGGTGGGGGCGGTGGGGCGTCGGCTGCGCGGGGCTGCCGACGGGGCCCGGCGTCGTACTGTCCGTCACGCGGGCGGAGTGTAGGTACCGGCGATGAACTCGTCATGAAACCGGACATCGGCGTGCCGGTCAGGCGGGCGGCGTCAGTCGGGTCCGGCCGACCCGACCCGGGTGTCGGTGCGGCGGCGGGACGTCACCACGACGAGCCAGCCGGTCGCCACGGCGGCGAGCCCGGCCAGGATCAGCAGGAGTACGGGTGGGGTCGCGTGCAGGTGCGTCTGCGCCAGCGACATCCCGAACGGGAACCCGAACCCGACGTAGGTGAGTACCTGGTAGGTCGCGGTGGCGGTGCCGAGCGAGCGCGGGTCGGCGAGCTGCTGCACGGAGAGCAGACCGCAGAACTGGCTCACCCCGTACGCGACGCCGAGGATCACGGACGCGGCGACCACCAGCGCGGGGGAGAGTACGTGGGCGGCCCAGGCGGCGCAGCCGAGGCCCGCGAGTACCAGGAGCATGGCGGTCGTCAGGAGGCGGTTGGTGCCGGGGCGGTGCGCGGCCCTGGCGAGCGGTTGGGCCACGATGCCGACCGCGGCGCCCACCGCGACGGTGACGGCGGTGAACAGCAGCGGTTGCCGCCCGGCGTGGTGGGCCGCCAACGCCGGCAGGTACGCGACGCCGACCGCGGCGGTGCCGAACACCCACGGCGCGAACGGCGCGATCACCAGCAGGAAGTGCCGTGCCAACGACGAGCGCGTCCCGGTCGAGGGGCCAGAACCGTTGCCGGCACCCGGATCCGGGGTACGCCAGACCAGTACGGTGCCGGCCGCCGTGAGTACCAGGTGCGGCAGGTACGCGGTCACGGTGGCGGCCGGCGCCCACTGGGCGAGCAGGCCTGCCACGAACGGTCCGGCGGCGAAACCGACGGTCATCGCCACCGTCGCGCGCCGCGGCCCGACCCCGGCGTCGCCGGCGCCCGCGGACAGTTCCTTGACCCAGGCGGCGCCGGTACCGAAGACCAGGCCGCTGGCCACGCCCGCGAGCAGCCGCCCGGCGTACAGCCAGCCGGGGCCGGCGCCACCGACGGCCAGCAGGCAGCTCGCCACGAACGACACGACCAGCGCCGGCAGGACCAGCGGCCGGCGCCCGACGCGGTCGGACAGCCGGCCGCCGACCAGCAGCGCGGGCACCAGACCCAGCGCGTACAGGCCGAACATGGCGTCGAGCACGGTGGCCGACAGCCCGAGCCGCGACTGGTACAGCACGATCAGCGGCGGGAACTGGTTCGCGCCCCAGCCGACGGTGGCGAGGGCGAACCCGGCTCCCCACCAGGCCCGCGGCGACACGGCCACCCGGGTCGATGCTTCGGTGACAACCATGCGGACCACGATGGTCGAGAGCCGCGTCCCGAACGAGTGTCTGATCAGTCGACCTGCGTACAGTTTCGGACATGCACACCGTGGCCCTCGCCCTCTCCGACGGAGTCCCGCTGTACGAGCTGGCGGCGCCCTGCGCGATCTTCGGCGCCCCCCGCCCCGACACCGCCACCACCTGGTACGACTTCCGCGTGTGCGGCCCGGCCGGGGCACGGGTCGACCGGTGGTTCCGCGCCGCGACCGAGCACACGTACGAGGACCTGGTCGGCGCAAACACGGTCGTCGTCCCCGCCTGCCACGACGGCGACCTGCGCCCACCGGCGGACCTCGTCGCCGCCGTCCGCACCGCGTACGACAACGGCGCCCGCGTGATGTCCATCTGCACCGGCGCGTTCGTCCTCGCCGAGGCGGGCCTGCTCGACGGCCGGCGCGCCGCCACCCACTGGCGGCACGCGCCGACGCTCGCCGCGCGGTACCCGGCGGCCACCGTCGACCCGGCGGTGCTGTACCTCGACGAGGGCCGGGTGCTCACCTCGGCCGGCAAGGCGGCCGGCACCGACCTCTGCCTGCACGTCGTACGGCGGGACCACGGGGCCGCCGTCGCCAACCAGATCGCCCGCCAGCTCGTCACCCCGCCGCACCGCGACGGCGGCCAGGCACAGTACGTGGCGACCACCGAGCCGACCTCGTCGTACGACCAGCTCGCCCCCGTACTCGACTGGGCGCTCGACCATCTCGACCACCCGATCACCGTCGAGGACCTCGCCGCGCGCGCCCACCTCGGCACCCGTACCCTCAACCGGCACTTCCACGCCCGGGTCGGCACCAACCCGTTGCAGTGGCTGCACACCCAGCGGCTCCGCCGGGCCCAGCACCTCCTCGAACGCACCGACCTCAGCGTCGATCTCGTCGCGCAACGCGCCGGCTTCGGGACGGCCGCGGCGCTGCGGCGACACTTCCGCCGCACGTTCGATACCGGGCCGGACGCGTACCGCCGGACGTTCGCGGCCGACAAGCCCGCTACGTGGCGGCAGCCCAGCCCGGGGTGACGCGCAATCGGGATACGGGCTCGATCCGTAGCAGCGCACACGCCGAGTCGAGTACGCCGGACGGGCACTCGGCGAGGTCGACCACGGTGTCAACGGTGAGCGCGGCGGCGATGGAGGCCGGTCCCTGATCCCGGGCGTGCCGGTGGGGGAGCTGCTTTGGCTCAACCGCACCGTTCTTCGTGGGATGATGCGAGTTCGCGCCGAGTGGATCTTGAGCCCCGATTGTTGAATTGTTCAATTGTTGAACAATTCAACAATTGAACAATATGTGAGCGGCCAGCGTTGCCGCGCTCGCCCCGGCGCCCGTACCCGGGACGAGCCGGCGGCGAACGTCCACGAGCCGCCGCCAGCCCAGCAGCAATGACTCGACCATGCCGCGCGGATCCGGCTCGGCGTCTGCTCTTCCGGTCGGTACGCCCCCGCCGGGCGCGGCGGGATCCGGCTCGGCGTCCAAGGTTCGGGGCCGTACAACCGGTCGCGGGGCGGGCCCGCCCCGCGACACCGTCACCCCTTGACGCCGGTGAACGCCACGCCGCGGATGATGTACCGCTGGAAGATGAGGAACACGATGAGCGGTGGCAGCGACGCGATGAACAGGCCGGCGATGAGCAGTGCCTGGTCGGACGACTGCGCGAGCCGCGGCAATGCGACCGCGAGCGGCTGCTTCGCCGGGTCGCTGATCGCGAGCATCGGCCACAGGAACTCCTTCCACGCACCCATGACGGTCAGCAGCGACACGACGGCGAGGATCGGCGTGGACATCGGCAGGACGATCCGCCAGAACACGGCGAACGGGCCGGCTCCGTCGACCTGGGCCGCCTCGTACAGGTCGCGGGGGATGGCGTCGAAGAAGCGTTTCACCAGCAGGATGTTGAAAGCGTTTGCGCCGGCGGGCAGCCACACCGCGGCGGGCGTGTTCACCAGGTTCAGGCCGAGCACGGGCAGGTGCAGAATCGTCTGGTACTGCGCGATCAGCGTGACGGTGGCCGGGATGAAGAGTGTCGCGAGGATCGCGCCGTAGACGTACCGGCCGAACCAGGGGCGCAGGACGGAAAGCGCGTACCCGCCGGTGGTGGCGACGATCAGTTGTACCAGCCAGGATCCGCCGACGAGGACGACCGTGTTGAACAGGTAGTGGCCGATCTGCAGGTCGGTCCAGGCATGCGCCAGGTTGCTCCACTGTGGACTCGTCGGCAGCAGCGCGAGCGGGTGGTGCAGCAACTCCTGCGTACCGGTGACGGATCCCTTGGCCATCCACAGGATCGGGCCGGCGCCTTCGACGACGACCGCCAGCAGCAGCGCCGCCTGTACCGAGCCGAGCGCGAGCCGGATGCGTGGGCGCCGGCGGTCCGACGCGGTGACGAGGCCGGTCATGAGCTCCACCTCCGGGTGGCGCGAAGGTACACGACGGACAGGCCGGCGAGGACGACCGCGAGCAGCACGCTGAGGGCGGTGGCCATGCCGAAGTTGCCGTCGATGAAGGCGTACCGGTAGATGAGCAGGAGCACGGTGACGGTCGAGTCGTTCGGGCCGCCGTCGGTCATCACGTACGGCTCGGTGAAGACCTGGAGCGTGCCGATCACCTGCAGCAGCAGCATGATGAGGATGATGCCGCGCAGCTGGGGCAGGGCGATGTGCCAGACGCGGCGGCGGATGGACGCGCCGTCGAGTTCGGCCGCCTCGTAGAGTTCGGCGGGCACCGAGGTGAGAGCGGCGAGGTAGATGAGGACCGTGCCGCCGGCGCCGGCCCACGTCGCTTCGAGGACGAGGCTCGGCATCGCCCATGTGCCGGACTGCAACCATGGGTACGGACCAAGTCCGACAACGTGCAGCGCCTGGTTGAACAGCCCGGAATCCGGGTCGTAGAACCACTTCCACAGCAGTACCGAGACGACCGGCGGCAGGACGACGGGCAGGTACACGAGGACCCGGAACAGTCCGCCGAGCCGGCGCAGCGTCGACATCGCGACGGCGAGCAGCAACGGCACCGGGAACCCGATCACCAGTGCCAGCAGGGCGAACCAGACCGAGTTGCGTACCGCGGTGAACAGCATCGGGTCGTCGAACAGGTCGGTGAAGTTGGTGAGCCCGACCCACCGCGCCGGGCCGATCAGGTTCGTGTGCTGCAGGCTCATCACGAGGCTGCGCACGATCGGGCCCCACGAGAAGTACAGGAAGATCAGCAGGGTGGGGAGCAGGAACACCAGTCCTGCCACCGTGTTCCGCTGACTGACCTTCCGGAACCGGCGCCGCGGAGCGGCCGGCGCGGGTGCGCCGACACGCTCCGGGCGTACGTCGGTGGTCACTGTTGCCTCTTGAGTACCGCGGCGACCTTGGCCTCGGCGCCGCTGAGCGCGCCGGCGACGTCGGTGCCGCGCTTGGTGAGGACCGCCTGCACCACACTGTCGAGCGCCGCGTACAGATCCTGCGCGGCGACCGGCGGTTCGGCCTGGTAGTTGAGCTTCGCGTCGCCGGCCACGTACGGCGCGAAGTTCGCCAGCGGCACGTTGACGTACGGCTTGATTGCCGCGTCCACCTTGGCCTGTACCGACTTGCTGAAGATCGGCACGGCGGGCACGCCGACCGGCGACTTGTCCGCGGCGTCGGCCTTCGCGTTCTCGGCCGCGATCGTCGTGTCGTACAGCGGGCGCAGCGACATGTGGTCGATGAACTTCATGGCCGCCGCCTGCTGCTGCGGGGTGGCACGCGAGTTGACCATCATCACCGAACCGCCGAGCAGGGTGGCGTTTCCGTTGCCCTGCGGCATGGAACCCATCCCGAGTACCTTCGGATCCCCCTTGTACTGCTGGAGATAGAGGCCGTACAGGTCGGGCGCGGAGACGAACATGGCGACCTTGCCGCTGGCGAACGCCTTGATCAGGTCGGGCTGGTTGCGCAGCTGGTTGGTGCCCATGGACTTGTCGTCCCACCGCATCGAGGACAGGAACGACAGCGCGTCCCGGGTCGGCGCGTCGTTGAACGCGGGCACGTATCCCTTGCCCTGCTTGCGTTCCATCACCCCACCGCGGGTGTACGTCGCCGCGGTGAGGTGCCAGCCGCCGGTGTTGTTGGTGCTCATCTCCCCGAACCCGGGTACACCGGTCTTCGTGGTGATGGTCTTCGCCGCGGCGCGCAGATCGTCCCATGTGGACGGTGGCGCGTCCGGGTCCAGCCCCGCCTTCGTGAACAGCTCCCGGTTGTACGCCAGGCCCAGCGAGTACGCCGCGCGGGGCAGCCCGTACACCTTGCCGGCGCGGGTGACGATGCCGAGCACGCGCGGATCGTACGAGGAGAAGATGGAGAGTTTCCTGGCCTCGGCGGTGATGTCGGCGACCTGGCCCCGGTCGATCAGGCCGGGCGGCTCGGTCATCGGTACGTCGATGACGACGGTGGCGGTGCCGCCGGCGAGCTTTGTGGCGAAGGTACGGGCGTCCCACTGCTCGTCGGACGGCGTGACCTTGATGGTGGGGTTGAGCTTCTCGAACTCCTTGACCCGGGCCTGGTACCGCTTGCGTGCGACCTGCTGGGTGGTGGGGGGCATGCCCATCACGGTGATCTCGACCTTGCCGTCCGAGCCGGATCCGGACGAGCACGCGGCGAGCGCGGGTGCGGCGGCGGCACCGGCCGCCATCGCCAGGAAGCCGCGGCGCGAGAGCTGACTGTCCACTTCGGCACTACCTCTCCGAGGCTCCGCGCGCCGGGCGCGGAGCGGAATGTGGCGGGCGCGCGCTCGCCTCGACGCGAGGGCGCAGGCAGTCGATTCATGGATTGCTGACCGGTATATGTGCCGCCGGCCGCAGTGCGCCGAACACTAGTAACGTCGTGTTAACATGTCAAGGACTGGTGGCCGGTGGGGGCGCTGGGACATACTCGCGGCGCTACGGCCCCAATTTTGCGTGTCAAACCCGGTGAGGAGCACAGCATGAGTCGGCGAGTCCATGACTGGTGACGACCACGGCGGTGCCCCGCTGTACCAGCGGATCAAGGCCGAGTTACGCGCCGCCGTCGGCCGCGGGGAGTACGAGCCGGGCAGTCCGTTCGTGACGCAACGCGAACTGTGCGAGCGGTACGGGGTGAGTACGACGACGGCGGTGAAGGCGCTCAACGACCTCGTGGCCGAGGGGTTGCTCGTGCGCCGGCGCGGCAGGGGCACGTTCGTCGCGGAGCAGGCCGAGCGTACGGCGGGATCCGGTGCGCCGAGCGCGGTCGCGTGCATCGTGCACGGCCTGCCCGGTGCGCACGTCTCGAACCTCGTCAGCGGCGTCGAGTCGGTCTGTTCCGAGCTGGGATACCGGATGTACCTCGCCGACACCGCGCGGCGGGACGTCCACGCCTCGCCCGGACGGGAGGCCCGCGCGCTGCAGGAGGCGATCGACTCCGACGTCGCCGGCATCGTGCTGTACCCGGTGGAGGGACAGCACAACATGGAACTGCTGGGCGAGGTGCAGCGTCGCGGCATCCCGCTCGTCCTGGTCGACCGGTACCGCACGGACATCCCGACCGACGCCGTGGTCGTGGACAACTTCGCCATCGGGTACCAGCTGACACGACACCTGATCGACGCGGGGCACGAGCGCATCCTGACGCTGTGGAGCGAGACGAAGGTGACCAGCGTCCAGGACCGGCTCACCGGCCACGTCCAGGCACTGCGCGAGCGCGGCCTGCCGATCATCCCCGCACTCACCGCGCTCCGGCCGTACGGGGAGCAGCCGGAGTCGGTCAGGCTGGCACTGCTGCAATCGGCGCTGGACTCGGCCGAGCCGCCAACCGCCGCCTTGTGCGCCAACGGATACGTGGTGGCGAACGTGGCGAAGGACCTCGTCTCCTTGGGGCGCACCGTACCGGGGGACGTGGAGCTGGCGGGGATGGACGACGCGGGACCGTTCGACCTGCTGGGGTTGACGACGGTGGCGGCCGAGCTGCCGTCGAACGAGATGGGCGCGACGGCGATGCGGCTGCTCGCCGAACGCATCGCCGGCACGACCGACGGGCCGCGCCACGTCACGTTGCCGACCGGCGTGCACACCCGGGACGCGACATCCGGATACCTCCGGGCGGTCGGCGGCGAGACCACCTGACCCTCTACAGTGGACAGACCACGGTCCCTCGGCCGAGATGGTTGTACAACACGGCGCTGCCGTCCGGGCTGAACACCGGGTGCGGGTGCCACGGATGGTTCGCCGCCGTCGTACGGGCAAGGTGGCGCGTCGACCCGTCCGCCAGGTCGACCAGCAGCACGTCGGAGACGCCGGCGGCGTTCCGCCAGCCCCGGCCGGGAGCGTCCGCCGGCCCGGTCGTGTCCGCCACCGCGTACCGGCCGTCCGGGCTGACATCGCAGTGCCAGTAACGGTTTCCGGGGCTGACGAGCCGCGCCGGCCGGCCGTCCGGGTACGCCAGCCACAGCCCGCGCGGCCCCGCCGCGCTGTCCCCGTACGCGACGGCCAGGACCGCGGCGTCGTGCCGGCACCACACTTCATGCCCCACGGCAACGAACCTCGACCGGTCCTCGGACACCGCGCGTTGGTCGAGAACACAGGCGATCCGGCCGCCGTGCCACGACCACACCCGGTCCGGTACGTCGAGCGCCGGTCCCTCGTGGCTGAAGCCGATCCACCGCTCGTCGTGCCGGCAGTACTGGAGATGGTTGGCCCACCAGTCGACCTCGTACAGGGTGGTGGCGGTGCCGGTGGCGACGTCGACCTCGAAGCCGGCGTACCGGGGGCCGTCGTGCGCGGCGACGAGGGCCCGGCGGCCGTCGGCGGACAGCCCGGTCAGGTCGTCGTCAAGCGTCATGGTGTCGTGGCGCCACACCGGTGTCACGGCGCCACCGAGGTCACCGACGTGCAGCGCGCCGCCGCTGACGTACCCGATGCGGTTGGTCGGCGACACGTCGAACCAGAACGGTTTCGCCTGCGGCGCAAGGGAATGCAGCACCTCGGGCGAACCACTGCCACGCCACGGTACGCTGACGATCCGGGTCGCGTCGCGGTCGTAGCGAACCACCGCAACGCGGTCGCTCCCGTGGAACCCCGAACAGTGCGGGTACGTCAGGTGTGCGCCCGCGGCGATCAGCACGACCGTCCGCCCTTCAGCATCGTCGGCACCCAGCCCAGCTGCACCGCCTCCTGGAACGGTCCGCCGCCCTCGTGCCCGTTGTACGGGTAGACCCGGATGGTCTTCTTGCCCGAATAGGCGTTGTACGCGGCGAAGACGGTCGACGGCGGGCAGCTCTCGTCGCGCAACGCCACCGAGAACGACGCGGGCGCGGTGCCGCGTGCGGCGAAGTGCACCCCGTCGAAGTACGACAGGGTACGGAACACCGTCGCCTCGCTGCCGCGGTGTGCAGCCAGATACCGCGCGATCTCGGCGTACCCGGTGCGGCCGAGTTCGACGGCCCGGGTGAAGTGGCACAGGAACGGTACATCCGGGGCGATCGCGGCCAGGTCCGGCAGCAGGCCACCGACGGCGAGGGCCAGGCCGCCGCCCTGGCTGTCGCCGACGGCCGCGACGCGGGCCGGATCGACGAGCGGATGGGCGCGCGCGGCCTCGACGGCACGGACCGAGTCGGCGTAGACGCGGCGGTAGTAGTACTGCCCGGGGTCGAGGACGCCGCGGGTGAGGAAGCCCGGCTGCGACGGACCGGAGCCGACGGGATCCGTTGTGTCGCCGACGTTTCCGCCACTGCCCTGCCCGCGTACGTCGACGACCAGGTGCGCGCAACCGGCCAGCGGCCACAGGCCCCAGCAGTGCGGGAGGCTGCGCCCACCGCCGTACCCGTGGAACCGCACGACGGTCGGCAGTGGGCCGCTCGCGCCCGCCGGTACGGTGAGCCAGCCCTTGATCGGGTGCCCGCCGAACCCGGCGTACGTCACGTCGTACGTGGTGACGCCGGACAGCGGCGTGGCCACCTCCTCGAACCGCGCGTCCAGCGGGTGCCGGCGCGTCACCGCCAGCGTCTCCGCCCAGAACGCGTCGAAGTCGTCCGGCTCGCGGATCTCCGGCCGGTACTCCCGCAGCGCGTCCAACCCCAGGTCGCTCAAGGGAACTCCTTTCACGTCAAGGGATCCCGGACCGTGATGTCCGGGATCCCCGATGGCTCAGACGATCTGGACCGGACGCAGCAGTACGCTGGACTTGGTGGTGGTGATGCCGTCGCCCCACGTCACCCAGTTGCGCGCGGCACCGTCGCTGTCGTTGACCACCACCGACATCCCGAACGGTGCGGTCGGCCGCGCCGCGAGCCCGAGCGACGCCCACGGTACGGCGATGCGGTAGTGCGTCGTCGTGCCGTCCCGGGTCACGGTCGCGGTCGCGCCCGGGGTCGTGCCCGCCGACTGACCCGGCGGCGGCGACCACGTGTACACCGCGGGACCGTTCGGCAGCAGTGCCGCACCCACCTCGACCCGCTGGGTGGAGAGACCGGGAAGCGTTGGTGTCACGGCAAACTGGATGCTGTCACCGGACCAGAGCTGGCTCGGGTCGGTGGCCGCCTGGCGGAACACGTCGTCGGTCACGTCCGCGGTCACCACCAACCCGTCCGCCGTGTACGACGGGCGCAGCGTCCCGGACAGGTCGGCGGCGCCACCGTACCCGCCGGGATAGGTGCGGGCGACCTGGCGGCCGAGATCGATCGGCGGGGCGTGCGCGGCGCCGTCCGCCTCGACCGGACTCCACCCCGTCCAGCCCTGCGCGGCCACCTCGGCGCCGCCGCCGGTCGTCACCTTCGTGTAGTACCAGTGTTGGTCCCAAGTGGACAGTGCGGGTACGTCCACGGTGACCGTGACGCTCCTGCCGGGCGCCACGTCCGGCACGCCGGTCTCGGTGCCCCGCCCCAGGTACGTGCTGCCGTCGGTGAGCTGCCAGTACACCGAGGCGACCGGGAGAGCGGTGGCACGGCGGTTGTTGGTGACGGTGACGGCGAGCTGGTTCCGCACCGGATCGGTACCGGCGACCTTCGGTGCCACGGTGACCCGGGTCGCCGCCACGACGCTGGTACTGAGCGGGATCCGCACCGTCCGAAGTGGACCGACGCCGGCCGAGGCGACCAGGTTCCGTTCGCCCGTGTTGCCGGTCGTCGGCACCTGTACGGTCGTGGATGCGCGTGCCGCCACCGTAAAGCCGGTGTGCCCGACGGTGCCGTTCACCGGGTGGCGTTCGTGGTTGGTGACCGTCACCGGGATCGTCTCGGCGGTGTTGGAGGTGCCGGGCACCGTCGCGGTCACGCCCGGGTTCGTGGTGACCGAGACCCCGGACGCGCCGCGCACGTACACGGGGTGCTTGTCCAGCCCGAGCGTGACCGAGCCACCCACCGGCGTGTACGTCGACGCCCGCCCGTACTCGTCGGTGACGGTAAGCGGTTTCGTCGCGGCGACCCGTACCGTCGTCGGGGTGGTGGCCCACATGACGCGGGTGGTGGTGCCGAACCGGTAGGAGTACGCGGGTGCGGCGAGGTCGTCGCTGCCGGTCAGTGGTAGCCCGCCGATCTGGCGCAGTACGGTCGCCTGGGTGACCAGCGACGGTTTGGGCGCGTTGCCGACGACACCGGTGGTCGGCTGCCGAAGCTGGCCGAAGTTGTGCTCCTTGTTCGTGGGATCGCTGCCGTCGTTGAGGAAGTCGTACCAGAAGTAACGGTCGACGCCGGCGGCGAACGCGAGCACGGGCAGGCGTACCGCGAAGTCGGCCTGGTCGGCATCGGTGACGGCGCCGGGCATCACGGTGTCGCCGGTCTCGGTGATCCACAGCGGCATGTCCTTGCCGCCATGGTGATCCCGGATCTGCTGCCGCAGCCACGGCACGGCGGCGTAAGCGGTTTCCGGATTCGCCCCCGCGTACTGGTGGAAGCTGAACGAGTCGAGGTAGTCGAGCGCGCCGCCGTCCAGGAGCCCGGTGATCCACGGCTGGTCGATGCCGGCTGACACCGGCCCGATCAGGTTCGCGTCGGCGTGCCCGCCGTCGACCTTGACCGCCTGGTGCGCCGCCTTCAGCATCCCGAGGTAGCACCGGACCTTGTCGCCGACCGTCCGGGCGCACGCCTGCGCGGTGTCGAACCCGCCGTTGAACTCGTTGTACACCTCGACATCCTTGGTGTACCCGGAGAAGTGCTCGTACCCGGCGTCGATGAACCGTCCGAAGGCGTCCCACCCGGCCTGGGTGTACGGCGTGTACCCGCCGTCGTAGTTCTTGTTGCTGTAGCCGGCGACCAGCAGCGGCGTCAGCCCGTTCTGCGCGGCCAGCGGCACGTCCTTGTCCGTGACGTAACCGCCCCACGAGTACTCGCCGGGGGACTGCTCGATCGCGGACCAGTTGAGGTCGGAACGGGTGTGCGTGAAGCCGATCCGACCCATCAGGGCGAACAGGGTCGCGTCGTTCGGCTGGTGTCCGAAGTGGACATCCATGCCGAACCGCTGGTCGCGCGTGGCCGTACCGGGCGCGAAGCCGCCGAGTACGCCGATCTCGGTGGGCACCGTGGTCGTGCCGGCGGTGACGGACAGGTGGTAGTAGCCGGGGCCGAGCGAGCTGAGGTCGAGAGCGCCGGCACCGCCGGACACCGCCGAGGTACCGGATGTCACCGACGCGCCGGCCTCGTCGGTCACCCGGTACGACACGGACGCCTGGTCGGTGGTGAGGCTGATCCTGGTGCTGCCCTGGTCGAACACGAGGACCGGACTGGTGAGTGTGAGGGTCGCCGCGGCGTGTGCCGGTGCGGTCGCCGCGGCCAGACCGCTGGCAGCGAGGGCGAGCGCGGCGGCCAGCACCGCGCCCCATCTGGCTCGTCCGTGCCGAAGCTGCATGTCTCCGACCTCCCTGTGGGGAACGCCTGCCCGGTGGGCGGGCCGCTGCCGGCGGACGCTAGCAATAGCGTATTAAAGTGTCAACGGGCAACCGCTTTCCCCGGGTTCGCTACCGATCGACCCTTGTGCGATGAGCAGCATTAACGCTTTAATGCAGCTGCGCAACTCGACGAACGCGGGACAGAGGGGACAGCGGGACGGGGGCGGACGCCGCCGGTGGGGTCGCGCGCGGACCACGCCGCGGTAGCTGCCGACAGTGCTCACCGATCAGCGCGGAATCCCGTGCCGCTACGCCGAACCGGCGACCGACTATCCGAAGTGGACGGACGATGAAGGACAAGCGCTTTCTGGCGGACAGCGACGAGCACTACGAGCCCGACGTACGGCTGCCGTGGAGCGTGTCGCGCAGCAACGGCTACCACACCCGGATCCCCGCGGGCACCCGCGTGCACGAGACGCGGGGCGCCGCGGACTACGCGCTGGTACTGCTCGCCGACGGTGCGCCGGACCGGATCCGCCGCGCCCACGACGTACTGGATGCGTTGCTGGACCTGCAGAACACCGATCCGACCGCCGAGCACTACGGCCTGTGGGGCTACTTCCGCGAGGAGCCGGCCGAGCAGATGGCGCCCGCCGACTGGAACTGGGCCGACTTCATCGGTGTACGCCTCGCGCAGGTGCTCGCCGCACACGCCGCGGCGCTCGACCCGCCGGTGCGTACCAGGGTCGAGGAGGGGTTGCGGCACGCGGCGCTGGCCATCTTCCGGCGCAACGTCGGCGCGGCGTACACCAACATCGCGCTGCTCGGCGCGGTCACGTGTGCCGCCGCCGGCGAACTGCTCGCGATGCCGTACCTGGTGGGCTATGCGCGGATCCGGCTCACCCGGATCCTGGAGCGGCTGGACGCCGACGGCGGGTTCGCGGAGTACAACTCGCCGACGTACAGCCCGTTCCTGCTCGACATCGCGGAGCGCAGCGCGGTGATCGTCGCGGATGCCGAGGTCGCCGCGCTGGTCGAACAGGTACGTGTGCGGGCGTGGGAGGCGCTGGCCGAGCGCTTCCACCCGGGCACCGGGCAGCTCGCCGGTCCGCAGGCGCGCGCGTACGAGGACTGGCTGCGGCCGGGGATCGCGCAGTACCTGGCGGAGCAGACCGGTGCGCCGGTGGAGCCGCACGCCGGTGTGCCGGAGGACCCCACGCCGCGGGTGGCCCCGGCGCTGCCCTGCCCGCCACACCTCGCGCCCCGCTTCGCCTGTCTCCCAACGGATCCCCACGTCGTACGGACGGGATTCGGGATCGGCAACCGGGGCGTCGAGCTCGTCGGTACGACGTGGCTGACCGCGGACGCCTGCCTCGGTACGACGAACGAGGAGTTCGCGTGGACGCAGCGCCGCCCGCTGCTCGGATACTGGCGTACCGCAACGGATCCGGCCGTCGTGCTGCGCGCCCGGATCCTGCTGAACGGCCACGACCTCACCGCCGCCTGGTGCCGGCAGGTGCAGGACGGGCCGCGCGTGCTGTCCGCCTGGTGGCTCAGCTACGACTCCGGCGACTTCCACCCGAACCTCGACAAGCCGGCCGACAGCCTGTTCGCCGTCGAGGACCTGCGCCTGCGGGTGAGCCTGCGCGGTACCGGCGTCTCCGGCCGCGCGAACGGGGCCGACACATTCACCCTCGCCGCCGGCGAACGGCACGCCACCGTCCACACCGGACAGGCCGACTTCCTTGGTACGCAAGCGGAATGGACACTGTCCGAGGTGGACGGTGAGGTCGCGGCCGAGGCCGTCCTGTACTCCGGGGAACGCCGCACCGTCGACTTCCACGACGCCGTACTGCGGGCCGGGTTCGCCGTCGAACTGCACGCGGCCACCGAGCCGCACACCGACGCACCGGTACGAAGGGACGACGGCGCGGACGCGATCGCCTGGCGCTGGGCCGATCTGGCCGTCGACACCCCGGCGCGCCCGACCCCGTTCGCCTGATCGACGAGCAGCCCGGGGTGCCGAAGACCGCGCGCGCCGAACGCCGGAGCCGGCATGTGCCGCAGACGCATCCGGAATCGGCCACCAGTACCGCTTCGTGCTCTGCCGGGCCCGGCTTGCGTTTCTGCCGGGTTCCGGTATCCGATCAGGTGCCGGCTGCGGGCTGTGCCGGCGACTCGGGCACTGCAGACCTATCGGCTCCCCGCGACCCGGCACCTGTCGCGGCTACTTGCACCGTTCGCGCGGTTCGTGCTGATGCTCGGCTCGGACCCCGGGTCGACTCTGATCTGTGGGCCCGGCGGAGGGACAGCCTGCCCGCGGTTATGGCGTCGACGACGCCGTGCGGGGCTCGCGATCGGTGCGACCCGACCCGGGCTCGGCTGACGCGGTGGAGGTAGTGGCGCGATTCCTGGAGGAATCTGAGACGTGCGCACCGCAGCGTTTCGACGAACTGGCGGCGAGGTCGGCTGTCCGGGACGACCGCGTCCCATCGGCGCCCCGGCCGCTGCACCGGCCCGCAGTCGTCACCCGACGAGTACCGGAGGAAGACGGGTCGCGGGGCGGGCGGCTCGTTATGCTCCGGTGGTGGCGCGGGGGCGGTGGTGGTCGCCGGCGGCGGCGATGCGCGCGGTGCGGGCGATGGTGGTCGTGCCCGGCCTGTTCGCGCTCACGGACACGGTGATCGGCGACCTCCAGATGGCCACGTTCGCCGCGTTCGGCGGGTTCGCGACGCTCGTGCTGGCGTCGTTCTCCGGTACGAGGCGGGACAAGGTCGTCGCGCACGGCGGCCTGGCGGTGGCGGGCAGCGCGCTGCTGGTGGTCGGCACGGCGGTGAACTCGTCGGCGTGGATCGCCGCAGCAGTCACCCTTCCGGTGGTGTTCGTGGTGCTGTTCGCCGGGATCGCCGGAACCAACGCGGCGGCGGGCGGTACGGCCGCGCTGCTGGCGTACGTGCTGCCGGCGGCGTCGCCGGGCACGATGGACATGGTCGGTTCGCGGCTGGCGGGGTGGTGGCTGGCGAGCGTCGTCGGCACCCTGGCCGTACTGCTGCTCTCGCCGCGTCCGCCCGGCGACCGGCTGCGTGCCGCGGTCGCGACGAGCGCCGCCACGCTGGCGGACCGGCTCGACGCGGCGCTGCGCGGCGCGGGCACCGACGCGGACCGCGACGCGGCGGCGACGGCGAAACACGAACTGCTCGCCGCGTTCACGGCCACGCCGTACCGGCCGACCGGGTTGACCGTGGCGGACCAGGCGCTCGCCAGCCTGGTCGGGATGCTGGAGTGGGCGACCGCGGTGATCGGCGACGGGCTGCGGGAGTACCCGGATCTGCGCGCGGTGCCGCCGGTCGAGCGCGACCTGTTCGCGGCGACCAGGGACGCGCTGCGGCGGATCGCGACGCTCCACACCGGCGGGCCGGAGCCCGATCTGGCTCAACTGCACGGCGCGATCCGTGCCAGCGTGGCCGCGCTGCGCCGGATGCCCGCCGGTGACGGCGATTTCGCCGACGCGGTACATCTGGCGTTCCACGCGCAGACCGGTGCCCTGACGGTACGGGCGGCCGCGGTGGACGCCCTGATCGCCGCCCGCCGCGCGGATCCGGCGACCGCGGCGGAGCAGGCGCGCCGTTGGTACGGTCTGCCGGCGGCGCGGGCGCACCGCTTCGCCGTACTGGAGCTGGCGTGGCGGCACGCGAACCTGCGTTCGGTGTGGTTCGTGAACAGCGTGCGCGGCGCGTTCGCCCTCGCCGCCGCCGTCCTCGTCGCCGACCTGGTCGGTGTGCAGCACGCGTTCTGGGTCGTGCTCGGCACCCTCTCCGTCCTGCGGACCAACGCCGCCGGCACCGGCTCCACGGCGCTGCGTGCCCTGCTGGGCACGGTACTCGGGTTCGTGGTCGGCGCCGCGCTGCTGCTCGTGGTCGGCACCGGCCCGGCCGCGCTCTGGGTGGCGCTGCCGATCGCCGTCCTGGTCGCCGCGTACGCGCCGGGCACGTTGCCGTTCGCGGCCGGGCAGGCGGCGTTCACCGTCGTGGTGTCCGTGCTGTTCAACCTCCTCGTACCGGTGGGCTGGTCGATCGGCGTGGTACGCATCGAGGACGTGGCGATCGGCTGCGCGGTGAGCCTCGCCGTCGGCGCGCTGTTCTGGCCGCGCGGGGCGAGCGCGGTGGTCGGCGACGACGTGGCCGACGCGTTCCGGGAGGGCGGCAGATACCTTGCGCAGTCGGTGAACTGGGCGCTCGGGCTGCGCCACCAGGAACCCGAGCCGGCGCGCGCCGTCGCGGCGGGACTGCGACTCGACGACGGCGTACGCGGGCTGCTCGCCGAACGCGGCCGGCAGCATCTCGCCACCCAGCAGTTGTGGCGCCTGGTCGGCGGTACGATCCGGTTGCGGCTGACCGCCCAGTCGTTGGCTAGCCTGCCGTCGCCCGACGCCGGGCCGGATCCGGTCGGCGACGCGCTGAGCGGCCAGGCGGCGCAGGTCGCCGACTGGTTCGACGATCTGGCCGACCTGCTCGTCCGGCCCGGCGCGACCGGACCGTCCCGGATGCCGGCGGTGGCGACCCGGATCCCGACCCTGATGCCCGTCGCCGCCGCGGCCTCCACCGCCACCCTGCCGTGCACGCTGTGGGTCGAGCAGCACCTGCAGCACATCCGCCCCGCGCTCGACACGCTCGTCGAACCGGCCGGCGAGGTCGCCCGGCTGCGCCGGATCCCGTGGTGGCGCTAGGAATCCGACGGTTGGGGGGGTCCGGGCACGTGGCGCGCCGGCAGGTACCGGCCGACGGCGTGGTCCTGTTTCGCGTCCTCGCTGCGCTGCTTGGCGAACGCGCCAGCGACCGCGATGGCGGCGACGATGACCGCGACCGCCGCCATCCCCGCGACGACCGCCGGCCAGATGCGGCGCCGGTCCCGCCACGTACGGTCCGAGCCGTGCAGCAGCGCCGCACGGAGCTGCCGCCGGCGCAGTACGTCGGCCTCGATGACGTGCCGCTCGGAGCCGGGACGTGCCGGGGCAACCGGCTCGGTGGTGGTCATGGCTGCCTCCGGATCGCCGTGGCCGGGCGGTTTCTGGGCGGATTCGCGACCGCCGACTGCCGAACGGCCGGTACCGGCGATGCCGGGTCCGCGCAATCGGGAGTTCGGAGTCTGCTGCGGGTGGCGCGCGCCGGGGATACTGCGTCGTATGCCGGACAGGGACTTTGCCAATCCGCGTTCCATGGCCGGGTTGTCGGCGGACGAGATCCTGGCGATGAAGCCCGCCGGATGGCTCGTGCGACCGTTCGGCGCCGGCCGGGCGGGCTTCCGGATGATCAGCCCCGGCCCGATGCCCGGGGCGTACGGCAGCGTCTGCCACCACCCCGCCACGCCCGGCTTCCAGGTCTTCGCGGAGCGGCCCGAACCCGACCTGTTCGTCCTCAACCGCGCCCTGGAACACCCGCAACTCGTCGACCTGCTCGTCCGCTGGTGCCGCGACGACGAACAGCCCCAACCCACCGTCCCGGTACTGTCCGCGGCGGTCGAGTCGCTGCTCGCCCGCCGCCTCGTCGACGTGTACGAGGACGACCTGCACAGCCCGACGCTCCTGCTGCTGGGGCAACCCGACGCGCGCCGCGCCGTACGCGAACCGCTCAACTGGTGGCGTGCCGCCGACGGCACGGACGGCTCCGCCGAATCCGTGTACCTCGTCGCCACCACCGCCCGGGGACGCCGGGCGCTGGGCATCGAGTCCCCGGTACGGCCGCGCCGCCGCCGGTTCGTTCCCCGCCCCTTCCATCACTGACGCGGCGTTGGAAAATTCCCCAGCGGCGGTGCTGCCCGGCGCGGGGCGTGCGGTGCGCCGGGCGGTGCCGAGGCGGCGGTGCCGTCGATGCCCTGCGCGCCAAGGGGCAGCCGGCCTCGCGGCGACTCCTGTATCCACTGTGGACGGTGCGAGTCCGGCCGCGGCGACTGGGCGGCGGGGGCCCGCGTCGCGATGTCGCGTGCCGGTCTGTGCCCGAGCGGCCGCTCGTTGCCGGCTGCCGGCCGGATCCACCCGCGAACGTGTGGCATCACAACCGGCCTGCCCGCAGTCGGGGTAACCTGGCCGCGTGTCCGAGATGCCCTCGCAGCAGAGCGTTTTCCCGAACCTCAGGTACGCGCAGCCGGGTGCCGCCGTCGCTTTTCTCACCGAGGCTTTCGGCTTCGTACGGCACTTCGTGGTCACCGGAGCGGACGGGGAAGTCGAGCACGCCCAGCTGCGGGCCGGCTCCGACCTGATCTTCGTCAGCCGCGACCGCGACGACGACGGGTACGAGCTGCACAGCCCCCTCGTACTGAAGGGCGGCAGTCAGAACCTGTGTGTCCGGGTCGCCGACGAACGGCTCGACGCGCATCAGGCTCGTGCCGAGGCGGCCGGCGCACGGATCGTGAACCCGGTGCACGATTCCCCGGCCGGCGTCCGCGAGTACTCGTGTGTCGATCCGGAGCGGCACGTGTGGACCTTCAGCAGCTACGCGGGAGAGTGACCGGTCGGGGCCGTGGTCAGGCCGAGTCGGGCTGAGGGCGCTCGCCGGTCTCGGCGTTGAAGACGCGGGCGAGCTGGTGATCGATCAGTGCCACGGCCTGCTCCGGCGTGTACTGCCCGAGCAGCATGCGGGACTGCAGGCCCTCGGCTCCTGCCACCAGGTACGCGGCCTCGGCCGGGGCGTCGACGTCTGGGCGTACCTCGCCGAGTTCCTGGGCGTGGGTCAGTAGGCCGGTCACCAGGTTCTCCAACGCGGGTGGCGCCTGGCGTGCGGCCGGGGCGAGGTCGGGGTCGGACAGGAACCGCACGAAGTACGCCACGTACACGAGGTGCCGGTCGTGTCGCTCCTCGTCGAGGGGGAGCAACTCCAGGAGTACGCCGCGCACGATCGCATGCGTGCCGGGATCGTCGCCGAGGAGCTCGATGCGCTGCCGCGCGCGCTGCTCGCCCTCGGTGTTGAGGATCTCCAGCGCGCCGAGCAGCAGTTGGGGGCGGGTTCCGAAGTAGTACTGCAGCAGTCGCGCGGAGACCCCGGCCTCGGCGGCCACCTGGCGCAGTGTCACGTCTTCCAGTCCGCCGCGCGCGGCCAGGCGCCACACGGCCTCCGCGATCTGGCGGCGGCGCGCGTCGTGGTCCACCTGGCGGGGCATGTTCGGCCTGTCTCTCCTCGTGCGGCGAGCCCGCGGTACGTCGTGGTGCGATCGTATCAACACGTGTTATGGTTCGATCGAACCATAAACCGCGGAGGAACCAGGGCCCTCCGCGATCACCTCTCGTCAGGGCGGGGAGTCGACTCATGAAACGCATCACGGGCCTGATCGCCGGCATGGTCCTGCTCGCGCTGGGAGTGCAGGGCGGTATCCGGTTACTGGCCGACCACGCCAACGCCGGGCTCCTCGGCTGGCTGCCAGGCGGGTTCCCGGTGCGGCTGGCGTGCTACGCGGTGGTGGCCGCCGTCGGCGTACTCCTGGCCGGCTGGGGCAGCGTGCGGGCCAAGCAGGGCGGGCGCGGCGAATGAGCGGCCGCGCAACGGCGACGACCGTCGCTCTCGCCGTACTGGCGAGCGTGGCCATGGCAGTGCCAGGGGGCACGTCAACCTCCGCGCACGACGCCGCCGACCCGGTCGTCCGGACCGCGTCCGGCGCCGTACGAGGAGCGGTCCACGCTGGGGTGCGCCGGTTCCGCGACATCCCGTACGCCTCCCCGCCCGTCGGGGCGCGACGCTGGCGCCCGCCGCAGCCCGTGGTCCCGTGGACGGGAACCCGCGACGCGACGACGGCGGGCCCGGCATGCCTGCAACCCGAGGCGCCCGACATGCCGAAGGGCACCCCGCAGAGCGAGGACTGCCTGACCCTGGAGGTGACCACGCCCGCCGTACCGACCCGGCACGGCGAGGGACGGCCGGTCATGGTGTGGGTGCCCGGCGGTGGCTTCATCACCGGCGCCGGCTCGATCCACGACCCGTCCCGGCTGGTCCGCACCGGGGACATCGTGGTCGTGACGGTCAACTACCGGCTCGGCGTGTTCGGCTTCTTCGCCCATCCCGACCTCGGCGACAGCAGCAACTTCGGTCTGCAGGACCAGATCGCGGCGCTGCGCTGGGTACGCGCCAACATCGCCGCGTTCGGTGGCGACCCCGGCACGGTCACCCTGGCCGGCGAATCGGCCGGCGCGATGAGTACGTGCACCCTGATGACCGCACCCGCCGCTCGCGGCCTGTTCCAGCGCGCGATCGTACAGAGCGGGTCGTGTTCGACCCGGCACCCGGCCGGAGCGATGGGCGAGGGCGTCGGCGCGATCTCGTCCTGGCATCCCATCGGAACGATCCGGGCCACCGGCCGGGCCGTCGCCAGCCACTTGTCCTGCCCCGACGTGGCCTGCCTGCGCCGCAAGACCGCCGCCGAACTGCTGCCGTACACGACGCTGTTCCCGCTCATCGCCTACGGCACCGGCCTCGTACCGCGGGAGCCGGCCGCGGTGTTCGCCGCCGGTCGGGAAGCGGCCGTGCCACTCGTGCAAGGCAACACCCACGACGAGCACGTCGAGTTCACCCTCGCGGTCCACCCGGACGGCATCACCGCCCGCCAGTACGCGGCAATACTCCGGACCGCCTTCGGGCCGGACGCCCCGAGCGTGCAGCGGCGGTACCCGGCGGCACGGTTCCCCTCGCCGACCGCAGCCGCAAGCCGGGTGTTCACCGACAGCGGCTGGATCTGCCCCTCCTGGAGGTCCGGCCGCGAGCACGCCAGGACGGCGCGCACCTACGCGTACGTCTTCGACGACCCGTCCGCGCCCACCCCCAGCGGACAGCCCCTGCCGGCCCGCGTGCGGCCCGCCACCGCGCACGGCGCCGACACGTTCTCCCTCTTCGACTTCCCGGACGGCCCCCGGCTCACCGCCGCCCAGCGCCACCTCGCCGACCACCTCATCGCCTACTGGACCCGGTTCGTCAGAACCGGCGACCCGAACGGTCCGCACCGGAAGAGGTGGCCCCGTCTCGGCGCGGCGAACACCGCACTCGCACTCGCTCCGGGCGCCATCCGGCCGGTCGACGTGAAGACCGCACACCACTGCGGTCTCTGGCCACCGCCGGACCACGTACGTCCTGGACTGGCGTGACCCGCTGTGGGACACGGATCCGATCCGCACCAGGGATCCGGCGACAGGGAGACGAGGCGCGCCACCGCCCCCGGTTCGCGGTCACCGACCGGCGGTATGGATCGTCGAGGCGGGACGCGGTCACACGTACCAGCCGGATCGCCCGAGGATCGGCGGCGCGGCAAGGAATCCGGCCAACCCTCGTACAGGTGGCTGCGGTGCACCGGTCGCGCCCGGCCGTCCTTGCCTGACGGCAACGGTTGTCGTCGGTACCGGAGTGTCGGTGGGATCCGCGTCGCGGCCACGTGGCGCCAGGCGTACCGCGATGCCATCGTGTGCCGGACCGGCAATCGCGCCCGGTCGAGCCGATCCGGTGCCCCGAGCCAGGTGGCTACGTCAGTGGGCCCGCTGGGTCGGCACGACGTATGCGCGCTTCTCACGCGCCGGCACCTCGTACGCGGGGGAACCTGTCCGCCCGCTCCCAAGTCCGTTGGTTCCGGGCCGATCGTCGCCCTCGACGGCTGTTGCTCGGCGTTGAGAGCGTCGATCATTGCCAGTACGGCCTCAATCGTCTCGGTCGTCAATGTTCGTGTCGTATCCGTCATCGTGTCGGACACGATCGATAATTCAGCGTTGTCGCTGCACTCCGCTGCCACGGCCCCGTGGCCTGGTGATGGCCCGGCGGTCGTGGACGCGGCGCGGGCGTCGAGAGGGGGCGGGCCGGTCGGCTAGCCGGTAGGTATATGTTCCGCTACGCTCGGGGTATGGATCCGGCAACGCTCCTGACCCAAGCCCGCCAGGCAGCCGGGCTCACCCAGGCCGCCGTGGCCGCCGCCGCAGGAACCGCACGCCCCAACCTGTCCGCCTACGAACACGGCCGCATCTCCCCAACCCTGGCCGTCGCCAGCCGCATCCTCAACGCCGCTGGCTACGAACTGTCCATCGCGCCGAAGGTCGAGTTTCGAGAGGTCGCCACCTATCGTGGGCTGCCCGTCGAGGTCCCGAACGTGCTGCCGCGACTTCCCGTCGAGAAGGCGCTCGCCACGGTCGTGCTGCCGTTGTCGCTGAACTGGTCCGACACCGGCCGCAGCTTCAACATGCGGAACCGCCGAGACCGCGCATGGGTGTACGAGATCGTTCTCCGCGAAGGCACCCCCAACGACGTCCTCACCTACATCGACGGCGCGCTACTCGCAGACCTGTGGGACGAACTCGTCCTGCCGATCGCCGTACGCGACGCGTGGAACCCAGTCGTCACAGGAGAGCCCGGCGACCGGGAGGTCGCGTAGTGGGCGACAGCAGCAACCTCACCGACATCCAGGTAACCGTCGCGCAGATCTTCTTCGAGATGCCGGAGTCACGCGGATACGTCGTCTCAGGTGGCGCAGCACTGCTGGCCTCCAACCTCATCGACCGGACGACCGACGACATCGACCTGTTCGCCTCCACGCCCATCGAGTCGGTGTCGCCAGCCAAAACGTCGCTGGTCGTGGCACTCGAAGACCGCGGTTTCGGGGTCCAGGTCGGGCGCGAGAGCGCAACGTTTTGCCGCCTGCTCGTGTCCAGCCGCGACGCCCACACCGTTGTCGACATCGCCATCGACTCCCAGCCGCTCAAGCCGCCGATTGTCACGGTCCTCGGCCCGACGCTGGAGGCTGAAGAACTTGCCGGCCGGAAACTACTCGCCCTGTTCGGGCGGGCGGAACGCCGCGACTTCGCCGACGTGTACCGCCTTGCGCGCCGGTTCGGGAAAGACACCCTGCTGCGGCGCGCGGCCCAGATCGACCCGGGGTTCGATGTGGGCGTTCTCGGCGAGACGATGCGGATGATCGCCCGGTACGGAGACGATGAGATCCCGCTGCCGCCTGCCGATGTTGCCGCAACCCGGGTGTTCTTCGCTGACTGGGCCAAGGAGTGCTCGACGAACATCTGAGGCGGCCCCTCCCCATCGCATCCTTCAGAAGTCGTTCCGCTGGGAGCTGCGGTGTGTCGACGTGGATTGCCGACAGATTCCATGACATGCCAGGGGTATCTGTCACGGTTTCTGCCGACGATGCCGGCGGACCTGCTGCCGCGATCTCAGCCGGCGTGGCTCAGCGTCGCCGGTGGCCTGGTCGAGAGCGTCGAGAAGCCGTCGTGTGTCGGGGTTGCCGATCGCGCGGGTCACGCCCGGGACGTTGGCCGTCTTCCACGTCCGCGGTACGCAGCCAGTTGGACAAGCACGACTCGGAGATCCCGAAGCTCGGTGCGGGCTGCGCGTACATCGGGCTGACCAGACGGGGAGGCCGGGCGTACTCAGTGGTGCAGGTGGATGCTGGCGAGTTGGGCGGCGTTGACGGGGGAGAGCGGCGGCTGCCCGCCGAGTACCCGGACGACCTCGTGCGCGGCGAAGTCCCGGACGGTGCGGATCGCCTCCTCGGAGTAGTAGGCGGCGTGCGGGGTGATGAGGACGTTGTCCAGGCCGAACAGCGGGTTGGTGGGCCGCCAGTCGCGTACCTTGGCCGGTTCCTCCTCGATGTCGTCGAGCCCGGCGCCGGCGATCCAGCCTTCCGTGAGCGCCTGGTACAGCGCGTCGTCGCGGACGATGGGGCCGCGGGCGGTGTTGACGAGGATCGTGGTGGGCTTCATCCGGCGGAGTTCGGCCGCGCCGATGCGGTGGTGCGTCTCCTTGGTGAGCGGCGCCTGGATCACCAGGTAGTCGGACTCCTCGATCAGCTCGTCGAACGTCACGGGCATGGCGCCGTGCGCGATCACGTCGTCGCCCGGCATGTACGGGTCGTGCGCGACGACGTGCATCCCGAACGCGTGCGCCCGCGCGGCGATGGACTGGGCGATCGCGCCGAACGACAACAGCCCGAGAGTACGGCCCTGCATGCGGTGGATCGGTTCGCCGGTCTGCCACCGCCACGTGCCGGTGCGGGTGGCGCCGTGGTACGTGCAGACCTTGCGTACGGCGGCGAGCAGCAGCGCCATCGCGTGGTCGGCGACCTCGTTCTGGCACCAGTCGTTGGGGACGTTGGTGACCAGGATTCCGTTGCGGGTGGCGGCATCCACGTCGACGATGTCGGTACCGGTGCCGTACCGGGCGATGACCTTGCAGCGGGTGAACGCGTCGATGGCACGTGACCCGACCGTCGCGTACTGCGCGAGGACGGCGTCGGCGTCGCGCGCGGCGGCGATCACGTCGTCCTCGGTACGGCAGTCCGCGGCGACCAGCCGGTGCCCGGCGCCCTCGACGATCGCGCGTTCGATGTCGGCGTCGCCGAAGTCGGAGTCGGCGATGACGACCGTGTACCCGTTGTGCTGCGTCATTCTCGATCACCTTCCCGACGAGGACGGCGGTGGATGCGGCTACGTGATGGAGGCTCCGTCGCTGCTGCTGCGGGCGACCCGCGAGTACAGGGAGAGGATTCCGGTGTCGTGGCGCGATGCCTGCGGCCGCCAGATGCCGCGTCGCTGCGTGAGTACGGCGTCGATCTCGTCCGGTGGGCGGTGTTCGCCCTTGACGCCGACGATGTCCAGCCGGCGTTCCGGTACGTCGATGGAGACGAGGTCGCCCTCCTCCACCAGCGCGATGGGGCCGCCGTCGAGTGCTTCGGGCGCCACGTGGCCGATGCACGGTCCGCGCATGGCGCCGGAGTACCGGCCGTCGGTGACGATCGCGGTGGTGGTGTTGAGGACGCGGTCGGACGACAGGATCGCGGCGGCGTAGTACATCTCGGGCATGCCGTTGGCGCGCGGGCCCTCGTACCGGATGACGAGCACGTCGCCGGGCGAGATCTGGCGCTGGAGCAGCGCGTGGATCGCCTCGTCCTCGAAGTCGAACACCCGGGCCGGTCCGGTGTGCACGTGCATCTGTTCGGGTACCGAGAAGGTCTTGATCATCGCGCCCTCGGGTGCGAGGTTGCCGTACAGGATGGCAAGTCCGCCGTCGGTGGCGAACGGTTCGGACCGCGGCCGGATGATCTCCTCCTTGTCGATCCGGAAGTTGTTGAGGTATCCCAACCGTTCGGCGAAGAAGAACGGGTCGCGCTCGATCTCGTCCAGGTTCTCGCCGAGCGTCTTGCCGGTGACGGTCAGGCAGTCCAGGTGCAGCATCTCGCGCAGTTCCAGCATCACGGCCGGCACCCCGCCCGCGTACCAGAAGTACTCGACGGGGTAGCGGCCGGTGGTCTTGACGTTGGCCAGCACCGGTACGCGGCGGTGGATGCGGTCGAAGTCGTCGATCCCGATGTCCACGCCCGCCTCCCGCGCGATGACGGGCAGGTGCAGCAGCGCGTTGGTGGATCCGCCGATGGCCGCGTGCAGCACGATCGCGTTCTCGAACGCCTCGCGGGTCAGGATCCGTTGCGGCGTCAGGTCGCGCTCGATCATGTCGACGAGCTGCTTGCCGGTTGCGCGGGCGTACCGGAGGAGCTTGGTCAGGGGCGCGGGGACGAGCGCGGATCCGGGCAGTGCCAACCCGAGCGCCTCCGCCAACACCTGCCCGGTACTCGCGCTGCCCATGAACTGGCAGGCGCCGCACGTGGGGCAGGCGCCGCGTTGCGCGCTCTCCAGGTCCTCGCGGGGCAGTTCGCCGCGTTCGACCGCGGCGCCCATCTCCCACATCTTGTTCGAGGTGACGTAGTCGGGCGCGTTGAGCTGGGTACCGCCCGGCAGGTGGATGGCCGGGAGCTTGCAGCGGGCGATGGCAAGCAGGTGCGCGGGGACCGACTTGTCGTTGCCGGAGATGAGGACCATGCCGTCGTGCGGGTGCCCGAGGGCGTGGATCTCCACCATCGCGGCCATGATGTCGCGCGAGATCAGCGAGTAGCTCATGCCGCTGGTGGCCTGGACGACGCCGTCGCAGATGTCGCTGACCGCGAACACCCCCGGCTTGCCGCCGGACTCGTACACGCCGTTGCTGACCTCCTCGATGAGTTCCCGGAAGTGGAACGTGCCGGGGTGGCCCATCCCGTACGCGGAGTCGACGAGGACCTGCGGCTTGCCGAGATCCTCCTCGGTCCAGTTCATGCCGAGGCGCAGCGCGTCGCCCTGGTGGTTCACCAGGCGCAGCCGCTGGCTCCGGAGCTGCGGTCGGTCCCGGTCCATCGCCTCTCGCCTTTCTGTTGCGCCCCTTGCCTTCGGCCGGTCCGTCGGGCTCGGTCAGTCCGGGTCCGGCCGGCGCCGGGGTGCGGGCCCGTCCGACCCGGCCGGGTACTCCTCCAGCGGGACGCGCCCCTCGTCCCACGCCGCCAGTACGGGTTCGACCACGCGCCACGCCTGCTCCGCCTCGTCACCGCGGATGGACAGCGCGGCGTTGCCGGTGAGTACCTCCTGCAGCAGCCGCCCGTACGGCGGGAGGTCGGGCGGCGGCATCTGCGCGGCGAGCCGCAGCGGCGCGAACGAGAACGCCTGCGGCCCGTTGCCGATCAGGTCCAGGCTCAGCGTCTCCGGTACGAGACCGAAGCGCAGCACGTTGGGCAGGATCTCGCCGGCGTGACCGAACGGCATGTGCGGGACGTCGCGGAACCGTACGGCCACCTCCATCCGGTCCCGCCCCAACGCCTTCCCGGTACGCAACCGGAACGGCGTGCCGGCCCACCGCCAGTTGTCGAGTTCCAGCTCGATCTCGGCGAAGGTCTCGGTGCGCCGCGTCGGATCGACACCGTTCTCGTCGACGTACGCGGGCACGGTGCGGTCGCCGATCCGGCCGGCGAGGTACCGGGCGCGCCGGCTGCGCTGGGCGACGTCGGCGTCGGTGAACGGCCGGATCGAGCGCAGCATGTCCATCTTGCGGTCGCGCAGGTCGCGTTCGCCGAGGCTGACCGGCGGCTCCATCGCCACCAGGCACAGGATCTGGAGCAGGTGGTTCTGCAGCATGTCCTTGAGCGCGCCGGTGCCGTCGTAGTAGCCGGCGCGGTCCTCCAGCGTGAGGCGTTCGTCCCAGACGATGTCGACGGCCGCGATGTTCGCGCTGTTCCAGATGACCTCCAGGACGCGGTTGGCGAGCCGGCTGCCGAGGATGTTCTCCACCGTCGACATGGCCAGGAAGTGGTCGACCCGGAACACCGCCTCCTCGGGTACGACCTCGGCCAGCAGCCGGTTCAGCCGTACCGCGCTGTCCAGGTCCTCACCGAACGGCTTCTCCAGGACGATCCGGCTGCCCGACGGGAGTACGGCACGCTCCAATGTGGACACCGCGGGCGCGAACACGGCCGGCGGGAGCGCGAGGTACACCGCCAGCGGTGCCGTACCGCCGACGAGGGCCTTCACCGCGGCGACGTCGGTGATGTCGCACTGCTGGAACCGGGCCGCCGACACCACCTGCTTGCGGGCGTGCTCCGGCCACGTACTGCCGAGCCGGTCGAGCTGCGCGCCCGCCCACGACCGGTACGTGTCGGTGTCCCAGTCCTTGCGGTCGGTGCACACCAGCTCGAAGTCGTCGCCGAGCTGACCCGCCGCGTACAGGGCGGCCAGTCCCGGCAGGAGGTAGCGGGCGGTGAGGTCGCCGGTCGCCCCCACGATGGCAAGTCGGTCGATCATCTGGTCCCCGCTCTCCGTTGCCTCGCCCGCGCGAGGTTCACGCCACTGGCGATCACGCCGATGTGGCTGAACGCCTGCGGAAAGTTGCCCATGAACTCGCCGGTCGTCGGATGGACCTGCTCGGACAGCAGCCCGAGCGGGCTCGCCCGGGCGCAGAGCGACGCGTACAGCTGCTCGGCCTCCTCGATCCGGCCCTGGCCGGTGAGGTTGTCCACCAACCAGAAGCTGCACAGCAGGAACGCGCCCTCGTCACCGGGCAGCCCGTCCGTCGACTCGTCGTGCAGGTACCGGTAGAGCAGGCCGTTGCCGGCGGACAGGCGGTCGGCGACGGCCGCGGTGGTGGCGATCATCCGCGGATGGTCGGCGGGTACGACCAGCCTCGGCGGCAGCGCGAGCAGGCTCGCGTCCAGGCCACCCGTACCGTCGAGGTGTTCGCGGAGGGTGCGCGCGTCCTCGTCCCACGCCTGGTCGAGGATCGACTGGCGCAGCTTGTCCGCGGCGGCGCGCCAGGTGTCGACCGGCCCGGACAGGTGCAGCCGTTCGCCGATGGCCGCGGCGCGGTCCAGCGCCACCTGACACATCGCCGCCGAGTACGTGAAGACGCGGCCCTCGCTGCGTACCTCCCAGATGCCCTGGTCGGGTTGCCGCCACGCGTGCCGTGCCGTGTCGGCGAGCCCGGCCAGGCCGGCCCAGAGCCCCGGCTCCAGGTCGCCGCCGGCGCGCAGCCACTGGTCGGCACAGTCCAGGACCTCGCCGTACACGTCGTGCTGGCGCTGGTCGGCCGCGCCGTTGCCCCACCGTACGGGGGCGGAGTTCCGGTATCCGGCGAGCGCGGCGTCCTGGACCTCGTCGGGCACCCGGCCACCGTCGAGGTCGTACATGATGCGCGGGGTGCGGCTCCGCTCGAACGCGTCGAGCACCCAGCCGAGGAACGCGTCGGCCTCGTCGCCGAACCCGATCCGGCGCATCGCGAACACGGCGAACGCGGCGTCCCGGATCCACACGTACCGGTAGTCCCAGTTGCGTACGCCGCCGATCGGTGCCGGCAGCGACGACGTCGGCGCCGCCACGACCGAGCCGTTCACCCAGTCGTCGCAGAGCTTCAGGGTGATCGCGGAGCGCCGGACCAGCGCCTCCTCCGGCCCCTCGTACGTGCAGCGCCGCATCCACCGGCGCCACGCGTCGGCCGTGTCGCGCAGCAGCGTCGTCGCGTCGAACCGGTGGTGCCGGTGCTGCCGCCGCCACGACAACACCAGGTCCACCCGGTCCCCCCGGCGCAGGTCGTACGTGGTGGTCGGCCCGTCGAGCGGCCGGCTCGACCGCAGGTGCAGGCGCAGGTCCGGCCGGCCGGGCACCTGGAGTTCGAGCCCGCTGAACAGCGCGCGCACGTGCACCCCGCCGTGCGGGCGGACGTCCACGCGCAGCCGCACGTCCCCGTCGAGTACGACGGCGGAACGGACGAGTTCGGCGCGCTGGGCCGGGGCGTCGTCGGTGAGGTCCGCGCCGGACCGCAACGCCAGCGCGTCGGTGACCCGCACCTTCCCGGTCGTACTCGCCAGCTCGGTCACCAGGACCGCGGTGTCCGGCTCGTACCGCTGGCGGGCCTCGACCGCGCCCTCGGGCGCGACGGTGAACGCGCCGCCGTCGGCCTGGTCGAGCAGCCCGCAGAACAGCGGCGGGGAATCGAAGCGCGGCAGGCACATCCACGGGATGGACCCGTCCAGCCCCACCAGCGCCGCCGTCGCACCGTCGCCGATCAGGCCGAGGTCCGTCAACGGCAGGTAGCCGTCGTGGCGCCGGATCCGCCGGAACGGTGGATCGGGATCAAGCATTGTCCGTTCCCTTTCCGCCGTCGCATCGCGGAACGGTGCCGTTGCGCCCGGGCCACCTGCTCGTCGCCCGGTTCCGATGCCGGCCCGACCGCCGCGCGCGGCCCGCATCGCTTGGTACACAAGGAACTTGGCGACCGCGCCGGTGCGCGGCCACGGGCGAGTCACGACGGCGCCCGGAACCGTCGACGTGCCGTCACACGCCGACACCACGGCTCCCACCGCCGGGGCCCACCTTGCCTCCCCACGAAGACTAGGCCGGCTGTCCGGCCCGCGGCGGGGAATCAGGGATGACAGGACGGGAGTTTGCGACATCCCGCGCGGCAGGGCGGAGACCGTTGCAGCGCCTGCCTTTCCCGCCCCTGGGTACGAACGCCGCGGTGCCGGTGGGCGCCGTCGCCCGCGGGACCGCGGTGCGCCGCAACGCATCCGGGCCGGCGTGTACCGGACACCGGGGCCGCGGGCACGCCGTACGGCGGAAACCGGCTGTACGACGCGATCCTGGCGCACCTGCGCGACCGCGGCGCGGAGCGGCTCCGCGGCCGCGCCGTCGACGACCCGGGCAGCGTCCGGTGGTACGAGCGGCGCGGCCGCACCCACACCCGCGACCTCCGGTACTCCCGGCTCGATCTCACCTGGCTCGGCTACCGCGCCTGCGGCACCGAACTCCAGTACGGCCGGGACGTGTGAGTCGCGGATCGGCTCAACCGCACCGTTTCCGGGTCAGCGAGGTGGGGACGCGGTGACGAGGCCGGTGCGGTAGGCGACGACGACGAGCTGGGCGCGGTCGCGGGCGCCGAGCTTGGTCATGGCGCGGCTGACGTGCGTCTTGGCGGTCGCCGGGCTGATCACCATGCGCGCGGCGATCTCGTCGTTGCTCAGCCCGTACGCGACGAGTTCGACGACCTCGCGTTCCCGGTTGGTGAGGACGTCGAGCCCGGCCGGGGGCAGCATCTCCGCCGGCCGCGCCACGAACTCGGCGATGAGCCGGCGGGTGACGGCGGGGGACAGCAGCGCGTCGCCGCGGGCCGCGACCCGTACCGCGGTGATCAGGTCGGCGGGTTCGGTGTCCTTGAGCAGGAAGCCGCTCGCGCCGGCGCGCAGCGCCGTGAACACGTACTCGTCGAGGCCGTAGTTGGTCAGGATCACGACGTGCACGTCGGCGAGGCTCGGGTCGGCGACGATCCGGCGGGTGGCCTCGATCCCGTCCATGACCGGCATCTGGACGTCGAGCAGCGCGACGTCGGGCCGGTGCTCGGCGGCGAGCGCGACACCGGCACGGCCGTCGGCGGCCTCCGCCACGACCTCGATGTCGGACTCGGCGGACAGCAGCGCGCGCAGCCCGCCGCGGATCAGCGCCTGGTCGTCGACCAGCAGTACCCGGATCACGCGGTGACCCGCAGCGGCAGCTCGGCGCGTACCCGGAAGCCGCCTTCGGGGCGGGGCGCGGCGTCGAGGGTGCCGCCGAGCGCGGTGACCCGCTCGCGCATGCCGAGCAGCCCGATCCCCGGTACGGGCGGCGAGTCCGGGGTGGCGCCGCCGTCGTCGCACACCTCGACGACGAGCGCGTCCGGCAGGTGGCGTACCTCGACGGTGGCGGCCGCGGCGCCCGAGTGCCGCCCGGCGTTCGTCAGCGCCTCCTGCACGATCCGGTACGCGGCGCGGTCGACGGCGGCCGGCAGCGCCACCGGAGTACCGGAGCGGGTGAGGGTGGCGGGCATGCCGGCGGTGGCGGAGCGGGCGACGAGTTCGGGCAGCGCGTCGACGCCGGTGACCGGGTCGTCGGACTCGGCGCGCAGGACGCCGAGCGTGGCGCGCAGTTCGCGGTTGGCGTCGCGGCCGGCGGCCTGGATCGCGGTCAGCGCCTCGGGTACCGGCTCGCCGCGCTTGTTCGCCAGGTGTACGGCGACGCCGGCCTGCATGGTGATGACCGAGATGCTGTGGGTCAGCGAGTCGTGCAGTTCGCGGGCGATGTGCAGGCGTTCCTCGGCGGCGCGGCGACGCGCCGCCTCCTCCCGGGTACGTTCCGCGTCGAGCGCGCGCTTCTCCAGCTGCCGCACGTACGCCCGCCACTGACGATGGCCGGCGCCCATCGCCACCGCGGCCACCAGCCACCCGGCGAGCAGGAACGCGCTCTGCGACGACTCCCGCAGCGGGCTGCCGGTCACGACCCGCGTGACGGTGCCGACCAGCAGCCCGGCCAGCGGTACCAGCGCGATCCGCCGGTGCCCGGCCAGGACCGCCGTGTACAGGGCGACGATCAGCGGCAGGGACGCGCCGTACCCGGGGTAGCCGAGGTCGTAGTAGACGGCGACGCAGACCGTGGTCACCACGACCACCACGTTCGGCACGCGCCGCCGGGCCAGCAGCGACAGCGCGCCCACCAGCGGCACCGCGTACCCGAGGGGGTCGAGGTGGGTGCGGTCGACCGGCGCGATCAGGCCCGCGAGTGTCGCCGCCGCGGCGACCCCCACCACCAGCCCCGCCTCCCGGAGACGCCCCGTGGCGGCACCCGCTCGTCTCATACCGGGAACGCTAGCCGAGCGTCCGGGCCACCGCGTCCTACCCGGTACGGAGGTGTGGACTGCGCCCCACGTGGTAGTCGCCGCCACCGTCTGTCACGGCGGTGGCAACGCCAGGTGTCATCCGGTGACCGACGACGGGGCGCAGTGGCCGCACCAGCATCGACGGCATGAACACAGCAGGGATGCACGCGGCGCCGGGCGGATCCCGGGCCGACCACACAACACGGGGACCGCGGGTGAAGGACCGGCTGTTCCGCCTGTCGACCGGGATGCACCGGCGGGTCTTCCGCGCCACGAAGGGCCGCCTGCTCGGCCGGGCGATGGGCATGCCGGTCGCCGAACTGGTCACCGTCGGCCGGCGTACCGGGGTGGAGCGGGCCACGATGCTCGCCGTACCGGTGAGTGACGCCGACCGGATCGTGCTCGTCGCGTCGTTCGGCGGTGACGACCGCAACCCGTCCTGGTACCTGAACCTGCGCGCCGAGCCGGCGGTCCGGGTGACGTTCCGCGGGGTGACCCGCCGGATGGTGGCGCGGGTCGCGTCCGGTACCGAACGGGCCGAGCTGTGGTCGCGGATCGTCCGGACGTACGCGGGCTACGCGCGCTACCAGGCACGCACCGTACGGGAGCTGCCGGTGGTCGTGATCGAGACGGGGAGGCAGGCATGATCGGGCGACTGGACGGCGAGGTCCTCACACCGGGCGACACCGGGTACGACGAGCTGCGGCGCACGTTCGTGCACGCCGGCCGGCCGGCGCTGGTGGTCCGGTGCCGCGGCGCGGGCGACGTCGCGGCGGCACTCGACCACGCCCGTACCGAGGGGCTGACCGTCTCGGTACGCGGCGGCGGGCACCACACGGCCGGCTTCGCCACCAACGACGGCGGGATCGTGCTCGACCTGTCGTACCTGGACGGGGTGGAGGTGGTGGATCCCGCGCGGCGGCTGGTGCGGATCGGTGGCGGCGCCACCTGGGGCCGGGTGTCGAAGACCCTCGCCGGGTACGGGCTGGCGCTGAGTTCCGGCGACACCGCGAACGTCGGCGTCGGCGGGCTGCTGCTCGGCGGCGGCATCGGCTGGCTCACCCGCCGGTACGGGCTCGCCCTGGACGCCGTGGTCGCCGCCGACGTCGTCCTCGCCGACGGCACACCGGTACGCGCCAGCGCCACCCAACACCAAGACCTGTACTGGGCGCTGCGCGGCGGTGGCGGCAACCTCGGCGTCGTCACCGCGTTCGAGCTGGTCGCGCAGCCCGTCACCGACGTCGTGTACGGGACCGTCCGGTACCCGGGGGAGCGGGCCGCGGACGTGCTCCGGCACTGGGCCCGGCACGCCGCCGCCGCGCCGGACGAGCTGACCAGCGCGGTGGACCTGGCGCCCGGCGACGGCCCCGCGATGCTGTCGGTCTGCTACGCCGGCGGAGACCCGGCCGCCGCCGAGACCGCCGTACGACCGCTGCGGCCCGACGTACCGGAGCTGGGCGACGACCTGCGACCCGTGCCGTACCCGGAGATCCTGGCGGAGCTGCCGGGGCTGCCGCCCGGCTTCCGGATGGCGGTGCGCAGCACGTTCGTCCGCGAGTTCACCCCGGCGCTGATCGAGGCGCTGGTCGCGGCGTCCGCCGCGCCCATGGTGGCGGTGAACGTCCGCGCGCTCGGCGGCGCCGTCGACCGCGTCGCGCCGGACGCCACCGCGTTCGCGCACCGCGGGCACGCCGCGCTGGTCACCGCCGTGGCGATGGGCGACGAGCTGGCCGTCGCGCACGGCGAACCGTTGCTGGACGAGCTGATGCGGCGCATCGACCCGTACGTGACCGGCGCCTACCCCAACTTCGCCAGTACGGACCGGCCCGCGGACGTGGCGGCCATGTACCCGGCGGCCACGCGCCGGCGGCTCGCCGCGGTGAAGCGCACGTACGACCCCGGCAACGTGTTCCGGCGCAACTACAACATCACCCCCGCGGACTGAGAGGTCCTGACAGAAAGGACTGTCGGCGCCTGGCGGGCTCAGGACGACGCTGCCGACGTTGTCGGCAGCAGTCGCATCCAACACCGGTGTGCGACTGCACCTCCGCCTTGGCAGCCCCGCCCCGAGCCTCGCCAGCCATCCGACGCCCTTCTGTCCGGACCTCTAACCGCGGCACGCGCCGGAACCGTTGGAGTACAAGGGAATCAGGCGAGGCGGGCGGCGACGCGCCGGGCGAGCAGCGGGGCGCCGGGGCCGTCCAGGTCGGTGAGCGCGGCCCGCCGCCCGGCGATCGCCATGAGCAGGGCCTCGCCGGTACCGCGTACCTCGGGGCCCTTCCCGTGCGTCCAGTCGAGGTCGGTCGCGACCAGCCGCAGCCCGCGGGCGTCGCGCCGGCTCGGCAACGCCAGCGCCCGCAACGCGAACGGCAGCGTCACCAGCAGCCGCTCCGCCGGTACCTCGCGGGGCAGGTCGAGCGCGCGGCGGATGTCCTGGTGGTGGATCAGCCCGTCGGTGAGGGCGATCCGGCCACGGAACGCGGCGGTGATCCCGCGCGGCCGCAGGTGCTCCCGGAGGTGGTCGAGCACCTCGGCGGGCGAGGCGTCGGCACCGGCGCGTACGCCGATCGGGTTCGTCCGGTCCAGGCTGAACCGCCCGCGTACCAGCCGGGCGACGGTGCCGCGCGGCCCCAGCTCCTCGTAGCTGACGACGTGCACCACGACCTCGCGGACCGTCCAGTCCGCGCACAGCGACCGGCGTTCCCACTGCTCCGGGGTGAGCGTGGCGAGGAAGTCGGCGAGGTCGCGCCGCTCGTCGCCGGCGAGGCTCATCACATCGGGCATGCGCTCCGGACCCCACTCTCGACGACGGACCCCCGTGGGTACCACCGGCCCGGGTGGACCGCAAGTCGCCGGGCCGACGTCGGTTGCCGGAGCCGCACACCGCCCGGTACGACCGATGGGTCAGGATAGGGCGGGAATCGCTGCACGACGTGGTGCGGGAGGGGGCTCATGACCGGGCGGAGTACGGCCGGCGCGGTGACGCGCGCGCTCGCCGAGGTGCACGCGGAGGTCGGCGTCCTGTCGGCCGGCGAGATCGTCAGCTACATTCCGCGGCTCGCGCTCGCCGATCCGACGCTGTTCGGGGTGGCGATGGCCAGCACCGAGGGCCACCGGTACCAGGCCGGCGACGCCGACGTGGCGTTCACGTTGCAGTCGGTGTCCAAGCCGTTCGTGTACGCGCTGGCGCTCGCCGACCGGGGCGTCGACGAGGTGTCGCGCTGGCTGCGGACCGAACCGAGCGGCGAGGCGTTCAACGCGATCAGCCTGGACCGGGCGACGGGCCGCCCCGCCAACCCGATGATCAACGCGGGCGCGATCTGCGCGACGGCGCTGGTGGCCGGCGACGACGCGGCCGAGCGGTACGAGCGCATCCGCGCGGTGCTGTCCGCGTTCGCCGGCCGGGACCTCGACATCGACCCCGAGGTGTACGCCTCGGAGGCGGCGACCGGTGACCGGAACCGGGCGCTGGCGTACCTGATGAAGGCGGCGGACGCGCTGCCCGGCGAGGTCGACGACAGCGTCGACACGTACTTCCGGCAGTGCTCGATCCGCGCCACCGCAAGCGATCTGGCCGTCATGGCGGCGACGCTCGGCAACGGCGGGGTCAACCCGGTGACCGGCGTACGGGTGGTCGCCGAACCGGTCGCGGTCGCCGTCCTGTCGGTGCTCGCCACCTGCGGCATGTACGACGCGTCCGGCGACTGGCTCGTCCGCGTCGGGCTGCCCGCCAAGAGCGGCGTGTCCGGCGGGATCATCGCCGTCAGCCCCGGCCGGTTCGGCGTCGCCGCGTTCAGCCCGCCGCTCGACACCACCGGCAACTCGGTACGCGGGGTGGCGGCGCTGCGCGAGGTGTCGTCCCGCTTCGGCCTGCACCTCATGCACGCCACGACCGCCGCGCCGACCGTCCGTACCGACGGGGCGGCCGGCGACACGTTGCGGCGCATCGCCCGGCACGACGCCGAACGCACCGCCGTGGCCCGCGCCGGCGACCGGGTACGGCTCGTCGGCGCGCAGGGCCGCCTCGACTTCACCAGCGCCGAACGCGTCGTCCACGCGCTCACCGCGCCGACCCCGCCGCCGACCTGGATCGTGCTGGACCTCAGCCGGGTACGGCACCTCGACCCGGTCGCGGCGACCATGCTGCGGCGTACCCTCGCCGAACTGACCGCGGCCGGGCACCGCGCCGCCGTGGTCGGCCACCAGCACCTGCCGCCCGCCGAACGGTTCGTGACCGCGGAGGCCGCGCTCGCCTGGTGCCTGGCCGGCCTCGTCGAGTTCGACGCCACCAGCGACTGACCGCCGGCCGCCGGTTCAGCGGCCCCAGGTGACCAGCGGAGACGTGTACAGCGCGCTGACCTTCTCGCCGTCGAGCCAGTCGCCCAACCGTTCGGCCTCGGCGTGCAGCGCCGACCGCGCGGCCCGGCCCGGATCGTCCGGCACGACCAGCTCGATCCGACCGTCCTCATCCGGTACGTACGCGCCGACGATGCGGCCGTCCCACCACACCGTGGTGCCGCCGTTGCCGGCGCGGTCGAAGATCGCCGGCGCGAACCCCGGGTCGACGTAGAAGTCGCGGTCCTTCCACCCCATCGTCGTCGGGTCGAGTGCAGGCAGCAGCGCCGCCCACGGTTCCACCGGCGGCTCGGGCGCCACGTCGTCCGGCAGTACCCAGCCGGTCTGGTCACGCTCCAGCTGCACCCGCACCGCGGCCAGGTCCGACAGCGCCCGCCGCATCGCCGCCTTCGTCGCGCCGAACCACCACACCAGATCCCGCTCCGTCGCCGGCCCGAACGTCCGCAGGTACGACTCGACCAGCACCTCGTACGCCGCGGGCGGCTCGCAGCGCGGCAGCGGCGCGCCCAGCCAGTCGTCCATCCGTGTCCACAGTGGACGGGACACCCGCCAGCGCCCGGAGTTGTTGCCGCGCACCAGATCCCCGGTCGCCGACAGCCAGGTCAGCACCCGCGGCGCCACGTGCACGACCCCACCGTACGATTTGTGCTCGTACCAGGACAGCTGGCCGGACAGCTCGGCCAGGCCCTCCCGCAGGTCCTTCGCGCTCAGCTCGGCGCCGCCGGCCAGCCGCCGCAGCACCGCCTCCCGGGCGGCGGCCAGCCAGCCCGCGCCGTCGTCGGTCACCCCGCCGGCCTCCAGGTCCCTGACCAGCCGGCCGGCCACCTGCTCGGCGACCCGCGCCGACGGGGCGCTCACCGCCGCCGGCAGCAGCTCCCGCGGAAACACGAACAGGGTGCGGCGCATCGCCAGCTGCTTCACCAGCGACCGCGACGAGTACAGCGCGTCGTCGAGGTCCGCGCGGGTGAACCCGTCGACCCGCGCCAACAACGACAGGTACGGCGTGGCCGCCTCGGTGCCGTGCAGCGCCGTCATCGCCCGCACCGCCGCCGGTACGTCCGCCACCCGGTGCCGTGGCGCGAGCGCGTGCCGGCGCGCCAGCCGGGCCCGCCGCTCCGCGTCGTCGATCAGCCGCATCCGTCCCCCCGCCAGCCTTCCTACCACCCGCCACCGCCGCCGAGTATGGCCAGGGGCATTCGGTTGCCACAGCCGCTCCCGGTCATGACCTCCCACGACCGCCTCGCCACCGGGTACGTCCTCGGACCGGTGCCGACAGGACGAACCGTCGAGCCGGAACCTCCGATATAGTCCTCCGCGCCGGATCTCGCGGCACGGTCCGGCGCGCCTGTCGGCCGGGGCGCCATGAATGGCGGGACAACCGATGATTGCGCACCGGCTTGCTGGGGGCCGCCCTGCTCATCGGGATCGGAGTCGTGGCGATCGTGAAACCGTCCGCCATCGACGAGGAACTCCAACGGACCCGCGCGGTCGAGGGCTTCGCACCGCGTTTCGGCCGCGGCATGGGATGCGTTCTCGGCCCGATCTTCGTTGCGATGGGCCTGTTGCTGGCCTTCGCTTCCCTCTTCGGCAAGGTCATCGTGAAATGACTGCACTGCGATCTCGGCCCGGCCTTCCTCGATCAGACACCAACCGTCGACCACGCCGATGACTCCGCGCCGGAGACGCACCGCCGCACGGGAAGCGCGGCGCGGACCCGGGATACCTTGCCGGACAAGGCATCCCGAGTACGACCGCGACGTACCAGTACGCGTCGTCACGCCCACCGGGCCGCACCACCACGTACCGGCCGGGCAGCGCCGGACCCTCGACCTGACCTGATCTGCCTGCGCCGCAACGGTTCCGGCTCGCCGCCGCGCGGCGCTGCGGGCGGGGCGGCATCATCGGAGGATGAGCAACGACACGGCCGGGATCGTCGGCGACACGGTCCCGCCCTACTACGCGGCCATCCTCACCACCGTCCTCGCCACCGATCCGGAGGACCTGGCCGGCTACGACGCCGCGTCCGAACGCATGCTGGACCTGGCCCGGTCCATGGACGGCTACCTGGGGCTGGAGTACGCGCGGGCGGACGGGGTGGGCGTCGCCGTGTCGTACTGGCGGGATCTGGACGCGCTGCGCGCCTGGCGCGAGCACGCCGAACACCTGGGCGTGCAGCTGCTCGGACGGCAGCGCTTCTACCGGGCGTACCGGGCGCGGATCTGCCGGGTCGAGCGGGAGTACGCCTGGCGGCGCGGCGATCCACTCGGCGCCCCGCCGTACCGGTGAGGGTCGGCCTCCCGAACCGGAATCACGACGCGGTGCGGGTGTCCGCGAAACCTTGGAACATCTCGACCAGGCCGCGCGGCGAGTCGGCGCGGAACAGCAGCTCCAGGCTCGCCGCGGACTCGCCGGCCGATCCCGCCGACCGCGGGAACAGCGCCCCCTCGTACTCGGCGAGCGCGGTGTCGGGGTCGTCCGGGTGGGCGGCGAGGGCGAGCGCGAGCTGCGCGCCGTCGTACAGGGCGAGGTTGGCTCCCTCGCCGGCGAACGGCGACATCAGGTGCGCCGCGTCGCCCAGCAGCGTCACGCCCGGCACCCGGTCCCACCGGACGCCGACCGGCAACGCGTTGATACGACGGGGAACCAGCGGCGTGTCGGCGTTCGCGACGAGCCCGCGCAGCGCACCGTCCCAGCCGTCGAGCCGGTTGAGCATCGCGGCCTTCGCGGCGGGCGTGTCGGTGAAGTCGACGGTGTCGACCCACCCCTCCGGTACCCGGAGGCCCAGGTACACGTGCAGGCTGCCGTCGATCTCCCGGTGGCCGAGAACGCCGGTGTCGCCCCGGAACGCGAACAGCATCCCCGCGCCCATCGCCGCCGCCTCGGCCGGATGCCGCGCGTCCGCGTCGAACAGGTCCGCTTCCACGAACGAGATCCCGGTGTACTCCGGCCACGCGTCGGTCACCAGCGGCCGCACCGTCGACCACGCGCCGTCCGCCCCGACGAGCAGGTCGGTGGTGACCCGCTCCCCGTTGCCGAACACGATCTCGTGCCGCCCCGGTACTCCCGCGACCGGCCGTACCGCGGTCGCCTTGTGTCCCCAGTGGACGGTGCCGTCGGGCAGCGAGTCGAGGAGCAGGTCGCGCAGGTGCCCGCGGTCGACCTCCGGGCGGCCGAGCCGACCGTCGTCCGGCTCCTCGTGCAGCACCGCGCCGGTGTGGTCGAGGATGCGCATGGCCTCGCCGCCGCGGTGGACGATCGCGGCGAACCGGTCCCAGAGCCCGGCCGCGTGGATCGCGACCTGGCCGCTGTCGTCGTGGATGTCCAACATCCCACCCTGTACTCGGGCGTGCCGGTCGGCGTCGAGGTCGTACACCGCCGCCTCGATGCCGTGCACGTGCAGGACGCGGGCGGCGGCGAGCCCGCCGGGCCCGGCCCCGAGGATGACGATCGGATGATGCGTGGTCATGCCCGTTCCCCCTTGGTACGTGCCGGTCAGTGCCCGGACCGCGGCACCGGCGTGGCGGCGATCCCGGCGACGAGCGCGCGGATCGCCCAACTGGCCCGGGCCTCCGGCGGCCCGGCGAGTACGGTGTCGGCGTGCGCGTGGACGTGTGGCGCGGTCTCCGGGTCAGCGTCCCGTACGGCACGGGTCAGGGCGGTCTCCGGGTCCGCCGGCGTGTCGACGTCGCCCGGCGCCGCGGCCCCGTGCTCGGCCGCGCTCGCGGTCACCTGCTGTACCAACAGATCCGCGCCCCACGCCGCGCGGTCCGCCGGCACGTCGCCCTCGATCAGCAGCCCCAGGATCCGGTCGTACAGCCGGAGCACGTTCGGCCCGGTCGGGCGCAGCACGAGCGCCGAGCGCGCCAGCCCCGGGTACGTCACCAGCACCTCCCGGTACGCGGACAGCGCGGACTCGATCCGCGCCAGCCAGCCACTGCGGCCGCGGCCGAGGGGCAACTGCCCGATCAGCTCGTCGAGCACCGCGGCCCGCAGCTCCGCCGTGTTCGCGACGTACACGTACAGCGAGGCGGGGCCGGTGTCGAGGGCCTGCGCGACCCGGCGCATCGTCGCCTTCTCCAGGCCCTCCGTACGCACGATCTCGATGGTCGCCGCGATGATCCACTCGCGGGACAGTGCCGGTTTCGCCGGCCGCTCGCGCCGGCTGCCTGCGTGCTTCGCCATGCCTCCAGTCTAACGAACATGTTCGTAACGAACACGTTCGTCAGCGGTAACGGTGGTCACGGTCCACCACACCGGCGTCGCGCTCGCCCTGCGCGATCCAGCCCGGTGCGGACCACAGCGCCCCGAACCGAACGCGCCGGCTCCGAACGCGCCGGGCGCCGTCGCCGGCCGGACCCGCGCGTTCGGCGGCGAGGCGTACGACCCGGTCGGGACCGGTACGTAAGGGACGGCGGGACGCGCCAGCGCTCGGCGGGTCGCCGTACCCGTGGCAAAATCGCCGGGTGCAGATCGGGATGCTGGGGCCGTTCGAGGTTCGTGTCGACGACGGTGGTCCCGTCGACGTGCCGGGTGCCCGGCTGCGGGGGTTGCTGATCGCGCTGGCGCTCGAACCGGGCCGGGTGGTGCCGAAGGCGACGCTGGTCGACTGGATCTGGGGCGAGGCGCCGCCGGCCGAGGCGGCGAACGCCTTGCAGCGCCTGGTGTCCCGGCTCCGGAAGGTACTGCCGGACGGGGCCGTCGAGGGCCACCCGGAGGGGTACCGGCTGCGCGTGGAGCCGGACGCCGTCGACGCCGTACGGTTCGAGCGGCTCGTGACGGAGGCGCGCGGCGGCGAGGACGTACGGCGGCTGCGGGAGGCGCTGGCGCTGTGGCGCGGGGCGGCGATGCAGGACGTCGGCCTGCGGGAGAGTACGGCGTTCGACGCGGCGGTGACCCGGCTCGACGGGCTGCGCCTGGCCGCGCTGGAGGACCGGTACGACGCGGAGGTCGCCCTCGGGCACGGCGCCGAGGTCGTCACCGAGCTGACCGACCTGGTCACCGCGTACCCGATGCGGGAGCGGTTCGTCGCCGCGCTGATGCGGGCGCTCGTCGCCACCGGCCGCGACACCGAGGCCCTGAAGGTCTACCAGCGTACGAAGGAGATGCTGGCCGACGAGCTGGGCGTCGACCCGTCGCCGGAGCTGGCGGCGCTGCACGTGTCGCTGCTGCGCGGCGAGCTGGGCCGGCGCGACACCACCCGCCGGACGAACCTGCGCGCCGAGCTGACCAGCTTCGTCGGCCGCGAGTCCGACGCCGCCGCGGTACGCGACCTCGTCGCGCGACACCGGCTCACCACGCTGATCGGGCCGGGCGGGGCCGGGAAGACGCGGCTGGCCACCGAGACCGGCCGTACCCTGCTCGGCGACCTGCCGGACGGCGTGTGGCTGGTCGAACTCGCCGCCATCGGTGCCGACGGCGACGTGGCGCAGGCGACGCTGGCCGCGCTGGGCCTGCGCGACGCGCTGCTCGGCGACGCGCCGAACGCGGACCCGGTCGACCGGCTGATCGCCGCGATCCGCGACCGCGAGGCGCTGCTGATCCTGGACAACTGCGAGCACCTGGTCGAGTCGGCGGCGACCTTCGCCCACCGCGTACTCGGGGAGTGCCGGGGGCTGCGGATCCTCGCCACCAGCCGCGAACCGCTCGGTATCACCGGCGAGGAGCTGTGGCCGGTGGAGCCGCTGGCGCTGCCCGGACAGGACGCCGCTGCCGGCGAGATCGAGGCGTCGCCCGCCGTCCAGCTGCTCCGCGACCGGGCCGGTGCGGTACGCCGGGATCCGGCCGACGACCCCGCCGCGCTGGCGACGATGGCCCGGGTCTGCCGGGCGCTGGACGGGATGCCGCTGGCGATCGAGCTGGCCGCGGCCCGGCTGCGCAGCATGTCCGTGGACCAGCTCGCGCACCGGCTCGACGACCGATTCCGCCTGCTGACCGGCGGCAGCCGTACGGCACTGCCGCGGCACCGTACGCTGCGCGCGGTCGTGGACTGGAGCTGGGAGCTGCTCACCGACGCCGAACGCCTGGTACTGCGCCGGTTGTCGGTGTTCGCGGGCGGTGCCGGCCTGGAGGCCGCCGAACGGGTCTGCGCCGGCGACACCGTCGACCGGGACGAGGTGCTCGACGTCCTCACCGCGCTGGTGGAGAAGTCACTGCTGGTCGCCGCCGGCGACAGCGCCCCGCGGTACCGGATGCTCGGCACCATCAAGGAGTACGCGGCGCTCAAGCTCGCGGAGGCGGGGGAGACCGAGCTGGCCCGCCTGGCGCACCTGGAGTACTTCGTCGACCTGACCGAGGCCGCGGACCCGCACCTGCGCCGGGCCGAGCAGCTCGAATGGCTCGCCGCGGTGGAGACCGAACACGACAACATCGCCGCCGCGCTGCGCTGGGCGCTGTCGGCGGGGCAGCCGGTGGGCGCGTCGCGGCTGGCCGCCGGCGCCGGCTGGTACTGGTGGCTCGCCGGGCACCGCGCCGAGGGCGTCGAGATGCTGACCGCGGCGGCGGAGACCCCGGGCGAGGTCGACGACGAGATCCGCGCCGTGCTGTACGCGCTGGTCTCGCACTACGCGAGCGCCGGCCGCAGCGACGAGCAGCGGGCCGCGGAGTGGATCCACGAGGCGTACCGGCTGGGTCAGCGCAGCGGATCGCGCGACCAGCGGCTGGCGTTCTCCGCGCCGCTGGAGCGGATGCTGCGGCAGGGGCCGGACGAGTTCCTGCCCGCGTGGGAGACGTTGCTGGACCACGACGACCCCTGGGTACGGGCGCTGGCCCGGTTCCACCTCGGCAAGATGCGCATCCAGCTCGGGCACGGCGGCCGGGACGCCGACGAGTACCTGGCGGCGGCGCTGGCCGAGTTCCGGGTGCTGGGTGAGCGGTTCGGGATCTCCCTCGCGCTGACCGAGCTGGCGGAACGGGTCGCGTCGCGCGGCGAGTTCACCGACGCCTGCGAGTACTACGAGCAGGCGATCGCGGCGGTCACGGAGCTGGGCGCGCTGGACGACGTGATCCCGATGCGCTCGCGCCAGGCCCAGCTGTACCAGCTGCTCGGGGACGGGGACGCCAGCGCGGCCGCGCTCGCCGAGGCCGAACGCGGCGCGGAGCGGGTCACCTGGCCGGCGGCGCTGGCCGAGCTGGCGTTCACGAAGGCGGTGCTGGCCCGGCTGGCGGGCGACCCGGACACCGCGCAGCGGCAGCTCGGTGTGGCGACCGCGCTGTTCGGCGACGAGGCCGACCGGGCGAACGTCCGGGCCGCGCGGCACGACCTGCTCGGCTACCTGGCGGACGATCCGCGGGACGCGCACATGCACCGGGTGGCGGCCTCCCGGGCGGCGGCCGAGGGCGGCAACCCGCTGATCATCGCGCAGGTCCTCGTCGGCGTCGCGGACCTGGCCCTGCGCCGCGACGAGTACGCGGAGGCGGCGCGGCTGATCGCGGCGAGTACCGCGCTGCACGGGCTGACCGACCACGCGAACCCGGACCTGATGCGGATCGAGGACACGGTACGGCGCCGCCTCGGCGACACGGTGTTCGCCGAGGCGACGCGGGAGGGTACGACGGCCGAGTGGACTCAGCTGGTGGAGGTCACGCTCGCCGCCTGAACGTGGTGAGCGCCCACACGTACCCGACGAGGCCGATGCCGACGCACCAGGCGAGTGCGGCGAGCGCCGTACCGGTCGACGGGGTGCCGGCCAGCAGCCCGCGCAGCGTCTCGATGATCGGCGTGAACGGCTGGTACTCGGCGAACTGCCGTACGCCGGGCCCCATCTTCTCCGCCGGTACGACGGCGCTGCTGAGGAACGGCAGCATGACCAGCGGCACGGTGAGCATGCCGGCCGTCTCCGCGGACTTCGCCGCCAGGCCGAGCGCGACGGTGAGCCAGCTGAGCGCGATGCCCACCGCCAGCACGAGTCCGGCGACGCCGAGCCAGTCGACGAGGCCCGCCGCCGGCCGGAACCCCAGCGCGAACGCCACCCCGACGATGGCACCGATCGCCAGCAGGCTGCGCAGGACGGTGACGACGACGTGGCCGGTGAGGACGGCGCCGCGGGAGACGTCCATGACCCGCAGCCGGTTGATGATCCCCTTCGTCATGTCCGTGTTCACCGACAGCGCGGTGGCGCTGAGCCCGTAGCTGATCCCCATCAGGATCATGCCGGGCGTCGCGTAGTCGATGTACCGCTCGCCCACGCTGAACGCGCCGCCGAGCACGTACACGAACATGACCATGAGGACGACCGGGAACAGGACCGCGTTGAACACCGCGACCGGGTTCCGTACCGTGTGCTTCACGTTGCGGCGCAACAGAACCATCGAGTCGGCGCTCATCGTGCCACCACCTCCGCGTTCGGGTGCCCGGTCAGGGCGAGGAAGACGTCGTCGAGGTCCGGCGTACGCACGGCGAACTCCTCGGCGCTGATCGAGTGCTCGTCCAGCCGGTCCAGCAGCCCCCGCAGCGCCGCCGACCCACCCGCATCCGGTACCCGCAGAGTCAGGTCGCCGTCGTCGCGCACGGCGCCGGGCAGTACCCGGGCGGCGGTGTCGAGGTCGGCGAGGTCGGCGAACCGCAGTTCGACGTGGCTGCCGGGGATCCGGCGCTTGAGGTCGGCCGGGGTGCCCTCCGCGACGAGCCGGCCCCGGTCCAGTACGGCGACGCGGTCGGCGAGCTGGTCGGCCTCGTCCAGGTACTGGGTGGTCAGGAAGATGGTCACGCCGTCGGCGACCAGCGTGCGGACGATGTCCCACATCGTCCGGCGGCTGCGAGGATCGAGGCCGGTCGTCGGCTCGTCCAGGAAGATGATCCGCGGGTCGCCGACCAGCGTCATCGCCAGGTCCAGCTTGCGGCGCATCCCGCCGGAGTAGGTCGACGCGGGCTTGCCCGCCGCGTCCGCCAGGTCGAACCGGTCCAGCAGGGACGTGACGAGCCGCCGTCCCGCGGCGCCGCCGACGTGCCGGAGATCCGCCATCAGCTGGAGGTTCTCCCGACCCGTCAGCATCTCGTCCACGGCGGCGAACTGTCCGGTCACGCCGATCGCCGCGCGTACCGCACGGGTGTCGGTGGTGACGTCGTGCCCGGCGACCCGTACCGTGCCGGCATCGGCCCGCGTCAACGTGGTCAGCACGTTGACCGTTGTCGTCTTGCCCGCCCCGTTCGGGCCGAGCAGGGAGAAGATGGTTCCCTCGGGTACGTCCAGGTCGATGCCGTCGAGGACCTTCTTGTCCCCGAACGACTTCCGCAACCCGGACACCGCGATCGCTGAAGTACTCACGTCGACCAGGTTCGGCGCGCCGTCTGACACCCACCTGACACGCCTCTGACACCGCCCCCCAGGTACGAGGCCCGCGGGCCGGGGATGTCCCGCACGCGGTCAGTCCGCGAGCCGCCGCATCGCCGCCGGCGGCGGGCCGTACCGGAGGCGGTGGGCGATCCGGTCGGCGCACTCGTCCGGGCTCAGCAGCGCGGTGTCGACCTCCAGGTCGTACCGGCCGGGTGTGTGGACGGCGCGCTGCCACCGCTCCACCGGGTCCACCACCGTGCCCTCCCGCCGGTACCCGGCGCCGCCCCAGGTCTCGCGGCGCCGCGCCCGGACGACGTCCACCGGGCACCGGACGCCGACGAGGAGTACCGGAAGGTCGTGGAGGGTACGGGCGGCGGCCGGCAGGATGCCCAGCGGTACCGAGTAGTCGTCGTGGTGCACGGCGTCGACGACCACGTCCACGCCCAGGCGCGCGTGTGCGGCGACCGACTCGTACAGGGCGGTCCAGAGGGTGGCCACGAGCGGTTCGAGGTCGGGGCGTTCACCGCCGGGCCGCAACCCGATACCGGGCTGGAACCGTTGCGGCGTCGCGTGTTTGAACCGGTCGACGCCCAGGTTGAGCCAGACGCCGGGAACGTGGTCCTGCATCGCCCGCGCGATGCTCGACTTCCCGGAACGCGGCGCGTCGTTCAGGATCACGACGCGGCCGACCGTCGCCACGCCGCCCTACCCGAACGGCCGGAACGCGTCGAACGCCGGCTCGACCGGCGGGTCGGGCAGCCGCAGCGCCCGCATCCGCGGCCGGCCCGCCGCGTCGACCGTGCCGCCGGCGAGCGCGTCGGGGACGACCCGCCAGCCGAGGTTCGTCTCGTAGTAGCGGGCGGCGGTGGCGACGGCCGGCCACCGGTGGTCGTCGAGGACGACCACCCCGCCCGGCCGCACGATCGTACGCAGGAAGTAGAGGTCGACGAACACCTCGTGGAACCGGTGGCTGCCGTCCACGAACGCCGCGTCGGCGGTGCGGCCCGCGGCAACCAGCCGCGGCAACGCCTGCGACGACGGCTCCCGCAGGAGCATCGCGAACGCGTCGAGCCCGGCGGAACGCAGCAGCCGCCACCCGACGTCCGCCCACACCGTGCCCTGGTACGGATCCACGATGACGTGCGCCGGCCCCGGCACGCCGCCCGACACCAGCGCTTCACCGATCGCCAGCGCCGAACTCCCGTACGCCAGGCCGATCTCGACCACGCTCCCGGCGCCCTCGGCGATCAGCAGGTCGCGCAGGGCGTCGCCGTCGCGGGCCGGTACGCTGACCCGTTCGGCGTCGTCCGCCGGGCCGCGGGTCCACTGTGGACCGTCCTGGGCCAGCCGTCGCCGGCACGCGGCCACCCGCTCGACGCTCGGCATCCCGCGCTGCGGTCCCATCGTCACATCCCTTTCCCACCAACGGATCGGCCGGTACCAGCCTGCGACCGCACCGCGCGATATTCAAGTCTTGTACCCGCGGCCCGCACGTGGTTGATTGGTGAGTGGAAGCCGTTCGCGGCCGGCGCGTGGTTCTGGGAGCCGTACGTGAGCGGCGCCGGCTCGTCCCGTCCGACATCGCCCCGCCACTCCATCGACCCAGTGTTTGCCGTACGTCAACGTCGGTGTGGGTCAGGCGCCGCAGAGCGTCCGGTACAGGGCGGGCAGCGCGGTGTCGAGCGGGTGCGGGCCGGGTCGGCCGTCGGCGCCGAGCGGGTTCGGTCGCGTCAGGTTGACCGCGACCGCCAGCTGCCGCCGGCCGTCCGCGCTGGTCATGGTGATCGCGCCGCCGCCCCAGACCGTACCGTCGTGGCCCCAGAACGTGCCGCGGCCGGGCATCTCGAACCGGTGCAGGCCGAGGCCGTAGTCGATCGTGGTGCCCTCGAACGAGATCACCGGCCCGGCCCGCTGCATCTCCGCGAGCGACGACGGCGCGACGATCCGGCCGGCGAGCAGCAGGCCGAAGAATCGGTTGAGGTCCGCCACGGTCGAGACCAGCGAGGCGGCCGGGCCCACCCAGGACATGTCGTACTCGCTGAAGTCGCGCGGCGGGTCGAACATCCCGAACCAGGACTCGTACAGGCGGGAGTGCGGTGCGTCGATCGTGGCGCCGGTCGGCAGCGAGGTGTCGCGCAGCCCGGCCCGTTCGATGACCTCCGCGGTGATGTACTCCTCGGCGCTGCCGCCGGTGACGTGCTCGATGAGGGCGCAGAGCAGCAGGTAGTTGGTGTTGGAGTAGACGCCGGGCGCGCCGCCGGGGGTTCCGACGGCGGGCGCGGCGACGCCCAGCGCGATCAGCTCCGTACGGTCGAACCGGGTGTGGCGGTGGTCCACGAGGCTGTCCGGCGTCGTACCGCCGATCGCCGGGAACGCCCGCAGCGACGGGTACGCGTGCGGCAGGTACTCGGCGAGGCCGCTGGTGTGGCTCAACAGCATCCGTACGGTCACCGCGTCGCCGCGGGCGCCCGGCACCAGCGCCGGCAGGTACCGGCCGATCGGGGTGTCGAGGCCGACCGCGCCGTGCTCGACGAGCCGGAGTACGGCGGCGGCGGTGAAGGTCTTGGTGATGCTGCCGACGCGGTGCCGCAGGTCGGCGGTGGCGGGGCGGCCGGTGTCGAGGTCGGCGACGCCGGCGGCGCCTTGCCACGTCTCGTCGCCGTCGCGTACCTCCGCGAACAGGCCGGGCATGCCGGCGCGGTGGACGTCGTCGAGGGCGGCCGCGAGTGCCGCGGGGTCGAGCGTGCTCATGGTCGACTCCATTTCGCTACCTCTGGTTTCGATACTCAAGGTAGCGCAACCCCGGGTAGGGTGTGCACATGACACCGACCACAGCCGGGCGGCCACCCGGACGCCCCCGCGCCGGTGTCACCGACGCCGTCTTCGCCGCCACCCTGCGCACCGTCCACGAGATCGGGTACGCCCGCGCCACCGTCGACCGCATCGCCGCCGCGGCCGGCATCGCCAAGACCACCGTCTACCGCCGCTGGCCGTCCAAGGGCGCGCTGATCATCGACTGCCTCCTCGACGCGTTCGGCCCCGTACCGCTGGCTGGCGACGACCGGGACGAGGTGATCTCCACGGCCGTCCGCTGGATCGCCGGCAAGATCGGCGAACCGGGTGTCGGCGACGCGTTCGCCGGCGTGTTCAGCGACGCCGTCAGCGATCCCGCCCTGCGCGACCTGCTCGCCAGCCGCTTCCAGGATCCGTACAGGATCGCGTTGCAGGACGCGCTCGGCGAACCCGAACACCGCGTCCTGTTCCTCATCGACACCGTCGTCGGCACCCTCCTGCATCGAATGGGTATGACCGGTCGGCCCATGGTCGACGCCGATGTCGACGCGCTCGTCGACATGGTCCGCCGGTACTTCACGCCCACCGCCGCGGGCCGCCGGCGTACCTGACCGTCGATGCTTTCGGTTGCGGCACAAGGGTTTCCCGCTGTCGACCCGGAACGGGCGCGGGCCGTGCGGCGGCCGTACGTGCCGGCCGGGCCCACCGAACGGGCGCGCCCGGATCGTCCTTCGGACGACCGGTATCAGCTGTTCGGCGGTGTCCCCGGCGGCCCGCGATCGTGATGCTGTTCCGGTGGGTGCACCGCGGTGGTCGTGGCCGGCGAGCAACACACCGGCCACTCCGGTACGCAGACGGCGCTGGTCGCCGCGTGCGACGGCACCGCGATGCGGCCTGTGGTACCGGATTGGAGTGACGCCGGGGCGGCCACCGCCGCCGCTCGGGGGGTTCCAGGAGCGTCGGCCGTGTGCCGGCCGCCCGCGTCACGAGTAAGGGGGACAGCAACGCCCCGGACGTCTGCGGCTCGTCCGGGGCGTTGGTGTGCCCACCGACGGATCCCTTACCCGGCAACCATTCCAGGTATCGGCGCGGTGCGCGTCGCGTGGCCGGAGCGGGGCGTACGAGGGAACGCGGTCCGGTGGTGGCGGGGGAGCGGCACACTGAGGATCATGACGAACGAGATTCCCGTACTCGCGTGCCCGCTGTGCCGTAACCAGGAGTTCCAGCAGGAGGAGGGGCGCCTGGACAGCAAGTGGGGCGTGACCTCGCACAAGATGACGCTGATGATCTGCACCCGCTGCCGGTACATCCTGCACTTCTACGACCGGCACTCGATCTTCGACTTCGACTGACGGTTCCGCGTCGTCAGGCGGATCGCGCCAGGTGGCGGAGCGCCTGGCGGACGGTGCCGTCCGGGTCGTTGCCGGCCTCCTTCGCATGGTGCGGCGTGAGCACTCGGCCGCGCGCCGGATCCGCCGGAAACGCCAGGCTGTACCGGAACGACACGGTGCCGTGCGGTCCGGTGTGGTCCAGCCGGTACGGCACCGTGTCGATGAAGCAGTTGGGTGCCCGCGCGGGCGGGACGCCGACGAGCGTCGCGCCCAGCCGCAGCACCATGAGCGCGATGTCCACCCCGGCGGAGAACGTGAACGCGTCGACCACGACCGCCACCGTCGGCCGGAGTGGTTGTCCCGCAAGGCTCTCCGGGTACGCGGCGAGGCTCGGCGACGCGTCGCGCAGCTCGGCCAGCCCGGCCGCGTTGCGACGCCGGCGTACGGCGGGGTCGGCACGGGCGCGCAGCCAGTCGCGTTCCGCGCCGAAGTCGTACCCGTACGCGGGGGAGCGGCCGTCGTGGGTCGCCGCGTACAGCGGGGAGTAGGGCGGGATCTGGTAGCCCTCGTCGACGTCGAGCAGCGCGTCCCGGCCGTACAACAGCAAGGCCAGCACGGTGGCGACGAGGGAGTTGCCGCCCGGACAGTGCCGCAGGTCGACGACGAGCCTGCGGCTGCCGGCCGCCGCCATCGCCGACACCAGCGCACCGATCGTCCCGCACGCCGTCGGTACCGCGGCGATCTGGTCGTCCACAGTGGAGGGAATCGGGTCGGTTCCCAGTCGCCGCAACGTATCCGGGAGCCGCTCGGCCAGCAGCCACCGGATCCCCGCGGCCCTCGCGTACTCGAAAGCCTCGCGGTAGCCGAGCAACCGGCCGAACCGCAGGTATCCGACATCGTCGAGCATCCGCCACGCGATGCCGTGCGGCCCCACCGCCGGCAGGTCGAGAGTGGACGGTCGGGCGATGCGCGCCGACCCCGCCCACCGCCGCGGCGTCAACGGCACCGACCCACCCGGCTCGACCGCCACCACCACCGGGTCGGTGTCGCCGGCCAGCTCGGCGACCAGGGCCGGATCGCGCAGCGCCCGCGCGAGGTTCACCAGGTTCCCGTACTCGTTGTCGCGGGCCGTCAGCTCCCGCATCCGGTCCGCGAGCCGCCCGGCCGGCACCCCCTTCACCGCGCGGAGCCGCGCACCCAGCAGCCCCCGGTTCCCCTCCTCGTACGCCGCGGCCACGTGCAGCCCGTCGGCGTCGACGTCCCACTCCAGCCCCAGGCTCGCCGCCGGCTCCGCGTCGTACGCGCGATTGGCCGGCAGGATCGTCGTGTGCGCGTCACGTACCCCGGCGACCAGCGGCCGCAACAGCGACAGGAACCCGGCAGCGGTGGCCCCGCCGTCCGGCAGCGCGTCCCGGGTCTCGGCCACCCGCCGCCAGAAGCCGATCACACCACCGAATCCCGCGTACGGATCCGGGTGGCTGTCGACCAGGGAGCGCACCAGCTGATCGAGATCCGCGTCGAGCCGATCGCGTGAACACCTCCGCCATCCGGGTGACGGTAGCCAACCGTCTCCACCCGCCGACCCGTTCGGGTACGTGCCGGCGCCGCGCGTGCCGCGGGGTGCGCCGGGTGTGCCGCGTTCCGGCGATATTCGTGGCCGCTTCGTCGCGTACGCGCCGGCTGCGCCCCGGGCTCCCGGAACCGGCGCGGCGCGCGGCGTGCGCCGCCGTCCGGCGCGGCGACCGGGTGCCGTGCCCGACATGGGCCCGGTGCGCGCCCCGGGCTCCGCGTCACGCCCGCACCCGGTTCGTGCGGTGTGTCCGCGCCGGCCGCACGACGCGTCGGGCTCGTCGCCGGTCGGCGCGCCCGTTCGGCCGTACGCGGCCGTTTTCGCGCACCGTTCGTCGAGTTGCCTGCCGTACGGCAATGATCGGCGGGGCGTGGGGTCGGCCGAGGTTGTGCGGACCGATAGGCTTGGGGGTCTGCCCCGGACGGTTGGTCCGGGCCGGAAGGAGGCAACCGATGGCCTTCGACACGGAGGCACGGCGCGCCGCACTCGCCGCGGCACGAGCCCGGGTGGCCGAGCTGACGGACGCGACGTCCCCGTCCGTCGAGTACGAGGGGGTCGACCCGGAAGGGATCGCGCGGGCGCGGATCGACGGCGCCGGAGCCGTACGCTCGCTCGAACTCGACCCTGTCGTCGCGCGAGTCCCGGACGAGATGGTGGGCGCCGCGGTGGTGGCGGCGATCGACGCGGCGGACGCCCTGCGCGTCGACGCCATCGGCGACCGGCTGGACGGAGAGTCGTCATGACCGAGTCCACCGAGCGGCTCGGGCAGCTGCCCCCGACGCTGCGGCACGCGCTGGCCGAGCACCGGGCCCGCGCCGCCGAGATCGGGGCGGAGACCGTCGAGGTGTCGTCCGACGACGGCACGCTTCGGGTCACCGCCACGCTGCACGGCCGCATCGTCGACGTCCACCTGCTGCCCGGCACGGCGAGCGGGGTCGACCGGTGCGCGCTGGCCGAGCGGATCGCGGACACCTGCCGGGCCGCGCAACGGCACGCCGCCGAACGGTACCGGGAGAAGCTGGACGCTGAGCTGCCGCCGGAGTACGCGGAGTATCGCCGGTTGATGGGCTCGCTCCTGCGCAACTGACGCCCGCCGGACCGCGGTCGGTGCATGGGAAGACGGCGCCGCGCGGGGTCAACGGCAGCGGCGCGGAAGGCGTGCTCGCGGACCCGTTGCACCCGCCGTCGGCGACGGGGAAGCCCGCGGCGCGTTCGAGTCGGGTCACGCCGGGTGCCGGACGGTGGCGAGCGTCGGTCGTACAGGAGGCCGTCGGGCAGGTGGCCGACGGCCATCTCCGCGAGCCAGCCGTTGACGACCCGCCGGCCACGTCAGGTACGGGCCGCACCGGTCGCCGCGTCGAAGCGCGGCACATCGTGCCCGAGTCTGACCGCGACTCCTCGTCTGCGCGCAGGTTGACGTCGATCTCGCCCGCCGCGGCGTCGGCGATGGTGCGCGCGCGAGTTCGGCGTCGGTGACGATTCGCCGCGATCCCACCCGGCAGCGGGTACGACGAGGCGAACCAGTTCTCCGCGCGCGTTCACGGCCGCTCCCGCGGGCGGTCGCCGGTGAGGGTGCGGCGCTGGCCGCCCGTCGCGAGCCCGAGCAGCAGCTCCGACGGACACCGCTTCCCTCCCACTCGTCGCGCACGCATGCGCGCCGTCGGCACGGCTGGGTGCCGATCCGGCGCTCCACAGTGCACGGTCGGAACAGTCCACTGTGGACGCACGCGGACGTTTCCGGCTGGTACGCAAGAAAAGTCGTCCCGTACGACTCCGTCCGGGTGCCTAGTGCCCAGTCGTACGTTGCGGACGCGCGGCGGCTCGCCGAGGCGCGGGCGATACCCACCGCGGTGCAGAAGCGGTACGGCATCGGCGACCAGGACCTGCTGGACCTGTGCGGCGAGCACGGCACGCGTACTTCTCGATCGCGGGTGCGGGGCGGGTCGCCGGTGCCGAGCCACCCGCCGTATTCGACGTGGCCCGCGCACGGCGCGTCACGCCAGGACGCTGCACCAGCGCCCACGTCCGGCCCGTCCCCGGTACCGGCGATCCCGGAGAACGTCGTCGCGGACGAGCTGGCCCGGCGGCGCGACGCCAGCTGGGCCGGGCGATCGGGCTTGACGGTGCCGCGGGCGGATGGTCCGATACGGGCGGGTGCGGTCTCGACGATGCGGGAGTGTCCGATGGGTACGCGCGATCTCCGGCCGTACGGCTGGGATCCGGCGCACGGCCGCCGGCGGTACGAGCCGGAGCGGTGGGAGCGCGAGCAGGCGGAGCGCGAGGATCCACCGGTGCGCAGCAGCTGGGACCTGTACCAGCGCCGGAACGCGAGCGCGAGGAGCGGGAGCGCTGGGAGGGCGACGCCGAGCCGGACGACGGCTGTGCCGAGTGGCCGATCTGACCCGGGTCACCATCCACTGTGGACGGTGGTACGCCGACCGCCCGGCCGCGCGCGGCACCGTCTAGGCTCGGCGGCATGCCGGACACGCAGTACGAGGACCTGCTCCGCCACGTGCTCGACACGGGCGCCCACAAGGCGGACCGTACCGGCACGGGCACCCGGTCGATCTTCGGACACCAGCTGCGGTACCGGCTGTCCGAGGGCTTCCCTCTCATCACGACGAAGAAGGTCCACTTCCGGTCGATCGCGTACGAGCTGCTCTGGTTCCTGCGCGGCGACGCCAACGTCGGCTGGCTGCGCGAGCACGGCGTCACGATCTGGGACGAGTGGGCGGCGCCCGACGGCGACCTCGGCCCCGTGTACGGCGTGCAGTGGCGGTCCTGGCCGACCCCCGACGGCGGCCACGTCGACCAGATCGCCGACGTGCTGCGTACCCTGCGGGAGAATCCCGACTCCCGGCGGATCATCGTCTCCGCCTGGAACGTCGCGGACATCCCGCGCATGGCGCTGCCGCCGTGCCACGCGTTCTTCCAGTTCTACGTGGCCGACGGCGAGCTGTCCTGCCAGCTGTATCAGCGCAGCGCCGACCTGTTCCTCGGCGTGCCGTTCAACATCGCCAGCTACGCGCTGCTCACCCACATGATCGCCGACCAGGTCGGCCTGCGCGTCGGCGACTTCGTCTGGACCGGCGGCGACTGCCACGTGTACGACAACCACGTCGAGCAGGTCCGCACCCAGCTCGCCCGGGACGCGCGCCCGTTCCCCACGCTGCGGCTCGCGCCCGCCGACAGCCTCTTCGACTACACGTACGAGCACTTCACCGTCGAGGGGTACGACCCGCATCCCGGCATCAAGGCGCCGGTGGCGGTGTGATCGGCCTCGTCTGGGCGCAGTCGTCCACCGGGGTGATCGGCCGCGACGGCGCGCTGCCGTGGCATCTGCCCGAGGACATGGCGCACTTCCGTACCCTGACCGCCGGCGCCACCGTCCTGATGGGCCGGCGCACCTGGGAGTCGCTGCCCGCCCGGTTCCGGCCCCTGCCCGGCCGCCGCAACCTTGTCCTCTCGCGTACTCCGCAGGACGGTGCGGAGACGTTCCCCGACCTGCCGCAGGCCCTCGCCGCCGCCACCGGCGACGTGTGGGTGATGGGCGGCGCCGCCGTGTACCGGGCGGCCCTGCCGTACGCGGACCGGATCGTCGTCACCGAGATCCGCGAGCCGTACGACGGCGACACGTACGCCCCGGACGTCGGCCGGCCCGCCGACACCGTCGGCCCCTGGCAGGAGTCCACCACCGGCCTGCACTACCGCTTCCACACCTGGACCTGACCACCGATCCCGGTACGGAAAGCGTTGCGCCGCAACCGATCCGGCGCTCAGCCGCGCCGCGCGTGGAACGCCGGGGCCGCGCTGCTCGGACACGGCTGGCCGGCACCCCGGCGGATGAGTACCTGCACGTACGTCAGAGGCGGCTGCCGCCGCGGTGACGCGTGTCGTACTTGGTGAGCTGCTCGCGGTTGCTCCGCTGTGCCTCGCGCACGGTCGTCGTGCCGTCGCCGGTACTGCGCAGGCGGCGCCACACCCGTTGCCACCATCCCCGTATGCCCATGCGTACCTCCTTCACCCCCGAGCGTCGCAGGGCGGCGCCACCCCGTGGGTCAGGTCCAGTCGATCCGGTGCCGCAACAGCGAACGTTCCGCCGGGTTGTCGGTACGCGCGAGCGCGCGTTCGTCCGCGGCGCGGGCACCCGCCGGGTCGCCGAGCTGGCGCAGCAGGTGCGCCCGGGTGGCGTGGTACAGGTGGTAGCCGTCGAGGTCCGCGGCGAGCGCGTCGACCTCGGCGAGCGCCGCGACCGGGCCGATCACGTACCCGAGGGCGACGGCGCGGTGCAGCCGGGTGACGGGTGACGGGGCCAGGTACAGCAGCATGTCGTACAGGACGAGGATCTGCGTCCAGTCGGTGTCCTCCCAGCGCGGCGCCTCCGCGTGGCAGGCCAGGATCGCCGCCTGCACCTGGTACGGGCCGGGTCGGCGCTGCGCCGCCGCGCGCGCGAGCAGCCGGCCGGACTCGGCGATGAGGTCGTGGTCCCAGCGCGACCGGTCCTGCCGCTGCAACTGGACGATCTCGTCGTTGTCGTCGAAGCGTTCGGTGGCGCGGGCGCGGTGCAGCCGGATCAGCGCGAGCAGCCCGGCCGGTTCCGGCTCGGTCGGCATCAGCCGGTGCAGCAGCGCGGCCAGGAACTCGGCGTCGTCGGTGAGGTCCCGGGACGTGGTGCGCGCCCCGTCGCTCGACAGGTACCCCTCGTTGAACAGCAGGTACACCACGGCGAGTACCTCGGCGGTGCGGTCGCCCAGCTCGTCCGGCGACGGGATCCGGTACGGGATGCGCGCCGCGCGGATCTTCCGCTTCGCCCGCGTGATGCGCTGCCCGATCGTGGCCTCCGGTACGAGGAACGCCTTGGCGAGCTGCGCGGTGGTCAGCCCGCACACGACCCGTAGGGTGAGCGCCACCTGGGCGGCGCGCGGCAGCGCCGGGTGGCAGCACGTGAAGATCAGCTTCAGCCGGTCGTCGGCCCGCGGCTCGGCCGGCGACTCCAGCAGCGCCAGCTTGTCCCGGTACCGGTGCTGGCGGCGCAGCTGGTCGAGGCCGCGCCGCCGCGCCACCGTGTACAGCCAGGCGTCCGGGCGGTCCGGGATGCCCTCGACCGGCCAGTGCGTCAGCGCCGCCTCCACCGCGTCCTGTACCAGGTCCTCGGCGGCGCTGAAGTCGCCGACCAGCGGTACCAGGGACGCGGCGAGCCGGCCCGCGTGGTCGCGGACCACCCGGGTCAGCTCGGCGTGCGTCGGCAGGGTCACGTCAGTCCATCGCCGGCCGGATCTCGACGACCGGGCAGGCCGGCCAGGACCGGGCGACGCGCAGCGCCTCGTCCAGGTCGGCGACGTCGATCTCGGCGTACCCGCTGACGATCTCCTTGCCCTCCACGAACGGGCCGTCGGACACCAGCGGCTCGTCGCGGTCCAGCCGCATCGTGGTGGCGGTGTCGCCGGCCAGCAGCTTGGTGTGGTGGGTGATCACCTCGCGGTGGTCGTCGAACCACTGCTGCACCTTCGCGTACGCGGCCTGCCGGTCCGGTCCCTCCAGCGCCGCCAGCTCGGCCTCGAACTCCTCGGTCTCCACGAACAACAGCACGTACTTCACTGGTCCTCCTCGGTGGTCCGCGCGGCCATGGCCGTCATCCGGCGGGTCGCCTCCTCGCTACTGACGTCCTCGATGTGCGACGCGACCGTCCACGCCTGCCCGTACGGGTCCAGGATGAACGCGTCGCGCGCGCCGTAGAACTGGTCCTGCGGCGGCCGTCGTACGGTCGCGCCGAGCTCGGCGGCGCGCGCCACGACGGCGTCCACGTCCGCGACGTACACGTACTGGAACACCGGGGTGCCGGGCAGGCCACCGGGCGGCGGCGCCTGCGTACCGAGGAAGGGGCTGGCGTCCTCCACGATCACCACCGCGTCGCCGATCTCCATCTCGGCGTGCGCGATGCTGCCGTCCGGCCCCGGGAACCGCAGCCGTACGGTCGCGCCGAACACCTCGCCGTAGAACTCCAGCGCCTTGCCCGCGTCGTTCACCACCAGGCAGGGCGTGACCCGCCGGTACGTGGTCGGTATGGGGTCTGGTGCCTTCTTTGTCGCCATCGGAATCCCTCGCTTCCGTTGTTGCTCCTACCAGACAGACGACCGGCGCGGCCCACGATCCGACAACCGCCGCGACCAATCCCTCGATCAGTGGGGCCGCCCGCGTACGCCCGCGCACGGCGGGGGATCGTGGTGGACAGGCGGCGCCGGCCGCCGACCGGGCAGTGGGAGGCGGTGGCGTGGACCGGATCGTGGCCGAGACGATCGGCACGACGCGGCTCGATCTGCTCCCCCTGCACGCCGGGTACGCCGCGGAGATGGCGACCGTGCTCTCCGACCCGGCGCTGCACACGTACCTCGGGGGCGCGCCGGAGTCCGTGGCGGCGTTGCGCGCCCGGTACGAGCGGCAGACCGCCGGCTCGCCCGACCCGGCCGTCACCTGGCTGAACTGGGTCGTCCGGCTCCGCGCCGAATCATGCCTGACCGGTACGGTGCAGGCCACGGTCGGGCCGGACGGCGTCGCCGAGATCGCCTGGGTGATCGGTACGCCGTGGCAGGGTCGGGGCATCGCCACCGAGGCCGCCCGCGGACTCGTCGACTGGCTCGCCGGCCGCGGCGTACGGGCGGTCATCGCGCACATCCACCCCGACAACCGGGCCTCCGCCGCCGTCGCCTCCGCCGCCGGCCTCACCCCCACCGCCGAGTCGCACGACGGCGAGGTCCGCTGGCGCCGCGACCTCGCACCCGTGCCGTGACCCGACCGCGCGCGAACCCGTTCGCCGGAGTGCCAACCTTTCCGGGGCCGGCCGCGCTCTACAGGGTGTCGAGGGAGGTGGGCGTGTGACGGAGCCCGCGGGGTTCACCGAGTTCGTGGCGGTCAGCTCGACCGCGCTGACCCGGTTCGCGTACCTGGTGACGGGGGACCGGCAGCTGGCCGAGGACCTGCTCCAGTCCGGCGTTGACGAAGGTGGCGCGGTGTTGGAGCCGCGTCGAGGATCCGCTGGCGTACACGAAGCGGCAAGGGATTCAAGGCCCGACCGGACGTTGCCGGCCGGCGTTCCTCGTCGGACTATCGGGACTTGCGCGACCCCGGCAAGGAGGCGTGGACCGGCAAGGGCGTCTGCTCGGAGGACATGCCTTTCCTTGCCCGGTACGGGTTTCCGGGCTCGGGTGTCGGACGGTCAGGGGGTCGACGGCGGGCGGGGTTCCGGGGGCCGGGTGGCGAACGCGCCGGCGTACGCGGCGAGCGCGGCCGTACGGGCGGCGTGGTCGGGCAGGTCCGGGTCCGTCGGCGTACGCAGGATCACCAGGTGGTGGTAGAGCGGCGCGGTCGCGGCGACCAGCAGCCGCCGCGCCTGCGTGTCCGGCGGCAGCTCGCCCCGGGCGACGGCCCGCTCGACGACGACCTCGCAGCGGGCGTACCGGTCGTCCCAGAGCCGCTGCTGCGCCTCGTTCGCCTTGGTGGAGCGGAACGAGGCGGCGATCAGCGCGGCGACGACCGGCGGTTCGGCGAGCAGCGAGTCCTGGATCTCGTGGTTCAGCGCGGCCAGGTCGCCCACCAGCGAGCCGGTGTCCGGCGGCTGCCAGTCGTCGGCACCGGCCGCGTCGAGTACGTCGGCGAGCAGGCCGCCCACGTCGGTCCACCGCCGGTACACCGTGGCCCGGTGTACGCCGGCGCGGGCGGCGACGGCGTCGACGGTGAGCCCGTCGTACCCGTGCTCGCCGAGTTCGGCGCGGACGGCGTCGAGGACCAGGGCACGGATCCGGGCGGTACGGCCGCCGGGGCGCCGGCGCGGCCCGGGCGGGGTGTCGTCGGGTGATGGTGCAGGTGAGGAGGTCGTCACAGGCGAGTCCGGTTGCTCGGCGGGGGGAGTCGTGTCACCATCTTAATGCAGCAGTTGTCGCACTAATGGCGTCGCCCCTGGTCCGGGTCGCGTCCCGTGCACCGGACCAGGAAGGCCCCACCGCCATGCCGCTCGTTCCCGCCGACCCGACCGTGCTGCACCCGGTGCCGGGGCAGCCGCGGGTGGTCCTGCTGAAGCCGCTGGTCACCTCGCCGCTGATCGAGGTCGGCGACTTCTCCTACTACGACGACCCCGACGACCCGACCGCGTTCGAGACCCGCAACGTGCTCTACCACTACGGGCCGGAACGCCTCGTGATCGGCAAGTACTGCGCGTTCGGCACGGGCGTCCGGTTCGTGATGAACGGCGCGAACCACCGGATGGACGGTCCGTCGACGTTCCCGTTCCCGATCATGGGTGGGTCGTGGTCGGAGCACGTCGACCTGATCGCGGGGCTGCCCGGCCGCGGCGACACGGTGGTCGGCAACGACGTCTGGCTCGGCTACGGGGCGATGGTCATGCCGGGCGTACGCATCGGGCACGGTGCGATCGTCGCGTCCGGCTCGGTCGTCGTGGACGACGTGCCCGACTACGGCATCGTCGGCGGCAACCCCGCGCGCCTGATCCGCCGCCGGTACGACGACGCGGACGTCGCGCGGCTGCTCGCCGTCGCCTGGTGGGACTGGCCGCTCGACCACCTGACCCGGCACCTGGCCACGGTCATGTCCGGCACGGTCGACGACCTGGAACGCGCCGCGCCGGCCTCCTGATCACTCCGTCGGGACCGTCCACCCAGGACCGTCCATCCAGCACAGTCCATCCACGGACCGTCCATCCAGGACCGTCCATCGTGGACGGTCCAATTCGGACACGGTCCACCAGGACGGTCCCCGACGCAGTCCACCGAGGACAGTCCACCGTGGACGGTCCGCTCCGCACCGCCCATCCCCGTACCGAAGAAACGGACACGACAGCATGCCTCTCGCGCCCACCGACCCGTTCGCCGGCTGGCTGCGCGGTCACGCCGTGCCGCTCGACCACCTCGACCCCGCGGCGCCGCTGGACGACCTGGCGCCGTTGGGCGCCGCGACCGGTACCGCCCGGGTCGTCGCGCTCGGCGAGAACTCGCACTTCATCGAGGAGTTCTCGCTGCTGCGCCAACGGATCCTGCGGTACCTGGTCGAACGCTGCGGCTTCACCGCGCTGGCGTTCGAGTACGGCTTCAGCGAGGGGTTCCCGCTCGACGACTGGGCGCGCGGGGAGGGCGCGGACAACGACCTCGCCGCGCACCTGGCCGGTACGATCCCGGTCGGTGTCGACGCGCCGCTGCGCTGGATCCGTTCGTACAACAGGGATGCGGCGCGGCCGGTCGGGTTCGCCGGGATCGACGTGCCCGCGGCCGGCGGTTCGCTGCTGCCCGCGCTGACCCCGCTCGCCCGGTACCTGCGGCTGGTGGATCCGGAGGTGGTGCCGGCGTTGGAGGAGGCAGTGCGGATCGCCGGGTCGTTCGCTGGCGGGTCGGCGGCGGTGGCCGCACCGCGCTGGTCCCGGTTGCCCGCCGCGGAACAGGACACCCTCACCGCGGTACTGTCCCGGCTCGCCGTCCGCTTCCGCGCCATGGAGCCGTTGTACGTCGAGCGCAGCGACCAGGACAGCTACGACGTGGCCGTACGGCGGCTGGCGGGCGCCCGGCACGGCGAGTACGGGTTCCGCGCGATGGCGGAGCTGTTCGCCGGTGGCGGGCTGACCGCCGACACCTCGGCGCGCGACGCGTACATGGCGGGATCGGTGCTGTGGCACCTGAACCGGCTCGGCCCCGACGCGCGGATCGTGCTCGCCGCGCACAACGCGCACATCCAGCAGGAACCGATCTCGTTCGGCGGGCGCCTCACCGGGCTGCCGATGGGCCGGTACCTGCGGCGCGCGCTCGGCGACGGCTACCACAGCCTCGCCCTGACGAGTACCGGTGGGCGGACGGCGGAGATGCGGCGGGACGAGGCGGTGCCGTTCGGCTTCACCGTCGAGGACACGCCGCTCGCGCCGCCCGAGCCGGGCAGCGTGGAGGCCGCGTTCGCCGACGCCGGCCTCGGCCCCGCGTACGCCGATCTGCGGGCGGTGCCGGCGGATCTCGCCGGCCCCGACCGCATCCGCATCCAGGGCGCGTACGTGCACACGCCGGTGCGCGCCGCGTTCGACGGCGTCGTCGCGGTCCCGACCTCGACGGTGATCGCCTGACGGTCAGGGCGTGAGCAGCCCCCAGCGCGCCGACCAGACCGCGACCAGTACGCCGGCCGCGACGAGCACGGTGAGGCGGATCCGTTGCGCGCCAAGCACTGTGGCACGTCCGCGTACGATCACCACCGCAGTGCTCGCGGTCAGTGCCGCGGTGGCCAGCGCCAGTACCTGAAGCGCCAGCCACGGTACGGCCCGGCCCGCGACGGCGGGTGCCGCGGCCGCCCCGCCGGTCACGTACACGGACAGGACGAACGCGAGGGTGCCGAGCACGGTGGCGAGCCCGCAGCCGGCCAGCCACCGCGACAGCCGCCGCGCCGGTACGGGCAGCGGGCGGCGGCGCAGCGCCAGCCCCGCGACCAGGCTCCCGGCGAACGCCACGACGAGGACGGCGATCAGCGCGACCTGCACCGGCGCGTCGTCGTACCGGTGGTGGCCGGGGGATCGGCTCGCCGCGGCCTGCGCCGGGAACCGTTGCGCGCTGGAGACCGGCGGGTGGCCGGCGACGACCCGGTGCACCCAGCTCGTCATCGCCGGCACGTACCCGGGGGCGAGCGTGCCGGTCGGGTGGCCGGCGACCGTCGGGCCGCCGAGGCGGTCGAAGCCGTCGCCGGTGCGCCGCCCGTTGTGCGCGGCGCCGGCCACGAACCGGATGGTGACGGACGGGTCGGCGGCCAGCGCGCGGCGCAGGATCCGGGCGCTCTCGGCGGGCGGCACCTGCACGTCGTGGTCGCCCCACAGCGCCAGCACCGGCATCCGCAGCCGGGCGAGCACCGGCACCGGATCGTACGACGCCTCGGGGAACAGGCCCGCGCCGCCGACGAGTCGGGCCCCCGGACCGGCGACCGCGCCGACCAGCGAACCGCTGATTCCGTTGTGCCGCAACAGGTTCGTCAGATACCACGTCTGCGTACGCAGTGGCGACAGTCCCGGCGCGCCGAGCGTCACCAGGAACGCGACGTGCCCGCTGCGTACGGCGGCGAGCGGGGCCACCCAGCCGCCCTCGCTGAACCCCCACAACCCCACCCGGTCCGGGTCGACACCCGGCACCCGACGCAGCGCCGCCACCCCCGCCGCCGCGTCGTCCGCGAGCAGCCCGAAGTCGCGGTGCAGCGTCGAGTACCCGGCGGTGCGCTTGTCGTACACGAGGGTGGTGATGCCGGCGCGCGCGAACGCCGCCGCCTCCGCCCGGTACTCGGCCCGCGGACCGGGCCCGGACCCGCCCACCAGGACGATCCCGGGTGTCGGCGTACGGCTGCCGCGCGGCGCGACCACCGTGCCGTGCAGCGTCAGCCCGCCCGCGCCGCGGAACGTGACCGCGCGGTCCATGGTCGGCGCCGCGCTAGCGCCCGGGACGGGTGCCAACACGGCCAGCGGTACGGCCAGCGCCACGGCGGCGGCCAGCCGTTTGAATCCGAACAGCACGGTGTGCTCTCCTTTGCGTGGAGGGTCGTACGCGTGAGGACACGCCCGCGGGCGTGGTGGTGCGGGCCTCCGCCGCCGGGCCGTCGAGCTGCAACTCGACGGCCCGGCCCCGTGCGGCGGCGGTGGATCAGTCGTCCGGCGGCTGCGGGAAACCGAACAGCCGCAGCGCGACCGCCCGGGTGCCGGGCGAGTCCGCCGGCTCCGAGTACCGGTAGAGCAGGGCGATGTACTCCTCGAAGAACTCCTTCATGCGGGGCAGTTCGAGGTGGATCGTGGCGCGGGAGAACACGAACGCGTCCGCCCACTCGCCGAGGTCCGCCGCCCCCGCCTCGAACCTCTCGTACTGCTCGATCAGCTCGGCGAGGTGTTGCCGGGCGAGCTGCGCGCTGGCCGCCCGCATCGCCGCGTCCTGCCGGCTGTACGGCGGGATGCGGCGGTCGCCGGGAACCGGGCGCCACCACCGTTCCCGGCCCTTGGCCAGCTCGGGCACCTCCTCGATGAAGCCGTGCCGGGCCATCTGGCGCAGGTGGTAGCTGACCAGTCCGGTGCTCTCGCCGAGCTGGCGGGCGACCTGCGCCGAGTTGGCCGGGCCGTCGCGCAGGCACGCCTCGATCCGGCGGCGGATCGGGTGCGCGAGCAGGCGCAGGGCGGCGGCGTCGGTGATCTCCTCGGCGGGCGGCTGCTCGGTCACGCGCTCACCGTACCGAGTTGCAAAGGGTCTTTGCAACCTACCTTTGCAACTCCGCGGGTGTGCCGACGATCTCCGTTGCCGCGGCCCGGCGGGACGGGCATGATCGGCGCGTGGTCGATCGAGTCGAAAGTCCGGGTACGTCGTGCGCCGTGCACGTCGCGGCGCCCGTGTCGCGGGTGTGGGAGCTGGTCACCGACATCGCGCTGCCCGCCCGGCTCAGCCCGGAGCTGTACCGCGTCGCGTGGCTCGACGGCGCCGACCGGGCCGCGCCGTACGCCCGGTTCGAGGGCTTCAACCGCAACGACGTGCTCGGCGAGTGGCGCACCGTCTCGTACGTGGTGGAGCTGGTCGAACCGCGCGTCTTCGCCTGGGCCGTCACCGACGCCGACGGCCGGTACGGCGCGCCCACGTCGGACCCGGCGCGCCCGATGGCGACCTGGCGGTACGAGCTGGCGCCCGAGGACGGCGGCACCCGGCTCCACCAGTCCGTCGTACTCGGGCCCGCGCGCAGCGGCGTCGACCTGGCGATCGACCGCTGGCCGGACCGCGCGGAACAGATCGTCGCCACCCGGCTCGCCGATCTCCGCGCCGCCATGGCGACCACCCTCGACGGCATCGCGGCGCTCGCGCGGCACTGACCCGCGGTCCGGATGCCGGGGCTCCGCGGCCGAAACGGCCCGATCCGCGACACCGGCGACCGTCGTCGGGTTCGGGAAACCTGCCGTACTTCCCGGTGTCGTGTGGCGGTCGACCGATCCCGGCCACGGACGTGCGATGCTCGAAACCACAGCGCAGCGCACGAGGGGCGGACGCGATGGCTGCCGACCGGTACGACGCCGACAGCGAGAACGGCGACCACGTCGCGGATCCGTCCGCGGAGGCCCTGCTGGCGTTGCTCGCCGCGCTCGACCGCGAGCACAACACGTTCGTCACGCTCACGCCCGCCGCCGGACGCGACTGGTACGCCTCGGTGTCGCTGCTCGCCGACGGCACCTACGAGGTGGAGCGGCGCGACCCGGCCCGCCGGGAGCCGCGGCTCACCACCGCCACCGACCTGCCCGCGCTGGTCCGCGAACTGACCGACTGGCTCGCCGACCGGGTCGGCCCCGGCAGCCGTACCTGAGCCGGATCCGCTTGTCCACCAAGCGAACCCGGCCCTCGTACGTCACTGGACGGCGGCGTGCACCATGTCGGACAGTCGCTGCAGCCGCTCGTACGACCGGCTCTCCTCCATCAGGCCCGCGGACAGGAACGTGAACGTGACGTCGCTGTCCGGGTCCACCCAGAACATCGTCGACCCGGCGCCCAGCCCGCCGAACGTGCGCGGCGACGCCAGCGTGCCGAACGGCATCGGGTAGATCCCCGTGCCCCGCACCCAGAACCCCATGCCCAGGTGCGCCGGGAAGTCCGGCCAGCCGCGCAGACCCTTGGCGTACACGAAGAGTTGGTTGGGTTCGTCGCCGGTCTGGATCGTGGTCGCCACCCGGAGGCTGGCCGGGCTGACGATCCGCTGCCCGTCGAGGGTGCCGCCGCGCCGCATCGCCTCCGCGAACCGCACGAGGTCGTGCGCCGTGGAGAGGCAGCCGCCGGCCGGGATCTCGGTCTCCTCGGTCAGCGTCGCGGCGAGCCCTTCCAGCGCGGCCGGATCGAACAGCCCCGGCGACCGGTCGCGCGCCACCACCGGTACCCGCCGGTCGGCGAGGTCCGGCCGCAGGCCCAGCGCCGTGTCGTGCATGCCGAGCGGCGCGAACACGTCCTCCGCGAGGATCTGCCGGTACGGCCGGTGCCCGCCGTCGACCCGGCGCAGCACCTCGGCCAGCACCGAGTGCGCCGCGACCATGCTGTAGTTGACCGTACGGTGCGGCGTGGACTCCGGCGGCAGCGCCGCGACGGCCGCGGTCACCGCACCGATGTCCGCGATCTTCTCCGGTGGTACCGGCGGGAAGCTCGTCATCAGCCCGGCACGGTGCACGATCAGGTCGCCGACCGTGATGGTCTCCTTGCCGCAGGCGGCGAACTCCGGCACCACCTCGGCGACCCGCGTGGTCAGCGCCAGCCGGCCGGACTCCACCGCGCGCAGCGCCGCGACGTTCGTGAAGTGCTTGGCCAGCGACATCGTGAACCACACGTCGTCGGCGGCGACCCGGCGGCCGGTGGCCCGCTCGGCGAAGCCGATCCGTTCGTCGAGTACGACCTCGCCGTGGCGGGTGACGACGAGCGCGGCCCCGTCGTACCGCTCGGCGTCGATGTCCTGCTCGACCGCGCGTACCAGGGCCGCGAGCTGTGCCGGGACGAGTCCCTGGCCTTCCGGTGTCGTCACTGTGTGTCCTCCCCAGGTGGATATTCGCGAGCCTAACCGCCGCCGGCAACCCCGCTCCGGAAAGTCCACAGTGGACGTCCGCGTTTCCCTTGCCACGCCTGCCGGTACGCGCATGCGAGCGTGCCGGTGCCGGCGCGCGGGTGGCGGCCGCCCGGGTCGGCGGCGTGCCGGCGGTCCACCGATCGTGGCTACCACTTGTCATGCAAGCATTCACTTGCCTATGGTGGGGTGGTGGGCGACGACGTCTTCCGGGCGCTGGCCGACCCGACCCGCCGGCGTATCCTCGACGAGCTGGCGGAGCGGGACGGTCAGTCGCTGTTCGAGCTCTGCGGCCGGCTGGCGACCCGGCACGGTCTCGGCCTCAGCCGGCAGGCGGTCAGCCAGCACCTCGCCGTCCTCGAAGCCGCCGACCTCGTCCGCACCCGGCGCGAGGGCCGCTACAAGTTCCACGACCTGAACACCGCCCCGCTTGAGCGCATCCTGAACCGGTGGCTCAGGCCCGACGTACCGGGGAGCACGGCATGCGGATCAACCTGACGAGCGTCTTCGTCGACGACCAGGACAAGGCCCTGCGCTTCTACACCGAGGTGCTGGGCTTCGTGAAGAAACACGAGGTACCGGTCGGCCAGCACCGCTGGCTCACCGTCGTCTCGCCCGACGACCCGGACGGCACCGAACTGCTGCTGGAGCCCGACGAGCACCCCGCCGTCGACCCGTACCGGTCGGCGCTGGTCGCGGACGGCATCCCCGTCGCCGCGTTCGCCGTCGACGACGTCCGTGCCGAGTGCGAGCGGCTGCGCGGCCTCGGCGTGCGCTTCACCCAGGACCCGGTCGAGATGGGTCCGGTCGTCACCGCGGTCCTCGACGACACCTGCGGCAACCTCATCCAACTCACCCAGTACGCCTAGGCGGTGAGGCCCTCGCGGTGGGCGACCGCGGCGGCCTCGGTACGGGTGGTCGCGCCGAGCTTGGTGAGGATGTGCGAGACGTGCACCCCGGCCGTACTGGGGGAGATGTGGAGGCGGTCGGCGATCTGCCGGTTGCTGTGGCCCTCGGCGACGAGCGCGAGGACGTCGAGTTCGCGGGCGGTGAGGCCGTGGTCGTCCGGCGCGGGGCGGCCGAGCCGGGAGATGGCGCGGCCGAGCGGTGTCGCGCCGAGGTCCGCGGCGAGCCGGGCGGCGGTACGGAGCCGGTCGGCACCGCCCGTGCGGTCACCGGCGGCGAGCGCCACCCGGGCCGCGTGGTAGAGGCAGCGGGCCCGCTCGTACGGCTGGGCCAGCTCGTACCAGGTGGTCGCGGCGGCGTCCCAGCCGTCGTCGAGCGTCGCGCGCAGGGTCTCGTGCAGCGCCCGGTCGAGCGGGCCGTCGACGTCGAGCGCGGCGTCGGCGGCGGCGAGTTCGGCCCGGCGCTCGGCGATCCGGTCGTCCGGCGCGGTCTCCGCCCGAACGCGCTGGACGAGTGCGCCGGCGACCAGCAGCGGCCGGCTGTCGGTGCCGTGGTTCTCGCGCAGGGCCGGATCGGCGAGCGCGCGCCCCAGGTACCGGTCGGCGCGTTCGGGGTCGCCCTGGGCGACGGCGAGCAGGCAGCACAGTTCGTGCCGGGGGAACAGGCTCACGCTGGAGCGGGTCTCGACGTGTTCGACGGCGGCCGCCGCGCGCGCCGCCGCGGCGAGGTCGCCGCGCAGCAGGGCGAGCTGGCCGGCGAGGATCTGGAGCGACTGGCGGGCCACCGGCGGCGGGTCCTCGCCGAGCGCCTCCGTCACGACGGCGGCGGCCTCGTCCCAGCGGCCGGCGAGGATCAGGCTGCGTCCGGCGTACCGGGCGAGTTCGGCGCCGCGGCTGCGGGCGAGCCCGAGCCGCCGCGCCCGGCGTACGCCGTCGAGGGCGGCCCGCGCGCTGCGGTCCTGGTCGCCCGCGCGGGTGTGCACGGTCGCCTCGTACATCGGGACGGTGAGCAGCAGATCGGGGCTGTCGAGCCGTTCCGCGAGGGTACGTGCCTCGGCGAGCAGGGTCAGGTCGCCGGTCCGGGCGCCGACCCCGAGCAGCCCCCGTACGGTGACGGTCGGGTCGCCGGTGGCCCGGCCGATCCGCAGCGCCTCGGTGAACTCGGCCGCGGTGGGGGCCGCGACGGGCAGCCGGCCCATCGCGGTCATCCCGAGCAGCCGGCCGCGCTGCACCCGGTCGGGGTCGTCGGGCAGCAGCGCGAGGGCGCGTTCGAAGTCGGGGATTCCGGTGCCGTTGAGCCGGATGGTGAGCCGGCCGCGATGTTCCAGCAGCAGCGCGGCCCGCTCCGGGTCGGTCCGCTCCTCGACGGCGGTGAGGCCGGCGGTGGCCACGTCCACGCCGCGGGCGTACTCGCCGGTCAGCATGCACGCCTCGGCCGCCGCGGTCAGCACGTCGACCCGGTCGGCGCCGAGCCGGGCAGCCGCGTCCGGTACCCGGTCCCAGGCGTCGAGTACCCGGTCGAGCAGGTGCAACTGCTCCGCGTACGCGTACGACCGGTACGCGCGCCGCGCCGCCTCGTACGCGGCGGTCAGGGTTTGGTCGTGGTCGCCCGCGGCGGCGGCGTGCAGGGCGAGATCGGCGGGGGAGTCGGCGTCGCGCAGGGCCTCGGCGTACCGGGCGTGCAGCCGGGTCCGCTCGCCGGGCAGCAGATCCTCGTACACGGCCTGGCGGATCAGCGCGTGCCGGAAGTCGTACCCGTCGCCGGCGGTGACCAGCAGGCTGCGGTCGACGAGCAGCCGCAGCAGCGCGTCGTCGGCGTCGGCCACCGCGGCGAGCAGCCGGTGGTCGACCGGACCGCCCGCGACCGACGCCGCCGCGAGCAGCGCGCGGGCCGGTTCCGGCAGCGCGCGCGGACCGTACAGCAGCAGGTCGCGCAGGCTGTCCGGGGTACGTTCGCCCGCCGCGCCAGCGCCTCCACGTACAGCGGGTTGCCGTCGCTGCGCGCGTGCACCCGGCGTACCGCGGCGGGATCGGGCTTTGCGCCGAGGATCGCGGCGAGCTGGTCGCCGACCTCGGCCTCGGTGAGCCGGTCCAGCCGCACCGTCGTGGTACGCGGGCCCCGGGTCAGCTCGGCCAGCAGCGGCCCGGTCTCCGCCACCCCCGGCCGGTACGTGGCGAGCAGCAGCACGCCCGGCCGGGTCAGGTTGCGCGCGAGGAAGCCGAACAGTTCGCGGGTGGCGGCGTCCGCCCAGTGCAGGTCCTCGACCGCGACGACCAGCGGACCGGGCCCGGCGGACCGTTCGAGCAGGTCCAGCACCTCCTCGTACAGGCGGTGCCGGCCGCCGTCGCCCGTCGGCTCGCCCAGCTCCGGGAACCACCGCCCCAGCTCCCGGTACCGGCCGGGCGGCACGGTGTCGTCCCGGACCAGCTGCCGTACCACCGCGACGAACGGCGCGTACGCCAGGCCGTCGCCGCCGAGTTCGGTGCAGGTGCCGCGGAGTACCCGGGTCGGTGTGGTCCGGGCGAACTCGGCGAGCAGCCGGGACTTGCCGATCCCGGCCTCGCCGGCGACGAGCGCCACGGCGGGACCGTCCGCGACAGCGGTGCCGAGCGCCGCCGACAGGGCCGCGAGCGCCGCGCCGCGGCCGACGAACACCGGGCTGACCACCCGATCCGTTGCCATCGCGCCAGCATAGGACCTCTAAATACCGGGATCGCACGATGCGCGGTCGCTGTTCAGGCGGCGACGCTCGACGCATGACAGCACCCCACATCCGCGCCATCGCCGCCGACGAGATCGAGACGTGGGCCCGCATGATCACCGTCACGTACGGGCAGGACTGGCGCGAGGGCGCGCTCCGCAGCGTGCGGACGTCGATCGACCCGGCCCGGACCACCGCCGCGTACGACGGGCCCGAACTGGTGGGCGGGATGTCGGTCTACGGGCGGTCCCTGACGGTTCCGGGCGGGGTCACCCCGGTCGCCGGCGTCACGCTCGTCGCGGTCCTGCCCACGCACCGTCGCCGCGGCCTGCTCACCGCGATGATGCGCCGCGAGTTCACCGGTCTGTACGAAACGGGCGGGGAGGCCGTCGCCGCCCTGAACGCCGCCGAGGCCACCATCTACGGCCGCTTCGGGTACGGCGTGGCGAGCCATCTCGCGCGGCTCGACGCGGACAAGCGGCTGCTGGCCGTACGGCCGGACGTCGAGGTCGGCGACGGGACCGTACGGCTGGTCGACGCCGAGCAGGCCCGTCCCGTACTGGAGAAGGTGTACGACGCGGTCCGCCGGCACGGGGTCGGCTGGGTCGACCGCACCGAACGGTTCTGGACCGCCCGGCTGTACGACGCCGAGCACGTCCGCGCCGGCGCGACCGCGCTGCGCTTCGCCGTCCACCGCGAGCCCGACGGCACGCCCGCCGGGTACGTGCTCTACCGGTCGCGGCAGGACACCGTCGAGGTGGTCGAGCTGGTCGCCACCACCCGCCGGTCGTACGCGACGCTCTGGCGGTTCCTCGCCGACCTGGACGCGCACACCAGGCTCACGTACGACGCGGCGGTGGACGAGCCGCTGCCGCACCTGCTCGTCGACCCGCGCGCGGTGCGCACCACCGTCGTCGACAACCTCTGGGTGCGCCTGGTCGACGCCGGCCGCGCCCTCACCGCCCGCCGCTACGCCACCCCGCTCGACGTCGTACTGGAGGTCGAGGATCCGTTCTGCCCGTGGAACGCCGGGCGGCACCGGCTCACCGCCGACGGCGACACCGTCACGTACGAGCGCACCGGCGCGCGCGCCGACGTCCGGCTGACCGCCACCGAACTGGGCGCCGCGTACCTGGGCGGGACGACGCTGGACACCCTCGCCGCCGCCGGCCGGGTCGACGAACTGCGCCGCGGCGCGGTGGCCGTGGCCTCGGCCGCGTTCCGGGGCGGACGCGAGCCGTACCATCCGTCGGGCGCGGCGTTCCCGGCCTTCTGAGCCACGAAACCCCTTGGAGAGCAACGACATGACGACCACGGCACCCGACGGCCGCGCCGGCATCACCGCCGACCTGGTCCGGCGCCTGCTCCGCGCGCAGTTCCCGCAGTGGGCCGACCTCCCCGTGACGCCGGTACCGGTGGACGGCTGGGACAACCGCACCTACCGGCTCGGCGACACGATGACCGTACGGCTGCCCACCGCCGCCGGGTACGTCCCCGCCGTGGACAAGGAACACGAGTGGCTGCCGCGACTCGCGCCGCACCTGCCCGTCGCCGTACCGCCGGTCCTGGCGCGCGGCGCGCCCGGCGCCGGCTACCCGTACCCGTGGTCGGTGCGGGGTTGGCTGCCCGGCGAGACCGCCCCTCCCGAACGGATCGCCGACCTGCCCCGCTTCGCGCGCTCGGTGGGCGGGTTCGTCGTCGCACTGCACCGCTGCGACGCCACCGGCGGCCCGCTCGCCGGCGACCACAGCTTCCACCGCGGCGCCTCCCTGGCGTACTACGACGACGAGACGCGGCGCTCGCTCGCGACACTCGCCGGGCACGTCGACACCGCGCTCGCCACCGAGGTGTGGGACACGGCGCTGGCGTCGGAGTACGACGGGGATCCGGTGTGGTTCCACGGTGACGTCGCGCCCGGCAACCTGCTGGTGTCCGGCGGCGAGCTCACCGCCGTACTCGACTTCGGCACCTCCGGCGTCGGCGACCCGGCCTGCGACCTGGTCATCGCCTGGGGCATGTTCGCCGGCGCCAGCCGCCAGGCGTTCCGGGACACCGTCGCCGCCGACCCCGGTACGTGGGCGCGCGCCCGCGGCTGGGCGCTGTGGAAGGCCGCGCTCGTGATGGCCGACCGCCTCGACACCGACCCGGCCGAGGTCGCCGTCAACCGCCGCATCATCGCCGAGGTACTCACCGACCACCGCACGTCCCGCTGACCACCGCCTCCCGTGCGCCGGCACCGGCCACGGTCCCGGCCACGGCGGTCCCCGTCCCGGCTACGGAGGTCGTGGTCGCGGCGGTCCCGGTCCTGGCTACGGAGGACGTGGACGCTGTGCCGGGTGCGGTGGTCGCGGGCGCGGCGGTCGCGGGCGCGGTGCCGGAGCCACCAGACGAGCATCAGCCCGGTCGCACCGGTGTTGAACGCGTGCAGCGCCCACACCGGCCCCGCCGGCAACGTGCTCAGGTACACCGCCTGGAGCACGTTGCCGACCGTGGCGACGACCAGGTTCGCCCCGCTGTACGACGCCAGATCCCTGGTACGGGCGGCCTTGTACAGCATCGGCAGGGTGCCCGCCACGAACAGCATCGTGGCGACGGTTCCGGCGGCGGACGCAAGGTACGGCGGCATCGTGTCCTCACACTCGTCGGGCGGCGACGGGCACGGCCGGAACCGCCCCCTCCCGAAGACGTTCGGCAGCCCCGATCCGTGAGATGCCGCGCCCCGCCCGGCCGGCGCGCTGGCGGCGGTGGCCCCCTCCGCGAGGTGCGCCGTCGTCCGGTCCCGAACGCCGCGATGCCTGGACGTGCCGCGGCAACACCGATGCCGCGCCGCTCCCGGCGGCGTGCTGCGATGCGGTGGCCCAGTCCGCGAGATGCGCTGTCGGCCGGTCACGAACGCCGCTCCCCGTCCGGCCGGCGTGCTGGTGGTCCACTCCGCGGGATGTGCCGTTGAGATGCGCGTGGGTCGGTGACGAACGCCGCGCTGTCCGCACGTGCCGCGGCCCCGGTGCCGCGTACTCGACGCGTCGCCGGCCCGGCGCGCCCACACTGGCGGACGCGCCGCACGTATCGTCGGAGCCACACCAGTACACCGGAGGGACCGACGTGCCCGTCATCCACATCGCCGCGGCGCTCACCACCGACGACCGCGGCTCCTGCCTGCTCGTACGCAAGCGGGGCACGTCGGCGTTCATGCAGCCCGGCGGCAAGATCGAGCCCGGTGAGGAACCGCTCGACGCGCTCCGCCGCGAACTGTACGAGGAGCTGCGCCTCACCACCGCCCGCGCCGACTACACCGAGATCGGCGTGTACGACGAGGATGCCGCAAACGAACCCGGCCACCGCGTGCACGCCCACGTGTACCAGTTGGTGGTCGGCCGGGACGCACCCGTACCGAGCGCCGAGATCGCCGAGGCCCGGTGGGTCGACCCGCGCGACACCGCCGGCCTCGACGTCGCCCCGCTCACCCGCCGCCACCTCCTGCCCCTCCTCAGTACCTGACAACGGCAGCACCGGTCGCGCGCTCGCAACCCGCCGAGATCCTTGTGCCGCAACGGGACTGCCGATCTCTGCGGTGCAGGAGCCGCTGTGCGGGCAACGAATCCGCTCCGCACGGGGGCCGGACCCGAGCGCCACAGCGGTCTCGGCGGAGGCGACGGGAGCCTGCTCGGATCGTTGCGGGGCAGGGGAATCCGCTCCTCGGGTTACGCTCCGATCCCTGCGGCGCAACGAAGTGACCGCCGGCCTGGGGAACGTGGGTCCGCCCAAGCCTTGCGGCAGAACGGAATCCGCTGCCACCGTCGGGGAGCACGGGGGATCACGACGATTCGTGTGTCGACCGCGACGGCGACGCCGACCCGGAACACACCCACGCTCACCCGGCACCCGCTCAGGACGATGGGCGCACCGGCGTCACTGATCCGACGACGGATCCGGTGAAGGCGGAAGCACCGGCGGCTCCGGCGTCGGCCCAGGAGACCGCGGACCAGGAGACCGCGGACCAGGAGGCGCCATCGGGCCGTGCGGTGGCATCGGGCCAGGGCCAGCCGGTGCTGTCGTGGGAGGCGGCACCATCCGCGGCGGCAGGCCCCACGGGAACGGTGGATGCGTCGGCGCGAGCGGATGCGCCGAGTCCGGCGGACAGGCCACATTCGGCGGGTACGGCGGCGCGGACGGGTACGACGCAGCGGTCGGGTACGGCGGCGCGGACGGGTACGGCGCAGCGGACGGATACGGCCGGTACGGCGGGGTGACGGGTGGGTACGGGTGGCGCGGCGTGGCCGGGGCGGGGTGCCAGCGGCGCCGGGCGGCGAGCCGTACCGCGCGGACGGCGCGGACGTACCGGTTGGTCGGGGGGAGGGCGAGCAGCACGGTCACGGCGGCCGTACAGGCGAGGGTGAGGGCGGCGACGCCGGTGGACAGCCAGTGGTGCCAGCCCACGCTGGCGAACGGGTCGGTGAGCAGGAGGAGGGCGGCGACGAGTGCGGTGATCCCGGCGTACACCCAGGTGAGGATGCGGGCGGTGGTGCGGCCGCCGGCGTCGAACACGGCGAGCAGGACGGCGGTCGCGGCGGCGCACACAGCGACGCAGTCGAACAGCACGAGCAGCACCGTCGGTACGGCTCCGGCGGCGGGGTCGCGCGCCACGTTCCCAGCGTGCCAGGCGTACTGGGGGATGGCGAAGAGGGTGGCGACGGCGGCGGACACCCAGAGCGCCGCGGATCCGGAGAGCAGGAACGCCGCCAGCGACACGGCCGCCGGCCGGTCCGGTCTCGCGGCGGGCGCGGTCACGACGGCGCTCCCGTCGGCGGGCCGGAGCGGCGGCGGCGCCGGCCGAGCAGCAGGAAACCGAGCACCAGCCACACGAGTACGGGGAGGGCGGTGGCGAGGTAGAACCACGGGTTGCCGAGCGGCGAGGTGGGCGCGGGGCGCGGATCCCACGGCGGGCGCTGCGCCGAGCTGCCGCCGAGCCAGGTGGCGCCGGTGGTGTCGGCGACCGGGCCGACCCGCGCCGCGTCGGCGGCCGAGGCGAGGTGTGGATGGTCGCGCCGGAACGTCCCGCTCGACATGAGATCGCGCGGCACGCGGGTGAAGTCGACGCCGCCGTAGACGTACACGTTGGTGACGAGGTAGTTGCCGCGGCGGGTGGTGCGCTTGACCCGGAACTCGCCGTCCCGGTAGGACTTCACGTACGCGTGGTAGACGTCCTGCGGGCTCCACCTGACCCGCAGCGGCCAGGCGCTGACGTCCCCCGAGTCGATGATGCTCCGGTACGCAGTGGCCCGCGTCCGGCTGCGCTCCCGGTACCATTCGGCGGCGACCCGGCTGGCGTACACCCGGCGCAGGTCCGCGTACTCGGAGGCGCCGTTGATGGACGCCCGCACCTTCGGCAGGATCGTGCGCCGGAACAGGTCCTCGTTGTACCGCGTGTCGCTGCTCGGTTGGCCGGCGCAGCCGGCGGTGCCGCCGACCCCCTTCGACTTCAGGTACTGCGTCTCCATCTTCACGTCCAGCGGCGCCTTGAGGATGAACAGCCGGTCGCCCTCCTCGTGCACCACGGCGGTGCTCGGCACGATCCACTGCCGCATGGACAGGCACTTGCGTTCGCCGCGCAGCCCGGCCCAGAAGCGCGTGCCGGTCGAGGTGTTCGGGTTGATCAGCTTCGCGACCGTCTTCTTCATCCGGAAGTCGGCCTCCAGCAGGACGCGGCCGGCGTCGGTGGTGGCGAACCTGCGGTCCAGGATGCGGTCCGGCTCGTCCGGGTTGAGGTTGACCGTGAACGCGCTCGGCGGCAGCGCGAGCCAGGTGAAGAACGAGTCGGTGGCGAGCTGCGCCGCGGCGCGCCCACCGTACGACACCTTCTCGCCGGGCTTGCCGCTCACCTGGTACGCGTACTGCAGACCGGAACCGTACCCGCCGCTGTAGGTGTCCGACACGTACCGCAGCTCCAGGGTGGAGAAGTCGACCCCGCCGGGCCGCTGCACCGGCAGGTTCGCGTCCGCGGGGGTGTCGTACCCGAGGTCCTCGGCGAGCGTCTGGTCGAGGTCGGCCAGCGCCGCGGCGGTACCGGCCGAACTCGGCGAGCCGGCGATGGTGTCGTCGGAGGCGCCGCCCGCGTCGTACTGTCCTTTCGCGGCAAGGGATCCGGCCGGACCGGACGGTGTCGGGGTACTCCCGCCGCCGCTGGCGCCGCTGCCGCCCGGCGGCGGGGGCGGCGCGTTCGGATGCCGCACCGGGACGGCGGTCGACGGCCAGCTCCGCACGTACACGTTGGCGGTGTGGCCGCTGATCGCGGCCATCTCCCGGTTCAGCTTGTCGAGGAACGCCAGGTCGTTCGGATCGGGCTCGCTGCCGAACACGTACACCAGAGCCTTGCCGTTGCGCGCGGCGAACTCGGCGTAGTAGCGGGCCTGGGTGCGGTCGATCGGCGAGCTGCCCGACTTCAGCTCGAACAGCACCCCGCCCGATCCCGCCCGGAACGCGTCGCCGCGCTTGTTGCCCGTCACGCCGCCGAAGTGCTTGCGCAGCATCTCGTCCAGCAGGTATCCCTTACGCAGCAGGCCGACCAGCTTCGCGAAGTGCTCCTCGAACGCCTTCCCGCGCGCCTTGTTGTCCAGCACCGTGACGTAGTCGTCCAGGTACTCCTCCCAGTACGCCCGCTTCTGCTCGTCGGTGAGCGTCTCCCAGCGCGGGATGCCGGCCTTGCGCGCGAACATCTTCCAGCGACTGAGCAGGTGGTTCTTCGACCCCACCTGCCCGCGGTACGCGGTGCGCCCGGTCTTGATCGGCGCCAGCTTCGCGGTCGACAGGTCCGGCGAGTCCCACGGCATCTCGGTCCGCCAGAACCGCAACGACGGGTACGTGTACGACGGGTTCTGCGGCGCGCTCGCGAAGTGCGTGCCCGGTGTGGACGGCACCTCCGGCGGAAGGGCGGGAGCCGCGGCGGCCGGGGCGGCCAGTCCGGTGACGGCGAGAAGGAGGGCCAGCACGAGGCCCGCGGCGGAGACCCGGCGAGAGGTGAGCGACACGACGTTCTCCCGTCATGAGGAACGCGGTTCCACCGACGAGGATAAAACGGAACGTCAAGGATGAATCAGGAGGAGAAGTCCAGGTAGTGGGCGCGCAGCGCACCGGGCTCGGTCAGGGCGATCTCCAGCCACACCGCCGGGATCGACTCGCTCTCCGTCGGACCCACCCCTTCCACGTACTCGAACGTCTCGTCGGCGGCGAGCCGGTCGTCGTAGCACCACTCGCCGCCGAGGCCGAGCCGCAGCACCTCGCCCAGGTACCACGCCGCACCGTCCCGGAACGCGCGCGCCGCCGGGTCGTGCAGGGCCTCGGGCGACCGCACCTCCCGCCGCAGCACCGTTTCCAGGGCGTCGAGGGACTCGGGCGAGAAGTCCCACCGCACCTCCGGGTACCGCCGCGCCCAGTCGGGGAACGCCGCGCGCCGCTCGGCGAGCCAGCCGCGCAGGTGCGCCGAGTCCGACGACGGGGCGTCCGCGTTCGTCGGTTCCTTGACCGGATGCCAGCCAGGCCGCGCCGTCTCCCGCGCGGACACCGCCCGCCGCCACTCCTCGTACTGCGCGGCGAGCCGCCCGCCGTCACCCGCCGCCGCCATCACCAGCGCCACCGGCGCCACCGGTGCCAGCCCCAGCGCCGGATCCGCCCGTACGATCGGCGCGCCGCCGTCCGGATCGTCCGCCCAGCCCCAGGATCCGCCCGCCAGCCGCAGCAGCGACTCCCCGACGTACGTCGCGGCGGCCTCGACGAACGACCACTCCGGCAGCGCCGACCCCGCGCCGAACCGGTCGACCAGCACCCGACCCAGCGCGCGCAGCGAGTCGGCGCCGAAGTCCAGGTCGACGTCCTCGCCGTCCAGCGCCACGTCCGCCAGGTACATCAGGCGGAAGAAGATCTGCCGCCGCCACGCCGCCAGCGGTTCGTCCGTCCCAGTCATCACGCACCCCGTCGCCGGACCAGCATTCCCCGACCACTGTAGGCGTTGCCCGCCGCGTACCGCCGGGTGTGCCGGGTCGAGCGCCGGAAACCCTTGTGTGGCACGCGATCCCAGCTCAGTCTTCGTCCCAGAACGTGGCGGGCGGAACGGAGTCGTCCCACCCGAACCCGGCCCGCCGCAGCTGGACGCCGCGCACGATCGCCAACGCCCCGACGGCCAACGCCGGCAGTCCGGCCACGATGCCGCACGGTTCGAGGTTGGGCACGCTGAAAGCCTCCATGAACAGACCCATGACACACCAGCCGACGCCGACGGACGTGGTACGCCACGGGGTGATCGAACGGCGGAACATTCGGCGATCGTCGCACCTTGTTTGCGTACCGGGGAATCGGCCGGACGGTGGGGCCGTGGTTGACCTGGAGCGGGGTCCAGGTTGCACGATGGCGGCGACACGGCGTCCAGAAACAGGAGCGCGACATGACCACCGACCACCCCGTCACCACGACCCGTCGGCTCGGCCGGTCCGGGCTCGCCGTCAGCGCCCTGGGCATGGGCTGCTGGGCGATCGGCGGCGCGATGTCGGTCGACGGCGAACCGCGCGGCTACGCCGGCACCGACGACCAGGAGTCCCGATCCGCGGTACTGCGGGCGGTCGAGCGCGGCGTGACGCTGTTCGACACCGCCGACGCGTACGGGGCGGGGCACAGCGAACGGTTGCTGGGTGCGGCGCTGCACGACCGGCCGGACGTGTTGGTGGCGACCAAGTTCGGCAACGTCATCGACGAGCAGCGGCGGCGGCTGGTCGGCCACGACGTCTCCCCGGGGCACGTGCGGCGCGCGCTCGCCGCGTCGCTGCGCCGGCTGCGCCGCGACCGGATCGACCTGTACCAGATCCACACGCCGGACGTGTCCGCCGCGCAGGCCGACGACCTCGTCGCCGTACTGGAGGAGTGCGTGGCGGCGGGCACGGTGCGGTGGTGGGGTGTCAGCACCGACGACCCGGTCAAGGCCGCCTGGTACGCCCGCGGCCCGCACTGCACGGCGATGCAGGTCCAGCTGAACGTGCTGGACGACAACCGGGCGATGCTGGACCTGTGCGCCGAGTACGACCTGGGGGTGTTGTGCCGGTCGCCGCTCGCGATGGGCCTGCTCGGCGGCCGGTACGACGCGGCGAGCACGCTGCCGGACGACGACATCCGCGGCCGGCAACCGGAGTGGCTGCGCTGGTTCCGGGACGGGCGACCGGATCCGGCGTACCTGGGGCGGCTGGACGCGGTGCGCGCCCAGCTCACCGCCGACGGTCGCAGCCTCGCGCAGGGTGCGCTCGGCTGGATCTGGGCGCACGACGAGCGCGCCGTACCGTTGCCCGGGTTCCGGGACCGCGGGCAGGTCGACGACAACACCGGTGCGCTGGCGTACGGGCCACTGAGCGTCGAGCGGCACGACGCCGTGGAGGCCGCCCTGGATCGTCGCTGACGGCGGAATCGCCTGCGGCACAACGACAATCGTCAGGTACGCGCGGCGAGCGGCACGATCCGCCGGTACTTGCCGCCCGGCGACTGCTGCGGCGGCTCGTCCGCGCGGACCAGCGTCACGCCGTCGGCGCCCCGGTCGGCGAGCACCCGGCCGATCGCGTCGCGTACCGCGGGCCACACGTCACCGTCGCCGGACTCCAGCCGTACCAGGAGGGTGTCGGGCGCGGACTGGACCAGCTGGAACCGGTGCACCCCGGGCACCCGGTCCAGCGCCGTACCGAACAGCATGGGGGACACGCCGACCCGCCCACCCGTACGCGAGGAGAAGGTCAGCACGTCGGCGGCGCGGCCCTCGACCCGCAACGCCGGCATCGGGTTGCCGCACGGGCACGGGTCGGGCCGCATGACGACGCTGTCGCCGAGGTCGTACCGCAGGAACGGCTGGACGCGGTTGGCGAGGTTGCTGACCAGGACCGTGTGCGACGGCGTGCCCGGCGGTACCGGTCGGTGGTCGGCGTCGACCGGCTCCACGACCGCCCAGTCACTGTTCACGTGGTACCAACCGGCCGGGCAGCCGACGCTGAGGAACCCGCACTCCGTCGCGGCGTACGCGGCGCGCACCCGGGCACCGAACGCCGCCGCGAGCCGCTGGCGTACCTCGGCGGTGGACGTCTCACCGCCGGGAATCAGGATCGCCGGGTGGACACGCAGCCGGCCCGCCTCCTGCTCGGCCGCCAGCTGCGTCAGCATGCTGAGAAACCCCGCGATGCTGGCCGGATCGTACCGGTTGAGCGCGTCGACGAGCTCCGGCAGCGGCCGGTCGGTCGGGAACACCCGCATCAGCCCGCCCAGCCGCGGATGGTCCCGCTGGAACCGGCGGGTGCCCGCCACGGTGAAGAAGTGGCCGCCCGGCGCGGTCACGACCGCCGTACGCCCGCGCCGCACCACCAGCCGTACCAGGTCACGCGCGCCGAGCGCACCGCCCGCCCGCGCCGCGAGCGCGTTGGGCACCGCGAGGTTCCGCTCGTCCAGTACGAACAGCCCGCGCAGCCCACTGGTCCCCGAACTCGTCGCCACCAGGTACCGGTCCAGGAAGCGCGCGCCGACCAGCTCCGGATCCGCGACGAACTCCTCCACCCGCGCCCGCGTCACCTCCCGATCGGTGACCCAGTCGTCGAAGTGCGCCATCAGCATCGCCTTGTCCGTGACCGGAAGCAGCGTCGGATCGGCCACCCGCTCCGGCAGCCCCCGGTACAGTTCCCGGTGGTACGGCGAGCGCTCCCGCGCGTACGCCACCAGGTCGGCGAGGCGCTCCCGCTGCCGCCGCTCGACCGCCGCCGGCCCCTCCCGTACGTCCCGGCGGGCCGTACGGCGCGCCTCCCGGGTGAACCGCCGGATGTCCTCACTCATCGGGCCCGTCCCTTCCGAGGGCGGGTTCCGCCCGCCGCCAACAGTCCGTGCAGCGCCACGTCGACCGCCCGCTCCGTGGCCTGCCACAGCTCCGCCTGCGACCGTCCCTTGTGGACACTCGCGTACCCGGCGTGCTGGATCGCGCCCAACAATGCGCCCGTCATCGCCGCCGCCGTCACCGGATCCAGCTCCGGGAACGCCGCACACAACTCCTCCGCCATCCGCTGCTGCAACTCCAGCAGTACGTGCAGGCCGCGCACCTGGAGCGCCGGCGTGCTCAACGCCAACCGGGCCGCCGCCGACAACTCCACCGCGCCGCGCGACGGCACCCTCGGCCGCCGGTGCGCCGCGTACGTCCGGACCGCGCGCGCCAACGCCTCACCCGGCCCCTCCTCCGCACGACGCTCCGCGATCGCGCCGTACAAGACGTCGAGGTCCTGCCGCACGTCGTTGAACAGCACCTCGTCCTTGGTGCCGAAGTAGTTGAAGAACGTCTTCGGATCGACGTCCGCGGCCGCGGCGATCTGGGCCACCGTCGTCTTCTCGTACCCCTGCTCCTCGAACAGGCGGATCGCCGTGTCGACGATCCGCTGCCGGGTCAGGCGCTTCTTGCGGTCACGCCGGGACTCCTCCACGGCGACCAACGTACATCATCGGGAAAGTTCCAGCTACTGGAAAATGTTCGGAGGTTGGGGGTGGTGCGCCGGCGGCCGACGGGTGCGGGTTGCGGCGTGAGGTGGCGTGTGTCGCGCGCGGTGGCATGCGGTGAGTCAGGAATCGATTGTTCAACTGTCCAACTGTTGAACAATGAGACAGTTGAACAATTGAACAATCAGGAAAAGCGACAATTGCCCCACAGTCCACAGTCCACAGTCCACAGTCCACAGTCCACAGTCCGCCGGCTCCGCCCCGACCACGTCAGCCTGACGGCTCAGCGATCCACCGGAACCGGCTCAACCACACCGATCTCGACGCTCGTCGAACCGTGGGTGCGGCGAGCCGGTGTGCGCGGTCTGGTTGGCGATGGCGGTGCCGTGGCTCGCCGCCGTCGCCTGGGTCGGCCGCGAGGACGCCGGCCCGGTCCGCGACGCCGCCGGCCACGCTCTCGACACCGACCTGACGCGCGTGCTCACCGACACCGCGCTCGGCGGCACGATCCAGGCCACCCCCACCCCCGCGGCCCGCCGACGCCGCCCACCCGGCCAACTGAGTCCACTGTGGACAGTACGGGCGGGGTGCCGGCGTTCGGCGTTCCGGTCCGGTCGGGGGCGCGCCGTGGCTAGAGTCGGCACGACGGAACTACGGCGTCGTACCAGGGGGTTCGCGTGGCGGAGGCCGGCGGCGACATCGTCTTCCGGGACGTGCGGGTGTTCGACGGCCGGTCCGACACGCTGTCCGGGCCGAGCGACGTCGTCGTCTCCGGCAACCTGATCCGGTCGATCGCGCCCACCGCAGCCGATTCCGGCACCGACCCGACCACCCGCGTACTCGACGGCGGTGGCCGCGTCCTGATGCCCGGTCTCATCGACGCGCACACCCACATCGCCTTCGGTACGGTGCCGCTCGCGGCGGTGACGCTCGCGGCACCCGAGTACATCGCGGTGCGGGGTGGGGTGGCGGCGGGCGAGATGCTGCAGCGCGGGTTCACCAGTGCCCGCGACTGCGGCGGCCCGACGTTCGGCATCAAGCAGGCCATCGACGAGGGACTCGTTGCGGGGCCACGAATCTGGCCGTCCGGCGCGATGATCTCGCAGACCTCCGGGCACGGCGACTTCCGTGCCCCGTACGAGACGCCGCGCGGGTCGTGCGGCTGGCTCTCGCACAGCGAACTCGTCGGCGCCACCGCGATCGCCGACGGCACCACCGAGGTCCTGCGCGCCACCCGCGAACAGCTCCGCGGCGGCGCCAGCCAGATCAAGCTGATGGCCGGCGGCGGCGTCGCCTCCCCGTACGATCCGATCGACGTCACCGAGTACACCGAGCCGGAGCTGCGCGCCGCCGTGGACGCTGCCGCGAACTGGGGCACGTACGTGCTGGTCCACGCGTACACGCCGCGGTCGGTGCGGCAGGCGCTGCACGCCGGGGTGCGGTGCGTCGACCACGGGCACCTCCTCGACGAGGAGACCGTCGCGCTGATCGCCGAGAAGGACGCGTGGTGGAGCCTGCAACCGTTCCTCGACGACGAGGACGCGATCCCGATCCCGAGCCCCGCCGGCCGCGCCAAGCAGCTCGCCGTCGTACACGGCACCGACATCGCGTACGAGCTGGCCCAGCGGTACCAGGTGCGCCTGGCGTGGGGGACCGACACGCTGTTCGACGCGAAGCTCGCCACCCGGCAGGGCGCGCAGCTCGCCAAGATGACCCGCTGGTTCACCCCGGCGCAGGTCCTGCGGATGGCCACCTCGGCCAACGCGGAACTGCTCGCGATGAGCGGCCCGCGCAACCCGTACCCGGGGACGCTCGGGGTGGTCGCCGAGGGGGCGCTCGCCGACCTGCTGCTCGTGGACGGCAACCCCCTCGACCGCCTCGACCTGCTCGCCACCCCGGAGACCTCGCTGGTGGCCAGCATGAAGGACGGCGTGCTGTACAAGAACCTGCTCTGAGGAACGCCGGTCCTCAGTCGAGGTCGCGGAGCCGGCGGACCGGACCGGCCAGCAGCACCGCCGGTACGGCGAAGGCCAGGGCACAGGTCAGCGCCACCGCGCCGCGGTTGCCGAGCAGCGTGGCGACGCCGCCGGCGGCGAGCGCGCCGAGCGGGATCGCGCCCCAGGACACGAACCGGACCGTGGCCATCACCCGGGACAGCAGCTCGGGCGGTGTCGTGGTCTGCCGGTGCGTACGGGTGAGGACGCTGAGGACCACGACCCCGCCCGCGTACCCGGCGTTGCCAGCGGCGAACGCGAGGAGTCCCCAGCCGTGCCCGGCGACCGGCATCAGCAGCGCGAGGACCGCACCGGCGAGGCTCGCGCCCACCAGCGCCCGACCGGTACCGACACGGCGGGCGAGCCGCGGGGTGAGTGCGGCGCCGACGAGGCTGCCGATCCCCTCGGCGGCCACCAGTACGCCGACCAGCCCGGCCGACGCGCCGAGCGAACGGACCAGGTACACGGGGGTGAGGGCGAGCAGCGCGCCGCACACGAAGTTCGCGAGGGTCGCGGCGGCGACGCAGGAGCGCATCACTCGGTGGCGCGTCACGTACCGGAGGCCGGCGGCGATCATCGCGAGCGGCGGATCGCGCCGTACGGCGGCGGTGTCGCGCGCGGGCCGCGGCATGCCGGCGAGCAGCACCGCGGAGACCAGGTAGCTGGCCACGTCGACGAGCAGGCTGCCGACCCCGCCGACCGCCTGTACCAGGATGCCGCCGAGCGACGGCCCGCTGAGCTGGGTGACGGCCTGGGTGCCGGAGGTGAGGCTGTTGCGGGCGGTGAGCTGCCCGGCGGGCACGATCGCGGGCAGCAGCGTGGCGTTGCCGACGAAGAACACGACGCCGGCGAGGCCGACGACGAGCGCGACGACGACGAGCTGCGGCAGCCCCAGCACCCCGAACACCGCCGCGACCGGTACGGACGCCAGCGCGGCGGCCCGCACCAGGTCCATCGCGACCTGCGTGCCGCGCAGCGGTAGCCGGGCCACGAGGACGCCGGCGGGCAACCCGATGAGCAGCCATGCGACGTACCCGGCGGCGGTGATGAGGCTGACCTCGAACGTGCTGGCGCCCAGCACCTGCACGGCAACGAGCGGCAGCGCGACCGCGGTGACGGCGTCGCCGACGCTGCTGACCGTCGAGGCCGTCCAGTACCGCCAGAAGGTGGTGGCCGCGCGGTGACGCTTTCGTTCGATGGTCGCCACGGGCCACCCCTCGACTAGTAAGTTCCCAATGGGAACTCACTATAATGGGGGCGGCGGGGGTGAGACGATGCGGTATTCCGAGCTGGCGGGCGACGACTGCGCGATCGCGCAGGCGCTCGGCGTCGTCGGCGACTGGTGGACCCTCCTCGTCGTACGCGACGTCGCCGGCGGCACGCACCGCTTCGACGCGCTCGCCGCCGGCCTCGGCGTCAGCCGCAAGGTCCTCGCCCAGCGCCTCGCCGCGCTCGTCGACCACGGCGTCCTGGCCACCCGGCGCTACTCCGAGCATCCGCCGCGCCACGAGTACCACCTGACGGCGGCGGGGCAGGGGCTGCTGCCCGTGCTGATCGCCCTCCAGAACTGGGGCACGCGGTACGTGTCGGGCGACGGCAGCCTCACCGCCACCGGCGCCGAGGGCTCCGCCGAGGTACGCCACGCGCACGCGCTGGTCGGCACCCGCGTACCGGAGCTGCGGCTCGGACACGGCTCCGACGGCCTCGACCCGGTCGCCGGCACCCCCTGGACGGTGCTCTACTGCTTCCCCGGCGCGTACCCGCCCGACACCCAGGGGTACCCGCCGGGCTGGTCGGCGATCCCCGGTGCGCCGGGCTGCACGCTGGAGTCCCGGACGTACCGGGACCGGGCGGGGGAGTTCGAGCGGCGCGGGGTGAGCGTGCGCGGGGTGAGCACGCAGCGGGTCGACCAGCTCGACGCGTTCGCGGAGTACGAGGGGATCCGGTTCCCGCTGCTGTCGGACGCGGAGCTGGGGCTGGCGGCGGCGTTGCGGCTACCGACCTTCCGGGCCGCCGGGGTGGACCGGTTGAAGCGGCTGACGCTGCTCGTCGACCGGGGCCGTACGGTCCGCGGCGTGCTCTACCCGGTCGCCGACCCGGCCGGTTCGGTCGGCGACGCGCTCACCCTGCTCGACGCCCTCGACGGGCGCTGACGCCCGCCCCGCTCGACTGGCCCGACGCGCATCGCGCTCGACGGGTCCCGACCGCCCAGAGCGTCGCGCACGTGCCGCCCGCGGCGAGCAGGTCGTCGTGCGTACCGGACTCGGCGACGCGGCCGGCGGACAGCACCACGATCCGGTCCGCGGCGGCCCGCGTGAACCGGCGCTGCGACCTCGATTCCCCGGTGTCACCGCACGCCCGCGGCCAAACCCCGTTGGCCGCAACGGAAACCAGCGACCAACGAAGCCCGCGGTCGCATCCACCGCGGCGTCCGTCACCCGTGGCATCCAGCCCCGCAGGTCGGGCCGAAACATTCGATGCGTCGGTTCACGTCGAGGCATCCCGGTGCGGAAACCGTTGGGGGAAAACGGATCCATCCTGCAACGGGGTACGCCCGGCAACCGTTGCTGCCCGTGTGGGCAGCCACCCCGCACCGGCGGAACCCGACCCGCGGCGTCGGCGCTGGAGTACCGGAAGGGTTGGAGCGCTCAGGGGACGAGGAGGACGGGGCAGTCGGCGTGCCGGGCGACGCGGTCGCCGATGCTGCCGACGAGGGAGCCGAGCAGGCCGCGCTGGTGCATGCCGGTGAGGATGAGGTCGGCCTGGTGCTTGCCGGCGAGTTCGAGGATCGCCCGGGGCACTTCGGTGCGCATGGCGTCGGCGACGTCGGCCTCGGCGGTGACGCCGGCGGCGGAGAGTACGGCGAGGGCCGTGTCGACGACCTCGTCGGCGGTGCGGGCGTCCTCCTGGACGATGGTGGCTCCGGTCGGTACGGCGCCGGGTACCGGCATGTCGGCGTCGATCGCCCGTACGTGCAGGACGACGACGCGGGAGCCGAGTCCCGCGGCGAGGTCGGCGGCGTGCGCCACCGTCCGCGTCGAGTCGTCCGACCCGCCGACCGCCACGACGATCGTCCGGTACATCGCGCCTCCCAGCTCCGAGCCTGCGGGACGCGACGTACAACCGCCGGGTCGCGTCCACCCTGTCGACCGACTCGTACCCGCCGGGCCCGGATTTCACGCCTGGCCGGCCCCGTCGCCCGCGGTCGGCGGTCCACCGATCGCGACAGATCCCTTGCTACGTAAGGGAACGATCAGGGGAGGATCGAGTCGACATAGCCGCCGTCGACGCGCAGCGCGCCGCCGGTGGTGGCGGACGCGGCGTCGGACGCCAGGTACGCGACGAGGTTGGCGATCTCGGCCGGTTCGATGAGCCGTTCGATCAGCGACAGCGGCCGGTGGGTGCGCATGAACTCGCGCTGCGCCTCGTCCCACGGCAGCTCGTCACCGACGAGTTCGGCCACGAACGACTCGACGCCGGCGGTGTGGGTGGGCCCGGCGATGACGCTGTTGACGGTGACGCCGGACCCGCGCGCGGCCTTGGCGAACCCGCGCGTCACGGACAGCAGCGCCGTCTTCGTCATCCCGTAGTGGATCATCTCTTCCGGTACGACGACCGCGGAGTCGCTGGCGATGCTGATCACCCGGCCCCACCGCCGCGCCATCATGCCCGGCAGGTACGTGCGGATCAGGCGTACCGCGGACAGCACGTTGACCTCGAAGTACCGGAGCCACTCGGCGTCGTCGATCTCCAGCGCCGGGCGGGCGCCGAAGATCCCGAGGTTGTTGACGACCACGTCGAGCGCGGGAAACCGTTGCGCCAGTTCGGTTGCGCCGGCCGCGGTGGCGAGGTCGGCGGCGACCGGCGTGACCTCCGCGGCGGGTACCCGGGAGCGGAGGTCACGCGCCGCCGCGTCGGTACGGCCGGGGTCGCGGCCGTTGACGACGACGTGCGCGCCGCAGTCGGCGAGGCGTTCGGCGATGGCGAGGCCGATGCCCTGGGTGGATCCACTGACCAGGGCGGTACGTCCGGACAGGTCGATGTGCACGGCGCTCCTCGGCTCGGTCATGGCCGGTCCGCCGCCGGCCCGTGCACCACGCTAGGCGGACCGCGGCGGCGCCGGGACCGGTTCGCGTACTACGCCCCGGCGCGCCGTCGCCGCAGCGACCCGACCGCGTGACGGATCAGCGGACGACGTCGAAGACGTTCTTCTGGACGCCGTTGGAGTACGCCTCGGACTCGACGAGCCGGAGCTTCTGCGCGTCCTTGTCCGTGTCGCTGAACAGCCGCTTGCCCGCGCCGAGCAGCAACGGGAACACGAGCAGGTGGTACCGGTCGATCAGGCCGGCGTCGGACAGGCCGCGGTTGAGGGTGGCGCTGCCGTGCACGATGATCGGGCCGCCGTCGGTCTCCTTCAGCGCGGCGACGTCGTCCAGGCTGCGCAGGATGGTGGTCTCGCCCCAGTTCGACACCAGGTCGCCGTCGCCGAGCGTGCTCGACACCACGTACTTCGGCATCACCTTGTACTCGGCGAACTCGGCCATGTCCGGCCACACCGGGCTGAACGCCTGGTAGCTGACCCGGCCCAGCAGCATCGCCGCGGACTCCTGCTGCTCCCGCCCCTTGATCTCGTACGCCTCCGGCACGAACTCGACGTCCTTGAACGTCCAGCCCGCGTTCCGGTAGCCGCTCTCGCCGCCGGGCGCCTCGACGACGCCGTCGAGCGAGATGAAGGCCGTGCTGATCAGTGTGCGCATCTCCGTGTCTCCTCATGATCTCGTGGCCGGTGCCCGCCCACGCCGGCCCGCTCCGCGGCGGCCCGTTCGTCCATCACCACGGCAGACGACGCGGCACCGGTGAACTCATCGCCCGGCCCCGCCTCAGTCCGCGGCCTGCGCGAACCGCAGCACGTTGCCGTACGGGTCGATCACCTCCAGCGTCGGCCCGCCCGGCGCGTCCGCCGCCACCCCGGGCCGCAGCGGCGCGTCGGGCTTCGCGCGCAGCTCGGCGTGCAGCGCGTACACGTCGGTGACGGGGATCCAGACGACGCCGTGCGGGCTGCCGTCGCCGTGGTGCTCGGACAGGTGCAGGACCGTCCCCGCGCGCGAGACCTGCACGTACAGCGGGAGGCCGGGTTCGAAACGGTGCTCCCAGTCGAGCGTGAAACCGAGGTAGTCGACGTAGAACGGCAACGCGGTCGGCACCGACATCACCCGCAGCACCGGTACGCCCGGCCCGGACGCCGGCGCGGTGCGCCCGAGCGCCGCGGCCAGCACGGTCCAGTCGCGGCTGCCGAACTGGTGGGCGACGAGTTCCAGGGCGAGGCCGTGCGGCACGGCGAACCCGGCGGCGGCCAGGTCCTCGCGCAGCAGCCGGGCGAGCCGCTCGACGTGGTCGGTGGTGGGAGACGTCATCGCAGTCGGCCTTCCCCGCGGACTGTGCCGCCGATGCTCGCGTTGTCGGTCGGTGCCGCGGTCGGCGGAGCGCCGCCGCCGGTGGTCCGGTCGGTGCGTTCACCACACCCGGAGGCGCGAGCGCCCGGCTGCACCGGGCCGCCTTTTCCTGACGCCGGCTCGCTCCACGCTCGCTGCGATGAGCACCGGTGTCGGGCGCGGGTGCGGCCATCATGCTAACCGGCCACGCGGGAGTACCGGGGGATTCCGCGGTCGGTCAGTGCTCGGGGTCGTCGGGCCGGAGCAGCCGGGACGCGAGCACCGCCGCCTCGGTACGCCGGTGCAGGCCCAGCTTCGCGAGGATGCTCGACACGTAGTTCTTGACGGTCTTCTCCGACAGGTGCATCCGTCCCGCGATGGCCCGGTTGGTCAGGCCCTCGGCGATCAGGGTGAGGATGCGCGTCTCCTGCTCGGTCAGTTCGCGCAGCTCGTCCGGCTGCTCGGGACCGCGCCGGATCCGGTCCAGTACGCGCTCGGTCACGGCCGGGTCGAGCAGCGACTGGCCCGCCGCGACCCGGCGTACCGCGTCGACCAGGTCGGTGCCGCGGACCTGCTTCAGCACGTACCCGTGCGCGCCGGCCATGATCGCCGCGAACAGCGCCTCGTCGTCCTCGTACGAGGTGAGGATCAGGGCCCGGATCGACGGGTCGACCGACCGTACCTGCCGGCACACGTCGATGCCGTTGCCGTCCGGGAGCCGCGCGTCGAGTACGGCGACGTCGGGGCGCAGCGCGGGGATCCGGTGCACCGCCTGGACGGCCGACCCCGACTCGCCCACCACCTCGATGTCGCCCGCCGACTCCAGGAGCTCGCGCAGCCCGCGCCGGACCACCTCGTGGTCGTCCAGCAGGTACGCCCGGATCATGTCTCGATTTCTACCGGCGTACGACCGCGCTGACCAGCGCGAACGGCACGGTTCCCCCGGCCGGGGGCGTCCGGAAACGCCCGCGGCGGCCACCCTGTCGGCCGTTACCCCCGTTGCGGTGCGAAAGACCCGGGGGACAGGGCACAGTGAGGGTGCGGGGGTGGTGACGATGACGGATCCGGTACTCGTGGGCCTGGACGGCTCGGCGGCGAGCCGGCGCGCGGTGCGGTGGGCGGCGCAGGCCGCGGGACTGCGGCACCGGCCGCTGCGGATGATGACCGTGTTCCGCTGGCCGGTCGAGTCGTACACGGTGGCTCCGCGGGCGGAGATGCCCGACGAGGCCGGCGTACGCGACCAGGTCCGGGAGATGCTCGACGGCGAGGTCCGCGCGATCCGTGCCGCGCACCCCGACCTCGACGTACGCGGCGACTTCGTCGACGGCACCCCCGCCAAGGTACTGGTCGAGCAGAGCGCCGGCGCGACGCTGACCGTACTCGGCCAGCGCGGCGAGGGCGGACTCACCGGGCTGCTGCTCGGCTCGGTCGCCACCCAGGTCGCCACGCACGCCAGCGGCCCCGTCGTGGTGGTTCCGGACGAGGAGCCCGGCATCGGCCCGGTCGTCGTCGGCGTGGACGGCTCCGAACTGTCCGAGCCGGCGATCGGGTTCGCGTTCGAGGAGGCCTCCTGGCGGCGGGTCGAACTCGTCGCCGTGCACGCGTGGGCGGCGCCCGGCTCGCACATCGAGCACGACCGGATCCCGCGCTTCTACAACCTCGACGAGGTCATCGCCGAGGAACGCCGCGTCCTGGCCGAGTCCCTGGCGGGCTGGCGCGTCAAGTACCCGGACGTGTCGGTGCGTCCGGTCCTCGCCCACGGCGCCCCGGTGCCCGAGTTGCTGAGCGAGTCCGCCGGCGCCCGCCTGCTGGTGGTCGGTTCCCGGGGGCGCGGCGGGTTCGCGGGGCTGCTGCTCGGATCCACCAGCCGGTCGCTGCTGCACCGCGCCACCTGCCCGGTCGCCGTCGTCCGCCGCTGACCCGCAATCCATTGGTACGCAAGGGAAAGCGATCAGAGGGGGATCTGCCAGCGGAGGACGGTGCCGGGTGCCGCGGAGGCGAGGGTGAACGCGCCGCCGCGTTCCTCGGCGCGCTGCCGCAGGTTGGCCAGCCCGCCGGTCTCGGTGGCCTCGCCCATCCCGGTGCCGTTGTCGGTGACGCGCAGGACGAGCCGGCCCGGCTCCGCGATCAGTTCGACGTGTACGTCGGTGGCGGCGGCGTGCCGGCTCACGTTCGACAGCGCCTCCCGGAGTACGGCGAGCACGTCGGGTCGCACGTCCTCCGGTACGAGGGTCTCCACCGGGCCGGCGAGGGTGAGGCGCGGCGCGAAGCCGAGCGACTGTTCGGCCTGCGCGACCAGGCCGCGCACCGCCCCGCGGAACGGCCCGGACTCCGCGCCGCGCAACTGGAAGATGGTGCCGCGGATGTCCCGGATGGTGGTGTCGAGGTCGTCGATGACCGCGTCGATCCGTTGGTGTACCTCGGGTTTGACGGTGATGCGGTCGGCGATCGCCAGTTGCGTACCGGCGGCGAACAGGCGCTGGATCACCACGTCGTGCAGGTCGCGCGCGATGCGTTCGCGGTCGGACAGGATCGCCAGCAGCTCGCGCTGGTCCTGCGCGCGGGCCCGTTCCAGCGCGAGCGCGGCCTGCCCGGCGAACGTCTCCGCCAGCGCCACGTCCGACTCGGCCGGCCCCAGACTGTCCTTCGGGTACGTCACGACGAGCGCGCCGAACACCCGGGGCCCGGACGCCAGCGGTACGAGCAGGCTCGGCCCGGTGGGTACGGAACCGGCCCAGTCCGCGACCCCGGCCAGGTCGTCGACGAGCGCCACCTGACCCTTCGGCGCGGAGCCGAGCGCGCCGCCGGTGCCGGGCACGGTGGCACCCAGCAGCGGGCGGCCGGCCTCGCCGGACACCACCTCGACGGTCAGCTGCCGGGCGGCATCGTCGGCCAGGAGTACCAGGGCCATCTGGGCCTCGGCGACCTCGCGGGCCCGGTCGGCGACGAGTTGCAGGGCGGGGCGGCGCTGCACCTCGCCGAGGAGTACGGCGGTGATCTCGGTGGTCGCGGACAGCCAGCGTTGCCGGCGCTGCGCCTGCTGGTAGAGCTGCGCGTTGTCGATCGCGGCGCCCGCGGCCACCGACAGCGCCACCACCATCTGCTCGTCCTCGGCGGTGAACTCGTCGCCGTCGCGCTTCTCCGTCAGGTACAGGTTGCCGAAGACGTGGTCGCGGATCCGTACCGGCACGCCGAGGAACGTGCGCATCCGCGGATGGTTCGCGGGGAACCCGAACGCGGCCGGATGCGCCGCGATGTCCGGCATCCGGATCGGCTGCGGATCGTCGATCAGCAGCCCGAGTACGCCGTGGCCGCTGGGCAGGTCGCCGATCCGGCCGCGCTGCTCGTCGCTGATGCCGAGGGTGATGAAGTCGACCAGCCGTCGCCGGTTCGGGTCGATCACGCCGAGCGCGCCGTACCGGGCGTCGACGAGGTCGCAGGCGGACCGGACGATCCGCTGGAGCGTCGAGCGCAGGTCCAGATCGGTACCGATGCTGACGACCGCGTCCAGCAGGATGCGCAACCGTTCCCGGCTCGCCGTGACCTCGCCGACCCGGTCCAGCAGTTCCTGGAGCAGGGTGTCGAGCCGCACCCGGGACAGCGGGTGGAAGCCCAGCGACCGGGGCGACGGCTCGGGGTCACCAGCGGGCGGCGTACCGACCATGGTCCGACGCTACCGAGCGGACGTGCCGCGTGGTGGGGATCGGGCCACCCTCCGGGGGAGACATCGGGCAAACGTCGGACACGCCCTCACCCGGAGGGGGGAACGGCCGGGCTCAGTCGGCGCGGTCGACGACGGCGGGCGGCGGGCGCCGCGGCGTCGTCGGCGACGGGCGCGACGGGTACCCGATCCGCAGCACCAGGTACGGCGCGCCGAGCCGGTCGATCAGCCGCCGCAGCCGGGCCCGCATCGCCGGTACCTCGAAGGGCTGCGAGTAGAGCGAGACGGCCAGGCCGGCCTCCGTCGCGGCCAGCAGTACGGCCTGCAGCGCGCGGCCGACGGTGATCTGGTCGGCGGCCCGCTCACCCGGCCCACCGAGTACGGCAAGGAGTGGTTCGGCCTCGAAACCGCGCCCCGGCCGCCGGGTGCGCCCGCCGTAGTCCCGGCCGCGCAACGGATCGCCCACCTCGGGGCGGATCCCCGCCGAGGCCGTCGGTACCCCGTCGTCGGTGTGCGGGTCGCGCCGCACCCATGACGCCAGCTCCGCCCGGTACGCCGGGTCGGCGGACAGCGTACGGTCCGCCTCGGCGACCATCGCGCCGATCCGGCGCCGGCGATCCGCGTCCGTGATCACCGTCAGCCAGCCGTGCTCCGCCCGCGCCACCTCACCCAGCGCCCAGTACTGGCCGGGCTGCACCGGCACGTCGTCCCGGAACGGGTACCGGTTGGTGCGCCGCCGCGGGATCGCCGCGTACCCGGCGCGTTCCCGCGGCGTGGCCGGTCGCGCCTGGCCGGGCCGCAGCCGGGCGACCAGGTCGGGGTCGGACCGGTCCGGCAGCACCGTCACGTCCGCCTCCCGCCCCAGCAGCACCGGGAACGCCAGCGTCAGGTTGTGCACCGCCGCGCCGCACGCGATGCGGGCCGCGGACCCGTCCGGGTCGGCCACGTCCAACCGCCGCGCCGGATCCAGCCGTACGTCGACCCGGTCGGCACGTACCACGAACCGCCACGGCTGGCTGTTGTGCAGCGACGGCGCCCTGATCGCCGCCGCGACCGCCGTGACCAGCCGTTCCACCGTCTCCGCCGCCGTACGGTCCGCGTCGGCCGCCGACGCCCGGCTCCGCCCCGCCCCGCCCCCGCCGCGACGGTCCCGGGCCGGCACGGTGCGTACCGGTGGGGGAGCGGCGATGTCGTCGGTCTGGTGGGCGAGGGCGTGCGCGGCGCCGAGCAGCTCCGGATCGCCCGGATCGCCGTGCTCGGCCCGCTCCCGCAGCTCCACCAGCTGCCGCCACAGCGCCGCCGGATGCGACTGCTCGGCACCGGAACCCTGCCGTTGCAGGTCCCGTTCGACCCGCCGGAGCAGGTCCCGCAGCTCACTCATCGTCCCCCCTCGCTGATGCGTCAACCCTCGGCCGGTACGCCCACCGCGCGGGCGACCAGCACCGGGCACGGCGCGTGGTGCAGCAGCGCCTGACCGACCGAGCCGAGCAGCAGCCCGCGGAACCCGCCGCGCCCGCGGGAACCGGCCACCACCAGGCTCTCCGCGTCGAGCAGCGCGAGCAGCGCCGCCGCCGGCGGACCCGTCACCAGCCGCTCCTCGACCTCCACCGCCGGGTACTTCTCCCGCCACGGCGCGACCGCCTCGCCGATCACCCGCCCACCGGGATGCGGCTCGTACGGCATCGGCTGCCACACCTGTACGGCCAGCAGCGGCACCCGCCGCATCGCCGCCTCCGCGAACGCGCACTCCACCGCGTACGTCGCGCCGGGTGAGCCGTCCACCCCCACCACGATCCGGGCCGGCGACGTGTGCAGCGCCGACGTGCCCGGCGGTACCACCAGCACCGGCGCGTACGCGTGCGCCGACACCTGCGTACTGACCGAGCCGAGCAGCAGGCCGCGGAAGCCGCCGAGCCCGCGCCGGCCGAGTACCACCAGGTCGGCCTCGGCCGACTCGGCGACGAGCCGGTGCGCCGGGTTCCCGTCGTACAGGTACGCCGACACCGACAACTCGGGCGACAGCGCGCGGACGTAGTCGTACCGGTCGTCGAGGATCCGACGCCCCTCGGTACGCAACTGCTGCAACACCTCGACACCGGCGACGGACCGGGCCGCGGCATCCTGTACCGGCCAGTCCACCACGTGCAACAGCCGCAGCGGCAGCCGGCGCAGCCGCGCCTCATCCGCCGCCCAGCCGACGGCCACCTGGCTCGCCGGCGACCCGTCCACTCCGACCGTGACGCACCTCTGCCTCATGGCGACCCCCCTCGGGACCATGGTCACCCGCGGTACGCCCCGGCGCACAGGGTCCAACCACCCGGCGACCCGGGCCGAAAGGCACCGAATGCCCGCCGCCCGCCCCAGCCGACCCGGCTCACCGTGCCGGTCCGGGGCGGGCGTGGCTGTGGCCCGATCAGGATGGCCGCGGTCCAGCTCGGCCGGCCGGTCCCGGCGGGCGTGGCCGGCCGCGGCTCAGGCGGTGGCGCGGGTGTCGTCGGCGGCGCGCTCCGCGCGGGTCACCAGGTCACCGAACGTGGCGGTCGCCGCGTGCGAGTGGGCGCCGTCGGCGAACACCCGCTTGTCGACGAGGACCGCCTGCCCGATGAACGGTTCGAGGATGCCCGCCATCCGGATCGGCGCGGCGATGATGAGCTGGAAGCCGAAGTCGTCGAACGCGGCGAGCGCCTGCCGGGAGAACTCCTCGTCCGACTTGCTGAACGCCTCGTCCAGCATCAGCGGCGCGAACCGGGGGAGCCCGTCGCCGTCCGGGTCGGCCAGGTTGTAGCTCAGCGCCGCCGCCAGACAGAACGCGACCAGCTTCTCCTGCTCGCCACCCGAGTTCGACGACGTGTTCCGGTACGTGTAGTGCACCTGGCCGTCGCCGTCGACCTCCTGACCGTAGAACACGTACCCGGTGCGCACGTCGAGCACGTTCGTACGCCAGCGGCGGGCCTCCGGTGTCGGCGCCGTGAACCGCGCCATCAGCGCCTGCACCCGCTGGAACTGGGCGAGCAGCCGCGCCGGGTTGCCGCGCGCCGCCGGCGCCTGCCCGAGCAGCGTGTCCACCATCGACCGGAACTCCCGCACGTCCGGCGACGGGTTCGCCCGGTACGCGATCTGCAGGTAGCGCCCGGTGTTGAACTCGACGCGCCGCAGCCCGGCGTTGACCATGTCGATGCGGCGCCGGATGTCGGCCGTGGCGTTCTCGATCGCGCGTTGCAGCACGCTGATCGACGGCACCATGTCCTCGCTGATCATCCGCTGGAACTGGGCCATCGCCTCGGGCAGCCGACGCTGCACGATGTCGGCGTGCAGCGCGGCGAAGTCCGCACCGGACGCGTCGAGGTCGCCGCTGGTGTCCGGCGCCGAGTCGGGCCACTGCTCCAGGAACCGGTCCAGTGCCGTACGCACCCGGGTGCGGGCATGGCTGCGGTCGGCGTCCGCCTTCTCCCGCCGGGCCGTCAGCTCCCGGCGCAGCGCCGACCGTACCGGCTCCACGTGCTGCGGGTCGACGGTCACCTCGGTCGCCGCGAACGCCTCGTCCAGGTACGCCCGCTCGGCGTCGTCGTCGACCCCGTGCGGCCGGTCCTGCTCCGCCTCCAGAATCGCGATCAGCGCCGCCTGCCGGGTGTTGTGCCCGCCGAGCTGCGCCTTCAGCGTCGCGCACTCCTCCAGCAGGTCCTTCCACCGCTGGTACGCGTCGTCGCGCCGGAGTTCGAGCTTGCCCAGGTCGGCGTCGTCGCTGCGGACCTCCGCGATCCGCTCCTCGATGCCCCGTACGGTGTCCGCGGACGCCCAGTGGTCGAGCTGCGTCCAGTCCAGGTACCGGCCGAGCTGCTCGCCGCAGCGCGCCGTCCGGTCCAGCGCGGTGCAGCGCCGGTCGACCGCGTCGGCCTCCTCGTCCGCGGCGCGCCGCCGCTCGCCGAGCGCCGCCGCCTCCTCGGCCAGGACGGCGATCTTCGCCGCCGTGTTCGCCCCCAGGATGTACGAGGAGCGGCTGGTCAGCTCGGCCCGGTCGTCCTTGCGGAACGTGTTGCCGGGCTGCTTGACCGTGCCGCGCAGGGTGACCGCGAGCTGGTGGCGCTCCAGCTCGTGCGCCGCGTCGACGCACACGTGCCCGAACCGCTTCGCCAGCTGGGCCGCCAGCCACCTGCCGCTCGGATGGTCGGTGTCCACGGTCAGCTTGCCGGCCAACGTGTCCGGCCCCGGCGTCACCGCCGCGGCCGCCGGCGCTACCACGCTGTACTCCAGCACGCCGCGCATGTCGTGCTCGTCGACGAACCGCATCACCGCCTGCTGGTGCCGCGCCGGTACGAGCAGGCGCAGTCCGAAGCCGCGCAGCACCTTCTCCGCCGCGGGACGCCAGCGTTCCTCGCCGTCGGCGACGTCGATCAGCTCCGCCGCGTACGCCAGCTCGTCGGCGGGAACGCCGGCGCCGCGGGCGATCAGCTCGCGCCGCTCCTGGTGCCGCGCCGGGATCAGCGACCGCGCCGACCGCAGCGCGGCCAGCTCCGCCTCCTTCGCCCGGTGCGCGTCCCGCGCCTTCGCCGCCGCCGAGATCAGCGGGTACCGCCGGGGTGCGAGCCGGGCGGCCTCGTTCGCGGCGTCGCGCAGCAGCGCGGTCAGCGACGCGTGCAGCCGGTCGAACCCGTCGCGGTCGGTCGGCGGCGCCGCCCCGATCTCCTCGACCAGCCGCGCGAACCCCTCGTACGCCTGCTCGCGGGTGCGGAACTCGGCCCGCGCCGTACGCAACTGGTCCTGCAACTGCTTGAGGACACCGCCGTCCGCGCGCAGCTGCGAGTCGAGCGACCGGTACTCCTCCTCGGCGGCCTCGGCCTGCTCCTGCGTCCCGGACAGCCGGGCGTCGAGCGCGCCGGTCAGCTCGTCGATGTCGTCGAGCGCCTCCCGGACGGCGCGCACCTGCACACCCCGCACGTACCTGTCCAGCGGGGCGCCGAGCAGCCGTTCGGCCATCGTCTGCTGGTGCCCCGACCGCTGGTACGTCTCCCACGCGGCGGGCAGGTCGTGCAGCACCTTCTCCTGCGCGTGTGCGCGCCGGGCCGTGTCGTACGCGTCGTTGAGGGGGTTGAACGTGTCCAGCATCTTGTCGGCGGCGGCGAACGTCTCCGGCTCGTCGAGCATGTTCCCGCCGATGAACATGTTCAGGTCGCCGACGTTCTTCATCGCCTTCGCCTTGCCCAGCAAGGACAGCGCGGCCGCGGAGGTGCCCAGCCCGATCCGCCGGGACAGCTCGCGCAGGAACCGCCCCTGCCCGTCGCACGGTACGCACGGGAACGCCGACCGCAGCCACCGCGTGTCGAACGTGCGCGCCGCCCACTCCTCCAGTACCGGCAGCTCGAACTGCCCGTCGTACAGGTGGAAGAGGGACTTCAGCGAGGAACCGTCCGTCTCCGCGCCGGTGAACCACTTGACCACGACCGCGGTGGTGACCGACCCCAACCCGTTGTCGTACGTCGCGGCGACGGCGGACCAGGTGGCCTTGCCGCCGCGCAGGTACCGGGTGCGGGCCTGCGCGTTGTCGTCGTTGGTCTCCGACCACGCGCCCCGCACGTAGTCCGCGACGCTGCGGGTGGCCTGCTTCGCGCCGCGCGCCGTCAGGTCCGCCGACGCGTTGAAGCGCTGGTCGTGCGTCGGCAGCAGTACCAGCGAGTGCGCGTCCATCAGCGACGACTTGCCCGACCCGGACGGCCCCGTGAACAGCACGCCGCGCTCGTCCACCGGGAAGTCCTTGTACCCGCTGAACGTGCCCCAGTTGACCACCTGGAGCCGGGTCAGCCGCACCTGCCCGAGATGGATCGTGCGCGCCCAGTCAGTCATCGTCGTCCTCCCCGGCGAGCCCACCGGCGATCGCCCGGTACCGCTCGGTCAGCGCCTCGACCCGGTCCGCGGTGAGCACCGACGTGATCACCGGCGAGATCAGGTACCGGTCGGTGCCCTTGATCTCCTTGACGATCGACGCCTCGTCCAGCGACCGGATCGCCGTGCGCACCTTCTTCTGGAACGCCGCCTCGTCGGTGTCCTCGGCCCGCTTGTACGCGAGCATGTGGTCGATCATGTCCGTGGTCGACACCACCGGATCGTCCGACGCCACCAGGTACTGCTGGTACAGGTAGAGGGCGAGGGCGCTGGCGGCGAGGCTCAGCGTGCGGGCGCGCAGCACCGTCCGGCTGTGCGGGCTCGGGTCGTCCGCCTGCCGGGTGAACGCGAACCGGTGCTCCCGGTTCACCTCCAGCACCAGCCCCAGCTCCGCCAACCGGCTCCGCAGCACCTGCTCGTACTGCAAAACGACCGGCCAGTGCTTCTTCGACTTGTCCGTGACGTGCGGCGCGGCCACCAGCTCCTGCAACGCCCAGCACACCTCCGGCGGCAGCTCGCTCGTGTCGCCGTCGAACCGGGGCTCCCGCGCCCGCTCCACGTGCGTGCCCACGCTGGGCGCGTGCTCGGAGAACACCTCGGTCGGGTCCAGCGCCGGCCCCGCCGGCCGGTCCTGCTCGGCGAACAGCGCGTCGTCGAACTCCTCAGGCATCCGCCACGACCCCCTCCAGCAACCCGCGCCGCCGGCCCGGATCGACCGCCGGATCCGGGATCGGCTCACCGAACAGCAGGTACGGCAAGGTGATCGCGCGCGGACCGCGGCCCGTGTGCACCACCGCCGTGGTACGGGCCGACAGGTCCGACGCGCCGTGCCTGTTCGCCAACGACCACAACCCGATCACGTCCCCCGTCCGTGGTTCCTCCACCAGCTCCAGTACCTCGGCGAGCGTCGCGTACCCGTCGTGGCGGTCCCGCGCGGTGTTCACCGCCCGGCGCAGCGCCGCCCAGTCGATCGACTCCGCGCCGACCAGCGCCGCCGGATCGATCGCGAACCCGCCGTCGTCCGCCAGCGGGTCCGGCGGCTCCGCCAACCCCTCGTGCAGCCGCAGCCGCCCCACCGACGTCGCCTCGACCCCCGCCGTCGGTACGGCGAAGCCCACGTCCCGGCCGCCGTGCGTCACCGCGAACGCCTCCGCCGCGGCCGCCTGCGCCTCCGCCACCCGGGTACGCATGCTGCGGTAGTGCGCGATGTCGCCGCCGCGGACGAAGTTGTTGATCCGCCGGAACGCCATGCCGCGCGCCTGCTCGACCTCCTTCACCCGCTGCCACATCGCGTCGATGAAGCCGGCCAGCGCCTCCGCCACCTCGCCCGGCAGCCCGTCGACCCGGGCCAGCACGTCGGTGATGTCGGACTCCAGCTGCGCCCGCTGCGACGGCGTGCCGATCAGCGTCGCGAACGCCCGGAACGCCTGCCCCTCCGGCGATTCCGCGATCACGTCGTGCCCCTCGAACATCCGCCGCAGCGACTCCGCGAACTCCGTCGCGTCCTCCGACAGGCTCTGCCGGATCAGCGCGACCGTGTTCGCCTGCATGCGCTCGCCGTAGCGCGCGATGTCCGCGGGGATCCGCTCCACCAGGTGCATCAGCGCCGACACCCGCTCCGCCAGCTCGGCGTGCGCGACGACCGGCGCCTCCCCGCGGTCCAGCGCCGCGCGCTGCTCGGTGAGTACCCGGATCTGGTCGTCGAGGGCGGCCCGGCGGGCGTCGAGATCCGGGTTGGCCTCGGTCGCGATCTGGTGCACGCCGGCCATCACCATCGCCAGCGCGGACTCCGTCGCCGTCGACGTGTGCCGGCGCAGCGTGCGCATCTGCCGCACCGCCTGCGCCGCACCGGCCGTCAGCTGGTACCGCTCGGAGCCGGTGTCCGGGTCGACCGTGCGGTGCACCCAGCCCTTCTTCGTCCACCGGGTGAGCAGCGCGTCGGGGTCGGGCGCCGGGCCGGCGTCGCCGGTCATCGGCTGCATCCGGGGCAGGTCGCGCTCGACGGCCGCGGCGAGCGTCCCGCCGTCGACGACCTGCCCGTCGCCCAGGTGCGCGGCCATCAGCGCCAGGTGCACCAGCGCGTCGCCCGACCGCAGCAGCGACATCGTCACGTCCGCCTCGGCGTTGCTGCTGAACTCGCGCAGCAGCTGCTCGGCGCTCCTACCAGCCACGAACGGTCACCTACCCGAAGCCCCCCGACAACCCTCCGGAGGATACGGGGTCGGTACGACACCGCGGGCGCGCCTTCGACATCCCGCCCGCCTCCGCACCGCCCGACTCCGCGCCGCGCAGGGCAGAGCAGGTCAGCGCCGAGCCGCTCAGGGCCGCCGCTCCTGCTCCACCAGTAGATGCAGCGGTACGAGCCCGGCCAGCTCCGCGAACGTGGACACCTCGGCCACCCGCCGCCCGTGGTGCGTCACCCGGTACCGTTCCGCGCTCGCCGGCCCGTCGCCGTCCGGCGGTACCGCCTCGACCAGCCAGTCCCCGTTGATACTGCGCCACACGGCGCCGCTCGCCTCCCCCATCACGACCCCCGTCGCCGATCCGCGGAGCCGATGATCATCGATCGGTACCGCCGGGCGGAAGGGCCCGGCGCGCTCGGGCACCCGTGCGGGTGATCGCGCGACCCGCACGGGTGACGGCAGTGCCGGAAACTCAGTTTCCGAGCTGGTGCTAGGTTGGAAACGTGGATTCCGGATTTCCGTTCGACCTGGCCGGGCTGCGCGCCGCGCTCCAGACGAAGCTCCCCGCCCTGCGTCCCAGCGACGCCGCCGTCGTACGGCTCGCGCTGGAGGAGCCGGCCCTCATGCTCGGCGCGACCACGGCCGAGGTGGCGGAGCGCGCCGGCGTCTCCCCGGCCACCGTCGTACGGGCGTCGCGGGCCGTCGGCTTCGACGGGTTCAGCGAGTTCAAGATGGCCATCGCCCGCGCGTCGGGCGGCTCGGGCGTGTTCATGCCGCCGCCGCGGCTGACCGAGGCGGCGGGCATGACGGAGCTGGCGGAGACCGTACTGCAGAGCCACGCGGCCAGCGTCGGCGCGATCCGCGGAACGCTCGACACCGCCGCCCTGGGCCGTGCCGTACGGCTGCTGGACCGGGCCGGTCGCGTCCTCGTCGCCGGCTCCGGTACGTCCGCGGCGGTGGCGCTGGACGCGGCGTTCCGGTTCACCTCGATCGGGCTGATGGTGCAGTCGCCGACCGACCACGTGTCGGCGCTGGTCGTCGCGCGCCTGCTGACCGACCACGACGTCCTCGTCGCGGTCAGCCACACCGGCGTCACGCCGCAGACCCTGCGCATCGTCGACGCCGCCCGTACGGCGGGGGCCGCGGTCGTCGCGGTGACCAGCTTCGTGCACTCGCCGCTGGCGAGGGCGGCGGACGTGGCGCTGGTCGCCGGCGGCGAGGACCTCGGGTTGCAGCTGGCCGCGTCGAGCAGCCGGCTCGCCCACCTGACCGTGGTCGACATGCTGCACGCCGGGGTCGCCCTGGCCGACATGGACCGCACCCGGCGGGCCGAAGAGATCGGGATCGACCTTCCGTCGAGCGCGGAAGAGTTGGGCATCGACCGCCCGTCGGGCGCGGAGTGATGCCGCCCGCCCTCGGCATGGTGCTGGTCGCCGCCGTCCTGCACGCCGTCTGGAACCTCGCGGCCAAGCGCAGCCGCGGCGACTCGTACCTGTTCGTCTGGTGCTACATGCTCGTGTCCGCCGTACTCTGCCTGCCAATCGGGCTGGTGCTGTTGGCCACCGGCTCCGGGCACTGGTCGTGGCGGCTCGTGGTCGGCCCGCTGGTCTCGGCCGTCCTGCACATCGTCTACTCGCTCGTCCTGCAGACCGGGTACGAGCGCGCCGACCTCAGCGTCGTGTACCCCGTCGCGCGCGGCGTCGGGCCACTCGTCACCATGGTCGTCGCCGTCGTCGTACTGGGGGAGCGGCCCGGCCCGACCGCGCTCGCCGGCGGACTGCTGGTCCTCGCCGGCATCACCGTCGTCACCACCGTACGGCGGCAGCGCACCGGGCTCCCGTTCACCGGCGGCCTCGCGTACGGGGCGGCGACCGGCGCGATGATCGCCGCGTACACGCTGTGGGACGACCACTCGGTCACCGGCTGGGGCCTCGCGCCCGTCGTCTACTTCGCCTTCGCCGTCACGATGCAGGCCGCCCTGCTCACCCCCGCCGCGGTACGCCGGCGCGCCGCCCTGCGCGCCGTCGTCACCGGCCACTGGCGCGAGATCGGCACCGTCGCCGTCCTGTCGCCCGCCGCGTACATCCTGGTACTGATCGCGATGCGGACGATGCCGGTGACGATCGTCGCGCCCGCCCGCGAGTCGTCCATCGTGATCGGTTCGCTGCTCGCGTGGCTGCTGTTCCGCGAGGCCCAGCCGGTACGCCGGCTCATCGGTGCGGTCGTCGTCCTCGGCGGCATCACCCTCGTGGCCCTGGCCTGACCACCCGCCGCCGCGGTCACGCTCGCTCGACCACCGTCGTGCTCTTCCGGATGGCGCGGGCGACGCGAGCGGTCAGGGCCGCCGATCGGGGATCGCCGTCGGCGGACCGTACCCGGGCGGTGGTCCGTAACCCGGTGGAGGGCCGTAGCCGGGCGGCGGTCCGTGACCGGGTGGGGGACCGTAACCCGGCGGTGGGCCGTAGCCCGGCGGGGGGCCGTAGGCGGGAGGTGGGCCGTAGGTGGGTGGGGGGCCGTTGGTGGGTGGGGGGCCGTTGGTGGCGCGGCGTCGGCGGCGGCTGACGGCGTAGGCCACGCCCACCGCGGTCGCTGTGACCACGATCATGGCCTCCACCAGGAGTACGACGGTGATCATCGTGCCGTCGGCGGTCTGGGCCGTGTTGCCGAGGGCGCGGACCCGGACGTCGCCGCCCTCGTCGCCGGTGGAGGCGCCGTCGATCGTGCCGGAGTGCGTCCGGCCGTCCTTCGTCTTCCAGGTGCCCCGGCAGATCGTACTGCTGCCGCCGCGGCTCGTCCGGTGCGTCTCGCAGCCGTCGACGTGCGCCACGGTTGTCTCGCCGCCGAAGTACTGGATGGCTTCGAAGACCGTGTATCCGGACCAGACCACGGTCATGAACACGGCCCCGATCATGGCCCCGAGCAGGGGCGGGATCCGTACGCGCGAGGGCATGGGGTCAGGCTAGGCGCCGACCCCAAACCCCGAACGTGTCCGGCTCAGTCGGCGGTGGCGGCGGCGCGGCGCGCGGCCCGGCGGCAGGCGGGTACCAGGATCCCGGTCAGCAGCAACGACACCGGCACGCACACCAGCATCCGGTACCCGGCGGTGCCGGTGGCCGCCCACGCCCACGGCGCCGCCGGCCACAGCGTGTACGCGAGGCTGGAGCCGCCGACCACGAGCGCGCCGAGCAGCCCGACCGCGGCGGCGCCCAGCGTGACGCCGATGCCGAACCGGACGACCAGAAACAGGTGCCAGCACACCAGCATCGCCGCGGTGGTGCCGGCGAGCAGCCCGAACGCCAGCGCCCGCCCCGGCGGCATCCCGGCGAGTACGAGGGCGAGGACGGTGCACGCGACGAGCGCGGCGACGGCGGTACCCAGCAGGGCGAGGAGCGCGGTGGCGAGCCGCGCGGGACCGGCGGGACGTACGGCGAGCGAGCGCCACGCGGGCGCCGTCGCCTGCCACACCAGCACGGGCAGCAGCGCCGCGCCGGCCGGAATCACCGCCAGGCCGACGAACTGTACGGTCGCGTGCGGGTCGGCCCACAGCACCAGCGACGCCAGCACGACCAGTACGGTCGCGGCGAGCAACGGCCCCACCGCGGTACGCCGCAGCGACGTCGCGAGCGCGCGCCCGGTACCGCCGCGCCACGGTCGGCGGCCGGTGGGGACCGTGGCGACGGGCCGGGCCCGCCGTTCCGTGCCGCCGCCGCCGTGCCGGTGGGGCCGCGCCAGCCCGCCGAGCACCGCCAGCGGTACGGCGAGCGCGACGGTCAGCAGTACCGGTGGCCAGGGGGACGCGGTGGCGAGCGGATCGCCTGCCGCCACAGGGATCCCGTTGGCGTGGGTGCCGACGAGCGGCAGTGCCGCGCGGACCGACCAGGACCAGGGTTGGAGCCACCAGAGCCCGCGTTCGGCGGTGAGGGTGCCGGCGATCGCCCACACCAGCCCGAACCCGACCGCGGCGAACAACCCGAACCGTACGGCGAGGTGGTGGGCGACGGTGAGCAGGACGAGCGACGCGCCCCACTGGACGAGCGCCAGCACCGCGACCGTGCCGAGCGGACCGGGGAACGACAGCCCGTCCAGCCACCCGAACGGCAGCGCCGCGACGAGTACGAGGAGCTGGAGCGCGAACGCGTGCACGGCCAGTACGGCGGACTGCGCGAGGTGCGCGCGCAGCGGCGACACCGGGCGCCACCAGGCGCCGCCGCCGCGCGCGGTCCGTTCCCGGCGGCCGAGCAGGCCGGCGAGCAACCCCACCGAGATCGGGCCGAGCCCGGTCACCCACAGGATCTGCCAGTGCGTCAGCGCGGCCCAGTCGTGTCGTACCGAACCGGCCAGGTAGAGCAGGCCCTCGACGCAGGCGGCGGCGAACCCGATGACCGGCAACCGCCCCGCCGTACTCCGGCGCCAGCGCAACCGCTCGGCGCTGATCGCGCCCCACGTGCCGACCTCCGCGCTCACGCGACACCCGCCAGGGTCGCACCGGTCAGCGCGAAGTACGCCCGTTCCAGGTCGCCGTCCGGTGCCAGGCCCGCCAACGGCCCCTGGTACCGCAGCCGCCCGCCGGCGATGACGCCCGCGTCGTCGGCGATCTGCGCCACCTCACCGAGTACGTGGCTGCTGACGACGACGGTGCGCCCGGCCGCCGCGAACCCGCGCAGCAGCCGGCGCAGCGCCACGATGCCCTCCGGATCGAGACCGTTGTGCGGCTCGTCCAGGATCAGCAGCGCCGGATCCGACAGCAGCGCCACTGCCAGCGCCAACCGACCCCGCATCCCGGTACTGAACGTGCGGACCTTCTGCCGCCCCGTACGGTCCAGCCCGACGTCGACGAGCAGCCGGCCGACCCGCTCCCGCGGCAGCCGCAACAGCCGGGCGTGCACCTCCAGGTTCTGCGCCGCCGACAGGTGCTCGTACAGCGCCGGCCCCTCGATGCTCGCGCCGACCGCGGCCAGCGCCGACCGCTGCCACGGCCGGCCGAACAGGTACACGGTGCCCTGGTCCGGTGGCAGCAGACCGAGCAGCATCTTGAGGGTGGTGCTCTTGCCCGCACCGTTCGGGCCGAGCAGCCCGTACACCCGGCCCGGCGCGACGCGCAGGTCGAGTCCGGACACGGCGGGACGGCCGCGGAACAGTTTGGTCAGGCCGACGGTGGCCAGCGTGTACCGCCCGGCATCGGTCGCCGGGTCGTGGGGTTCTGGTGCCATGCCCGGAATCCTCGCCGCCGCACCGGTCGCGGCGCCTCCGGCGACGCCCTGAAACCGCCCCTGACGAACCCGGCCGCGCGTCCGCCGATCGTCGCACCGCCACGTCATCCCCGTTGCGTACGCCGGGGTCGGCTCAGGACCTCTTGGGGCGGCGCTCCAGGTGGAGGATCGTCTCGCCGCCGTGCTCGCGGACCCGGCCGGTCGGGGTGAAACCGGCCCGCCGGTACAACCGCTGCGCCCGCTCGTTGCCCGCTCCGGTCCACAGCTGGAGCCGGCGCCCGCCCGCGCGCGCCGCCACCTCGTCGAGCAGCAGCACCCCGATCCGGCGCCCCCGGTACGCCGGGTCGACGAACACCATCGACACGTGCCACAGATCCGGCAGTACTGGCCCAGCGCCGTCGTCGGCCCGGCCCGGCTCCGCGAGCGCCATCCCCACCACCGCGCCGTCGGCCACGGCGACCACCGGCAACGCCGCCGGATCGGCCAACTTCCGCCGTACCCGGGCGATCCGCTCGGCGTCCGGGACCTTGCCTCGCGCCTCGTTCGCCGCCCGCCACACCCGAAGCGCCGCACCCAGCTCCGCATCGGTGGCCCGCCGCGTCTCCGCCGCCACATCCCCGGTGCGCGTCCCCGGCGCCGCATCCCGGGCGCCAGGCGGATTCCCGCCGGCAGGCGGATTCCTTATGGCAGTGGGCATCTCCGGCGCCGCATCCTCGGCGGCGGGCGGGTTCCCGGTGGCAGTGGGCGGCTCCGACGCCGTGTCCCCGGCGACCGGACGCGGTTCCGGCACCGGAGTCTCGGCGACCGGACGCGGTTCCGGTACGGGATCGGCGGCGACGGCGCGCTTCGCGCGCTGGGTACGGTCGTCGGCGAGCACCTCGGTACGGTCAGCCGCGAGGCCGTCGAGCGTCCGCGCCGCCACGTCCTCCGGGGAGTTCTTGGTCGAGGTGACCCCGCGCGCCATGTCGGTGTCGATGTACCCGCTGTGCACCGCGACGACCAGCGTGCCCTGCGGACGCAGCTCGTCGCGTACGCCCTTGGTCATCGCCCAGGCCGCCGCCTTCGACGCGCTGTACGACCCCATCGCGGGGTTGGTGAACCAGCTCGCGATCGACAGGATGTTGACGAGCGCGCCGCCGCCGTTGCGCGCCAGTACGGGGGCGAAGGCGCGGCACATCGCCAGCGTGCCGAAGTAGTTCACGTCCATCTCGGCGCGCGCCCGCGTCAGGTCCGGCGCGCCGACCAGCGGGGTGTTGGTCAGCACGCCGGCGTTGTTGACCAGGACCGTCACGTCGCCGCAGGTCTCCGCGGCCGCCGACACCTGCGCCGGATCGGTGATGTCGAGCCGCACCGGCACGACGCCCGCGGGCAGGTCCGCGCCGGGATCGCGGACCCCGCCGTACACCCGGGCCGCGCCACGTTCGACGCACATCCGGGCGAGCACCCGGCCCAGCCCCCGGTTCGCGCCTGTCACCAGTACCACCGCGCCGTCGATCCGCACCGCTCGCCTCCCCCACTCGTACGCTGCCACCAGCCTACGCACCACCATCCCTTGGTACGCAAGGGAACCACCGGTCGGTGCCTCGATCGTCGACCTGTGGCCCGGTGGTGTCGCCTGCGGCGCGCGTCGACGGTACGTCCGTCCACTGTGGATTACCGGTCGCGACTCCCGCCGGCGAACGGGTCGGACGGCGCCGTGTCACCAGGGGACGGGGCCGGACTCGGCGAAGAAGCCGCCGGTCGGGCCGTCCGCGCCGAGCGTGGCCAGGCGTACCAGGACGGCGGCGCCCTGGTCGGGGGTGAGCATGCCGTGGTGGTCGTTGATGTCGGTGTCGACGTACCCGGGATCGGCGGCGTTGACGAGGATGCCGTCCTTGCGCAACTCGTTGGCGTACTGGACGGTCAGCGCGTTGAGCGCGGTCTTGGACGGCGAGTACGCGGCGGAGGCGGGCAGGGCGGTGAGCGGTCCGTCCGGGTCGGCGGTGAGCGTGAGCGACGCGGCGCCGCTGCTGACGTTCACGATGCGCGGCGCCGGCGACCGCCGCAGCAGCGGCAGCATCGCGTTGGTCACCACGATCACGCCGAGCACGTTCGTCTCGAAGACGGCGCGGACCATCGCCGGGTCCACGGTGCTCGGCACCTGGTCGTACGCCTCGGCCGGGTTGACGCGGCCGGAGCCGGTGATGCCGGCGTTGTTGACGAGCGCGTCGAGGTGGCCGAAGCGGGTGTCGATCTCGTCGGCGGCGGCGCGGACGGTCGCCGGATCGGTGACGTCGAGCCCGATCGCGTACGCCTCGGCGCCGGTCGCGCGCAGTTCCGCGGCTGCCGTCTCGCCGCGCCGCGGGTCGCGGGCGCCGATCAGTACGGTGTGGCCGGCCGCGGCGAGCAGGCCGGCGGCCGCGCGGCCGATGCCCTTGTTGGCGCCGGTGACGAGGACGATCTGCGTGTCGTTCATGGGTTTCCTTGCCGTCGGTTCGGGTCGTCACCCCCGCAGACGAGTCAGCCGGGTCCGCCGTGACATCGCCGGTGCAGAGAACCTACCGAAGGGGGATGAACGTCGACAGATCCCGACACCCCGTCCTACCCTGGACACCGGATCCGGCCGCCGGCGCACCCGCGCGGGCGTACGGCCCGATCCGTGTGGTGTGCCCGCACACCCGGACCGGCAGGAGGCCCGATGCGCCGCCGTACCCTGCTCACCGCCGCCGGAGCGGCCGCCGCACTCGGCGGACTCGCCGCACCCGGCACCGCGTACGCCGACTACACGACCACCGTGGACCCCGCGACGAGCTGGGGTACCTGGGAAGGGTGGGGCACCTCGCCTGCTGGTGGGGCAAGGCTTTCGGCAACGACGACACCCTCGCCGACGTCATGTTCACCACGAAGTCCGTGGCGTACCAGGGGGCGACGCTGCCCGGGCTGGGTCTGACCATCGTGCGGTACAACGCGGGCGCGTGCACGACCAACACGATCGGCGGCGACGCGATGGTGGTGTCGCCGAACATCTCGCCCACCCGCCAGATCGAGGGCTACTGGCTCGACTGGTACTCCGCCGACCCGTCCTCGGCGTCGTGGAACTGGTACGCGGACAGCGCGCAGCGCAACCTGTTGTGGAAGGCGCGCGACCGCGGCGCGACGCACTTCGAACTGTTCTCGAACTCGCCGATGTGGTGGATGTGTTACAACCACAACCCGTCCGGCAGCGCCGACGGGGTCTCCGACAACCTCCAGTCGTGGAACTACGACCAGCACGCCGTCTACCTCGCCACGATCGCGAAGTACGCGCGCGACCACTGGGGTTTCTCGTTCACGTCGGTGGAGGCGTTCAACGAGCCGATGTCGAACTGGTGGACGGCGACCGGCACCCAGGAGGGGTGCCACGTCGCGGTGTCGACCCAGTCGACCGTACTCGGAAACCTGCGCACCGAACTCGACGCGCGCGGCCTCACCTCGACCGTGGTCGCCGCGTCCGACGAGACGAGCTACGACCTGGCGCGGTCCACGTTCAACGCGCTGAGTACGGCCGCGCGCGGCGTCGTCGGCAAGGTCAACGTGCACGGCTACCAGTACGGCGGGGGCCGGCGCGACCTGCTGTACGACGACGTGCACGCGGCGGGCAAGGTGCTGTGGAACTCCGAGTACGGCGAGTCGGACGCGTCCGGGATGTCGCTGGCCAGCAACCTCAACCTCGACTTCCGTTGGTTGCACCCCACCGCCTGGGTGTACTGGCAGGTCCTGGACGGTGGTGGCTGGGGGCTGATCCAGGCCGACGAGGCGGCGGGCACCACCGGCGCGGTGAACCCGAAGTACCACGTGCTCGCGCAGTACAGCCGGCACATCCGGGCGGGGATGACGATCATCGACGGCGGCGAGTCCAACACCGTCGCCGCGTACGATCCGGCCGCGCACAAGCTCGTCCTCGTGACCGCCAACTACGGCACCGCCCAGTGGATCACGTACGACCTGGGTCGCTTCGCCACGGTGCCCGACGGCGCGATCCCGCGCTGGTGCACCCAGACCAGCGGCGCCGAACTGTACGGCCGGCACGTCGACACGAACGTCTCCGGGCGCCGCTTCTGGAGCTGGTTCCCCGCGAACACCGTGCAGACCTTCGAACTCGACGGCGTGTACCGCTAGCCCGCCGGTACGCAGACGGTCAGCGCCAGCGGGCGCAGTGTCGCGTGCAGCCGCGGTCCCGGGGAGACGACGTCGCCGTCGAGTTCCCGGGCCTGCGGCTGGGTGCTGAGGACCGTCACCTCGCGGCACCGGTACGTCTCCATCCGCGGTGGCCGCGGCGCCCGGCGTACGACGGCGGCGCCGAGCCGGAGCCAGTCGGCGAGCGACCGCGGCGTGACCACGGCGACGTCGAAGGTCCCGTCGTCCGGCTCGGCGTCGGGCAGCAGCGTCAGCCCGCCCTGCAACCGGCCCACGTTCGCGACCAGTACGGAGCGGGCGCGGCGGCGCAGCGGTTCCGCGTCGTCCAGCCGTACCATGACGCGCATCGGGCGGTCCCGCAGCCGGCGCGCGCCGCCCACCAGGTACGCCAGCCAGCCGACCCGCGCCTTCAACGCCTCCGGGGTGGCGTCGAGCATGTGCGCGTCGAACCCCATGCCGGCCATCACGGTGAACACGTCGCCGTCCACGTCGCCCACGTCGATCCGCCGCCGTACGCCGGTGACGGCCAGCCGGGCGGCGGCCGCGATCCCGTTCGGTACGCCCAGGTTCGCGGCGAGCAGGTTGCCGGTGCCGCCGGGCAGTACGCACAACGCCACGTCGGTACCGGCGAGCGCACCGGCGCAGGAACGGACCGTACCGTCGCCGCCGCAGACGAACACGAGGCGCGCACCGTCGCGTACCGCGGCGTCGGCGAGGGTGCCGCCGGGCTCGTCCGGAGTGGTCTCGCGGTAGTCGGGTGCGGGCCGGCCCGCCTCGGCGAGCACCGCCGTCACCTCCGCCCGTACGCGCCGCGCGTCGACCTTGGCGGGGTTGACCACCAGCGCCGACCGCGACGGATCCTCGTCCGCCATGCGCCACAGTCTGCCCCGGGTACGCCCGCGTCGCGCGATACACGGGAGCCGGCGTGTTTGAGCAGTCGCTCAAATCGTGCTACGGTCCCGTCCCAGGACGGCTCCGGGAGGTGGCGCGATGTCGGGCACCCGTACCAAGCTGATGGACGCGACGCTGCGGGTGCTGCGCGACCGCGGCGTCGCGGGCGCCTCCGCGCGGACCATCGCCACCGAGGCCGGGGTGAACCAGGCGCTCGTCTTCTACCACTTCGGCAGCGTCGCGACCCTGCTCGCCGATGCCTGCCGGTACGGCACGGAGGCGCGGGTCTCCGTGTACCGCAAGCGGTTCGCCGCCGTGGCGTCCCTGCCGGAGCTGCTGGCGGTCGGCCGGTCGCTGCACGAGGAGGAACGGCGGCTCGGCAACGTCGCCGTCCTCGCCCAGGTACTCGCCGGCGCGCAGAGCGACCCGGCGCTGCGCCCCGCGGTCGCCGCCGCGCTCGACCTGTGGGTGACGGAACTGGACGCGCTGCTCGACCGGCTGCTGTCCGGCGGACCGCTCGCCGGTGTCACCGACACCCGCGGCCTGGCCCGCGCCGTCGCCGCCGCGTTCATCGGCCTGGAACTTTACGAGGGGGTCGACGGGTCGGCGGCGGGCGACGCGTTCGCCGCGCTGGAACGGATCGCGGTGCTCGCCGAGGTGGTCGAGGACCTCGGCCCGGTCGCCCGCCGCGCCCTGCGCGCCCGCCTCCGCCGCGCCGGCCGCACCGCATGACCCGGCCGCTCGACGCGACCCGGATCGGCGCCGCCGCCGTGGCGCTCGTCTGGTGGTACGAGGGGCTGTGGGACAAGGTGCTCGGTGGCAGCCCGGATCAGCGCGCGATCGTGGCGGCGGTCCCGTGGCTGCCGGCCCGCGCGGTGACCGCGGCGGTGCTCGGCATCGGGCTCGCCGAGGTCGCGCTCGGCGCCTGGGCACTGTCCGGGTGGCGACCGCGCCCCGCCGCGGTCGTACAGACCGGCGCGCTGGTCGCGTTCAACGCCGGTGGGCTGGCGTTCGGCGCGGCGCACGTGCCGGACCCCGCCGGCATGCTCGTCCGCAACGTCGCCTTCCTGGCACTGGTGTGGCTGGTCGCCTTGCGTACCAAGGGATCCGCGGGATGATCGGGGACACCGCGTGGCGGGCGGGGTGGCTCACGGCGGGGCGCGGCGCGCGGCTGCTGTTCGGCCGCACGTACGAGGATCCGGCGGTGGAGCTGGCCGCGTTCGGGGCGCCGTGCCGGGTGCTCGCGGTCGCGTCGGCCGGCGACACCGCCGCCGCGCTCGCCGCCGCCGGCCACCGCGTCACCGCGATCGACATCAACCCCGTCCAGCTCCGGTACGCGGAGCGCCGGCTCGCCGGTGCCGCGCCCCGCGACGGCCAGGCCGAGCGGCTGCTTGCCGCCGGCCGTACCGTGCTGCGCACGCTCGCGCCGGAGTGGCGGCCGGCCCGGCTGGCCCCGTTCCTGCGGTTGCGCGACCCGGACCGGCAGGTGGCCTGGTGGGACGGGAGGCTCGACGGCACGGCGCTGCGGCTGGCGCTGCGCCCGCTCCGGCTCGCCGCCCCCGTGGTACGCCCGGCGCTGGCCGCCGCGCTGCCGCCGCGGTTCGACGACGTACTGCGGGACCGGTTGCGGGACACCCTTTCCCGGCATCCGAACGCGGACAACACCTGGCTCCGCCGGCTGCTGCTCGGCCCGGGCACGGCGCCGCTCATCGCGCCGGTGGACCGGTTCGTACCGGGCGATCTGGTGGCACATCTCGCGGCCGGGCCGCCCGACCGGTACGACGCGGTCGCGCTGTCCAACATCGCCGACGGGGCCGGTGTCCACTTCGGACAGCGGCTCGCGGACGCGCTGCGGCACGGCGTACGCCGCGGTGGCCGGGTCGTCCTGCGCAGCTTCGGCACGACGGTGCCGCTGCCCGCCGACCTCGGCTGGCGCGACGTCACCGGATCCGAACGGTGCCCGCTGTGGGGCGTCGTGTCCGTGGGGGAGGTGCGGTGATCGAACGGCTGCGGCGCCACCCGGTGCCGATGCGTACCCGCTTCGAGCACTCGCTCGTCCTCGTGTACGCGCTGCCCGCGGCGACGCTGGAACCGTTGCTGCCCAACGGACTCCGGCTCGACGAGTACGGTGGGCGCGGGTTCGTGGCGGTGGGGGTGGTGGCCACCCGGCGGCTGCGCCCGGCGTACCTGCCGGCCCGGGCGGGCATCGACGCGGTGCTCACCGGGTACCGGATCCTGGCGCGGTTCGCGACGCCGAGCGGGCGCGTCCGGCGCGGCCTGTTCGTGCTGCGCAGCGACACCGACCGGCGGCTGCTGCGGACCGCCGGCAACGCGCTCACCCGCTACCGGTACCAACCGGCACGGATCCGTTACGTCGCCGACGATGCGACCCTGCGGTACGACGTGTCCACAGTGGATGGTGCGGCGGATCTCGCGGTGTCCGCGGACATCCGCGAAGCGGCCGGGCTGCCCGCGGGCTCGCCGTTCCCGACGATGGCCGCGGCGCGCCGGTTCGCCGGGCCGCTGCCGTACACGTTCGACCACGAGCCGCGGACGGGGTCGATCGTCGTCGTCAAGGCGTACCGGTCGGCGTGGACGCCGCGGCCGGTCGAGGTCTCGGTGACCCGGCTCGGGTTCCTGGCGCGCGGACCGTTCGCGGGCACGGATCCGGTGCTGGCCAACGCTTTCCACGTCGCGGACCTCGATTACGGCTGGCACCGCGGCCAGGCGTACGCGCCGGACGGGAGCCCGCGGTGAGCACCGCCGGGGTACGCCGCGTCGTCGCGTTCAACTGGCCCAAGTACGCCGGGGCGGCGGCGCTCGCCGTCGGCGCCGCCGCGTTCTCGGGCCGGCTGCCGGCGCTGCCGCGCCGCGCCGTCCGCGCCGGCGCCGCCCTCGGTGCCGCCTGGACGGCGACCAGCCTCGCCGCGAGCTGGTGGGTCTACGACCGTTCCTCGCTGTACGACGGGGAATGGCTGCGCCCGCTGCTGCCCGCGCGCACCCACCGGTACGCGGTGGTCACGACCGGGCTGGATGAGGCGAGCGCCGTGCTCGGCAACGTCCTGCCGACCCCGCCCACCCTCGTACTGGACTGCTTCGGCGACACGGCCACCGGCTCCATCCGCCGCGCACACACCGCCGACGCCGGCTGGCCCTGCCACCACGACGCCCTCCCGGTACGCGCCGGTGCGCTCGACGCGGTCGTCACCGTGCTCGCCGCACACGAGCTGCGCCGGCCCGCGCAGCGCGCGGCGCTGTTCGCCGAGGCGTACCGGGTGCTGAGGCCGGGTGGGCGGTTGGTCGTGGTGGAACACCCGCGCAACGCCGCCACGATCGCCGCGTTCGGGCCGGGCGCCTGGCACTTCTTCCCGCGGCGGGACTGGTTGCGGCACAGCGGATCCGCCGGTCTGGCCCTGGTCGCCGAACGCGCGCTGACCCCGTTCGTCCGCGGCTGGGCGTTCCGCCGGTGATCGCCGTCCAGCTCCGCCTCGTCGGCGCGGTCCTCCTCCTGCTCGGCGTCGCGCACACCGTCCTGCCGTACGGCCTGGGCTGGCTGCGCGAGTTCACCGCGCTCACCCCGCTGACCCGGCGCATCATGCACGTGCACACCGGGTTCATCGGCCTCGCCTGCGTACTCGGTGGGTTGCCGCCGCTGCTGCTCACCGGGGACCTGCTCGCCGGCGGCCGGCTCGCCGCGGCACTGTTGGCCGGCGAGTGCGTGTTCTGGGGCGCGCGTTGGCTGTGCCAGTTCGCCGCGTTCCCGCCGTCCACCTGGCGCGGCTCGCCGGTGCGTACCGCGGGGCACGTCGGGTTCGCACTGCTGTGGACCTGGATCGCCGCCGTCTTCGGCACCGCCCTCGTCCAGGCCACCTGACCCGCGGCATACTGCCGGGATGGGAAGGGAACCCCCGAAACGCCACTGGCGCAACGTTTCCGAGCTGCACCCGCCGGGCTCGACCTGCGACGGGCGGGTCCGCACGTTCGTCCGCCGGCGAAACCCGCCGGACTCGGAGTTCCACGAGCGGTGCATCGGGTTCGCCTGGTGCGCACTGTGCCGCGAGTACGTCGGCACGATGGTGTACGTGTCGCGCCGGGAGGTGCTCGACGACCCGTTCGCCGACCTCGATCCCGAGGAACGGCGCCTCCTGTACGCCAGCGAGCAGCGCCTCATCAGCCGCCTCGACCAGCTGCCCGAGCGACCGCCGCAGCGTACCCGGAGAGGTCGGCGCTGATGCTTGTGCCGCAACGGATCCGCGCCGGCGCCACGTCGCAGCGCCGGCGCGGGGGCGTCACTTCGACGGTTGCGGCACGGTGCACTTCAGTTTCGGGTTGATGCCGAGGTAGTTCAGCGGGCCGGCGATGACGGTGACGATGGTGTTGCCGGCCTTCGCGCAGTTCGTCTCGGAAGTACTGAAGTAGCCGCGCTGCGCGGCCGCGATCACACCGACCAGCAGCCACAGCACGACGACCACGATCCCGACACGTCCGATCCGCATGGGTCCTCCCAGTGTCCGCCCGCGGTGCGCGGAGTCGGCGCGCCTGCGGGTCGAGAGCGCGGCACCGGGTACGCCTGGCCAGGGGCGTTCCAGTACCGCGTGGCTGTCCGGCTGATACCCCGAAAGGCCGCGGCACAAACGACATCCGGGCACGGACCGCCCCGCCCGCACCACGGCGACCGCAAGTCGGTTGCGGTACCGCGAACGGCAGGGAAGGGTGGCGGGGTGCCGATGCATGACGACGAACTCACCGTGCCACCCGAGACGGTGCGCGCGCTGATCGCCGACCAGTTCCCGGAATGGCGCGACCATTCCGTACGCCGGGTCGGGGCGCACGGGACCGTGAACGCCATCTACCGGATCGGCGACGGGCTGGCGGCCCGGTTCCCGCTGCGCGCCGGCGACGCCGACGAGACGCGTACCTGGCTGGCGGCCGAGGCGGCGGCAACCCGGGAACTGTTGGGGCGCACCAGATTCCGCACACCCGAGCCCGTCGCGCTCGGCGAGCCGGGCCACGGGTACCCGCTGCCCTGGTCGGTGCAGACCTGGGTGCCCGGCGTGGTCGCCACCGACGACGACCCGGGTGACTCGGTGCCGTTCGCGCGCGACCTCGCCGAGTTCGTCGCCGGCGTACGCGGGATCGACACCGCCGGCCGCACCTTCCGCGGTACGGGACGCGGCGGTGACCTCCGCGCGCACGACGAGTGGCTGGAGACGTGCTTCCGGCGCAGCGAGCGGCTTCTCGACGTACCGGAACTGCGACGGTTGTGGGCCGAGCTACGGGATCTGCCCCGCGACGGCCGGCCCGACGTGATGAACCACGGCGACCTGATCCCCGGCAACGTACTCGTCGCCGACGGCTGCCTCGCCGGCGTACTCGACGCGGGCGGGCTAGGCCCGGCCGACCCGGCGCTCGACCTCGTCGCCGCCTGGCACCTGCTGGAAGCCGTGCCACGGCAGGCATTCCGGGCCGCGCTCGGCTGCGACGACCTCGACTGGGAACGCGGCCGTGCCTGGGCCTTCCAGCAGTCCATGGGCCTCGTCTGGTACTACCTCGACAGCAACCCGCCGATGTGCCAGCTGGGCCGCCGTACGCTGGCCCGCATCGTCGCCGCCTGACCGGCGGTCTCTTGGCGCGATCCCGGGTGTGGAGCGTACGTCCGGGTCCGGTGGGTGGGTGACCGCATGGCAGGCAGGATCTGCCGGTCGTGGGCGGACGGCGCGCTGCGGCCGGACCTCGGCGTCGGCGACCTCACCGCTGTCGTCGGCAGACAGCGGCGGCGCGGCGGGTCTCGCTCGGGGGCCGGCGTCGCCTGATGGGCGCCGGTTGGTCGGCGCCTGGTCGCTGCCGGCTGATCGCCGTCGGCCGGGTGCGGCATGGTGCGTGGCTGGCGGGCCGGTGGTGTGTGGCTGGTGGGCGGTGGTGTGTGGCTGGTGGGTCGCCGTGGTCAGTTGGTTTTCCCAACTGTTCAATTGTTCACTTGTTCAACAATGACACAGTTGAACAGTGTGGCTCGCAGTTGATCAGCGTTTACCACATGTACACGCTCGCCGGGCTGTAGCCCAAGGCCGGCGCCATACCCGCAGACCGCGATCGGTCAGCCGCAGCAGCATGTGCGCCGGGGCCGTACTCCGAGCAAGGCTGCCGCCGACCGTCGGTACTGCGGCCGGTCGAGTTCCGGAGTCAGCGTGGTGAGCCGGATCGCGGCCGGTCGGGGCAGCCGCAGGTGGCGCGGGTGATCAGCGGAGCGGTGAGTGGCGTGTCGTCGGCCTCGCCGGTGAGCAGCTGATCCACTGCCCGGTCCGCCATCGCGGTCAGCGGTTGCGCGGTCACCGTCAACGCCGGTGCCGTGTACGCGGTGTCCGGCGCGCCGTCGAGGCTCACCACCGCCAGCCGTCCCGGTACGGCGACGCCGGCTCGGCATGCGCCGGCGAGTACGCCGATGGCTTGTTCGTCGGTGGCGACGACGAGCGCGGACGGCAGCGTGTCGGTGGCGGCGAGGCGTTCGGTCAGGTCGGCGGCGTCGGCGCGGGAGTACGTGCAGCGCAGCAGGGTGCCGGGGGTGGCGCGGGCCCAGGCGCGGCGTCGTACGCCGACGGGGCCGGCGTCGGTGGGGCCGGACAGGAAGTCGATCCGCTCGTGCCCGTGTCCGCGGAGGTGGTCGACGGCGGCGCGGACCGCGGCGGCGTTGTCGGCCGGTACGAGCGGGCCGTGCGCGGTACGCGGCCGGTGGTGGACGTGGACGGCGCGGGTGCCGTGCGCCTCGGCTTCGGCGGCGACGTCGGCGCCGCCTTCGGCGGAGACCACGACGAGCCCGTCGACCTGCGCGGCGAGGAACCGTTCGGCGAGGCGTTTCTGCCGGGCGGGGGAGTGGCCAGCGTTGCCGACGAGGGTGAGGGTGTCGCGGTCGGCGAGGGCGCGTTCGATCTCGCGGGCGAGCGCCGCGAAGTACGGGTTGGACGCGTCGGCGAGGATCAGCCCGGCCACCCCGGTACGGCGGGCGCGCAGGGCGCGGGCGATGCGGTTGGGCCGGTAGCGCAGGTCGGCGGCGGCGGCGAGGACGCGTTCGCGGGTGGCGACGGCCACCGGTCGGGGGCCGTCGTTCATGACGTAGCTGACCACGGCGGTGGAGGTGCCGGCGCGGCGGGCCACGTCCGCCATGGTGGCCGTCCGACGGGTCGTCACGGCTTGCATTCTGCCATCTAAACGTTTAGACATGGGAACCGAACCGTACGAGGGAGGTCGGGTGTGACCGCGCTGCCGCTGCTCGTCGACACCGACACCGGGTCCGACGACGCCGTCGCCCTGCTGCTCGCCGCCGCCAGCGGGCTCGGCGACCTCGACGCCGTCACCACCGTCGCCGGCAACGTGCCGCTCGCCACCGCCACCCGCAACGCGCTCATCGCGCTGGAGGTCGCCGGCCGCCCGGACGTACCGGTGCATGCCGGGTGTGCGGGTCCGGTGGCGCGGCCGCTGACGACCGCGCAGCAGGTGCACGGCGCCGACGGCATGGGCGACACCGACCTGCCCGATCCCGTACGCGGGCCCGAGCCCGGTCACGCGATCGACGTGCTGCTGACCCGCCCGCGGCAGCGGGACCTGACGCTCGTCACCCTCGGCCCGCTCACCAACGTCGCCGCCGCGCTGCTCCGCGACCCCGCCCTGCTCACCCGGTACCGGCACGTCTACTGCATGGCGGGCGCCGCCGACGCGCACGGGAACGTCTCGGCGACCGCCGAGTACAACGTGTGGGCGGATCCGGAGGCGGCGCGGATCGTGGCGCGGGCGGCGAGCCCGGACAGCGTCACCTGGATCGGGTGGGACGTCTCCCGCCGCGACGCCGTGATGACCCCCGACGACCAGGCGCGACTCGTCGCGATCGACACGCCGATGGCCCGCTTCGCCCACCGCATCAACCGATCCGTGGCCGACTGGGCGCGCGACGTCACCGGCCTCCCCGGGTACGACCTGCCCGACCCGCTCGCGATGGCCGTGGCGCTGCGGCCCGACCTCGTCACCGTACGAGAGCGGGCGTACGTGGACGTCGCGGTCGGCGCCGAGACGCGCGGGCAGCTCATCGTCGACCGCCGCGCCGGCGCCCCCGCACCCACCCTCACACTGGTCCGGCGCGTCGACGGCGCCGCGTTCAAGGACCTGCTGTTCCGTACCGTGGCCGGCGGTGTGCCGGCTGCCTCGCCCTGACGCCGGAGCCGCCGATGCGCCACGAACTGCACTGTCACCTCGACGCCTCGGTACGCCCGGGCACCGTCGCCGACCTCGCCCGCGCGCAGGGCGTCACCCCGGACCGGCCGGTCGAACAGCTCGTCGTCGCGCCACCCGGCTGCGGCAGCCTCACCCGGTTCCTCACGTACCTGGAACTGCCGTTGCGGGTGCTCCAGACACCCGACGCGCTCACCCGCGCCGCCCGCGAACTCGTCGAGGACTGGCACGCCGACGGCGTCACGTACGGGGAGGTGCGGTTCGCGCCGCAACTGCACGGCCGGCAGGGCATGACGCTCGACGGGGCCGTCGAGGCGGTCGCCGCCGGGCTCGCCCAGGGCCGCGCCGCCACCGGCGTACGCACCGGGCTGCTGCTGTGCTGCCTACGGCACCAGACACCGGACGACAGCCTCGCCGTCGCCGACACCGCCGTACGCCACCGCGACACGGTCGCCGGCCTCGACCTTGCCGGCGACGAGACCCGGTACGGCGCCGCCCCGCACCGCGCCGCGTTCGACCTCGCATACGCCGCCGGACTCCCGTGCACCGTGCACGCCGGCGAAGCCGCCGGACCGGCCAGCATGTGGGAGGCGCTGGACGTGCTCGGGGCCCGCCGGATCGGGCACGGCGTGCGCTGCGTCGGCGACCCCGCCCTGCTCGACCGGCTGCGTGCCGACCGGATCGCCCTCGAACTCTGCCCGACCAGCAACGTACGGACCGGCGCCGTGCCCGACCTCGCCACGTACCCGGCCGCACGGCTGCTCGCCGCCGGCCTCGCCATCACCGTCAGCACCGACGCCCGCACCACCGTGGCCACCACCCTCACCCGCGAGTACGCCGCACTCCGGACCACCGCCGGCTGGACCCCGGCGTACGAGGAGATCGCGGACGGGCATGCGGCGCGCGCGGCGTTCGCCCCCTGACGCATCGGCGCGACCTTCGTGCGGCGCGGGCGGTTGGGCCGGATCCGCGTCGTGGCGCCGGTTGGGCCCGGATCCGTACGAACCACTCGCCACTGGTGAGGGGTGGCCGCCCGGGTGTTGTCGCTTGGCTGCCCGGAATGGTCGCTATGAAGCGAAACTGCAATCGATTGTTCAATTGTTCAACTGTCTCCTTGTCCAACAATGCGACAGTTGAACAATCGATTGCGACCAGATCATGATCTTGAACGATCGGCTCACGTGTGCCGGGTGCGGCGCCGAGTACCGTCCACTGTGGACTGTCGCCAGTCGCACCGCTGGCGTACCGACAGGGCCGTCGGCCGAACCGCTGCCAGGGGTCGCGTCAGTACCGCCCGATGGCGGCGTCAGGAAACCGTCAGCGCCGGGCCGCTGGCGTACCCACGGCCCTACGTCGAGGCCCGACGGGGACGAAAACCCCGACGTGGACGACGTAGCAAGCGCCCCCCTGTACGTGCCCGTTCGGTACGTCCGTGGCTGCGCGGTGATCCGGCTGTGTCGTACCCCGCCCGGGGCGCTGACCGCGGTCGGCCCCACCACGCGGAACCGTCGACCGCGGCGTTCGGCCCGGGCAGCGGCGGATTCCTGCTGGCGGCGCGCGCACGGCGCGCGCAGCTACGTCCGCTCGGCGTCGACACGGTCCCCGTCGACCCGCAGCGCGCCGAACGCCGACGTCACCGCGGCATGACGGCGTCCACTGTGGACCGACCCGCCGCCGCACTCGACGGCGTCAGCGGCCCGGTGGACCCCACGATCCGATGGCCCGCGCGCTCTCCCGGATCCTGCCGTCCCGCCCCGGAACACGCGCGCCGAGAAGCCCGCCGCCCCCCGGCGCTGGCGAGTAGCCCGATCGAGATCCTTTGCAGGGCAACGGATGCGGCGCTACTGTGACTCGTCGCCCGGTGCCGCGTCCGAGCATGCCGTGGTGGACCGGACGCGCCAGACGACGCCGGTGACGTTGACGATCGGCGGCCGGTCCGGCTCCACGAGCTGCTCGGCGAGCGGCCCGTCGACGGGGGAGTAGCCGCCGCGCGACACCGCCCGCGTCCAGGTGGCCAGCGTGTGCTCGTACGCCTCGGCGAGGCGGGTCAGCTGCTCCGAACCCTGGGTGTCGGCGGTGTCGGGGAGGACCTCGCGGGTGGAGTGGGCGCGGACCTCGACGCCCTGTGCGGCGAGGATCGGCTCGCCGGATGCGCGGCGGTGCCCGGTGCTCGCGTACGTGACGGAGGCGCGCTGTACGGTCTCGGCGGCGCCGGCTCGGGGCATGTCCAGGCCGTCACCGGTACTCAGCGAGACCCACGCGACCGGCGCGGACACGGCGGTGGTGCCCTTGGGGACGGTGCGCCATCCGCTGAGATGGGGGCCGAGCAGGTACACGCGTTCGGTGTCGGTCGAGTCTGTCACCGGATCACCGTACTGGCCGTCTGCATCCCGCCCGGCACCGGCGATCGCCGGCCCCGGACCCCACGGTACGCACGGTGGAAGGTGCCATCCGCCGGGGTGCGCCGGTGCCGCGCCGCGGTCGGAGTACTGGTCAGGTCGGTGTCCCCGGGCGTCGGCGCCGTACCGGTCCGGCGGACCGGGCGACAGGCCGGGGCTGTGGCCATGTCGTCTCTCATGCGCGGGACGGTACCGACGGGGTTCCACGGGGTGGAGCGTCGCCGCAGGTCAGGCCGGGCCGCGCCGGATCCCTTTCAGATAAAGGAAATCTTGCGCCGCTCGGGACCGTCCGGGTGGAAGGTGGACGTGCGCTGGCCCGGCTTCAGCCGTGCGGAAGCCCGACGATCCCGGGCGCCGCGGCGACGACGGTGAGATGGCAGCGGCCGTGACAGTTCGCGTCGGGCAGCTGTCCCGTGCCCGCCGGCGAACCCTGGTGCGGCAGGGGAACCGGCCGGTCAGCCCTCAGGCCGTTCGTCGACCGGGCCGACGTCGCCGCGCCGGCCCGGTTCGCCGCCCGGCCGACGCCCTGCCGGCCGAGCCGGTCCGGGCATGCCCGGCGAAACCCTTGTGGGGCAAAGGAAGTCAGCGCCCGCGTCGGCACGCCCGCAACGGACAAGGTGTGGCGTCAGGGCTTGTTCAGGTACCGGAGAACGGCGAGTACGCGCCGGTTGCTGCCGTCGTCGTCGGTGATGCCGAGCTTGCCGAACAGCGACGTCGTGTACTTGCTGACGGCGCTCTCGCTGAGGAACAGCCGCCGGCTGATCGCCTGGTTGGACAGGCCCTCGGCCATCAGCGCGAGGACGGAGTGTTCCCGTTCGGTGAGCCGTTCGAGGCGCTGGTTCGTGGTACCGCTGGACAGCAGGCGGGTGATGACGGCCGGGTCCATCGCCGTACCGCCGGCGGCCACGCGTTCCAGCGCGTCCACGAACTGGTCGGCGTCGAACACGCTGTCCTTGAGGAAGTAGCCGATGCCGCTGGCGCCGTTGGCGAGCAGTTCGCGGGCGTACAGCTGCTCGACGTGCTGGGAGAGTACGAGGACGGGCAGGTCGGGCACCTGGGCGCGGGCGGCGAGGACGGCGCGGAGCCCCTCGTCCGACTGGGTGGGCGGCATCCGCACGTCGACGACGGCGACGTCCGGCCGCCAGGTGAGCAGCGCGGTCACGGTCTCCGGCCCGGTCGACGCGGTCGCCACCACCTCGTGCCCGTACGCCTCCAGCAGGCGCACCATGCCGTCCCGCAGCAGGTACAGGTCCTCGGCTACGACGATGCGCACGGCACCACCATTCTCGCGTGGGTCGGACCGCCGACCGGGCTGGTGACCTCGACGGTGCCGTCGAACACGGCCAGCCGCCGGCGCAACCCCGCCAGCCCACCATCCGGCCGTACGTCCGCGCCGCCGCGGCCGTCGTCGGTGACCTCCACCACCAGGGCGGTGTCGTCGCGGCTGATCGTGACGCGGGCCGTACCGGCGCGGGCGTGCTTGACCGCGTTGGTGAGCAGTTCGGCGACGCCGAAGTACACGGCGGCCTCGATCGGCGGGTCGAGGGCGAGTGGACCGTCCGCGTGCACCTCGGTCGGCAGTGGACTGTCCATGGCGAGCGCGCGTACGGCGTCGACCAGGCCGCGCTCGGTGAGTACCGGGGGGCTGATGCCGCGGACCAGGTCGCGCAGCTCGGCGAGGGAGGTGGCGGCGCCGACCCGCGCCTCCCGCATCAGCGCCCGCGCCCGGTCCTGATCGGTGGCCATAACCGTTCGGCGGTGGCGAGCGCGAGGCCCAGCGCGACCAGCCGCGCCTGCGCCCCGTCGTGCAGGTCGCGCTCGATCCGGCGGATCTCGGCGGCCTGCGCCACCGTGGTGTCGGCCCGCTGCGCCAGCAGTTCGTCGACCCGGTCGGCCAGCAGCATCTCCGGCGTCGCCCGCAGGAACCGTACGGCCAGCGGCGCGAGCGGCCGCCACGCGTACGGGGCGGCGGCGACCGCGACGAGCGCGCCGAGTACGCCGACCACGCGCGCGGGGGCGGTCGGTTGCGTCAGACCGAGCACCGCCACCACCACACCCGCCGGCGGTACTGCGGCGGCCAGTCCGGCGAGCGGGAGTATCGCCATGAAGCGCAGATCGCGCCAGGTGGCCGGATCCGTGAACCGCAGCCGCAGTTCCAGGTCCTCCCGCGCCCGCTGCTGCGACCGCTCGTACGAGTGGCCGTTCCACCAGTAGCCGGTGGACATCCGCGTCACGGCACCGATCCGCCGGTACCCGCCGGCCACGACGGTGCCGGTCCACCGGGCCACCAGGTACCGGACCAGGCGGCAGATCGGGCGGGACGCCAGGAACGTGCCCAGGCAGACCCAGATGCCCACCGGCAGCAGCGTCCACGGGCTGTGCCACCAGATCACCAGCGCCACCCCGGCGGCCCAGCCGGCGGGTACCGCCAGGCCGACCGCGCCGACCACGCACGCCCGCAGGAATCCCGCGCCGGCGCTGCGCGCCCACGACCCCACCCCTCGCATGGACCGTCCTTCTCCTCGTGACCAACGGCCGACCGGCCGGACCGGTCCCACTCTGCCGTACCGACGCCGCGAACCCCACGGTCCGCGGGCCGAAGTGGGTCTGGCCCCACCCCGTCGTACGGCCCGGCCTACCCGCCGCGGGCCGGGGCGTGGCGCGGCAGGAGTGTCCGGGCTCGCCGGGGCCGTGGGATGACGCCGCGGTACGCCCGGCTCGGACGCCGCGCGGTGCTGCTCGGTGCGGTGGCACTGCCGCTGGCGCCGTGCGGAGAGCCAAGCAGGGCAGAGCCCGCCGGTACGGCATCCGCCGCGTCGCCGTCCGCCGCGCGCCCCGACACGACAGCGGCCCGCGCGCACGTCGCCGTCCGACCGGCAGGGGCACGACGACGAGACGCGCTACGGCGTCCGCTCCGACCCCGCCCGCCACGTCGCGAAGGTGCTGCGCCAGCGCCCGGAAACCGTTGGCGCGCAAGCGGAGGAGCGGGCATCATCCGGGCATGCAGGACAGCCCGGAACCCGCCGCGCTGACCGCCGTACGGCGCCGCGCGGAGTCCGACCCCACCGTCGTCGGCCTGCTGCTGACCGGATCCGCCGCCCGTACCGGGATGGCCACGGAACATTCCGACGTCGACGTGTACGTGGTGGTCGCGGAGCCGTCGCCGGCGTGGCGTACGGTGCACTCGCCGGCGATCGACGTCGCGGTGCTCACGCTCGACGCCGTGCGCAGCATCCCGGACGACCCGACCGACTGGTGGGGCCGCTACTCGTACGCCGACGCGCGGATCCTGCTGGACCGCACCGACGGTGAGCTGCCCGCTCTGGTACGCAGGCAGACCACGCTCACCGACGCCGAGGTACGACGGGTGCTCATCACGTACCTCGACGGCTGGCTGAACTTCGCGTACCGGTCGTTGAAGAGTCACCGGGACGGGCGGCCGTTCGAGGCGACGCTCGACGCGGTGGAGAGCCTCCCCTGGGTACTCCCGGTCGTGTTCGCGCTGCACCACCGGGTCCGGCCGTACAACAAGTACCTGCGGTGGGAGCTGGCGCGCCGGCCGCTGGACGGCGGCTGGATCGACGGCGACACCCTGGTGGGGCTGGTGGAGCGGATCGTCCGCGACGGCGATCCCGGCGCCCAGCGCGCCCTGTACGCGCTGGTCGAGCCGCAGGCGCGGCGGGCCGGGTTCGGTGACGTGGTGGACGCCTGGGGCGCCGAGCTGTCCCTCTTCCGCTGAACGCTTGTCTTCCGGCAAGCGTTCAGGTGACGGTGAGGTTCGCCATCATGCCCATGTCCTCGTGCTCGGCGTTGTGGCAGTGGAAGAGGAAACGCCCGCGGTACCCGTCGAACCGGGTGATGATCTCCGCGGATTCCCCCGGCCGCAACGAGATGGTGTCCTTCAACCCCCCGTCGTACGCGAGCGGCGCCCGGCCGCCGCGGGAGAGTACGCGGAAGCCGACGAGGTGCACGTGTACGGGATGGTGCACGTCGGCGACGAGCCGCCACACCTCGACGTCGCCGAGCCGGGTGGTCACGTCCGGCCGGGCCGGGTCGAACGGCCGCCCGCCGATCAGCCAACCGTGCCCGCCGTCCATCCGCCCGGCGCGGAACGCCATGTCGCGCACCCGTACCGCGTCGGTGCGGTGCCAGGTCGGCAGGTCGGTGGCGAGGGTGCGCGGGATCCGGCTGCGGTCCGCGGCCCGGCGTACGATCCGGAACGCGAGCACGTCCCGGGTGCGCCCGGTGCCGAGCAGGTTCACGATCCGGACCCGCCCGCCGACCGGTACGTGCGCGAGGTCGAGGACCACGTCGTACCGCTCGGCGGGGGCGACCGGCAGGCTGCGGTGCCGGATTGGCGCGGCGAGCAGCCCCTGGTCCGCGCCGACCTGCACCAGGTCCAGCCGTCGCCCGGCGTCGTCCACGGCGGCCAGTTCGTAGTGCCGGGCGTTGGAGGCGTTGAGGATGCGCAGCCGGTACCGGGCGGCGTCGGCCTCGTGCACCGGCCACGGCGCGCCGTTGACCAGGATCACGTCGCCGAGCACCCCCGCCAGGTACGGCTCGCGTACGCCGGGCGTGGTGCGCAGCGTCGGGTCGAGCGCCGGGTACGCCAGCGTGCCGTCGGCGGCGAACGCCCGGTCGGTGATCATCAGCGGCAGTTCGCGCGGCCCGCTGGGCAGCCCGAGCGCGTTCTCGGCGTCGTCGCGGACGAGGTGCATCCCGGCCAGGCCGCGCCAGATCGCCGGCGCGGTGAAGTCCATCCGGTGGTCGTGGTACCAGAGCAGCGTCGCCCGCTGGTCCGTCGGGTACGTGTAGTGCCGGGTGCGGCGGGTCCGTACCGCGTGCGGATCGTCCATGCCGTGCCCGCCGGACATGTCCATGCCGGGCATGTCGTGCGCCGCCGGCTCCCGCCATCCGTCCGGCAGCACCAGATCCGTCGGGTACCCGTCGGACTCGGCCGGCGTGTGCCCGCCGTGCAGGTGCACGACGGTCGGTACGGGCAGCTCGTTGTGGTGCGTCACCCGGACCGTACGGCCGCGGCGCGCCTCGATGGTCGGCCCCGGGAACCCGCCGCCGTACGTCCACATCGGGGTCCGTACGCCGGGCAGGATCTCCACCGACGCCGGCCGCTGCGTGATCTCGTACCGGTCGACGCCGCCAGCGGTGTCCGTCGGCGACAGCACCGCCGGCACCGGCAACGGCACCCGGTACGCCGGGGGCAGCGGCACCGCGCTGCGCAGTTCGGTGCCGGTCTGCGCGGGATGCCGGGCCAGCGCGGCGGACGCGGTCAGCCCGGTCGCGGTGAGCAGCCCGAGCGCACCGCCGATCCCCAGCACCCGGCGCCGGCTCAGCCCGTCGGCCTCACGCATCGCCGACCTCCCCGCGTACGCCGGGGCGGCGGTCCAGCGGGCGCCGCCACACCGCGACGAACAGCAGTACCAGACCGGCGACGGTGGCGACGCCGAGCGGCAGGTGCAGCCACAGCGCGCCGGCGGTGCCCGCGAAGTACTGGACGGTCTCGGCGACGACCAGCGCCAGGGTGGCCTCGAACGGCCAGATCCGGCGCATCCGCAGCCAGGCGACCACCGCCACCACGAGCTGCACGTACCCGAGGGAGGTGACGAGGTCGGCGCCGGTGGCGTGCCAGCGCAGGGCGTCGTAGTCGCCGCTCAGGTACACGCCGGCGAAGACGGGCTGGCCGGCGAGGGCCACCAGGTGCGCGCTGGTGACGGCCCGCAGTACCCAGCCGATCGGCCGGGTCCGGTGCCCGGCGGGCGGGCCGGGGCTCTCGGCGGTGGGCCCGGCCGCGGCGGCGGGCTCGGCGGCGGTGGACATGCTGCGACCTCCCGGACGGTGGCGTGATCACCCCCGACGTTATGACCGGAGAGGCATCCTGTCCAAGATCTGTATTGCTATGAGGTTATGCTCCTGGCGTCATGTCGACCTGCCGGGAGGGCCCATGGACCTGACGATGCTCACCCAGTTCCTCGCCGTGGCCCGGCGCGAACACCTCAGCCGCGCCGCCGACGAGCTGCACGTCGCCCAACCCTCCCTGAGTCGTACGATCGCGCGGCTGGAACGGGAGCTGGGCGCGCCGCTGTTCGACCGGGCCGGCCGGCTCCGGCTCAACGACACCGGAAAACTCTTCGCCGGGTACGTCGAGCGTGCCCTCGGCGAGCTGGACGCCGGGCGCCGCGCGGTCGCCGAGGTCACCCGCGACGGCTTCGGCACCGTACGGCTGGCGTCGGAGACGTTCCTGACGTTCACCGGGGTCCTCGCCGCGTTCAAGCGGGAGTACCCGGCGGTGGACGTGCGGCTGAACCAGATGCCGGCCGCGGACATGGCCCGCCACCTCCGCGCCCGCGAGGTCGACCTGTGCGTGTCCTCGCAACCGATCCCGACCGACGGGCTGGTCGCCGAGCACCTGTTCGACGAGCAGGTGTGGCTCGGCGTGCCGCTCGACCACCCCCTCGCCGACCGCAAATCGGTACGCGTCGACGAACTCGCGGACGAGTCGTTCGTGTCCGCGAGCCGGCGGCACTGGCAGCGCCAGCTCCTCGACCGGCTGTTCGCCGCGCACAACCGGACGCCGCGGATCGTCTGCGAGGGCGACGAACCCAGTACGATCGCGAGCCTGGTCGGGGCCGGGCTCGGGGTCGGCCTGGTGCCGGGCTTCGCGCGCCGGATCGACGCGAGCATGCCGCTCGTACTGGTCGCCGTCGACGACCCGGACTGCCGCCGCACCGTCACCCTCTACCAGGGCGCCGACGTACGGCTGTCGCGGGCGGCGCGGTTGATGCGGACCATGCTGACGGAGTGGGACTGGTTCGCCGGCGAGCCCGACTGAGCCGGCTTCGCCGATCGGCGTACGGCATGGCACCGCTCCGCCTATCGTGACCAGGAGACCACCGGTACGGCCGGGGTCGCCGCCGATTGCGTCGGAGTGTGCGATGGCTGCGAAGGCACTGCTCAACTCGCTGACCGAGGCCGAATCGGCGCTGCTGCGCGAGACCGAGCGCGACCGGATCGCCGGGCTCGACGAGGACGCGCTGATCGAGCTGCACCAGCGGATCCGCCGGGCGCGGGACAAGTTCGTCTCGCAGTACCGGAGGACTGCGGCGGAACGCGTCGAGAAGTACGCGGCGCGCGGCACCGCCCGGCCGAAGAACCGGCGCAACGCCGACAAGGCGGAGCTGTTCGAGGACGCGCTGGCCCGGGTCAGCCGGGCGCTGGCCGCCGCGGCCCGGCGCAGCGCCACCGCACTGCGGACCGAGCGGCTCGCCGCGGCCCGCAGCGTCCGGCACTCCGGGCCCGCCCGTACGGCGCCGGCACCGCGGCCGTCCCGGGCCCGCCCGCAGCGTACGGACCGGCGGCCGACGCAACCCGTACTGCGCAAGCAACGTGCGTCGACGCGGGCGAAGGGGGCGCGGCGGCAGGCCCGCAAGGACGCGACGTGACGCCGCCCCGCCGCGTACCCCTGTCTGTCCACATCGGACGGTCGGTCAGCGGAACGTCGGACCGTCGTCGGTGATGACCACGTCCTGCACGTTCCAGGTGCCGGTGTCGCCGTCCTGGAACGAGCACTTGTACCTCGTGGTCTTCGCGTAGCCCACCAGTTCCAGCTTCGGCAGCTTCGCGTCGCAGTGCACCGTACCGGGCTTGGGGTGCGTGATCGTGCTGCCGTACGCGGACGCCCGGAACGCCGTGCGTACGCCCTCCGCGGTCAGCGGCGCCTTCTTCTGGTCGGCCTTGAAGGTGTAGCTGATCATCGTGGCCGTCGCGATGCTGTTGGTGATGTCGACCGTGAACGGGACGTGCAGGTTCTCGAACGTCACGGTGCACGTGACCGTGGTGTTCTTCGACCCGTCGAAGTCCTGGTCGCACGAACCGGTCGCGCTGCCCTCCACGCCCGCCTCGCGCATCACCCGCGCCTCCAGCTCGTACAGCACCTGCTGCTTGGCGGAGGCGTGGTCGTCCGGCGACGAGGCCGGCGTGGGCGTCGTGTACGGCGCGGTCGGGCTCGGCATCGCCGGCCCCGACGGTCCGTGGTCCTGCGGCAGCGCGTTGGTCACGTCCGCGTGCGACGAGCTGGAGTGCGAGCTGGAGATCACGAAGTAGAAGACGGCGAAGCCGACCATGACCACCACGGTGAGGATCGCCGGGATCAGCCGTGGTCCCAGCATCGCGGCGAGCGCGCCCGCCGTACCGGACCGGCGACCGGATCCTCCGGGCGGTGGCGGCATCGACATCGGGCCGCCCGGCGGCATCGGGCCGGAGGGCGGCGGGGTGGGGCCGGTGGGCGGTGCCTGCGGCGGTTGGCTGTAGTACACCGGGTTCGGGGGGCCGGGCGGGCCGGACGTCGTCGGCATCTGGTGCGTCGCGTCTGGACCCGGACGCTCCTGGGTCGGGTCGCTGAACGGCGAATGGGTCACGACGGGGCACGCTAACAGCGTCCGGTGGCGCCGGCAGCGGCACAAATACCCACAGTCCACTGTGGTCGGAGCCGGTCGGGATCCATTTGACAGAGCCAATTTGCGAACGGGCCGGCGTCTGCTAGAGTCCGCGTTCCCCGCAGCCGTACGTCGGCGCCGCGGGGGAACGCGGTGCCGCACCGGTGACAGCGGTGGCTCCGGTGCGGCGCCGCGACCTGTTCGACGAAACCGTTGCGGCGCAGGCGCCCTGCGGTCCCGGCCCGGCGTGCGGGGTGTACCGGCCGGGCCGGGTCCTCAGAACACCAGCGCGGCCAGGTCGGTGCCGGTGTCGGCGAGTACGCCGGCGTCGATCGGCCGGCCGGACCGGATCAGCGCCTTGACCGGCTCGGTGACGTCCCAGACGTTGACGTTCATGCCGGCGAGTACCCGGCCGTCGCGCAGCCAGAACGCGACGAACTCGCGCCCGGCGAGGTCACCCCGCACCACCACCCGGTCGTACCCGTCCGGCCCGACGTGACCCAGGTACTCCATGCCCAGGTCGTACTGGTCGGTGTAGAAGTACGGCAGCTCGTCGTAGCCGGCGTCGGCGCCGAGGATGGTGGCCGCGGCCGTACCGGGCTGGTTGAGCGCGTTCGCCCAGTGCTCGACGCGGATGTGCCGTCGCAGCAACGGATGGAACGCGTTGGCGACGTCGCCGGCGGCGAGGACGTCCGGGTCGCTCGTACGCAGGGCGGCGTCGGTGACCACGCCGTTGTCGACCCGGAGCCCGGCCCGCTCGGCCAGCCCGGTGTTCGGCACCGCGCCGATGCCGACGACCACCGCGTCCGCGTCGATCCGCGTACCGTCGGCGAGTCGTACCCCGTCGGCGGCGACGTCGGTGGGGGAGACGCCGAGGCGCAGGTCGACGCCGTGGTCGGTGTGCAGGTCGGCGAAGACCCGCGCGACCTCCGGTCCGAGTACGCGGAGCAGCGGCAGGTCCAGGCTCTCCAGTACGGTGACCCGCATCCCGGCCTGCCGGGCCGCGGCGGCCACCTCCAGCCCGATCCAGCCGGCGCCGACGACGGCGAGATGCCCGCCGGTGTCGAGGATCCGCCGGATGCGCTCGGTGTCCTCGACCCGCCTCAGGTAGTGCACGCCCGCGGCGCCCGGCAGCGTACGCGGACTGGATCCGGTGGTGAGCAGCAGCCGGTCGTAGTCGAGCGCGTCCCCGTCGGCCAGCTCGACGCGGTGCGCGGCGCGGTCGACCGCGGTGGCCGCGACGCCGAGGCGCAGCGTCACGTCGTGCTCCGCGTACCAGGAGGTGTCGTGCACGAAGACGGTGTCCCGGTCGACCTTGCCGGCGAGGTAGTCCTTCGACAGCGGCGGCCGCTCGTACGGGCGGTGCGGCTCGTCGCCGACCAGCGTCACCGACCCGTCGAATCCCTTGTCCCGCAACGTTTCGGCGGCCTTGGCCCCGGCCAGCCCGGCGCCGACGATCACGACCCTGCGTACTGCCGTCATGGGTACGGACGCTCCTTCGGTTCGATGGGCGGATGACCGCGTGGCGGGTGCCGCCGCCGGGGTACGCGGGCAGCGGCACGCCCGCCGCACCGTCCACTGTGGTCGGTGCGGGGCGCGTGTCAGTGCGCGGGATGCGCGCGGCCGGACGTGGCGCGGCGGTGCGGTGCGGTGTGCCGGAACCCCTCCGCCTGCGTGGCCTCGTCGGCGACGCGCACCCCGTAGCGGAACGCGAGCTTGCCGCCGAGGTACCCGGAGACGCCGAGGGTGGCGAGGCTGACGGCGGTCAGCGCGAGCTGGCCGGCCCCGACGGCACCGGCGTGTCCGTAGCTCGCGTACCGCCAGAAGAAGTTGGCGACGAACGCGACGGTGACCGCCAGGTTGAGTGTCATGTGCACCAGCCCGGTCCGGAACGCCGGCGTGCCGGTCGGAATGGCCAGCAGGTCCAGCAGCCCGGCCATCGCGGCGACGAGCGCGCCGACCACGCCGACCGCGATCAGCCAGACCGCGCCCCGGGTCAGGAACGTGGGCGATCCGACCAGCCGGGACGCCACGTCGAAGACCAGGCTGGCGATCCACGCGCCGATCGGCACGCCCACCAGGATCGGATGGTACGGATGCCCGTACGGTCCGGCGAGTGCGGCGCTGACCGGTCGCTTCGCCTGCCCCGCGTCACTGCTCATGACGCACCCCCTAATACGCCAATGATTGTTGGTCTTATTGCGCCACCGCGTCAAGCCCGACCGGGGATCGGCGCCCGACGACCACACTTGTTGGTGATAGCGTCGAGGCGTGGCGGCCGATCCAGCCATCCGTGCCATCGCCGCGCTCGACGACGAGCTGCGGCGCGGCATGTACGAGTTCATCCGCGACGCGCGTCGACCGGTCACCCGGGACGAGGCGGCCGCGGCCGTCGGGATCTCCCGGAAACTGGCCGCGTTCCACCTCGACAAGCTCGTCGCGGCCGGTGTCCTGCACGCCACCTTCCAGCGCGCCACCGGCCTGCGTCGCGTCGGCCGCGCCCCGAAGGTGTACGAACCGACCGGCGGCGACATCCGCGTCAGCCTCCCGCCGCGGCAGTACGACCTGCTCGCCGGGATCCTGCTCGACGCCGTACTCGCGGCCGGCGCGGACGAGGGTGCGCGCGACGCCGCCGTGCGTACGGCGCGGGAACGCGGGCACGAGATCGGCGCCGACCACCGCCGGCGTACCCGACCGGGCCGGCTGGGTGCGGAGCGTGCCCTCACCATCGCCACCGGTCTGCTGGAGTCGCACGGGTTCGCGCCGGCGCGCGACTCGCCCCGGTGCGTACGGCTGCGGAACTGTCCGTTCCATCCGCTGGCGGAGCGGGCGCCCGACACGGTGTGCGCCATCAACCACGCGTTCCTCGACGGGCTGCTCGACGGGCTCGACGCCCGGTCGGTGACGGCCCGGCTCGCCCCGCAGGCCGGCGAGTGCTGCGTCCGGCTCACCGCCACCACCTGACCACCGACACCGGCTGTATCGTGTGACGTACTAGAGGGGGTGTCGCCGTGGTGCGTCGCGCGGACCAGTTGACCTGGGGCAATCCACCGCTGTTGATCCTCGGCAGCCTGGCCGGCGGCCCGAAGCACGGGTACGCGATCGTGCAGGACGTCGCCGAGCAGGCCGGGATCACGATGGGCCCCGGCACGCTGTACGGGGCGCTGTCCCGGCTGGAGGAGCGCGGCCTGGTGGAGGCGCTGCCGGGCGACGAGCGGCGCCGGCCGTACCGGTTGACGGCGGAGGGTGCGGCGGCGCTGTCGGAGCGGCTGGCGGACATGTCGCGGTTCGCCCGGACGGGCCTGGCGCGGCTGTCGGCGGCGCACCCGTGATCCGGCTGCTGCTGGCCTGCTACCCGCCGTCGTTCCGCGACCGGTACGGCGCGGAGCTGGCCGCGCTGGTGGAGGACACCGGGGCCGGGCCGCGGGTCTGGTGGGACCTCGCGACGGGCGCGGCGGGCGCGTGGCTGCGTCCGGTGTTCGTCGGCGCGCCGGCCGAGCGGACCCGCCGCCGGGTACAGGCCGGGTTGGCGGCGACGTGGGTGGCGTGGTGCCTCGGCGTCCTCGCCGTACCGGTGGTGGACCGCGCGCTGCTCGACCCGCCGGTACCGGGGGCGAACGGTGCGGTGCGGACGCTCGTCACCGGCGTCTGGCCGGTACTCGTACTGGGCGGCGCGTGCGCGGCGGGCAGCGCGCTCGTGCTGGCGTGGCGGGTCCTGCTGCCGGCGCTGCGGTCCGGCCGGCGCGACCTGCTCCGCCCGCTGCTGCCCGCCGCCGTACTCCTGGTCGTGGAGGCGCTCGGCGCGGCCGGCGTGTGGCAGTTGCGGCGCGCGTACCCGTCGGTGTGGCCGCACCCGTCCGCCGCGTTCGTGGCGCTGGTACTCGCCTGGTTGGTGGGGTTCGCCGCGCTGGGCGCGTTCGGTGCGGCGGGTCCGCCGGTCGCGTTGCGCCGGGCCCGGCCGCCGGTCGCCGCGATGCGCCTGCCCGCCGTGCTCGCCGCCGGCGTCACGCTCGCGCTGGCCGCACTCGCCGTCCTGGAGGCGACCGCCGTCGTACTCGGTGGGCGGGGTCCGGTGGCGTCGACCGGTGCCGCCGTCGCCGTACTCGCCGCCGTCGGTGCCCTGCTGAGCACCGTCCGCACGATCCCCGCGGTGCGGCGCCCTTGACCTGACTATCGTCTCACGTACTATCGTCTCACGTACTAGTGGGACGAGGAGACACGCATGGGCGAGCAACAACCCCCGGTCGTACGCCGGGCGGCGTGGTGGGCGGTCGGCTGCGCGGTGCTGTTCACCGCGTTCGCGTTCGGTACCACCCAGATCCGGGCGCTGCGGGCACACAGCCCCTGGCAGGACGACCCGTACGACGTGGTCGTCTCGTTCACCCAACTGCTCGTCCCCGCGCTCGGCCTCGCCCTGGCGGTACGGCTCGTCGCCGGGCGGCCCGCGCCCCGGGACCTGCTCCGCGGCGGTCGGGCGGTGCTCGCCCTCGTCGCCGCGACCGCCGTCGCCGACTGGATCGCCGTCGCCCTGCGCACGCACGCCGACCTGTGGGGCGGTACCGGCCGGCTGCTGGTCGCGGCGCTCGCCGTGCTCACCCTCGCCGCCGGGGCCACCGGCCTCGTCCTGCACCGCGCCACCGCCGGGGCCACCGCCCTCGTCCTGCACCGCGCCACCGCCGGGGACCGGACGGGATCCTCGGTGCAGCAAGGAAACCAGGGCATCGCGCCGGACCGCGACGCCGACCCGGACGGATCCGGTACCGTGCCCGGCCGCGCGGTCGCGACCGTTCCTGCCGGCTCCCGCGGTCGTGGCGCCGCCGTCGCGGAGCGGGCGGGATCCCTGCCGCAGCACGGGAACCCCGCGCCGGACTGGGCCGAGGACGTACTCGACGGGGTGGGGCGGGTGACCGCGCGCTGCGGTACGCCGGGGCGGGCGCTGGCGCGTGCGCTGGCGTGGGTGCGGCGGGTGGTGGTGGGCGGCCGGCACGGACTGCGCCGGCACCGCCTCACCACCGCGGTACTCGGCAGCCTGGCGGTGGCGGCGGGGATGACGGTCGCGGAGGCGCGGGGCGACGGGCTGGGCGCACAGCCGGTCGCGGCGGCGGTGGCGCGGACCGCGATCGGCGCGGCGTGCCTGCTGGCCGCGGTGGTGCCGATCAACGCGTACCTGGGGGTGTTGCGGCGGCGCGACGACCGCCCGGTGCCGGCCCGGCGGTCCGCGCTGGCCTGCGCCGGGTACGCGATGGTGGCGAGCGTGCCGGTGGCGCTGGCGTTCCGGGCCGGGGTGGGTGCGCTGCTGGACTACCCGGTCACGTCGTGGGGGCGGCTCGGCCGGCTGGTCGCGGTGGTCGCGGTACTCGCCGGGCTGCTCACCGTGCTGCTGCTGGGTGTGCGGCGGCGCCGTCGTTGGCCGGCGAAGGCCCTCCTCTCGGTACCGCTGGCGATCGTGCTCGCCGTCGTCGGCACCGTCGGCTACCTCGGCGTACGACACGTGCTGCCGCGGAGCCTGCCGGCACCGACCGGGCCGTACCGGGTGGGGCGGGTGGCTTTCGACTGGACGGACACCGGTCGCGTCGACCCGCTCGCGCCGCACCCCGGCCGGCACCGCGAACTGTCCGTCTGGGTCTGGTACCCGGCGGCGGCCGGTGGGCGGCCCGCGCCGTACGCGCCGGGGCACTGGGCGGGGATGCTGAGCTTCGGCCTCCTCGCGAACCGGCTGGACGTCCTGCGTACGCACTCGGTGGCGGGCGCGCCGGTCGCCGCCGGCCGCTTTCCCCTGGTGGTGCTGGAACCCGGGCTGGGGCTGGCCGCGCCGCAGTTCAGCGCGCTGGCCGAGGATCTGGCCAGCCACGGGATCGTGGTCGCGGGCGTGACGCCGACGTACAGCGCGAACCGGACCGTCCTCAATGGACACCCGGTGGCGCCGACCGCGGCCGGCAACCCGGCCGATCCGGAACGGCTGAACGACGGGCGGCTTCTCGCGGTGTGGGCGGCCGACGCGCGGTTCGCGGCCGACCGGATCCGACGCGTCGGCGGGCGGCTCGCCGGGCACGTCGACGCCCGCCGCGTCGCGTACGTCGGGCACTCGTTCGGCGGGGCCGCCGCGCTCCAGGCATGCCACGAGGACCGGCGCTGCGTCGGCGCCGCCGACCTCGACGGCACCCCGTACGGCCCGGTCGTGCGCACCGGGCTCGCCGCGCCGATGCTGCTCCTCGGTACTCCCGGCGACTGCATCGCCGGCGCCTGCCACCCCACCGACGCCGTGCACCGGGAGATCGCCGCCGCCAGCGGAAGCCTGCGCGCCGCGAGTACCGGCCCCGCCTTCCGGTACGAGATCGCCGGTGCCGAACACTTCAACTTCACCGACTACGGCGCCTACTACGTACCGTCCGCGCTGCACGGGCTCGCCCAGCTCGGCCCGATCGACGGCGACCGCGGCCTGGTCGTCACCGACGCGTACGTCACCGCCTTCGCCCGGCACGTCCTGCGCGGCGGACCGCCGCCCGCTCTCGACCCGCACCGCTTCCCCGAGGTACACCCGGCACGGTGACCTGTTTCCCTTGCCCCGTCACGCTTCCCGGCCACCGCGCGGGAGGGGTCATAGGTCGGCGAGCCGGGCGCGGATGGCGGGTTCGAGCGGGCTGGCCGGACGCTGCTCCCCGGTGCGCTCGGCCCAGCGGTCCACCGCCAGGTCGTACAGCTCGGCGGTGGCGCGCAGGGCCCGCGCCAGCTCCGTCGCCTCCGTCGACACCGGGTACGCCGCGCGCAGCCGCCGCTGGTCCGCCTCGTCCAGCACCCGTTCCATCTCGTACGGCGTGGCGCCGAGCAGGGGGAGTACCCGGGTGTTGAGGGTGTCGTCGAGGCCGTGCCGGACGAACCAGCAGTGCCCGTGCCGGAGCCGTCCCGCGAGCCACTTGAGCCACACCCAGGTACCGCCGTGGATCGCCGGCACGTCGAGTTCGTCGTCGTGGGGCCGGTCGGCGAGGGCGGTGCGGAGGCGGTCGGCGACCCCGGTACGGTCGACCGGCGCGACGAACCCGACCGCGAGCGAACGCCACGGGACCGCGTCGCCCTCGTCCAGCGTGAGGTCCAGCTCGACCAGGTCGGCACGCCACGCCTGGTACCGGAAGGGCCGCTGCCACGTCGGCTGCTGCGTCCACGCCGGTGCCCCGTCGAGGATCCGCGCGGCGATCGCGGCGTGCTCGGCCCACAGCGCGTCGCGCGCACCGGGGCGGGCGACGACGACGAGGTCGAGGTCGGACCAGGCGTCGGCGCGGCCCTGCGCGACCGAGCCGTGCACGATCAGGGCCGCGACGCGGTCGTCGCGCTCGGCCCAGTCGCGGGCGCGCCGGAGCAGACCGTCCACCGGCAGCGTGGCCATCGCCGCACCCCGTTCCGCGTCAGGTGTCGTCGGTCAGCTCGGCGGCCCAGCGCCGGGACCAGCTGATCAGCGGGCGCAGCGAGCGGTAGACGTCGGCGCCCAGCTCGGTCAGCGCGTACCGGCCGTCGTCGTGCTGGCGCACCAGCCGGGCCGCGGTGAGTTCGCGGAGTCGTTGCCGCAGCACGCTCGACGACATGTCGTCGCAGCGCGCCTGGAGCTGCCGGAACCCGAGGTCGCCGTCCCGTAGCTCCCACACCACGCGCAGCGCCCAGCGTCGTCCGAACAGGTCGAGTGCGGCCATCAGCGGCCGCCCCGTCTCCGATCCGCGTACCGGTCGGCCGGGGCGCGGGCCGTCCTGCACCGCCCCCACCCCCTTCGTCCACGTACCCGTCGCCGCCATGCTAGGCCGTACCGGGGTGAGCCAGTTCATTGCGGGGTGGTCGATCTGGTTGCAGACTGCCCGGGAGGTGCTTCGAAAACAGAAGCGTTCGCGATCCGGGGAGGGCCCGTGCACCGTCCGCTGCGCGCACTGCTGGACATCAGCGTGCCGATCGTCCAGGCGCCGATCGGTTCGGCGGTCACGCCGGACCTGGTGGCCGCCGTGTCCGGCGCGGGCGGCCTCGGCACCCTCGCCCTGACCTGGTGCGGCGCCGACGGTGCCACCGAACGGATCCGCGCCGTGCGTTCCCGTACCGGGCGGGCGTTCGGCGCCAACCTGGTGCTGGACTTCCCGATCCACGACGTACTCGACGCCTGCCTGCGCGAACGCGTCCCGGTGGTGTCGACGTTCTGGGGTGACCCGGCGGGCGTGCACGACACGATCCGCCGCGGCGGCGCCCGGCACGTACACACGGTCGGGTCGGTGGCGGAGGCGGTACGGGCGGCCGAGGTCGGGGTGGACGTGATCGTCGCGCAGGGCTTCGAGGCCGGCGGGCACGTACGCGGGCGCACGTCCACGATGGCGCTCGTACCGGCCGTCGTGGACGCGGTCGGGCCGACGCCCGTGCTCGCGGCGGGCGGGGTCGCCGACGGGCGGGGCCTCGCCGCCGTCCTGGCCCTCGGCGCGCAGGGTGCCTGGATCGGCACCCGGTTCCTCACCGCCACCGAGGCCGCCACCCACGACGCCTACCGGCACCGCGTACTCGACGCGTCCGTCGACGACACCGCGTACACGGGGTGCTTCGAGGTGGGGTGGCCGGATGCGCCGCATCGCGTGCTGCGCAACGAAACCCTCGCGTCGTGGGAGGCGGCCGGTGCTCCCGCGGCGCCGCACCGGCCGGGGGAGGGCGACGTCCTCGCCACCACCCCGGACGGCCGCCGTTGCCTGCGGTACGAGGACCAGCCGCCGATGCCCGGCATGGACGGCGACGTCGACGCGATGGCCCTGTACGCCGGCGAGGCCGCCGGGCTCGTCCACGAGATCGCGCCCGCCGCGACGATCGTCCGTACGCTCGCCGCCGACGCGGCCGCCATCCTCGGCCGGCCCGTCTGAGACCCTTGCACCGCAAGGCGACCGTGACCGTTCCCGTACCCGGTGGGCGGTGGATCGGGGCAGGTGCCAGGATCGGGGCATGGAGTTCTTCTGCTACCACCGCGACCGGCCGGGATCCCTGGCGCTGCGCCAGGAGCTGAACGAGCGGCACCTCGCGTACATGGACCGGTTCGCGGACCGGATGATCGCGCGTGGGCCCACGTTCGGCGACGACGGGGAGACGCTGACCGGCAGCGTGCACGTCCTCGACCTGCCCGATCCGGCGGCGGCGCGCGCCTTCGCGTTCGACGAGCCGAACTACCAGGCCGGGGCGTACCGGGACGTGCTGCTTCGCCGCTGGCGCAACGAACTCGGGCACACCATGTGGGACGTGCCGGGACGTGCCGGCGGGTACCTGGTGCTCGGGCTCGGCGCCTGGCATGCGACGGAACCCGCGGCGCCGGCCGACCGGGACGACCTGGTCGCGTACGGGCCGCTGCTGTCGGACGACGGTACGACCTGGCTCGGTACCGCCGCGCTGGTCCGCGCCGTCGACACGACCGCGGCCCGCGCGCTGGTGGCCGGTGCCGCGCCCGCGCCAGGCCCGTACGCCGACGTCGAGGTGCACCGCTGGGAGTTCGGCGGCCGGCCGACCTGACCCGTTGCCGCACAGGCGATCCCGCGCGCCCGCCGCAGGTCGTATGGACGCGCGCGGCTCAGGTCGTGGCGGGCCAGGCGCCGCGGTCCACCAGGTCGAGGACGAGCGCGGCGATGTTCCAGGCGTCGTCCTCGCCGCGGTGGTGGCGCCCCTCCAGCGGCAGCCCGGCGAGGTCCAGCGCCCCGGCCATGCCCGCCCTGCGCCGCAGCCCGTACGCCGTGGCGAAGACCGCCTTCGCGTTGGTGTGCAGGCGTTCCGTCGGATGCCCGAACGGGTACTCGACGCCGTCCGCCCGGCTCTGCCGCGCGAACTGCCGCCGGTCGTACTCGCCCCAGCTTGCCCACGGCCGCGTGCCCGCCGCGTACTCCCCGGTCAGGATCCGGCAGGCATCGGCGAACGACACGCCACCGTCCACTTCGGACTGTGTGAGTCCGGTCAGCTCGGTGCAGAAGTCGCTGACGGTGGACCGCGCCGGGCGGACGAGGATGCCGTGCCGGGACACCCGGCGCCGCGCGGCCACGTCGACGACGGTCAGCCCGATCTCGATGATCTCGGACACCGCACCGGGCGGCGGCTGGCCCTCCCAGCACGTGGCCTCCACGTCGATGACGTTCAGCAGCGCGCTCATGCCGCCGAGGGTAGGGCCCGCTCGGCCCCGCCGTACACCGGTTTCCGCCGTACGCCCGCAGAGTCGTTGCGGTGCAACGGGATCCGGAACACCCCGCTCACCCCGGGTACCAGAGGTCGACGGTGCGCAGCAGCGCGCGGCGGGCGTCGCGGGCGGCGCGGGGTGCGGTCGGCAGGCAGGCGCCCTTGATGGTGAGCAGCAGCAGCCGGCAGCGGGCGGTGGCGTCCGGGCCGGGCGGCAGCATGGCGCGCAGCGCGGTGAGCCAGCGTCGTTCGGCGGCGGCGACGATGGCGGCGACCGCCGTGTCGCGTTCGGCGTGCAGGGCGAGCTCGGCGAGGACGCGGCCCAGCTCGGGCCGTGCCCGCAGCACGTCGAACACGCGGGTCAGGTGCACCCGCAGGCGCCGGTCGGGCGCGGTGTCCGCGGGCGGCGCGGTCGCCTCGCGGAACGTGTCGTGCGCGTGCTCGACGACCGCCCGGATCAGCGCCGTCTTGTCGGTCAGGTGGTAGTGCACGGTCGCGATGTTGACGCCGGCCTCGGCGGCCACGTCGCGCATCCGCAGCCCCGGCAACCCGTTCCGACCGATGCACCGGTACGCCGCGCGTACGATCTCGTCCCGCCGTTCCACGGGGGTGACAGTACACGGTGGTCGGGCGTAGGCTCAATCAATCACTTGATTGGAGTGCGTCATGGTGGACCGTACGTGGGCGCGCCGGGGCCAGGCGGCCCTCAACGTGCTGATGCGCGCCGTGCTCGCCACACCCGTCCTGCACCGCGTCGTCAGCCACCGGGTACTCGTGGTCGAGGTGCGGGGCCGGGTCAGCGGCCGCCGCTACCGCATCCCGGTCGGGTACGCGCCGGACGGCGACCGGTTGCTCGTCGGCACCGCGGGCACCTGGCGCCGCAACCTGCCACCCGGCCGCCCCGTCACCGTGACCGTCGCCCGGCGCCGCATCGCCGCCGACCATGACCAGGTGACCGACCCCGACCGCTGCGTCCCGCTCTACCGCCGCATCCTGGCGCACAACCCCGTCCACGGCCGGTACGCGCACATCCGCCGCGCCGCCGACGGTACGCCGGAACCCGGTGACCTGCGGCGCGCCCTGGCCCGGGGTGTCGCCGTCGTGGTGTTCCGCCCCGTGCGGACGGGCACACCGGCCTGACACCCGCCCGAGCTGACGCCCTTTTCGAGCTGACGCCCCGCCCGAGCTGACGCCCCTCCCCGTGTGGACCTCCCGTCCGGCCGACGCCGCGGATCGGCGGCGGACGGTGCGGGATCGGCGACCGCGACCCCGGATCGGCGGCGGACGGCGCGGGATCAGCGGCGGACGACGACCGGGCGGGACGGAGTACCGGTGGCGGTCACGGGGGCGCGGAGCCCGGCCGACTCCGCCGCGCGTACCTGGTCCAGCGCCTCGTCCACCGCGTCTCAGTACTCCCGGATGTCGGCCCACGTCCCGTCGCAGTCGACCGTCGGGCACGACCCGACCTCGGGCCGGCCGCTCCACGTCAGGTGCACCACCGCGTACCGGTCGGGCTCGGCGACGTGCCGGCACAGGATGTCGTCCGAGCCGAGCGCGTGCGCCACCACCGTGACGTCGACCCCGTGCAGCGGATGCCCGGGATGCACCTCGGCCGCGAGTTCCGCCCCGTACGCGGGGTGCGGCGGGTCGGTGCACCCCGGCGCCGGCGCGTCCACCGCGCACCACCAGTCGGGGACCCCGGATCCGTTGGGCGGCACGCGATCAGCCATCGTCGCGGCAGAGGCAGAAGGGGTGGCCGGCCGGATCGAAGAGTACGCGGACGGTGTCCTGGGGTTGGTCGTCGGCCAGGGTGGCGCCCAGCGCGAGCGCGTCGGCGACCGCCGAGTCGAGGTCACCGACCTGGAAGTCGAGGTGCATCATCGGGCGCTGCTCGCCGTCGGCGGGCGGCCACACCGGCGGACGGTAGTCGGTGGCCTGCTGGAACACCAGGTAGACCGACCCCTCCGGCGGTACGAGGATCGCGGTGCCCGGCTCCTCGTGGCCGATCGGCCAGTCGAGCAGCGCGGCGTAGAACCGGGCCAGCGCGGCGGGGTCGGGTGCCTCGACGGCCGCGCCCCACCACATGCCCCCCATTCGTGATCGCATCCCGCACCCGCTCCCGTCCGGCCGCCGCTGTCCACCCGACCGTACCCGGACGACCGGCCGCGCCGCCGCACCACGCCGGGGTCCGTCCGGCGCGAAACGCGGGATCCGTTGCGGGACAATGCGTCAGAACGGGTCGCCGAGGATGCGGCCGAGGCGGGCGCGGCACTCGGCGACGAACGCCGGGAACGTGCCCCGGTAGTACGCGATGCCGCTGGCGGCGACGGCGACGGCCCAGGCGCGGGCGCGGATCCAGGTCGGGTCGGGGACGTCCAGCGCGTCCCGGTACGCGTGGCGCGCCGCGGCGGGCAGGTCCCAGACGGGCGCGTGCTCGGCGTCGGGGAGGCCGACGGACAGGCAGCCGAAGTCGATGACGGCGTACAGCTTTCCGTTGCGCGCCAGCAGGTTGGTGGGTCTCAGGTCACCGTGCAGCCACCCGTACGGCCCGGCCGGCTCGGGTTGCGCGAGCCCGGCGCGCCAGTACCGGGTGAGGGTGTCGAGGTCGAGGTCGGCGCCGACGACGGCGCGGCAGTCGCGCAGGCAGCCGGTGATCCAGTCGTCGCAGGACCGCAGGTCGCCGCCGCGGTACCAGCTGAGGTCGCCGGCGCGGGTGGCGCCCATCAGGTCGGTGGCGTGCAGGTCGCGGACGAACGTCGCGAGGTCGGTGCCGAGCGCGGCCCAGTCGGTGACGCTGTCGGGGCCGACCTCGGCGCCGTCCAGCCAGCGGTGCACCGACCACGGCAGCGGGTACCCGGCGGCGGGCGTGCCGAGGTGCACCGGCGCGGGGATCCGGTGCGGCAGCAGGGGAGCGAGCCGCGGCAGCCACTCCTGTTCGGTACGCAGCGAGCGCGCCGTGCCGGCGGTCCGCGGCAGCCGGACGAGCAGGTCGGTGCCGAGCCGGTACATGGTGTTGTCGGTGCCGGCGCCGGCCGCGGCGAGCGGCAGGTCGGCCCACTGCGGGCACTGCGCGGCCAGCAGCGCCCGTACGGTCGCCGGGCCGGCGGGTACCTCGTCCTCGTGCAGGGTCACCCGTGGATCCTGGCCGCCGCCGGCTCTGCGTTCCAGCGGATTTCAGCGCACGGGGTAGCGCAGGTGGGTCGCGCGGTGGCCGGGTACGACGATCGGGTCGCCGAGGAGGTGGTGCTGGCCGGGCGCGAAGTACGGGATGCCGCCGCCGAGCAGCAGCGGTACCAGGCTGACGCAGACCTCGTCGACGAGCCCGAGGTCGAGGGCCTGCCGGATGATGGTGGGGCTGGCGATGACGACGTCCCGGTCGCCGGCGATGGTCCTGGCCCGCTCGACCGCCTCGGCGACGCCGTCGACGAACGTGGTGCGCGGCCAGCGTTCCGGGTCGTCCGGCGGGCGGTGGGTGACCACGACGACGGGCGCGCCGGACGGGTGGTTGTCGCCCCAGCCCCGCGCGATGTCGAACAGCCGCCGCCCGGCGATCAGCGCACCGCTGCTGGCGAGTACCTCGCTGAGGAACTCGGCGCTCGCCGCGTCGACGGTGAACGTGTGGCCGGAGCCCGGCACCGCCACGTCACCCTGCTCGTACCAGTCGAAGAGGCGGTCGATGCCGTCGTCCGCGGTGGCGATGTAGCCGTCCAGCGACATGGTCATGTGGGTGCGGACCGCGGTCATGGGATGCCTCCTGCGGTGGGTCGTCGGGTTCCTGCCCCTTCAGACGACGCCCGGCACCCGAACTCATCGCCCGATGTCACAACCCGGCGGGGTCCGCGCATCCCGTGGTCGACAGGTCCTGAGCGACTCGGGAGGCGACACCATGACCACACGACACGCGCCGGCGGTGCACCGGATCGTCATCCTCGGCGCCGGATACGCCGGTATGGCCGCGGCCGTCCAGCTCGGCGCGCGCGTCGGCCGGCGTACCGGCGTCGAGGTGACGCTGGTGAACGCGCGGCGACGGTTCACCGAGCGGCTGCGGCTGCACCTGACCGCGACCCGGCAGTACGTGGCGGAGCTGGACATTCCGGAGTTGCTGGGCGGTACCGGGGTGCGGTTCGTCCGCGGTTGGGTGACCGCGGTCGACGCGGACACCCACCGGGTACGGATCGACGACCACCGGACCCTGGAGTACGACACCCTGGTGTACGGGCTGGGCAGCGTGGCGGACACCGGCGCGGTGCCGGGCGCCGACGAGCACGCGTACACGCTGAGCGGGGTGGACGACGCGGTCGCGCTGGCCGGTCGGCTGGCGCGGCTGGGATCGGGCACGGTGGTGGTGGCCGGCAGCGGGCTGACCGGTGTCGAGTCGGCGGCCGAGATCGCCGAGCAGTACCCGGGGCTGCGGGTCCTGTTGCTGGGGCGGGACGCGCCGGGTGCGACGATGCGGCCGCGGGCGGCGGCGTACCTGCGGGCGGCGCTGACCAGGCTCGGCGTCGAGGTACGGAGCGGGGTGACGATGGCGAAGGTGCTGCCGGACGCGGTCGAACTGGCCGACGGGTCGACCGTCGACGCGGACGTGGTGCTGTGGGCCGGCGGGACGCGGGTGCCGCCGCTGGCCGCCGCCGCGGGCCTGGCCGTCGACGGGCACGACCGGATCGTCACCGACGCGACGCTGCGTTCCGTGTCCCACGACGACGTGTACGCGGTGGGCGACGCCGCGGCCGTCCGCCAGCCGTACGGGACGATGCACGGCACCTGCCAGGGCGGGATGCCGACCGGGGTGCACGCCGCGCTGTCCGTCGTCCGGACGCTGGACGGCAGGCGCCCCAAGGCTTTCCGCTTCGGCTACTACCACACGCCGGTCAGCGTCGGCCGGCACGACGGCGTCGTGCAGTTCACCCACCCCGACGGCACCCCCCGCCACCTCGTACTCACCGGCCGGCTCGCGGCGCGGTACAAGGAGGCGGTGACGGCGTCGCCGTGGTCGACGTACCGGCGGATGCGCGCGATGCCGGGGACGGGCGCGATCTGGCCGCGCGGCGGGCGCTTCACCCGGCGGGGTGCGCGGTGACCGCGCCGGAGGCCGACCAGCAGGTGTTCCAGGAGCACCGGCGGCTGCTGTTCGCCGTGGCGTACCGGATGCTGGGGACGGCGGCGGACGCCGAGGACGTGGTCCAGGACGCGTGGATCAACTGGTCGGCGGCGGACCGTTCGCGGGTCGCCGACCCCAAGTCGTACCTGGCGCGGATCGTGTCGAACCTCGCGCTCGCCCGGCTGCGCTCCGCCCGCCACCGGCGCGAGACGTACGTGGGGCCGTGGCTGCCCGAGCCGGTACTCACCGCGCCGGACACCGCCGACGTGGTCACCGACGCCGAGTCGGTGTCGATGGCGATGCTGGTCGTCCTGGAGACGCTGAGCCCGCTGGAACGCGCGGTGTTCGTGCTGCGCGAGGTGTTCGACGTGGGGTACCCGGAGATCGCCGCCGCGGTCGAGCGCTCCGAGGCCGCCGTACGGCAGGCCGCGCACCGCGCGCGCGGGCACGTACGGGCGCGCCGGCCGCGCTTCGCCACCGACCGGCGGAAGCAGCGCGAGGTGACCGACCGGTTCTTCGCCGCGGCCACCGGCGGCGACGTCAACTCGCTGATGGAACTGCTGTCGCCGGACGTGACGCTGTGGACCGACGGCGGCGGCAAGGTACGCCAGGCGCTGCGCCCGATCGTCGGCGCGAGGACGGTCGCCAGCTGGTTCGCCGCCCTCGGCACCGCGCCGTACCAGGGGGTCGAGCCGGCGGACATGCGCGCGGAACGGACCGACATCAACGGCACGCCGGGGGTGGTGTTCCGCGGGCCGGACCGGGTGATCGCCACGATCACCCTCGACATCGACGCCGACGGCCACGTCACCGGCATCATGAACGTCGCCAACCCCGACAAGCTGCACGCGGTCGCCGACGGCACCGAGTACGACCTGGGCATCCGGTGAGCGCGGCGCTCAGCGGGTCGCCGGCCCGCCGAGCAGCGCGGCGATCCCGTCCAGCATCCGCGCCAGGCCGAACTCGAACACCGCCTCCGGCTCGGACGCCGCGTACGAGTCGGCGCCGAAGCGCGCGATCATCGGCAGGTGGTGCGCGCGTACGGCGGCGTCGATGGCGGGGCGGCGGCGGGCCAGCCACTGCCGCCGGTCGAGCCCGGTGTCGCGGGTCGCGCGGTTCTCCTGCGCGAGGGTGAGCGCCGCGCCCTGGAGGAACGTACTGACCAGGATGGCCACGCTGATCAGGGTGGGGAAGTCGGCCGTCTCGCCGGCCACCGCCCGCATCCGCCAGTCCGTGTACGCCATGAGGTGCGGGGCGATCGGCGGCCGCGTGGTGGACGCGACGAGCGACGCCACCCACGGGTGCTCGGCGTAGATCGACCACTCGTACCGGGCGGACAGTTCGAGCCGGGCACGCCAGCCGTCGGGTCCGGGCTCGGGCAGCGCCGCGCGGGCGAACAGGGTGTCGACCATCAGGTCCACCAGGTCGTCGCGGCCCGGCACGTACCGGTAGAGCGACATGACGCCGGCGTCCAGCCGGGCCGCGACGCGCCGCATGGACACGCTGTCGACGCCGTCGTCGTCGGCGAGGGCGACCGCGGCGGCGACGATCCGCTCGACGCTGAGCGTGCGCTCGTCCGCGGGCGCCGCCTCGACCTGCCGTTCCGCCACCCGCCGCCGGTACGCCTGCGCCTGGCACGCGCGCGAGCAGTACCGGCGGGGGCGGCCGCGGGTGGCGGTGTCGAGCCGGCGGTGGCACTGCTCGCAGGTCGGCATCGGCCCTCCTTTCGTCACGGCGGAACGGTTCCGTGACGAAAGGCTAGCCGGGATCGCCGCGACCGACCCTGGGGGTACCCCTACTCTTCTTGCGGGGGAACGCTCCGCTGTTTTCGACACGGCGCATGCATACGGTGTACGACATGACTCGTACAGCGCACGCCGGGCCGCATCCCACCACGATCCACGACCGGTCCGGACCGGCCGTCGAACTCCGCCAGGTCACCCGGCGGTACGGCACGGCCGGCGCCACCGTGACCGCCCTCGACGCCGTCACGCTCGCGTTCCCGCGCGGCAGCTTCACCGCCGTGATGGGCCCGTCCGGCTCCGGCAAGAGCAGCCTGCTGCACTGCGCCGCCGGCCTCGACCGGCCGACCGCCGGCACCGTCCTCGTCGACGGTACGGAGCTGACCGGGCTCGACGAGACGGCGCTGACCCGGTTCCGCCGCGACCGGATGGGGTTCGTGTTCCAGGCGTTCAACCTCGTACCGACGCTGACCGTCGTGCAGAACGTGGTGCTGCCGTTCGAGCTCGCCGGCCGCCGCCCCGACCGGACCGCCGTGGTACGCCTGCTCGACCGGCTCGGCCTCGGTGACCGGCTCGACCACCGCCCGGCCCAGCTGTCCGGCGGCCAGCAGCAGCGCGTCGCCATCGCCCGCGCCGTCCTGACCCGGCCGGCGGTCGTCTTCGCCGACGAACCGACCGGCGCGCTCGACACCCGCGCCGCCCGCGAGGTACTGGACCTGTTGCGCGACACCGTGTTCCGTACCGGGCAGACGATCGTGATGGTGACGCACGACCCGGTCGCCGCGGCCCGCGCGGACGCCGTCGTGTTCTTCGCCGACGGCCGCCCCGTCGACACCGTCGTACGCCCGGACGCCGGAACCGTCGCCGCGCGCCTGGCCACGCTGGGCGGTGGGCGCTGATGCTGCGCCTCGCGTTCCGGAGCGTACGTGCCCGCGCGCTGTCGTACCTGTCGTCGGCGGTGGTGGTGCTCGCCGGCACCGCGCTGCTGACCGCGTTCGGCGCCGTACTGGAGACCGGGCTGCACACCAACGGCCCGGACCGGCGCACCCTCGTCCTGCTGCCGCTGATCCTCGGCGGCTGGACGCTCGCCATCGTCACGTACGGGATCGTGTCGACGGTGGCGCTGTCGATCCGGCAGCGCGACCGGGAGACCGCGCTGCTGCGGACGGTCGCCGCCACCCCGGCCCAGGTACGCGCGGCACTCGTCACCGAGGTGCTGCTCGTCGCGCTCCCCGCCGTACTGCCCGGGTTGCTGGTCGGCCGCGGGGTGCTCGCCGCGCTCGTCGGGTTCGGCGCGGTCGGCCCCGTCGCCGCCCGTACCGGCGGGTGGAGCGTCGCGGCCGGGACCGGTGCCGCCCTGGTCGCCGCAGCCGTCGCCGCCGTACTCGCCAGCCGCCGCGCGGCCCGGATCCCCCCGGTACGGGCGCTCGCCGGTGCCGACGACGCCCCGGCCGGCGCGCACCTCGGCCGCCCCCGCGCCGCCGCCGGTGCCGTACTCCTCGGGCTGGGGGTGGGGTTGGGGGTGACGACGCTGTTCATGCCGAACGGGCCGCTGCTGTCGAGTACGGCCGGGCCCGGCGGGGTGGCGGCGGCGATCGGGCTCGCACTGCTGGCGCCCGCCGCCGCCGGCGCGGTACGGGCGCTCGCCGCGGTCACCGGCGGCGCGGTACGCCTCGGGGTGCGCTCGATGTCCGTCCGGGCCGCCGCGACCGCCGCGGTGGTCGGCCCGCTGGTACTGCTGGTCGGCATCGCCGCGGGCACGCTCGCCATGCAGCGCACCGAGGACGGCCGGCACGTGGTCGACACCGACGCCGCCCGCATCGCGCCGGTGAACTACCTGGTCGTCGTGATGATCACCGGGTTCGCGCTGATCGCCGCGGGCAACGCGCTGGTCGCCGCGACCCGGCACCGGAACGCGGAGTTCGTGCTGCTGCACCGGATCGGCGCCACCCGCGCCCAGCTCCTGCGGATGGTCGGCGCCGAGTCCGCGGTGACCGCGCTGGTCGCCGTCCTGCTCGGCACCGTCGCCGTACTCGTCATGGTCGTGCCGTTCAGCATCGTGCGGACCGGGGCGCCGCTGCCGGCCGGCGGGCCCTGGATCTGGCTCGGCGTCGCGGCCGGCACCGTCGCGGTCACCACCGGCATCGCCGTCGGTACGGCCGCCCGCCTCACCCGCGCCGCGGCCTGACGCTCCACCGAACCCGATCTGTCCACAGTGGACCGGTCGGGTCCGGCGGAGGGTGCACGTCATCCTCCGGGATCGCCGCCGGCCCGGCCAGCACGTCCACCCCGCGCCGCGGGCGGTAGCCTCGCGCGAGCGACACCGGTACCGGGAGGACGGACACCATGGAACCGCTGACCGCCGCACGCATCACCGGGGTGTGGGGCACGCTGCTGCTGCCGATCGGCGCCGGCGGCGCGATCGACGAGGCCCGGCTCGCCGCCCAGCTCGACACGCTGCTCGCCACCGACCTGCACGGCCTGTACGCGCACGGCACCGCGGGTGAGTTCCACACCCTCGACGAGCCCGAGTACGACCGGGTCAACGAGGTGTTCGCGGCGCGGTGCGCGGACGCGGGCGTGCCGTACCAGATCGGGGCGTCGCATCCGGCGACACCGGTGATGCTGAGCCGGGTGCGGCGGGCCGCCGCGCTGCGTCCCGGCGCGATCCAGGTGATCCTGCCCGACTGGGTGCCGCTCAACGACGACGAGGTCGTCCGGTTCCTCGCCGGCGCCGCGGACGCCGCCGGCGACGTGCCGGTCGTGCTGTACAACCCGCCGCACGCCAAGACCCCGGTACGGCCGGAGCTGCTCGGGCGCGCCGCCGCCGAGGTACCCGGGCTGGTCGGGCTCAAGACCGCCGGCGGCGACGACACCTGGTACGCCGCGGTCGCGCGCGCCGCGCCCCGGCTGTCGGTGTTCGTTCCCGGGCATCTGCTGGCGAGCGGCCGGGCCCGCGGCGCGCACGGCAGCTACTCCAACATCGCGGCGCTGTCCCCGCGCGGCGCCGCCGCCTGGTACCGGCTGATGGACAGCGATCCGGCCGCGGCGGTCGACGTGGAACGGCGCATCGCCGCGTTCTTCGCCCGGCACGTGGCGCCCTTGCAGGCACGCGGGCTGTCGAACCCGGCGCTGGACAAGTTCCTCGCGGTGGTGGGGGACTGGGCGGACATCGGCCTGACGCTGCGCTGGCCGGCGTCGTCCGCGCCGGCATCGGCGGTCGGTCCGGCGCGCGCCGACGCGTACCGGATGCTGCCCGAACTGTTCGCCTGACACCGTCCCGCCGACCTGGTACACGCGGCGCCTGGTGTGGACCCGTTGTCCTGCAAGGGTTCGGGGCTGGTATGGGGGCACCGGGCGGGCCGCGGATCGCGCGGACGGATGGGCGGTCAGGTCGTCGACCAGCGCGGCGAGGTCGTTCCCCGGGCAACCGACCGCGGGGGTCGGCGCGCGTGCCGCAGTGGCCCCGTTCCCTTGCCCGGTCGGCGTTTCCGCGGCTCTCCGGCCGTTGCCCACCGCCGGACCGGCCGTGGTCACCCCGGGCCGGGGTACAGCGCGTCGAAGCGGTTGGCGAGCGTCACGTACCGCCCGGCCCAGCCGCTGCTGATCGCGATCTCGTTCAGCGGACCGGTCGGCAGCAGCAGGTACCGCAGCTCGGGCAGCCGGCTGCCGTCGCCGGAGCGCAACCGGTCCGCGTGGTCGCGCAGGTCGTCGACGAGCTGCCCGACCGTCTCGTACTGCCGCTGCCAGGTCAGGTCCTGCGGCCCGGACCGGACGATCCGCGCCAGTTCGTCGGCGACCTCCACCAGCCCTCGCTCCATCCCCCCATCATCGCCGCGGCGCCGTCGACCCGCGTACCAGGAGGGTCCAGTCGGCGGGGGGCACCATCGCGCCGGGGGAGAGGACCAGGTGCGCGCAGTCGCGGCCCTGCGCGTGCAGCGACTGGCCGACGGTCGTCAACCCGGCGGTACGGCTGCCCGCGGTGCCGTCCCACCCGGCCACGGCCAGATCCGCCGGTACGCCGCGGCCCGCGTCGGCCAGGTGGGCGAGCGCGCCGAGCGCGAGTTCGTCGCTCATGGCGAGGATCGCGGTCGGCCGCGGCCGGGTGGCGAGCAGCGCGGCGGCGGCGTCCCGGCCGTGCGCGCGGTCGTTGCGGGCCACCTCGTACACGGGGATGCGGGCGGGATCGAGGCCCGCGGCGGTGGCGGCGTCCGCGTAGCCGGCGAGCCGGTCGGCGCTCACCTGGTACGCCGGGCGGCGCGGCGGCACGCCGGTCAGCAGCCGGTCGCGCCGCCGCAGCCCCAGCGGGAAGCTGATCACCGCGAGTCGCCTGTACCCGCCGGCGAGGACGTGCGCGGCGAGCGCGCGGGCGGCGGCCCGGTTGTCGATTCCCACGTACGGCACGCCGGCGAGCCGCGGACTCCCGTGCACCACGTACGGCAGCGCGCGGTCGGCCACCGCGGACAGCAACGGGTGCCCGCGCGGGGTCGACCACAGGATGAACGCGTCGACCGCGGCGTCGCGTACCACGGCGACGGCGTCGGCGGCGGGGGTGCGCGTGGCGAGCAGCAGCAGGTTGCGACCGGCCGCGGTGCAGGACTCCGCGACACCGCCGAGGAACGCGACCGCGCCCGGGTCCTCGAACGCGTACGACAGGCTCTCGCCGAGGACGACACCCACCGCGCCGGTACTTCCCTGGCGGAGCGACCGGGCCACCGGGTGCGGCCCCGGGTAGCCGAGATCGCGTGCCGCGTCGAGGATCCGCTCGCGCAGCTCGGCGGACAGCTTCCCGGGCCGGTTGTACGCGTTGGAGACGGTCATCGCGGTGACGCCGACCCGCTCGGCCACGGTCGCCAGGGTCGGTCGTCGCGTCGTCATGTGGCGAGCCTAAGAGGTCCTGACAGAAAGGACTGTCGGCGCCTGGCGGGCTCAGGACGACGCTGCCGACGTTGTCGGTGCAGTCGCATACAACACCGGTATGCGACTGCACCTCCGCCTTGGCAGCCCCGCCCTGAGCCTCGCCAGCCATCCGACGCCTTTCCGTCAGGACCTCTAACGGCGGCCGGGGGCTCGACACCGGTTTAACGATAAAATAGCGTGCCCCGCGAACACCGTCGTCAGCCCGGCTGCTCCGAGACAACGAGGTGATCAGATGCGCGTCACCGTGTGGGGCGAGAACGTCCACGAACACCGCGACAGGCCGGTACGGGAGCGCTATCCCGACGGCATGCACGGCGCCGTCGCCGCCGCGCTCGCCGACCGGCTCGGCCCCGGCCACCACGTCCGCACGGCCACCCTCCAGGAACCCGAACACGGCCTGACCGCCGACGTCCTCGCCGACACCGACGTCCTCACCTGGTGGGGCCACGCCGCGCACGACGAGGTGGACGACGCCGTCGTCGCCCGCGTCCACGACCGCGTACTCGCCGGCATGGGCCTGGTCGCGCTGCACTCCGCGCACTACTCCAAGATCTTCCGCGCGCTGATGGGTACCTCGTGCACGTTGCGGTGGCGCAACGACGGCGAGACCGAACTGCTGTGGACGGTCGACCCCGCGCACCCGATCGCCGCCGGCGTCCCGCACCCGCTGCGGCTGCCCGCGCACGAGATGTACGGCGAGCACTTCGACATCCCGCAACCCGACGAGCTCGTGTTCATCAGCTCGTTCGCCGGCGGCGAGGTGTTCCGCAGCGGCTGCTGCTTCACCCGCGGCGCCGGCCGCATCTTCTACTTCAGCCCCGGCGACCAGGAGTACCCGATCTACCACCATCCCGACGTGCAGCGCGTCATCGCGAACGCGGTGCGCTGGGCGGCGCCGGCCGGCGGTACCGGTGCGGCGCCGCGCAACCGGCACGCGCCGCTGCACTGGTACGACGGGGAGGCGGCGCGATGAGCGGGTGGGCGCTCGTACCCGGAACGGCTCCGCTGCGCGGCGTACTCGTCGGCGCCGGCGGGCTGGGGCCGTTCTGGGCCAAGGAACTCCTCGCCTCCGCCGACACCGAACTGGCCGGCTGGGTGGACCTCGACGAGCGGCGCGCGGTCGACGGCGCCGCCCGGCTGGGTGTCACCGGGCTGCCGACCGGGCCGTCGCTCGCCGCGATGCTCGACGCCGAGGCGCCCGACTTCGTCGTCAACGTGACCGCACCGCTGGCGCACCGGGAGGTGACCGTCACCGCGCTGGAGCACGGCGTACCGGTGCTCAGCGAGAAGCCGATGGCGCCGACCATGGCGCAGGCACGCGAGATGGTGGCCGCCGCCGACCGGGCCGGTGTGCTGTTCATGGTCAGCCAGAACCGCCGGTACCTGCCCGCGCTGGTCGCCTACCGCGACACCGTGGGCCGGCTCGGCGAACTCGCCAGCGTCTCCTGCGACTTCTACCTCGGCCACCACGTCGGCCCCGACCACTTCCTGTTCACCCTCGACCAGCCGCTGCTGCTCGACATGGCCATCCACCTCTTCGACGGCGCCCGCGCCATCACCGGCACCGACCCCGTCTCCGTGTACTGCGAGTCGTACAACCCGCGGTTCAGCTGGTTTCCCGGCGCCGCCGCGGCGAACGCGGTGTTCGAGATGACCGGCGGGCTGCGGTTCGTGCTCAACGGCAGCTGGTGCGCCGACGGCTTCCAGACCTCCTGGACCGGATCCTGGCGTACCGTCGGCGCGCACGGCACCGCGGCCTGGGACGGCGAGACCGCCCCGCGCGCCGAACCCGCACCCGGCGCCCGGATCACCGCCACCGCACCGGATCCGGGCGGTACGCCCGAGGGCCGGTTCCACGGGCTGGCCGCGGCGCTCCGCGAGTTCGTCGCGGCCCTGCGTACCGGGGCGACACCGCAGGGGGAGTGCCACGACAACCTTCGCAGCCTCGCCATGTGCCACGCCGCCGTCGAGTCCGCCGCCACCGGCACCCGCGTACCGGTCGCCTGACGTACCACCGGCTCCGGCCGTACGGTCCGCGCCGTACGGCCGGGCGCACGTACCGCCGTCCTGGGTCAGGCGCGGGTGGTGGGGCGGGCGCCGCGGTACAGGATGGCGAGGGCGCCGGCGGTCCCGGCGGCGGTCGGTACGAAGATGGCGGCGCCGAGCGTCATCCCGGGGATCTCGTTCGGCAGCGAGGCGAGGAGCAGTCCCGCGGCGGTGACGGCGACCGTGCCGAGCACGGTCAGCAGCGCCGTGCCCGCGGTCACCAGCGCCGGCCGGTACGGGGCCCCCGCGGCGAGCCGCGCGGGCAGGTACCGGCCGAGCAGCGTCGCCGCGCCGGCCACCAGGACGGTGCCGATCCCCGCGCCGATCGGGGCGATGACCGGCATCCCCGGCGCCAACCCGGTCAGCCACGCCAGCGCCCACACGCCGACCCCCGCGAGGAGCGTGGCGTACCGGGCGGCCCAGCGGGTGGCCACCGCGACCGTCACCGCGACCGCCAGGGCGAGTACGGCGGCGACCGTGACGGCGACGGGGACCGGTACCGTGCCCGGCCCCACGCCGGCGCCGATCAGCACCCACAGTACGGTGCTGGCGACCGGCGAGACGGCCAGCAGGATCCACGCCGTCCGCAGTCCCCGCGCTGTCGCCCGGTCCCCGGCCGGCGTCGGGCCAGCGCCGTCCCCGGAGCCCGGACCCGTGTGCGGCGCGGCACCCCCGAAGCCCGGCCCGGCGCCGGTTGGACTGTTGCCGAACCCGGGGCCCGTCCCCGGCGCGGCACCCCCGAAGCCGGGCCCGACGCCGGGCTGGCCACCGGAGCCCGGGCCGATCTCCGGCGTGCCACCGGCCGGCGGGTCCGCTCCGAAGGTCGCCGTACCGGCCGGGATCGCTGGCGTACCAAGGGATCCGCTGTGGTCGGTGGGCGCGTCGACCGGCGGGGTGGGGCCGGGGGCGAGTGGCGGATCGGCGGCCGGCGCTGCCACGTCGGGCAGCGGGACCGGCGAGTCGACCGCCGGGGGAGCGCCGGCGCCGACCGTGGCCGGCACGTCCACGGGGGACGGCGCCGGGGGCGTGTCGACGGCGGCGAGCAGGGCGCCCTGCGCGACGACGAGTTCCGGCTGCTCGACCGCGGTCGGCGCCGTCCGCAGCCGCCGGTGGATCATCCGTGCCACCAACGGCATCCGGCTCGCGCCGCCGACCAGCAGCAGCGGCCCCGGCGGCGGTACGGCGAGGCCGGCGGCGGTGAGCACCGCCCGCGTCGCCGCGACCGTACGGGCGACGAGCGGTGCGGCGATCGCCTCCACCTGTTCCCGGCCGATCGGCGCGTCCACCCCGATCAGCGGGACGTGCACGAAGGTCTGCGCGGTGCGGGACAGCATCTCCTTGGCGACGCGGACGTCCTCGGTGAACTGCCACCAGGCGCGCCGGTCCGCCGCCGTGGTCCCGTCGCGGAGCCGGTCCCACGCCGCCGGATCCCGCTGCCGGTACGTCGCCTCCAGGTACGCGATGAGCGCGGCGTCGACGTCCAGCCCGCCGGTGTCGGGGAGCCCGTCGGCGGCGAGGACCCGGGTGCCGGCGACGACGGACGCGTCGAACGTGCCGCCGCCGAAGTCGTACACGACGGTGGGGGTGTCGGTGGGACCGGTGAGGCGGCGCGCGGCGGCGACCGGTTCGGGCAGCAGCGTGGGTGAACCGAGCCCGGCCTGCTCGGCGGCCCCGGTCAGTACGGCGCGGCGGCGCGGGCCCCAGCCGGCCGGATGGGTCAGCACCACGTGCCGTACCGGACCGTCGGCGACCCGGCGTGCCTCGTCCGCCACCCGGCGGAGGACCGCGGTGAACAGCGCACCGACCGGCACCTCAGCGCCGAGCAGTACGGTGCCGTCGTCGACGCGCAGCTTCGGGTTCGGCTCGAACCGTTCCGGCGCGACCCGGCGGGAGTGCAGCGCGTCCCGGCCGGTCAGCAGGCTCCCGTCGGCCTGGGCGAACACCGCCGACGGCAGCAGCGGCGTGCCGTCGAACAGCAGCGGGTCGGCCGGGCCGTCGTCGCGGCGCAGCACCGCCACCGTGTTGGAGGTTCCGAAGTCGATCGCCATCGCCCATGCCGTCACCACAGGAACGTATCCGCCTGCGGCAAGCGGGCCGCGACCCGTCCCGCCGGCGGCGCCCGGCACGCCGCCGCGCCGGTAACGGGGTACGAGAACCAGTCCCGTCAGGCGCGGCGCATCAGCAGGTGGCCGCGGCGGAATCGTTCGCCCTCGCCCGGCTCGCGCAGCATCCGGCCGAGCTCGACGAAACCGGCGTCGGCGGCGAGCGCGGCCAGCTCGTCCACCGGCCACCGGTAAGCCGTCGTCACCTTGTGGTCGAACGCGGCGACCGGCCCGCCCTCCGCCTCGAAGAACCCCAGCAGCAGGTGCCCGCCGGTCGCCAGCACCCGCGCGAACTCCGCCAGGTACGACGGCAGCTCCTGCGGGGTGGCGTGGATGATCGAGTACCAGGAGACGATGCCGCGCAGCGCGCCGTCCGGCAGGTCCAGCGCGTCCATCGACCCCACCTCGAACCGCAGCTCCGGGTACGCGGCGCGGGCGAGGTCGACCATCACCGGCGACAGGTCCACGCCGTACGCGTCGAGGCCCAGGTCCGTCAGCTGCCGGGTGATCGGGCCCGGACCGCAGCCCAGCTCCGCCACCGGCCCGGCCGCACCGGCCCGTACGTGCTCGGCGTACGCGTCGAACAGCGCCCGCTCCAGCGGCAGCTGGTCACGCGGCAGCTCGGCGTACAGGGTGGCGATGGCGTCGTAGGCGTCTGCGGTCGCGGCGGCGCGCGGGGCGGTGTCGGTCACGGCCGACGACACTAGAGCGTGTCCGGTCCGACACCCGTTGACACCCCCACGTCGCGGTCACTCGTCGCCGAGGAACTGCTTCGCGTCCTCGTACGTGCCGGCCGGCGGCGCGGTGTCCGGGCCGTACACGAGGTGCACGACGCCGGTCTCGAACGCGGTCGACGACCGCAACGTCAGCGGCAGCGGCGCGTCGCCGTGCTCGAACAACCGCAGCCCCTTGTACCGGACGACCGGGTGGACGAGCAGGTGGAGCTCATCGAGCAGGCCGGCGGTGAGGAGCTGGCGTACCACGGAGACGGAGCCGCTCATGGCGATGGTGCCGCCCGCCGAGTCCTTGAGCGCGGTGACGGCCGGGACGAGGTCGCCGACGAGCCGCTCGGAGTTGCGCCAGGTGGTGTCGAGGTCCCGGGTGGTGACGACGATCTTGCGGGCGTCGCCGAGGCTCTTGGCCATGCCGGCGTCCGGGCCGCCGGCAAGTTCCCGGTCCGGCCACGCCGCGGCGAAACCGTCGAACGTGGTACGGCCGAGCAGCAGCGTGTCCGCCGAGCCGATCTGGCTGTCGACCGCGCGGGCCATCTCGTCGTTGAAGTACGGGAAGTGCCAGTCCTGCGGGTCCTCGACGACGCCGTCGACGGAGATGAACAGTCCTGCGGTGATCGTGCGCATGGCGCGTGCTCCTCGGGTGTGCCGGATCCTCTGGTACTGGATTGGACGACGCGGGCGCGCCGAACTCACCGCTCCACCGCCCGCGTTTCCGCGGCAGCGCGGTACCCGGGCCGTACGGCGATGATCTCGCCGATCGGCGGCGGGCGGGGCCGGCGTCCGCGATCCTGTGGGCAGTGGCGTTCGCCGGGGGCCGGCGGTACCGGACCGGGCCGGAGACCCCGCGGAAGGGGGCTGTCGTGTCCGACCAGCAGGGCTCCGCGGCACCGGACGGACCGCCCGGTCGGGCACGTCCGGTACCGAAGCCGACGGGCACCGCGCGGCTGGCGCTGGCGGTGGGCGCGCTGGGCGTGGTGTTCGGCGACATCGGTACGAGCCCGATCTACACGCTCCAGACGGTGTTCGACCCGACGGACCCGCATCCGGTCCCGCTCACCACCGGCGACGTGTACGGGGTGGTGTCGCTGGTGTTCTGGTCGGTGACGGTGATCGTCACCGTGACGTACGTGCTGCTGGCGATGCGCGCGGACAACGACGGCGAGGGCGGCATCATGGCCCTGATCACCCTCGTACGCCGGTGGGGAGCCGGGCCGGGTCGCCGGGCCGCGATGCTGCTCGCCGGGCTCGGCATCTTCGGCGCGTCGCTGTTCGTCGGCGACAGCATGATCACCCCGGCGATCTCCGTACTCTCCGCCGTGGAGGGGTTGAAGGTCGTCGAGCCGTCGCTGGGCGAGCTGGTCGTGCCGGTCACGGCGGTGATCATCCTGGTGCTGTTCCTGGTACAGCGGCGCGGCACGGGTGCGGTGGGCCGGGTGTTCGGGCCGGTGATGATCGCCTGGTTCGTGGCCATCGGGACGCTCGGGCTGGTGGGGATCACGCGCCGGCCGGAGATCCTCCGCGCGCTGTCCCCGACGTACGCGGTGGGGTTCCTGGTGGGGCACTTCGGGGTGGCGTTCTTCTCGCTGGCCGCGGTGGTACTGGCGGTGACCGGCGCCGAGGCGCTGTACGCGGACATGGGGCACTTCGGCCGGCCCGCGATCACCCGGTCCTGGCTGTTCCTGGTGTTCCCGGCGTGCCTGGCCAGCTACATGGGCCAGGGCGCGCTGATCCTCGCCGACCCGCACAACGTGCACAGCCCGTTCTTCCTGCTCGCGCCCGGCTGGGGCCGCCTTCCCCTGGTACTCCTGGCGACCGCGGCCACCGTCATCGCCGCGCAGGCCGTCATCACCGGCGCGTACTCGGTGGCCGCGCAGGCCGCGCGCCTCGGGTACCTGCCGCGGCTGCGGGTCGCGCACACGTCCGCGCAGCGGTTCGGCCAGATCTACGTGCCGTGGGTGAACTGGCTGCTGCTGGTCTCCGTCCTCACGCTGGTGTTCGCGTTCCGCAGCTCGGCGGCGCTGGCCTTCGCGTACGGGGTGGCGGTGACCGGCACGATCACGATCACCACGCTGCTGTTCTTCTACATCGCCCGCAAACGCTGGCGTACGCCGGTGTGGCTGATCGCCGCCGGCGCGTCCGTACTGCTCGTGGTGGACCTGCTGTTCCTGGCGGCGAACCTGACGAAGCTGACCCACGGCGCCTGGCTGCCGCTGCTCATCGCGGTCAGCGCGTTCACGGTGATGGTGACGTGGCAGCGGGGCCGCGCGGTCGTCACCGCCGAACGGCAGCGCCGCGAGGGCTCCCTGCGCACCTTCGTCGAGCAGGTACGCCGCCATCGGCTGCCGACCGTCCGGGTGCCCGGTACCGCCGTGTTCCTCAACCGCGGCGCCCGCGCCACGCCGCTCGCGATGCGCGCGAACGTCGAGTACAACCACGTGTTGCACGAGCACGTGGTGATCCTGTCGCTCACCACCGAACCGACGCCGCGGGTGCCCGCCGCCGAGCGCATCGCCGTCGCCGACCTCGGGTACGACGACGACGGCATCATCCAGGTCACCGCCCGCTTCGGGTACATGGAGGCGCCGGACGTGCCGGCGGTGCTCGCCACCCTCGACCCGGCCCGTACGGAGGGCTGGCTCGAACTCGACCGGGCCACGTACTTCCTGTCGAAGATGGAGATCCGGCGCGGCCCGGCGCCGACGATGGCGCCGTGGCGCAAGCGGCTGTTCATCGCCACCTCGCACCTCACCGCGGACGCGGCGGAGCACTTCAAGCTGCCGCGGGAACGGACGGTCATCCTCGGCTCGCAGGTCGAGCTGTGACGCCGGTCGAGGCGACCGACCCTCGGGCGGCTATCGTGCGGCCAGGCAACCGATCGGGGGAGAGCATGGGCGACACCGGCCGTACCGCGCTGGTGGTCATGCTGCCGGCGGCCGACCCGCTGCTCGACGCCGCCCGCCGCATCGCCCCCGACCGGGTACGTCCCGGCGTCGGCGCACACGTCACCGTGCTCTACCCGTTCGTACCGGTGGCGGAGGCGGCGGACGCGGTGCGCGAACTCGCCGCCGGGTACGGGCCGGTCGGGCTGGACCTGACGGAGACGGTGACCGCGCCCGGGTTCGCCGCCGTGCCCGTACCGGCGCTGCAACCGGTCGTGGACGCGGCGGCCGACCGGTGGCCGCGGACCCCGCCGTACGGTGGGCGGTTCGGTCCGCGACCCGCCGCCCACCTCACCCTCGCGATGGGCGGCACCGCCACCGAACTCGACCGCGTCACCGCCGGCGTACGGCCGCTGCTGCCGGTGCGGGCCGCCGCCACCGCCCTGCTCGTCGTCGAACTCACCGACCAGGGCTGGCGCCCCCGCCTCGACGTACCGCTCGGCGCCCGCTGACGGTCAGGACATGAAGTCGAGGATGTCGCCGTTGAGCCGCTCCGCGTGCGTGACGTACAACCCGTGCCCCGCCGCCGCGTACTCGTGGTAGACCGCCCCCGGGATCGCCTTCGCCGTACGCCGCCCCGTGATGTGCACCGGCGCCGACGCGTCCGCGTCCCCGTGCACCACCAGTACCGGCACGTCGATCGTCGGCAGGACGTCCTCGTGCGCCGTGGTCAGGTTGACCTCCTGCACCCGCAGCGCCGCGTACGGAGCCACGTCCAGGCACTGCCGCACCGTCGCGTCCACCAACGCCGGCGACACGTCGTTGCCGAGGTGCGTGGCGAAGTACGCCTGGCTCCGGTCCGCCAACCACCTGTACCGGTCCGCCCGCAGCGACGCGATCGACGCCGCGCACAGCTCCGCCGGTACACCCTCCGGGTTGGCCGCGCTGCGCCGCATCGACGGCAGGCACGCCGCCACCAGCACCACCCGCGCGATCCGCGCCGACCCGTGCCGGCCCAGGTAGTGCGCCACCTCCACACCACCGAACGAGTGCGCCACCAGCGTCACGTCCCGCAGGTCCAGCGCGTCCAGCAGTACGGCCAGATCGTCCGCGAGCGTGTCCATGTCGTACCCGGTCGACGGGCGGTCCGAACGGGCGTGGCCGCGCCGGTCCCGCAACACGCACCGGTACCCCTCCTCCAGGAACCGCGGTACCTGGAACTCCCACATGTCCGCGCCCAGCGCCCAGCCGGCCACGAACACCACCGGCGCCCCCGTCCCGTAGTCCTCGTACGCCAGGCGGGTTCCGTCGCTGGCGGTCACGTACGGCATCTCGATCTCCCGGTTGTCCGTTCCTCGTCCGACACCGGCAACCCTGCCCGCCGACCCCGCACCCGGTCGATGACCTCCGAGGTCATCCCCAGCCCGATGACCCACCGCCGCCCGGTACTCGCCAGCGATCGCCCGCGCCGCACTCGTTGCCGTGCCACGCCGTCGTCCCGTCGTACTGAGTCGGCCGCGCGGTGCGGTGCCGGTGTGCTCGGCGCGGGTTCCGGGGCTCGGGGTGGGTGCGGTCGTCCGGCACGGGGCCGCCCGGCCGGGCCCACGTGGAGCCCGGCCGGGCGGCCGAGTGGGGCACGGGACCAGGCAACCCCCCAGCGCCTGGCGCCGCACCCGTGTCGGACGGCGAGGTGACCCCGGCACCCGACCGCACCCGGACGCGACGCCAGGCAACCCCCCAGCACCTGGCGTCGCGTCCGTGCCGCCATCGTGACCGCGATCCGTGCCGGGAACCAACGGGGCCCGGGTCAGTTCCCCCATCGTTAACCCGGTGTACGCCACGATCGGTGGACACCGGTGGCGCACCGTACTGACATGCCGGGCTCGCCGGACATCACCCACCCGGTCCTGATCGCATACCGTCACCGCGGCCCGAGCGTACCGCTTCCGGTTGGTGTGCAAGGCTTCCCGCCGATTGCGCGGAACCGTGACGAGTTGGAGAGCTGCGGCATCATGCGGTCGGTTCGCGCCGTGCGCGGTGGAAGCACCGTTTCGCGCGGGAGAGCGGCCGTGCGGTGGGCGTACGACGGGATGCGGTCAGGGGGTGGGGGATCCGCCGCCCTCGGCGAGGCGCTTGAGGTTCAGCAGTTGGCGGCGGGCCATGACGAGGTCGCCGACGGACGCCGCCGGCGCCACCAACCGGTTGGTACGCAAGGAAACCTTGAGCAGCAGGCGGGTTCGGTCGGGCCCGTCGGGCACGAGCACGTACGACAGGAAGGCGCCCATGATGGTGCCGGTGAGTTCGCGTCCGGGCTCGACCGCGACGATCCGGCCGCGCTGGCGCCCACCGGCGGTGGTGAACGGTTCGCCGACGCGCGGTTCGGGCAGGCCGACCAGGTTCTGCGGTGAGCGCCGGCCCAGGTTGTCGATCCAGTCGTACGAGTACGGCGCGATGCGCACCTGTCCGACCCAGGGCCAGACCGCGGCGGCGGAGGCCGCGACGTCGACACCGCGCCACGCCTGGAGTACGGGTGCGGGAACGAAGTCGTCGCACGGATAACGCCGCCGTACCTCGTCGTCCCGGACGCCCCACCGGTCACCGATCATCCGGTCATCCTCCACCGGTCGGACGGATCGGGGGAGATCGGGTCAGTGGTCGTCGACGTGGCCCTCGTGCAGCGCGTGCCGGTGCCCGTCGTGCACGTAGTCGACGTGGTCGCCGTGCGGCACCGCGACGTGGCCGCACCCGTCGCCGTGGGTGTGCGTGTGCCCGGTGTGCTCGACGTGCCCTGTCGGCTCGCACTCGTCGGTGTGCCCGCCGTGCTCGCGGTGCAGGTGCCCGTCGTGCACGTAGTCCACGTGATCCCCGTGCGGTACGGCCACGTGCCCGCAGCCGTCGCCGTGCGTGTGGCCGTGCCCGGTGTGTTCGGTGTGGGTCGTGGTCATGGCGCCCCCTCGTGCGTCGTCGCCGTACCGCCGTGCCGCCGCGTCCACGGCACCCGCCCTACGCTGCGACCGTACGCCCGGCCGACGCCCACCCGGGCGCGAACCCACCCCCGCTCACCGTCCCGGGTGCACCGGAACGCACCGACCCCGGATCCCCTCGTACGACCGGGTCCGGCCCACGCCGCTCCCGTCCCCGGACACCGGCCATACCGAGCATCCCGCCGCGCCACGGCACCGAACGCCACCGCACACGCGGCCGCCGCATCCCGGCCACGACGCCGAACGGCCGCTGTACTCGGAGGAGCCAGCCATTCTGCGGCCACAACCGCGAGCGGCGACCGGCGTTCGAGCGTCGGCGTCGCGCTCGGCTTGGGGCCACGACGCCGAACGCCGCTGTACCTCGGAGGGTCAGCTGTTCTGCGGCTACAACCGCGAGCGCCGACTTGTGTTCGAGGGTCGGCGTCGCGCCCGGTGTGTGGCCACGACGCTGGTCGCCGCCGTACCTCGGAGGCGCCAGATGTTCCGCGGCAACAACTGTGAACGCCGACCTGTGTTCGAGGGCCGGCGTCGCGTACGGCATGCGGCCGACGCCACAACACAGAACGGCTTCGCGTCCCGACCGGATGGGGACACCGAACGTCGCCGGCCGCTCGGTGTCCACGACATCCCGCGCGGCGAGTCGGGACGTTCGCAAATGCTTACCACGCAAGGGAAGTCGTGGAGTTTCGCAAGTCCGTGACGCGGGCGGATCCGGCCCGCCCGACCGACTCTCCATAGTGGACCTTCGCGCCAGCACCCCGTCACCCGCGGCTCGTCGCCGGTCGCGCGGTACGCCGAGCGGCGCCGGCGCGTACCGGATCGGCGGGAGGACAACAGACCGCGGTGAGCCGGGCCGGCGGGAACCGGAGCGGGATTGGTTGGTGGGCAAGGGATCCCGGCGGGGGAGTCAGCCGAGGGTGGCACGGAGGGCGGCGCCGAAGGCGACGGGGTCGCCGGTGCCGCCGTACTCGCCGCCCGCGACGAACCCGCCGTGGTCGCCGGGGAACGTGGTCGGTTCGGTGCCGAGGCGGTCGGCGATGGCGCGGCCGGCGCGGGCGGGCAAAGTCTCGCCGGAGGTGGCGCCGACGCCGACGACGATGCGGGTGGGTGCGGACCTCAGCGCCGCGAAGTCGTGCTCGTACTCGTTGCACGTGATCATGTTCTGCCCGAGCAGCGGGTTGTCGCGGACGCTGTCGTCGTCGGTGGGCAGGCCGAACGCGGCCGGGTCGGGCGCGGGCCGCGCGGCGTACTCGTCGGTGAGCGGGCCCTGGTGGCTGACCAGCATGATGAACTTCGCCATGCCGGGCCCGAACCCGGACTTCAGGTACGTCTCGCGGATGTCGGTGCAGGCGGCGAGTACCTGGGCTCGGTCGGGCAGTGCGGACGAGGCGGGCGGCTCGTGCGCGACGAGGGTGCGTACCCGGTCGCCGTGCTGCGCGACGAGGACGAGGGCGTTGACCGCGCCGCCGCTGCTGGCGAAGATGTCGACCGGCCCGCCGCCGACGGCGTCGATGACGCGGCGCAGGTCGTCGGCGTGCTCCTCCGGGGTGGACCGGTCGGCCCCGTCGGTACGCGGGCTGCGGTCGGCGCCGCGCGGATCGTACGTGACGACGGTGCGGTCGGTGAACTGTGCGGCGAGGCCGACGAACGCGGACGCGGCCATCGGGGACGCGACCAGCAGCAGCGGCGGTTCGGTGCTCCCCTCGTTCGGGCGTACGTCGTAGGTCAGGACGGCGCCGGGCGCGTCGAGGGTGCGGGTCGTCGGAGCGGCCATGGGATGTCCTCCAGGATCGGATCGTCACCGGTACAGACGGTCCGCGCCGCCGGAACTCATCGACGCACCCGGGGCGTCCCGCGCGGGGTGCGGCCGCCGTCACGTGTCGACCCTACGGCGCCATGGCCGGATCCGTTACCGGACAGGCGAACCGCGCGCCCGGGGCCACGTGTGGGCGGGCGCGGCCGGACGGACGGTGGGCGCGGCGGCGACCGTACGGTCCGGTCGACCCGGGCCGAGCGAGTGGCGGCCACGAGCGCGAGCGGATTCGTTGCTGGCGAACGCAGCGGGTGGCGATGGGTCGGGCGATCGTGCGTGGAGCGGCCGCGCGGGTTCTGCACGGAGGTGCGGGTTGCGAACGGAACCGGCGGCGCGCGGCGATCTCGTCGGCGCCGGCGGGCGGCAGGAACGCGGGCGGCAGGAACGCGGGCGGCACGAACGCGGGCGGACAGAACGCGGGGGAGGGAACGCGGCCGGCACCGCCGGCGTGACCCCCGCCGTGCTGACCACGTGAGGCGGTCGGTGCTGTGGCAGGTGGCGTCGATCCGCCGGGCGAGTTCGGCGTTGCGGTCGGGTCCGGCGCCGACGCTGGCGTAGACGATCGCGACGTGTGCCGCGCGCGGGTACGCCTGCCGTCCACGGCCGTGCCCTGGCCCGCCGTGTCGTACGGGACGGGTCGTCGCCCGGACGTGGTCGTCCGACCGGTCCGGTCCGGCGCCCCGTTCGTCCCCGCCCCGCGCATCTACGACAGCGACTGTAGTAATAATGTCTACGACACTCAACTGTAGTAGCCACTCGGTCGTGCGTACTGGCGCGTCGTGGCGGCCGCTGCGGGACACCGACATCGGAAGGCACGGCATGGGCGCAGATCGCAGCCTCTTCTGGGACATCGACCACCTGGCTGCCGCGACCGGCTGGGCGCACGGTTTCATGGCCGCGTACGCGCTGTGGGGCGGGCTCGTCGCGCTCGCCGCGGTCTGGGTGGTGTGCGGGCTGCTGGCCCGGCGCCGCGCCGACGGCTTCCAGTCGCTGGCCGCCGTCGTACTCACCGGCGTGGCGACCCTGGTCGGCCTGGCGCTCAACCAGATCGTCGGGCCGCTGGTCGACCGGCCCCGGCCGTTCGTGGCGATGCCGCACGTCCTGTTGCTGCTGAACCATTCGACCGATCCGTCGTTCCCGTCCGACCACGCGGTGATCGCGGGGGCGTTCGCCGCCGGGCTGCTGGTCGTGTCGCGCCGCTGGGGCGCACTGGCCGTCGTACTGGCCGTCCTGCTCGCGTTCGCCCGGGTGTACGTCGGGGTGCACTACCCGCTCGACGTCACCGGCGGTCTCCTGATCGGCGCGGCCGTCGCGTTCCTGCTCGTACTCTCCGGCCTGCGTACGCTCGTCGCCCGGCTGCTCGCCGCCCTCGCCCGGACGCCGCTGCGGCCCGTACTCGCCGGCGCGACGGTCGCCGGGTCGTACAGTCGGGTGGGTGGCGACGCCTCGGCCGCGTCGCCCGAACTGCCCGCTGGAGGCCGCCACCGGTGACCACGGCTCTCGCCGACCTGGCCGCTCTGCTCGACCAGTACGGCTACCTTGCGGTGTCCGTACTGGTCCTCGTGGAGGACTTCGGGGTGCCCTCGCCCGGCGAGACCGTGCTCATCCTCGCCTCGGTCGCCGCGCACGACGGCCACCTGCACATCCTCGCCGTCGCCGGCCTCGCGCTCGTCGCGGCCGTCCTCGGCGACAACATCGGGTACGCCATCGGCCACTTCGGCGGTCGCCGCCTCCTCGCCCGGTACGGCCGGTACGTGCTGCTCACCCCGCGCCGGCTGGACCGGGCCGAACGGTTCATGGGCCGGCACGGTGGCACGGTCGTGATCGTGGCGCGGTTCGTCGAGGGACTGCGCCAGGCCAACGGCCTGCTCGCCGGTGCGGCCGGCATGCGCTGGTGGCGTTTCCTGGTGTGCAACGCGATCGGCGCCGCCGCCTGGGTCGGCGTCTGGGCCACCCTCGGGTACCTGCTCGGCGCGCACCTCGCCGCCGTCGAGCGGCTCGCCACCCGGTACGAGCTGTACGTGGTGGTCGCCGCCGCGCTCGCGGTGACCGGTCTGGTCGGCTGGCGGGTACGGCGCGCCCACCGTCGCCGCCACCCGGCCGGTTCCCCGTCCTGACCGCTTTCCGTTGCCGGACAAGGGATCCACCGCGCGGATCCGACCCGTCCGGTCCCCCTTGTCGACCGCTGTCCGTTGCCGCGCCGGCCATCCAGGCGTGGTATCGGCCCGCCCCGATGTTCCTGCCCGGTGTCGTGTCGTCCGTCCCGGTTGCTTGTTGGCCAATTGGTCAATACTATTGGCCGCATGGTCAACGACATCGAGGCGGCGCCCACCGACCTCCGGGCCGTGCGCGCCGCGATCTGGACGTACGTGGGGATCGTGGTCGCGACCGTCGTGGTGCTGGTCGTCCTCACGGCCGCCGCACCGCACCTCGCGACCCGGGAGGCGTGGGGCCACGCCCTCGTCGTCGCCGCCTTCGCGGTACTGCTCCCGTTGCGGCTGCGCGCGGCCCGGCGCGGCAGCGTGCGGGCGGTCCGCGCGATCGGGGTCATCGCCACCGTCGTCGCCGCGGTGAACGTGGTGGAGGCGTGCCTGCCCGCGTTCCCCGGCTGGATGCGCGGTCAGATGGTCGTGGTCGCCGCGGTCATGCTGGTCCTGCTCGGCTGCGTCGTCCGGGCGGCGCGCCGGCGGGTCGCGTGACCCCGGGCGGCCGCAGCGGTCAGAGTGGGCGCATGAGCCCGTCCGACCCCGCCCCGACCCGCCGCCGCGAACGCCTCGGCGAGGAGCGGCGCCGCGCCCAGATCGTCCGCGCCACCCTGGAGGTCGTCGCCCACCACGGCTACGAGTACGCGTCGCTGGCCCGGATCGCCGACGCCGCAGGCGTTTCCAAGGGCCTCGTGTCGCACTACTTCGGGTCCAAGGACGACCTGATGGCCACCGTCGCCCGCGGTACTCTCGCCGCGCTGCGCGACTCCCTCGCCGCCGGACTCGACCTGACCCGACCCGTCCCCGACGTACTCCGGGCCGCGTTGCGGCAGGCGGCGCGGCTGGGGCAGACGCACGCCACGGAGTTCCGGGCGCTGAACCGGATCTCGCTCAACCTGCGCGGCCCGGACGAGGCGCCGCGGCTCACCCTCGCCGACTACGAGGAGACGTACCGGGCGGAGGAGGCGCTGCTGCGGCGCGGCCAGGAGGAGGGCACCCTCCGGGACTTCGACGTACGGGTGGTGGCCGTGACGTACCAGGGGGCGATCGACGCGATGCTCGCCTACCTCGACGAGCACCCCGACGTCGACCCGGACCGGTACGCCGACACCCTGGCCGAACTGCTGCTCGCCGGGATCGCCGTCAGGCGGTGACGCGGGTGCGCGGCCGGCGCCGGACCGTCAGCAGCAGGACGGCCCCCAGCGCCAGGGCCCCGCACGCGCCGAGCGGCCGGGCGAGTGCGAAGTGGTAACCAGACCACGGCGGCTCCGGCAGCAGCGAGCCGGCGCTGCCCACGGCGAGGAGGTCGAGGCCGGCGGCGGGCAGCGTGCCCAGGACCGCCACCACCAGGAGTACGAGCGCGGCGAGGTCGGCGGTCGCGCGGTGCCGGGCCCGCGCCAGTACGGCGGCGGCGACGAGCCAGCCGGCCACCAGCCCAACCGCCGCACCCACCGTGGCCAGCACGTACGCGGTGGTCGGCGGGATCGGCAGCACGTGCACGGTCACGTCGTCCGGGTGGCGGGCGTCGCCGGCCAGTACGGTCAGCTCGATCCGGAGCCTGGCGCGGTCGGCGACCAGCGTCTCGGCGTCGTGCCGGACCCGCCAACCGTGCCCCGACAGGTACCGCCCGGCGTCGGCGAGCGGGGCGGCACGGTGCGGCACCTCGAACCATTCGAGTACGACGCCGCCCCGCGCCGGGTCGGGATCGCCGAGCACCGCCATCAACGCGGTGTCGAGGGGGTCGCCGCCGGACTCGTACGCGCCGTCGGAAACGGTGTCGACACTGGGTTTCCCGGCCGGCAGCAGCGGCCCGGCGACCGCGACCGCACGCGCCCGCGTCGGCGCCGGCCCGACCGTCGCGTACCAGCTGGCGAAGCCCGCCAGCCCGGCGAGCGCGCCCGCACCGGCGAGCGCGGCGAGTGCGGCGAGGAGCCAGCCGGCGCCGCGCACCCGCACCCGGGTACGCAGCCCGTCGGCGACGATCGCGGCCCGGGCCCGCCGGCTGTCGGCGCCCGGGTCGGCCTCGGCGGCGTCGAGCAGCGTGGTCAGCAGGTCCGGGCCGTACCGGTGGCGGTGCCAGCCCGGGTACGCGTGCAGCAGCCGCCGGTAGCGGCGGACGGTCGCCTCGTCGGTCACGTCGGTCCCTTCGGGGTCGGTCGCCGGTCAGGCGGGGCGCGGGCGCAGGGCGGCGAGCCGGTCGGTGGCCACGGCGAGCAGGTCGCGCCGCCGCGCGGTCTCGGCCCGCAGCGCGGTCGCGCCCGACCCCGTCAGCCGGTACGACCGGCGCACCCGCCCGCCGCCCAGCTGCTCCTCGCCGGCCACCTCGACCAGGCCCTCGGCGGTCAGCCGGTCGAGCGCCGCGTACAGCGTGCCGGCGCGCAGCGGCATGCCGCCGGGCAGCTCCGCCGCGGCACGCATGATCGCGTACCCGTGCAGCGGCGGACCCGCGAGCGCGGTCAGTACGAGGAAGGTCGGCTCCTGCATCGCCATGCGGTGACTATACCGATGATCTGAATAGTGTCCAGTACGCGCGGGACCGCTCCCGCCGCCGTCCGGTACACCGGTGTCACGACGGAAGGCGGTACGGAGATGACGGATCGAACGCGGTGGCGGACCGCGGTACTCCTGGGCTGCGTCGCGGTCCTCGCAGGCTGCGGCGCCACCGACCCGCCCCGCGCCACCGACGGCACCGACGCCACCGCCTGCCGGTACGGGTCGTGCCAGATCCGTGTCGACGGCAGCGCCGGCTTCGGTGTCGAGACCCCCGCGTACGGGATCGACCGGGTGCACGTCACCGTCGCCCACTCGACCGTCACCGTCCGGGGTACCGCACCCGGTACGGAAGTGGAGAACACGTTGTCCGGCAACGGATCCCGCGGTCAGCTCAACAACCTCGGCGTGCGGGTCGACTGGGTCGACGGGGCTGTCGGCGTCCTGACCTTCACCCCGACGACCCCGTGAGTTGGAGGCTGACGATGTCCGGTGCAGGCCGGGAAAGCGTTGCTGGACGGGCGATCCGGAGCGGTCAGGCGAAGCCGGCGACGCGGAACGCGACCCAGCCGAACGCGGCGAGCGGTACGGCCAGCGCGGCGGCGAGCGCCCGGCCGCGCAGGCCGCGTCCCGCGGCGGCCACGAGTACGACGGCCAGCGCCACCTGGATCACGGCCGTCCACGCGTCGTCGTCCCAGCCACGGTGCGGGCGCAGCGCGCGCTGCGCGGCCTCGGCGAGCAGTACGGCGCTGGGGAGGGCGACGCCGAGCGCGGCCAGGAAGGGGGGACGTACGGCGCGGAGGTGCCCGGCGAGGCCGAACACGCAGCCGGCGAGCACCCCGGAGGCGGTCCAGGCGAGGCCGACCGCGGACACCGCGTTGCCGACCTCGTCGTGCAGTACCAGCGCGGCGGCGAGGTAGTAGACGGGGACGGCGACGACGAGCAGGACGGTGCCGGCGACCATGCAGCGTACGGCGCCGGCGCGTACCCACCGGGCGAGGCCGAACGCGGCGACCGCCCACAGCGCGGCCGAGTTCGCCAGGTTCGCCCACGGGTACGGGAGGGCGAGCTGGCCGGCGAGGTCGAGCGCGCCGAGTACGACGCCGGCGGCCACGGCGACGACGGCCACGACCGGACCGCGGCGTACGGCGGGGGCGGGCGTGCGGGTCGTCGCGGTGGCGGTGGACATGCCGACAGTGAACCAGAACCGTCAGGGCGCGCCGATGCCGGTGAGCGCGCGTACCTCCAGCTCGGTGTGCCGGGCGGGGTCGGCGGGCCGGCGGCTGAGCAGCGTGCCGAGGACCGCGCAGGCGAACCCGACCGGGATCGACACGATGCCCGGGTTCTCCATCGGGAACCAGTGGAAGTCGACGCCGGCCGGGAACAGCGACTCGCTGGCGCCCGTGACCGGATTGACCTTGCCGGACACCACGGGCGAGAAGGCCACCAGCAGCAGCGAACTGCCGAGCCCGCCGTACATGCCGGCGACCGCGCCCGCGGTCGTGAACCGCCGCCAGAACAGGGAGAACACGATCGACGGCAGGTTCGCCGAGGCCGCGATCGCGAACGCCAGCGCCACCAGGAACGCGACGTTCAGGTTCTGCGCGAAGATGGCCAGGACGATCGCGAGCGTACCGATCAGGGCGGCGGCGAACCGCGCCACGCCGACCTCCTGCGACTCGCGCGGGCGGCCGAGCATGAGAACCTGCCCGAAGTAGTCGTGCGCGAGCGACGTCGCGGACGCCATCACCAGCCCCGCCACCACGGCCAGGATCGTGGCGAACGCGACCGCGGCGATCACCGCGAGCAGGATCCCGGCACCGTACCTGCCGGCGACCTCGTGCCCGAGTACGTGCGCCAGCTGCGGTGCGGCGGTGTTGCCGGCCGGGTCCTGCGCGGTGATCGCGGCGTGCCCGACGAGCGCCGCCGCGCCGAACCCGAGCGCCAGCGTCATCAGGTAGAACACGCCGACCAGGCCGATCGCCCAGTTCACCGAGGCGCGGGCGGTACGCGCGTTCGGCACGGTGTAGAAGCGGGTCAGGATGTGCGGCAGCCCGGCGGTGCCGAGGACCAGCGCCAGGCCGAGGCTGATCAGGTCGAGCTTGTGCGCGAGCGTCGCACCGGGGTGGCCGGGCACCTCCGTCCCGTACTTGAGGCCGGGTTCGAGGAACGCCGCGCCGTGCCCGCTGGCCTTCGCGGCGCTGCCGAGCAGCCGGCTGAGGTCGAACCCGAAGTGCGCCATGACCAGTACGGTCATCAGCGCGGTGCCGGCCATCAGCAGTACGGCCTTGGTGATCTGTACCCAGGTGGTGCCCTTCATGCCGCCGAACGTCACGTACACGACCATGAGGACGCCGACGACGATGATGGTCGCGACCTTCGCCTCGCCCGCCGACATGCCGAGGAACGTCTCGCCGGGCCTGATGCCGAGCAGCAGCGATACCAGCGCGCCCGCCCCGACCATCTGCGCGAGCAGGTAGAACACCGAGACGGTGAGTGTCGAGACGGCCGCCGCCGTACGCACCGGGCGGGCCCGCATCCGGAACGACAGTACGTCGGCCATGGTGAACCGGCCGACGTTGCGCATCAGCCCGACGAGCACCAGCGCGACGAGCCACGCGACGAGAAAGCCGATCGAGTACAGGAAGCCGTCGTAGCCGGCGAGCGCGATGATGCCGGCGATGCCGAGGAACGACGCGGCGGACATGTAGTCGCCGGCGAGCGCCAGCCCGTTCTGCAGTCCGGAGAACGCGCGACCGCCGGTGTAGAAGTCCTCCGCGCCGCCGCCGGAGTTGCGCCGCGCCCAGACCGTGATGACGAGGGTGACCAGGACGAGCGCGACGAACAGTCCGAACGTCAGCGCCCGCCCCGTCGTGAACGTGCCGCTCACCGGTCACCGGCCGCGGTGTCCGCGAGCTCGGCGGCGAGCGGGTCGAGCCGGGTCCGGGCGAAGCGCGCGTACCGGAGCGCCACGACGAACGTGGTCACGAACTGCAGCAGCCCGAACACCAGCGCCACGTTGACGCTGCCGTACACGCGGATGCCGAGCAGGTCCCGGGCGAACGCGGAGAGCACCACGTACAGCAGGTACCAGCCGAGGAACGCCGCCGCGACCGGGAACACGAAGCGCCGGAACCGGGAGCGCAACTGGACGAAGCGCGGGTCGTCGCCGAGCCCGGCATGGTCCGGTTCGGGTACCGCCCGCCGGTGCATGGTGCCGCTGACCACGTCGTTCCTCCATGGTGCCGAAAACCCCACAACGTCACGGGACCAACGACGGAGAGCGAGATGAGTCGTGACAAGACACCGATAAGTGGTCGTTCCTCCAGATGACGACGGACCGGACGGCGCGGCACGCCGCCAGATCGCCCCGACCGCCGCCAGTCCGGTGTTCGACGTGCTGATCGGCCACCGTGCCGCCTGACCGGGCGGGTCAGTGCGGGAGGAACGCGGTGACCGCGGCCAGCCAGCGTTCCGGGGCCCGGCTGTGCACCCGGTGCCCGACGTCGACCGTGACGACGGACGCGTCACCGACGGCCCGCTCGACGAGTGCGTACCGGGACTGGTCGAGGTGGCTGGCGTCGCCGCCGGTGATCAGCAGCGTCGGTGCGGTGATCCGGGCGAGGCCGCGCCACCAGTCCGGGCTGGGCGCGCGCAACGCGGCGAGCACGTCGCGCGCCAGCCGCGGATCGACCCGACCCGGCCGCACCCTCGCGTACGCCCGGAGCGCGAGTCCGGTGCGGCGGCTGCGGACCGGGGGACCGTCGCCGGCGTCGCGCCGGAGTACCGGGAGTTCCTCCAGGACGAGGCGTGCGACGCGTTCGGGCCGTGCGGCGGCGACCAGGGTGGCGACGACGGCGCCGAGCGAGTGGCCGACGAGGGTGACCGGCGCCGGGCCCAGCCGGTCCAGCTCGCCGAACACCTGATCGCGGAACGCCTCCAGCGGGTACGTGTCGCGGCGCCCGGCGTCGTGGTGGCCGAGCAGCGTCGGGCAGTGCGGCCGGTACCCGAGGGCGGTCAGGCCGGCGCGCAGCGGCTCCCAGGTGGCCGGACCGCTGGTCGCACCGTGCAGGCAGACGAGGTCGTGCACGCCGTTCCTTCCCTGTCGCCCGAACGGTTTCCGGGCACGGCCGTGGCGGTAGACAGTGTCTATCACGGTCGAGCAGACAGTGTCTACCGGCAGGTCAGTGGTTGACGATGCCGACGACGAGGTTGATGGCCGTGGCGAGGATGCTCGTGCCGAACACGTACGACAGCAGGCAGTGCCGCAGCGCGACGGCGCGGATCCAGCTGCTCGACACGGACGTGTCGGAGACCTGGTAGGTCATGCCGAGGTTGTAGCTGAAGTACAGGAAGTCGCGGAAGGCGGGCGCCTCGTCGCTGTTGAAGTTGATGCCGCCCGCCGCACCCAGGTAGTACAGGTACGCGTACCGCGTGGCGTACATGAGGTGCAGGGCGGCCCAGGCCATGAACACGCCGGCCAGCGCGAGCGCGGCGGCCGACCGACCGTCGCGGTACCCGCCGAAGAACAGCAGCACCGCGATCCCGGCGAGCCCGCACAGCGCGACGCTGAGGACGGCGATCTCCTCCAGCGCAGGGCGGAAGTCCTCCCGGCCGACGTTCTGCCGGGTGGCGTCGGCGTCCAGCGGCCACAGCACCGCCCAGCCGGACACCACGAACAGGGTCTGCGCGACCGCCACCGCCGACAGCACCCCCAGCGGTACGTCGACGAGCAGGCCGACGAGCACCCCGACGAGCGCACCGCCGACCACCGCACCGGCGAGCCGGGGTACCGCCGCCAGAGGCATCCGACCGGTCACCGCCCGAGCCTATCCGCCGGTACCGCCGCGTGGTCGCGGTCCGTGGCGTCGAGCAACCGCCGGGCCGTACGCGCCAGGTGCGCGCGGAACGCGTCCGGCTCCACCACCCGGAACGCCACGTCGGTCAACGTCAACACCACCGTCAGCCACTCGTACGAGTCGACGTACGCGACGTACCGGCAGGTGTGGTCGTCGACGGCCTCCAGGGTGCCGTCGACCCGGTGCAGCCGCGCGGCCGCGTCCCGCACGTCGGTGTCCAGGGTCAGCACGACGCGGACCGTCCGCGAGCCCACGAACCGGTCCCGGAGGTGCCCGGCGAGGTCGTCGGTGGGCAGCGGGCGCGGCTGGAACGCCGTGCCCGTCCGCTCCGGCCCGTCGAGGCGGTCCAGCCGGAAGCTGCGCCAGTCGCGCCGGTCCCGGTCCCACGCGTACAGGTACCAGCGCTGGCGTACCCGGACGAGGCGGACCGGCTCCACCGTCCGCCGCGACGTCCCCGCCTTCCCCCGGTACGCGAAGGACAGGCACCGGCGCGCCGCGACCGCCGACGCCACCACGCCGAGTACGTCGGGGGCGGCGGCGGGCTGCTCGCTGCGGCCGAACTCGACGGCGGCGAGTACCTCGTCGGTGCGGCGGCGCAGGCCCGCGGGCAGGATGCGGCGCAGCTTGGCGGCGGCCCGGTCGGCGGACTCGGCGGCGAGGTCGATCCCGGTACCGCCGGCCGCGGCGAGGCTCAACCCCAGTACGGTCGCGATCGCCTCGTCGTCGGCGAGCATGAGCGGTGGCAGCGCGGCGCCGGCCGCCAGCCGGTAGTGGCCGCCCGGCCCGCGCGCGCTGCGCACCGGGTACCCCAGGGTGCGGAGCTGGTCGAGGTCGCGCCGCAACGTGCGTGCGGGTACGCCCATCGCGGTGGCCAGCTCGGCGGCGGGCCAGCGCCGGCCGGACTGGAGCAGCGACAGCAGGCGCAGCATCCGTTCCCGTGGCGCGGTCACGGCGCCTCCGTTTCGAGTTGTGGCAACTTTCCGGCCACATCCGATCGTAGCGTCGCGGGCATGACGGACGAGGAACGAACGGCCGGGCGCGACCGGTGGATCACGGTGGAGGGCGCCCGGACCCACAACCTGCGGGACGTGTCGGTGCGCGTCCCGAAGCACCGGTTGACCGTGTTCACGGGCGTCTCCGGGTCGGGGAAGTCGTCGCTGGCGTTCGACACGATCGCCGCCGAGGCCGAACGCCTGGTCACCGCGACCTACCCGACGTTCGTACGGAACCGGCTGCCGCAGCACCCGCCGGCCGACGTGGACCGGATCGACGGGCTGGTCTTCACCACGATCGTCGACCAGCGGCGGTTCACCGGCAACGCCCGCTCCACCGTCGGTACCGCGAGCGACCTCGCGCCGCTGCTGCGCCTGCTGTTCTCCCGCGCCGGTACGCCGTCCGCCGGCTTCACCCCGGCGTACTCGTTCAACGATCCGGCGGGGATGTGCAAGCGGTGCGAGGGGCTGGGCGTGGTCGACGACATCGACCTGGACCGGCTCCTCGACCGTACGCGGAGCCTGCGGGACGGCGCGGTCCGCTTCCCCACCTTCGCCCCCGGTACGTACCGGTGGAAGCGGCTGGTGCACTCCGGTCTCGCCGACCCCGGCGTACCGCTGGCGGAGCTGCCGGCCGCCACCGTCGAGACGCTCCTGTACGCGCAGGGGCTGCGGCTCACCGACCCCGACCCGGAGTACCCGGGGCACGGGAGGTTCGACGGGATCGTGCCGCGGCTGCGCGACACGTACCTGCGGCGCACGCCGTCCCGGCTGACCGACGACGAGCGGCGCGGGCTCGCCGCCGTCGTGACCCGCGGTACCTGCCCGGACTGTGCCGGTACCCGGCTCAACGCGGCGGCCCGCGCCAGCCTCGTCGACGGCCGCTCGATCGCCGACTGGTCGGCGCTGCCGCTGGTCGAGCTGCGCGACGTGGTCGCCGCCGTACGGCAGCCGGAGGTGGCGCCGCTGGTCCGCGCCGTGACCGAACGCCTCGACGCGCTCGTCTCCGTGGGCCTCGGATACCTGAGCCTGGCGCGGGAATCGGCGACGCTGTCCGGCGGCGAGGCGCAGCGGGTCAAGATCGTACGGCAGCTGGGCAGCGCGCTCAGCGACGTCTGCTACGTCTTCGACGAGCCCGCCACCGGCCTGCACCCACACGACGTACGCCGGCTGCTGGACCTGCTGGCGCGCCTGCGGGACGCGCACAACACGGTCCTCGTCGTCGAGCACCACCCCGCGGTCGTCACCGCCGCCGACCACGTGATCGACCTCGGCCCGACCGGCGGCAGCGGCGGCGGGCACGTCCAGTTCGCCGGCGTACCAAGGGATCTGGCCGCGACGGACACCGCGACCGGGCGGATGCTGCGCGCCCCGCTGCGGCTCGGCCGCCACCCCCGACCCGCCCGCGGGTACGTGACGGTCGAGCACGCCGGCAGCCACAACCTGCGGGACGTGACCGTCGACGTACCCCTCGGGGTGCTCACCGCGGTCACCGGGGTCGCCGGCTCCGGCAAGTCGACCCTGATGGCCGGCGAACTGCCGCGCCAGCACCCCGGGTTCGTCGTCGTCGACCAGGCACCGCTGCGCGGCGGCGTACGGTCCACGCCGGCCACCGCGCTCGGCGTCGCCGAACCCGCGCGCGCCGCGTACGCCCGGGCCACCGGCCTGCACCCGTCCTGGTTCAGCGCCAACGGCCGCGGCGCCTGCCCCGTCTGCCGCGGCACCGGCGTGATCGTCACCGACCTCGCGTTCCTCGACGACGTCCGTACCGGCTGCGACGCCTGCGGCGGCACCCGCTTCAACCCGACCGCGCTCGGCGCCACCCTGCACGGCCGCAGCATCGCCGACCTGCTCGCGAGTACCCCGGCGGTCGCCGCCGAGCTGCTCGCCGACCATCCCGACCTGGTACGCCGGCTGCGCTGGCTGGACAGGGTCGGCCTCGGGTACCTGGCGATCGGGCGCGGCCTCGACACCCTCTCCGGCGGCGAACGCCAGCGGCTGCTCCTCGCCCGCCACCTCGCCGACACCGGACCGGGCGACGACCTGCGGCTCGTCCTCGACGAGCCGACCGCCGGGCTGCACGCCACCGACGTCGACCGCCTCCTCGTACTCTGCGACGAACTAGTCGACGCCGGCGCCACCCTCGTACTCGTCGAGCACGACCTGCGTGTCGTCGCGCACGCCGACCACGTCGTCGACCTCGGCCCCGGCGCCGGATCCGACGGCGGCACCGTCGTGTACGCCGGGCCGCCGGCCGGCCTCGCCGCCCACCCCGGCTCCGTCACCGGCCGGTACCTGCGCGCCGCGACCGGCTGAGCGCGGACGGCCGCGTGGCCGGCACCCGACGGGTACCGGCCACGCGGCGGGGTGGTGCGGGTCAGGCGGCGCGGCGGCGCCGGCGGGCGATCACGAACAGGACGGCACCGGCGGCGAGCAGGAGCGCACCGACGGCCGACACGTACGCGACCGGGCTGCCGGTCACGGGGAGGCCACCGCCGCCGGCACCACCGGCCGCGGGACTGCTGCTACGGGGCGCCGCCGGGCTGCTCGGCGCGTGGCTCGGCGACGCGCTCGGCGACGTACTGGCCGGCGCGGACGCGGACGGCGTCGGGCTCGGGCTGTCACACGTACGGTCGGACACGACGTCCGCGCCGAACCGGCGGAGCGTCGCCGGCGCGCCGTTGTTCTTCCCGGTCGACTGCACGACGTCCACCGGCACCCGGTTGCAGGCGGCGCCGGTGATCGCGTGCTTGTCCGCGGTCGACACCAGGCCGGGGCCCTCCGACCACTCCGACGGCACCGTCGCCGGCGCGTACGCCGCGGTGGCCGGGTTGTCGGCCGACAGGAAGTCCAGCGTCGTACGGCCCGGATCGTTGTTGTGCGCCACGATCAGCGCCGACAGCGCGTCCGAGTACTGCCAGTCGGCGCTGAACGCGTTCGCCACCGAGAACTGCCGGTCGTTGGCCGCCGACCGCGGCTGCCACCCGTCCTTCGTCGCCACCTCGACACCGGAGGCGAACGTCGGATCCGCCGACCGGTACGCGAACTGGCCGGCGCCGTTGGCCGGCAACGCGCCCGCCGCCGTGGTGTCCGTGAACAGCAGGTAGATCTTGCCGTCCCGGTACGTCACGCTCGGCTGGCCGGCGCCGTAGTTGTTGTGGTTGTCCCGCTGGTGCGCCGACGTCACGATCGCCGACCCGGACAGCGCGTGCCAGCTGATCCCGTCGGCGCTCTCCGCGACCCCGATGCTCGTCTCCGAACCCTGCTGCTGGCCGTGGTCGGCCGGCGCGCCCGAGAAGTACATCAGGTAGCGGCCGCCGACCTTCACCACGGACGGGTCGCACACGTGCTGGCCGTCCCAGCCGCCGCCCCCGTCGTTCTGGAACACGATCTGGTACGGCTTGTCGCTGCCCGGCGCGTGGAACGGGCCGTTCGGGCTGTCCGCCTCGGCGTACAGGATGTCGTCGCCGGGTGCGGTGCCCGCGGGGCTCTGCGAACACCACCACATGCGGTACCGGCCGTTCTCGGCCAACACCGCCGGCGCGTACTGGTACGGCGTGTCGGCCGGGTCGACGACCTGCCCGGACGAGCGCGGGTTCTCCACCCGCAGCGCCGCCGGGTCGGCGTGGGCCGGCAGCGCGGCGGCCGTGGCGGCGCCGACCGCGAAGACCGCGGCGGCGGCCCGGACCGCCCACCTCACCGGGCGTCGGGGCGTACCGGCTGGGTACACAGTGGGTCCTTCCGTTCGTGCAGCGGAATCCACGGCGCACGGTCGTACGCCGGGTCCGGGAAGGGGACCACGCCGCGCTTTCGTCCCGCTGTCGGCACGCTTGCGGGACGGTTCCGCCATGCCGCCGGTCCTTCCCGGCGTACGGCTCCGGATGGGTGGCGTGCCGGGACGGGGTGGCAGTGCGGGACGGTACCGCAGAACCGGCGTCGCCGGCGAGTCGCCGCCGCGTCCGGGTGACCGCAGGGTGGCGCGACGGCACACCACCGGGCACCGTAACTCGACCCGCGCTCGTTCGGGTGCCGGGGCGCCGGCCTCCACACGCCGCCGATGCCGTGACGGATCCCTTGCTCAGTAACGGATCCACGGGTTTCCGGTCGTCGATCCCGTGCCGGGGTCAGGCGTCGGTCGGGTGGGGGAAGGAGTGGTGCTCGTGGGTGATCAGCCAGCGGCCGTTCTCGCGGCGGAGGCCGAGGGTCAGCCGCAGCCGGAGGTCCGGGTTCGCGGCGAACTCGTCGGCCGTGCCGCACCGCAGCAGCGCGTACGCGAAGGCGACGTCCTCGCCGGCGGTGATCTCCAGTTCGGTGATGTCGAAGGTGGCGCCGGACGCCTGCCAGGCGAAGAACGGCGGCCAGGTGTCGCGGTAGGCCGCCAGCCCGCGCACCCCCTCGTACGGCGGCGGCACGTCGAACATCACCACGTCGGCGGCGTGCCCGGCGACGACGGCGGCGAGGTCGCCCCGGTGTACCGCGTCGGCCCACCGTTCGATCAGGCCGCGGATCTCCTCGGTGTCAGTGCTCACGGTGCCGGTGTCCTTCCGTACGTCGAGGTCCCGTTCGTCGAGGTCCCGTCCCAGGTACGACGAGCCCGGTGCGCGGAACTCATCGGGCGGTGTCGCGCCGGTTCACGACGCGGCCGGCGCGACCCCCGGTCCGTCCACACCCGACCCGATGCCCGCCCGGTCCGCGCCGGCCGGGTCGGCGGCGTGCGCAGCGGCGCCGGTGGCCGCGGTGTGCGGGTGCGCGGCGGTGATCGTCGCGGCGGCGACCGGGTCGGCGGTGGTGGCGCGGCGGGCCATCCGGAGTACCGGGACGCAGAGCGCCGCGACGACGCCCAGCGCGACCAGACCGCTGCCGGCGAAGAGAGTACGGGGGCCGACGACGGACAGCAGCAGGCCGCCGCCGGCGTACCCGATGATGGTGCCGGCGTTGACGACGCCGCCGAAGATCGCGCCGACCCGGCCCCGGGCACCCGCCGGTACGCGGCGGCCTAGGAGTACGCCGATGACGAGGTTGAGGCCGCCGTTGGCGAGGCCGCCGATCACGTACGTGGGGACGAGCCAGCCGACCGAGCGCGCCGCGGCCAGGCCGAGCATCGTCAGGCCGAACACGGCGACGACGGCGACGAGGAGGGTGACCAGGCCGCGGTCGCCGGGGGTACGCCGGCCGAGCAGCCAGCCGCCGACGATCGCCGCCACCGACCACAGCGCGCCGAGCAGCCCGTACGCGGTGGCGCTGCCGTGCAGGGTGTCGCGTACCAGGAAGACCATGCCGACGTTGTCGCAGCTCACCGCCGCGATGCCGGCACTGATCAGGACCAGCGCGGCGACCAGCAGCGGGTCGGAGCGGACCAGATCGAAGCCGCCGCGTACCCGGCCGGTGCCGGCGTCGCGCAGCGACCCGCCGCGCCGCACCGTACGCAGGAACAGGCCGGCGGCGACGACGGCGAGGAAGCTCGCGGCGTCGACGAGCAGCGGCACCGCCTGGCCGTACCGTCCGACGAGGAGTCCGGCGAGCGCCGGGCCGAGCAGGATGCCGACGCCGCGGACGGTCTGGATCGTCGCCTGGGCGCGGGGGAGCCGTTCCCGATCGACCATCTGCGGTACGAGCGCGGACAGCGTCGGTCCGGTCACCGCGAGCCCGGTCGCCAGCAGAGCCATCAGCCCGATCGCCGCCGCCGGCCCCGTCACGTACGCCAGCGCCACGCACACCACGGCCTGCGCCGAACCGATCAGCGGCAGCAGCACCCGGCTGGAGTACCGGTCGGCGATGCGGCCCGCGACCGGCGCCAGCACGACCATCGGCACCATCAGCGCCAGCAGCAGCGCCGCGATCTCGGTACCGGAGGCGCCGCGTTCCTGGAGCGTCAGCGTCAGCGCCGTCTCGGCGAGGAAGTCGCCGGCGTACGAGATGCCGGTGCAGGCGGCGACGATCCACACGTCGCGGCGGGCATATGCGAAGGACATATTTCGAAAATAATCCTTCACATCTGGAACGCGCAAGCCCCCTGCGTGCAATCGGCGGAATGTCCGTCCCGCCCTCTGCCCGTGTCCCATCGCGAAGTCGGTTGTCGGTCCGAGCCCTGGCGGGTACGGCCGGATCGCGCTCTGCTGAGCCGATCCCGGGCTGCTCGCCTCTCGACCGCGGCATGTGGGGCAGCGGGCGACTGCCCGGCCGCGGATCACGCGGTACACGCCGATCGGCCCGGCTCCGCGAGCACGCCGCACCAGGGGCGACCGGGCTCCGCTCGGCCGATACTGCGGGAGGAGCGCTCGGGCCACACGGCGGGCGGGGCGACTGGGCTCTGCTGGGCCGCTTCCGCGGGGAGGAGCGCCCGGGCCACAGCGCGGGCGGGGCGACTGGTTTCTGTTGAGCCGTTTCCGCGGGGGAGGAGTGCTCGGGCCACAGGGGGGCGGGGGTGACCGGGCTCTGTTGAGCCGTTTCCGCGGGGAGGGGTGCTCGGGCGGAACGGTGGGCCGGGGCGGGTCGCTCGCGCATCGGCGGCCCGCTGGTCCTGCGGCGTTCCTCGGCGGTCCGCTGGGGTCCGTGACGTGCCCGGCGGAGGGTGCGCGGCTGCCGGATCGGCTTCGTTGAGCCGTTTCCGGCAGTACTGCGCGGGTTCAGGACTTGTCGGTGGGCGGTTCGTCGGGGAGCGGGAACGCGCGCAGGGACACCTGTACCTGGCGGGAGCCGTCCGGTGGCGTACGCGCGCCGCGCCGGTACGGTTCGAGCAGGTCGAGGAGCGCCGCGGCGAGGGTACGCAGTTCGTCGGCGGTCATCCAGAGCCGGGATTCGCTGACGAGCGCGGCGTCCCACCAGTCGGGGTCCTCGGTGCCGGCGGAGTCGAGGAACGTCTGGGCGCGGGCGTCGGAGCGGCCGACCATGAGGCGGCTGAGGAGCTGGGTGGCGTCGCGTACGGCGGGGTCGTCGGCGCTGCCCTGGCCGACGCTGATCCGGGGTGCGGAGCGCCACCGCCGTTCGCGCCGGTCGGCGCCGGGCGCTTCGACGACGAGCCCGTACCGGGCGAGTTCGCGCAGATGGTAGCTGGTGGCGCTGGGGGAGAGGCCGACGACGGCGGCGCACTCGGTGGCGGTCGCCGAGGTCTGCGCCCCCAGGTACTCCATGATCGCCAGCCGGACGGGGTGGGCCATGGCCCGGATCGCCTGCGGCTCGGTGATGTTCGTGTCGTCAGCGCTCACCCCACCATGATGCGCGCCAGGCTGCCGGCTCCGGCACGGGTACGTCAGCGGAAGGCCGCGGCGTGCGCCTCGGCCCACTGCGCGAACGTCCGGGCCGGGCGACCGGTCAGCTCCCGTACGGTGGGCAGGACGGTCGAGTCGTCGAGCGATCCGGTGACGTAGAAGTCGAAGAACGCGTCGACGTAGTCCGCCGGTACGGTTGCGAGCATCTCGGCGCGGGCGTCCTCGTCGGACTGCGCGTCGAGCCGCAGGTCGCGGCCGAGCACGGTGCCGAGGGTGCGCAGCCGGTCGGCGGGCCGCAGCGCCTCCGGCCCGGTCAGCCGGTACACCTGGCCGCGGTGCCCGTCGCCGCTCAGCGCGCCCGCGGCCACCGCGGCGATGTCGTACGGGTCGATGGTGGCGATCGGCACGCCGGCGAACGGTGCCCGGACCACGTCACCGGACGCCAGTTGCGGCACCCATTCCAGCGTGTTCGACATGAAGCCGCTGGGCCGCAGTACGGTCCAGGCGAGTCCGCTGTCGCGTACCGCCCGCTCGGACTCGACCATGTACCGGGTGATCGCGTTGCGGGTGTCGCCGGACGCGGCCGACGAACCGGACAGCAGGACGACGTGCTCGACGCCGGCGCGGGCCGCCTCGGCCAGGATCTCCGGCATGGCCGGATACCCGGGCAGCAGGAAGAGGCCGCGGACGCCGGCCAGCGCGGGCCGCAGCGACGCCGGGTCGCCGAGGTCGCCCGACACGTACTCGACGGGCGGGGTGGCGGCGGGTCCGGTGCCGCGGGTCAGGCCGCGCACGGGCGTGCCGGACGCGGCGAGCGCGCGGACGAGTTCGGCGCCGACGTTGCCGGTCGCCCCGGTGACCAGGATCATCACGTACCTCCTCGGTGGGCCGCCACCAGTGTCCACAGTGGCGCATCGACTCCGGCGGGAATCAGCGTTGACGGGCCTTGCGGTGTACTGCCAGGGTCGTCGACTGTGCCGATCATTCGTGCGGACAGTCTCGTCAAGGAGTTCCGCCGGCCGAAGCGGGTGCCGGGCCGGTTCGGCGCGGTGCGCACGCTGCTGACCCGGCAGTACACGGTGACGCGGGCGGTGGACGGCGTCGGGTTCGACATCGACGCCGGCGAGCTCGTGGGCTACCTCGGGCCGAACGGCGCGGGGAAGTCCACCACCATCAAGATGCTGACCGGCATCCTCGTACCGACCTCGGGGGCGGTCGAGGTGTCCGGGGTGGTGCCGTGGCGGGACCGGGAGCGCAACGCCCGGCACATCGGCGTGGTGTTCGGGCAGCGCAGCGGGTTGTGGTGGGACCTGCCGCTGATCGACTCGCTGCACCTCGCCGCCACCCTGTACGACGTGCGTCCGGCGGACCTCCGCGCGCACCTGGCCCGCTTCACCGACCTGCTCGGCCTGGACGAGTTCCTGACCACCCCGGTACGGCAGCTGTCGCTCGGTCAGCGGATGCGCGGTGACCTGGCGGCGGCGATGCTGCACCGTCCGGACGTGCTGTACCTGGACGAGCCGACGATCGGGTTGGACGTCGTGGCGCGGGACCGGATCCGCGCGTTCGTGGCCGACCTGAACCGGGCGGCCGGTACCACGGTCGTCCTGACCACGCACGACCTGGACGACGTGGAAGCGTTGTGCCGCCGCATCATCCTCATCGACCACGGCCGCGTCCTGTACGACGGGGACGTGGCGACGCTGAAGGCGCGGCACGCCCCGCACCGCGAGCTGGTCGTACACCTGGCGGAGCCGGGGCCGGTGGAGATCGCCGACGCCGAGCCGGTCGCCGCCACCGACGGGCGGGTGACGTTGCGGTTCGATCCGGCGCGGGTGTCCAGCGCGGACCTGATCGGCCGGGTCCTGGCGCGCCACCGGGTCACCGATCTGTCCATTGTGGAGCCCGACCTGGAGCGCGTGGTGGCGGGCATCTACGCCGACCGGACCGCCTGATGCGCCGGTACCTGGCACTCGCCCGGATGCAGGCGCGCGTGGTGCTCGCGTACCGGATCGACTACCTGAACGGGCTGATCGGCCTGCTGCTGCAGGTGTTCCTGCTCGCGGTGGTGTGGCGCACCGTGTACGGCGAACGGGACAGCGTGGACGGCGTGCCGCTGGCGACCATGCTGGCGTACGTGACGCTGGCGAGCGTGCAGGGCTGGCTGTTCAACCCGTGGGTGTTCACGCTCATCCCGGACCGGGTACGCGAGGGTCGGGTCGGCATCGACCTGGTGCGGCCGGTCGGGTTCGTGTCGCAGGTGGTCGCCGCGCAGGTGGGCCGGACCGCCGCCACCGCACCGTTCGCGCTCGCCGCGCTGCCGTTCGCGGTGCTGCTGTCCGGGATGGCGCCGCCCGCGTCACCGCTCGCCGCCGTCGGCTACCTCGTCAGCCTCGCCCTCGGGTACGCGGTGACCACGGTGCTGTCGGTGGTGTTCGGGCTCATGACGTTCTGGACGATGGAGATCGGCGGCATCTTCATCATCTACCGGATGGTCGCGCAGTTCCTGTCCGGCGCGCTGATTCCGTTGTGGTTCATGCCCGGCGCGCTGCGTACGGTCGCCCAGGTGCTGCCGTTCCAGGCGGTCACGTACACGCCGACGGCGATCTACCTGGGGCGGCTCGACGCCGGCGCCGCCGTACTCGCGACCGGCGTGCAGTGCGGCTGGGTCCTGGTGCTGGCGCTGCTGGCCCGGCTGGTGTGGAGCCGCGCGCTGCACCGGGTGGTGGTACAGGGTGGTTGAGCGGATCCGCCGCACCGTACGGGTCTGGGCCGCGCTCGCCCGCGCGGGCCTGCGCACCGAGCTGCAGTACCGGGCGAACTTCGCGTTCGGCATCCTCGGCGGGCTCGCGTTGCAGGGCGCCGGCCTCGCCGTCATCGGTACGATCCTGGCCCGGTTCCAGCAGATCGGCGGCTGGTCGCTGCCGGAACTCATGCTGCTGTACGGGATGCGGCTCACCTCGCACGGCCTGTGGACCCTGCCGTGCTCGAACCTGATGGTGATCGACACCGCGGTCCGCGAGGCCGAGTTCGACCGGTACCTGACGCGGCCGGTCGCCCCGTTCGTCCAGCTCGTCACCCGCCGGCTGCCGGTGACCACCATCTCGGACCTGCTCGGCGGGCTCGCCATCCTCGGCGTCGCGCTCGCCACCACGCACCTGCACTGGACGCTGCCGCGCGTGCTGCTGCTGGGCCTGGCGCTCGTCGGCGGCGCGCTCGTCGAACTGTCCGGCCAGACCGCGATCGCCGGGCTGGCGTTCCGGATGCTGTCCACGGGGTCGCTGAAGTTCACCCTCGACGACGTGTTCAACACCTTCGGCAACTACCCGACGAAGATCTTCGGACCCGCCGCGCGGTGGGCGCTGACCGTCGTGCTGCCGCTCGCGTTCGCCAGCTACGTCCCCGCCACCGTACTGCTCGGCCGTACCGGCGAGCTGTGGATCCCGGTGTGGCTGGCCTGGGCGGCACCGGCGGTGGGGGTGGCGCTCTTCGTTGCGGCGTACCGGTTCTGGCGCTCCCAGCTGAACCGCTACGCGTCCAGCGGGCACTGACGGCGGGCCGCCCCGGACCCGCCGTCACCCGCGTCACCCGGCCAGGAACGCGGCCCGGTGCGCACCGGCCCAGTTCTCGTACGGGGTCGCCGGGCGGCCGAGGATCCGCGCCACGTCGTCGGTGACCGTGGCCCCGCCGCCCTCCCGTACGACGGAGGTGCCGCGCACCGCGACCTCCACGAACCCCGCGTCCATCCCCGCCCCCACCAACACCTCCCGGTACTCCGCGGCCGGCAGGTCGCGCACCGGCACCGGCGTGCCGAGTACCGCGGAGAGGTGTCGGGCCTGGTCCGGGACGCTGATCGCGGCCGGCCCGGTCAGCGTGTACACCGCGCCGTGGTGGCCGCCGGCGGTGAGTACCCGGGCGGCGACCGCGGCCACGTCCCGTGGATCCACCACACCCTGCCGCCCGGCACCGCTCGGGTTCGGTACCGGTGCGCCGGCCCGGATCGCGGGCGCCCAGCTCAGCGTGTTCGACGCGAACGACGCGGGGCGCAGCACCGTCCAGTCCAGGCCGCTGTCCCGGAGCACCCGCTCACCGGCCAGGTGGAAGCTCCACTCGTCCAGCTCCGGTACCCGGATCGCGGACAGCTTCACCACCCGCCGCACCCCGGCGGCCCGCGCCGCGGCGACCATCGCCGCGTCGTGCTCGGCAACCGGCGCGCTCGGCGCCGTGAGCAGGAAGACCGCGTCGACCCCGGCGACCGCCCGGGACAGCGACGCCGGATCGGTGAAGTCGCCACGTACCGCCTCGACGCCGGGCAGGTCGCGCACCCGCGCCGGATCACGCGTCATCGCCCGTACCGGCACGCCCTGGGCGCTGAGCTGGTGGAGTAGTGCGCGTCCGATGGTGCCGGTGGCACCGCTGATGAGGATCATGCCCCGACGATGCCGCCGCACCCGCCCCGCCGGCTTGGAACTTTCGGCGGTACGCCGCGGCTCCCCTGGCCGTACGGCGGGTGGGTGGTTAGCGTTGCCGCCGTGCGTACGCGTGGCGAACGGGGGCTGCCGGTGCCGGCCGGCCTGCGCCCCTGGGTCTCGGACATCGCCGTCGGCTCGGCCGCCGACCCGGCCGAGGTGATGGTGCATCCACCCGACGGCGCCACCACCCTCGTGTACCGGCGCGCGCCCGGTGTCACCGGCGCCGTCGTCCTCGGCCCACGCACCCGCGCCACGTACTCGGCCGGCAAGGCGTGGGTGTCGTGGCTGCGGATCCGTCTCCGGCCCGGCCGCGCCCACCTCATGCTCGGCGTACCGGCGCGCGAGCTGGCCGACCGGTGCGTACCGCTGGCGGAGCTGTGGGACGCCGCGGGCGCCGCGTTCACCGACACACCCGTACCGGAGGACGAACGGATCCTCCGGCGCCTCGCCGCCGCCGGCGCCGCGCGGCTCTCCGCGCTCAGCCACGCCGACCTCGCCCGCGCCGACCTGGTGTCCGGCGCCGCGGCCAGCCTGACCGGGTCGCGGCCGACCGGAGTGCACGCCACCGCCGGCCGGCTCCACCTCAGCGAACGCCACCTGCGCGCGCTGTTCACCGACGCCGTCGGCCTCGCCCCGAAGCGGTACGCCCGGATCGCCCGGGTCCGCGGCGTCCTCGCCCGCGCCCGCGACGGCCGGTGGGCCAGGCTCGCCAGCGAAGCCGGGTACACCGACCAGGCGCACCTCACCGCCGACTTCCGCGACCTGATGGGCGTACCGCCGGCCGCGTTCCTCGCCGGCCACGTCCCCGCCCCCACCCCCTGCTCAGCCTGAAACCACGCGCGAGCCGCACGGCCCACCGGCCGGGATACCGGTGGGGGGTGCGGTTAGGGTCGGGTCGTGACCGACCTTCGCCTCCCGATCGACACCGAACGGCTGCGCCTGCGCGCCCACCGCCCCGACGACCTCGAACCGCTCTACGACTACTACGCCGACCCGGACGTCTGCCGGTACCTCCCGTGGGGGCCGTGGACGCGCGCCGACGCCGAGGAACACCTGCGGAAGCGACTGGAGCGTACCGGGATCGTGGGGCCGGACTCGTCGCTCGCGCTGGTCGTCGAGCACGACGGGCGGCTGGTCGGCGACGTGGTGGTGTGGCCGGCGGACGAGACGCTGGAGCGCGGCGAGGTCGGCTGGGCGTTCCACCCGTCCGTCGCCGGCCGCGGGTACGCGACGGAGGCGGTGCGGGCGCTGCTCGGCGTCGCGTTCGGGACGTACCGGATGCGCCGGGTGTACGCGCAGCTCGACGCGCGCAACACCGCGTCGGCGCGGCTGTGTGAGCGGGTCGGCATGCGGCGCGAGGCGCACCTTCGCGAGGACTACTGGAGCAAGGGCGAGTGGAGCGACACCCTCGTGTACGGGATGCTCGCCGCCGAGTGGCCGGTCGAGCCCTGATCGTCTGGAAGAGCCCGGCGGTGGGAGTCGTGCGACGTCTGCCGGGCCAGGGGTCGGCCAGCGGACGGTGAGGGGTCGGTGAACGCCGGTCGCGTCGCCCGGATCGCCGCCTAGGGTTCGTTCCTTGGGGCCGGTTCGGAGTCCGGGAGCGTGATGGCGTCGACTGTCACCGGCGCGTACGCGGGTGTCCCGCTGGCGCGGCGCGCGGGGTTCGGTACCAAGCGGGCGGTGGCGCTGGCGGTGCTGGCCGCGACGATCGTGGCGGGCATCGGGCTCGGCCGGCAGCCGCTGTCGTGGGACGAGGCGGTGAGCGTGTCGGCGGCGCGGCACCGGTTGCCGGACCTGGCCGCGCTGCTGCGACACACCGACGCCCCGCTCGGCGCGTACTACCTGGGCCTGCACGGTTGGCTGGCGTTCGGGCGCCTGCTGCGGCTTCCGCCCACCGAGGCGTGGGTACGCCTGCCCAGCCTGGTCGCCGCGGTCGTGGCGGTCGGCTGCACCGTCGCCTTCGCCGCCCGGTACGTGGGGGCACCGGCCGCGGCGGTCGCCGGTGTCCTGCTCGCCGTGCACCCGACGTTCGCGTTCTACGCGCAGGATGCCCGTCCGTACGCGCTCGCCACGGCGGCCACGGCCGGCGCCACCCTGCTGTACGTCCGGGCGCTGGACCGGCCGGTGCCGCGCCGGCTCGCCGGGTACGCAATCGTCGCGGTGGCGGCGGTGTACCTGCACCTGTTCGCCGCGCTGGTGCTGCTGGCGCACGCCGTCGTCGCGGTACGCCGGGCCCGGCCCGCCGGCCGTTGGCTGGTCACCGGGTCGGTGGTCGTGGTCGCGTGCGCCCCGCTGGTCGTGGTGTCGGCGGGCCAGACGGCGGAGGTGTCGTGGATCCCGCCGGTGACGGTCGGTGCCACCGCCAGCGTCCTCGACCACCTGTACGGCGGCCCACCGGTGCTCGCCGCTCTCCTCGCCGTCCTCGTCGCGGCCCTGGCCACCCGGCGCGCCCCGGCCCTGCGCCGCACGCCGCACCTCCGACACGTGCGGGCGCTGCGGCCCCACTGGCCGTCGCGCGGCCGGAATCGCCTGGTACGCCCCA
>NZ_BOMB01000003.1 GCF_016861975.1 Actinocatenispora rupis | reverse complement strand
CGGTACCGATCGGCGTCGCGGTGCTGCCGCCCGCCCTGCTGGTGCTCGCCGACCTGGTACGGCCGGTGCTCGTGGCCCGGTACGCGCTGGTGGCGTTGCCCGCGACCGTCGTCGCGGTGACCGGCGCCGCCGTACGCGGTGGCCGGGTGGCGCGGGTGGCGCTGGCGGTGGCGCTCGTCGCGGCACTCGGGACGACGCTGGTGCAGCAGGCGCGGCCGTACAAGTACGAGGATTTCCGAGCGGCGACGGATGCGGTGACCGACGCGGCCCGGCCCGGCGACGGGGTGGTGTTCCTGCCGCTGTCCAGCCGCGTCGGCTACCAGGCGTACGTGGGGCGCGAGCGCGACGGTGTCGTACCGACGGATCCGTTGCTGTGGAAGGATCCCGTGGCCGCCGACCGGATCGGTGGCCGGGAGGTCGCCGCTGCCGCGGTGGCTGCGCGGGTGCACGCCGCTCGCCGCGTCTTCCTGTACGGCACGGATCTGGTTGCGGGTGCGGTCGGCACCGGTGCCGCCGACGCCGCGAAGGCGCGTGCGGTGGCCGGCTACCGGGTCCGCTGGGTCCGGCACTTCGGTCTCGTCTCGGTCGCCCTGGTCGTCCCGCCCCGGAACCCTTCCGTGACCCCGATCTGTCCATAGTGGACGGAGTAAGTCGGTTGGCGGCGCGCGCCACGGATGGGGGAGAATTGCGGCCCGGGACGCCCCGCGGGCGGGCGCGAGGAACGTGGAAGGACGTGCGGAACCCATGGGGGAGAACGGATTCCCGCTGCCGGCGTCGGCGCGGGAGCTGACCGACGACGAGTGGGCACTGGTCGAGGTGGCGCGCCGCGCGATCGACGAGAACACCGACGCGGAGCCGGACGGCGACGGCGTGCACACCATGGGCGCCGCGGTGATGGCGGCCGACCACCGGATGTACGCGGGCGTCAACCTCTACCACTTCACCGGTGGCCCGTGCGCCGAACTCGTCGCGCTCAGTGCGGCGCGGGCGCAGGGCGCGCGGCAGATCGTGTGCATCGTCGCGGTCGGCAACCACGGGCGCGGCGTGGTCGGCCCGTGCGGGCGGGACCGCCAGGTGTTCCTGGACTACCACCCGACGATGCGGGTTCTCGTCCCCACTCCGTACGGGCCGCGCTCGGTGCGCGCGGTGGATCTGATGCCGTTGGCGCAGCGGTGGACCTCGGAGTCCGGCACGGGCCCGTTCGACCCGTCCGTGTACGACGATCCCGAGGCGTCCGGTCCGCAGACGGTGCGGTTCCACCCGCGGTACCTCGACGCGGTGCGGTCCGGCGCGAAGACGCGGACGACCCGGTGGGGTGAGGCGGTGACGACCGGTCCGGCCCGGTTCGTGTTCGAGAGCGACCCGGAGGTGGTGCTGTCCGCGACGGTCACCGACGTACGGGGCTGCACGGTGGCCGAGCTGACCGACGAGGACGCGCGGGCCGAGGACCTCACGACGGCGGACGACCTGCGGGCCGCGCTCGGTACGCACTATCCGGCGATCGGGCCCGCGGACGCGGTCGACGTGGTGACGTTCCGGGTCGATCCGGACCGCTGACTCAGCGCAGGTCGAGGCGCATCAGCACGCGCGGATGCCCGGAGAGTACGGAGCTGGTGTCCGCCGCGTACGTGAAGCCGGCGCGTTCGAAGTTCCGTCGCAGCCCCGGGTACGCCATGGTCGTGTCGACGCGCGCGTCGCCGTTGTCGAGCGGGTACGCCTCGATCGCGGGCGCGCCGTGCGACCGGGCGAACGCGACGGCACCGGCGATCAGCGCGTGCGAGACGCCGCGCCTGCGGTGGCCGGGCCGTACCCGGATGCACCACAGCGACCACACGGGCAGGTCGTCGACGTGCGGGATCTTCCGGTTCCGCGCGAACTGGGTGGCCGCGCGCGGCGCCACCGCCGCCCACCCCACCGGAGTCTCCCCGTCGTACGCGAGGACGCCGGGCGGCGGATCGGCCCGGCACAGCCCCTCGACGTACTCGGCGCGGTCGCGGCCGCGCAGCTCGTTCGCGAGCTTCGTCGGGATCCGGTAGCTGAGGCACCAGCAGACGGTCGAGTCGGGAGACTTCGGGCCGACCAGGGTGCGCACGTCCGCGAAGACCGTGGCCGGGCGTACGTCGATGCTCATCGCACCACCATGTCACGCCTCCCGGTCAGGGCCCGAAGGCGGCCGAACGGCCGGATCCCGGTCGCCGCAGCGGATACGGTCAGGGTGCGGTGAGCAGGTGCTCGATCAGGTCGGCGGCGCGCGCGGCCCCGCCGCCGGCCCGGAACCGTTGCGCCAGTTCGGCCGCGGCCGTACGCGGGGCCGGGTCGGTCAGCGCGCGCTCGACCGCGCCGCGCAGCGCGTCCACCGGTACCGGGCGGTGCGACAGGTGCTGGCGCAGGACGAGGGCCGCGCCGCGCTCGGCGAGCGCCTGCCCGATCAGGAACTGCTCCACCTGCTGCGGCACCACGACCAGCGGTACGCCGGCGTCGATGCCCTCCAGCGCGCTGTTCATCCCGCCGTGCGTGACGAACACGGACGCGCGCCGCAGTACGGCGAGCTGCGGAACGCTGCGCCGGGCGACGGTGTTGGCCGGCAGGGGCCCGAGCGCGGCCGGATCGGTGCCGCCGGTCGCGAGTACGACGCGGGCGGGGTGGTCGGCGAGAGCGTCGCGGCAGGCGCGGAAGAACGCCGGGCCGGCGCTGTGCAGCGTGCCCAGCGACACCAGTACGACCGGTCCGTCGCCGGCGAGGTGCGCCGCCAGGTCGGGGTCGAGCGGCGCGGTCGGGGCGGCCGGATCCGTTGTGGTACCGACGAAGTGGCAGCTGTCGTCGACCCGCGGGTCCGGTGGCTGCAACTCGGCCGGGACGCCGAACACGGTGAGGTCGCCGCGCATCGGCAGCATCGGCGAGCGCGGTACGAGCCCGGCGCCGAAGCGGCGCAGGACGGCGCGGCGGCCGCGGACCGCGGCGGGCAGGTCGCGCAGACCCGGGCCGGCGACGGTCAGGCTCTCCCGCAGGCTGAGCGCCCGCATCGCCGCGGTACCAACGAAGAACGTGGTCATGAACGAGATCGTGGGCAGCCCGACCGTACGCGCGGCGATGCGTCCCCACAGCGCGTTCGAGTCGTGCAGCAGGGCGGCGGGCGGCCCGGCCCGGAGCAGGTCGACCAGGAACGGCGCGAGCGCGGTCGTGGCGCGCAGGATCCGGGCGACCACCGCGACGCTGCTGCCCGAGGCGGTGGCCGCCGCGATGTCCCGTGACGTCAACACATCCACCGGGTACGGCACGAAGCGCGCGCCGGCGCCGGTGATGCGGTCCGCGAACTCGGCGTCCGCGGCGTACGTGACGTCGACGCCTCGGCGGGTCAGCTCGGCGACGACCGGCAGGGTCGGGTTGACGTGTCCCGCGGCGGGCATGCCCGCGATCACCAGCGTGGCCATGGCGGAGACCCTAGGCCAGAAGTTGCATGATGTGCAAGATTGCAGATCATGCACCGAGGGCGCTAGCGTCGGGGCGTGGACGACTCGCTCCGGGAGCGCAAGAAGCGCCAGACCCGCCAGGCCCTCGCCGCGGCCGCCCTGCGCCTGTTCACCGAGCAGGGGTACGAGCGGACCACGGTGGCGCAGATCGCCGCCGCGGCCGACGTGTCCGTCCGGACGCTGTTCAACCACTTCCCGACCAAGGACGACGTACTCTTCGGCAACGACGAGCACGCCGCGGAGATCCCGGTACGCGTGATCGCTGGTCGGCGGCCGCGGGAGAGCGTGTCCGCGCTGCTCGTCCGGGCGTACGAGGAGATGCTGGCGGACAACCGGGTCAACGGGCTCGGCACCGACACGGCCGTGCTCGCCGGGTACGTGCGGCTGGTGACGACGGTGCCCGCGTTGCAGGCCCGCGCGTTGCGGTCGAACCACCAGCTCCAGCGGCGCATGGCGTACGCGCTGGTCGAGGTGGCGCCGGAGCTGGACCTGGTCGGCGCCGCCGCGATGATCGGCGCGGTGGCCGGCGCCGCGCAGGCCGCCGCGTTCATGAGCATGGAGCTGGGCCAGTCGGACCGGCAGTTCTGGGCGGCGCTGCGCCGCGGCGTGGAGACCGCCGTCCGCGGCGCCGCCCACCCGCCCCGCCGCTGACGACCCTTTGCAGTACGACCGGATTGCGAACGGTAGGATCGGTGATGCAATCCAGTCGTACTGCAAAGGAGCGGCGATGGCGGACGGGTGCACCGTACGGACCGAATCCGGTGCGGTACAAGGGATGGAAGGTGACGGTTGCCGCCGCTTCCTCGGCATCCCGTACGCCGCACCGCCGGTCGGTGAGCTGCGCTGGAGGGCACCGCTCCCGGCAGTACCGTGGGACGGGGTGCGGGACGCCAGCCGCGCCGGCGGCATCGCACCACAGGCGCCGACCGCGGTGTCCCCGGTGCGCAGCGAGTCCGAGGACTGCCTGTTCCTGAACGTCACCACACCCGGGTACGACGACGGCACGCTCCGACCCGTACTGGTGTGGGTGCACGGGGACGGCGCGTCCGGCGCGGGCAGCTTCTTCGACCCGTACCGGATCGTGCGGGGTGGCGACGTCGTGGTCGTGACGGTCAACTACCGGCTGGGGATCTTCGGCGGGTTCGGGCTGGCCGGGTTGCCGGACTCGGGCACGTTCGGGCTGCTGGACCAGCAGGCGGCGTTCGGGTGGGTGCGGCGCAACATCGCGGCGTTCGGCGGCGACCCGGCGAACGTCACCGTCTTCGGCGAGTCGTACGGGGCGCTGTCGGTGAGCGCGCACCTGACGTCGCCCGGCGCGGCGGGGCTGTTCGACCGGGCGATCGTGCAGAGCGGGTTCGCGCTCGCCGACCTGCCCGCCGGCACGTTCTTCCCGGACATTCCCGCGGTGCCGTCGATGGGGTTCCGGCCGCTCGCCGAGACGTACGGGCTCGGGGCGGTCGTGGTGGACCGGCTCGGGCTCGGCGGCGCCGGCGACCCGGTGGCAGCGCTGCGCGCGGTACCGGTGCCCGACCTGTTGCCGTACACGTCGATGTTCCTGAACCTCGCGTACGGCGGGCCGGCGCTGCCCACGGACCCGGCCGCGGCGCTGCGGTCCGGCCGGCACCACCCCGTGCCGGTACTGGCCGGCAACACCGCCGACGAGGCCCGGCTGATGGTCGGCGTGTTCCGGGAACTGGCCGGCAGACCGGTCACGGAGCGGGAGTACCCGGAGTTGCTGCGCGCCGCGTTCCCGGACAGCGCCGACATCATCGCCGCGCGCTACCCGACCGCCGCGTACGGCTCCGCGGCACTGGCGTGGGCCGCCGTCTGCACCGACCGGGTGTGGGCGCTGCGCACCCGCGAGCAGCACCGCGCGCTCGCCGCGACCGTTCCGGTGTGGGCGTACGAGTTCGCCGACCGCGACGCCCCCGCGTACGTGGCCCTGCCGACCGGGTTCCCGGCCGGCGCGTACCACTCCGCGGAACTGCCGTACCTGTTCACGATCGCCGGCGTGGACGTCACGCTCCGCCCCGACCAGCGCGCCCTCGCCGACACGATCATCGGGTACTGGACCCGCTTCGCCCGTACCGGCGACCCGAACGGGCCCGGCCTGCCGCACTGGCCCGCGTACGCTCCCGCGGAACACGTGCAGCGGCTCGCACCCGACGCCGTCGGGCCCGCCCGGTACGCCGCCGACCACCAGCTCGACCTGTGGGAGGCCCTCACCTGATCAACTACCATCCGCTCGACCCACGCCACACGCACGGAACGCGACACCGCGGCACACCAACGGATCACGTCACCGGGGTGTGGCGCGTCAGTACCGGAAAGGGAACGGGAATGCCGAAGCGGGTGGACCACGACCAGCGGCGGCGCGAGATCGCGGCCGCGCTCTGGCGACTGGCGCGCCGCGGCCGGCTGGACGGCGCCAGCCTCAACGAGGTCGCGGCCGAGGCCGGCGTGTCCAAGGGCCTGGTGCAGCACTACTTCGCGAGCCGCGACGACCTGGTCGACTTCGCGCTGGCGGAGCTGCGGGTCCGCGTCGACCGGCGGCTGCGGGAGCGCGCCGGTCCCGGGCCGGGCGGTCACCGGGCTGCGTTGCGGTCGCTGCTGGTCGCCCTGCTGCCGTTCGACGACGACGGCGCCGACGAGGTACTCGCCGGGCACGCGCTGTTCGGCCGGGCGTTGCGGGACGAGGCGGTGGCCGAGCGGTTCCGGGCCGGGCGGGAACAGCTGCTCGCGCTGATCGGCCGGTCCGTCGCGGCGGCCCGCGCGGCCGGCGAGATTCCCGCCGAGCGCCAGCCCCGCCAGGAGGCGCGTATCGCGTTGTCGGTTGTCGGCGGCCTCGCCGAGGCGGTACTGCTCGGCGAGGCGACCCGTACCGGCGCCCTGCGTACGCTCGACTACCACCTCGGCGGGCTGTTCACCCGGTGAGCTGTCGGCGGCGGGCGAGCTCGTCGAACAGGTCGACGAGTTCGGGCCGGTCGAACGGGCCGACGTGCGGCGCCGCGACGCTGCGTACGTCGGTGGGGTTGTCCGGGGTGAGGCGGTCCGCCTCGCGGATGAACCGGTCCTGCAACGCCGGCGGGATCAGCCGGTCCGCCGTGAACCGCACGTACGTGCGGGGGATCCGGCCCCACGTCGCCGCGTGCCCGCGCGCCTCGGCGACCGGGATGGTGGCGGTCTCGTCCGGCTCCAGCATGTCGAGCAGCCGGTACAGCTGCGCGTCGGTGAACCCGCCGGCGAGGCACCGGCGTACGCCGTCGGCGACGGCCGGGTCGGCGGAGCGCCAGTTGAGCCGGTTGACGCCGAGCACGGCGGGGTCGGCGACCTTCGCGGCCTCCACCAGCGGCAGCAACGAGTCCGCGTTCTCCGGGGTTCCCAGGTACGCCACCATGTTCGGCAGGTCGACGCAGCAGTACGCGGAGAGGTAGACGACCCGCTCCAGCAGCTCCGGTACGGCGTTGCCGACGAGGCTGACGGTGACGCCGCCCTGGCTCGCCCCGGCGAGTACGACGGGGCCGTGGCGGTGGGCGCGGCGGACCACGTCGACCACGTGCGTGACGTAGTCGTCGATGGTGACGGCGGCGAGCGGGGACGGTTCGGTGGCCAGCGCGGCCAGGTCCTGCGGCGCCTGGTACGCCCGCGGCAGGTGCGCGTCCGCGCCGTGCCCCGGCAGGTCGACGGCCACCGCGCGGTGCCCGCGCAGCGTCAGTTCGCGGACCAGCCCGGCGCACCAGTACGAGGAGGAGTTGGTGCCGTGCACGAACACCAGCGTCGGTGGCCGGCGGTCGGTCGCGGTCTCGTGGTTCGCAGTCATGGCAACCTTTCTCGATGGATCGGGCGGGAACGGGGGAGCGGTCAGGGGCGCCACATCGGCCACAGCGGCGGGCCGCCCCCGACGCGTACCGGGGCGCCGAGGTCGGCGAAGCCGTGCCGCCGGTACAGTGCGCGGCTGCGCGGCGAACTCGCCTCCAGGTACGCGGCGGTGCCGGTGTGCGCCAGCCCGTGCCGCAGCAGCGCCGACCCGAGCCCGCCGCCCTGCCGCGCGCCGCGCACGCCCATGCACGCCAGGTACCGGTGCGGTACGTCGGCGGGATGCCGGGCGGCCAGCGCCGCGCCGAGCGCACCCAGCCGGCCGCCGGCACCGTCCGGATCCCCGTACGGGGACTGGCCGGCGGCGAGCGTCAGCCACACCGCCGCGCCCCCGCCCTGCCCGGCCAGGTACGCCTCGGCGGCGGGATGGTCGAGCACGTCGGCGTGGAACCGCTCCTGGCGCCGGGCCCGGTCGGCCGGGTCGGGAAACAGCCACCGCACCACCGGATCCCGCGCGAACGCGTCGGTGAGTACGGCGAGCACGGCGGCACGGTCCGCCGTCCGCCGCACCGATGCGTACTGTGTATCGGTCGTCATGCCCTCGACCGTAGCGAGAACGGTGGCACAAGTCCTTTTCCGGCGACGCGAAGTGTGCTGACCCCGGGGCTGGTGAACTAGTACACTGGGCGGCCGGAGGAGGAGGTGACATGACGGGGAGGGGTGACCCGCCGTACCGGCGGATCGTCGCGGAACTGCGCGGCCGGATCCTCGACGGCGAGCTGCGGCCCGGCGACCGGCTGCCGTCCGTCCGGCAGATCGCCCGGCACTGGGGCGTCGCCGTCGCCACCGCCACCCGGGTACTCGCGACGCTGCGCGACGACGGCCTGGTGGAGCCGCGGGTCGGCGCCGGCACCGTGGTGACCGCCCGGACCGCGCGCCGCCGCCCCGCCGCCCTGCCCGCCCGGCAACCCGCCGTACGACGGGCGCTCGGCCGGCGGCACCTGCTTCGTACCGCGATGGCCGTGGCGGACGCGGGGGGGCTGGACGCGGTGTCGATGCGCCGGCTCGCCGCCGAACTCGGCGTCGGCCCGATGTCCCTCTACCGGCACGTCGCGCACAAGGACGAGCTGGTGACCGAGCTGGTCGACGCGGCGTTCGGCGAGGTGGAGCTGCCCGCGGACGGCCCGCCCGGCTGGCGCGCCAAGCTCGACCTGATCGCCCGCCGGCACTGGCAGCTCTGCCGCCGGCACCCGTGGCTGCCGCGCGCCGTGTCGTTCACCCGGCCGCTGCTCACGCCGACCCTGACCGCCCACACCGAGTGGACGCTGCGCGCCCTGGACGGCCTCGGCCTGCCCGTGGCGACCATGGTCCGCGAGGCGCTGACGTTGCACGGCCTGGTCGTGACGGTCGCGCTGTCCGTCGCGGACGAGATCGAGGCCGAACAGGAGACCGGGGTGTCGCTCGACGGCTGGTGGCTGGCCCGCCGCGGGCACGCCGAGGAGCTGCTCGCCAGCGGCCGGTTCCCTTTGCTGGCAACGGTTCCCGCCGACGCCGCGACGGACCTCGACGCCCTCTTCGAGTACGGGTTGGCGCGGCACCTCGACGGCTTCGCCGCCCTCGTCGCCGCCGAGGGGCACGCGGGCTGACGCGACCGCCGGACGGGCGGGTCAGTGGTCGGCGACGGTGCCGCACCAGAACAGCGCGTCGTCCAGCAGCGCCGGGGTGACCCGTACTCCGGTCAGCCGCTCCGCCAAAGCGAACGCCGCCGTCGTGGTCGGCCCGACCTCGTCGCGGACGGCGCCGGACAGGTCGAGACCGACCCGCGCCATGTCGTCGAGCAGCGCGTCCGGCGTGCTGCCGCCGCGGTTCGTGGCGAACAGCGGCTCGAACTCCACCCGCACCACGCCGTCCTCCAGCCAGTGGAACCAGCCGACCCCGTTGCCCCCGTTGTACCGGTGGGACACGAGCGTGGTGCCGGCCGCCACCGGTGCCATCACCGACGGGGTGACCCCCAGGTGCCCGTTCACCTCGAACGCCAGCGTCCAGTCCGCGTCCCCGCCGCGCGCCACGGTGGCGCCGATGAGCTGCACGTCGCCGTAGTGCGGCGCGCCCCAGTACTGGAAGGAGAGGTCGACGAACTCGTCGCCGAGCGGCAGCGGGCCGGGCCGGACGTCGGCACCGAGCCGGGTGAGGAACTCGGCGGGGGAGACACCCCGCACCAGGGTCAGGCAGTACGCGGAGAACAGGCCGCCGTCGGCCCCGTCCTCGACCCACGCGTAGTCGGCCGCGACCGGCCGCCCGTCGTCCATGCGCCGAGATTACCGGGGTACGCGGCCGCTGTGGAGCGTCGCGTACCCCGGTCGGTCACTTGACGGCGCCGAGCGACAGGCCCTGTACGAGCTTGTTCTGCGCGGCGAAGCCGGCGGCGAGCACCGGTACCGAGATGACGGTCGCGGCGGCGCACACCTTCGACAGGAACAGCCCCTGGCTGGTGACGAAGCTCGTCAGGAACACCGGCGCGGTACCGGCGACGACACCGGTGAGTACCCGGGCGAAGAGCATCTCGTTCCAGGAGAAGATGAAGCAGATCAGCGCGGTCGCGGCCACGCCGGGCGCGGCGACGGGCAGGATCACCCGGCGCAGCACCGTCGGCAGCCGCGCGCCGTCGAGCGCCGCCGCCTCCAGGATCGCGACCGGCACCTCCCGCAGGAACGAGTGCATCATCCACACCGCGATCGGCAGGTTCATCGCCGTGTACAGGACGACCATCAGCCACACGTTGTCGAGCAGTCCGATCCGTTGCGAGATCAGGTAGATCGGCAGCAGGCCGGCCACGGCCGGCAGCATCTTGGTGGACAGGAAGAAGAACAGCGCGTCGGTCCACCGGCGTACCGGACGGATTGCCAGCGCGTACCCGGCGAGCATCGCGAGGATCACCACCAGCAGCGTCGAGACGAGGCTCGCGGTCGCCGAGTTGATCAGGTACGGCCAGGGGCTCGCACCCGTCGACGCCCCGAAGAACTCGCGGTACCCGTCGAGCGTCAGCGGCGCGGTCACGTCCGGCGGGTTGGTCGCCGCCGCCTGCTCGGAGTGCAGCGACGTGAACACCATCCACGCCACCGGGAAGAAGAACGCGATGCCGACCAGCCACGCCACCACGCCGAGGATCCGCCTCATCACCGGGCCTCCTGCCGGAACAGCGACGACACCACGCGCAGCGCGAACGTCGCGACGACGATCGACGCCACCACCACGACCACGCCCGCGGCGGAGGCGCGACCGTAGTCGTGCGCCTGGTAGAACGTCTCGTAGATGGTGTACGGAAGGTTCGCGGTGCCGAGCCCGCCGGACGTGATGGTGAAGACCGCGTCGAAGTTCTGCACGATGTAGATGCAGCCGAGCAGCCCACCCAGTTCCAGGTACTGCCGCAGGTGCGGCAGCGTAATGTACCGGAAGACGGCGAACGGTCCGGCGCCGTCGACCGTCGCCGCCTCGATCACGTCCGGCGGGCGGGATTGCAGTCCCGCCAACAGGATCAGCATCATGAACGGCGTCCACTGCCACACCAGCGCGGCCACCACCGCGGCCGTCGGCATCGTACTGATCCAGTCCGGTTGCGGCGCGTGCGATCCGCCGACCGCCGACAGGATCCCGTTGAACAGCCCGTACTCCGGGTTGTAGAGCGCGTGCTTCCACAGCAGCGCCGCCGCCACCGGTACCACCAGGAACGGGGCGATGAGCATCGTGCGGACGATGCCGCGGCCGAGGAACGCGCGGTTCAGCAGCAGCGCGATCCCCAGCCCCAGCACCAGACTGACGAGTACGACGGAGACGGTGAGTAGCGCCGTGGTGCCGATCGAGGCGCGCAGTGCCGGATCCGTGAGCACAGCGGAGTAGTTGCCCAGACCGGCGAAGCCGCGCCGGTCCGGGTAGAGCGCGTTCCAGTCGAGGAACGAGATGACGAGCGTCGCCACGAACGGAAGCTGGGTGACGACGATCGTGAACAGCAGTGCGGGAAGCAGCGGGCCACGCCGGGCCCAGGCCCGGACCCGCGGCGCGGATCTGTTGCGGCGCAACGTCTGTGGCGCCGACACGGTCACGGTACTCATGGCGGGCTCCGATCGTGGTCCGGCGCTACCGGTACTTCTTCGCCACGGCGTCGGCGAGGCGCTGGCTGGCGCGCAACGCGGCCGGCACCGACGTACGGCCCGCGATCGCGCCCGACAACTGTTGCGACACCTGCGTTCCGAGGTCGGTGAACTCGGGGATGTCGACGAACTGGATGCCCGGCGTCGGCCGCGGCTGTACGCCCGGGTTCGCCGGATCCGCCGTGGTGATCGCCGTCTGCGTCGCCCGGTAGAACGCCGCGGACGCCTTCTGGTAGTCCGGGTTCGCGTACGTGCTGGCGCGCTTGCCGGCCGGCACCCGCGCCCAGCCGAGCGTCGACCCGACCAGCTTCTCGTACCCGGCGCTCGACGCCCACGACACGAACTTCCAGGCGTCGTCCGCGTGCCTGCTCGCCTTCTGGATTCCCCACGCCCACGTGTACAGCCAGCCGGACGAGTCCGTCCTCGTCACCGGCGCCGGTACGTACCCGACCTTGCCGGCGACCGGGGATCCCTGCCCCTCCAGGCTTCCCGCCGCCGAGGTCGCGTCGTACCACATGGCGACCTTGCCCTGCTCCATGCCGTTGAGGCACTCGGTGAAGCCGGACTGCGCCGCGCCCGCCTCACCGTGCCTGCGTACCAGGTCGACGTAGAACTGGGTGGCCTGCTTGAAGCCGCCGCTGTCGACCTGCGCCTGCCAGTCCTTCGTGAACCAGGTGCCGCCGAACGTGTTGACCACGGTCGTCAGCGGCGCGATCATCTCGCCCCAGCCCGGCTGCCCGCGCAGGCAGATGCCGCGCATCCCCGGCTTTGCGCCGTCCGCCTTCGCCGCCAGGTCCGCGACCTGCTGCCACGTCGGCTTCGCCGGCATCGTCAGGTGCTTCGCCGCGAACACGTCCTTGCGGTACATGAGGAACGACGACTCACCGTAGAACGGCTCGCCGTACACCTTGCCGTCGGCGCCGGTGAGCGACTGCCGCATCGTGGGCAGCACGTCGTGCTGGTCGAACCCGGAATCCTTGGCCAGGAACGGATCCATCGCGTCGAGCCAGCCGTTCTTCGCGTAGAACGGCACCTCGAAGTTGCTGATCGACGCCACGTCGTACCGGCCGGCCTGGCTGGAGAAGTCCTGCGTGATCTTGTCGCGTACGTCGTTCTCCGGCAGTACGGTGAAGTTCACCGTGATGCCGGTCTGCTTGGTGAAGTGCTTCGCGGTCAGCTTCTGCAGATCGACCATCTGCGGGTTGTTGACCATCAACACGTTGATGCTGTGCCCGCCGGCGGATCCGCCGCCGGCGCCGCCGCACCCGGTCAGTACGCCGGCCGCGCAGCCGGCGGCGAGCACCGCGGCGGCCAGCCGGCCGCTGCGTACCCGGAGATTGGGCATGGTGCCTCCTCGACTTCCTGCGGGCACGGCGGCCCGCGGCATCCGCGCGGATGCCTTGGCGGACAACATGTGTGGCTCAGACCCGGAGCACCTGCGGCCCCAGCAGCGACATCCGGTGCGCCTCCGTCGCCGGCAGCCCGATGTCGGTGATGATCGTCTCGAACTGCCCCACCTCGGCGAACCGGCAGAACGTGCTCACCCCGAACTTGGTGTGCACGCCGACGAACACCCGCCGCCGGGCGGCGCGGACCGCCGCGGCCTTCACCTCCGCGACGGCCGGATCCGGTGTGGTGAGGCCGTGTTCCCGGGAGATGCCGTTGGCGCCCAGGTACGCCAGGTCGATGACGAAGCCGGACAGCATCGTCGTGGCCCAGTGGTCGACGGTCGCGAGCGTGCGCCCGCGTACCCGGCCGCCGAGCATCAGTACGGTCGCCGAGTTCGCCGCGGCCAGCGCCGCCGCGGTCGTCAGCGACGTGGTGAGGACGGTCAGGTCGCGGTCCGCGGGCATCGTCTCGGCGATCAGCTGCGGCGTGAACCCCTCGTCGACGAACACGGTCGCGGCGTCGCCCAGCTGCTCGACCGCGGCCGCGGCGATCCGCCGCTTCTCCGGCACCCGCCGCGTGGTCCGTTCCGCCAGCGTCGTCTCGAACGACGCCGTCTCCACCGGGTACGCCCCGCCGTGGCGCCGCCGCACCAACCCGTTCTGCTCCAGTACGCGCAGGTCGCGGCGGACCGTCTCGGGCGCGACCGCCAGCTCCTCCGCCAGCCGCGCGACCTCGACACCGCCGTTGCCGCGCGCCATCGAGAGGATCCTGTGCTGCCGCTCCTCAGCGTGCATCCACATCCTCCGACGATCGCAGACCACCGTTCCGTCACGTATGTCTAACATCCGTGACACGTACCGACCGGGCACGTCTGGTCACATTCTCTGCCCGTTCCTGCCCGACCGCCGCCCGGATCTTGCCCGGTACGCCGGGAACGGGGTCGCTCGGCGCTGCCCGTACGGTCCGGATCCGTGCCCGTTTCGTGCCCGTTCCTGTCCGACCGGACACCACCCGGGCCGCGCGTACGCACAGCCCGGGCGACCGTTCGGCGCCGTACCGGGCACGCGCCGGTGCCGGGCCCCGCGCGCGTGGTGCCGTGCGGCGCGGCGCCCGCCGACACGCACTCCGGTACGGCGCTGGCGAAGGTACGGGGAGGTGTGCATGCCGGATGCCCGCTCACCCCGGCGCATCACCACTGTGTGTCGCTACCCGGTGGTGAGGCGGTCGGCGTGGCGGGTGTTGGCGGCGGTCCACGCGTCGACCATCTCGGCGCCGCCGTGCCCGTCGGCCTCCGCGACCAGCAGCTCGCTGCCCGGCCAGGCGCGGTGCAGCCGCCACGGCACGACGGTCGGGCCGCTGACGTCGAGCCGCCCGTGGATGAGGGTGCCGGGAATGCCGGCCAGCCGGTCCATCCGGGCCAGGATCGGCGGATCGAGGAACGCGTCGTGCGCCCAGTAGTGCGTGACCAGCGTGGCGAACGTCCGCCGGAACGCGTCGTCCCGCCAGCGTGGATCCGGCGCCACGCCGCCGGCGCCGATCGACACGTGGTGGTCCTCCCACTCCACCCACGCGTACGACGCCGCGTCACGGACCGCCGGGTCGTCGTGCGTCAGCAGCCGCGCGTACGCCTCGACGGCGCGGTCCCGGCCGCGCACGTAGCCGACGCCGGACCGTTCCGCGTACGTGGCGAAGCGGTCCCACGCCTCCGGGTACACGGCGGCGACGGTCTCGGTGATCCAGTCGACCTGGAACCGGTCCGTCGTGGTCACCGCGAACAGCACGAGCCCGAGCACCCGTTCCGGATGCGCCTGCGCGTACGCGAGGGCGAGGGTGCTGCCCCACGAGACGCCGTTGACCAGCCAGCGGTCCACGCCGCGGTGCTCACGCAGCCGTTCGAGGTCGGCGATCAGGTGCGCCGTGGTGTTCTGCGCCAGGTCGTACCCGGGGGAGCCGGCGGACGGGGTGGACCGGCCGCAGCCGCGCTGGTCGAGGCCGATCACCCGGAAGCGGGCGGGGTCGAAACGCCGCCGGTAGCCGCCCTTGCCGAGGGTGCCGCCGGGGCCGCCGTGCAGGAACAGGGCGGGGATCCCGTCCGTCGCACCGGACTCCTCCCAGTACACGTGGTGGCCGGCGCCGACCGGCAGCAGACCCGAGGCGTACGGCTCAGTCATCCGCGGGCTCCGTCAGGTCGCGCCGGTACCGGGTGCCGGACCTGCCGCCGATCTCCGCCGGGTCGGCCGGACCGTCCGCGACGAACCCGGCGCGGAGCAGTACGGCCCGGGATGCGGCGTTGTCGTGGGAGGTGGCCGCCCGTACCGTGCGCAGCCCGTACCGGGAGGGCGCGATGCGGCACAGCTCCCGCACGGTCGCCGTCGCCACGCCGCGGCCCGCGACCCGCTCCGCGACCCGGTAGCCGAGCGTCGCCGTACCGTCGGCGATGTCGATCAGGTTGAACCGGCCCAGCACCGCGCCGTCCGCGTCGACGAGGACGTGGAGGGCGTCGGTCCCGGCCTCATGAACGGCCAGCGACGCCGCGAACCGGTCGGCGAAGTGCGCGAAGTAGTCGTCGCCGCGGTCGGTGACCGAGGCGGCGAAGTACGCGCGGTTCGCCAGTTCGAACGCCAGGACGGCCGGTGCGTGGCGGGCGTGCAGCCGCATCAGCTCGGGCATCGCCCGACCCTATCCGCCCGGTACGCCGACGCCTCCCGGTTTTCGCCCGACCGCCGGCGTCGCGCTCGCCGCGACCGGCTCAGGCGAGGAAGGCGGATGTCCGGCGGGGTCCGGTTGCGCGCCGGATGGGGCGACGGGCGCCGGTGGGCGGATCCGCCGCCGGACAGATCAGGATTCGAGAAGCGTCGCGGCGTCCGCCGCCGCTAGCGTGACTGTCATGGACGGCGGCGGACCGGGACGGACCGGTCGACCGCGACGTCCACCGGGACGCGCTTTCCGTTTCCCGGCACCGAATCCACGACCGTACGAGGAGCGATCATGTCCGACACGTCCATGCAGGGGATCAGGACCGTGCTGCATCCGGTCACCGACCTGGCGGCGGCCAAGACCGTGTACACCGCGCTGCTCGGCGCGGAGCCGACCGCCGACTCCGAGTACTACGTCGGCTACGACGTCGCCGGCCAGCACATCGGGCTGGTACCGGGCGGCGGGCCGCAGCAGATGACCTCGCCGGTGGCGTACTGGCACGTGGCGGACATCGAGGCCAAGCTGGCCGAGGTGACCGCCGCCGGGGCGAAGGTCAACGACCCGGTACGCGACGTCGGCGGCGGCCGGCTCGTGGCCACGTTCACCGACCCGGACGGCAACGTACTGGGGCTGCTGCAGGACCGGTGACCGGCGGCCCTGGCACACTGGACGACCACCGCCGCGGGGGGCCGGGGCGGTGGTGCAGCGCCGATCCGCCGGCCGGGCCGTACGTGCGGGCCCGCCGGCTCCGGACCGATGGGGAGACGATGAGCACTGCCACCCGGACGGACGCGTCCGCCGTGTCCGCCGCCGACAGCCACGACCTGATCCGCGTGCACGGCGCACGGGTCAACAACCTGAAGGACGTCAGCGTCGAGCTGCCGAAGCGCCGGCTGACGGTGTTCACCGGGCTGTCGGGTTCGGGGAAGAGTTCGCTGGTGTTCGGGACGATCGCGGCGGAGTCGCAGCGGCTCATCAACGAGACGTACAGCGCGTTCGTGCAGGGCTTCATGCCGACGCAGGCGCGCCCCGACGTGGACGTACTGGAGGGGTTGACGACCGCGATCCTGGTGGACCAGGAACGCATGGGCGCGAACGCACGCTCCACGGTCGGCACCGCCACCGACGTCAACGCGATGCTCCGCATCCTGTTCAGCCGGCTCGGTACGCCGCACATCGGTTCGCCGCAGGCGTTCTCCTTCAACGTGGCGTCGGTGAGCGGGGCGGGCGCGGTCACCATGGAGCGCGGCGGGCAGAAGGTGAAGGAGCGCCGCAGCTTCAGCATCACCGGCGGCATGTGCCCGCGCTGCGAGGGCATGGGCACCGTCACCGACATCGACCTCACCCAGCTGTACGACGAGACGAAGTCGCTCGCCGACGGCGCCCTCACCATCCCCGGGTACAACGCCGGCGGCTGGAACTACCGGCTCTACGCGTCGTCCGGCTTCGTCGACCCGGCGAAGCCGATCCGGAAGTACACGAAGCGGGAGCTGCACGATCTGCTGCACCGGGAGCCGACCCGGATGAAGATCGAGGGCATCAACATGACGTACGAGGGGTTGCTGCCGCGGATCCAGAAGTCGTTCCTGTCCAAGGACGTGGAGGCGATGCAGCCGCACATCCGGGCGTTCGTGGAGCGGGCGGTGACGTTCACGACGTGCCCGGAGTGCGACGGCACCCGGCTCTCCGAGGCGGCCCGCTCGTCGACGATCAACGGCCGCAACATCGCGGAGCTGTGCGCGATGCAGATCAGCGACCTCGCCGACTGGGTACGCGGCCTGGCGGAGCCGTCCGTCGCGCCGCTGCTCACCGCGCTGCAGGAGACGCTCGACTCGTTCGCCGAGATCGGCCTGGGGTACCTGTCGCTGGACCGGTCGTCGGGCACGCTGTCCGGCGGCGAGGCGCAGCGCGTGAAGATGGTACGGCACCTGGGTTCCTCGCTCACCGACGTGACGTACGTGTTCGACGAGCCGACGATCGGCCTGCACCCGCACGACATCCAGCGGATGAACGACCTGCTGCTCCGCTTGCGGGACAAGGGAAACACCGTACTGGTGGTCGAGCACAAGCCGGAGGCGATCGCGATCGCCGACCACGTCGTGGATCTCGGACCCGGCGCCGGCGCCGCCGGCGGTACGGTCTGCTTCGAGGGCACCGTCGCCGGGCTGCGCGCCAGCGGCACCACCACGGGCCGCCACCTGGACGACCGCGCCAGCCTCAAACCGTTGGTACGCAAGGCGACCGGGCAGCTGCCGATCCGCGGCGCCAACGCGCACAACCTGCGCGACGTCGACGTCGACATCCCCCTCGGCGTGCTGTGCGTGGTCACCGGCGTCGCCGGTTCGGGGAAGAGTTCGCTGGTGCACGGGTCGGTCCCGGCGAGCGCCGGGGTGGTGTCCGTGGACCAGGCGCCGATCAAGGGGTCGCGGCGCAGCAACCCCGCGACGTACACGGGGCTGCTGGAACCGGTACGCAAGGCGTTCGCCAAGGCGAACGGCGTGAAGCCGGCCCTGTTCAGCGCCAACTCCGAGGGCGCCTGCCCGACCTGCAACGGCGCCGGCGTCGTGTACACCGACCTGGCGATGATGGCCGGCGTCGCCACCCCGTGCGAGGAGTGCGAGGGGAAGCGCTTCCAGGCGTCCGTGCTGGAGTACCACCTGGGTGGGCGGGACATCAGCGAGGTACTCGCGATGTCGGTGGCGGAGGCGGCGGAGTTTTTCGGCACCGGCGACGCGCGTACGCCGGCGGCGCACCGGATCCTCGAACGGCTCGCCGACGTCGGCCTCGGCTACCTCACGCTCGGCCAGCCGCTCACCACCCTGTCCGGCGGCGAGCGCCAGCGGCTGAAGCTCGCGACCCACATGGCCGACCAGGGCGGCGTGTACGTGCTGGACGAGCCGACCAGCGGCCTGCACCTGGCCGACGTCGAGCAGCTGCTCGGCCTGCTCGACCGGCTCGTCGACGCCGGCAAGTCGGTCATCGTCATCGAGCACCACCAGGCCGTGATGGCGCACGCCGACTGGATCATCGACCTCGGCCCCGGTGCCGGCCACGACGGCGGACGCGTCGTCTTCGAGGGCACCCCGGCCGACCTCGTCGCCACCCGCGCCACCCTCACCGGCCAACACCTCGCCGCGTACGTCGGGGCCTGACGCCGACGCCCACCGGAACCCGGGTCGTCCTTTGTGGACGGCCCGGGTTCCGTGCTGTGCGCGGGTTTCCGTCCGGGTCCGAGGGTCGGTTGCCGGACAGGCGTCGCGGACGGGGCCGATCCGCTGCCGTACCGGCAAAGCGGACGTTTGCCGTGGCGGTGTGGTGACCGTCGCCTCGTCCCGTCGGCGACTTCTTGAAAATGGGTATGGTTTTCGTTAGCGTGTGGACGGCCGTCGATGTATCCACGGAGGCGAAACGTGTCACCCACCCATCAGCAGGGCACCCCGGCGCGCCGGCGCGTCGTACGAGCGATCGGTGCCGCCGTCGTCGCCGCGCTCGCGCTGGCCAGCTGCTCCACCGCGTCCGGCAGCGCCGACACCCGCGCCGGCGGTACGACGATCCGCGTGGTCGCCGCGGAGAACCTCTGGGGCAGTCTCGCGTCCCAGCTCGGCGGGTCGCACGCGCAGGTCACCAGCATCATCCACAGCCCGGACGCCGACCCGCACGACTACGAGCCGACCGCCGCCGACGGGCGCCGGATCGCCGCCGCGGACCTGGTCGTCGCCAACGGCGTCGGGTACGACCCGTGGGCGACGAAGCTCGCCGACGCCAACCCGTCCGACTCGCGGACCATGCTGACCGTCGGCGACCTGGTCGGCGCGAAGGACGGCGGAAACCCGCACCGTTGGTACGACCCGGACGACGTGCGGACGGTGATCGACCGGATCACCGCGGCGTACAAGAAGATCGAGCCGAAGGACGCGGCGTTCTTCGACCGGCAGCGGAAGACGGTGCTGGACACCAACCTCAAGCGGTACTTCGGGCTCGTCGACACGATCCACCAGCGCTACCACGGCACCCCCGTCGGCGCCTCGGAGTCCATCTTCGCGATGCTGGCCCCGGCGCTCGGCCTCGACCTGCGTACGCCGACGGGGCTGCTCGACGCGGTCAGCGAGGGCGCCGACCCGACCGCCCGCGACAAGGCCACCGCGGACACCCAGATCCGTACCAAGCAGATCAAGGTGTACGTCTACAACAGCCAGAACGCGACCCCCGACGTACAGGCGCAGGTGAAGGCGGCGAAGGCCGCGGGCATTCCCGTCACGACGATCACCGAGACGCTGACCCCGGCGGGCGCCTCGTTCCAGGACTGGCAGGTCGCGCAGCTCACCGCGCTGCAACGGGCGCTCGCCACCGCGACGGGACGGTAGCACCGTGTCCACGCTCCCGCACGACACCGACATCCCGTACCACAGCGAGGATCCGCACCGCGCCGCGATCCCGCGCGACGATGCGGATCCGTCCGCCACCGGTATTCCCGACCACGGCGAGGATCTGCGCGGCACCGGGATTCCGCCCCGCAGCGCGGATTCCGCGGAGGTACTCGTCTCGGTCGTGGACGCGACCGCGGCTGTCGGCGGGCGTACCGTGTGGTCGCACGTGGACGCGACGGTCTCGGCCGGCGAGTTCGTGGCGGTGCTGGGGCCGAACGGGGTCGGCAAGTCGACGCTGCTGAAGGCGATGCTCGGTCTGGTACCGCTGGCGTCGGGCGCGGTCCGGCTGCTCGGTGGGCCGCCCGGCCGCGCCAACCGCGCCGTCGGGTACGTGCCGCAGCGGCGCAGCTTCGACGCCTCGGTACGGGTGCGCGGGCTGGACGTGGTGCGGCTGGGCCTGGACGGTGACCGGTGGGGACTTCCGTTGCCGGGCAAGCGTTCCCGGGCGGCGTGGCGGCGGGTGCGGGAGCTGGTCGAGCTGGTCGGCGCGGCCGGGTACGCGCACCGGCCGATCGGGCAGCTGTCCGGCGGAGAGCAGCAGCGGCTGCTGATCGCGCAGGCGCTCGCCCGCCGGCCGCGCCTGCTGCTGCTGGACGAGCCGCTGGACAGCCTGGATCTGCCCAACCAGGCGGCGGTCGCGGCGCTGATCGGCCGGATCTGCCGGGTGGAGCGGGTGGCGACGGTGATCGTCGCGCACGACGTCAACCCGATCCTGAGCTACCTCGACCGCGTGGTGTACCTGGGCCGCGGCGGTGCCGTGTCCGGTACGCCCGCGCAGGTGATCACCTCGGACACGCTGACCGGCCTGTACGGCACGCCGGTGGAAGTACTGTCCACATCGGACGGACGGCTGGTGGTGGTCGGGCAGCCCGAGGCGCCGGCGCACCACGGCGACCGGCACGGCGGTGCGGCGTGACCGGCACGTTCTCCTGGAACCTGCTGGCCGACCTGCGCGAGATGTGGTCGCTGCCGTTCATGCTGAACGCGTTCCGGGCCGGCACCATCGTCGCGGTACCGGCGGCGCTCGTCGGCTGGTTCATGGTGCTGCGCCGGCAGAGTTTCGCCGGGCACACCCTGGCGATGGTCGGGTTCCCGGGCGCCGCCGCGGCGGTGTGGCTCGGGATCGGCGCCACCGTGGGCTATCTGGCCTTCGGGGTACTCGCCGCGCTGCTGTTCGCGCTGCTGCCGGCGGGCCGCGGCGGCGGCGACGAGTCCAGCGCGGTCGGTACGGTGCAGGCGCTCGCGCTGGCGTCCGGCATGCTGTTCGTGGCTCTGTACAAGGGATTCCTGAACGGGACGAGTGCGCTGCTGTTCGGCAGCTTCCTCGGCATCACGAGCCGCCAGGTGGTACTCCTCGGCGTCGTCGCCGCGGTCGCGCTGACCGTACTGGCGCTGGTCGGCCGGCCGCTGCTGTTCGCCTCGGTGGACGGCGACGTGGCGCGGGCGCACGGCGTACCCGTGCGGTCGTTGGGCGGCGTCTTCCTGGTACTGCTGGGGGTGACGGCGGCGGAGGTCGGCCAGATCACCGGTGCGCTGCTGGTGTTCGCGCTGCTCGTCCTGCCGCCGGCGACCGTGCAGGTGCTCACCACCCGACCGGCGCGCGGCCTGGCCGCCTCCGTACTGCTGGCGGTGGTGACCGTGTGGGTCGCCCTGTTCGCCGCGTACTACTCGCCGTACCCGCTGGGGTTCTGGCTGACGACGATCGCGTTCGGCGGCTTCGTGCTGGCGTACGCGGGCCGGGCGGTGGTCGACCGCATCGGCCGGCTGGCGGTGGCGCCGTGATGTTCGCGCATCCCTTCCTGCAGAACGCCTTCCTGGCCGGTACGTTCGTCGCGCTGGCCGCCGGACTCGTCGGCTGGTTCCTCGTCCTGCGCGCCCAGGTGTTCACCGCGGACGTACTGTCGCACGTGGCGTTCACCGGCGCTCTCGCCGCGCTCGCGGCCGGCCTCGACGCCCGGATCGGCCTGTTCGCCGTCACCCTGCTCGTGGCGCTCGCGATGGGCGCGCTCGGCCGGCGTGCCCGGCCCGGCGACGTCGTCATCGGCGGCGTCTTCGCCTGGGTACTCGGGCTCGGCGTGTTCTTCCTGACCCTGTACACCACGGTCCGCAGCGGCACCGGGAACGGCTCCGCCGGCGTCACCGTCCTGTTCGGCTCGATCTTCGGGCTGACCGCGTCGCGCGCCGTCGGGACCGCGGTCGTCGCCCTGGTCATCTGCGCCCTCCTGCTGCTGCTCGCCCGCCCGCTGCTGTTCGCCAGCCTGGACGAGAACGTGGCCGCCGCCCGGGGAGTACCGGTGCGGTTGCTGGGGTTCGCGTTCCTGCTGCTGGTCGGCGGGACGGCGGCGGAGTCCACCCAGGTGGTCGGCGCGCTGCTGATCCTGGGGCTGCTGGCGGCGCCGGCCGGCGCGGCGCACCGGCTCACCACCCGGCCGCTGCGCGGGCTCGCACTGTCCGCCGGCATCGCGGTGGCGAGCGTCTGGATCGGCCTCACCGCAAGCTTTCTCGTCCCGGTACTGCCGCCCAGCTTCGCCATCCTCGCCGTCGCGTCCCTGACGTACCTGGGCGCGGCGGTCGGCACCCGGCTGCGCGGCACCCGACCGACCGTCGTCGAACGCTGAACAACTGTGCGCTGGGGCCGTGGCTCGCCGCTGCCGGACCGGCGGTGGCGAGCGGCGGGCGCCCGGCGGCGGGCCGCCGCGCTCGACCGGAACCCGTACTTCGGTGACCGCGCAACGGTTCTGGCGTTCGTACGGTTCGGTCTGGATCTGGCCCGGTTGTCCGGTCCGCGCACCGGCTGCCCGTTGTCCGACCACGGCTCGGCCGCCGGTGCGGAGCGGCAGCGGCCCGACTCCGGCCCGGCCGTAGGGGTGCCTGAGGAGTGGTCGACGCTGACGTAAACGGTTATCATTAGCTTTAGGCCCGGCGGGAGGTGACGACATGACGAGCACGAGGACGACGCGGCAGCGGGCCGTGGTGCTGTCCGCGCTGGCGGACAGCGACGGGTTCCGCAGCGCCCAGGACCTGCACCGCGCGCTGGTCGCCGCCGGCCATCGCATCGGCCTGACCACCGTGTACCGGGCGGTGCAGCGGCTCGCCGACGCGGGTGACGTGGACGTGGTCACCCTCGGCGGCGGCGAGCGCCTGTACCGGCGGTGCGACCGCGGCGCGCACCACCACAACCTCGTGTGCCGGCAGTGCGGCACCGCCCGCGAGGTCGACCTGCCCGCGCTCGAACGGGCGGTGGCCCGGGTCGCCGCCGCGCACGGCTTCACCGACACGGGCCACACGGTCGAGATCTTCGGCCGCTGCCCCGACTGCCCGGCCGCCGGCTGAGCGCCGCGCCACGATCGCGCCGGGCGTACGTGACGTTCGTACGGGACGAAGGAGGAGACGTGAAACCAGGCATCCACCCCGACTACCACCCCGTGGTGTTCCGGGACCGGTCCACCGGGGAGGACTTCCTCACCCGGTCCACCGTCAGCTCGGAGCGCACCGTCGAGTGGACCGACGGGCGGACGTACCCGTTGGTACTGGTGGACATCAGCAGCGGATCGCACCCGTACTGGACGGGTCGGCAGCGGGTGCTCGACTCGGCCGGCCAGGTCGAGAAGTTCCGCCGTCGCTACGGGCGGCGGGCGCAGGGCTGACACCACACACGAGCGGGCGGCGCGTCGCGCGTCGCCCGGGAAGACGAGGATCCGATGGCACAGTCGAACCGGCTCCGTCCGATCGTCCGGCTCCGCAGTACGGCGGCGACCGGCTACACGTACGTGACCCGGAAGAACCGTCGCACCACGCCGGACCGGCTGGTGCTGCGCAAGTACGACCCGGTGGTGCGGGAGCACGTCGAGTTCCGCGAGGAGCGCTGATGGCGGGCGCGGGCGCGCGGGCCCGGGACGTCCGGCGGCGGGCAGTCGTGGCCCGCCATGCCGTACGCCGGGCGGAACTCAAGCGTGCCGTCGCCGACCCGGCCCGGTCGGCGGCGGACACCGCGGCGGCGGTACGGGCGCTGTCCCGGCTGCCGCGCGACGCGAGCCCGACCCGGCTGCGCAACCGGGACGCCCTCGACGGGCGGCCCCGCGGGTACCTGCGGCGCTTCGGGCTGTCGCGCATCCGGTTCCGCGACCTGGCGCTGCGCGGCGAACTGCCCGGCGTCCGCAAGTCCGCCCGCTGACGGTCCCCGCCGGACGCTGGGATCGCGGGCCGCCGGCGGGCATGCTGTGAGGTGCCCGGCCGGCGAACCGGTGCCGTGCCGGGACCGACCGCGCCGCGCAGCAGGGAGGGAACCGCCCGTGACAGACATCAGGGACCTGGTGGACCGGCTCACGCTGGAGGAGAAGGTCGGGCTGCTGACCGGCCGCGACTTCTGGACGACCCGGCCGGCGCCCGCGATCGGCCTGCGGTCGATGGTCGTCTCGGACGGCCCGTCCGGCGTACGCGGCCCGCGCTGGGACGAGCGCGAACCGTCGCTGAACCTGCCCAGCGCGACCGCGCTGTCCGCCGCCTGGGACCTCGACCTAGCCCGCGCGTACGGGGCGGCGCTGGCGGCGGAGGCCCGGCGCAAGGGCGTCGACGTCGTACTCGGGCCCACGGTCAACCTGCACCGTTCGCCGCTGGGCGGCCGGCACTTCGAGGCGTACAGCGAGGACCCGGAGCTGACCGCGGCCGTCGCCGTCGCGTACGTGAAAGGGTTGCAGGACAACGGGATCGGCGCGACGCCGAAGCACTACGTGGCCAACGACTACGAGACGGAACGCTTCACCGCGGACACCGTCGTCGGCGAGCGCGCGCTGCGCGAGCTGTACCTGCTGCCGTTCGAACGGGCGGTCGTGGACGGCGGCGCGTGGCTGGTGATGAGCGCGTACAACTCGGTCAACGGGGTGACGGCGAGCGAGAACGACCTGCTGGAGACGCCGCTCAACACCGAGTGGGGCTTCGACGGTGTCGTCGTCAGCGACTGGACCGCGGTACGCAGCCTGGCCGCCGCGCGCGCCGCGCAGGACCTCGTGATGCCCGGTCCGGACGGGCCGTGGGGCGACGCGCTGGTCGCCGCGGTACGCGCCGGGGACATCGCCGAGAGCGTCGTCGACCGCAAGGTGGAACGGTTGCTGCGCCTGGCATCCCGGGTCGGCGCGCTCGGCACGCCGACCCCGCCCGACCCGGCGTCCAGCACCGACCCGGCGAGTACGCCCGCGGCGGACGGGGTGGCGCTCGCGCGGCGGGTCGCCTCGGCCGGCAGCGTCCTGGTCGCCAACGACGGCGTGCTGCCGCTCGACCGGGCCGCGCTGTCCTCGGTCGCGGTCATCGGCCACAACGCGCGGCTCGCCCGTACCCAGGGCGGCGGCAGCGCGACCGTACTGCCGGACCGGGTCGTGTCGCCGGAGGCCGGCATCCGCGCCGCCCTGCCCGGCGTCGACGTCCGGTACGCGACGGGTGCCGTGGTGCAGGAGGGCGTCGCCGAACTGCCGCTGGCGCAGCTCACCAACCCGGTCACCGGCGGCCGCGGCGTACGGGCGCGGTTCCTGGCCGGCGGCGCCGAACTGTACGCGGAGGACCGCCGGACGACGGCGCTCACCTGGCTCGGCGCCACCGCCGCGCCGGTCGCCGAGTCCGACACTCTCGAACTCCACACCCGTTACGTACCAACGGAATCCGGGCGCGCGTCGCTCGGCTTCGCGGCCGTCGGTACGGTGCGGATCTTCGTCGACGGCGTCCTCGCGCACGAGCGGACGCTGGAGCCGGTCGGCACCGACCTCGGCGCGGCGCTGCTGTCCCCGCCGGCCAGTACGTTCGAGGTGGACCTCGTCGCGGACACCCCGGTGGACCTGCGCGTCGAGTACGACATCGCGGACCGGACCGGGGCGCTCGCCGGCATGCTGTCCTGCACGGTCGGGCGGGGGCCGGACCGCGCCGATCCGGAGGCGTTGATCGCCGCCGCCGCCGAGACCGCCGCGGCGTGCGACGTGGCGGTGGTCGTGGTCGGCACGAACAACCGCGTCGAGTCCGAGGGGTACGACCGCGCCGACCTCGCGCTGCCCGGCCGGCAGGACGACCTCGTGCGCGCCGTACTCGCCGCCAACCCGCGTACCGTGGTCGTCGTCAACGCCGGCGCCCCCGTCGTCCTGCCCTGGGCGGACGACGCGGCCGCGGTCCTGCTGACCTGGTTCGGCGGCCAGGAGTACGGTGACGCGCTCGCCGACGTGCTCCTCGGCGCGGTCGAACCCGGCGGCCGGCTGCCCACCACCTGGCCCGCCGCGCAGGCCGACGTGCCCGTTCTCGACGTCACCCCCGTCGACGGCCGGCTTTGCTACGACGAGGGCATCCACGTCGGCTACCGCGCCTGGCTGCGCGCCGGCGCCACCCCCGCCTGGCCGTTCGGCCACGGCCTCGGCTACACCACTTTCGCGTACGACGCGGTCACGGCGGAGGTCGCCGCCGACGGCACCGTGACCCTCCGGGTGACCGTGACCAACAGCGGGGCCCGCCGCGGCCGTACGGTGGTGCAGGCGTACGCGGCGCGGCCGGAGTCCACAGTGGACCGTCCGGTGCGCTGGCTGGTCGGGTTCGCCGGCGTCACCGCCGATCCCGGCGCCACGCGGACCGTCACGATCACCGTGCCGCCCCGAGCCCTCGCGTACTGGGACGGCGCCTGGCAGTACGAGACGGGCCCCGTCGACCTGCTCGTCGGCCGCTCCGCCACCGACCTCGCGCTCACCACCACCGTCACCCTGTCCTGATCCGGCACGCCCGTTCCGTTGTCCCGCAACGGAACGGGCGCCGAGCGGCGCCCGCCGGTGCCGTTGCGGTGCGACGTCCCCGGCGACTCACTCGGCCGGTGTCGGTGGCGCGACCGGCGCCGCGGGCTCGGGCGTCGTGGGCGGCGACTCCGGTTCGGTGGGTGGCGCGGACCGGTCGCGGGTCGTACGGGCGAGGACGAGGGCCAGGGTGAGCAGCAGGAGGCCGGCCGCCGGGGCCTGCGCGAGCGCGGCGGAGGCGCCCCAGGAGTCCACGGCGCGGCCGGCGAGTGACGCCGCCAGCGCCGAACCGGCAGCGCTGGCCGAGTTTCCCCAGGTGAACGCCTGAGTCAGCACGATCGGGTGGACGGCGCGCTCGGTGAGGACGTTGAGCAGGACGAGCGTCGGGGGTACCGCGACCTCGGTGGCCACGACCGCGACGGCGAGCCACGGCGCGGACGGTGCGAGCGGCAGCAGCAGCGCCGTACCGGCCAGCCAGGCGGTCGTGACGACGAGCTGCCGGCGGGCTGGCGTGGGATGCCGGCGCAGGCCGTACAGCCACCCGGCGAGCAGCCCGCTGAGGCTGGACGCGGCGACGATCGGCGCGGCGGCGCCCGGCGTACCGTGGCTGGTCGCGAACGCGCTGACGGACAGCCCCATCGTGCCGAAGTACAGGCCGATGGCCAGGTTGAGCAGGGCGAGCAGCAGGAACGTCGGGCGCCACAGCCGACGCCCGGTGCCGGCCGCGTCGCCGGCCCGCGCCCGGTGTTCCCGGGCCGACGGCGGCGCGGTCCGCCGCTGCGCCGCGAGCGCGCCGCCCCCGCCCACGATCAGAACCACCGCGATCGTACTGGCCACGGCCGGGTCGCCGAGCGCGCCGAGCGACGTGACGAGTACCGGACCGACCAGGAACGCGGTCGCGTTCGCCAGCGACTCCAACGAGAACGCCGTCGGCAGCTCGTCCGACCGCGTCGCCCGCAACAGGTGCGCCCACCGCGCCCCTGACAGCGCACCGAGCTGCGGTACCACCGCGCCGGCGCACGTCGCCGCCACGACCGCCGGGACCGCCGAGGTCGCGGTGAGCACGCCGACGCTGGCGATGCCGTACGCGAGAAGGGAAAGCGGTAGTACCCGCGTCTGGCCGAACCGGTCGACCAGCCGGGCCAGGTTCGGGCCGACCAGCGCCTCGGCCAGCGCGAAACCGGCCGCGGCGAGCCCGGCCGTGCCGTACGAGCCGGTGCGCGCGTGCAGCAGCCACACCAGCCCGAGACCGGTCATGGCGATGCCGATCCGCCCGAACGCGGCGGTGAGGAAGAAAGCGGCCGCGCCCGGGGTGCGCAGCAGGGAACGGTAGCCGGAAACGGCCCGTGGCATGGGAGTGTCCTTCGTCGCCGACCGGCGGGACGGGCCGTCGTGGGCCGCCGGCGCCTGAGTGGAGCGAGAAGGTGCGGCCCTGGCCCGCCGGGGGACGTCCAAGACCGCGGTGGGACGGGACACGCGCCCACACCGCCGCCCCGACACCGGGCGGAGGAGAAACGTAGGGCCCGGACCAAGGCGGGCCCGGACGACTGGCGACACCCTAGCAGCCCACCCGCCCGCCGTTCCACACCCCGACTCCCGGCTCCGATCCGTCAGTGCGGACAGACGGCGCGACCGGGCCCAATCACCTCGTACTCCCGCGCCCGTCGCCCGCGCCCCGGACCGCCCCGGACCAGCCCGGGCGCGAGCACTACCACCGTCCACAGTGGATAGCTTCTGATCCCTTGGGCGGCAAGCGAAGTCGGGCGTCAGTCGGCGCCGGGCCGGACCAGGCCGCTCTCGTACGCGACGCGGACGAGTTCGGCGCGGTCCCGGGCGGACAGCTTGGTGAGCAGCCGGCTGACGTACGTGCGGACGGTGGCGGGGCTGAGGAACAGCCGGCCGGCGATCTCGCTGTTGGTGGCGCCCGTGGCGATCTCGGCGAGCAGTTCGCGTTCCCGGTCGGTGAGTCCGGTGATGCGGGCGGGATCGGCGCGCGGGTGGGCGGCGGCGAGCGCGGCCATCACCCGCGCCGTGATGGACGGGGAGAGGAGCGCCTCGCCGCCGGCGACCGTGCGTACGGCGTCGCGGAGTTCGGCGGGTCCGGTGTTCTTGAGCAGGAACCCGGCGGCGCCGGCCCGGATCGCGTCGACGATGTGCTCGTCGGTGTCGAACGTGGTCAGGACGACGACGCGGGTGCCGCGCAGGTCGGGGTCGGCGACGATGCGGCGGGTGGCCTCGATCCCGTCCATGCCGGGCATCCGGATGTCCATGAGGACGACGTCGGGGCGGTGGCTGCGGGTGAGCGCGACGCCGGCGGCGCCGTCCGGTGCCTCGCCGACGACGGTGATGTCGTCGGCGCGGTCGAGCAGCGCGGCGAGTCCGGCGCGCAGGAGCTGCTGGTCGTCCACCAGCGCGACCCGGATCATCGGCCGACCGCCACGGGCAGCGTGGCCGTCACCCGGAACCCGTTGTCCGGCAACGGTTCCGCGGTGACCGTGCCGCCGAGCAGGGCGGCCCGTTCCCGCATCCCCGCGATCCCCGTCCCGCCGTCCGGTACCTCGTGGACGGGGTTCGCGCCGCGGTCGGTGACGGTGAGGTGGAGGCGGTCGGGACCGTACCGGAGGAGTACGTCGGCGTGGGTGGCGTGGCCGTGCTTCAGCGCGTTGGTGAGCGCCTCCTGCACGATCCGGTACGCGGTGGCGTCGACCACGGTCGGCAGCGGCACCGGCTCCCCCTCGGTACGGACGGACACGGTGAGGCCGGTGGCGTCGGCGAGCGCGTCGAGGTGGGTGAGGCTGCCGGTGGGGGCGCGGTCGGCGCCGTCGCGGAGCACGCCGAGCGTGTCGCGGAGTTCGCGGACGGCGGTGTCGCCGACGGAGCGGATGGTGGCGAGCGCGGCGCGGGTGGCGGAGGGGTCGTCGTCGAGCGCCTCGTCGGCGACGTTGGCCTGCACGGTGATGACCGCGACGGTGTGCCCGAGTACGTCGTGCAGGTCGCGGGCGATGCGCAGGCGTTCCTGGGCGACGCGGCGGGCGGCTTCGGCGTCGCGTTCGGCGGCGGCGCGCCGGGCGGCACGTACCTGCTCGGCGCGGAGCAGGCGGGTGGCCCGGACGGCGGCACCGAGCGCGATGGCGGCGAGCATCAGCCCGACCGTGGACGCCAGCTCGAACCCGAGCAGGTACGCGGCGCTCTCGCCCTGCGCGAGCCGGAACCCGGTACTGACCGCGACGAGCGCGACGGCGGTGAGCGCGGCGGGCAGGTACCGGCCGGCCTCGGCGGCGGAGTACAGGGCGCCGGCGACGGGCAGGGCGAGCCCGACGGCGGGGTAGCCGGCGGCGTAGTACCCGAGGATGCCGGTGCCGGTGGCGACGAGCGCGAGGACCGGGAAACGCCGGCGTACCAGCATGAGCGCGCCGAGCCCGGCGGCGAACAGGTACGCGACCGGGTCGGGGCGGCGTTCGCCGCCGAGGTCCATGGCGATGGCGACGGCGACGACGACGGCCACGCCGACGCCCAGCGCCGCGTCGCCGAGTACGGCGCGGTGCCGGACGAGGCTCACGACCGGAGCGTAACCCGCCCGTACGCGAGGGACCGTCGACTCGGGGCGACACCTGGGGTCGTACCGGGGCGACCGTGGCGACGAGCCGGGACGGATGCCCGCGTGGACCCCGCCGACCTACGTTGTGCCCGGTCGGCGACGGAGTGGAGGGGCGATGCGTACGCTGGGGATGGCGGTGCTCGGGCTGTTCGTCGGCCTGGCCGTCGGGTTCGTGGTCTTCGACGAGATCGTGGCGCGGGTGGTCGTCGCGCAGGGCCCGGTGAGCACGCCGTGGGCGCTGGTGATCGGGTTCGGCCAGCAGGCGCTGGCGGTGGTCGGCGCGGTCGTCGCGGTCGTGGTGGACCGTCGGGTACGGGCGCACCGGCGCCGGTCGGGCTCGTGAGTCTCAGTCGCCGCCGGCTGTTCCGGGTGGCGGCCGGTGGGCTGCTCGTACCGGCCGTGGCCGGGTGCGGCGGCCTGTCGATGGGCGGCGGGAACACCGAGACGGAGTCGAGTGCCGGCGCGCTGCTGGTGAGCGGCGCCCGGCTGCCCGCGCCGTTCCGCGTCCCGCTGCCGGTCCCGCCGGTACTGCGCCCGCTGCGTACCGCCGGTGGGGTGGACTCGTACGAGGTCACGCAGCGGGCCGCGCGGGTGGAGATCCTGCCCGGCACCCGTACCACGATCTGGGGGTACGAGGGGGTGTTTCCCGGGCCGACGATCGTGTCGCGGCGCGGCCGGCGCACCGTGGTCCGGCACCACAACGCGCTGCCCGTACCGACGGTGGTGCACCTGCACGGCGGGCGTACACCGGCCGAGCACGACGGGTACCCGACGGACACGGTCGCGCCGGGCGGGAGCCGCGAGTACCGGTATCCGGTGGAGCAGCGGGCCGCGACGCTCTGGTACCACGACCACCGGCTCGACTTCACCGGGCCGCAGGTGTGGCGCGGGCTGGCCGGGTTCCACCTCGTGCACGACGACGAGGAGGACGCGCTACCGCTGCCGCGGGGCGACCGGGACGTACCGCTGATGGTCGCGGACCGGTCGTTCGGCGCGGACGGCGCGCTGGCGTACCCGGCGCTCGATCCGTCGCTGACCGGCATGCCGGGCGTGCGGGCGGAGTTCATGAGCGGGGTGCTCGGCGACTGCATCCTGGTCAACGGCGCGCCGTGGCCGACGATGGAGGTGTCCGCGGTCCGCTACCGGTTCCGGCTGCTCAACGCCTCCAACGCCCGCCGGTACGAGCTGGCGCTGGATCCGCCGCCGCCGGACGGCCGGGCGTTCGTCCAGGTCGGCGGGGACCAGGGGCTGCTGCCGGCGCCGATCGGGCACGACACGCTGCGCATCGCCCAGGCCGAGCGGTTCGACGTCGTCGTCGACTTCTCCCGGTACTCCGTCGGCCAGCGCGTCACGCTCGTCAACCGGCTCGGCTCCGGCGGTACGGCGCGGGTCATGCGGTTCGTGGTGGCGCGGCGCGGGCACGACGACAGCCACGTACCGGAACGGCTGGCGGAGTACCGGCCGTTGGGGGTGTCGGAGGCGGTGCGGCGCCGCGAGTTCACGTTCCGGCGCGGCGGTCCGGAACACCACGGGGTGACGCCGTGGACGGTCGACGGGCACCTCTTCGACCCCGACCGCATGGCCGCCGAGCCGGAACTCGGCACTGTCGAACTCTGGCGGCTGCACGCGCAGAACGTCCCGCACCCGGTGCACGTCCACCTGGCGCCGTTCCAGGTACGAAACGCCGACCGGTACTCCCGCGGGTGGAAGGACACCGTCGACCTGTCCAGCGGGGACGCGGTCGAGGTGCTGCTCCGCTTCGACGGCTACCGCGGCCGGTACGTGTTCCACTGCCACAACCTGGAACACGAGGACATGATGATGATGGCCAACTTCCGGGTCCGCTGACTTCCCTTGCGCCGCAACGGTGTCCGCGCGTGATTCCCGGTGGGCCGCGGCGGGTGGCAGGATGGTCCGGATGAGAGGTGTGTACCTGCCGGGCGGGCGCGTCGTCGATCTCCGGACGGTCGACGTGCCGGAGCCCGGGTACGGGCAGGTGCTGCTGCGCGTCGGCGCGTCGACGATCTGCGGCAGCGACCTGCGGGCCATCTACCGGGAGCACCTGGGCACCGGACCCGAGGCGTACCAGGGGGTCGTGGCGGGGCACGAGCCGTGCGGCCAGGTGACCGCGGTGGGGGAGGGCTGCCGGCGTACGGCGGTCGGTGACCGGGCGGTGGTGTACCACATCTCGGGGTGTGGGCGCTGCGACGACTGCCGCGCCGGCTACCGGATCAGCTGCACCGGCGCCGGCCGCCGGGCGTACGGGTGGCAGCGCGACGGCGGGCACGCCGAGTACCTGCTGGCCGACGAGGACGACCTGGTGCCGCTGCCCGACACCCTGTCGTACCTGGACGGCGCGTGCGTGGCGTGCGGCTTCGGCACCGCGTACGAGGCGCTGCGGCGGGCGGGGGTGTCCGGCGCGGACCGGGTACTCGTGACCGGGCTGGGTCCGGTCGGCCTGGCGGTGGGGATGCTGGCGCGGGCGCTCGGCGCCGCCGAGGTGGTCGGCGTCGACCCGGTCGCCTCTCGCCGCGAGCTGGCCGGCGAGCTGGCCGCGGTGACCGACGCGCGCCCGACCCCGACCGGGGAGTACGAGGTGAGCGTGGAGTGTTCGGGGGTGGGCGCCGCGCAGGCCGGGGCGCTCGCGCACACCCGGCGCTGGGGCCGTTGCGTGTTCGTCGGCGAGGGCGGGACGCTCGGCCCGGTCGACGTGTCCGCGGCCCTGATCCACCGCAGCATCACCGTGTACGGCTCGTGGGTCACGAGCATCGTGCGGATGTCGGAGCTGCTGGACAACCTGGCCCGGTGGGACCTGCACCCGGCACGCGTCGTCACCGACACGTACGGGTTGGCGGAGGCCGAGCTGGCGTACCGGGTGGCGGACGAGGGTCGGCGCGGCAAGGTGGCACTCGTACCGGAGCGCTGACCGCGGGGCTTGGACGGTCCCGTCCGGTTTGCTAGAAACGATGTACAACGATGTACATCGGAGGCCGCGATGGTCCGGATGACACGCAGAACGGTGCTGGCGGCGCTCGGCGGGACGGCCGTGGCCCCGCTGCTGACCGGTGGCCCCGCCGCCGCGCAGGACACCGCGTGGTGGGTCGGCGCCGGCCCGTTCCGGCACGTGTACGACCCGACGCCGGCCGGCGGACCGGCCCGGTACATCAACGACCACACCGTCGTCCGCGCCGCCGACGGCAGCTGGCACCTGTTCGGAATCGTCGGCGACGCCGCGCCGCCCGGCCAGTTCCCGGACGGGGCCAGGGAGATCAGCTTCGCGCACGCCAGCGCGCCCGACCTCGCCGGACCGTGGACCACCCTGCCGGACGCCCTCACCGTCGACCCCTCGTACTTCGGCGAGGTGCACCTGTGGGCGCCGCACGTCGTCGAGCACGCCGGGACGTACCACATGTTCTACGCGGCGGGCGGGGACGGCGCCGCGGTCAACCTGGCCACCTCCACCGACCTGACCACCTGGACCCGGCTGCCGTCCGGCCCGCTGTTCCGCGGCCTCGTCGCGCGCGACCCGTACGTGGTGCGCGTCGGCGACCGCTGGGTCATGTACTACTGCGAGCTGGCAGCCTGGCACGGCAACCACATCGTCGCGTACCGGACCAGTACCGACCTGGTGCACTGGAGCGAGCCGGGCACCGCGTTCACCGACCCGGCCACCGACGACGACTCGGCCTCCGTCACCGAGTCACCGTTCGTCGTGTACCGCGACGGCTTCTGGTACCTGTTCGTCGGCCCCCGCAACGGGTACGTCGGCACCGACGTGTTCCGCAGCCGGGATCCCTTGCACTTCACCGTGTCCGACTGGGCCGGGCACGTACCGGCGCACGCGGCCGAGGTCGTCGCGGACGGGGACGACTGGTGGGTCACCGGCGCCGGCTCGTTCGAGCGCGGGGTGTACCTTGCGCCGCTGCGCTGGCGGTCGTCCCCGCCGCCCTGGCAGAGCCCGGCGAACCCCGCGGTGGCGCTCGACGGCGCCGGCCGGCTGCACCTGTTCGCCCTCGACCGCACCGACCACACCACCCTCCACTGTGTACTGACAGCGTCCGGTTCCGGTACGTGGCAACGGTTCGGGCCGCCGTCCGGTGCCGTGCCCACGGTGGCGCGGGAGGTGGACGGGCGGCTGGCGGTGTTCGCCCTCGGCGTCGACGGGCGGGACCTGACGACGCGCGTACAGCGGGCGGACGGGAGCTGGGACGACTGGCTGCCGTTCGGCGGGCCGGCCGGCGCGGCACCGGCCGTGTCCCGCAACGCCGACGGCCGGCTGGAGGCGTTCGCGCTCGGCCCGGCCGGGGCGTACCTGAGCCACCGCTGGCAGCTGGCGCCCGGCGGCGACTGGAGCGACTGGGCGACCTTCGGCGGACCGGCCGGCGGCCCGCCCGTGGTCGGCGTCAACGCCGACGGCCGCCTGGAGGTACTCGCGCTCGGCCCGGCCGCGGCGTACCTGGCGCACCGCTGGCAGAACGCGCCGAACGGCAACTGGAGCGACTGGGACACCACCCTCGGCCCCACCCCCGCCGGCTCCGCCCCGACCATCGAACGCGACCTGCGCGGCCTGCTCACCGTGTTCGCCGTCGCGCCCGTCGGCACCGGGGTGAACCTCCGCCCGCAGGCCGCCCCGAGCGGCGGATGGGCGCCGTGGCAAGGGTTCGCGCTCTGGGCCGACGCCTCGCCGACGGTCGCCGTCAACGCCGACGGCCGACTCGAAGCCTTCCTCGTACCGCCCGGCGGCGCCGTCCTCACGCACCGCTGGCAGGACGCCGACGGCGGCTGGTCCGCGATCGAGGAGTTCGGCACCGGCCCGTTCGCCGGCACGCCCAGTGTCGGTACCGACGCCACCGGCCGCATCCACGTCGTCGCCCTGGCACCGGACGGCACCCTGCGCGAGCGCGTCCAGGACGTACCGGCCGGTGGGTGGCGGGACTGGCGGTCGCTGGACCTCGCGCCCGTCGCCGTCCTCCCGACCGGCGCGCCCACCTGACCCCACCCGTGCCGGGCACGGGACCGACCGCCACACCAGCCCGGCGGGGAACCGGTCACCGGGCGGCGGCGGGTTGCGGCAACGCCGGGGTACGGCGGCGGTCCAGGGCGGCCAGCAGCGCCAGCGTGAGCAGCCCGAGTACGGCGAGCCCGACGCGGTCGAACAGGGTGTGCACGACACCCGCCACGCCGTACGCGGTGTGCGCGAGCAGCGCGCCGCCGACGAGCCGGATCCGGTGCCGGTCGTTCCAGCCGCGCCGGCCGGACCACCGGTACACCAGCAGCGTGGTGCCGGCGGCGACGAGCGCCGCGACGGCCATCGGTACGAGGGCCCACGCCCCGTGCGTGAAGGCCGGCTGCTTCGCGCCGAACGCCGGGTACGCCAGCGCGAAGAACACCAGAGTCGCGCCCGCCCCGACGGCGGCGGCCAGCCACGGCGCGGGGGCGGGGCCGGCGGGCAGCGGGCGGGCGGCGCGCCGGGGGAGTACCCGGAGGGCGACGACGGCGAGGAGAGCGACGGCGGCGACACAGCCGAGGAGTACCCAGGCGGGCGCGACGTAGCCGGGGTCCTGGCTGGGCGGCACGCTGACCCGCAGCAGGGCCACCCCGACCACGGCGCAGACCGCGACGCCGACGAGCCCGCCGCGCTTCAGGTACGGGCGGTCGGCGTGCGCGGGGAAGATCAGATCGGTGAGGGCGATCGGGACCAGCACGCTGAACACCACGTGGTAGACGACGTTCACCTCCCAGTACGCGGTGTTCAGGCCGAACAGGCGCGGCGCCCACCCGGCGGCGCCGTACAGGTGCGGGCTGGACAGGGCCTGCAACCCGATGCCGTCCTCGACCAGCTCGTACGCCACGCCGAGCAGCACGAGGCTCGCCCAGCCGCCGCCGACCCGGCGTACGGCCTCGCGGATGAGCAGCACGCCCGCCCCGTAGATCGGCAGCCACAGCAGGAGCAGGAAGGCCAGGTGCATCGGCGTACTGCCGAGCCCCAGCTCGGCCACGACCGGGGTGAGTACGGCCAGGGTCAGGGCGGCCCGGCGGCGTCCGGCGGGTCGGTGGTGCGTCACGTCGTACCCCCAGGTGATCGGCGGGCGCCGGCTCCGGCGCCGTGCGTCGATCACACCGCCCGCCGGTACCCCGCCGCGAGCGGGAAACGTCGCGTTCCGGCCCGACGAAGGTCGCGACCGGACACGACCTTCGTCGCTGTCCGCGCGTGACGCACCCGTACGGTGCCGCCGGCTCAGTACCGTGTCGGTGTGCCGGAGTGTGCTGGGCGGACGAGACGGGACGGGGTCGTCGACGGGGTGGCGGTCGCGCTGCTCGTGCTGGCCGCCCTCGGCTCCGTGCCGCTGGCGGGCGGTACCGGGTCGGCGGTGGTGTGGGCGGTGACGGCGCTGCAGGTGGTCACCTCGGCGGCGGTACCGGCGCTGCGGGCGCGGCCGGTCGCCGTCTCCGTACTGGTCGCCGCGGTGGTCGTGGTGGGCCTGCTGCCGTCGGTGGTGGCACCCGGCGCGCTGACCGACCGGTACGCCGCGGTGAATCTGTGGCCGCCGATCGCCCTGTTCAGCGCCGTCGTCGGCCTCCGCCGGTACGCGCCGCGCACCCGCGCACCCGCCCTCTGGGTACTGATCGCGGTGGCCACCGTGCTCGCCGCGCACCCGTGGCGCCCGACGTGGTCCGGCACCCCGGTCGGCATCCTGCACACCGCCGTCCCCGCCCTGCTCGGCCTGTACCTGGCGGCACGCTGGCAGATGGTGCAAGCCCTGCGGGACCGCGCCGAGCAGGCCGAACGGGAGCGCGTACTGCTCGCCGAGCAGGCCCGCGCCCAGGAACGCAGCCGCCTGGCCTCGGAACTGCACGACTCGGTGGCGCACCGGGTGAACCTGATGGTGCTGCAGGCGGGCGCGTTGCGGCTCACCACCCCGGATCCGGCCGTACGGGACGCGGCGGAGGCGTTGCGCCTCACCGGCTGCCAGGCGTTGCAGGAGCTGGGCGACCTGCTCGGGATGATCCGGCGCGGCGACACCGGTACCGGAGCGGTCACGGCACCGCCCGCCGACGACCTGCCGGCCCTGGTCGCCGACTCCCGCGCCGTCGGCCTGCCGGTCGTACTCGCCGAGGACGGTGACCCGGGCGTCGCGTCGCCGATCGTCCGCCGCACCGCGTACCGGATCGTGCAGGAGGCCCTCACCAACGTCCACCGGTACGCGCCGGGCGCGGCGGTCGACGTGACCGTCCGGTACCGGACGGACCGGGTGGAGGTGGTGGTGCGCAACGGACCCGCGGCGGGACCGGCCGGGCTGCCGGACACCGGGAGCGGCACCGGGCTGCTCGGGCTGAGCCGCCGGGTCGAGGCGTTGGGCGGCACACTGACGGCCGGCCCGGCGGAGTCCGGCGGGTTCCGGGTGAATGCGACAATGCCTTCCCATGTGTCCAGCCGCTGACCGCCGCGTCCGTGTCCTGCTCGTCGACGACGAGGAGCTGGTCTGCGCGTACCTGTCCACGATCCTCGGTACCGCGGACGACGTCGAGGTGGTGGGGACGGCCGCGGACGGCGCCGCCGCGATCGAGGCGGTGGCCCGGTTCCGGCCCGACGTGGTGCTGATGGACCTGCGGATGCCCGGCATGGACGGGCTCACCGCCACCGGCCACATCACCGCCCGGCCGGACGCCCCCGCCGTCGTCGTGCTCACCACGTTCGACACCGACGAGTACGTGACGCGGGCGTTGCGCGCCGGTGCCGCCGGGTTCCTGCTGAAGTCGACACCGCCGGAGGACCTGATCGGTCTGGTACGGGTGGCCGCCGACGGCCACACCGTACTGTCGGCCGCGGCGACCCGCCGGCTGCTGGCCGCCACCGGCCCCGTACCGGACGGCGCCGGCCGGCTGGTCGCCGAGCTGACCGAGCGCGAGCGCGAGGTCCTCACCTGCCTGGGCGAGGGCCTGCCCAACGCGCGCATCGGCCAGCGGCTGCACCTCAGCGAGGCCACCGTCAAGGGGTACGTCTCGCGCCTGCTGGTGAAGCTCGCCTGTGCGAACCGTACCCAGGCGGGGTTGCTGGCGCGGGAGGCCGGGCTGACGCGCTGACGCCGGATTCCGTTGCCGGTGAAGGGATTCCGGCTACCAGGGCAGCGTGCCGTCGAGCGTACGGTAGCTGCCGGTCGGGCCGTCCGGACCGATCCGCGCGAGCTGCACGATCGCCCGCGCGCCCTCCTCGACCGTCTTCGTCCCGGTGCCCTGGTTCAGGTCGGTACTCGTGAAGCCCGGCTCGACCGCGTTGATCCGCATCTCCGGAAACGCCTTCGCGTACTGCACCGTCAGCATGTTGACCGCCGTCTTCGACACCGGGTACGCGACGCCGCGGTAGTCGTACCCGGGGCTGCCGGGGGTGGTGGCGCGGGTGATCGAGGCCAGGCCGCTGGACACGTTGACCACGACGGGCGCCGCCGACCGCGCCAGCAGCGGCAGGAACGCGTGCAGCACGCGCACCACGCCGAACACGTTCGTCTCGAACGTCTCGCGCAGCACGTCGGCGGTCAGGTCCGCGGCGCCGACGACCACCGTGCCGTCGCGCATCTCGGCCTGGATCCCGGCATTGTTGACCAGGACGTCGAGCCCGCCGGCCGCCTCGATCGTGCGTACCGCGGCGCCCACGGAGGCGTCGTCGGTGACGTCGAGCTGCACCGCGCGGGCGCCGATCGCCTCGGCCGCCCGCCGGCCGCGTTCGAGGTCGCGGCTGCCGAGGTGCACGGTGTGCCCCGCGGCCACGAGCTGTCGGGCGGTCTCGAACCCGAGACCCTTGTTCGCGCCGGTGACCAGTGTCGTCGTCATGACCTCGACGGTAGGTTTTCGAGCGCGGTCGAGGTCAAGCCGCGCCGGCGCGGTACCGTCCGGAGTCATGCCCACCCCCGTCCTGTACTGCCGCGACCCGTTGCGGCCGAAGCGGGTCGACGAGCACTTCGCGGCGGAGGCCGCGGCCGTCCGCGCGGCCGGCGGTGCCGTCGCCCTCGTCGACCACGACGCGCTGCTCGCCGGCGAACCCGACCGGGCCGTCGCCTCCGTACCGGTGGACCTGCCCGAGGCCGCCTGGTACCGCGGCTGGATGGTGCCGACCGACCGGTACGCGGAGCTGGCCGACGCGCTGGCCCGGCGCGGGGTACGGCTGCGCGTGCCGCCCGGGAGGTACCGCGCGGTGCACGAGCTGCCCGGCTGGTACCGGGCGTTCGAGGCGGTGACGCCGGCGAGCGCCTGGCTGCCGGTGACCCCGGGCGCGACGGTCGCCGACGAGGAACTCGCCGAGCTGGCCGCGCGGCTGCCGGCCGGGCCGGGCATCGTCAAGGACTTCGTCAAGTCCCGCAAGCACGAGTGGCACGAGGCGTGCTTCGTCCCCGACCTCGCCGACACCGTACGGCTGGGCCGGGTCGTGCGGCGCTTCCTCGACCTGCAGGGCGACGACCTGGCCGGCGGCATCGTGCTGCGCGCGTTCGAGCCCTTCGACGACCCCGAGGTACGCGTCTGGTGGCGGGACGGCAGCCCCGAGCTGGTGACCCCGCACCCGGACAGCGCCCGGATCCGTTGCCCCGAACCGGATCTGGCCGCCGTACGTCCCGCGGTCGAGGCGCTCGGCGGCGGGCTCGTCGCCACCGACCTGGCCCGCCGTACCGACGGGGCATGGCGGGTGGTCGAGGCCGGCTCCGGCCAGGTCAGCGACCTGCACCCGGACGTCGACCGGGCCGGGTTCGCCGCGCTGCTGACCGGCTGAGGCCTCAGGGCCACACGTTCGCCGCCGCGGCGAACTCGTCGGGCGGGGTCTCCACCGGCAGTACGCACAGCAGGTGGCCGCCGGGCGCGCGCAGCACGCGGCACTCCTGCCACCGCGCGATCTCGGTGGCGCCCAGCGCGACCAGCCGCGCGGTCTCCGCCCCGACGTCGTCGGTCTCGATGTCCAGGTGGTAGCGCGGCGTGTCGTCGACGGCCTGTACGGCGACCACCAATCCGGGCAGCGCGTCGTGCAGCGACGTGAACTGCGGCGCCGGGCCGAACGGCCGGGCCGTCGCGCCGAGTGCCGCCGACCAGAACGCGGCGGCCCGCGGTGCCTCGTCGGCCGGGGTGTCGATCAGGACGGCGTACGCGCGACTGCGATGCATTCGCCGCAGCGTACCGGTCGACGCGGTGCATTCCATCCACAGTGGACGGTTTCGCGGGACCGCCGACGGGGTAACCGATCCCGTGATGACAGATCGGCAGCGTCGCGGCCGACCGCGGCGTACGACGCCCCGGGGGTGTGTGCGGCGATGCGTGACGACCCTGTCCGTTACCACGAGAGAATGCTGCGACGGATGGCCGCACTGCCCAGCGGCAGTACGCGCCGGACAACGTTGCGTACCACGGCGATCGAGGGGCTGGTGCCGGTCGCCGACCGGATCGCCCGGCGGTACGCGAACCGCGGCGAGTCGCCCGACGACCTGGTCCAGGTGGCGCGGGTCGGCCTGGTCAAGGCGGTCGACGGCTTCGACCCCGCGCTCGGCGGCTTCCTCGGCTACGCCGTGCCCACCATCCAGGGCGAACTCAAACGCTACTTCCGTGACCAGTGCTGGGATGTACGCGTCCCCCGCGAACTCCAGGAACTGCGCCGCGACGTGCAGCGCACCGTGGACGAGCTGGCCCAGCGTGCCGGGCACGACCCCACCAGCGCCGAGGTCGCCGCGGCCCTGCGGGTCGACCGCCGCGCGGTACTCGCCGCCCTCGGCTCCGACCGCGCGTACTCGACCGCCTCGCTGAACCTGCCCGTCCGGCGGGACGGCCAGAGCTGCGAGGTCGGCGACCTGATCGGCGCCCGGGACGAGCGCGTCGAACTCGTCGCCGACCGCGTCTCCCTGCGGCCGGCACTCGACCAGCTGCCCGACCGCGAACGCGAACTGCTGTTCCTCCGGTACTTCGAAAACCAGACGCAGAGCCAGATCGCGGCCCGGGTCGGCCTGTCGCAGATGCACGTCTCCCGCCTCATCACCCGTACGCTCGCCGGGCTGCGTGCCTGGATCGAGGGCGACTCCGACCGCGTCGACGTCTGCGGCCAGCGCACCGCCGCCCGCCGTACTCCACGTCGTCCGGCGGGCTTCTCCGGCGTCGCCTGACCGTCCCGGGTTTGGTCGTGGGACCGTGATGCCTTGCGGCGCAACGGATCCACATCGCGCCGCGGCAGCGTGGACCCGGGTTTCCGTGCCACGTCACGGATCGGCGTCGCTCGGCGCCGTCGTGGGTACGGCGGCGCGGGTCCGCGTCGTGGCGACCGCGTGCCGCAGGCCGGATCGGCCGGCGCGCCGGAGCGGCCGCCTCGTACGAACGGGCGCGGTCAGGGGCGGCGCTCGGCGTCGCCGGCGGTGAGGACCTCGAACGCGTGCCGGCGGTGCGCGGCGAACAGGTCGAGCGCGGTGTCCGCGTCGCGGGCGCGCAGCGCGGCGGCGAGTGCCCGGTGCTCGTCCGGTACGTGCGCCAGGTAGTCGTCGGTGCTGTGGCCGATCCGGGTCAGCAGGTAGAGATGCACCTGGGACCGGACCGCGCGCCACGCGTCCTGGAGCCGCCGATGGTGGCTCGCCGCGTACACCGCGTCGTGGAAGGCGATGTCGTGGCCGACCATGGCGTGCTCGTCACTCGTACGGCCGATCCGGTCGGCGGCGTCGGCGACCGCGTCGAGGTCGGCGTCGGACGCGTGCGCGACGAGCTGTTCGACGGCGAGCCGGTCGAGCGCGCCGCGGAGGCTGTCGAGTTCGGCGACGTCGTCGGCGGACAGCGTGGTGACGGTGGCCCCGCGGTGCCACGACGTGCGGACGAGTCCCTCGCGTTCGAGGCGGAGCAGCGCCTCGCGGACGGGTCCGCGGCTGACGTCGAGCGCGGCGGCCAGCTCCACCTCGCGCAGCTGCGCACCCGGCGGGTACGTCCCGGCGAAGACCGCGTCGCGGATGCTGTCGGCGACCTCGTCGGCGAGGCCGCGGCGGCGGGCGGGCGCCACCGTGCGCTGCTCGACGGCCGTCCTGCGCTTCTCGACGGCCACCCTGCGCTGTTCGACCATGTGTCTCCTCCCGTTGTCGCAATGTTAACATTGCGACAACCAACCGGAAGGTGCCGACCGATGAGTACCCCGATCCCGCGGTTCCACCTGGCCATGCCGGTCGACGACCTCGCCGCCGCCCGCCGGTTCTACGGCGAGGTCCTCGGCCTGGCGCAGGGCCGCAGCACCGACACCTGGATCGACTGGAACCTGCACGGCCACCAGTTCGTCACCCACCTGGCCGCGGCCCGCGCCGGGGGCGGCGCGCACAACCCGGTCGACGGCCACGACGTGCCCGTGCCGCACTTCGGGCTGATCCTGCCGGTACCGGAGTTCCACCGGCTCGCCGAGCGGCTGCGCGCCGCCGACGTCACGTTCGTCATCGAGCCGTACCTGCGCTTCGCGGGCCAGCCGGGCGAGCAGTGGACCATGTTCCTGCACGACCCGGCCGGCAACGCGCTGGAGTTCAAGGCGTTCGCCGACGACACCCAGGTCTTCGCCGTCTGACGACGCGCTCGCCGGGCACCGCGGGCGCGTGCCGGCGGCGCGGGCGGAGTGCCCGCCATGCTGCGCCCGGCCGCCGACCGTTGCTGTCACTCGGTTACGGTGCGGTGCAAGCGATCCAGCCGGTCGAGCTGGGCGGGGGAGAGCGTCAGGTCGAGCGCGCCGACGTTCGCGGTGAGGTGGCGGCGGTGCCGGGTGCCGGGGATCGGTACCACGTCGGCGCCGCGGCTGTGCACCCAGGCCAGCGCCACCTGTGCGGCGGTCGCACCCAGTTCCTCCGCCACATCCCGTACGGTGTCGGCGATGTGCGCGTTCGCGGCGAGTGCGGCGGGCCCGAACCGGGGCAGGGTCGACCGGAACCGGCCGACGTCGTCGCCGGCCGCGACGGCACCGGCGAGGAAGCCGCGGCCGAGCGGGGAGTACGGGACGAGGCCGACGCCGAGCGCCCGCGCCGCGGGGAGTACCGAGTGCTCGATGTCGCGCCGCCACAGCGAGTACTCGGACTGGACCGCGCTGACGGGGTGCACGGCGTGGGCGGCGCGGAGCTGGTCGGCGTCCACCATGGACAGTCCGATGTGGAGTACCTTGCCGGCGGCGACCAGCTCGGCGAGCGCGCCGACGCTGTCCTCGACCGGTACGGCCGGGTCGACGCGGTGCAGGTGGTACAGGTCGATGCGGTCGGTGCCGAGGCGCCGCAGCGACGCGTCGCACGCCGCCCGCACGTACTCGGGGCGGCCGCACAGCCGGCGCTCGCCGTCGGCGTACACGAATCCGACCTTGGTGGCCAGGACGACCTGGTCCCGGATGTGGTGGATCGCTTGTCCGACAAGGGTTTCGTTGCTGCCGGGGTCACCGGTGGACGAGCCGTACAGGTCGGCGGTGTCGAGCAGCGTGACGCCGAGCTCGACGGCGCGGCGGATGGTGGCGACCGACTCCCGGTCGTCCGCGCGGCCGTACGAGTGGCCCATGCCCATGCAGCCGAGTCCCTGCCGCGAGACGGTGAGCCCGTCCCGACCCAGCGGTACCGTCATGCTGTCCTTCCCTCCCGGTGGAGCGCGACTCCCGCGACCACCAACACGATCCCGGCCAGGTCCGCGGGGCGCGGCACCTGGCGCAGGACGACCAGACCGATGACCGTGGCGGTCGCCGGCAGCAGAGCCAGCAGCAGCGCGAAACCGGCGCGGGACAGCCGGGCGAGCGCGAGCTGGTCCAGCACGTACGGCAGGACCGACGAGCAGACGCCGACCGCCGCGCCGGCCGCGAGCAGTACCGGGTCGGCGAAGGCGGGCGCGGCGGACCCGAGCGCCACCGGCGACACCACCACCGCGGCGACGAGCATCGCGGCGCCGAGCCGGTCGACGCCCGCGCCGGTGGCCGCGATCCGCTTGCTCAGCACCACGTACGCGACGAACAGGGCGCAGTTGGCGAACGCCAGCACCAATCCCAGCGGCTCGTCCCGCAGCCGTACGTCGGCCAGCAGCGCGACGCCGCCGACCGCGAACGCCAGCGCCGCCAGGTTGCGCCGGCCGCGCAGCCCGGCCGCGGCGAGCGCGACCGGCCCGAGGAACTCGATCGCGCCGACGGTGGCGAGCGGCAGCCGCGCGATCGCCTGGTAGAACACGACGTTCATGGCCGCGAGTACGAGGCCGAGGGCGAGGACCGGCAGCCACGCGGCGCCCAGCGGTGCACCGGCCCCGTGCCGCGGCAGCGACCGCCACGGCCGCCGCCACCCGCCGAACACCGCCGCCGCGGACGCGATCCGCAGCCACGCCACGCCGAGCGGCCCCACCCGCGGGAACAGCAGCACCGCGAACGCGGGCCCGAGGTAGTGGCAGACGGCCGATCCGACGAAGTACACCTGCGGCGGCACACGGGGGCTGGGCACGGCATAGAGTCTGCGATGCGGATGACGCTGCCACCATGGCAAACGTAAGGCAGGAGGCGGAGATGTCGTCGAGGAGACCGGCCAGATCCGGCGAACGCTTTCAGAACTCCAACGACCTGCTCGACCCGGCGAACCTGCGGCTGCTGGCCGCGCTGCGCGACGACCCGCGGCTGAGCATGTCCGCCCTCGCGCGCCGCGTCGGCATGTCCGCGCCGACCGTCACCGAACGCGTCGGCCGGCTGGAACGCGCCGGCGTGATCCGCGGGTACCGCCTCGACGTGGACCCGGCCGCGCTCGGCCTCCCCGTCGCCGCCTGGGTACGGGTCCGGCCCGGTCCCGGCCAGCTGCCCAAGCTCGCCGACCTCGCCCGGGACACGCCGGAAGTGACGGAGTGCCACCGCATCACCGGCGAGGACTGCTTCCTGATGCGGGTGCACGTGCCGGCACTGGACCGGCTCGCCGACGTCCTCGACCGTTTCCTGCCGTACGGCCAGACGACCAGTTCGGTGATCGTCTCGTCCCCCGTACCGCCGCGTCCGGCGCCGCTGCCCGACGAACGCACCGTGCGCTGACCACCCACGGGCGCCGCGCGACGCACGACGGCGGGCCGGCACCGCAGCGGTACCGGCCCGAGGTGCGTGTCGGTCAGTCCGTGCCGGACTCCATGGCGACCCGGTCCAGCGTCGCGTCCTCGCCGGAGTCCTTGCCCCGCGAGGCGATCGCCTCCGCGCCGCCGGCCTGCATCGCGCCGATCAGCTCGGTCGACCCCGTCGCCCCGACCAGCGCCGGGTGCGCCGTGCCGACCAGCCCGAGCCCCGCGTACTGCTCCAGCTTGGCCCGCGAGTCGGCGATGTCCAGGTTGCGCATCGTCAGCTGGCCGATCCGGTCCACCGGGCCGAACGCCGAGTCCTCCGTACGCTCCATCGACAGCTTGTCCGGGTGGTAGCTCAGCGCCGGTCCGGACGTGTCGAGGATCGAGTAGTCCTCGCCGCGCCGCAGCCGCAGCGTCACCTCACCGGTCACCGCGGTGCCGACCCAGCGCTGCAACGACTCCCGCAGCATCAGCGACTGCGGGTCCAGCCAGCGCCCCTCGTACATGAGCCGGCCGAGCCGCCGCCCCTCGCTGTGGTACGTGGCGAGCGTGTCCTCGTTGTGGATCGCGTTGACGAGCCGCTCGTACGCCGCGTGCAACAGGGCCATGCCCGGCGCCTCGTAGATGCCGCGGCTCTTGGCCTCGATGACCCGGTTCTCGATCTGGTCGGACATGCCCATGCCGTGCCGGCCGCCGATCGCGTTCGCCTCGGTCACCAGGTCCACGGCGTTCGCGTACTGCTTGCCGTTGATGGTGGTCGGGCGGCCCCGCTCGAAGCCGATCGTCACGTCCTCGGTGAGGATCTCGACGGTCGGATCCCAGAACCGTACGCCCATGATCGGGTCGACGGTCTCGATGCCGGTGTCCAGGTGCTCCAGGGTCTTCGCCTCGTGCGTGGCGCCCCAGATGTTCGCGTCCGTCGAGTACGCCTTCTCGGTGCTGTCCCGGTACGGCAGGCCGTGCTCGGTCAGCCACTCGGACATCTCCTTGCGGCCGCCCAGCTCGGACACGAAGTCGGCGTCCAGCCACGGTTTGTAGATCCGCAGGTTCGGGTTGGCGAGCAGCCCGTACCGGTAGAAGCGCTCGATGTCGTTGCCCTTGAAGGTGGAGCCGTCGCCCCAGATCTGCACGCCGTCGCTCATCATCGCCCGCACCAGCAGCGTGCCGGTGACGGCCCGCCCGAGCGGCGTGGTGTTGAAGTAGGCCCGGCCGCCGGAGCGGATGTGGAACGCGCCGCAGGTCAGCGCGGCCAGGCCCTCCTCGACGAGCGCCGCGCGGCAGTCCACCAGCCGCGCGATCTCCGCCCCGTACGCCAGGGCGCGGCCGGGCACCGAGTCGATGTCGGACTCGTCGTACTGCCCGATGTCTGCGGTGTACGTGCACGGCACGGCGCCCTTGTCCCGCATCCACGCGACGGCGACCGACGTGTCGAGGCCGCCCGAGAACGCGATGCCGACGCGCTCGCCGGCGGGCAGGGAGGTGAGAACCTTGGACATGAGTAAAAGTATGCACGCCAATGTATGACCATGCAAATCCAGTCGGCCCGGCGTGTCGGGCCTCACCGCCCGCCCCGGCGGGGGAACGGGACGGGCGGCCCGGTCAGGCCCGCGTGGCCGGGTACGCGGGGAACACCTCGTGCAGCCGGGCGGCGATCGCGTCGGTGACCGCGACCCGGTGCGTGGTCGCCGCCCGGTCCGCCACCACGTACGCCGCGCGCAGGACCGCGAGCGTGTTGGCCACGCGTACCGGAAGGGGGCCGGGCTCGCCCGTCGCGAACAGCGCGTCGACCGTGCCCAACCAGCCGGTCGCCTCGGCGGGCGTCGGCTCCGGCCGGGCCAGGACCAGCCCCAGCGCGCGGGCCACCCGGTCCTCCTCCATCTGCGCGTACTGGTAGTCCGTGGGTGCGGTGATCCGCTCGGCCACCAGCGTCAGCAGCTCGGCGAGTTCCGGGCCGGACAGCCGCGGCGACGACCCGAACGCGCCGACCAGGTCCGAGCCGTGCGCCACCGCGTGCAGCCACCCCAGCCGGTCGTCCCAGCCGCGGATGTCGGTCTCGCCCGACCACCACCCCGCGAACGCGGTACGCCACCGGCGCAGCGTCGCCGCGTCCAGCAGGTCCGCGTCCGTGTCCCGGCGTACGGCGGCGGCGAGGATCAACGGCGCGAACGTGCGCGCCTGTACCTCGGGGTGGTGGAACCGGTCGAGCATCGTCTCGCCGAGCGCCGCCAGCCGGTCGTCCAGCACGCCGCGCCCGATCCACCGCACGAGCAGCGGGTACGCCCGGTCGTCCCGGACCACCGGGTCGGCCGCGGCGAGCATCCCGGTCAGCTCGTCCACGGCCGCGTCCAGGTCCCCGGGTACCGGTGCATCGGCGTCCAGCGCCGTCGTCCAATCGATCACGACGCGCAGCGTAGCCGCAGGTACGCCGTCCGCGGAGTCGACGCCGTTCGAACAGGTGTGCGAAAATCGGCGGGTGTCCGACGAGGCGACGATCCTGCACGCCGACCTGGACGCGTTCTACGCGTCGGTGGAGCAGCGCGACGACCCGCGGCTGCGCGGCCGTCCGGTGATCGTCGGCGGCGGCGTCGTGCTCGCGGCCAGCTACCAGGCCCGCGCCCACGGCGTGCGCACCGCGATGGGCGGGCGGCAGGCCCGGCTGCTCTGCCCCGACGCGATCGTCGTACCACCCCGCATGTCCGCGTACTCGGCGGCGAGCCGCGCGGTGTTCGAGGTGTTCCGGCGTACCACGCCGATCGTGGAGCCGCTGTCGATCGACGAGGCGTTCCTCCAGGTCGGCGGGCTGCGCCGGATCCACGGTGAGCCGGCCGCCATCGCCGCCCGGCTGCGCCGCGAGGTCCGCGACCGGGTCGGGCTGCCGATCACGGTGGGCGTGGCGCGGACCAAGTTCCTCGCCAAGGTGGCCAGCGGGGTCAGCAAACCGGACGGGCTGCGCGTCGTCCCGCCCGACGCAGAGCTGGCGTTCCTGCACCCGCTGCCGGTGGGCCGGCTGTGGGGCGTCGGGCCGGTGACCGCGCAGCGCCTCGCCGAGCTGCGCATCACGACCGTCGGCCAGGTCGCCGAGCTGGGCGAGGCCGACCTGGTGTCGATCCTCGGCGCCGCGGTCGGCCGGCACCTGCACGCCCTGGCACACAACCGCGACCCCCGTCCCGTACACACCGGGCGGCGCCGGCACTCGATGGGCGCGCAGCACGCGCTCGGCCGCCGTCCGCGGTCGCCGGCCGAGCTGGATGCCGTGCTGGCGCTGCTGATCGAGCGGATCGGCCGGCGGATGCGCCGCGCCCACCGCCGCGGGCGTACGGTCGTGCTCCGGCTGCGGTTCGCCGACTACGGCCGGGCCACCCGCTCCACCACGCTCCGCCAGGCGACCTCGCGTACCCGGTTGTTGTTGGACGCGGCGCGCGGGCTGCTCGCCGCCGCCGACCCGCTCGTCACCCGCCGCGGCCTCACCCTGCTCGGGGTGTCCGTCGGCAACCTCGACGACGGGCCCGAGCAGCTGGAACTGCCGTTCGCCGACGTACGGGACGCGGCGGTGGACACCGCGGTCGACTCGGTACGGGACCGCTTCGGCACGACCGCGATCACCCGCGGCACCCTCCTCGGCCGCGACGCCGGCCCCACCGTCCCCCTCCTCCCGGACTGACCGGGCTCCTACCAGATCCTCCGGCCGCGCCGACGCCAGACCCTGGTTCGAGTCACGGTCCTTCGACTGCACCGGGTTCGCCGTCTCCGTCGCGGTCGGGGCCGGTGATCGCCCTCTGGTGGTGGGACTCCCGGATCGCCCAAGGGTGACGCCGAGATGCCGCGGTCGCGGACCCGCCGACGACCGGATCCGGCTCCACCGGGCCGAACGGTGGTCGCGTCAGGCGCGCCGACGGTGCGTGACGCTGGTACGCAGGTGGCGGCGGGCCAGGGTGGCGGCGCCGGCCGCGTCACCGGCCTCGATGGCGCGGTAGAGGGCCTCGTGCTCGGCGTACACGCCGGCGAGGTCGTCGTGCTGGCCGAGCAGCCACCGCATCCGGCCGGACAGCAGGGCGCCGATCTCGTCGAGCAGCGTGTTGCCGCCGGCCGTGGTCATCGCCTCGTGGAAGTCGGCGGCGGCGCGCCGCGCGGCGGTACCGTCGCCCCGCTCGGCGGCCCGTCGCTGCTCGTCGAGACAGGCGCGCATCCGTTGCAGCGCAACGGGATCACGGCGCTCGGTGGCCCGCCGTACGGCGAGGGGTTCGAGCGCGGCGCGGACCTCCATCAGGTCGTCGACGTCCCGGTCGGTGAACTCGCGGACGGTCATCCAACTGTTCGGCCGCGGTACGGCGAGGCCCTCGGCGGCGAGCGCGCGCAACGCCTCCCGTACGGGGACGCGGCTGACGCCCAGCTCGGCGGACAGGTCGCGCTCGACGAGCCGGGAGCCGGGGGCGCGGGCACCGTCGACGATCTGCCCGCGCAGGATCCGCGCGACCCGCGTCGACTCGGCCTCGCCGGCCCGCCGTCCCGCTCCGCGTCCGCCGTCCGTCCCGGCGCCGTCGCCCGTCACGCCGGCCAGTCTAGGAGCCGCCCGCGCGCCGCCGCCGGTACGTACCGCCGCGCCGCGGTCCGGCTGGGCGGTGCACAGGGCCGGCCCGTACCGCGGGGTGGGCCGTGCGCTGGCTCCGGTGCGCCCCACCGGATGTCCTCGCTGGGCCCGGGGTTCGTCGGCGTGCCGGAGCGGTGTCCGTACGGTGACGCGGCTCGCGTGGACGGGGCCCACATTTGGTATACCATTTGGCTGGCCCGCCGGGTGGCGGGCGACCCGAGCGGCGAGAGGTGAGAGATGGCCCGCACCGTCCTTGCGAACGTACGGCCCTGGGGCGGCGCGGCCGGCGACGTCGTCATCGAGGACGGCACGATCGCCGCCGTCGGTACGGCCCCGGCGGACGGTTCCGCCGAGGTGATCGACGGCCGCGGCCTGCTCGCCGTCCCCGGACTGGTCAACGCGCACGCCCACCTGGACAAGAGCTGGTGGGGACGCCCCTGGGTGTCGTACGGCGGGGAGCCGACAACGCAGGGCCGCATCGCGCACGAGCGGGCGCACCGCGGAGAGCTGGGGATCCCGAGCCCGGACAGTACGGTCGGGCTGGTCCGCGAGCTGGTTCGCTTTGGTACCACGGCGTTCCGGAGCCACGTCGACGTCGACCTGGGTGTCGGTCTCGACGGCATCCACGTCGTACGCGAGGCCGTCGCCGCGGTCGATCCGGGGCTGGCGCTGAGCATCGTCGCGTTCCCGCAGGACGGCGTGCTCCGCCGCCCCGGCGTACTCGATCTGCTGGACCGGGCGGCGGCGGAGGGCGCGGACCACGTCGGCGGGCTGGACCCGGCGTCGATCGACCGCGACCCGGTGGGGCAGCTCGACGCGCTGTTCGACATCGCCGACCGGCGCGGTGTCGGCCTGGACATCCACCTGCACGACCGCGGCGAGCTGGGCGCCTTCCAGTACGAGCTGATCATCGAACGGACGCTGGCCGCCGGGCTGTCCGGCCGGGTGAACATCGCGCACGGGTTCGCGCTGGGCGAGCTGCCGGCGGCGCGGCAGGAGGCGCTGGTCGAGCGGCTCGTCGAGGCCGGCGTGTCGGTGTCCACGGTCGCGTCGCCGACGGCGCCGAGGCTGCCGTTCGCCGCCCTGCACGACGCCGGCGTACCGGTGGGGCTGGGCACGGACGGCATCCGTGACCTGTGGGGGCCGTTCGGCGACGGCGACGTGCTGCGCCTCGCCGGTACGCTCGCGCAGCTCGCCGGGTGGCGCCGGGACGAGGATCTGCATGCGGCGCTGGCGATCGCGACGTCGGCGGCGGCCGGGTTCGTGGGCCGGCCGGTGCACGATCTCGTACCGGGTGCGCCGGCCGACATCGTGCTGCTCGACGCCGAGAACCCGCAGGACGCCGTGACCCGCGCACCGGCCCGCGAGCTGGTACTCGTCGCCGGCCGGGTCGTCTCCGGCACCCCCTGACCACGCCGCCCCGGTACGTCCACTGTGGACGTACCGGGGCATGGTGGTGTCGGGATCGGTTGCGGTGGGCTCGATTGCGCGAGAGGGAGTACGGCGGGTGGGTGGATCGGGTGCCCGGCTGACCGAGGCGCCGGGGGAGACCCGGCCCGCGCGGGGCCGGCTCGGCGGGCGGATGTTCGCCTCCCTGGTGCGCTACCCGGATTTCCGGCGGCTGTGGCTGTCGAACCTGTTCTTCTTCGGCGGCGTCTGGGTGCAGACGCTGATCCTGAGCTGGCTGGTGTTCGACGTGACCGGCTCGGAGTTCCGGCTGGCCGTGTTCACCGCGGTACGGCTGGCGCCGATGATGCTCGGGCCGCTCAGCGGCGTGCTGTCCGACCGGTTCGACCGGGTCACGATGCTGCTGGTCGCGTCCGGGTGGGCGCTCGCCGCGGTGGTCGTGGTGGCGACGGGCGTGTCCACAGGGCACACCGCGTACTGGGTGCTCGTGGTGGGCGGGCTGTGCCTCGGGCTCGCGCAGTCGCCGTCGCAACCGGCCCGGTCGACGCTGGTCCTCGACTACGTCGGGCGGGAGAGCCTCAGCAATGCCAACGCCCTCAACTCCATCGTCATGAACATGACGCAGGTGATCGGCCCGGCGATCGGCGGCGCGATGATCGGCGCGCTCGGCGCCCCGACCGCCCTCTGGATCTCCACCCTCTGGTACGCGCTGTCGTTGGTGGCGCTGTGGCGGCTGCGGCGTACCGGTCGGCGGGCGGCGCGTCCGCACACCGGCGAGTCGTTCGGCACGCTGCTGTCCACCGGCGTACGCGCGGTGCTCGGCAACCGGCTGGCCGCTGCCGTCCTGCTCATCACGCTCGTGGCGAACATCCTGCTGTGGCCGATCTACCAGGCGTTCATGCCGGTGTTCGCGAAGGTGAACCTGGGCCTCGACGCGACCGGCCTGGGCTGGCTGCTGACCTGCTGCGGCCTCGGCGGGCTCGTCGGCTCGCTGGTGATCGCCGCGCTCGGCGACTTCCGGCGCAAGGGCGCGCTGTTCGTCGTCGGTACGGCGACGTGGGGCGCGCTGTGGGTGCTGTTCGCGCTGTCGCGTACCACGGGTGTGTCGTTCGTCCTGATCGCCGGCGTGGGGCTGGCCAGCTCCGCGTTCGGGGTGCTGCAGACGACGCTGCTGCTGATGATGACCGAGCCGGGCGTACAGGGGCGCGCGCTCGGGTTGCAGGAACTGGCGATCGGGGTCATGCCGGTCGCGACGATCGGCCTGGGAGCCGCCGCGGAGTACCTGGGGGTGGCGGGCACCGCGGTCGTCTCCGGCGTCCTGCTCGTGACGTTCCTCGCGGTACTCGCGCTGCGGGTGCCGGCGCTGCTGCGGTACAGCGGCTCGGACCGGTTCACCTGAGCCGCCGCCCGGTGGGACCTCGTACGCTGGGCTGGTGCGGACCCGACCGATCCTGAGCTGGACGCCGACCGGGGCGTCCGCGCCGACGACCACGTCGCTCGACGAGCTGGCCGGGGTGGTGGCCGGCGGCCGGGTGCTGGTGCTCAGCGGCGCCGGGCTGTCCACCGAGTCCGGCATTCCCGACTACCGCGGCGAGTCCGGGCAGCTGCGCCGGCACGTCCCCATGACGTACGACGAGTTCGTGGGCACCGAGCAGAACCGCCGGCGGTACTGGGCGCGCAGCCATCTCGGCTGGCGCACCATCACCGGCGCCGCCCCGAACGACGGGCACCGCGCGGTGGCCGACCTGGCCCGCCGCGGCTACCTCGCCGGCGTCATCACGCAGAACGTGGACGGTCTGCACCAGGCCGCCGGTACGCCGGACGTGGTGGAACTGCACGGCAGCCTGTCCCGCGTGGTGTGTCTCGGCTGCCGGCGTACCAGCGGGCGGGACGACCTGGACCGGCGGCTACGGCGGGCGAACCCGGGGTTCGACGCCACCGCCGTCCGCGTCAACCCGGACGGCGACGTGGAACTCGGCGACGAGGACGTACGCGGGTTCCGGCTGGTGGGCTGCACCGGCTGCGGCTCCGGCGTACTCAAGCCCGACGTGGTGTTCTTCGGCGAGAGCGTGCCGCGCGACCGGGTCGACCGGTGTCACGCGCTGGTGGACGGCGCGGCGGCGCTGGTCGTCCTCGGCTCGTCGCTGGCGGTCATGTCCGGGCTGCGGTTCGTCCGGCGCGCGGCCGACGCCGGCAAGCCGGTGCTGATCGTCAACCGTGGCCAGACCCGCGGCGACCGGTACGCGGCGGTCCGCGTCGAGCTGCCGCTCGGCCGCGCCCTCACCGACCTCGCGCGGCTGCTGCCGGCCACCGCGTGACCGGCCCCGACCCGCGCGCCGGCGAACTGGCCGTCGCCGGGCTGGAGTGGCTGCTCGGCGTCGCCCGCCCGGACGGCGCCGGCCTCGCCTGGCCCAACCGGCCGGGGGACGCCGGGACCGACCCCATGCTGTACAGCGGGACCGCCGGGATCGTCCTGACGCTGCTGGACGGATACCGGCACCTCGGCGACGAGCGGTACGCGGACGCCGCGCTGCGCGGGGCGACCGGACTCGCCGCCGTCGCCGCCGACTGGGACACCGCCTCCCTGTACTTCGGGCTCACCGGCATGGCGGTCGCCCTGCACGCGGTCCACGACGTACTCGGTGACGCCGGCGCGGGGGTCGCGGCACGGCGCGCGCTGCGTACCGTGGCGGGGCGGTTCGACGGGACGCGGTGGGGGCCGCAGTTCGAGCTGCTGGGCGGGAACGCGGGGATCGCGCTCGGCGCGCTGGCCGTCGGCGACGTCGACCTCGCGCTGCTCGCCACCGAACCGTACCGGCGGACCGCGGAGCGCACCGCGTACGGCGTGCACTGGGAGACGCGGGTCGGCCGGGCCGCGCGGCAGCACCACGTCTCGCACGGCACGCTGGGCATCGCGGCGGCGCTGGCCGCGACCGGGCGCGCCGCGGACCGGCCGGACCTGGTCGAGCTGGCGCTGTCGGCCGCGGCGGACGTGGTGGCCCGCAACGAGGCCGGCCCGGACGGCTTCCTCGTCCCGCACTCGGATCCGTTGCAGGACGACGTCGAGCGGTACAACTACGGCTGGTGCCAGGGGCCGGCGGGCGACGCGCAGGCGTTCCGGTGGCTGCGGGACGTGACGGGCGACCCGGAGTGGTCCGCGCTGGCCGACCGCTGCTGGCACACCGTCACCGGATCCGGCGTGCCGCAACGGTTGTGGCCCGGTTTCTGGGACAACAACGGCCACTGCTGCGGTACTGCCGGCGTGCTCGCGCTGGCGTGCGACCGGGGTGCCGGCGGCGCGGAGTTCGCGGACGTACTGGTGGCCGACCTCGCCGCGCGCGCGACCCTGGACGCCGCCGGCGCGCGCTGGTCGAACGTGGAGCACCGGGCCACGCCGAGCGTGCTGGAACCCCGTACGGGCTGGGCGATGGGGACCGCGGGCATCGTCCGCGAACTGCTCCGGTACGCCCGGCCCGACGCCGGGTACGCGGTGCCCTGGCCGGACCATCCGCCCGCCTGACAGTCCACTATGGACTGTCAGCGCAACACCAACCAGCGCAACACGAAATCAGCGCAACGCGAATCAGCGCAACGCCAACCAGCCAATCGCCAACAGGGCAACGCCGATCAGTGCAACGCCGATCAGCGCAACGCCCGTCCCGCGCAACGCGATTCAGGAGAGTGCGAAGAGGTGGGTGGCGTTGTCGTGGCAGACCGCGCGCAGCCAGTCCGTACCGAGGCCCGCGGCGCCCAGAGCCTCCAGCGCCGCCGGGTACGGGTAGGGGATGTTGGGGAAGTCGGTGCCGAGCAGCACCCGGTCGCCGAGCGCGCCGAGCCGGGGCAGGGCCCGCCGCGGGAACGGCGCCGCCTCCTCGGTGAACTCCGTGAACGCCATGGTCGTGTCGAGCATGACTCGCCCGTACCGCTCGGCCAGGTCCAGGAACTCCTCGTACTCGGGGCCGCCGAGGTGCGCGACGACCAGCCGCAGCCGCGGATGCCGGGCGAGCAGCGCGGCGACCGGCGCCGGCCCGGTGTACGCGGCGGGCACCGGACCCGACCCGCAGTGCGTCACCACCGGTACGCCCACGTCGGCGAGCATCCCCCACACCTCGTCGAGCAGCGGGTCGTTCGGGTCGAAACCGCCGACCTGGAGGTGGCACTTGAACACCCGCGCGCCCTGCGCCAGCGCCCGGCGTACGTCGTCGGCGGCGGACGGCTCGGCGAAGAACGTGGCGCTGTGCAGGCAGTCCGGCGTACGCGCGGCGAAGTCGGCGGCCCAGTCGTTGAGCGAGCGCGCCATGCCCGGCTTGTGCGGGTAGAGCAGCGACGTGAACGCGCGCACCCGGAAGCCGCGCAGGATCGCCACCCGCTCCGCCTCCTCCTGCTGGTACGCGACGCCCCAGTCCCGGCCGACCAGCGGCCCGGCGGCCGCGAAGTACGCCCAGACCTTGGCGAGCAGGCGGGGCGGCATGAAGTGGGTGTGCACGTCGACGAGGTGGTCGAGGCCGAGCGCGGCGCGGAACGCGTCCACCCGCGCACGTTGGGCCGCGAGTACGTCGTCGGTCATGCCGTGCCCTCCAGCGGGATCGTCCACAGGTACCGGTAGTTCGTGCTCAGGGTGCCCCAGCAGCCGATCGAGTGGTCGCGCACCCGGCACTCCCAGCGGTGCCCGCCCGGGTCGTCCGCGCCGAAGTACGTGCAGAACACCGATCCGTTGGTACGCACCGCATCCACCGGATGACCGACCGGCCGTACGTCGGGGTCGATGGTGCCGCCGCAGGCGCCCGCCTGGATCAGGGCCACCGTGTGGTCGCCGTACCGGACCGCCTTGAACAGGTTCGGATCCTGGTACCAGCGGTGCCGGTGGCCGGACATCCAGGCGACCACGTTGCCGTGCCGGGCGACCAGCGCGGTGATCGCGTCGACCGGCGTGAGGAAGTACCCGACGGTGTCGTCCGCGTACGCCTCGTACGGCGGGCAGTGCGACACCAGGACCACCGGCCGGGTCGTCGCGCCGAGCTGCTCGTCCAGCCAGGCGAGCACGTCGGCCGGTACGACCCAGTTCGTCGGCGGGCCGTCCCAGGGCACGCCCGTCTCGGCGTTGTCGGCGGGGGAGTAGACCACGAACCGCAGCGGGCCGACGTCCGTGACGTAGTTGCGTTCCGGGCGCCCGCCCAGCGTCAGGGCCATCTGGTCGCCCGAGCCGCCCCAGTTCGTCTCGTGGTTGCCCACCGCGTACACCAGCGGCGCGGAGTCCGCGGCGGCGAACACGCCGAACAGGTTCTGCGCGATCGGTATCTGCGAGTCGGCCTGGCCGGCGAGGCCGCTGTGGATGGCGTCGCCGATCTGCACCCGGACGCTCACCCCGGTGACCGCGGCGGGCAACCGGAGCATGTCGTGCCGGACCGCCTCGGTACGGGTGTGCCCGGCCACCGACGGCACCTCGTTGTGCAGGTCGCCGACCAGGTGCACGGTGGTCCCGCCGACCGGCGGCCGCCACACCCGCGTCGTACCGGTGCCCCGGCTGGCGCGCGTCCCCCGGGTGTCGTCGTCGCCCCGGCTGGCGGCGCTGCCGCGGAAGTCATCGTCGTCCCGGGTGGCGTCGTTTCCCCGGGAGTCGTTGTCGCCCCGGGTGGCGTCGCTGCCCCGGGTGGTGTCGGTGCGGGTGCTCATCGGGGCACGATTCCGACCGTGACGGCTGCGGGCCCGTGCGGCAGCTTGGCCGCACCCGTACTCCGGACCGTGAAGCCGAGCGTGTCGCCCGGATCCAGGTTGGCCGCCGCGGCGTTCCACACCATCGCGTTCCACGAGTACGCGTAGCCGTAGGGGAGGTTGCCGGCCCAGGAGTCGGCGCCCGAGCGGCGGGTCCGGCCCTCGACGATCGTCGCGTACGCCCCGGCGTGCCGGCGGCCGAGCCCGATGCTCAGGTAGTCGGTGTCGCTCGCGGTGACCCCGCTGTACAGGTAGAAGAAGCCCGTCACGATCGTCAGCGGGAACGGCGCGACGAAGAAGTACGCGGTGGTGTCGGGCACGAACGGCTGCTGGTACGGGCCGAGCGAGGCGCTGACGAACTGCTCGTCGAGCGTCGGGGTGGCGTCCCTGCGCGCGTACCGGGCGTCCAGCCGTGCCAGCTGTTCATCGTCCACTGTGGACACTGGTCCTCCCGGGTGCCGTCCGCGGGCTGCCGGCGCGGCCCGCCGTGTCCGCCACAGTACTGTCCGACCCGGCCACCCGGGTACGTCCGCGTCACCTCGTCGGTCAGGTGCCGGGGCAGGGCGCCGACACGGTGTCCAGATCGACGGTCGTGACATATCCGGCGAACCCCTCCCGCCGGTACGCCGCGCACGCCGCGGCGCGGTTCGCCGGCCGGCGCGCGTAGTCGACCGCGAGCACCAGCTTGCCCGCGTCCCGCAGCCGCCGCACGTCCGTACGGTTCTCGGCGCAGAAGTCCGCCCGGCACGCCTCGTCCGTGTCCTGGAAGTACAGCTCCTCGATGCCGATCCCGTCGATCGCGCGCCGGTAGTCCGCGCGCCGGCCGAGTTCGGGCGAGTTCTGCGGCACGACGAGGAACCCGGGCCGGCGCGCCTTCGCGTACGCGCTGATCCGGCGCACCAGCGCGACCGCGTCGGCCGCCAACCCCGCCCGGTCCCGGCCCGGCACCCGCGCCAGGTCGATCTCCTGGTACGCCAGCAGCGTGTCCAGGTACGCGCCGTCGTACCCGGCGGCGATCGCCCGGTCGATCCGCGGTCGCACCACCGTGCGCCACCAGTCGTCCGACCAGTACCGGACGAAGCGCTCGCCCGGCCAGCCCGACACGTCGTCGAGCAGCAACCCCCGGTCCAGCCCCGCGTACTCCGGGCGGAAGTCCTCGATCGACCCCACCTCGAAGTACGCCAGCACGAGCTTGCCGGAGTCGCGGAGCGCACCGACCTCGGCGCGGGAGAAGTACGAGCGGCGGCCGTCGCGCGTCAGGTCGATCACCGCGAGCGGCTGCGGCGCCTTCGCCAGCCGGTCCAGCCTCCCGCCGGGATACCCCTGCAACTGGTACACCCAACTGTCCACATCGGACAGTCTCGGACGGTGACCCGGCCGTTCGGCCGGCGCGGTGCAGCCCGCCACCAACACCAGCCCCGCCACCAGCGCCGGTCCCACCAGCAGCGCCACCGCCGCGCGCCACGCCCGCCGTCCGGCCATCGTCCGCCTCCCCCGATCGGTGTCACTGTTCCTGGCGGGATGCCGGAGCGGGCGACCGGCCCCGCGCGGGGTGCCGCCGGCCACCGGGGGACGGTGCGCCGTCCGGGGATGCGTGGAGGTGTGCGGAACCCGCTCCGCAGGGCCGTACGCATCACCCACCGGCCGTCAGCCGGCGAACTTGCGCCAGTTCCAGGCGAGGTCCGCGTTGCCACCGGTACTCAGGTAGCCGACGGCGGCGGCGTCCGGCCGCGTCCAGACCAGCGCGTGCGTCGTCGAGGTCCATCGGCTCAGCTGGAACGCCTCGCCGGTCGGTGCGGCCCCGCCCGGCAGGTCGGCGCCGGAGGCGGCGACGTCCGTGCCGCTCGCCCGGTACGCGTCGAACACCGCCCGGGCGTCCTGCCGGCTGGCGTACCGGGCGAACACGACCTCCAGGTCCGTGCCGGCGCGGCAGTGCACGGTCTCGACCGGCGTGCTCAGCGGTTCGGTGGCGCGCGGGTTGTGCACGTGCCCGTCCGGCTGGTACTCGGGCTCGTCGTGGACGACCCGGCAGCCGTCCGCCCCCGACCACCCGTACGCGTCCCAGCCGTGGACGAAGTCCCGCAGCGCGGCGCTGGCGAGGGCGCTCGGCTCGACCGGCCGAAAGCTGGGACTGGGTGTCGGGTGCCCGCCGGACGACGGCGCGCCCCCGCCGTCCGCGCGGGCGTACCGCTGGACGAGGGCGGTGGTACCGAGCGCGAGCAGCGCGGCGACGACGGCGATCGCCGCCACCGGCAGCAGCACCCGGCGGCGCGACGGCGACTCCGGTACGGCCTCAGGTACCGGCACGGCGGAGCGCGGTGCGGACAGCGCGTCGAGTGCCGCCTCGGCCCGGGCCGACAGCGGCGCGGTGCCGGCGTCGGCGGCGAGCGCGCCCTCGGCGACGGCCAGCTCCGGCTGCTCCAGTACGGTCGGCGCGACGCCGGTGGCGGTGTGCAGCGCCCCCGCGACCATCGGTACCTGGCTGGCGCCGCCGACGAGCAGCACCCCGGCCAGCGCGCCCGCTGGTACCCGGGAGTCGTGGACGATGCGCACGGTGGCGGCGACCGCGCGGTCGACGAGCGGCCGGGCCAGCGTCTCGAACTCGGCCCGCGTCAGGTGCGTACCGGCGGGCCGGCCCGGCACCTGCACCGCCGCGGTCGACGCCCGGGTCAGGATCTCCTTCGCGGAGCGCGCGTCGGCCCACAACGCCTGCCGCGCGGCCACGTCGGGCACGGTGCGCCGGCCGTCGGGCAGCGGGGCCAGCAGGTGGTCGACGACCGCGGCGTCGAAGTCGAGGCCGCCGAGGTCGTCGAGGCCGCCGGAACCGACGACGGTGTCGCCGTCCGCGGCGTGCCGGAGCACGGCGACGTCGAGCGTGCCGCCGCCGAAGTCGAACACCACCAGCCCGTGTCCCACCGGCAGCCGCCGCCCGAGCACGCCGGTGAAGTACGCCGCGGCGGCGACCGGCTCCGTCACCAGCCCCAGTACGGTGAGGCCGGCGCGCCGGGCGGCGTCGGTGAGGATGCCGCGGCGGGTGGCGCCCCAGCCGACCGGGCAGGTCAGGATCGCCGGTGGCAGCGCGCCGACCGCCCGTACGGTTTCCCGCGCGACGCGTCCCAACACCGCCGCGACCAACCCCACCACCGGGTACTCGCGGTCGCCGAGCAGGACCGTACCGTCGTCGACGCGGCGCTTCGGGTTCGGTTCGAACCGGGCCGGGTCGAGCCGCGCCATGTGCACCGCGTCGCGCCCGGTGTACAGCTCGCCGCCAGGCCCGGCGTACACGGCGGACGGCAGCAGCGGCGCCCCGTCGAACAGCACCGTACGGGTGCGGTCGGCACCGCCGACCACCGCGACCGTGGTGGACGTACCGAAGTCGATCGCGAGCCGGTCGGTCACGACAGCCCCACGTCGCTCGCCCGGACCCAGCCGCACACCGGGTCACCGCCGCCGGACAGCAGCGCGAGTACCCAGTGGATGTCGCCCGGCAGGTCCGGATCCGCGGTCGGATCGGCGAACCGCGCCGACGTGTACGCCCGCGCCGCGGTGACCTGCGGCGCCTTCGGATCCGGCGCGACCCGTACGGTGAGGCGGCCGTGCACGGCCGCGGTGTGCGGCATCATCGGCACGTAGCACGTCTGCGGGGCGCCGAAGCGCGGCTTCACCCGCACCGGGAAGCCGTCCCGCAACGCGACCGTCATGGTGGCCGGCACCCGGTTGTCGCAGGCGTTGCAGTCGCGGCCGTCCCACACGTAGTAGTGCAGTTCGAAGCCGCCGCGGACCGGCCGCACCCGCTCGACGTAGCTGGCGTCCTCGAAGCCGGACAGCACCGGCCGCCGCACCTTGTGCACCTTCCCGGGCCCACCCCCGCGGTACACGAACCAGTCGGTGAACGACGAGCTGCCGCCCCCGTTCGTCGTGTACGAGGTGAGCGCGTCCTCGACGTTGTCGGCGTCCACGTCCGCGAAGTACACGTCGCCGCGGGTGATGCGGGTCGCGCCCCAGCCGTCGCCGATCTGCTGCTTCCCGTCGTGCATCCCGTCGACCGTGTCCAGGTCGAACTTCTCGATGCTCTTGTCCATCGGCCGCGCCGGCCGGAACGTGGCATCCGTCGTACCGCAGGCGGAGGTCAGCGTCAGCAGTGCCACCCCGGCCGCCACCAAGATCCGTTTCACGCGCGCAGCGTAGCGGCCGCGCGCATGCCACGCCCCGCCGGTGACCGGTACGGCTTGTCTGCGCAGATCGCTGGCCGAACCTGGGCAGACACGCCCTAGTCTCGGGGCGTGACCCACCACGAGCCCGGCGTACTCCCCGACACCGTGCGCACCGCCCGGCCGCCCGGTGCGGTCGGCCCGGTGGTCGCCGCGGAACCGTTGCGGCACAATGCGAAGAACGACGCCACCGCCGGCATCTGGCGGATCCGCGGCACCCGCGGCAGCGCCGTCCTCAAGGTCGCCCGGCCGCCCGCCGGACCCACCGGCGGCTACTGGCCGACCAGCGACGAACCGACCCACTGGAACCACTGGCGGCGCGAGGCCCTCGCGTACCGGAGCGGGCTCGCCGGCTCGGCGTACGCGGCGGGCGGGATCGCGGCACCCGACCTGCTCGCGTCCGCCGACCGCAGCGACGGCGCCGTCGAACTGTGGCTCGCCGACGTCACCGGCACCGACGGCTTCGAGTGGCCCGTACCGGACCTCGCCGGATTCGCGTACCGGCTCGGCGTCGGGCAGGCGCGCTGGGCCGGGCGGACCCCGGAGTACGGCTGGCTGTCCCGGCGCTGGCTCGGCGGCTACCTCACCGACGGGCCGAGCCGCTCCGTCGACGTACGCGACGCCGACTGGGACCACCCGCTGCTCGCCGCCTGGCCCCGGGCCGTACGGGAGGAGCTGCGCCGGCTGTGGGCCCACCGGGACCGGGCGCTCGCCGCCGCCGAAGCCGCCGAACCCACCCTCTGCCACCTCGACGTCTGGCCCGCCAACCTGCTCGCCGCCGACACCGGGCCCGTCCTGCTCGACTGGTCGTTCGTCGGTACCGGCGCGCTCGGCGAGGACCTCGCCAACCTGGTACTCGACAGCTTCACCGACGGGCTGCTCGACTCCGCGCTGCTGCCCGACCTCGCCACCCACGCCACCGACCGGTACCTCGACGGCCTCCGCGACGGCGGCTGGACCGGCCGGCCCGACGCGGTACGCGCCGCCGTCGCCCGCTGCGGCGCCGCCAAGTACGCCTGGCTCGCCCCGGCGTACGTCGGGCGCGCGGTCCGCGGTGACCTCGGCTCCTCCGCGTACCGGACGCAGACGTCGCCGGCCGCCGTCGTCGCCGCCCTGACCCCCGTCGTCACCCTGCTCGCCGACTGGTCCCGTACCGCCCTCGCCTGACCGCCGCCGGGTGTCGCGCCTGGCGTCTGGCTGTGCGTTGGGCGGTGTGGTGGCAGTCCGGTCGGTGACGCCGGCGCCCGTGCGGCGAGTCGTGGTTCGGGGTGCCGTCGCGGGCGTGGCGGCGGTCGTCGCGGCGCGTCGGGTCCGTGGGTCTGGCATCATCGCCGGATGCCTGCGGATGTCCTGCGGTGGCCCCGGATCCGGCCCGGCGACCGGGTACGGCTCGTGTCGCCGGCGAGCTGGCCGCCGGCCGACTGGCTCGCCGACGCGGCACGGGTCCTCACCGGCTGGGGCCTGCGGGTCGAGGCCGGCGCGCACGCCCTCGACCGGCGCGGCTACCTCGCCGGCCGGGACCGCGACCGGCTCGCCGACCTCAACGACGCGTTCCGCGACCCGGGCGTACGCGGGATCGTGGCGACGCGGGGCGGTGCCGGGGCGTACCGGATCGTGGACGGGATCGACGTCGACGCGGTGCGAGCCGACCCGAAACCGGTGGTGGGGTTCAGCGACATCACCAACCTGCATCTGGCGCTGTGGGCGCGATGCGGGCTGCCGACCGTGCACGGCTGCCTCTCCGGCTCCGACGCGGTGCGCACCGCGCGCCGGCTGCTCACCACCGACGAACCCGTCACCGTACGCCGGGATCCGGCCGCGCCGCTCGCCGACGTGGTCGTACCCGGGCGGGCGACGGGCCGACTGCTCGGCGGCAACCTGAGCGCGCTCGTCGGGTTCGTCGGCGCCGGACTGCCCGACCTGACCGGCGCGCTACTGTGCATCGAGGACAACCGGTGCGGCGCCGACCCCCTCCGCCTCGACGCGCATCTCGCGCAGTTGAGCGGATCCGGCGCGCTGGCGGGCGTACGCGGGATCGCGCTGGGCGACCTCGGACCCGCCGGTTCCGACGCCGACCGGGCGGCCGTCGCCGCGGTGTGCCGGGACCGGTTCGGCGCGCTCGGCGTACCGGTGCTCGCCGGGCTGCCGTTCGGGCACCTGCCCGACCAGACCTGCCTGCCACTCGGCGCCCCCGCCGTACTCGACACCACCGCCGGCACCCTCACCACGGCGGTGCGTCGATGACCGCGCCGCGGCGGCTGCGCGCCGGCGACGTGGTCCGCGTCGTACCGCCGGTGGGTGCGGATCCGGCTCCATTGAGCGCGATCGCGCGTCTCCTGGCCGACTGGGGCCTCCAGGTGGAGATCGCCGTCCCGGACGCGCCCGCCGCACGGGCGGGGCAGGGATCCGGTGCGGTGAGCGCGGATCGTGCGAGGGCGGGTCGGAAATCCGTTGGGGTGAATGAGGACCGTGCGCGTGCAGGGCGGGAATCCGTTGCAGTGAGCGCGGATCGTGCGCGGGCGGGACGGGAATCCGGTGCGGTGAGCGAGGATCGTGCGAGGGCGGGTCGGAAATCCGTTGTGGTGAATGAGGACCGTGCGCGTGCAGGGCGGGAGTCCGTTGCGGTGAGCGCGGATCGTGCGTGGGCGGAACGGGAATCCGGTGCGGTGAGCGAGGATCGTGCGCAGACGGGACGGGAATCCGTTGCGGTACCTGCGGATCGTGCGTCGGAAGGTGCGGATCCCCGCGTGGGGCGTGCCGGTCGGGGGTCGGTGGCGCGGGCGGGGGAGGCGTGGGTGGCGGCGGTCGACGCCGCGTTGCGTGACCCCCGGGTACGTGCGGTCGTGACGCCCGGCCCGGTTCCCGACCATCGCATCGTCGAGCGCCGGGGCGGCCGGCTGGTGGACCGGATCGATCTGCCCGCCGCGTGCCGCGATCCGAAGCTGGTGATCGGCGTAGCGACCCGGCTGCATCTGGCGTTGTGGCGCGCCGGCCGGATCCCCACCGTGTACGGCGAGCCCACCACCGCGCTCCGTCCGCTCGTGACGGGCGCCGAGTCGGTGACGCTGCACCGCGACCGGGCAGTACCGTCGGGTGCGGTGTCGGTGGCGGGGCGTGCCGAGGGGACGCTGCTCGGTGGCAGCCTGGCGGGGTTGCGCGGCACGCTCGGCGTGGATCCGCCGCGCCTCGACGGTGCGCTGCTGTACCTGACGGACCCGCGCGTGATCGGCCTCGGCGAGGTCGACCGGCAGCTCACGCAGGTGCGCCGGTCCGGCCTCCTCGATGGCGTACGCGGGGTGGTGCTGGGCCGGTTTCCCGGCTTCGACGGGTACGAGGACCGCGGCTGGACGCTCGTCGACGTGCTCGCCGACCGCCTCACCGACCTGGGCGTTCCGGTACTCGGCGGCGTCACGGCCCCGGTACCGCTCGGCGTGTCCGCCGCCCTCGACGCCACCGCCGGCACCCTCACCGTGGCGCCGGTAGCCACCTGACCCCCTTGGTACGCAACGGATCCCGGTGTGGAGGACCCCGCCACTCGGGTCAGCGGCGGCGGCGCGCCGGGGGACGTGTCTGGCGCGTGGGGCGCGGGCGGTCGGCGGGGGCGTCGGCGCGCTCCTCGGCGCGGCGTACCAGATCGAAGCAGAGGACGGCGGCGGCGCTGGCCACGTTGAGGGACTCGACGCCGCCGGCCATCGGGATGGAGATCCAGCGGTCGACGAGCTCGGCGGTCTCGCGGGACAGCCCTTCGGTCTCGTTGCCGAGGACGAACGCGGACAGTCCGGGGAACCGTTCGCGGTAGAGGGTGGACCGGCCGTCGCCGGACAGCCCGTGCACGCGGAAGCCGATGCGGGACAGTTCGCGCACCGCCTCGGCCGCGGTACGGCAGCGCACGATGGACGCGCGGAACGCGACGCCCGCGGACGCCTTGATGACGAGCGGGTCGATGTCGGGGGAGCCGGCGCGGGGGAGTACGACGGCGGACACACCGGCCGCGGTCGCGGTACGGATGATCATGCCGACGTTGGCGGGGTTGTTGACGCCGTCGAGGATCAGCACGTCGTGCCGGCCCCCGGACCGTATGCTCCGGACGAACTCGGCGAGGCCGCGCATCCGGGGCGCGACCACGTCGGCGATGATGCCCTGGTCGTGCTTTCCGTTGCCGGCGAGCAGTTTGACCCGTTGAGCCGGCGCGGTCCGCACCGGTACGCCCTGGCGGGCGGCGAGGTCGAGGATCCGGTCGAGGTTGCCGCCGCGCGCGGAGTCCGCGACGACCAGCTTGTCGACGCGCAGGGCGCGGTCGGACAGCACCTCCAGCACGGGCATCCGGCCGTACACCGTGATGAACGTGTCCTTCGGGTTCCGTTGCCCCGTGTCGTCGTGCCGGCCTGCCACCGCTGCCGCCCCCTCGTACGTCCGACGGACCAGGTTATCCGGCCGCGTGCCGGGTACCGTGGGGCGCCCGGCCGTACCGATGCCGAGGACCCGAGGAGCCCTGTGGACGTGCTCGCGACGCCGGTCGGCACGGACCGGTTGGTGCTGCGCCGCTTCGCCCCCGACGACGTCGCCGACGTGTACGCCTACCAGCGCCTCCCCGAGGTCGCGCGCTACCTGTACCGGCCGCCGCTGAGCCGGGCGCAGTGCGCGGAGCTGGTCGCGCGGCGGGCCGCGGCGGAGCTGCGCTGGGCGGTCGACGGGGACGACATCGGGCTGGCGGTGTGCCGGCGGGACGAGCCGGGCGTACTCGGCTCGGTGGTGCTGACGTTGCGCAGCGCGCGGGCCCGGCAGGCGGAGATCGGCTGGGTGTTCCATCCGGCGCACGCCGGCCACGGGTACGCGACGGAGGCGGCGCGCGCGCTCGCGGCCCGCGCGTTCGACGTGCTCGGGGTGCACCGGGTGTTCGCCCGGCTGGACGTGGAGAACACCGCGTCGGTGCGGCTGTGCGAACGGCTCGGCATGCGCCGCGAGGCGCACCTGGTGGAGAACGACCTGGACGGCGACCGCTGGGGCAGCGAGTACGTCTACGCCGCGCTCGCGGCCGACCTCGTTCGCTGATTCACTCAACATCTGCTGACTTTTTCGTCACGTCTCCTCGCATAGTTCGGTTGAGTTAATTCGCTTTTGCGCGCAGCACGCCTCTAAGATACTCAACACATGAGTACCAAATCGGAGGAGCGGGTGCCGCTGCGGCGGATCGTGCGGCTGTTCCGGCCGTACCGGTGGCGGGTGGTGGGGCTGCTCGCGCTCGTCGTCGTGCAGGGCGCGGTGAACGTGTCGGCGCCGTTCCTGCTGCGGGAGATCCTGGACACCGCGATCCCGCAGCGGAACACGGCGCTGCTGAGCGTGCTGGCGCTGGGCATGCTCGCGTCCGCCGCCGGCACCGCCGTCCTCGGCGCGTACGCCAGCCGGCTCGCCACGGTCGTCGGCCAGGGCGTGCTGCACGACCTGCGCGTCGCCGTGTACGACCACCTCCAGTCGATGTCGCTGGCGTTCTTCACCCGGACCCGGTCCGGCGACACCGTCTCCCGCATCACCAACGACATCGGCGGCGTGGACGGCGTCGTCAGCGGCACCGCCGCCGCGCTGGCGTCCAACGGCGTCACCGCGCTCGCCGTCGCCGCCGCCCTCCTCGTACTCGACTGGAAGCTCGCGCTCGTCGCGCTCGTCGTCGTACCGGCGATGCTGCTGCTCACGCCGCGGTTGGGGCGGCGCCGGCGGGCCGTGACCGGCAGCCGGCAACGGCGGCTGTCCGGGCTGACCGCGCTGGTCACCGAGTCCCTGTCGGTCTCCGGCGTACTCCTCGCGAAGACCAGCGGGGACGCGGCCGGGCTGCGCCGCCGGTTCGCCGCGGAGTCGGCCGAGGTGTCCCGGCTGGACGCGGCGTCGGCGCTGATCGGCCGGTGGACCACCGCGTCCCGCCGCGCCGCGCTGGTCGCCGTCCCCGCCGTCGTGTACTGGCTGGCCGGGCTGGAGGTGGCGCACGGCGTCAGCCCCGCCACGCTGGGCACGATCGTCGCCTTCACCAGCATGCTGAACCGCCTCGTCGGCCCGGTCACGACGGTGCAGTCCGTCGGGCAGGGGCTGTCCGGCTCGCTCGCCCTCTTCGGCCGCATCTTCGAGGTACTCGACCTGCCGGTGGACATCACCGACCGCCCCGGCGCCCGGCCCCTCACCGTACGGCGGGGCGAGGTGCGGCTCGATGACGTCTGGTTCTCCTACGACGGCGACGGCGACGACGGCGGCGACGGCGACGGCGCGTGGACGCTGCGCGGCATCGACCTGCGCGTACCGCCCGGCGGGACGCTCGCGGTGGTCGGCGCGACCGGCTCCGGCAAGACCACCCTCGGCTACCTGCTGGCCCGCCTGTACGAGCCGACCCGCGGCGCGGTCCGCATCGACGGTACGGACCTGCGGGACGCGACGCTCGCGTCGGTGTCCGGCGCGGTCGGCCTCGTCGCGCAGGACACGTACCTGTTCCACGACACGGTCGCCGCCAACCTGCGCTTCGCCGCCCCCGACGCCACCGACGCCGAGCTGGTCGCCGCCTGCCGCGCGGCCCGCATCCACGACGTCGTCGCCGCCCTGCCCGACGGGTACGACACGGTCGTCGGTGAGCGCGGGTTCCGCCTCTCCGGCGGGGAACGCCAGCGCGTCGCCATCGCCCGCACCATGCTCCGCAACCCCCCGGTACTCGTCCTCGACGAGGCGACCAGCGCGCTGGACACCGCCACCGAACGCGAGGTGCAGGCGGCACTCGACGCGCTGTCCGCCGGGCGTACCACGATCGCGATCGCGCACCGGTTGTCCACCGTGCGCGGCGCCGACGAGATCGTCGTCCTGGACGCCGGCCGCATCGTCGAACGCGGCACCCACGACGACCTGCTCGCCGCCGGCGGCCGGTACGCGGGGCTCGTGCTCGGGCCGGCGCCCGCGGCCGGATAAGCTGCGCGGATGGGCGAACCGGCACCCGACGAGGCGACCGTACGTGCCGCGGACCGGGTGCTGTCCGGCGTGGTCCGGCTCGGCAGCCGGATGCGCTCGGAGCGGCCCCGCGGCACCCGGCTCAGCATGGGCATGCTCGGCGTTCTGCTGCGGCTCGCCCACCGGCCCGAGATGATGCCGGGCGAGCTGGCCGAGTCGATCGGCGCGGCGCCCCAGTCGATGACCCGGATCCTCGCCGGCCTGGAGGAACGCGGCCTCGTCGCCCGGCGTACCGATCCGCGTGACCGACGGGCCAGCCTCGTCTCGCTGACCGACGCCGGCCGCGACGCGCTCGCCGCCGACGGCCGCGCCCGGCGTACCTGGCTCGCCGCGGCGATGACCGGTCTCACCCCCGCCGAGCGGGAACTGCTGGCCATCGCCGGCGACCTGATGGACCGCCTCGCCGACGCCGACCCGTACGGCGGGGCCACGGCGGACGGCGCCGGCACCCCTGAGTAACCGCAGGTCGGGGGCGGTTTTGTGGGTTGTCCACAGCGTCGGGTCGCCGGGTGTCCACAGGATCGCCGCGGCGCCGTTGGTTGACCGGCCGTACCGCGTGCCATGCTTTTGACCGCACCCGGGCGCACCGGCGCCGGGGCGGTGAGCGAGGGGTGTCGGGTGACCGCGACCGAGGACGTACAGGCACCGGCCGGGCGGCGGTCACTGCGTCCGCTGCTGTTCGGCGTGACGCTCGTCGTGGCGCTCGCGCTGCTGTTCGGCGTGCCGTGGTGGACGCTGCTGCGCGCCGGGACCGCCTGGCCCGCCGGCGTGACCGTGGCCGGCACGATCCTGCTCGCCGCCGCCCTGGTCGCGTTCCCGCTGACCATGTTCCTCGGCCACGCGCGACGCCAGGACTGGGCCGCCCGCATCGGCGACACCATCCTGGGCGTCATCTGGGTGGTGTTCGTCTGGTCCGTCGCCGGCACCCTGCTGCGCCTGGTCCTCGGCCTCGCCGGGGTCGCCGACCCGACCCGCTCCCGGATCGCCGCCGCCGCGGTCCTCGTCGTCTCCGCCGTCCTCGTCGCCTGGGGATACGTGGAGGCCATGCGCGTACCGCGGGTCCGTTCGGTGTCGGTGCCGCTGTCCCGGCTCGGCGCCGGCCTCGACGGCGTACGGGTCGTGCTCATCACCGACACGCACTACGGCCCGATCGACCGCGCCCGCTGGTCCGCCCGCGTCACCGAGATCGTCAACGGACTCGACGCCGACATCGTCTGCCACACCGGCGACATCGCCGACGGTTCCGTGACTCAGCGGCTCGCCCAGGCGGCGCCGCTCGCCGACATCCGCGCCCGCCTCACCCGGGCGTACGTGACGGGAAACCACGAGTACCTCGGCGAGGCGCAGGAGTGGCTGGACCACATGCGCGAGCTGGGTTGGGAGACGCTGCACAACCGGCACGTCGTCGTCGAACGGGACGGCGCCCGGCTGGTCGTCGCCGGTGTCGACGACCGGACCGCCGCGTCGTCCAAGACCGGGCACCGCGCCGACCACGCGGCCGCGCTCGCCGGCGCCGACCCCGACCTGCCGGTCCTGCTGCTCGCGCACCAACCGCAGCAGATCGGCGCCGCCGTCGAGCACGGCGTCGACCTCCAGCTCTCCGGGCACACCCACGGCGGGCAGATCTGGCCGTTCCACTACCTCGTACGGCTGGACCAGCCCGCCCTCGCCGGCCTCACCCGGCACGGCGAGCGCACCCAGCTCTACACCAGCCGCGGCACCGGTTTCTGGGGTCCGCCGCTGCGGATCTTCGCGCCGAGCGAGATCACCGTGCTCACCCTGCGCGCGGCCTGAGCGCCGGGCGGTGACTGCCATGCGTTCGGTACGAACGGGTCACAGCTGTCACGTTGACGCAACGGGGCGCGACGGGGCAGCGTGGCGAGCATGAGTGGTGGCAGAGCGCGCATCCTGGGTGTCGTCGGTGCCGCGGTCCTGGTGTTGGCCGCGGCGGCGTGTTCGTCCGGCGGTGGCGGCGGACATCCCGCCGCGTCCGCGGCGACACGGCACAGCAGCTCGCCGTCGCCGAAGCCGACCGGCGCCCCCGTGCACGTCTCCCTGCTGGAGTCCGACGGCGGGGTGTACGGCGTGGGTATGCCACTCATCGCGTACTTCAACCGGAAGATCACCGATTCGTCCGCGTTCACCAAGGCCGTGAAGGTCACCGTCAACGGCAAGTCGGCCGGCGGCGCCTGGTACTTCGAGAACACCGGACGGGACGGGCAGGCGCTGGAGGCACACTACCGGCCGAGGACGTACTGGCCGGCGCACGCGTCGATCAAGGTGGACTTCCCGGTGAAGGGGCTGTCCGCCGGGCCCGGCCTGATCTACGACGACAGCCTCACCCTCGCCGTCTCCACCGGTGCGGCGAACGTGTCGTCCGTCGACTGCTCCGCCGAGAAGATGACCGTGGTCTCCGACGGCCGCACCGTCCGTACGCTGCCCACCTCCTGCGGCAAGGCCACCACCCCGACGTACACGGGGACGAAGGTGTTGATGCAGAAGGGGGAGAACGACCCGAAGACCGGGAAGATGCGCCCGGACGGCGAGGTGCGGATGACCTCCAACACCCCCGGCAACAGGTACGACGAGATCGTGCCCTGGTCAGTGCGGGTCACGAACTCCGGGGAGTACGTGCACGCCGCGTCGTGGAACACCGGCAACATCGGCTCCCGGTCCACGTCCAACGGCTGCACCAACCTCAACGTCGCCGACGCGAAGTGGTTCTACGGCTTCTCCGCGGTCGGCGACGTCGTCACGTACGCGCACACCGGCGGCAAGCCGATGCCGTCCTGGGACGGCTACGGCGACTGGAACCTCGACTGGAACACCTGGGTACGTGGCGGCGCCGTGCACGCCAGGTCGAAGTGACCGCTGGCATCGAAGTGTCCGCGGGCATCTAGTGAGCGCGGGTGCCGAAGTGACCGCGCGCATCGGAATGAGCGCGGCGTCGAAGTGACCGCGGCGTCGAAGCTACCGCTGGCATCCACGTGGCCGCGGGCGCCGACATGACCGCGCGCATCGGAGTGGCCGCCCGCATCGGAGTGGCCGCGGGCGCCGACGTGACCGCTGGCGCGGTGGTCAGGTGAGGCCGCCGCTGGCGCGCACGTTCTGGCCGGTGATCCAACGGGCGTCCGGGCCGAGCAGCATGGCGACCGCGTCGGCGACGTCCTCGGGCGTACCGATGCGGCGAAGCGGGGTCAGCGCCGGGATCATCGCCAGCCGCTCCGGCGGGTTGGTGTCGCGCAGCAGTTCGGTGTCGGTCGCGCCCGGCGAGACGGTGTTGACGGTGATGCCGCGCTCGCCCAGTTCGACGGCGGCGACCGCGGTGAGCTGCTCGATCGCGCCCTTGCTCGCCGCGTACGGGGCGATGCCGGGTGCGGCGCGCACCGTGTTCAGCGTGGAGATGTTGACGATGCGACCGTCGTCGCGCATGTGCCGTGCCGCGTACCGGATGGTGGTGAACGCGGCACGGGCGTTGACCGCCAGCACCCGGTCGTACGTCTCCGGATCGGTGTCGGCGAGCGGCGTCGGGGTGAACCGCAGCGCCGCGTTGTTCACCAGGATGTCCAGCCCGCCGAGCGTCTCCGTCGCCCGCGCCATCAACGCCTCCGCGGCGTCCGGCTCGGTCAGGTCGGCGGCGACCGCGGTGGCCCGGCCGCCCGTCGCCCGCACCACCTCGTCGGCGGCGTCGACACCGCTCGCGTAGCTGAACACGACGTCGACGCCGTCCCGGCACAGTCGTTCCACGATGGCGCGGCCGATGCCGCGCGAGCCACCCGTGACGACCGCCGCCCTGCTGTCCGCCATCAGACCTCCCGGAGTCCGGGACCGACCGTACCCCTCGCGGTTCCTGCATTCCTTCCCCGGTATGGCATCCGCGCGCCCACGGGTGGCCGTGCGTGACCTGTCCGTGGCACCGCGCGCCGGCGGCCGACCGTGCGCGCCGGAGCCGCGATGGGTCGCACGACCCGGGGCGACGGTGAAACGCCGTGGCGTGGTACGGCCGGGATCGGTACGGTCCGCGTCCGGGAGGTGGGGACGGTGGCGCGACACGTACTGCTGGCGGGGATCATCGGCTCGACCGCGTACGGGCTGGCCGGGCCCGGCTCGGACGTCGACCGGATCGGCGTGTTCGCGGTCGACACGGTCGAGCTGCACGGCCTGCGCGCGCCGCGCGAATCGTACGTGACGACGCGGCCCGACGTCACCCTGCACGAGGCCGCGAAGTGGTGCCGCCTCGCGCTCGGCGCCAACCCGACCGCCACCGAACTCGCCTGGCTGCCGCCCGACCTGTACGAGACGCGTACCGCGCTCGGCGACGACCTCGTCGCGCTGCGCCGGGCGTTCCTGTGCGCGCCGCGGGTCCGCGCCGCCTACCTCGGGTACGCCGCGCGCCAGCTCCGTACCGTGGAACGACGCCTCACCGGGCCGGGCGGCGCCAACCCGCGGGTGGCGAAGGCGGCGCGGCACCTGGCGCGGCTGGTGGCGCAGGGCCGCCAGCTCTACCGGACCGGTACCGTCGAGATCCGGCTGGCCGACCCGGAACCGGTGCGGCGGTTCGGCGAGCGGGTCGCGGGCGGTGACCTGGCCGCGGCGTACCGGCTGCTGGCCGAGGCGGGCGACGACCTGGACCGGGGCCGCTCCCCGCTGCCGGACCGTCCCGACGACGAGGCCGTCGAACGCTGGCTCCGCGCCGTACGCGCCGCACACCTGGCGGTGGCATGACCGCCAGTCCCGCCGACTTCCCTTCTCCCGCGGGCACCGGCGGGTGGCCGAGTGCCGTCCTGGTGGACGTGGACGGGACGGTGGCGCTGCGCGGGGACCGCTCGCCGTACGACGAGCGGCGGGTGCATCGGGACACGCCGAACCATCCGGTGGTGGCGACGGTACGGGCGCTGGCGGCGGCGGGGCACCGGATCGTGTACTGCTCCGGGCGTACGGAGGGGTGCCGGGAGGCGACGCAGCGGTGGCTGGCCGAGCACGTGGCCGTGCCGTACGAGGCGCTGCACATGCGCCCGGTGGGGGACACCCGCAAGGACAGCGTCGTGAAGACCGAGCTGTACCGCCGGCACATCGCCCCGCGGTACCGGGTGCTGCTGGTGTTGGACGACCGAAACCAGGTCGTCCGCGCCTGGCGCGACCTCGGGCTGACGGTCCTGCAGGTCGCCGACGGCGACTTCTGACGGCACGGACGGCAGGCCCGGTGCGGAAGTGCTGGGGCGGTCAAGGTGCTGAGGGGCCGGCCCGGACAGTGCACGAGCGGCGCGCGCTCCGGGTCGGCAGGCCCGGACCGGAAGTGTTGGGGTTGTGAAGCCCGCCGGCTCGGAGTGAAATGTTGGGGCGGTCGAGGCGCTGGGGGGCCCGGAGCGGAAGTGTGTGCGCGGCAAGGGGTTCCGGGTGGCGGGCCCAGCGGGTGGTGGGGTCAGGGGCGGGGGGTCAGGTAGCCGCGGGAGAAGGCGGTGGCGACGGCGGCGGCGCGGTCGTTGACGCCGAGCTTGGCGTACGCGTGGAGCAGGTGCCGCTTGACGGTGGCCTCGCTGAGGAACAGCCGCTTCGCCGCTTCGCGGTTGGTGGCGCCACCGGCGACGAGGTCGAGCACTTCGAGTTCGCGGGGGGACAGCGGGGGTTGCGGCGCCTGGCCGGGTTGGCGCATCTGCCCCAGCAGCCGGGTGGCGACGGACGGCGCGAGGACGGCCTGCCCGGCGGCGGCGGCTTCCACGGCGCGGCACAGTTCGTCGCGCGGCGCGTCCTTCAGCAGGTACCCGGTGGCGCCGGCTTCGACGGCGGGCAGTACGTCGCTGTCGGTGTCGTACGTGGTGAGGACGAGGACGCGGGACGGCACGTCGCGGCGGGCGAGTTCGCGGATGGCGGTGACGCCGTCGGTGCCGGGCATGCGCAGGTCCATGAGGATGACGTCGGGGCGGAGCCGTACGCCGGCGTCGATGGCGGCGGCGCCGTCGCCGACCTCGCCGATCACCTCGAAGCGCGGGTCGGCGGCGAACATGCCGCGTAGCCCGTCCCGTACGACGGGGTGGTCGTCGACGATGAGCAGCCTGATCACTCCCGGCCTCCCGCGGGGATCGCCGGCACAGCGGCGGAGATCGCCGTGCCGCCGCCGGGTTCGGACTCGATGTCGAGCCGGCCGGCGAGCCGCTGCACCCGCTGCCGCATCCCGGCGAGCCCGAACCCGCCGTGCCCGGATCCGTTGGTACGCGGGGCTTTCGGCTCGAAACCCACCCCGTCGTCCACCACGTCGAGCGTCACCACGTCCTCCATGTACGACAGGGTCAGGCCGACCCGGCGGGCGTGCGCGTGCTTCGCCACGTTCGCGAGGGCCTCCTGCGCGGTCCGCAGCAGTGCCACCTCGATGTCGGTACGCATCGGGCGGGCGTCGCCGGTGGTGGTCAGCGTGGCGTCGACGCGGTTGGCCCGCGCCCACTGCCGCGCCACGTCGCCGATGGCTTCCGGGAGTCGCGCCCGGGCGAGGACGGCCGGTTCCACCGCGTGCACGGTACGCCGGGCCTCGGTGAGGCTGTCCCGCGCCAGTTCCGTCGCGTTCGCCACGTACCGGCGCAGCGCGGCGGGTTCGGCCGTGGCCCGTTCGGCGGCCTGGAGCTGGGTGAGGATGCCGGCGAGTCCCTGCGCGAGCGTGTCGTGGATCTCGCGCGCCATCCGCTGCCGCTCGTCCTGGACGCCGGCCTCGCGCGCCTGGACGAGCAGTTGCGCGTGCAGTTCGGCGTTCTCGGCCAGCGCGGCCTCCAGCCGTACGTTGGCCTCGTGCAGGTCGGCGAGCGACCGGCGCTGGCGTTCGGCGCGGCGGTCGAGCTGCTCGAAGAACGCGAAGAACGCGGCGGCCAGCAGCGCGGACAGCAGCCCGACGGCGAGCCACCCCCACCACAGGTGGTCGGCGCTGATGCCGGCCACCCCGCCCAGGAACGCCGCGGCCGAGATCATCGCCGTCACGGTCGCCCCCGCGTACCGCCAGCGGCCGTGCAGGTAGTGGAACGCCTGCGGGTACCCGACGAACGCGAAGAACCCGTACCACGGGGCGATGGCGACGAGCGTCGCGGTGAGCGCGGCGAGACCGGCGTAGTACAGGGTCATGCGGCGGCGGTCGTCGTGCCGGTCCGGGTGCAGGGTGTGGAACCACAGCAGCCACAGCGTCGCCGCGGCCGACAGCCCGAGCACCGCCGGCAGGCGTACGGGATGCTGCCAGAGCGGTTGCAGCACCGTCACCGCGGTACTGACCGCGAGCAGCAGGTACGGCAGGGCCCGGAAGGCGATGCCCTCCCGGCGCTCCCACCGCTCGGTCCCGCCCCGCGGCCCGGCCACGATCCCCACCGTTCACTCCCAGCGGAAGTGGCGCGCGGCCAGCCCGCCGGCCACGACCGTCCACGCCAGCAGTACGGCCAGGTGCAGCGGATGTGGCCACTGACCTGCTGTTGCGTCCTGCAATGATTGCACGCCCGCACCGAGCGGGCTGCCGTCGCTGATCCGCAGCAGTACGCCGGACATGGTGGCGCGCGGCACCCACAGCCCGGCGAGGAACACCAGCGGGAAGAACACCAGGGAACCGATCGCGCTGGCCGCCCGACCGTTCGGGGCGAGCGCGCCGACGAGCAGCCCGATCGCGAACACCGCCAGCGCCACCAGCAGGTAGCCGAGCAGGAACGCCGGCAGCCGCCGCGGCAGGTGCACGTCGAACGCCAGCCGGCCGACGACCAGCATCACCACCATCGTCACGCCGGACAGGACCAGGGCCATCAGCAGCTGCGCGCCGATCATCGCCACCGGCCGTACCGGCGTCGTCCGCATCCGCCGGAGCACGCCCTTCTCGCGGTAGCCGGCGAACAGCTGGGTCAGGCCGCTGAGCCCGAACAGCGCGACACCCATCGTGACCACGACCGGCAGGTACGCGTCGATCGGCCGCGCGCCGCCCAGGTCGGCGCTGGGCTCGCGCATCGACGGGACGAGGCCGAGTACGACGAGCAGCGCCGGCGCGAACGCGACCGCGAAGAACAGCACGATCGGTTCGCGCAGGAACAGCCTCGTCTCGGTGACGGTGAGCCGGAACAGGGCGGACATCCAGGAATCCCCTCAGTACTCGATCGGGCGGCCGGTCAGCGCGATGAACGCGTCGTCCAGCGTGGTCTGCTCGACGCGCAGGTCGGTGGCGGTGACGTGGTGGCGGGCGAGTGCCGTGGTCACCGCGACCACCAGCTCGCCGGTACCGGTGACCACGAGGTGGCCGCCGGCGTGCTCGACGGAGGTGACCTCGGGCAGCGCGGTCAGCAGCGCGTCGTCGAACGGGGCGGACGGGCGGAACCGGAGCCGCTGCCGGCCGTCGACCCGGGCGACGAGCCCGGCGGGACTGTCGACCGCGACGACCCGGCCGGCGTCGATCAGGGCCAGCCGGTCGCAGAGCCGTTCGGCCTCCGCCATGAAGTGCGTGACCAGCAGTACGGTGACGCCGCGGGCGCGGATCCGTTCGATCAGGTCCCACACGTCGCGGCGGGCCTGCGGGTCGAGTCCGGTGGTCAGCTCGTCGAGTACGACGACCTTCGGGTCGCCGATCAGGGCGAGCGCGATCGACAGCCGCTGTTTCTGCCCGCCGGACAGCCGCCGGAACGGGGTGCCGAGGCGGTCGGTGAGGTGGAGCGTGTCGACCAGCTCGCGCCAGTCGACCGGCGCGCGGTAGAAGGAGCTGTACAGCGCCAGCGCCTCGCCGACGCGGAGCCGGTCGGGCAGTTCCGTCTCCTGGAGCTGGACGCCGAGTACCTGGCGCAGCTCGCCGTGGTCGCGCTGCGGGTCGATGCCGCAGACCCGTACGGTGCCGGCGTCCGGGCGGCGCAGCCCCTCGACGCACTCGACGGTCGTGGTCTTGCCGGCCCCGTTGGGGCCTAGGATGCCGAAGATCTCGCCGGGCTCGACGGCGAAGCCGACCTCGTTCACCGCGAGGTGCGCGCCGTAGCGTTTGACGAGGCCGGCCACCTCGATGATTGCCATACCGGAAGCGTCCCGTCCGGCCCGGGTACGCCGAATCGACCGCACGGCTCGCCCGTGGCGCATCCGCGCATGCACCGATCGGCTCACCCCGTGACCCGCCCGGTGCACTCCGCGTACGGTCGTGCCTCCGCGCTGCCACGCCGCCGGCGTACTGCTGCGTGGTTGGCCACTGCGCCTTGACCCCCGGCGCCGATAAGACCAATACTCGTTGGCGAAATACCCGCCGGTCGGCGGCGGGCACCCCGGGCGGGGCGCCCGTTTCGCGCCGGTACGCGGTGGGTCAGGTGCCGCCCCGGGAGGTTGCCGTGCCGTCCTCGTCCGCGATGCGCGTCGTGCCCGACCCCGTCGACGGGGTGGACCTGGCCGCCGCGGAACGGCACGCCGCCGGGTTCCTGCGCGCCCTCGGCATCGACCTCGACACCGAGAGCCTGCGCGGCACCCCCGGCCGCATGACCCGGGCGTACGTGGAGCTGTTCACGCCGCGGTCGTTCGATCTCACCACCTTCCCGAACGAGGAGGGGTACGACGAGCTGGTGCTCGCGCGCGGCATCCCGATCCGGTCGGTGTGCGAGCACCACCTGCTGCCGTTCGTCGGCGTCGCCCACGTCGGATACCTGCCGGGCGAGCGGATCCTCGGGCTGAGCAAGCTGGCCCGGGTGGTGGAGTACTTCGCGTGTCGGCCGCAGGTGCAGGAGCGCCTCACCAAGCAGGTCGCCGACTGGCTGGACGAGCAGCTGCGCCCGAAGGGTGTCGGGGTGGTCATCGACGCCGAGCACACCTGCATGACCCTGCGCGGCGTACGCGCGGCCGGCGCCACCACGCTCACCTCGACGCTGCTCGGTACCCTGCGCTCGGATCCGCGGTCCCGACAGGAGTTCCTCGACCTCGCCGGCGTCAACCGCTAGCGACTTCCGGAGGGACGAGTCACCCGTCCCGTTGCGAGTGGACGCCGCCGAGGACGAACGCGACGGTCAGCGACAGCACCCAGCCGACGACGACGTCGATCACGGCGTACTCCGGACGAGCAGGCCGGCGAGCCGCACGTAACAGGTCTGCACCCGGGCGTCCCCGCCGATGTCGTCGAGCGGCACGACCCGCAGGTACGCGGTGCCGTCGACGATCGCCGCCGTCGTGCTGACCACCACCGCCCACCACGTGCCACGTCCGTGCACGCCGGCGGCCGGCGAGATCCAGACCTGGTCGCCTGCCCGCGGTGGTACCGAAGTCCTCCGAACGACACCCTTCTGCATGTGCCGGGCCTCGATTCGTGTCAGGGAACCGGTTCGGCGGCTATGCCTCCGGTTCCGCTTCGTGTCGACCCCTTGACCCTACGGCAACTTGTATAACTCGTCTAGCTCGTCTGACTCGTATCTAAAGTACGGCACGTCTGGTCGCTGGCTAGGTTCCTGGCGTGGACATCGACCCGAAGGCGCCAACCCCGGTCTACATCCAGATTGCGGATGCCCTTGCGGCGCAGATCGAGTCAGGCTCGCTGGCACCTGGAGACAAGCTGCCGAGCGAGTCCACTCTCGTGCAGGAGACCGGAGCCGCCCGGCAGACCGTCCGGCACGCCATCGCGATCCTCCGGGATCGTGGGCTGATCGTGACCGCGCCGCAGCGCGGATCCTGGGTCAAGGACTGAACCCGCCATGGGCGTGGTGGATCTCGATGGCCTGCAACCCGGCGCGGCGACGCCGCTGTACGTCCAGATCCACGATGCGATGAAAGCGGCGATCGAGTCCGGCGAGTACGCGCCCGGTTCTCGGCTTCCCTCCGAAACCGACGTCTCCCAGATGACCGGCGTGGCCCGGCTGACCGTGCGCAAGGCGTACCGGCTGCTCGCCGACGACGGGCTCGTCCGGACGATCCCCCAACGCGGGACGTACGTCGAGCCGACCTAGCCGCAGGCGCTACGGGAGTTCGTAGATGGTGACCGGGCCGTCGGTGTGCCGGCGGTGGGCGAACCGGGGCAGGCGCGGCGAGACGGGCGCGGCGCGGGTGTCGGCGAACAGCCACCGCACCGCGTACCGGCGGCGCAGGGTGGCGAGGGTCGCGGCGTCGGGTGCGGCGAACGCGCGCTCGTTCTCCTCGTACAGCGACCGGTCGCCGAACGGCTGAGCCGGGTACGCGTGGCCGTGCCGCCCGTGCGCGGCGATCGCGGCGTCGGTGTACGCCCAGCTCTCGACGAGGGTGCGGTGCCCGCCGAACCCGGACACCCAGAACGCGCGGCTGTCGCACCACGGCCGGGTACGCAGGTGGAGACAGTGCACGTTGGTGGCGACCACGTCGTCGGGGCGGGCGTGCCCGTCGAGCCACTGCGCGGCGCGGATCTCGGCCGCCCACACCGGTCCCGCGGCCGCGGTCGGCGCCGGTACTCCGGTGACCACGGCGGCGGCGCGCGGCAGCGTACCGATGGCGCCGGCGGCGAGGCTGGCCCCGAGTACGGCGGAGACGGCGACGGCGGTCCCGTGCCCGCGCAGACCGGGACGGCGGCGTACCAGCAGCCAGGCGGCGGCGAGGACGACGGCGACGACCGCGGCGGCGAGGACCGGCCGCGCCATCCCGGCCGCCCACGCCCGGTACGTGTGCGCCGGCTCGGGCGCGTGCCCGGACGCGATCCGCAGCAGCCCCGCGGCGAGCAGCCCGACGGCGCTGGCGGCGAGCAGTACCCGGGGCGCGGAGCGGGTGGCGCCCGGCCGCGGCGTCAGCAGCAGTACGGTCAGCACCGCCGCGTACGGCAGGGTCGGCAGGAAGAAGTACGCCTGGCTGTCGGAGGGGTGGAACAGCAGCCACATCGCGCCGGTGCCGGCGACGGTGGCCCCGGCCAGCAGCCACACCGCCGGATCGCGCCGGGACCGCCCCAGCGGTACGGCGAGGCCGACGATCCGGGGCGCTTGCAGCAGTATCCACCAGGCGACGATGCCGAGGGCGAACAGCACTCCGGCCGGGTGCGGGTGCGCGAGGCCGGGCGGCAGCGGGCCGGGCGCGGTCGGGCCGAGCGGCCGGAACATCGCCACGTACGGCTCGATCCACTGGAGCTGGCTGCCCACCTGCACGGTCAGGCCGCCCGCACCGCCGCCGACGAACACGGTCGAGCCCAGGCCCATCGCCGCCAGCAGTACGCCGAGGGCCAGCAGCGGCGGCCACCACGCCGGTCTGGCGTCGATGCCTTCTCCCGCAACGGTTCGGCGGGAACGGGCGGTGGCCGCGCGGGCGACCGTGGCGAGCGCGAGCCCGGCGACCAGCAGCGGCAGCCCGCTGGACTTGGCGCCGGCGCACGCCAGCGCGAGCGGCCCGACCAGCCACCAGGCACGACCGAGCGGGCGACCGCGTACCAGGTCGACGCCGAGCGCGGTCAGCACCACCAGGAACGGGACCAGGTACGTCTGGGACGGGCTGAGCAGCGACACCGGCAACCCGCCCGGTACTGCCGCGGGGCCGCCCGGCAGCAGCGGCCGGGCCAGCAGCGCGACGCCGGCGGTCACCGGGCCGGCCCACCAGCGACCGGTGACCTGGCGGGCCAGCGCGGCGATCACGACCGCGCTCACCACCAGGACCGGGCCCAACCACAGGCGGAACAGCACCACGGCCGGGTCGACGCCGGTGACCAGGCTCGCCGACGCCAGGTGCGCGTCGGACAGGTAGTGGTAGCGCAGCACCTCGCCGGCCACCTGCGGCACCTGGAACGGCATCGTACGGGTCAGCTCGTGCACCAGACCCAGGTGGTACAGCAGGTCGGGGTAGTAGTCGGCGGTGGTCGGGGGCAGCGGGGTGTGCGCCCATTCGCCTGCGGCCCAGACGATCGCGCCGACGCAGGCCGCCGCCACACCCCAGGACCACCGGAGCGGCAACGGTCGCGGCTCGGCGATCCGCCAGTGCCGGCGCATCGGCGGTACCGCCAGGAACGCCGCGGCGACCGCGACCGGCCACACCCACAGCAGGTGCTGGAATCCCGTGGCGGTACCGATCGCCCAGGCGACGAGTTCGCACAGCAGCCCGGTGACCGCGCCGTACCCGAGGTCCTCGGGGAGGTTGCCGGTGGAGCCGCGGAGCGCCCGGTACACCAGCGTGCCGGGCAGCAGCACCGCCAGCAGCCAGTACGCGGCGTAGCGGGCGATCGCGCCGACCGGCGTACCGGTGACGAGCAGTGCGGCGACGAGGGTGGCGGCGACGAGCGCCCACGGTAGGGCCGCGAATGCCGTGCGGCGCAAGCGATTCCGCGGTCCGGTCGTATCGTCGCGCTGCGGTGTCGCGTCGTCGGGTCGTGCCGCGCGGGACGGCGGCAGCGAGGTCTGCCGGGTCACGCCGGGGTCTTCTCCTCCGCGCGCGCCGCCGTGTCCGTCCCGATGTGGTACGTCGGGCGCGCCTGCACCGTCGAGTAGATCCGCGCCACGTACTCGCCGAGCAGGCCGAGGCAGGTCAGCTGCAGCGCGCCGAGGAACAGGACCGCGACGAACAGCGACGTCCAGCCGGGCACGGTCGAACCCACCGCGTACACCACGACGCCGAAGACGATCATCACCAGGCAGCCGCAGAAGCTGAGCACGCCGAGCCAGGTCGCGAGCCGCAACGGGGCGGCCGAGAAGTTCGTGACGCTGTCCACGGCGAGCCGGATCATCTTGCCCACCGGGTACTTCGTGGTCCCGGCGACGCGCTCCTCCCGTACGTAGCGCACGGTGCCGCTGGGGAATCCCAGTGCCGGCACCAGAAGCCGGTACACGGGCTGGTGGTCGGGCAGCGCGGTCAGCGCGTCGACCGCGGTCCGGCTCAACAGCCGGAAGTCGCCCGCGTCGCGCGGCACCCACGACCCCACCAGTCGCCGCATGAGAACGTAGTACGCCCCGGCGGTGCTGCGCTTGAAGACCGTGTCGGTGCCGCGGTCGGCGCGCACCCCGTACACGACGTCGAGGTGGTCGCGGCGGGCCAGCGCCAGCATCTCGCCGATCTTCTCCGGCGGGTCCTGGAGGTCCGCGTCGATGCTCACCACGTACTCCCCGCGCGCCCGGTGCAGCCCCGCGGTGAGCGCCGCCTGGTGACCCGCGTTGCGGCGCAACCGGATCAGCCGTACCTGCGGCCAGTCCGCCATCAGCTCGGCCACCTGCCGCGCCGTCCCGTCGGTACTCCCGTCGTCGACCGCGACCACCTCGTAGTCGGCGGTGATGGCGTCGAGGGCGGGACGCAACCGGTCGGTGAGCGGTCCGAGGGCGTCCTGTTCGTTGTACATCGGGACGACGACCGACAGCAGCGGTGCCATGCGATTTCCCTTACGTCTGCGCACGTTCCGCCCGTTGTACCGGTGGCGGAACCTCCGGACCGCCACGCGGGGAACACCCCGGGTGGCGGCTTCGGCCAGATCGTAAGCACCCGTCGGGCCCGAATCGGGCGACAGGGCAAGTAATTCCGTATTCGTTCATGGAGGGCCCCGTGCCGTTCACGGGAGGTTCACGAGGCAAGAGCAACGTAAAACGCCTCTGCCTCGTTGCCGGTGCGACCGGGCCGCCGGTCGCACTCCCGCGCCGTCGGGCGTGGTCCGCACTCCCGCGCCGTCGAGCGGCGACGAGCGTTGCCGGGCGCGGTGGAGCGCCCGCGCCGCACGCGGGATCCCTGTCCGGACACCGTTTCCGGCGCCGGACGCCGGGCTCAGGACCGCTTCGCCGCCAGCAACTCCGCCAGGTGTACGCCGCGCCGGTCCAGCAGGTCGTCGAGCTGGGTACGGCAGGAGAAGCCGTCGGCGAGCACCGTCGCGTCCTCGCCGGCCGCGCGTACGGCGGGGAACAGGGCGCTCTCGGCGACCTGGACGGACACCTCGTAGTGGCCGCGTTCGACGCCGAAGTTGCCGGCCAGCCCGCAGCAGCCGCCGGCCGCGGTGACCTCCGCGCCGGCCGCGGCCAGCAGCGCCCGGTCGGTCTCCCAGCCCATCACGGCGTGCTGGTGGCAGTGCGGCTGCGCGACGACGGTGGTACCGGTCAGGTCCGGTGGTGTCCACTGTGGACGGTGCCGGGTCAGCAGCTCGGCGAGGGTGTGGAACGCGCCGCTCACCGCGCTGGTTTCCTTGTCACCCAACAGATCCGGCGCGTCGCCACGGAACACCGCGGTACACGACGGCTCCAGTCCCACGATCGGTACGCCGTCGGCGGCGGCCGGCGCGAGCGCGCCGACGGACCGGCCGAGGATCCGCTTGGCGGCGTCGAGCTGCCCGGTGGAGATCCACGTCAGTCCGCAGCACAGGCCACGCCGCGGCAACCGTACGGTGAAGCCGGCGTCCTCCAGCACGCGCACCGCGGCGACACCGACCTCCGGGGTGAAGTGGTCGGTGAAGGTGTCCACCCACAGCAGTACCGGATCGCCGTCCGTCGACTGTGGACGGTGCCGCTCGAACCACCGCCGGAACGTGGTGCGGGCGAAGGACGGCAGCGACCGGCGCGCGTCGATGCCGCCGAACCGTTTGGCCACAGTGGACAGTCCGGGCGCGCGCAGCGCGGCGTTCGCCAGCGCCGGCGCGTGCGCCGCCAGCCGCGCCCACCGGGGCAGCCAGCCGAGCGTGTAGTGCGACGCCGGCCGCACCCGCCGCCGGTACGTCTGGTGCAGCACCTCCGCCTTGTACGTCGCCATGTCTACCCCGGCCGGGCAGTCCGACGAGCATCCCTTGCACGACAGGCAGAGATCCAGCGACTCGCGTACCTCCGGGGAACGCAGGCCGGACACCAGCGTGCCGTTGATGGCCTCCTGCAGGACCCGGGAGCGGCCGCGGGTCGAGTCCTTCTCGTCCCGCGTCGCCACGTACGACGGGCACATCACGCCGCCGGAACCGGTGTTGTCCGCCCGGCACACGCCCACCCCGGTGCAGCGGTGCACGGCCGTCGTCAGGTCACCGTGGTCGTGCGGGTACGTGAAGCCCAGCCCGGTACGTACCGGCGGCGCCTGCGCCACGCGGAGGTCGGCGTCGAGCGGCGCGGGCCGTACGATCACGCCCGGGTTGAGCACGCCGTCCGGGTCGAACGCGTCCTTCACCGCGGCGAACGCGGCGAGCGCGGCGGGGGAGTACATCAGGGGCAGCAGCTCGCCACGGGCGCGGCCGTCGCCGTGCTCGCCGGACATCGACCCGCCGTACGACGCGACGAGCCGGGCCGCGTCGGTCAGGAAGTCGCGGAACACCCGCACGCCGGACGGGCCGTCGGTGAGCGGGTAGTCGACCCGGACGTGCACGCACCCGTCGCCGAAGTGCCCGTACGGCATGCCCGACAGGCCCCGGTCGGCCATCAGCGCGTCGAACTCCCGCAGGTACGCGCCGAGCTTGGCCGGCGGGACCGCCGCGTCCTCCCACCCCGCGTACGCCGGCTTGTTCTCGGTGGAGCGCTGCGACAGCGCGGCGCCCGCCTCACGGATCTTCCACAGCGCGGCCTGCTGGCCCGGGTCGGTGACGATCTCGCTGTCCACCGCGCCCGCGTCGGCGATCACCTGCCGCGCGGTCGGCAGCAGCTCCGCCACCGACGCGCCCCCCAGCTCCAGGAACAGCCAGCCCTGCCCGCCCGGCAGCGCCGGTACGGCCGAGTCGCCCCGCTTGCCGCGCACCGCGTCGACGATCCGGTGGTCCATCCCCTCCAACGACGTCGGCCGGTACGGCAGCAGCGCCGGCACCGCGTCCGCCGCCGCGGCCATGTCCGGGTAGCCGAGCACCACGATCAGCGCCGCCGCCGGACTCTCCACCAGAGAGACCGTCGCGCCGAGCAGTACGGCACAGCCGCCCTCGGTGCCGACCAGCGCGCGCGCCACGTCGAAGTCGTTCTCCGGCAGGAGGTGCTCCAGCGAGTACCCGGAGACCTGGCGGTCGAACGTGCCCAGCTCGGTGCGGATCGTCGCCAGGTGCGCCCGGACCGCCTCGTGCACCGAGGTCAGCACCGGCGAGGACGCCGGGTCGGCGCCGCGGGTGGCGGTCAGCCGCTCCCCGGTGCCGGCCAGCACGTCCAGGTCCACCACGTTGTCCGACGTCTTCCCGTACGCCAGCGCGCGCGAGCCGCACGAGTTGTTGCCGATCATGCCGCCGAACGTGCACCGGCTGTGCGTCGACGGCTCCGGCCCGAACCGCAGCCCGTACTGCTTCAGCTCGCGCTGCAACGCGTCCAGCACCAGACCCGGGCGTACCCGGGCGGTGCGGGCGTCGGGGTCGACGGCGAGCACCTGGTTCAGGTGGCGGCTGAAGTCGAGCACCACGCCGGGGCCGACCGCGTTGCCGGCGATCGACGTACCGGCGCCGCGGGAGGTCAGCGGCACGCCCTGCTCCCGGCACACCGCCAGCGTCGCGGCCACCTCGTCGTCGTCCCGGGGGAACACCACCGCCTCCGGCGGCACCCGGTACAGCGAGGCGTCCGACGAGTATTCGGCGCGACGCCGGGTCGAGGTGTCCACCTCCCGGACCCCCGCGCGGCGCAGCCCGTCCACCAGTCCCGTCACGGTCTCCACCCGGCCATCCTGCAACAGTCCACCAGATGAACGGGGCCGGGGTCAGCGGCCGAGCTCCGCGCGCAGCCGGGAGGCGTCCGCGCGGCAGGTCAGGGCGGCCGGTACGTCGTGCCGGTTGCGGTGCACCTCGGCCAGCAGGTCGATCACGATCGCCTGCCCGCGCCGGTCCCCGGTGGTACGGAAGATCGACAGGGCGCGGTCGAGTGCGCGCTGCGCCCGGGGCGTGTCGCCGAGGCAGAGTTCGGCCCGGCCGACCGAGGCCAGCGCGTACCCGGCGCAGTGCGCGTCGTCCAGCGCGTCGAACACCGCGACCGCCCGGCTCAACTGCCGCAGGGCCGGTCGCGGCCGGCCCTCGTCCAGGTGCAGCGCCCCGATCTCCTTGCGTACGGTCGCCTCGCGGTGCGCGTCACCCGTGCCGCGCGCCAGCCCGAGCGCCTCCGCGAACCAGCCGCGGGCCTCCGCGTACCGGCCGCGGTCCCGGCAGATCATCCCCATCGCGTTGCGTACCTGGGCCTCGGTGTTGGCGTCCCCGAGTACGGCCAGGTCGGTCAGGGCCTCCCGGTAGTGCCGCACCGCGCGCTCGTGGTCGCCGGTGATCCGGTACACCGAGGCGAGCCCGGTCGCGGCGATCGCGGCGCCGCGCCGGTCGCCGATCCGCCGGCTCAGCGTCCAGCAGTGCCGCATCGTTCGGCGGGCCTGCTCGTACCGGTCCTGGTAGAGCAGGATCTGGCCGATGCCGCGCAGCAGCGCCGCCTCGCCGTGCAGGTCGCCGGCCGCGCGGACCGCGGCGAGCGCGCTGTCGTGCGTACGCTGCCAGTCCGGGTACCAGCTCCGGTGGTCGAAGTACGGGACGAGCGCGACGGCCAGCTCCCACGCCAGCGCGGCCAGCCCGGACCGGGCCGCCAGCTCCACCGCGTCGACCAGCGACTGCCGCTCCGCGTCGAACCAGCCCAGCGGGTTCCGTACGATCCGGGCCGCGCCGGCCGCGTCCGGACACCAGCGCGGCGAATCGCCCGGCGTGGGACGGAACACGCACGGCGGCAGCGCCTGACCGGCCCGTTCCGCCAGCGCCAGCCAGCCGGAGATCACCCGCGCCACCGCCTCCCGGCGTACCTCCGGCGGGTCGGCCGCGGCGGCCTCGGCGGCGTAGCAGTGCAGCAGGTCGTGCATCCGGTAGTGCGGCTGGCCGCTCGCGTCCGGGCCGAGCGGCAGCAGCAGGTTCGCGTCGACCAGCGCGTCGAGTACGTCGTCGGGGTCGGGCCGGGCGAGCAGCGCGCCCACCGCCCACCCCGGCAGCGCCGTACTCGTCAGCAGGCCGAGCCGCCGGAACGCCACGGCCGCCTCCGCCGGCAGGTGCCGCACGCTCAGCTCGAAACTGGCGCGCAGCCACACGTCGTCGGCGTGCAGCTCGCCCAGCCGGCGCGACTCGTCCGCGAGCCGCTCCGCCAGTACGCCGAGGGTCCAGGTGCGCCGCTCCACGAGCTTCGCGCCGGCGACCCGGATCGCCAGCGGCAGATGCCCGCAGGCGCGGCAGATCGCGGCGGCCTCGGCCGGCTCCGCGGCCACCCGGTCCGGCCCGGCGATGCGGGACAGCAGCTGCCGCGCCTCCACCGCCGCGAACGCGTCCAGCACGATCGAGTGCGCGCCCGGGATCGTCGCCAACTGCCGGCGGCTCGTCACCAGTACGGCGCAGGTGCCGCCGGACGGCAGCAGCTCCCGGACGTGCGCCGCCTCCGCCACGTCGTCCAGTACGAGCAGCATCCGCCGGTGCGCCAGCATCGACCGGTACAGCGCGGCCCGCTCCGCCGTACGCCGGGGGATCGCCGGCCCGCTCACCCCCAGCGCCCGCAGCACCTCCCGGAACACGTGCGTCGGCGCCCGCGGCGACGCGGTACATCCGCGCAGGTCCAGGTACAGCTGGCCGTCCGGGAACCGGTCCGCGACCTCGTGCCCGGCGTGCACTGCCAACGTTGTCTTCCCCGTACCGGGGGCCCCGACGATCAGCGCCACGGGCGGCGCGTACCTGTCGACGGGGGCGAGCACGGCGCGCAGCGCGGCCAGGTGGTCGGCCCGGCCGACGAAGTCGGGGATGTCGGCCGGCAGCTGCCGTACCGGCGGGTCGTCCGGCGTCACGTCACCCGCGACCGGTCCGCCGGCGAGTACGGCCCGGTGCAGGTCGGTGAGCCGGTGCCCGGGTTCCACGCCCAGCTCGGCGACGAACAGCTCCCGCGCCTGCCGGTACGCCGCGAGCGCCGCCGCCCGCTGCCCGCCCGCCGACAGCGCCACCAGCAGGTGCTCCCACAGACTCTCCCGGAACGGGTGCGCGTCGAGCAGCGCGCGCAGCTCACCCGCGGCCGCCGCGTACTGGCCGAGGCCGACGCGGATCGTGGCGTGCAGTTCGCGGGCGTCGAGCCGCAGCTCCACCAGCCGGTCCACCGCCGTACGCCAGGGCCGGTGGTCGGGCAGGTCGCACAGCGGGTCGTCGCGCCAGAGCCGCAGCCCGTCGTCGAGCAGCGCGAGCGCCCGCTCCGGGTCGCCGCGCAGCTGCTCCTGCCGGGCCGCCGCGACCAGGTCCTCGAACCGGGTCGAGTCCAGCTCGTCCGGCGCCGCCTCCAGCAGGTACCCGGTGCCGCGGGTGACGATCCGCGGCCCGTCCTTGCCCGGCGGCAGCACCCGGCGCAGCCCCGACACGTACGTCTGGAGGTTGGCGCGGGCGGAGCGGGGCGGGTCGGTCGGCCACACCGCGTCGGCCAGCTCGTCCGGACGTACCACCTGGTTGGCGCGCAGCAGCAGGTGCGCGAGCAGGACCCGGCGCTTGAGCCCCGGTACGGTCAGCGGCCCGGCGTCGCCGTGGATGGACAGCGGCCCCAGGACCCGGAAGACCGGACGGTCAGCGTCCACGGCACACCTCGGCGCAGGTCGCACCGGGCACCCGTTCGAACACCAACCGGTCGGCAGCCATCGGACGCTCCACTGGTGATCGTGCTGGGGCCTCATGGTAAGAGCAGACGAATGCCGGAAACCAGCGAAACATCCGGCACGGCAGCCTTTCGATGTAGTCACACTGTAGTCCGTTTTGACACGATCGAGCGTTCTGGTGTCCCCGGCCGGCCCTCGCGGTGAGGCCCCGGCGGGACACCCGTCGGAGGGAGGACGACGTGCCCCGTTTCCGTGTCCCGATCGTCGTTGCGGTGGCCGCCGCCGCGGTACTGCTGCCGGCCGGTGCCGCCTGGGCGGCGGTGACGGCCACCGTGCACACCAGTTCCGGCTCGTCGGTGAACGTCCGCAGCGGACCGCACACCAGTGACGCGGCCGTCGGGTCGGTCGCCGACGGTGCCAGCATCTCGGTCGACTGTCAGGCCCACGGCGACACCGTCACCGGCCGGTACGGCACGACGGACCTCTGGGACCACATCGCGTCCGGCTACCTGAGCGCCGCGTACGTGGACGCCGGTGGCGCGTCGGTCCCGGCCTGCGACTCGACACCGCCGCCGGACGGCGACCTCGCCGCGCGGATCCTGACGATCGCCCAGCAGCAGATGGGCGACGACAGCCGCAACCACGAGATCGGCGGGTACAACTGCAACTACTACACGACGGCCCTCGGCGAGCCGGGTACCGGCGACTCCTGCTCGAACGGTTGGCACACCGAGGAATGGTGCGCCGACTTCACCAAGTGGGTGTGGGGTCAGGCCGGCGCGGACACGTCCGGCTCCGACCCGTCCGCGATCAGCTTCCGCACGTACGGCCAGGACCACGGGACCTGGCACACGAGCGGGCCGAAGAAGGCCGACGCGATCGTGTTCGAGAACCACGTCGGGATCGTCGTGTCGGCGACCTCGTCGGACGTCACGTACATCTCGGGGAACACGACGAACCCGTCGACCGGGAACATCGACGCGATCGCGCAGAAGACGATCTCGCTGTCCGGCACCGGCATCCTCGGGTACTCCAGCCCAGTCGCCTGACCCGCCCGCGTACGCGAAACGGCCCGCTGTCCTCGCGGAAGGACGGCGGGCCGTTTCCCTTGGGGGTGGTTGGTGTCAGTGGTTGGCCTGGAACCAGGGCTGGGTCCACCCCAGGTACGGCTTGCCCCACGTGGACTTGATCTCGCTGATCGTCGTCTCGGTGAGGGTTCCGTTGCCGTGGATGTCGTTCGAGACGAACTTGCCGTCACCGATCGAGATCATCACGTGGCCGGCCCCGCCGGAGAAGAACGCGAGACCGCCCGGCGGGACGTTCGTGTCGCCCGCGTGCTTGAGCGACGCCGGTACCGCCAACCAGTGGTTGTACGCGGTGGTCGAGCCGCTCGCCGAGAACCCGTACGCCAGGCCGACGACGTGGTCGCAGCGGTTGTAGTAGTCCGCGACGTACGAGGTGGTCTCGTGCGAGACCGCCCACGACACCGCCTGCGCGCAGGTGCGCGGGTCGTTCAGCCCGCTGGTGGAGCAGGCCGTGGAGGTACCGGCGCAGAGCGGTGCGACGAGCCCGTCGGAGCCGGTGTAGACGTACGTGTCGGTGATGTAGCCGGTGGAGATGTGGTCCCACACGTTGCTGGTGCCGTACTTGCCGGTGACGGTGTCGCCGTAGGTCTGGCAGTCGATGGTGATGCCGGCGCCGTTGGCCACCGAGCCGACGACGGAGTCACCGGTGTGCGGGCCGGAGTGGACGTTGACCGCGGCACCCGAGTCGGTGTGTACGGTGCCGGTCGCCGCCGCGGCCGGCGCGGCGAACGCGAGGACCCCGGCGGCCGCCGCGGCGAGTCCGCCGATGACCACTCGTAGGGATCGGGCCCTGATGAACGACATGATCGCTCCTTCCGTCGAGCGTCAGCAGTTGGGCGCGACCTGCTGGTCGGATCCGGTGTAGACGTAGGCGTCCGACACGTACCCGGCCGGCGAGGTGATCTTGTCCCAGAGCGTCGTCGTGCCGTACGTGCCGCTCACCGAGTCGCCCTGGGTCTGACAGGTGATCGTCACGGTCGCGCCGTTCGCCACCGAGCCGACGACCGTCGACGAGGTGTGCGGGCCGGACCGGACGTTGAGCGAGGCGCCGCTGGTGGTCTTCACGGTGCCGGTCGCGCTGGACCCGCCGCCGCTGCCGGTCCACAGGTACGTGACCGTCACGTACCCGTTGTCGTTGAGGCCGACGTTGTAGAACGTGCCGTCGGCCAGGTCGATGCCGGCCGGGTTCGACACCGTCCGGCCGAACTGGTCCTTGCCGCCGTTGTACCCGTTGAGGTACGCGGCCTGCGCCTCCGGCAGCCCCTGCGCCAGGTCCGAGTACTCCGACCGGACCGAGCCCGGGTTCCAGTAGTCGTCCTTGGTGTTCCACGGCCCGACGTCCCACACCGGCGCGGTCTCGCACCGGGTCGGCCCGCACACCTGCACCGAGTACTGGCCGCTGCCCTTGGGGGACAGGTTCTTGCCGGACGGCAGGGCGACGAAGTGGTCGCTTCCGGTGATGACGTGGCCGTTGGCGGTGGTGCCGCCGACCAGACCCTCGCGCGTGGCGTACACGCGGTAGCTGAGCGCCGCGTGCGGCCGGACGGTCCGGCCGGTGGACGTCGCCGCCCGGGTACTGACATCCAGCCCGGTGATCTCCGGACTGGCCCCCGATCCGTTGGACCACAACGTGATCCGCAGCTGTACCTGGTTGGCCGGCGTGGTCAGCGTCGCCGGCGTACCGGACGCCTGCTGCCACGACGTCCACTGCCCACCCGTGTCCGCGGTACGCACGTCCACGGTGGCGCTGGCGCCGTCCGGCACCGTGCCGTCGACGGTGACGGACACCTGGTCGACCGGGGCGGCGAGGGTCCGCGGCGCCAGCATCTCCATGCCGTACCCGCGGTCACCGCCGGCCGCCGCCGGATGTACGTCGGGGTCGGCGATCGAGACCCGACCGGTGTTGCGCGCGAGGTTCACCTGGTCGGGGGCGAGCCGGCCGAGGCTCTCGTGCCAGCTGCCCGCCGAGCCCTTCGCGGGCGCCGTGCCAGGCGCCGCGTACGCCGTCGCGCCCAGCGTCGCGGCGACGAGCGCCGCCGCGAGCGCGACCGCTGACATCCTTGTCCTGCTGGGGATCCGCATGCTGCACCTTTCCTGCGTCGGTGGCGACGAGGGGTCGGCCGACCGTCCGTGGACGATCGACTCCACCGAGCAGCATGCGGAGCGCGACTACACACTCACTACATCCCGTACGTGGGCACACCGGGCGGCCGTACGGATCCGGCCGGTGGATCCGTACGGCCGCCCGGGGTCGGTGGCCGCGTGCCCCTCAGGGGCGGGCGGCGAGCGTGCCGGGCAGCCAGGCCGCGGCCGTACCGAGACCGGTGGGCAGCCGGGACGGCACCTGCGGCAGGCTCTGCTGACGCAGCCGGCGCAGCTCCGCCTCGGTGTACCGGACGCAGTGCCGGTGCCACTCCAGGATGCCGGCCATCCAGTCCTGCAACATCTCCGCGTGCCGGGTCAGCGCCGCGCGCACGTCGTCGTCGAGGTCCAGCTCGTCGGCGAGCGCCGGCAGGTCCACCGTGACGATGTGCTCGAACTCGGCGACCCGCGCGGCGACCAGGTCGGCGACGATGTCGCGCGCCCGCAACCGGTCCACGTCCAGGAAGTGTTCGAGCACCAGCACCATGTTGTGCATCTCGCCCTCGAACTCGACCTCCTTCTGGTACGAGTACAGGTCGTTGATGAACATGCCGACGTCCATCGCGGCGGTGTCCAGCTCGTGCAGCGTGCGGTGCTCGAACAGTTCGTCGGGCAGCGGGTCGTCGTCGCGCAGCCGCGCCAGCCGTACCGTCAGGTCCGAGCCGAACGTCTGCCGCCGCATCTCGACGTAGTCGATCGGGTCGGGCACCCGGTTCTGGGCCTGGTTGACGACCTCCCACACCCAGCTGGCCGTCATCGCGTCGACCGACTCGCGGAACCGCCGCCGGTGCCGCGGCGACATCGGCCCCGCCGTACGGGTCCACAGGTCGGCGAGGCCGCGCTCGATGCCGTTGACCGGTTCCGGTACCGGCTCGTCGGCGAGCGGCATGAACCGCTTCAGCCGCTCGTGGCACGCCTTCGCCGCGGCCACGTCCCGGCGCGCCCCGAACACCAGCGGGAAGTAGTCGTCGCCGTACGTGCCCCAGGCGAGCCAGTCGCTCGCCAGGTACAGCTCGTCCGCCCCGGCGTCGGGAAGCAGGCCGGCGGCGCAGTGCGGCAGGTCGATGCCCCGGGTACGCCGCTCGTCCCAGACCCCGCCGACCGCGATCCCCGGTACCGAGTCGTGGAAGCCCATGTCGCCGCACCAGCGGGCGGTGTGCTCGCGGGCGGTGTCGAGGTGCGGGTTGAGCCGCACCGGGTACGGCAGCGCGATGTCCGGCACCGGTAGGTGCCCCACCGGCCGGAACTGCCGGTACGCCTGGTGCCGCAGTCGGTGCGCGACGCCCGGACCGAACGACAGCCGTACGCCGCCGCCCGGGGCGAACGCCTCCGTCCCGACACCGCCCACCGCCAGCCCCGGTACGCCCAGCCCGGCGGACTCCGTCGCGCCGTCGTTCATGTACCGGCTGGACCGGGCGTGCCACTCGTGCCCGCCGGCCTGCCAGTCCTGCAACCCCTTCGTGTACGCGGCGACCGCGGCGGTCTCGGGCGGGGTGAGCCCGACGTCGGCGGCCAGCGCCGGCACCTCCACCAGCGCGGTGTTCTCGAACTGTTCCAGGCGCGAGGTGAGCAGGTCGTTGGTGAGGTCCGCGGCGCGCTGCGTCGACACCGACAGGAACGTCTCCAGGACGAGTACGGCGTTGGAGTTCTCGCCCTCCTCCCGTACCTCCCGCTGGTACGAGAACAGGTCGTTGCGCAGGTGTACGGCGTCGGCGAAGGTGTCGCACAGCACCCGCATCGGCCGGGTGGCGGCGACCCGGTCCGGCACCTCGGCACCCACCGCGTACTCGACCAGGTTCGCCGACCAGGGCGCGCCGCCCACCCGCCGCCGCATCTGCAGGTACTCGATCGGGTTGGCGATCCGCCCGCGGTTGATGTTGTCGAGTTCCCACATCGACTCGACGAGCAGGTTGTGCGTCGCGGTGACGAACCGCCGTCGCCAGCCGTCGGACATCGCCGGCACCGTACGCCGCCACAGGTCGGCGAGTCCGGCCTCGGTCGGGTTCGTCGGCTCGGGCGGGTCGTCGGCGAGGAACAGTTCCAGGTGCTCCAGGTACTCCCGCGCCCCGGCTAGGTCCTTCGAGTACTTGAAGAGTTCGAGGAAGTGGTCGTCGAAGAAGAACACCCACACGTACCAGTCGGTGACGGTGTCGAGGGTCGGCCCGTCGCAGTCGGGATGGGTGTAGGCGCACATCAGGCCGTAGTCGTGCCGGGCGAGTTCCGCCTCCGTCCAGACCAGCCCGCCGGCCGGGGTGGGCGCGTCGAGCATGCCCATCTCGCGGGCCCAGGCCATGCTGTGCCGCCGGGCGCGTTCCCGGTGCGGGTTCAGCCGGGCCGGGTACGGCAGGTAGAAGTCGGGGAGCGTGAAGGCATTCATGGACGGGCCCTTCCGCGATCGTCATGGGGGAATGACTCTCCGCGGGGATAGTGTCACTAGGCGTCGACCGTCCACAATGCCCACTACGTGCTGAAATCTGACACCGCCCGATCGGGGGAAACGCCCACCCGACCCGGCCCGACGCGGTACCCCGCCCGCGCCTCAGCCGTCGGCGGCCAGGCCCGCCTCGTGCGCGACGATCGCCGCCTGCACCCGGTTACGCGCGTCCAGGCGCAGCAGGATCGTACTCACGTGCGCCTTGACGGTGCCCTCCACCAGGTGCAGCCGGCGGGCGATCTGCGCGTTGGACAGCCCGGCGCCGAGCAGCGCCAGCACGTCGCGCTCCCGGTCGGTCAGCGCCGCCACCCGGTCCCGCGCGGCCGAGTCGCGGGCCAGCCGGTCCCGGCCGAGCCGGGCGATGACCCGGTGCGTCACCGACGGCGACAGGTACGCCGCGCCGCCCGCGACCGCGTGCACCCCGGCAAGCAGTTCGCGGGGGTCGCCCGACTTGAGCAGGAAACCGTTCGCGCCGCCGCCCAGCGCCCGCGCCACGTAGTCGTCCTCGCCGAACGTGGTCAGCATCGCCACCACCGTCGCCGGTACCTCCAGGCGGATCCGCTGCGCGGCGGCGAGCCCGTCCAGTACGGGCATGCGGATGTCCAGCAGCGCCACGTCCGGCCGGTACCGGTGGGCCGCGTCGACCGCCGCCCGCCCGTCGCCGACCTCGGCCACCACCTCGATCCCGGCGTCGGTGGCCAGGATCGCCGCGATGCCCGCCCGCATCATCGCCTCGTCGTCGGCCAGCAGTACGCGGATCACAGCACGTCCTTGGCGACGAGCCGGCCACCGGCGAAGCACACCCGGTACACGTCGTACGCGGCGAACGGGGTCGCGGCGGACCGGTAGTAGCGGCAGTCGGCGCCGCGCGGGGCGGTACGGTCCGGGCCGCGGTCGGGCGCCTGCCGCGCCGGCAGTACGGGGCGGACGGTGGCGGTGGACGATCCGACGCGCAGCGCGGCGAAGTCGGCCGGGTCGAGGGTGGCGCGCGCCGCGGCCACCGCGTACCAGGTGAGGACGGCGACGCCGATCAGCGCGACGAGTCCCGCGGTGATCCCGGTCGGGGCCAGGACCACGGCGATCCGCCACCGCCGCCGCCCCGGTACGGGCTGCTCGCCGGGTGCGGCGGTCGTCGCGTCGCGCGGTACCCGGGCGGTGAGGGTGAAGCGGTCGCCGGCGTCGTCGGTGTCGAGCGAGCCGCCGGCGGCGCGCAGCGTCTCGGCCGCGGCGGCGAGCCCGCGCCGCCCACCGCTGCCCGGAGAAGCACCCGCCGGTACGGGATTGGCGACGGTCAGCACCGCGTCGCCGCCGTCGTCCGCCAGCCGTACGGTGACCGGCGCGCCGGGTGCGTGCTTCGCCGCGTTCGTCAGCGCCTCCCGCAGTACGCCGGGCAGTGGGGTGGGGGCGGCGCCGAGGTCGCCGTGCACGTCGACGCGCAGGCCGGCGTCCCGCGCGCGGTCGACCAGGACGGTCGGGTCGTCGTCCGGCGGCGGGCCCGCGTCGTCGCGCAGCAGGTCGATGATCTCGTGCAGCCGGCCGGTCGCCGCACCCGCCGCGGCGCGCAGCTCACCGACCGCCCGCCGGTGCCGTTCGGACAGGTCGGGGGCCAGTTCGAGGGCGCCGGCGCGGACCGCGAGCAGGCTGAGTTCGTGCCCGAGGGAGTCGTGCATCTCGCGGGCGATCCGGGTCCGCTCGCGCAGCCGCGCCTCCCGTACGACCGCGCGCCGCTCGCGCGTGCGGTCCGCGGCGGCGCGCCGCTCGTCCCGGCTGCGGTAGAAGCCGAGCAGCGCCGGGAACGCGAGCGCGAGGACGACGGTCAGGGCGGGGTCGAACCAGGCCCACGGGTCGGCCGCGCGCACCTCGGCGGACAGTACGGCCGCGGCGGACAACCCGGCCAGCGCCGCCGCCCCGGTACGGGCGCGCACGACGCGCCGGCCGGCCAGGTAGCCGAGGACGCACACGGCGGGGAGCAGGACCGCGTCGTACAGGGCGGGGCGGTCGAGGGTGGCGGCGGCGACCACGATCACCGGCGCCAGCAGCGGCAGCCGGCGCGACACGGCCACCGCGGCGACCAGCGCCACCGCCGACACCGCGAGCGGCAGCCAGGACACGTCGCCGCGGCCGAGCGCCACGAACGCCCCGGCGACGGCGAGTACGAGGGCGATCGCGAGGTCGCGTCTCATCGCGCGAAGACGCCCCAGCCGTACGGGCCGAGGCGCAGGCCGTCGGCGCCGACCGTGGCGTCCGCGTACTCGACGGGCCGCGCGGTGGCGAACTCCGGCCGCGGCAGCGGCGCGGACACCGGGGCGCCGGACGGGTTCACCGCCACCAGGTACCGGTCGCCCCGCACGTACACCAGCGGGTAGCCGGTGGCGAGCACGTCGAGCGTGCCGTACGGGCCGAGTTCGGGGGTGTCGCGGCGGAGCCGGACCAGCCGGCGTACCAGGTGCAGCAGGGACGCGTCGTCGGCGCGCTGGGCGGCGACCGTGGGGCGGCCCGGGTCGGGGTCGACCGGCAGGTACAGCCGCTCGGGCGGGGCGGTGGAGAACCCGGCGCCGGGCCCGTCGTCCCACTGCATCGGCGTCCGCGAGCCGGCCCGGTTGTACCCCGGCCCGAGCATGCTGCCCTCCACGTCGGGCAGGCCCGGCACGTACCGCATGCCGATCTCGTCGCCGTTGTAGATGGTCGGCAGCGTCGGCCAGGTCAGCAGGAACGCGAACGCCGCCGGCACCTGCTCCGCGGTACGGGTGCCGCACACCAGCCGGGAGAAGTCGTGGTTGGACGTCGGCAGCGCGACGTGCCCCGGTTCACCGATCGTCGCCACCGCATGCTCGTACGCCTCGGCGAACAGTGCCGCGGAGCCGCCGCCCGCCGCGTCGAAGTAGCAGGGTACGGGCGGCCAGTCGGGGTTGTCGGTGCCCTGCCGGTTGTTCCACAGCGACCGCATCGGCATCCCCACCCCCGGCCCGCCGAACTGGAGGAAGAAGTCGGCGTGGAACCCCGCCGGTACGGCGACCGCCGGGTCGCCCCACTCGGACAGCAGTACGGCGTCGGGGTGGTCCCGGTCCAGCACCTCGCGTACGCCGGTCCAGAGCTTCGCCGTCTCGGTGAACCCGGGGTCGTCCTTGACCAGCGAGGACGCCATGTCGACGCGGAAACCGGCGATGCCGAGGCGCAGCCAGTGGTCGAGGATGGCGAGCAGCGCGTCGCGGTTGGCGCGCGGCCCGTCCGCGTCGACCGGCTGCCGCCACGGCTCGCCGGCCGCGGGCCGGGCGTACCCGAAGTTGAGGGCGGGTTGGGAGTCGAAGAAGTTGGGCAGGAAACCGCCGGGTCGGGTGCCCGGCGACGGCACGAACCCGGGCGGCAGCGGCACGGTGTCGGCCCAGACGTACCGGCCGTCGGTGGGGTCGTCGGCGGCGGCCAGGAACCACGGGTGCTCGACCGAGGTGTGCCCGACGACCAGATCCAGCAGCACCCGGATGCCGCGCCGGCCCGCCGCCTCGACCAGCCGCGCCAGGTCCGCGTTCGTCCCGTACCGCGGGGCGACGGTCAGGTAGTCGCTCACGTCGTACCCGGCGTCGCGGAACGGCGAGGCGAAGCAGGGGCTCAGCCACACCGCGGTCACCCCGAGCCACGCCAGGTGGTCCAGGCGCGCGGTGATGCCGGCCAGGTCGCCGATCCCGTCGCCGTCCGAGTCGGCGAAGCTCTGCGGATAGATCTGGTACAGCACGGCGTCGGTGAGCCAGGACGGGCTGGACGTGGGCATCGGCGTTCGGCCTTTCCGCGTGTCGTACGGGTCCATCGTGCCCTGCACCGTCCGTCCGGCGTGCCAGCACGCCGGACGGACGGTTGCCCAGGTCACCGCGGACGGCGCAGGCGCAGCAGCCGGACCAGGCGTACCGCCGGGACGACCAGGCCGGCGGCGGCCGCGACGGCGAGGAACACCACCAGGGCGGGCCAGACGTACGCGACGTGGCGGAAACCGCCGGCCCGGCCGGCGAACACGTACCCGACGACGGACGGCAGGAAGGCCAGCAGCGCCAACGGAGCCAGGTACACCACGAGCAGCGGGTACCGCCAGGCGCGGGCCCGCGCCGCCCAGCGGCGGGACCGGACCACCCCGAGTACGGCGAGCGCGGCGAGGAGGACGGTGAGGCCGAGCAGCACCCGGTCCGCGGTCGTACCGGCGGGCGCCGGATGTCCCGGGTCGTGGCCGGTGACCAGGTCGACGAGCCCGTCGGCGAGTTCGGCGCTGTCGTTGTCGATGGACAGGCCGGTGTTGGTCAGCACCGCGATGCCGTACCCGGAGTCGGGCAGCAGCACCTGCTCCGCCGTGTACGTGAACAGCTCGCCGTTGTGCCGGATCTCCGTGACACCACCGGGTCCGGCCTGCTTCCGCCACCCCAGCGCGTACCCGTCGGCGTGCGGTGCGGGCGTGTGCGACGTGCGGATGCCGGCGGCGGACAGGATGCGGCCGCCGCCCGGCCCGACGCCGCCGGAGTTCTGCGCGACGAGCCAGCGGGACAGGTCGGCGGCGGTGGTGACGACGCCGTGGCTGCCCCCGGTGAACCAGTACGGTTCGGGTTCGGTGACCGCCGCCCCGTACGCCCGGACGTGCCCGCGCGGCAGGCCGGCCAGCGCCTCGGACGTCAGGACGTTCCGGCTGGCGTCCATGCCGAGCGGCGCGAACACGTGCCGCCGCAGGTACGTCCCGTACTCCTCGCCGGAGACGACCTCGACGAGCCGGCCGGCGACCTGGTAGTTCGGGTTGTGGTAGTGGAATCGGGCGCCGGGTGCGCTGTCCAGCCCGGCCGTCCGCAGCCGGCGTACCGCGCCGTCGAGGGTGTGCGGCTGCGCCAGCCTCAGGTCCGGGAACTCCGCGTCGGACATGCCGGAGGTCTGGTCCAGCAGCTCCCGTACGGTGATCCGGTCGCCGCGCGGGTCCGCCAGCCGGAACTCCGGCAGGTACCGCCGGACCGGCGCGTCCAGGTCCACCTGGTGCGCCTCCACGAGCTGGAGTACGGCCAGCGCGGTGAACGACTTGCTCAGCGACGCCACCGGCATCGGCGTACGGGCGGTGACGGGCCGTCCGGCCGAGTCGTGCCCGTACCCGCCGACGCGGACCACGTCGCGGCCGTGCGTGACGGCGACCTCCGCGCCGGGCAGCCCGGTCCGCTCCACGTAGTCCCGTACGAAGCGGTCGATCGCGGTGCCGTCCACCCGGGCCGGTGCGGCCTGTGCCGCCGGCGTACCGGCCAGCAGGGTCGCCACCGCGGCCGCGGCGGCGAGGATCGTCGTCGTTCTCATGCCGCCGACGCTACGAATCGGACCTGCCGGGCCGCCCCGGTCGGACGGCACCGGCCACCCCCGACCTTCGTCAGGGGTCGCCCGGTGTCAGAGCGTGAAACCCGCCGGGAACGGGTCGGTCGGGTCCAGCAGGTAGTTCGCCGTGCCGGTGATCCACGCCCGCCCCGAGAACTCCGGTACGACGGCCGGCAGCCCACCGACCGTGGTCGTGTCCACCACCCGCCCGACGAACTCCGTACCCAGCAGGGACTCGTTCGCGAACTCGGCGCCGACGGCCAGCTCGCCGCGCGCGTGCAGCTGCGCCATCCGCGCCGACGTGCCCGTACCGCAGGGGGAGCGGTCGAACCAGCCCGGGTGGATGACCATCGCGTTGCGGGAGTGCCGGGCGTCCGAGCCGGGTGCGAGGAACTGCACGTGCTTGCAGCCGCCGATCGCCGGGTCGAGCGGGTGGGCCGGCCGGCGCTGCCGGTTGACCGCGGACATCACGGCCAGCCCCGCCGACAGGATGTCGTCCTTGCGGGACCGGTCGAACGGCACGCCCACCGCGGCCAGGTCGAGGATCGCGTAGAAGTTCCCGCCGTACGCCATGTCGTACGTGATCCGGCCCAGCTCCGGGACGTCCACCACCGCGTCCCGCTCCACCAGGAACGAGTCGACGTTGCGCAGTGTCACCCGTTCCGCGTGACCGTCGCGTACGGCGACGCGGGCCTCCACCAGACCGGCCGGCGTGTCCAGGCGTACCAGGGTCTCGGGTTCGGTCACGGTCACCATGCCGGTCTCCACGAGCACCGTGGCGACCCCGATCGTGCCGTGGCCGCACATCGGCAGCAGCCCGCTGACCTCCACGTACAGCACGCCCCAGTCGGCGTCCGGCCGGGTCGGCGGTTGCAGGATCGCGCCGGACATCGCGGCGTGCCCGCGCGGCTCGTCCACCAGGAACCGGCGCAGGTCGTCCAGGTGCTCGGCGAAGTACACCCGGCGCTCGGCCATCGTGTCGCCCGGCACCGGCGCCACCCCGCCGGTCACCACCCGGGTCGGCATGCCCTCGGTGTGCGAGTCGACCGCGCTGATCGTGCGTACCGAGCGCATCACGCACCACCCCGTACGGCCGCGACCGCGCGCGCCATCGCCTCGCGTACCTGCGCGTCGTGCTCGGGGGTGAGCGGGCCGCGGGGCGGACGGCAGGGCCCGCCGTACCGGCCGACCAGCTCCATGCCGAGCTTGATCGCCTGAACGAACTCGGTCCGCGAGTCCCACCGGAACGCCGCGAGCAGCGGCTCGTACCGGCGGCGCGCCTCGGCGAGGTCGCCCGCGCGGGCCAGCTCGTACAGGGCGACGGACTCGGCGGGGAAGACGTTGGGGAAGCCGGCGAACCAGCCGGTCGCGCCCATCAGCAGCGCCTCCACGGTGACGTCGTCGGCGCCGGCGATCACGGCCAGGCCGGGCGCCGCCTCGCGGATCGCCGACACCCGCCGGACGTCGCCGGAGAACTCCTTGACCGCCACCACGTTGTCGATCTGCGCCAGCTCGGCCAGCAGGTCCGGCGTCAGGTCGACCTTCGTGTCGTACGGGTTGTTGTAGACCATGACGGGCAGCCCGACCGACGCGACCGCCTCGTAGTGCGCGACGACCTCGCCGCGGTTGGCCCGGTAGATCGTCGGCGGCAGGCACAGCACCCCGTCCGCGCCGTCCTCGGCCGCCAGTTCCGCCCAGTGCTTCGCCTGGTGCCAGCCGACCCCGTGCACGCCCACCACCACGATGCCGTCCCCGCGCACCGCCTCGACCGCGGTCCGCGCCACCCGCCGCCGCTCCTCGTCCGTGAGCGACGAGTACTCGCCGAGCGAACCGTTCGGGCCGACGCCGTGGCAGCCGTTGTCCACCAGCCACCGGCAGTGCTCCGCGTACCGGTCGTAGTCGACGGCGAGACCGGCCGGCGCCGCGCCGTCCGCCACGTACGGCAGCGGGGTGGCGACGACGACGCCGCCGAGGTCCGTGCTGGTACTCATGCGACGCTCCGTTCGTTCGGTGAACCGAACGCCAGACTAGCGCGTCGCACCTCAGGGGTGCGGGTGGCCGGGCCCGGCCGGGTGCGGCGCGTCGTACGCCAGCAGCAGCACCGAACGGACCGGGCCGTCGGGCGCCGCGTACCGGTGGGGGAGGCGGGCGTCGAAGCTGACGCAGTCCCCCGGCCCCAGCTCGGCGACCGTGCCGTCCACCTCCACCCGCAGCGCCCCGTCCTGCACCACCGTGTACTCGGTGCCGACGTGCCCGAGCGACGGTTGCCGCCGACCCGCGCGCACCCGCTGGTCGTACACCTCGACGAGGGCCGGGCCGGCCTCGATCCGGCGCAGCAGCCGCAGATCGACACCCTCGCCGGTGAGGACCTCCGCCTCGGCGGCGCGTACCACGGTCATCCCGGCCGGGCGCTGGTCGAGCAGGTCGGAGATCGGCAGTTCGAGCGCGCGGGACAGGCTGAACACCGTCTCGATCGTCGGGTTGCCGGCGCCGGACTCCAGCGCCGACAGCGTCGCCTTGCCGATCCCCGACCGCCGCGACAGCTCGGACAGCGACAGGCCGCGGCGGGTACGCGCGTGTCGCAGGTTCGCCGCGAGCGTGTCCCGTACCGACTCCTGCATGTGCGCCTCCCGCGTTCGCTGACCCGAACGGTACCGCCCGGTGGACGTCGGCGGCGGCGGGCCCGGCCGATCCCGGTACCGGGCGCCGCCCGAAGTGCTGTACTGGTGCCACGGCGGACTCGACCACAGGGGGCGCCATGGCCGGCACCGAACGTCGCTCCGGGTACGACGTCGTGGTGGTCGGGTCGGGCGGCGGTGGGCTGACCGCGGCGCTGACCGCCGCCCTGCGCGGGCTGTCCGCGGTCGTCGTCGAGAAGACCGACGTGTACGGCGGGACCACGGCGCTGTCCGGCGGCGCGCTGTGGATCCCGGACAACCACCTGCTGCACGCGGCCGGCGTCCCCGACTCGTACGAGCGGGCCCGGCGGTACCTGGACGCGACGGTCGGCGACCGGGTGCCGCGCGAGCGCACCGACGCGTACCTGCGGCGCGGGCCGGAGATGCTGCGGTTCCTGGCGGAGCGTACGGAATGGCTGCGCTTCGCGTACGTCCCCGGCTACCCGGACTACTACCCGGAGCGGCCGGGCGGAATGCCCGAGGGCCGCTCGGTCGAGGCGGAGCTGATCGACGGCCGGCTGCTCGGCCCGGACCGGGCGGCACTGCGCCCGCCGAGCATCGACACCAAGGGCTTCGCCATGAGCGCCGCGGAGTTCCACGACGTCACCATGGTGACCCGGACGTGGCGGGGCCGGGCCCGGTCGCTCACGCTCGGCGCGCGCCTCGTCCGCGCCCGTGCCACCGGGTACGACCCGCTCACGTTGGGGCAGGCGCTCGTGGCGCGGCTGCGGCTGGCGCTGCGCGACGCGGACGTACCGGTGCTGCTCGGTACCGAGCTGGTGGAGCTGACCACCGACGAGCGCGCGCACGTCACCGGCGTCCGGGTACGCGACCGGCACGGCGCGCGCACCATCACCGCGCGGCGCGGCGTGATCCTGGCGGCCGGCGGGTTCTCCCGCTCCGCGCCGATGCGCGACGAGTACCTGCCGCATCCGACGGACGTGGCGTGGACGTCCGCGCCGGAGGGGCAGACCGGCGACGCGATCCGGCTCGGGGTCGGGCTCGGCGCCGCCGCCGACCTGATGGACCGGGTGTGGGGCGCGCCGAGCCTGCTCCCGCCCGGCGCGGCGCCGTTCTTCCTCGTCTCCGACCGCGGCATCCCGAACCTGATCGTGGTGGACGCCGGCGGCGAGCGGTACCTGAACGAGTCGCTGCCGTACCACGAGTTCGTGGACCGGATGTACGCCGCGGGCGCCGTGCCGTACTCGTGGGCGGTCTTCGACCGGCGCGCCAAGAACCGGTACGTCGTCGCCGGGACGTTCCCGCGGCAGCCGTTCCCGGCCCGGTGGTACGAGAGCGGGTTCGTGCGGACCGGTCGCAGCATCGCCGACCTCGCCGACCGGATCGACGTGCCCGCGGCGACCCTGCGCCGCACGATCGCGCGGTACAACGACCTCGCGCGCGCCGGCCGCGACACCGACTTCGGCCGCGGCGACAGCGCCTACGACCGCTACTACGGCGACCCGACCCTCCACAACCCGAACCTGCTGCCGCTCACCACCCCGCCGCTGTACGCGGTCCGCGTGTACCCGGGGGACATCGGCACCAAGGGCGGGCTCGTCACCGACCCGGACGGCCGGGTGCTGCGCCCCAACGGAACCCCGATCGCCGGCCTGTACGCCACCGGCAACACCTCCGCCGCCGTCATGGGCGAGACGTACCCCGGGCCGGGCGCCACGATCGGCCCCGCCATGGTCTTCGGGTACGCCGCCGCCCAGGACCTCTGAGCCCGGATCGGCTCAGCCGAGCCGATCCGGCACCTCGTACGTGAGGAACACGAACGCGCCGTCCTGGTCCACGCGCGCCAGCCGCAAGGGCCCGGTACGCACCGGCAGCACGGGAGCACCGCCGCCGAGGACGACCGGCGCGACACCCAGGTGTACCCGGTCGAGCCGGCCCGCGGCGGCGAACCGCGCCGCGAGCACCCCACCGCCGACCAGCCACACCGTCGGCGCGGACGGCGTCGTCACCGCGCGCATCGCGTCGTGCGCCGCGGCCACGTCACCCGACACGAACCGTACGTCCGCGCCCGGCGGTACCGGCAGGTCGTGGTGGGTGAACACCCAGCAGGGGGTGTCGCCGTAGTGCCGCCGCCACGCCTCGGGCTTCTCGTGCGCCAGCACCCACCGGTACGTGGTGGCGCCCATCGCCATCGCCCCCACACCGGCGAAGAACCGCTCGAACCGGTCCCGCTTCGCCGCGGTGGGCGGGAACCCGGACAGCCAGTCCATCCCACCGTCCGGATCCGCCACGTACCCGTCGAGGCTGACCGCCGTGAAGTACTCCGTCGTCATGGCGGCCAGTGTCGGCCGCCGGCCTGACAGCCCGCGTCAGCCCGCGGCGAGCGGCGCCAGGTCGATGAAGATGCGGTAGTCGTCGATCAGGCCGCCGCCGTCGGTGTGGAAGATCGTCACCGCTGGCACCGGAACCTCCCGCCCGTCCGGCAGCGAGTACGTCACCGTCGCCTCCACGACCGTGTCGGCGCCGACCGTCCACTCGTTGCGGATGTCGTGCCGGAGGCCGGACAGCGTGGCGTAGAAGGCGGTCAGGCCCGCGGCGATCGCCTCGCGGCCGGACAGCGGCGCGGAGTTGCCGAAGGTCATCGAACCGTCCGGCGTGAACAGGTCCACGAACGCCGGCACGTCGGTGGCGTCCACCGCGCGGAACACGCGGGCGGTCAGGTCGCTGGGCATGGCGTACCTCTCGGTCGAAGGGTGCCGCCAACCTAGTCCGTCCGCGCGCCCGCCGCGGTCCCGCGCGCCCTCACCACCGCCAGGTCGTCGCGTACGACGAGCGGACGATGCGGTTGCTCTCCTCCGGGTGCTCGGTCACCGAGGTCACCGCGACCCGGCCCGGACCGACCAGCCGCAGCCACACGTTGCGGTAGCTGTAGCTCGACAGCCAGAAGCTCACCGCCGACCGCGGGTACTCCAGGTGCAGGTGCGTCCCGACGGTCAGGTCCCGGTACAGCAGGGCGGACGGCTGGATCAGCAGCGTCTCGTTCGGCGCGAGGTCGCGGACGAACGTGTTGCCCGGCGCGTGCAGCATCAGCAGCCCCGGCGCCTCCCGCGCGGTGAACACGTCACCGAACTGGCCCAGCGGGTAGTGCGTCTCCGTCTCGTCCCCGGACCGCGTCGTGTACCACACCCCGGTCGACGTCCAGTCGTACGTGATGTTGCCGGTGGCGGCGAGGAACCGGTGCTCGCGTACCCACATCTGCTGGCCGTGGTCGAGTGGCAGGCAGACCAGGTCGCCGGCGTGGTTGTCGGACAGCGCGGCGTGCCCCGGCCCGTGCGCCTCGATCATGAACAGCGGCAGCCCGCCCATGATGCGCTTCCAGCCGCCGGACAGCCCCATGTTCGACAGGCGCGTGGACGGGTCGGTCCACAGCAGCGAGTGGTGCGAGAAGTAGATCCGGTCGCCGTTCGCGAGCGCGAAGTCGGCGACCGGCACCTGCGTGCCCTCGATCTGCACGTACGACTGGCCGAACTGGATGCGCGCCATGTCCGGGATCGGCTCCTGGCGCTGCCAGCCGGACGTCGTCACCGCGGCCCGCACGTCGACCGGCGCACCGCACCGGACGCACGACCGCGCGGTCGGGTCGCTCGCGTGCCGGCAGTACCGGCAGGTGTAGACGTGAGTGGTCATCGGGCCTCCGACCGGTGGAGTGCCGCCATGTCAGCCGGTCCGGTGGTGCACGTACATGGACTGGATGCCGACGCGGCCGGGTCCGGTCATCTCGGCGAGGTAGAGCTTGCGCATCAGGCCGACCCGCAGGTCCTGCTGCACCGCCTGCATCTGCACCGAGGCGTCCTTGTAGAGGAAGCCGCCCGGCTCGACCAGGATCTTCTCACCCGGCCGGAGCGTGCGCTCCAGCACGTTGCCGTTGCCGTGCAGCAACAGCACCCCCGGGTACTGCTGCGTGATGAAGCGGTCCAGGTACATCCCGTTGCCGCCGTGCAGGATGTTGGCCAGGCCCTTGATCCGGATGAACGAGTAGTTCACCGAGCCGGCGGCGAGCAGGAACGCGTGCTCGCGTACGTCCAGCTCCATGCCCGGGTGCATCGGCAGCACGACCAGCTCGCCCGGCGCGTCCCGGGAGAACGCGATGCGCCCCGGCCCGCTCGCCACCGACAGTACGAACGGCATGCCGGCGAACATCCGCCGCAACCCGCCGCCCGTCTGCATCGACGACAGCGGCACCCGCTCGTCCTTCCACAGCATCACGTGATGCTCGAAGTACACCCAGTCGTTGGGGGCGAGGGCCATCTCGGCGACCGGGACCAGCTCGCCCTCGACCTGACAGACGCTGCCGGAGAACCGGAACTCGGTCAGGTCGCGCAGCCGGGGCGCCTCCCGCCAGCCCGAGTCGGTCACCCGGTTCCGCTCGTCGAGCGGCGCCCCGCAGGTCTGGCAGCTCGTGGTGCCCGGCGGGTTCTGCACCCGGCACCACTCGCAGGCTATGCGCTCCACGGTCACGGTCCCCTCCGCTCCGGCCCGGCCGCGGGCCGGCACCGACGGTAGCAACCGGGTACGAGCCGGTCACCGCGGATCGCTTGGTACGGCGTGGATCCGCGGTGCGTGGTCGGGGCGCTGCGGGGAGTCGCCGCCCGAGTAAACGGCGGGTAACGCAGCCGGTCGCGGTGGGTGCCCCGCGGCCGGCCCAGGTACGGACGGTGGGATGCTACCGATCGGTGCGAAACGTCGAGATCCGCCTCGGGAGGCGACGATGATCCTGGTACAGGTCCAGCAGAGCTGGCTGTCCGTGCTGACCGGTTCGACCACGCCGGACGAGGCCGTGCTGGGCGACTGGCCCGGTGTGGACGCGCAGAGCCTGCAGCAGTACGGCGACGTGCTGCTCGGCATCTACCGCAACACCGTCATCGCCGTGTACGACCTCGACCTGGCGAAGACGCAGGTGCTGCCCGGCGGCAAGACCCGGTTCGGCGGTACCCCGTCGACGACCTGGGGCCACCTGCTCGGCCAGCCGAACCCGGGCCAGCCGTGGGGCAACGACGGGTACGCGAAACCCGTGCAGTACCTGGACACCCGGGCCGCCGGGCAGGTCGCGCCGCAGGCTGCACCCGCCGGCAGCCGCCGCGCCGCGATCGACGGCATCGTGCTGACCGTCGACCCGTCCGGCGCGGCGACCGTGCACGTACCGGCGGGCCGCAGCGTCACCGTCCGCACCGCCTGAGCCGTACCGCGGCGGCGCTCGCCGCGGCGCCGGCTACGGGGCCGCGGCGTTGAGTACCGCGACGAGTTCCGCCTCCTCGCGGTCGAGGTGCGCGGTGACCTCGGCGACGAGCCGGTCCACCTCGGCGAGTACGGCGGGCTGCTCGGTGGTGTCGTCGGCCAGCGTGGCGCGCAGCTCGTCGAGCAGCCGGTGCACCGTGTCGTGCTCGGCGCGCAGCCGCGCCACGGTGTCGGCCAGGTCCGGCCGGTGCGCGTCGAGGTACGGGAACATCCCGTCGTCCTCGGTCCGGTGGTGGTGTTCCAGGCCGCGACACAGGGTCAGGCAGTTGATCCGGAGCTGCGCGCCGAGCCGCGGTCCGGCCGCCGCGACCTCCGCGCGTACCAGGGCGAGTTCGCGGCGGAACGCGGCGTGCACGGTGCGCAGGCCGTCGCCCCAGGCGCCGCCGCCCCGCTCGTACCGCACCGGGTGCAGCGCCACGACGGGGATCGTCCGCCCCGACTTCTCCTGGTACGCCAGCCATCCCGGGTCGGCCTCCACCGCCCGGTCGAACAGCCGGTCGCGTTCCGCGCCGTCGAGCACCACCGCGTCCGCGTCGTACGTGAAGACGCCGGTCTCCACGGTGACCCGGGGTTGCGCCAGCACGTTCCGGTACCCGTCGGGGTGGCGCGGCGACCCCCCGGCGGAGGCGAGGACGAGCGTGCGGTCCCCGTCGGGCAGGTAGCCGAGCGGCGTGGTGTGCGGTGCGCCGGTACGGGCGCCGGTGGTGGTCAGCAACAGCAGGCGGCCGTATGCGCCGACGACCCCGGCGTTGGCCCGGAACTCCTCGATCACCTGCTGGTCGAACTCGTTGGGCATGCGTCTCCTCACGCGTCGGATCGGTTGGTACGACAGGGAAACGCGCGCACACCGACCCGCCCGGTCCACAGTGGACGGTGTCCGGGAAGCGGAGGGTACGACCCGGCCACCCGCGCCGTCGAGGGTGCAGCAGCCCACGGCGGAAACGGGGTCGTACCGGGAAGGGAGCGAGGGTGGCGCGCGGCCGGATGGGCTCAGCAGCGCCCGGTGAAGTGAGTCGTCACGACTGCCCCCTCTGAATCGGGTGCCGCCGGCCCCTCGCCCCCGGTCTCGGTGTCCTCGATCTCTCTCCGGAGGGGGCGCGGCCTTGCGGCACGCCGACCATCAAACCCAGTCGCCGCAACGGATGTCAACATCCGGCGCGCATCCGGCGCAGGTGATCCCGCTCGCTTCCGTTGCGTGCCAGGGCGATCGCCGTGTCGTACGCCGCGGCCGCCTCACCCGTACGGCCGAGCCGGCGCAGCAGGTCCGCGCGGACCGCGTGGTACAGGTGGTGCCGGGGCAGGTCGAGCGGGTCGACCAGGTCGAGCGCCGCGGCGGGCCCGGCGACCTCGGCGACCGCGACCGCCCGGTGCAGCGCCACGACCGGCGTCGGCGTCATCGCCTGGAGCTGGTCGTACAGGGCGAGGATCTGGCGCCAGTCGGTGTCCGCGGCGCGCGGCGCGTCGGCGTGCACCGCGTTGATCGCCGCCTGGATCTGGTACGGGCCGGGACGGTCGCGGCGCAGGCACGCGCGTACCAGGGACTGGCCCTCGGCGACGAGCGCGCGGTCCCAGCGACCCCGGTCCTGCTCCGCGAGCGTCACCAGCCGCCCGGCGGCGTCGGTGCGCGCGTCGCGCCGGGACTCGGTCAGCAGCATCAGCGCGAGCAGTCCCACCGCCTCCGGCTCGTCCGGCATCAGCTCGACCAGCAGCCGGCCGAGCCGTACGGCCTCCGCGCACAGGTCCGCCCGTACCAGCGCGTCGCCGGAACTCGCCGCGTACCCCTCGGTGAAGACCAGGTACACCACGGCGAGCACCGACGTCAGCCGCTCCGGCAGGTCCTGCTCGTACGGCACCCGGTACGGGATGCGCGCGTCCCGGATCTTGGCCTTGGCCCGTACCAGCCGCTGCGCCATCGTCGACTCCGGTACCAGGAACGCGCGGGCGATCTCCGCCGTGGTCAGCCCGCCGACGAGTCGCAGCGTCAGCGCCACCCGGGCCGCCGGGGCGAGCGCCGGGTGGCAGCAGGTGAAGACGAGGCGGAGCCGGTCGTCGTGCACGGCGCCCTCCTCGTCCGGCTCGTCGTGCGCGGCCAGCCGCGCCGCCTGCTCGTACTTCCCCGGCCGGGACGCCTCGCGGCGCAGCCGGTCGATCGCGCCGTTGCGCGCGGTCGTGATGATCCAGCCGGCCGGACTCGGCGGTACGCCGTCCACCGGCCAGCGGTGCAGTGCGCGGGTGAACGCGTCCTGCACCGCCTCCTCGGCCAGGTCGAGGTCACCGAACGCGCGCACCAGCACCGCGACCGCCCGCCCGTACTCGGCGCGGAACACCCGCTCGACCGCGGCGGCCGGCACCTCCGGCACTCACGCCCCCTGGAACGGGCGTACCTCGATGGGCAGGGTGGTGATGCGGCTGATCCGCTTCGCCCAGCCGAGCGCCGCGTCCAGGTCCGGTACGTCGACGATGGTGAAGCCGCCGATGTGCTCCGTGCCCTCCGCGTACGGCCCGTCGGTGGTGAACACCTCGCCCTCCTTGAACCGCACGACGGTGGCGGTGTCCGGCTGGTGCAGCCCGCCGGAGAACACCCACACGCCGGCGGCGCGCATCTCGTCCTCCATCGCGTACAGCTCGCGCATGACCGGCTCCAGCACCTCCGGCGGCGGCACGATGCCGTCGGGCTGCCACATGCTCATCACGTACTTCGTCATGACGCACCTCCGTGGTTTCTCGTAGCTTCACCCTCCATACGAACGGCCGCCGGCCGGATCGACACCCTGGGACCACTTTTTTGCCGCCGGACTTGCGGGTGGGTCGATGTGCCGATGTGGCCGACCCGCACCGTCCGGTACCGTCCCGGAACGTTGCGACGGAACGACCCTGGATGCGTGCGATGACCGGTTCCCCCGTCCCCACGGTACGGTCGCGGCGGTGGCCCTGGGTGCTCGCCCTCGGCGGCCCCGCGCTCGCGTTCGTGGTCGCCCTGCTCGTCGAGTTCGTCGTACTCCCGGCCCTGCACGGCGGCGCCGCCCCGGCCACCCCGGCCGCGCTCGCCCGCGCCGGCACCGCCGCGCTGCGCCGCGCACCCGCCCTCCGGTACGTCGGGGACGTGCTCGCCGGCGACCGCGTCGTGCACGTCGACCTGCGGGTGACCGCCGCCGGCGACACCGTCGGCACGCTGCGGCTGCCCACCGGCGGCAGCGCGCGGCTGCTCGCCGTCGCCGGCGGCACGTACGTCGACGGCGACCGTGGCTGGTGGTTGTCGCTCGCCGCGGACCGTACCGGGATCATGGCCGGGCACTGGGTGAGCGGCGCACCGTCCGTGCTCGGCGGGCTCGACCCGCGCACCGCGCTGCGCCCGGCCGCGCTCGCCGCCGCGCTCGGCACCGTACCGGCGGGCGCGCGCGCCGCCACCGGCCGGGCCACCCGCCTCGGCGGCACGCCCGTCACCCCGGTCACCACCTCCACCGGCGCCACCCTGTACCTGCACGGCACCGTCACCGCCCTCGACGCGCGCCTCGCCGGCCGGTACGCGGCGCTCGACGTGACGCCGGTCGGCCGGGACACCGCCGCGCGCGCGGTCGCCGCCGCCCGCCGCGCCGCCGCCACCGTCCAGCGCTACGACACGCTGCCCGCCCGGTACGTGTCGGTGTCCGGCACCGGCAGCTGCGACGGATCGAGCTGCACCGAGACCGTGAAAATCCGGAACGAGGGCGGCCGCGCGACCACCCCCGGCACCGTGTACGGCCGGCTCACCCAGGGCAGCGTCGAGGGCGCGAAGCTCGGCGACTGCCACGCGCAGCTCCCGCCGATCGCGCCGGGCCGTACGGCGACGGTGCGGTGCACGGTGCACGCGTCGCCCGACGGTCAGGGCTGGTACCAGTGGGTCACGTTCAGCCCGGGGTGGCAGGGCAGCGATCCGGCGCCGCTGGTCCGGCTGCTCGACCGCGGGTACGACCTCGAATGGCTCGACGAGGACGACCACCCCGTCGAGGTGCTGACCGCGCTCGGCGGCCTCATCGCCGACCCCGGCTGGACCCGGAAGACCGTCGAAAGGACCTGCGCCGCGCTGGTACGGGCGGACCTGATCGGCGACGTCGCGCACCTGGTCGCGTCCGGCCGGCTCGCGTACCGGGCCGCGGACCTCGCCGCCGACGTCGCGGCGCACCGGCTCACCCCCGCCGCCCTGACCGAGGCGGTACGCCGGGCCGACGCCGGCACCGACCGCGTCGCCGTGGGCACCTGGCGCACCGGCGGCCACTCGTACCGGGCGGACGTGATCGACGCCGGCCGGCACCAGACGGTACGCGTCGCGCAGGTCGACTCGTCGTCCGCTTCCGTTGCGGTACAACGGATCGCCGCTCTCGCGGGTGCCGTACCGGCCGCGCCGCCCGGGTACGCCGCGACGCTGCGGGTCACGCTCACTCCGGCAGTGGTCGCGCTGTACCGGCTCGGCGGCGCGGATCTGCGGGACGCGCTGCGCCGCGCCGGCCTGACCCGGGTACGGCTGGGCGCGGTGCGCGGCCTGACCGTGGTCGGTGCCGGCGGTCGCGCGACCGATCTGCGCGCCACCGACTTCTGACGCCCCGGCACGGGAAGGGGTACCCGGCCCGGTCGCGGTGGGGGTTGCCAAGGGGCCGCAATGCCGTGAGAATTCGATTTCTCACGGCATTGGGGGATCTGTCATGACCGCATCCGCATCCCGCCCACTCGCCCGCCGTACCGTGCTGCGCGCCGGACTCGGCCTCGCCGCGGGAGCACTCGCCGTCCCCGCCACCGCGTCCGCCGCGACCGGCGGCACCGTCCACCCCGACGCGATCAGCGGTACGAAGATCAGGAACCTGACCGGTCCGGCCGAGACCGGCGGGTACGCGGCGCCGTGGGCGGACCTCGGCATCCCGGCGCGCTGCCCGGACGGCTCGATGCTGTTCGTCTGCGGCGACACGTTCGACGGGGCGACGGTGGGCGCCGCGGACTGGCGCGCGCCGACCGGGCTGCGGTCCAGCAACGGCAGCCCCGCGGGCATCGCGATCGACGGCAGCGTCGGCGGTTCGCACGCGGTCGGGCTCGTACCGGAGCCGCACAATCCCGTCGACGGTGGCTACACGACGGCGATCCCGTCCGACGTGTTCACCGTCGGCGACACGATGTACATGCACCTCATGCGCGGCGTCATCTACCGCACCGACCACAGCGACTTCTGGCGGTCCACCGACAACGGCGAGACCTGGGAGTACCTGTGCCTGTGGCCGGGCGACATGTACGGCGGCCAGTTCCAGCAGAAGACGTACGCGGTGGCCGACGACGGGTACTGCTACGTGCTGTCCACGGTGTTCAACCGCGACGTCACCTCGGGCCTGCTGCTGCACCGGGTACGCCAGGACAGCCTCGGCGTGCCCGACGCGTACCAGCCGTGGGGGTACGCGAACGGCGCCTGGGCGTGGGGCAACCCGCCGACCACCATCACCGGCGCGCGGCGGTGGGGCGAGATCTGCTTCCGCGCCATGGGCGGGCAGTACGCGTTCACGTGGCTCAACATGGATGCGCTGTCGATGCGGGCGCAGGTGTTCCCGCTGCCCACCTCGAACCTGTTCACCACACCGGAACAGACCATCATCGTGCCGACCACGCCGGGCAACGAGGGCGGCAACGCGGTCGCCAGCCCGTACGGCGGGTTCATCGTGCCGGGCTCGACGTTCGACGACTTCCACGTCTGCGTCAGCCAGTGGTACGACGACGTCGACTACCGCGTCATGCACTACCGGATCGACGGCCTCGCGCACTGACGCCCGCCCCGGGAGGGCGCCGCGCCGGCTGATGCGGGAGTACCGGAAAAGTGTTGCGGGGCAACGGGATCCGGCCGATGCTGGGCGGATGGAGGTGCTCCAGGACGACCCCGGACGCCGGGTGGTGCGGATCGGCGACACGGTGCGCCGGCCGTGGCGGCCGTGGACCCCGACCGTGCACGCGCTGCTCGACCACCTGCGCGCCGTCGGCTTCCGGTACGCGCCGCGTGCGTTCGGCGCCGACCGCGAGGGCCGCGAGGTGCTGGCGTATACGTAGTTGAGGAGCGGCAGCGACGATACCTGCCGGGGGAGTGCGGTCCGGCCGGCTGGGCGAAGGTGGTCGATCCGGTGGGTCTGCGGGCGTTCGGCCGGCTGCTGCGGGAGTACCACGAGGCGGTCGCCGGGTTCGTCCCGGGCGCGCATCGCCACCTTCTGCGCCGCGTACGGCGTGGACCCGGCGGGCATGGCCGACGCCGTACTCGACGCCCAGCGGACCACCGCGGCCCTCGCGCGTGACCTGGCCCGGCGGGGCCGGGAGCCGCAGGTGACCTGGGCCCGGCAGGGACACCTGGCGGAGCTGGACCGCCGCATCGCCTGGACCGCCGCACACCGCCACCTGGCCGGGTGACCGCCACGCGCCACCCTCGGCGGTGGCGGAGAACCAGCGCGCCACCGGCGGGGAGCGGACGCCGGTCAGCGGCGGCGGGAACTGGCGCGGACGTGCAGCTCGGTGCGCAGGGTCGCGACGGTCGGCGGCCGGCCCGGGTCGTCGATGCGCGACTTGAGCAGCGTCGCCGCGGTGCGACCCAGCTCGTACGTCGGCTGGGTGACGGTGGACAGCGGCGGCCGGATGAACGTCGCCCACGGTACGTCGTCGAAGCCGACCACGGCGACCTCGTCCGGCACCCGGATCCCCTTGTCCGACAGGAACTCCAGCGCGCCGACGGTCATCAGGTTGTTGGCCACGAAGACCGCGTCGGGCCGGGCGGCGGCGAGGTCCGCCATCGCCTCGTACCCGCCGCGCTCGCGGAAGTCGGCGTGCCGCTCCAGCTCCGGCTCCGGCGTACGCCCGGCGGCGCGGAGCGCGGCGCGGAACCCGCGCAACCGCTGGCTGGCCGTACTCAGCCGGGACGGGCCGGTGATGCACGCGATCCGTTCGTACCCCTGGTCGATGAGGTGTGCGGTGGCCTCGCGCGCGCCGTGCTCGTTGTCGACCAGCACGGTGTCGAGGGCGAGCCCGCGCGGGCGGCGGTCGATGGCGACGACGGCGCGGCCGGCGTCGACGAGCGCCCGGATGTTCGCCGTACGGCTGGTGGGGGAGACGATGAAGCCGGAGATCTGGTCGGCGAGCAGGGCCGTGACGTACCGCGCCTCCTTGTCGGGCTGCTCGTCGGAGTTGCACAGCACCACCGAGTATCCGAGGTCCTGCCCGGCGTCCTCGACGCCGCGGACCACGGCGGTGAAGAACGGGTTGTTGACGTCGGAGATGATCACCGCCCACAGGTTCGTGGTACTGCGCCGGAGGTTGCGCGCCAACGAGTTCGGCCGGTAGCCGAGCGTCGCCGCGGACTCGCGCACCCGGGCGGTCAGCGCGGCGTCGACGCCCTCGTGCCCGTTGAGCACGCGCGAGACCGTCGCCGGTGACACCCCGGCGTGCCGGGCGACATCGTAGATGGTGGGCATGCCGACCATGGTCCTCCATCACCTCCCCGGCTCCGCCGCCCGGGTACCGAACCGGCGGGTCACCCTTGACGACCCGATGTGGTGCACCTAGGTTATCGAGAAATCGGTTTCTCGTTGCGAATCGTTGTCGACAGTGTGTCGGAGGCGGGTCATGCACGCGATCGAGGGAACATTCGGGATCTCGGCGCTGACCGCCGGCCGCAGCCGATCGATCAGCCCGGAGAACCCGACCGGTGCGCCGGGCAACGGCGGCCGCGCGACCGAGGGCACGGGTGCGCGGGCCGCGCGCGACCTCGGCCCCGGCTGGAAGGTGTCGCCGAGCATCGACATCCCTGCCGGCGCCACCGCCGTGCTCGGCGAGATCGAGGGCCCGGCGACGATCCGGCACCTCTGGCTCACCACCCACCGGGACAACTGGCGTTCCCTGGTACTGCGGGCCACCTGGGACGATGCCGACACGCCGGCCGTCGCCGTACCGTTGGGCGACTTCTTCTGCTCGGGGTGGGGCCGCTTCGCGCAGGTGAGTTCGGCGCCGGTGGCGGTCAACCCGAACGGCGGCTTCAACGCGTACTGGGAGATGCCGTTCCGGCGGTCGGCGCGGCTCACGCTGGAGAACCTCGCCGCCGAACCCGCCACCGTGTACTTCCAGATCGACTACGAACTGGCGCCCGTCGCCGACCACGCGGGATACCTGCACGCCCAGTGGCGACGCAGCAACCCGTTGCCGTACAAGGAGGTGCACCCGATCCTGACGGGGGTGACCGGCGCCGGGCACTACGTCGGGACGTACCTCGCGTGGGGGGTGAACTCGACCGGCTGGTGGGGCGAGGGCGAGCTGAAGTTCCACCTGGACGACGACGAGGAGTTCCCCACGATCTGCGGCACCGGCACCGAGGACTACTTCGGCGGCGCCTGGAACTTCGACGTGCCGGGCCAGGGCTACACCCCTTACAGCACACCGTATCTGGGGCTGCCACAGGTGATCCGCCCGGACGGCCTGTACGAGAGCCAGCAGCGCTTCGGCATGTACCGATGGCACATCCCCGATCCGATCCGGTTCGAACGGGGCTGCCGGGTGACGGTCCAGGCGCTCGGCTGGCGCTCCGGCGGGCGGTACCTGCCGCTCACCGACGACATCGCGTCCACCGCCCTGTGGTACCAGGCGGATCCGGGCGGGGTTCCGGGCGGCGCGCTGACCGCCGACGAGCTGGAGGTGTGCTGACATGGCGGGGATCCGGCGCCGGTCGCTGTTCACCGCGGCGGCCGCGGGCGCGGCCACGCTCGGCGCGCCGGCACTGCTGTCCGGGTGCGGGAAGTCCGGCGGTGCCAAGGAACTGACGTTCTGGAACTTCTACGCGCCGAACCCGAACCCCGGCGATCCCACCCTCGCCGCCCAGAGCAAGTGGTTCGAGGACATGGTCGCCGCGTGGAACCGGGAACACGAGACCAAGATCCGCCTCCAGTACGTGACGATCCTCGGGACGCCGAAGCTCGCCACCGCGTTCGCCGCTGACGAGGGCCCGGACATCTTCCTGATCAGTCCAGGCGACATCCTCCGGTACTACAACGCCGGCGTGCTCACCGATCTCACGCCGTACCTGACGAAGGAGGCGATCGCCGACTTCTCGCGGCCGAACATGGACACCCGCCTGGTCGGCGACCGGGTGTACGCGCTGCCGATGGAGATCGAGCCGCTCGCCATGTTCTACAGCAAGCCGCTGATGGAGTCCGTCGGCGTCACCGCCGACAGCGACCTGCCGACGACCTGGGACGAAATGCTGGCGCTCGGCGAGAAGCTGAAGCGGGCGAAGAAGCCGCCGATCGTGTTCTGCGCCGCCCCCGGCTACTACCAGAACTTCACCTGGTACCCGTGGATGTGGCAGGGCGGCGGCAACGCGATCTCCGCGGACGGCAAGCACAGCGCGTTCGACTCGCCCGGCGCGGTGCACGCGCTGAACCTGTACAAGCAGACGATCCAGCGGGGCATCTCGCCGCGGGTCGAGCCGGCCAACGCGGACGGCGCGCTCGCGCTCATGCAGGGCTACGCCGCGGCATACCACACGGGCATCTGGTCGGTCGCCGAGTTCCGCCACCGCAAGCCGAAGTTCCCGTACGGGGTGTTCGCGCCGCCGACCCCGCCCGGCGGTACGCCGAAGACGGTGCTGGGTGGCTGGGCGTTCGTGGCGAACGCGCGGGGGCGCGACCCGGAGACGGCGGCGAAGTTCTGCGCCTGGGCGATCGGTTCGATGGAGCAGGACTCGATCGACCGCGTCGTCGACTGGTGCACCAAGGCCAAGGCCGACATCGCGCCGCGGAAGTCCGCGCTGGAGCTGGCGACCCGCAACGGCGGGTACGACGACCCGATCATGAAGAAGTTCAAGGACGAGATCTTCCCGACCGGCCGGGGCGAGCCACGCTACCCACCCGTGGTGTACAAGGCGATCTCCGACGCGATCCAGGCGTGCCAGCTCACCGGCGCGGATCCGCGCCAGCAGGCCGAGCTGGCGTCGAAGCAGATCGACGCGTACCTCAAGAGCTACGAGGGGGGCAGGATCCTATGACCGCGGTCGCGCAGGCACCGGCGGGCGCCCCGTCGACGACGAGCGGGCGCCGGCCGACGAGCCGGAGGCGGCGGGAGGCGCTCGCCGCGATGCTGTTCCTGGCGCCGGACATGCTGGGGCTGCTGCTGTTCCTGGGCATCCCGATGGTGGCGTGCCTGGTGCTCGGCTTCTTCCAGGTGGACGGTTTCGGCGGGTACAAGTGGATCGGGCTCGGCAACTACGAGCGCATGTTCGCCGACCCGCTGTTCCTGCACAGCCTCCGCACCACCCTGCTGTACCTGGTGATCCTGATCCCCGGGCTGTTCGTGGTGAGCCTCGCGCTGGCCCTGCTGGTACGCCAGCGTTTCCCGCTCGTCGGGCTGGTGCGCAGCATGCTGTTCGCGCCGAACGTGGTGAGCCTGGTCGTCGTCGCGCTGGTGTGGAAGTTCATGCTGACCGACCAGATCGGCGTGATCGACCGGATCCTGGGCTTCTTCGGGGTCACCGCACCGTCCTGGCTCGGTACGCCGAAGTGGGCGGTCGGCAGCATCCTCGTCGTGACCATCTGGTTCGCGATGGGCTACTACATGCTCATCTTCCTCGCCGGCCTCCAGGACATCCCCCGCGAGTACTACGAGGTGGCGAAGCTGGACGGGGCCGGGCCGTGGCAGACGTTCCGGCACATCACCTGGCCGCTGCTCAAGCCGACGAGCTTCTTCATCCTGCTCACCTCGACCGTGTCGATGATGACCGGCGGCCTCGACCTGCTGTACGTGCTGACCAGCGGTGGCCCCGCCAACTCGACCACCCTGATCATCTACTACATCTACCAGCAGGCGTTCGTGTACGGCGAGTTCGGCTACGCGTCGGCGATCGGCGCGTTCCTGGTGGTGATCCTGCTGATCTGGTCGGCGGCGCTGTTCGCGCTGACCCGGGGAGGGCGGTTCGGCGATGGCGACAAGTGACACGGTGACCCGCCCCGCGGTACGCGTCAACCGGCCGTCCGGTCGCGGCCGGCGCGCCACCGCGCTGACCGTCGGCGCCATCCTCGCGCTGATGACGATCTTCCCGCTGCTGTGGATGGTGACCTCGTCGTTCAAGGGCGCCGACGAGGTACTGAGCACGAACCTGTTGCCGCACAAGGCGACCCTGTCCAACTACACGTACGTGTTCACCCAGGTGCCGTTCGCCCGGTACCTGCTGAACAGCCTCATCGTCTCCGTCGTGGTCACCGTGGTGGCGCTGTGGTTCCACTCGATGGCCGCGTACGCGCTGGCCCGGTTGCGGTTCCCCGGGCGGGACACGCTGTTCCTGCTGATCTTCTCCACGCTGCTGGTGACCGCGCCGGTGATCCTGGTGCCGCTGTTCCTGATCGTGCACACGCTCGGCCTGCTCGACACGTACGCGGGGCTCATCATCCCGGCCATCTTCAACGCGTTCGGCATCTTCCTGCTGCGCCAGTTCTACCTGTCGATCCCGAGCGAACTGGAGGACGCCGCGATCGTCGACGGCTGCTCGTACTGGCAGATCTACTGGCGGGTCATCCTGCCGCTGTCGAAGCCGGTGTTCGCGGCGCTCGCGGTGCTGTTCTTCCTCGCGAACTGGAACGCGTTCCTCTGGCCGCTGATCGCCACGAACTCGCAGGACCTGAACGTCGTGCAGCTCGGCATCGCGTCGTTCCAGCAGGAGCACGCCAACAACTGGAACTACACGCTCGCCGCGTCGACCATCGCGGCGATCCCGACGCTCGGACTGTTCGCGCTGTTCCAGCGCCGGATCGTGGAGTCCATCAAGACGTCCGGCTTCAAGTAGGCCGCGGGATTCCGTTGCGGGGGGCCGGATCCGGCCCCCCGCAACGCGTGTCAGGCGTAGTACACGGCGAGTTCGGCGACCGAGGTGAACGCCTGCGTGCCACCGGGCACGCCGTACAGCCGGACGCCGTCGCCCCACGTGTCGTCGAACGTGAACGTGTACGTGACGTTCGTGCCGGCCGCGTCCGAGTACGGGTAGGCCGGGTCGACGGTGACGCCGGTGACGTCCACCCACGCGTGGTTCTGGCGTACCTGCACGCGCAGGTCGCGGGCGAACCAGCCGCCGTCGGCGAACATCGTCCCGGTCGTGTAGACGACCCGGTTCACGTGGTACGCCCGCGGCCAGGTGTAGCCCCACTGGTCGGAGTCCTTGGCCGTACCGTCCCAGGAGTCCTCGCTCTGCGCGGTGTTCCCGTCGTTGAGGTACGCGAGGTTGCCGTAGTGCGAGGTCTTGTCGACCGGTACGGTGCCGGCGACCGTACGGGCCAGGTTCGCGGACGCGTCGCGCGGGTTGCCGGGCGTCGTCGGCTGCCACGGCGTGACCACCAGGCGCCGCAACGAGAAGTCGTAGTTCGCCGGGCCGGAGTCGTTGCCGACGAACCAGTTCGCCTGCACCCACATCGTGCGGCCGTCGGCGCTGACGTACGCGGACGGGATCGTCGTGGCGTAGCCGCCGTTCTTCGGTCCGGGCGCCGCACCCCACCACGGGTACGGGCCGAAGTCCTTGTGCAGGAACAGTGTCCACGGCCCCCACGGCGCGGGCGCCTCGTAGAACTCGAACGTGTACTCGGTCCACGACGTGTACAGGTAGCGGTCCAGGCCCGGGTTGTAGAGCACGCCGCCCTGGGCGAGCACGCTGAGGTTCGTCGGGCCGTTCTTCGGGTTGTTCGAGATCGTCGGGTAGAGGCGCCGGTCGTCGTGCAGGACGGCCCGCCGCGCGCCGATGTCGGCGCTCCACTGTGGAGTGTCGCCGGCCAGCCCGGTGAAGAACCGCCACGCCGACCGGTCCTGTACCGAGCCGACCGGAACCCGCGCCAGGTACAGGTCGACCGGGTCCGGCACGGTGTGCGCGTACGAGGTGCGCCAGTTGCCGTCCAGCCCGTACGCGTAGACGTAGCCGGAGTCGTCGGGGCCGAGGACGCTGCGGTGCACCGAACCCTGGCCGAAGTCGAGGAAGAACACCGTGGTGAACACGTGGTCGGTGAACATCGGCGCATCGGTGTGCGTCCAGGTGACGCCGCCGTCGGTGGAGCGGGCGATGCTCGCGGCGGCCGCGTCGTCGAACGGGTCGACGCTGCCGGACTTGAGGTCCTGGACCGCGAGGTACAGCTCGTCGGTGCCGTCGCCGTCCCCGTCGATCGCGATCATCCCGGTCGGCTTCCGGTTGTACTGCGCGGGATCCGACCACACCGGGCCGATCGCGTCACCGCCGGCCGTGCGTACTCCCGTGATGCCGGACGGTGGGGCGCCGGTGATCCGGTTCGCCACGATGTCGAGCGCCGGCTGGTCGGAGAAGCCGCGGCCGTCGCCGTTCGCCGCGTAGGTCGCGCCGTCGCGGGCCCACGCCGACGGCCACAGGTCGCCGTCGCTCGCGGTCGACACCTCCGCCGCGTACGGCAGGTCGACGGTGGCGAAGAACGTGCTCGCCGGCTCCACCACACCGTCCGCCGGCGTCACGCGCCTCCCCGCGTACGCCAGGGGTGCGCCGGCCGCCACCAGCGGTACCGCCGCCAACCCGCCCAGGATCACCCCGCGTCTCGACACCCCACCGGCCATCGCCGACACCTCCGCTGGAAATCGATTTCTCGCCAGCGTAGGGCGATACGCCCGACCTGTCCACGGCCCGGCCGGGATCTCAGGGCTTGACGGCCAGGAACAGGAACGCGGCCAGGAGTACCAGGTGCACCGCCGCCTGCAACCGGGTCGCCCGACCCGGCACCACCGTCAGCACGCTGACCACGACGGTGATCCCCAGCAGCACCATGTGCACGCTCGACAGGCCCAGGATCAGCGGACCCGGCAGCCACACCGACGCCAGCGCGATCGCCGGGATCGTCAGGCCGATGCTCGCCATCGCCGAGCCGTACCCGAGGTTGAGGCTGATCTGGATCCGGTTGCGCCGCGCCGCGCGACCCGCCGCCAGCGTCTCCGGCAGGAGTACGAGGAGGGCGATGACGACGCCGACGAACGACGGCGGGAAGCCGACCGCGCGGACGCCGGACTCGATCGCCGGCGACTCGACCTTGGCCAGGCCGACCACCGCGACCAGCGCGATCAGCAGCTGCCCCAGGCTCGCCAGCGCCGCCCGCCGGGACGGCCGCGCCGCGTGCTCCTCCTCCTCGGCGACCTCGCCCCGGCTGTCCACCGGCAGGAAGAAGTCGCGGTGCCGCACCGTCTGGGTCAGTACGAAAACCAGGTACAGCGCGAGCGAGGCGATCGCCGCGAACGTCAGCTGCGCGGCCGAGAACTCCGGCCCCGGCTTCGTGGTCGTGAACGTCGGCAGCACCAGGCTCAGCGTCGCCAGCGTGGCGACCGTGGCGAGCGCCGCGCCGCTGCCCTCCGAGTTGAACCGGGTCACGCCGTACCGGAGGGCGCCGAGCAGCAGCGCCAGACCGACGATCCCGTTCGTGGTGATCATGACGGCGGCGAAGACGGTGTCCCGGGCCAGCGACGCGCTGTCCTTGCCGCCCGAGACGGTGAGCGTGACGATCAGGGCGACCTCGATGACGGTGACCGCGACCGCGAGTACGAGGGAACCGAAGGGCTCGCCGATGCGGTGCGCGACCACCTCCGCGTGGTGCACCGCGGCGAGCACGGCACCGGCCAGCAGTACGGCGATCAGGGCGACGGGCACCGGGCCGAGGTGGCGACCCCACGCCACCACCAGCGCGATGACCGCGACCAGCGGTACGAGAAGCTGCCAGGAGACACGCAAACGCATGTGATCAACACTGACAGAGATCCGCGGGGGTAACCACCGAATGGCCGAGCCGATGGTGACACCGCCCGATCCCGCCGCACCCGGTACGTCCCCGGCCCGGCGCGGCGAAGCCGGGCGACCGTACCGGGCGTCGGGGCACGACCGGCCTGTGACGGTGACGTACCGGTGGATCGGTCGTGGACGGCGCATCCGCTGCCGTACCAACGGATCCGGCCAGGGCGCGGAACTGGCCGGGTGGCCGATGCGGGCTGCGCGGTTCGGACGGAAACACGGCGTTCCCACCACGCGGCGACGGGTCGGCGGGCGATGATGTCGGCATGTGTCGGTGGTTGGTGTACGCGGGGTCGCCGATCCGGCCCGAGGAAGTGCTGTACAAGACGGACCACTCGCTGATCGACCAGAGCATGCACGCGCGGATGGGCGCCACCACGCTCAACGGCGACGGCTTCGGCTTCGGCTGGTACGACGGGTCGCGCCCGCCGGGACTGTTCCGCGGAACCGGCCCGGCGTGGAGCAACCGCAACCTGCGCGAGATCTCCGAGCACCTGGAGACCGGGCTGTTCTTCGCGCACATCCGGGCCTCGACCGGCTCGGCGGTGCAGGAGACCAACTGCCACCCCTTCCGGTACCGGAACTGGTTGTGGATGCACAACGGGCTGATCAAGGACTTCCCGCGGATCAAGCGGGAACTGGCGCTCGCGGTGGAACCCGAACTGTTCCCGCACATGGAGGGCACGACCGACTCGGAGATGATGTTCTACCTGGCGCTCAGCCTCGGGCTGCGCAGCGACCCGCCGAAGGCGGTGGCCCGGATGGTCGGGCACGTCGAACGGGTCGCGGCCGAGCACGGCATCGCCGACCCGGTGCAGATGACCGTCGCGACCTCCGACGGCGCCCGCGTCTGGGCCTTCCGGTACTCGACGCAGCGCAAGTCCCGGTCGCTGTTCTACTCGCGGGAGATCGACGCGCTGCGCGCGCTGTACCCGGAGAACCCGACGTTCCAGCGGCTTTCGGAGGAGACCCGGATCATCGTGTCCGAACCGCTGGGCGACCTGCCGGGCGCGTGGCAGGAGGCGCCCGAGTCGGCGTACGGCATCGTGCAGCCGGGCGAGGACCGCATCGCCGCCTTCGAACCCGAGCCCGTCTGACCCACCGCGCATCCCGTTGTACGGTGCGGGAGTGCGCATGCTCCGTACGGTCGTGGCCGTGCTCGGCGCCGTGGTGATCCTCGGTGCCGGGTGCGGTGGGCCGACCGTGCACCACGCCGCGTCCTCGCCGGCGCCGCCGCACCCGACGACCGCACCGCGCCCCGCCGCCTCCCCGTCGTCCGCCGCACCGGCCACCCCGGTGCCGTCCGCGCGGCGGTACGCGCACATCGTCGTGGTGGTACTGGAGAACAAGAGCTTCCCGGACATCGCGACCAGCCCGGACGCCACGTACCTGCGGGCGCTGGCCGCGCGCGGCGCGCTGTTCACCCGGTCGTACGCGGTGACCCATCCGAGCCAGCCGAACTACCTGGCGCTGTTCTCCGGGAGTACGCAGGGGGTCACGGACGACTCGTGCCCGCAGACGTTCGGCACCGGTACGCTCGCCGGTCAGCTCCGCGCCGCCGGCCGCACGTTCGCCGCGTACTCGGAAGGGTTGCCGGCGACGGGATTCACCGGCTGCTCGGCCGGCTCGTACGCGCGCAAGCACGCGCCGTGGGCCGACTTCCCGGCGGTGCCGGCCGGCACGCAGCACCCGTTCGGCGCGTTCCCCGCCGACCCGGCCGCGCTGCCGACCGTGTCGTTCGTCGTGCCGAACCTGTGCGACGACATGCACGACTGCCCGATCGCCACCGGCGACGCGTGGCTGCGCACCCACCTCGACGCGTACGCGCGCTGGGCGAGGACGCACGACAGCCTGCTCGTCACCACGTTCGACGAGGACGACCAGTCGGCGGGCAACCGCATCTGGACGTCGTTCACCGGTCAGGGCGTCCGACCCGGCCGGTACGCCGAGCGCGTCGACCACTACCGCGTGCTGCGTACCGTCGAGAGCCTGGAAGGGCTGCCGGCGTTGGGCGACGCGGCGCGCACCACACCCGTGACCGACGTGTTCGGCGGGTCCGGCGGCGCTCCTCAGAGGTCCTGACAGAAAGGCGTCGTCCTGAGTCCGCCAGGCGCCGACAGTCCTTTCTGTCAGGACCTCTTAGGGTGTCGGCATGGACCGGCACATCGTCTTCGAGCGGCTGCACAACGTCCGCGACCTCGGCGGGTACCGGGGGCACGGTGGCGGCACCGTCCGCTGGGGCGCGCTCTACCGGGCGGACTCGCTGGGCAAGCTGGCCGGCGCCGACCTGGCCCGGTTCCGCGCCCTCGGCGTCCGTACCGTCCTCGACCTGCGGTACCCGTGGGAGGTCGAGGCGCGCGGCCGGGTGCCCGCCGACGAGGGCCTGACGTACCGGAACCTGAGCATCGAGCACCGGCCGTACGACCAGGCGGCGATCGACCCGGCCGTCGACCCGTGGCGCTTCCTCGCCGACCGGTACGCGGAGGTCGCCGCCGACGGTGCGGTGGAGCTGCGGCAGGCGCTGACCGCGCTCGCCGACGACCCGGGTCCGGTGGCGTTCCACTGCGCGTCCGGCAAGGACCGTACCGGGATCGTGGCGGCGCTGGCGCTGACCGTACTCGGGGTGGCGGAGGCGGACGTGCTGGCCGACTTCGCGCTGACCGAACGCGCCACCGACCGGCTCGTCGCCGACTGGCACGCCGCGAACCCCGGCCGCACGCTCCGCTGGCCCGGGTACGGCCGCGCCCCGGCCACGGTGCTGCGGCTGTTCCTCACCGACCTGGCCGGCACGTACGGCTCGGTCGACGCGTACCTGCGCGACGTGGTCGGCGTCGACACCGCGCTGACCGACCGGCTGCGCGCCCGCTACCTGGTGCCCTGACCTGGGCGGCCCGCGCGGCACAGGTTCCGCACAGGCCGGACCTGTGGCGGGTACAGCGGGGGCCGGCAGGGTGGCGCGGTGACCACGATCGAGGCGCCGCCGACAGCCCTGCCCGAGACGCGCGTCCGGGGAGGTGGCTGGCGGCACCGGGCGGCGTACGCCGGGCTGCTGGTCGGCACCGCCGTGCTGTACCTGGTGGGTCTCGGCTCGTCCGGCTGGGCCAACGCCTTCTACTCGGCCGCCGCGCAGGCCGGCGCCTCGAACGTCACCGCGTTCCTGTTCGGTTCGTCCGACGGGGCGAACGCGATCACCGTCGACAAGACCCCCGCGTTCCTGTGGGTCATCGACATCTCGGTGCGGCTGTTCGGGCTCAACACCTGGAGCATCCTCGTACCGCAGGCGCTGGAGGGCGTGGCCGCCGTCGCCGTGCTGTACGCGACGGTCCGGCGCTGGTTCCCGGCCGGCGCCGCGCTGCTCGCCGGCGCCGCGCTCGCGCTCACCCCGGTCGCCACGCTGATGTTCCGGTTCAACAACCCGGACGCGCTGCTCGTGCTGCTGCTGACCGCCGCCGCGTACGCGACGACGCGGGCGCTGGAACACGACCGGCCGGCGCCCGTCGCGTCCCGACTGCGGTCCCTGGTCGGTGACCGGGCCGTACGCTGGCTGTTCCTCGCCGGCGTGTTCGTCGGCTTCGGCTTCCTGGCCAAGATGCTCCAGGCACTCGTGATCGTGCCCGTCCTGGCGCTGGTCCACCTCGCGTACGCGCCGGCCGGCCGCCGCATGCGCACCCGGGTACGCGACGTGCTCGTCGGCGGGCTCGGCCTCGTCCTCGCCGCCGGCTGGTGGATCGCGCTCGCCGAACTCGTACCCGCCGCGGACCGGCCGTACATCGGGGGGACGCAGCACAACAGCGTGCTCGAACTGACCTTCGGGTACAACGGGTTCGGGCGGCTGACCGGCGACGAGACCGGCGGCCTCGGCAACATGAACGCCGACGCCGGGCCGCTGCGGCTGTTCGGCAGCGAGATGGGCGGGCAGATCTCCTGGCTGCTGCCCGCCGCACTGCTGCTCCTGGTCGCCGTGCTGTGGCTGACCTGGCGCAACCCGGACCGCGACACGGACGGTGGCGCCGCCCCGGCCGTACGCCGGATCCGCGCCGCGCTCGTCCTCTGGGGCGGCTGGCTGGTGCTCACCGGCGCCGTCATCAGCCTCGCCCAGGGCATCATCCACCCGTACTACACGGTCGCGCTCGCGCCCGCGATCGCCGCACTCGTCGGCATCGGCGGCTGGTACGCCTGGCGGTACGCGCGGCTGCTCGCGGCCGGCACCGTCGCCGTCACCGCCGCCTGGTCGTACGTGCTGCTGGACCGGACGTCGGACTGGCAGCCGTGGCTGCGGTACCTGGTGCTGTTCGGCGGGCTGCTGACGGCGGTCGCGCTGTGGCTGACCGCCACGATGTCCCGCCGGGTCGCCGCCGTCGCCGGGATCGCCGCCGTGGCAACGGTACTGGCCGGCCCGCTCGCGTACTCGGTGTCCACGGCGGCCAGCCCGCACACCGGCGCGATCCCGTCCGCCGGACCGGCCGGCGCGGGCGGCGGCTTCCGGACGGCCGGCGGCGGGAACGGCGCCCCACCCGGCCGGAACGCCGCCCCCGGCGCCGGAAACGGCACCGGAATCGGCCCAGCCAACGGCAACGGCCCAGCCAACGGCAACGGCAACGGCTCCGCGAACGGTAACGGGATCGGGAGCAGCGGTGGCGGGTTCCCGGGCAACGGGTTTCCCGGCAACGGCGGGGGAATGCGCGGCGGCGGGATGAACCTGCTGGACGCGCCGACCCCGACCGCCGCCGTCGTGAAACTGTTGCAGGCCAACCATTCCCGGTACTCCTGGGTCGCGGCGACGGTCGGCTCGAACAGCGCCGCCGGGTACCAGCTCGCGGCCGGGTACCCGGTGATGGCGATCGGCGGCTTCAACGGCACGGACGCGTACCCGACGCTGGCGCAGTTCCGGGAGTACGTGGCGGCGGGGCGGATCCACTGGTTCGTCGGTGGCAGCGGCGGCGGTGCGGGGATGCGCGCGACGAGCGGAAGCCAGGCGGCGCAACGGATCGAGTCGTGGGTGGCCGCGCACCACACCGGCCGTACGGTCGGCGGCGTCACCCTGTACGACCTGACCGCGCCGACGTCGTGACGTACTCACAGAGGTGGCACAGGATCGCCACACAGCCGGCAAAGCGCACCCGGTGAGGCTCGGAACCATGGCAACCTCGACGATCCCGTCCGCTCCGGGCGAACCCGTGCCCACCACGTCCGCGACCGTCCCGGTCCTCGACGTGGTGGTGCCGGTCTACAACGAACAGGACGACCTGGCGTCGTGCGTGTACCGGCTGACCGAGTACCTGGGGACGCACTTCCCGTACCGGTACCGGATCACGGTGGCGGACAACGCGAGTACCGACGAGACGCTGCCGATCGCGCAGAAGCTCGCGGCGGAGCTGCCCGAGGTGGCCGTGACGCACCTGGACCAGAAGGGCCGGGGCCGGGCGCTGGCGCAGGTCTGGTCGGCGTCGGACGCGCCGGTGCTGGCGTACATGGACGTGGACCTGTCGACGGACCTGGCCGCGCTGCTGCCGCTGGTGGCGCCGCTCATCACCGGCCACTCCGACCTGGCCATCGGTACCCGGCTGTCGCGCGGATCCCGGGTCGTACGCGGGACGAAGCGCGAGGTCATCTCCCGCTGCTACAACCTGCTGCTGCGCGGCACGCTGCGGGTCGGCTTCTCCGACGCGCAGTGCGGGTTCAAGGCGATCCGCCGGGACGTGGCGCGCGAGCTGCTGCCGCTGGTGGAGGACACCGGCTGGTTCTTCGACACCGAACTCCTCGTCCTGGCGCAGCGCGCCGGCCTGCGGGTGCACGAGGTACCGGTGGACTGGGTGGACGACCCGGACAGCCGGGTGGACATCGTGTCGACGGCGCTGGCCGACCTGAAGGGCATCGTACGGGTCGGCCGGGCGCTCGCCACCGGGCGGCTGCCGCTGGCGGAGCTGAGCAGCCAGCTCGGCCGCCACCCCCTGCCGGTACGGACGCCCGGGGTGCCCGCCGGGCTCGTCCGCCAGGCCGTACGGTTCGCCGCGGTCGGCGTCGCGTCGACGCTGGCGTACCTGCTGCTGTTTCTGGTGCTGCGCAACGGGATCGGCGCGCAGGGGGCGAACCTGGTGGCGCTGCTGGTGACCGCGGTCGCGAACACCGCGGCGAACCGGCGCCTCACGTTCGGGATCAGTGGGCGGCGGCACGCGGGCCGCCACCAGGCCCAGGGGCTGCTGGTGTTCGCGCTCGGCCTGGCGCTCACGTCCGGTTCGCTGGCCGTCCTGCACGCGCTCACCGGTACGCCGCAGCGGCTGGTCGAGCTGGTCGTCCTGGTCGCCGCGAACCTGGTGGCGACCGCGCTGCGCTTCCTGCTGTTGCGCGTGTGGGTCTTCGGAACCGCGCGCTAGAGACTGCCACGACGATGATGGGGGATACCGTGTCCACGACGACGCTCGCGCCACCCGCGCACGCCGCGCCGCCCCGCGGCAGGAGCCGCCCGGTCTGGCTGTGGCCGGCGCTCGGCGTCCTGCTGGTCGGCACCGCCGTGCTGTACCTGTGGAACCTGTCGGCCTCCGGGTACGCCAACGACTTCTACGCCGCCGCCGTGCAGGCCGGTACGCAGAGCTGGAAGGCGTGGCTGTTCGGCTCGCTCGACCCCGGTTCCGGCATCACCGTGGACAAGCCGCCCGCCGCGCTGTGGGTGATGGGCCTGTCCGGCCGGATCTTCGGTTTCTCGTCCTGGAGCATGCTCGCGCCGCAGGCGTTGATGGGCGTCGCCTCCGTCGCCCTGCTGTACGGTGCGGTCCGCCGCGTCGCCGGGTACGTCGCCGGTCTGGCGGCCGGCGCGGTCCTCGCGCTGACCCCGGTCGCGGTCGTGATGTTCCGGTTCAACAACCCGGACGCGCTGCTGGTGCTGCTGCTCGTCGCCGCCGCGTACGCGACGACCCGGGCGATCAGCCGCGGCCACGTCGGCTGGCTGGTGCTCGCCGGCTCCGCGATCGGTTTCGGCTTCCTGACCAAGATGCTCCAGGCCCTCCTGGTACTCCCCGGCCTGGCGCTGGCGTACCTGGTGGCGGCGCCGGTGTCGCTGCCGCGCCGGCTGTGGCACCTGCTCGCCGCCGGCGGTGCGATGATCGTCTCCGCCGGCTGGTACGTGGCGCTGGTGGAGCTGTGGCCCGCCTCGTCCCGGCCGTACATCGGGGGATCGACGACCAACAGCCTGCTGCAGCTCGCCGTCGGGTACAACGGGCTGGGCCGGATCTTCGGCGGTGGCGGCAATCCCGGCGGTGGCGGCAAAGGCGGCGGTGGTGCCGGCGGTGGCTTCGGCGGCGCGACCGGCATCACCCGGATGTTCTCGTCCGAGTTCGGCACCGAGATCTCCTGGCTGCTGCCCGCCGCGCTGGTGGCGCTCCTCGCCGGGCTGTGGCTGACCCGCCGCTCCCCGCGTACCGACCGGACCCGGGCGGCGCTGCTTTTGTGGGGCGGCTGGGTGCTCGTCACCGGCCTCACCTTCAGCTACATGTCCGGCATCATCCACCCGTACTACACGGTCGCGCTCGCGCCCGGGATCGCCGCCGTCCTGGCGATCGGCGTGCAGCGGCTGTGGCAGACCCGGTCGAGCCTGCTGTCCCGCGCGCTGCTGGCGGTGGTCGTGGTGGCCGCCGGCGCCTGGTCGTTCGTACTGCTCGCCCGCGCTTCCGCCTGGCACCCCGAGCTGCGGTACGCGGTCCTCGTACTGTCGCTCGCGGCCGCCGTCTGGCTGCTCGTCGGCGGCCGGGCCGGAGTCGGGCTCGCCAGCACACCGGGCCCGCGTTCGCTCGTGGTACGCCGGATCGCGGTGCTGCTCGCCGTGGTCCTGGCCGTCGCCGGGATCGGCGGCAGCGCGGCGTTCGGCGCGGCCACGGCCGGCACCGCGCACACCGGCAGTACCCCGAGCGCCGGCCCCTCCGGGTACGTATCCGGCGGCATGGGCGGCTTCCCCGGCGGCGGCACCTCCGGCAACGGCCGTACCGGCAACGCGCCCGGCAACGGCAGCGCGCCCGGCGGCACGGGCAACGGTTCGGGCAACGCGCCCGGCGGGTCGACCGGGCCGCAGGGTGGCCGCGGGACGGGCGGTCCCGGCGGGGAGATGGGAACCAACAGCGCGCTGGTGGCGCTGCTGAAGCAGAGCACCTCGTACCGCTGGGCGGCGGCCACGAACGGCTCGATGATGGCCGCCCCGCTGGAACTGAACAGCGGCGCCTCGGTACTCGCGGTCGGCGGGTTCTCGGGCGGCGACAACTACCCGACGCTCGCGCAGTTCACGGCGTACGTGGCGGCGCACCAGATCCACTACTACGTCTCGGAGGGCCAGGGCGGCATGGGCGGCGGAATGGGTGGCAACAACCGGATCGCCTCCTGGGTCGCGGCGCACTTCACCGCGAAGACGGTCGGCGGCACCACGGTGTACGACCTGACCGCGCCGAAGAGCTGAACCCCGGATCCCGTTGCCCCACAGCGGGATCCGCCCATCCCGGCCCCGGCCCGCACGCCCGTGCGGCCGGGGCCGTCGCCGGCGGCCTCACCATGTGCCCGTACGCCGGGCGGCTCGCCGCGGCCGCCGCCGTCGGCACCCCCGACACCGACCTCACCCCGTACGACCCGCTGCGTACGGGGCGCGTCAGGGCGTCCGGTACTCCTCGATCCGCGCGCTGACCCGGCCGGACGGCGTCGCCCACGTGACGGTCTCGCCGGCGCCGTGCCCGGCCAGCGCGCGCGCCAGCGGGCTGTCCTGGGTGATGGCGCCGGCCGCCGGGGCCGCCGCCACCTCCAACCGCTCCGTACTCCCGTCCGGGTAGCGCAGCACCGCGCTGGTACCGAGCGGCGGCCCGTCCACCGGCTCCCCGCCGTACGTCAGGCGGTCCCGGAGTTCGGTGATCCGGACGTCCAGGTGGGAGATCTCGGTGGCCAGGCCGATCTCCTGCGCCTCGTCGGCGCTGTCGCCGGGGCCACGGTCGGCGGGCAGGTCCGCCGCGAGCCTGGCGCGTTGGGCCTCCAGCTCGGCCAGTTCCTCGCGCAGCCGCCGGTCCGCCTCACCCATCGGTCCTCCCTCGCCGACCCGCCGCGTCCGCGGCCGGTGGACGGCTCCATTGTCGGTCGGCCGGCGGGCGGGCGCCGGTGAACCGGCCACTTGACCCGCGAGGTCATCGACGGCGTGACCGTGCCCGGGTGATCGTGGTGCCGCACACCACGAGGGGACGGAGAGACCCGTGACCGCAGTACTGAACCTGCCCACCACGCCCACCGCGGTACGCCGCTGGGCCGCGCTGCCGGTGATCCTCACCGCGGCGTTCATGGTGACCCTGGACTTCTTCATCGTGGCCGTCGCCGTCCCGTCCATGCAGCGGGACCTGTCCGCGACCACCGGCGACAGCCAGCTCGTCCTCGCCGGGTACGGCCTGGCGCTGGCGTCGGCGCTGATCCTCGGCGGCCGGCTCGGCGACCTGTACGGACAGAAGCGGATGTTCCTGCTCGGGCTGGCGCTGTTCACGGCGGCGTCCGCCGGGTGCGGGCTGGCACCGGGCGCGGGCTGGCTGATCGCCGCCCGGGTCGGCCAGGGTCTCGCGGCGGCGCTGCTCACCCCGCAGGGCCTCGCGATCCTGCGCCGCACGTACGAGGGGGCGGACCGGGTCCGGGCGCTCACCGCGTACGCGCTGACCCTGGGGTTGGCGGCGGTCGGTGGGCAGCTCGTCGGCGGCCTGCTCATCGACGCGGACGTGGCCGGACTCGGTTGGCGCGCCTGCTTTCTCGTGAACGTCCCGGTCGGCCTCGTGACGCTGGCGCTCGCGCCGCGCCTGGTACCGGGCGGGCGGCGCACCGGCGGTCAGCTCGACCTGCCCGGCGCCGCGCTGGTGACGCTCGCCCTGCTCGCCGTCGTCCTGCCGCTCGTGGAGGGGCGCGAGCACGGCTGGCCGGCGTGGACCTGGCTGTCCCTGGCCGCTGCCGTACCGCTGGGCGCCGGGTTCGTCGCGTACCAGCGGCGGGTGGCGGCGCGCGGCGGGGGACCGCTGGTGCACCCGGCGCTGTTCCGGCACCGTACGTTCGGGGTCGGACTCGTCGCCACCGTCGCGTTCCAGGCGGGCATGGGGTCGTTCTTCTTCGTCCTCGCGCTCTACCTCCAGGCCGGGCACGGCATGGGGCCGCTCGGTTCCGGCGTGGCGTTCACCCCCATCGCCCTCGGGTACGTCGGCAGCTCGCTGCTCGCCGGCCGCGTCGCCGCACGCCTCGGGCGGCAGGCGCTGGCCCTCGGCGGCGGCACCATGGCGCTCGGCCTGACCCTCGTGTACCTGACCGTGCCGGCCGGGTCGGTGGCCGCGCTGGTGCCCGGGTTCGCGGTCACCGGCGTCGGCATGGGCCTCGTCCTCGCCCCCCTGACCACCCTCGTACTGGCCCGCGTGCCGGTCGAGTACGCGGGGGCGGCCGCGGGCGCGCTCAACACCGCGCAGCAGGTCGGTGGCGCGCTCGGCATCGCGGTCATCGGCGTCCTGTTCTACGGCCGGCTCACCGCCGGGTACGCCGTGGCGTTCCGCGCCGGGCTGGTGTACCTGGTCCTCGCCGCACTGGCCGTGGCGGTACTGGCCCAGGCGCTGCCGAAGCCGCGCCGGTGACACGAACCGGACCCGGGTGCGGTCGGCGGACATCCCGCCGGCCGCACCGGCGCGGCGTCCTCCGTCCGGGTGGCGGATCGGTTGAGCGTCCGCAAATCGGGTGCCGCGGGGTTGGCGCGGGCCGTCCGACGGGTCAGGATGGGGCTCCGGGCGAGGCGCCAGGTACTGGGGGGTTTCCTGGCCCCTCGCCCCATCCGCGCCCGCGGTCAGCCGGCCGGGCGTACCGCCTCGATGAGGAAACGGGCCGAGGTCGCGCGGAACGGGCCGTCGGCGGTGATCCGGTCGTGCAGTTCCCGCAGCCGGTCGCGGTACGCGTCCACGGTGAATCCCGGGACGATCCACGGGACCTTCCGCAGGAACACGATGACCGCGGCGACGTCGTCGAACGTCATCGGCAGCGACTCCACGAGCAGCCGCCTGATCCGCAACCCCGCGGCGTACGCGGCGGCCACGGCGACCTCCGGGTCGCGCCCCGGCGCCACCGGCGTCGGCCCCAGGAAGTACTCGGACAGCTCGTGCACGGAGGCCCGCCCCACCTGCTGCGACAGGTACGTGCCGCCGGGGGCGAGGACGCGGGCGATCTCGGGCCAGTCCGCGCGTACCGGATGGCGGCTGGTGACCAGGTCGAACGTGCCGTCGGCGAACGGCAGCGGCGCGTCCGGCGCGGTGCGTACGACGACGCCGGACAGCGGCGCCAGGTTCGCCTGCGCGACCGGCACGTTGGGCGCCCAGGACTCGGTGGCGACCAGTACCGGTGGCGGAGTGCCGGCGGTGGCGACGACCTCGCCGCCGCCGGTGTCGAGGTCGAGGGCGCGGTGCGCGCGGGCCAGGTACTCGCCGAGGAGCCGGGCGTACCCCCAGGAGGGGCGCGCCTCGGTCGCGCGGCCGGCGAACCAGGAGAAGTCCCAGCCCTCGACCGGCACCGCGGCGCCCTCGGCGACGAGATCGTCGAACGTTGCCATGGCGCCAGTCTCCCGGCGCCGCGGTGCGTCGGGTAGCGGATTACCAGTTGGCCTGGCCGGGCGCGGGCGGCAGCGGCGTGCCCGGATCGTGGATCACGTACGTGGTGCCGCCGGAACCGGTCAGCCATGCCGCCTCGAACTCGGCACGCCCCACCGTCTTGCGCACCGCTGCGTCGTCCGGGGAGTACGGGTCGTTGAGGACGGGGCTGCCGTCGGCGGCGAACCCGGCGATCACCAGCAGGTGCCCGTTCGTCGCGTAGTCGAGGCCCGGGATCTCGCCCTTGCGGAACGACACCGACACCACCAGCGGGATGCCCGCCTGGACGAACAGTTCCGCCTCGGTCAGCGACCGCAGCCGTGTCACGAACGTGGCCAGCCCACCGAAGCGCGCCGCGTGCGCGGTGTTGAACGGCCAGTTGCCGCACCCGGAGTACGCGTGGTCGTAGGTGTTGCGGGCGGCGTGGTCGACCCACGGGTCGGCGTACGACGGATCGACCCAGGCGTAGTCGGCGGGCGTCGGACCGGTGCCCCAGTACGCGACGACCATGGACGTCGACGTGGGGCTGCACCACGCCTCGCCGCCCCCGTCCCACTGCGGGTACTGCCCGTCGTGGATCTCCTGCGAGTACCTCGGCACGTCGAGTACGGTGCCGGCGGCGGGACCGGGCGCGCTCGCGGTCGGCTTCTTCGTCGGCAGCGCCGACGCGACCGCGCCGAGCGACCGTACGGCCGGGCTGTCGGTACTGCCGGCCGGGCGGTACAGGGTGAGGCGCAGCTGCCAGCTGGCGAGGGTGACGCCGGACGCGGCGACGAACGTGTCGACGTCGACGCGGCCGTTCGGGTCGGACTGCCCGGCCACCGACGTACGGTGCAGCGCCGTGTCGTCGGCCGCCCACCGGCCCAGCACGTACCAGGCGGTGCCGGGGCCGCGCGCCTCGACCTGGAGCCAGCTGCCGCCCGGCGTCGCGGCGTTCCACGACGCGATGAGCTGGGTCAGCCCGAAGCCGGGTTCGACCACCGGCGACGTCCACTGCCCGAACTCGTACGTCCGGGTGCCCCCGCCGTACGGGTCGGTGTAGTCGACGGTGCCGACCGGTTCGCCGAGCACGACCGTGCCGTTCGCCACCGTGGTACCGGCGGTGGCGCCCGCGCCGAGGTCGGCGCCGGACCAGGCGCGGTAGGCGATGTTGCGGGTGTCCACTGTGGCCTTCCGGGTGCTGGCGAAGGCCGGGTCGCCGCCCGTGACGCCGGCGGCGAGCACGGCACCGCCGATCAGGACCGCACGTCGCTTCATGGCGAATTCCTCCGAGTTGGCGTGTACGCGGAAGATTTGCGCCCAAACGCTAGCGGTTCGGCTCGTCCGGGGCCAGCCGTGGCGGGAAGCCGCCGCTCGCGACCGGACCCCAGTCGTCGATCGTGACGCGGATCAGGCACTTGCCCTGCCGCACCATCGCCGCCCGGTACTCGTCCCAGTCCGGGTGCTCGCCGCCGATGCACCGGTAGTACTCGACCATGTCCTCGATCGCGTCGGGCAGGTCGAGCACCTCCGCCGTCCCGTCGAGCTGCACGTACGGCCCGTTGAACTCGTCGGACAGCACGCACACGGTGACCCGGGGGTCACGTCGCGCGTTGCGCGCCTTGGCCCGTTCCGGGTACGTGGAGACGACGACGCGGCCCGCGGTGTCCACGCCGCACGTCACCGGGGAGACCTGCGGGCGACCGTCGCGCCGGGTCGTGAACAGGACCGCGTGGTGGCGCGGCCGGACGAACTCCAGCAGGTCGTCGCGGTCCGGGCGCCGTGCGCTCGCGTACGTCGGCATGTCGATCACCGTAACCGCATGGGGTAGCGTGCACGCGATCGGACCGGCGCGGGTCCGAACCGGCTCCCGGCGTCGACACCCCCCGAGTCGAGCATTCCGCTCGTGCGACGCCGGGCGCGGTCTCCCGGGCCCGGGCCCCCACCCGGCTCCGGGAGACCGCTTCATCCCCGCCGCCGGCACCCTTTCCTCCCCGCCGCAGGCGTCCTGTCCGGTCCGGCGCGCGACAGTTACCACTCTGGCGCAACCGTCGGTGCCCGCCGCGGGCCCTCGTGTCTACGGTGTTGCCTGGTCAGGGCCATCCCAGCTCCTGATTCAACCTTCCCGGATGCTGGTACGGCAGCGCGATCGGAGGCGCCGTGGGCGACTTTCTGCACACCTTCTTCGACGTGCACGAGATGTGGTCGGTACTGCCCGAACTGCTCGGCGAGGGTCTCCGCAACACCCTGCTGATCGCGGTACTCGCGATCGTGTTCGGCCTCGTCCTCGGCATGCTCCTGGCCGTACTGCTGCTGTCGAAGCGCCGGCTGGTACGGCTGCCCGCCCGGCTCTACGTCGACGTGTTCCGCGGGCTGCCGGCGATCGTCACCGTCAGCCTGGTCGGCCTCGGCCTGCCGGCGGCGCACCTGCGCCCGTTCGGCCGAAGCCCCCTCGGGTACGCGGTGCTGGCGGTCGGCCTGATCTCCGCCGCGTACTGCGCCGAGATCTTCCGGTCCGGCATCCAGTCCGTACCGCCCGGCCAGCTCCAGGCGGGCCGCAGCCTCGGCCTGTCGTACCTGAAGACGATGCGGCTGGTGGTGGTGCCGCAGGGGATCCGCAACGTGCTGCCGGCGCTGGCCGGGCAGTTCATCGTCGACATCAAGGAGAGCTCGCTGGTGTACCTGCTCGGCCTCGCCGTCGGGCAGCGCGAGCTGTACTTCATCGCGCAGGAGCACCAGGCCGCGTCGTACAACTCGTCGTCGCTGGTCGCCGCGGGCCTGTGCTACCTGGTGATCACGATCCCGCTGACGTACCTGGTGAACTGGCTGGACCGCCGGATGCGCGCCGGCCGTCCCCGCGTCGCGACCCCGGCCCCGGTCGAACCCGCGGCCGAGCAGACGGAGGTGTCCGCATGAACGTACGGCCGGAGCCGGCGACCGCGGTGGTCGAGCCGGCGACCGAACCCCTCATCCGGGTACGCGGCCTGCGCAAGTCGTACGGGCCGGTGGAGGTGCTGCGCGGGGTCGACTTCGACGTGGCGCCGAGCGAGGTCGTGTGCGTGATCGGGCCGTCCGGCTCGGGCAAGTCCACGATGCTCAAGTGCATCAACCTGCTGGACGCGCCGACCGCCGGTGAGATCGCCGTGTCCGGCGTGACGCTGACCGACCCGAAGGTCGACGTCGACGCGGTACGCGCCCGGATCGGCATGGTGTTCCAGCACTTCAACCTGTTCCCGCACAAGACCGTACGGGCGAACGTGACGCTCGCGCTGCGGCACGTGCGCGGGCTCGGGCGGGCGGCGGCGGACGCGGAGGCGGCCGAGCAGCTCGACCGGCTGGGCCTCGCGCACCTGGCCGACCAGCGGCCGGCGAACCTGTCCGGCGGCCAGCAGCAGCGCGTCGCGATCGCCCGCGCGCTGGCGATGCGGCCCGAGGTGATGCTGTTCGACGAGGCGACCTCCGCTCTCGACCCGGAACTCGTCAAGGGCGTCCTACAGGTGATGCGCGACCTCGCCGGGTCCGGCATGACGATGCTCGTGGTGACGCACGAGATCGGCTTCGCCCGCGAGGTCGCCGACCGGGTCCTGTTCATGGACGACGGCGTCATCGCCGAGCAGGGCCCCGCCCGCGACGTACTCGAACGGCCGCGCACCGAACGCCTGCGCACCTTCCTGTCGCAGGTCCTCTGACCCCGCCCGAACCCGCTTTCCCTGACGTACCAAGGCAATCGGCGGAACGTCCCCAGGTTCCGTACCCCTCGAAAGGACCCATCCCATGCGACTGCGTGTCCTCGCGGCCGGCGCGGTACTCGCCGCGGCCCTGCCGCTCACCGCCTGCGGTGGCGGCGCTTCCGACGCCGCCGACAACCCGCTGCACCTCGTCCAGCCCGGTACGATCTCCGCCGCGGTGTCCACCGACCAGCCGCCGTTCGCGTCGGCCGCGAAGGGCGGCACGCCGAAGGGCTACATCGTCGACCTGACCGACGAGGTCGCGAAGCGGCTGCACGTGAAGGTGCAGTACAAGGCGAGCACGGTGCCGGGTGCGCTGCAGGGCGTCACGACCGGCCAGTACGACCTGGCGGCCAGCGGCCTCGGCGTCACCCCGGAACGCGAGCGGTCCGTCGCGTTCACCAAGGCCCTGTACTGGAGCACCACCGCGGTCCTGACCCGGAAGTCCAGTAGCGCCAAGGGACTCGGCGACTTCAAGGGCAGGAAGGTCGGCGTGGTGACCGGGGCGGTGCAGGAGAGGTTCCTGGACAAGATGCCCGGCGTGGTGGCCACCAAGTTCCAGAACCAGAACGCCGCCGTGTCGCAGCTGCTGTCCGGCAACCTCGACGCGTTCGTGGTCGGCGGCCCCGACGCCGACGCCTACCTCAAGCAGTACGACTCGTTGAAGGTCGCGGTGTCCGCGCCGGTCGACCACCCGACCGCGATGGCCACGGGCAGGGACAACACCGCGTTCCGTACGGCCGTGGACAAGCAGCTCGCCGCGATGGTCGCCGACGGCACGTTCCTGAAGATCTACCGGCGCTGGTTCACCGAGCCGCCGCGCCCGGAGCTGGTCAAGGTGTGGCCGGCGCTCGGCAAGTGAGGACGACCGTGACCGTCACGCCCGCGACCGCCGAACCGATTCCGTTACCTGACGGCGGATCCGTGTACCGCACGGTGCTGCGGATCCCGATGCGGGACGGCGTCGAGCTCGTCGCCGACCGGTACGCCCTGACCGCCGAGCCGGCACCCGCCCCGGTACTGCTGGAGCGCACCCCGTACGGGCGGCGCGAGCGTCGCGGGTCGGACGGCCTGACCCGCGACGGCGCGCCGATCCAGCCGGTCGACCAGGCCGCGTACTTCGCCCGCCGCGGCCTCGTCCTGGTACGCCAGGACTGCCGCGGGCGGGGCGACTCGGACGGCACGTTCGTCAAGTACCTGGGCGAGGCGGAGGACGGGTACGACACGGTCGAGTGGCTGGCCGCGCAGCCGTGGTGCGACGGGCGGGTGGCCACCACCGGCGTCTCGTACTCGGCGCACGCGCAGACCGCGCTGGCCGCGCTCGCCCCGCCGCACCTGGCGGCGATGTTCGTCGACTCGGGCGGCTTCGCCAGCGCGTACGAGGCGGGCGTGCGGATGGGCGGCGCGTTCGAGCTGAAGCAGGCGACGTGGGCGTTCCGGCACGCGCAGGAGAGCCCCGCCGCGCGCGCCGACCCGGTCGTCCGGGCCGCGCTGGACTCGCAGGACCTGCGGGCCTGGTTCGGCGCGCTGCCGTGGCGGCGGGGCCTGTCCCCGCTCGCCGCGGTCCCGGAGTACGAGGAGTATCTGCTGGACCAGTGGGCGCACGGCGCGTTCGACGGGTTCTGGCGGCAGCTCGGCATCTACGGCCGCGGCTGGTACGACGCGTTCCCGGACGTACCGAGCCTGCACATGGTGAGCTGGTACGACCCGTACGTGCCGACCGCCCTGGAGAACGTCCGCCAGCTGTCGGCCCGCAAGACCGGCCCGACCCGGCTCGTCATCGGCCCGTGGACGCACGGCGCGCGCAGCGTGTCGTACGCCGGGGACGTGGACTTCGGGCCGGCGGCCACCCTCGACGGCAACCTGGCGCCGGACTACCTGGAGTTCCGCGCCGACTTCCTGGCCCGGCACCTGGCGGGGGAGGGCGGCGACGACCCCGCCGTCCGGTACTTCCTGATGGGCGGCGGCTCCGGCCGGCGTACCGCGGAGGGCCGGCTCGACCACGGCGGCTCGTGGCGCACCGCGTCGGCGTGGCCGCCCACCGAGACCACCCCCGTCACCCTGTACCTGCGGGACGGCGGCACGCTCGGCACCGACGCGCCGGACGGCGGGACCGTCGAGTACGACTTCGACCCGGCGCGGCCGGTGCCGACGATCGGCGGGCAGGTCACCTCCGGCGAACCGGTGATGTCCGGCGGCGCGTACGACCAGGTCCCCGGGCCCGGCACGTACGGCGGGACCGCGCCGTACCTGCCGCTGGCCAGCCGGCCCGACGTGCTCGTCTTCCAGACCCCGCCGCTCGCCGCCGACGTGGCGCTCGCCGGCCCCGTCGAGGTACGCCTGCGCGTGTCGTCCAGCGCCGTCGACACGGACTTCACGGCCAAGCTGGTCGACGTGCACCCGCCGAACCCGGACCACCCCAACGGGTACGCGATGAACCTGACCGACGGGATCCTGCGCTGCCGCTACCGCAACTCGTACGAGCGGCCCGAGCCGATGGAGCCGGGGGCGGAGTACGAGATCGTGGTGCCGGTGCCGGACACCGCGAACCTGTTCGCCGCCGGGCACCGGATCCGGCTGGACGTGTCGTCCAGCAACTTCCCGCGGTTCGACGTCAACCCGAACACCGGCGGCACCGAGGTCGACTCCCGCCGCCGCGTCGTCGCCACCAACCGGGTACATCTCGGACCCTCCGGGCTGACGGTGCACGTACTCGCCGGCGCGGAGGCACTGCCGGCGTCCTGACCGGCGACCCGGGACGCGCCGGCCCTAGACTCGGCGTCCGTGGTGGTGACGCTCGACCTGGCGAAGGCGCGCCCGGCCGACCTGGTCGCGGGCGCGTCCCCGCTCGCCGAGCTGATGGCCGGGCTGCACGTACTGGCCGAGCCCGAGCACCACCCCGAGTCCCGGGCCTGGCTCGGCCGGGTCCGCGAACGGATGCCGGACGGCCTCGCCACCGACCTCGCGTACCACGCGCCGCTGTGGGCCCGGTTCCGCTGCCGGCTGTTCTACCCGTTCGCCGGGCCGCTCGACCGTGACCTCGACGGCGAACTCGACGCGCTGTCCCGGCTCGACGAGGACACCTTCGTCCGGTACGCGGCGATCGCGATCCGCGGCACCACCTTCCCCGTCGACGGGCTGCTCGCCGACCCGTCCGGCTTCCTGCGCGCCTGCGAGCGCCGCTCGTACTCCCGGGCCGAGCTGGCGCGCGCCCTCGTCACCGATCCCGCCGCCGTACGCGCCGGCCTGGTCGAGACGCTCGCCCGCTGCGCCACCTCGTACTTCGACGCGGAGTGGCGGATGGTCGGCCCGCGGCTGCGCGACGTGTCCGCCCGGCTGCGCGACGCCACCCGCGGCGCGACGGTCGCCGCCACCCTCGCGTCCATGTCGCCGACCGCCACCACCACCGACGTACCGCCGCGGGTGCACTACGACAAGCTCCAGTCCGCGACCGGGGCCGTCGCCGCGCACGGCTGCCTGCTCGTACCGACGCTGCGCGGGTGGCCGCACCTGATCGTGAAGCTCGACCCGGACGAGCCGGTCGTCGTGCACTTCCTCGCCGGCGACTGGGAACAGCACCGGCAGGTCTCCCAGTCGCTGGTCCGCGAACGCATCGCCGCCCTCGCCGAACCGGCCCGCCTCGACCTCTGCCGGCACCTGCTCGGCGAGCCGATCACCACGTCCGAGCTGGCCGAACGTACGGCGCTGGGCGAGCCGCAGGTGTCCCGGCACATCCGCCGGCTGCGCGAGGTCGGCCTCGTCACCTCCCGCCGCGAGGGCCGCATGGTCTACCACCGGCTGCACGCCCGGCTGCTGCTCGACCTCGGCGTCGACCTGCTCGCCACCGTGATGCGCTGACCACCGCCGCGGATCAGTCGGCGGCGGGGACGCCCGCGGGGCGGGCCTGCACGTCGTCGGGGCGGCGCGGCCGGGGCGCGTTGTTGACCAGCCAGAGCGGTTCGGCCGCGTCCTCGCCGGTCTCGACCGGTTCCTCGGCCGGCCCGGCGAGCTGGCTCACCGTCCGCAGGACCTCCACGATCTCCTCGTGTACGGCGTGCCGCACCGCGGCGGCCTTGTCGTACCGCTCGCGCGCGAGGCCGAGGATCCTGGCGGCCTCCTGCCGCGCCTCGTCGACGATCCGGCCGGCCCGGTGCTGCGCGTCGGCCACGGCCACCTTCGCGTCCTCGGCCGCCGCCGTACGCATCGACTCCGCGTCGTTGCGCGCCGCGGTACGCGTCGCCTCGGCGTCGTTGCGCGCCGCCGTCCGCGCCGCCTCCGCGTCCTGGTGCGCCGCGGCGCGCGCCGCCTCGGCGTCGTCGCGGGCCGCCGCGCGGATCCGCTCCGCCTCGGTGTGCGCGTCCTCCAGCACACCCGCGGACAGCTGCTCGGACTCGGCGAGCAACTGCTCCATCCGCCCACCCAGGTACTGCGCCGGCGTCAGCCGGTTGACCTGCTCGTCGCGGTCCTGCGCGATCATGTCGGCGCGCAGCTCGGCGATCTGCGTCATCAGTTCGCGTTCGCGGGCCTGCGCCCGACCCTGTCGGACGGCGAGCTCGGTGAGGGTGCGTTCGACGCGGTCCGCGTACCGCCGGACCTGGTCCCGGTCGTACCCGCGGACCGCGGTGTCGAAGGCCGCCTCGGGCCGGAAACCGGTGTCGCGCAAGGCAACTTCGTGGTCAGAGAAGTCCCGTCGGATCCCCATGATGCCCCTCCAGCCGCCGCGCCGTCGATCATGAGATGCCCACCCTAGTAATACCCCCAACCGCGGCATTTCAACCAGGGGTCCGCGGAACCGACCCCTTGTACCGCGGGACGGGGCGACCGCATCGCCGACACGCCGGAGACGCGGTCACCTTCATCGTCGCAGGCCGGCGGGATCCGCGCCGGGCAACGGGATTCACGGCCGAAGCGCCACCGGTTCGGCTGGTTCGTGGCAGCCTTGCCGACCCCCGGCACCACCGTCCGGTACACCCGCGTCCGGCCGCGCGCCTGTCCAGCGGCGCCGGGCCGACATGGCTCCGGTGTCGACGGGCCGGGTGTCCGCGGCGCCTCGTCGTAGCCGCGTCCGTGCCGTGGGTAGGACGAGGATCGGACCCGAACTCATCGACTCCGTCCGATCCCACCGCCGGGTTGCGGAGCCGCCCGGCGCTACCCAAGAATGGGAGCCCGAGTCGCCGCGCGACCGTGGGAGTCGGCTCGATGAACGGCCGGCGAATTCGCCGTGCAGCTCGATACCGGCCACCCCGGAAAAGGAGCCACACAGTGCTGGACGCCCAGGATTCCGCGCGGCTGCGCCGGCTTCTCGACGAGGTGCGGGAGTACGGGGGGAGGGAATCGGTCGCCGGGTTCTTCAGTGAATTCGTCGGCGGTCGTGATCCCGGCCTGGACGGTGTGCTGGTGTTCGACCATGCCGCGCTGCTGGTCTTCCCGGACGACGTCGCCGACGTGACCGAGCTGCTGACCGACGCCGGGTTCACGGCGCTGCCCCCGGTGGCGAGCGTGGTGGTGCGGCAGCGCCTCGCCGAGCGGTACGGGGTGGCCGAGGACGCGCTGCCGGTGTCGATCGTGCGCGGGACGATCCCGTCGGGCCCGGCCGCGGGGCGCGGTGTCGAGGTGTTCGCGGCGACCGGCGAACTGCCCGCGTCGATGGTGGCCGCGGAGCGGGCGAACGACACCGAGGCGCATTTCGCGTTCACCATGGTGGACCCCGGCGACGGCGCTTTGGAATCGCTGCGGAAGACGTTCGCGAATCGGCTGTCGCTGGTTCCCGACGGCGGCGGCTACAACCCGTACGACGATGCCGCCTCGGGCGGCCGTTCGGTCTTGTACTTCCGCGTCCCGGACGGTTCCGCGGCGGGTGTCCGCCGATTCGAGCTGACCTGTGCCGGCCATTTCCCGGAGGTCATCGACGGGCATCTGCGCAGCGTCGGGCAACAGTTCGGGCAGGCGCCGGAGAAACTGCTCGCGCTGCTCACCGGGCACTGGGCGGCCCGCGCCGTCCACGTGGCGGCGGAGCTGGGGCTCGCCGACCTGCTGGTCGAGCCGGCCAGCGCCGCGGAGGTCGCCGAGCGCGCCGGTACCGATCCGGACGCGACCGCCCGGCTGCTGCGTTTCCTGGCGCACCTGGACGTGCTGCGCCCGGCCGGCGACGGGCGTTTCGCCCTCACCGGCACCGGTGCGCTGCTGCGCGCCGACAACCCGTTCCGCGACCTGACCCGGCTGTACGGCGGGGCGTTCTACGACGCGTGGTCCGAGCTGCTGCCCGCGGTACGGGACGGCGGCAGCGCCTTCGGCCACCGGTACGGGACGGAGCACTTCGACTGGCTCGCCGCGCACCCGGAGACCGCGCGGGTCTTCGACCGGACGATGGCGGCGGTGACCGACGTGGTCGCCGCCGAGGTCGGCACCGCGTACGACTTCCCGGCGGGCGCGACGGTCGTGGACGTCGGCGGCGGCAACGGCGCCCTGCTCCGCGCCGTACTGCACCGGCACCCGACGACCTCCGGCGTGCTGTTCGACCGCGACCACGTGGCCGCCGCCGCGGGCGCCGACGGGCGGTTGCGTACCGAGGCCGGCGACTTCTTCACCGCCGTACCGGACGGTGGCGACGTGTACCTGCTGTCCCGGGTGCTGCACGACTGGGACGACGCGGACTGCCACCGGATCCTCACCGCGTGCCGCGCCGCCTGCGTCCCGGACGCCACCCTGCTCGTACTGGAACGGCTGCTGCCCGACGACGGCGCCGACCTGGGCGGCTTCTCGCTCGCCCTGCCGTGGGACATGCAGATGCTCGCGGTGACCGGTGGCCGGGAACGCAGCCGCGCCGAGTACGACAAGCTGCTGGCGGGGGCGGGTTTCCAGCTCACCGGCGTGCGCGCGCTGCCGGTCGACATGAACCTCATCGTCGCCACCCCGGTCTGACCTTCAGCCGGACCGGACCGGGCCGGCGGCCGGCGACGCCCACCGCGCGGCGGCCGCCGCCGACCCGACCCGCGCCGCCGAACCTCCGGCCACCGGCGCGACAGCCCGCGCACGCCCGGCCCCACCCCGGTACGCGGGCGCGGGGTCCGGGCGAGGCCGGCGGTCAGCGGTCGAGTCCGGCGTCGTGGACCAGGTCGGCGGCGAGCCCGTCGACGAGGTCGGCGGACAGCCCGCGTGCGGTGAACCAGCCACCGACGTTGCGTACGTCGCGTTCCAGGAACTCCCGGCCGCGCGGGTTGCCGATCACGTCCACGATCTGCGGCACGTCGATGACGACGAGCCGCCCCTCGTGCACCAGCAGGTTGTACGCGGACAGGTCGCCGTGCGCGTACCCGTCGCGGGCGAGTACGGACAGGCTGTGCCGCAACTGTTCCCACAGGTCGGCGAGTTCGGTGGGGTCGGGCCGGGTCTGCGCGAGCCGCGGCGCCGCCGTACCGTCGGCCGTCCCGACGAACTCCATCAGCAGCTCGGTGCCCACGATCTGCACCGGGTACGGCACGGCCGCGCCCGCCTCGTACATCCGGCACAGGGCGGTGAACTCGGCGTTCGCCCACATCCCGGCGATCGCCTCGCGGCCGAACGCGGACCGTTTCGCGACCGCCCGGTTGACCCGGGATTCCTTGTCCCGCCTGCCTTCCAGGTACCCGGAGTCGCGGTGGAACATCCGGTGCTTCGGATCCCGGTACCGCTTGGCGGCGAGCAGCGTGCCGCGGTCGGTCCCGGGTACGGACCGGTCGAGCAGGTAGACGTCCGCCTCCTTGCCCGTCTTCAGGACGCCCAGCTCGGTGTCGACCGCACCCAGCTCGGTCACCACCCACTCCGGGTACGGCCGGGGGCCGCGCTCGGTGGGGGTGGACTGGTCCCAGGTGGACCAGCGGTCACCGGACGGCGGACCGTCCGGCGCGACCGGCGTGTCCTCGCCGAACACGTCGAACCGCTCGGCGTAGTCGGCGAACGCCCCGTCCATGTCGTACTCGGTGGTGGTGTCCTCGCGGCTCTTCTTCCCGCCACGGGAACGGATACGGGTGAAGCTGTCGTACTCGTGCACTGCGGTGGTCTCCTCGGGAGTGGCCCACCGCGGGCACGTGACTCAGGCGGTGGGCTGGGCGAAGCGGAAGGCGTCTGACGCGCACACGAAGGCGCGCCGAATGACATCGGCAGCCATGAGGTCACGCCTCCCTTCGCACCCCGCCGGCACCGCCGGCAGCTCGACCTGCCGGAGCACCGGCATCGAGCGCACACACTATCGGCAGTACGACGCCGCGCAACCCATTTAGAGGTCCCGACAGTCCTTTCTGTCAGGACCTCTTAGGTTGCCGCGGGTGACGAGTACCTCCCGTTGCCCGAGATTTGCCGGTGTCTTGCTGTGGTGTTTCTAGCCTTACGCCATGAGTCTGACCGGAAGGCCGCTGTTGGTGGTCGTCGGACTGCTGGCCCTGGCCATGCCGGTCCTCGCCGTGTACGGGTGGCGTTGGCGCACCCTGCGCCTGGTCCGTACGATCGCGCTCGTCGTGTGCGGGCAGCTGCTGTTCAGCCTGGCCATCGGGCTGGAGATCAACCGCAAGCAGGACTTCTTCACCAGCTGGGACGACCTGCTCGGCGCCGAGGGTACGAAGACGCAGGCGGCGGCGTCGGGCACGCTGGACCGCAAGGCCGCCGCCGACGCGGCGAACAAGCACGGCCACGGCATCGTGATGTCGCTCAGGATTCCCGGCGCGCGCTCCGGGCTCGACCTGCCGGCGCTCGTCTACCTGCCCCCGCAGTACAGCCAGAAGGGGTGGACGCACCGGCGGTTCCCGGTGGTCGAGGCGCTGGACGGGTTCCCCGGCACGCCGGAGCGCTGGACCCACACACTGCACCTGCCGCGCATCCTCGACGCGGAGATCGCCGCCGGCCGGATGGCGCCGACCATCGTCGTGATGCCGACCCAGCAGACGAACAAGTGGCGCGACTCCGAGTGCATCAACGCGGTCGGCGGCGACCAGTTCGCCACGTACCTGACGCGGGACGTGCAGCAGGTCGTCCGGACCAAGTTCCGCGCCGCGCTCACCCGCGACGGCTGGGGCCTCATCGGGTACTCCACCGGCGGGTTCTGCGTGAACAACCTCGCGTTCCAACCCGGGTACGGCTACGCCGCGGGCGCCGCCATGTCCGGCTACTTCATCCCGTACCAGGATCGCGGTACGGGCAACCTGTTCCACGGCAACGTGAAAGCCCGCCAGGCCAGCTATCCGTTGTGGCAGCTGGAACACGCCCGGCACCTGCCCGGCATCTCGCTGTACTCGGCGTGCGCCAAGCCCGACCCGGAGCCGTGCAAGGAGGCGCACCTGTTCGCCGCCGCGCTGCGCCGCCACCCGGGCCCGGTGCACCTCACCCAGGTCGAGGTGAACACCGGTGGGCACAACATGGTGACGTGGCGGGCGATCGAGGGCCCGGCGTTCGACTGGCTGTCGGCGCACCTCGGCCCGCCGCTCGCGGTCGCCTCCGTCCCCGGCAACATCCCGCGTACGCCGCTGCCGCCGAAGCCGTCGCACTCCACCGGCCAGCCCCCGGGCGAACTCGCGAAGCCGCGCCCGTCCACCCGCAGCGGTACGGCCGGCACCCCGACCCGCCGCAGCGTCGTCGCCTCACCCACCGCGTAGCCGGGGACCACCACGCGGTCGGGCGTCAGCGACCGGCGTTCACCGCGGACGCGGCGAGGCGGGCGCGTGAGCGCGGGCGTCGCGGGCGGGTGTCGCGGCCAGCCGTGACGGCGTTGCCTTGTGGCGCAAGCGAATCGTCAGTGGCGGCGGCCGGGGCGGTCCAGTGCGCGGAGCGTGGCGCGCAGCTGTGTGGTGAGCGCGGCGGTGGTGTCGGCGTCGAGGTGGGCGAACAGGGCGGCGTGCGCGGCGTTCGTCGCGAGGACGGCCTCCTCGGCGCGCTCGACGCCCTCGTCGGTGAGGCGGACCGCGGAGCCGCGCCGGTCGCCCGGGTCCGGCTCGCGGACGACGAGGCCGGCGGCGACCAGCCGGTGCACCACGTTGGTGGTACCGCCGGAGGACAGCAGCAGCGAGGCGGCGAGTTCGTTCTGCCGGCGGCGGTAGGGCTTCCCGACCGACCGCAGCGTCGCCAGGATCTGGTACTCGGCCTTGGTCAGGCCGAGCCGGGTCAGCTCAGGCGCGGCGGCGTCGTCGAGCAGCACGGTGAGCCGCGCGACGCGCTTGCCGATCTCCAGGGGGCCGAGCTCGACCTCGGGCAGTTCGGCGCGCCAGGCGGCGACCAGGTCGTCCACCGGGTCGGTCCGCGTCACCTTCATGCGGTTGAGCCTATCGGGCTTCCCTGCTAGCTTTCTCTGTAGCTTTTCAAAAAGCTTTCTACGGAGGTACTTGGATGGACGTCCTGATCCGCGGCGGCCGGCTCGTCGACCCCGACACCCACGCCGACGTACTGGTGCGCGGCGGGCGGATCGCCGCGGTCGGCCCGGACCTCGCCGTACCGCCGGGGGTGGAGGTGATCGACGCGGCCGGCACGCTCGTCCTGCCGGGGTTCGTCGACACGCACCGGCACACCTGGCAGACCGCGTTGCGGCAGACCGGATCCGACTGGACCCTCGGCGACTACGCGGCCCGGATGTTCGGCCCGCTCGGCGCCGCGTTCCGGCCCGCCGACGTGTACGCGGGGACGCTGCTCGGCGCGCTCGCCGCGCTCGACGCCGGCATCACCACGGTCGTCGACTGGGCGCACGTGATGGCCACGCCCGCGCACGCCGACGCGTCCGTACGGGCGTTGCGCGACGCCGGCGTCCGCGCCGTCTTCGCGCACGGCTGGGCCGGCGGGCACGTCGGCCCGCACCCCGCCGACGTACGACGGGTCCGCGCCGAGCTGCTGCCCGACGACGACGCGCTCGTCACGCTGGCCCTTGCCGTACGCGGGCCGGACTTCAGCGATCTGGACACCACCCGGGCCGACCTCGCCCTGGCCCGCGACCTCGGCGTACCGGTGAGCGCGCACGTCGCGGGCGGCGCGCCGGGCGACCACCCGGACGGCATCGGCGCGCTCGCCGACGCGAAGCTGCTCGGCCCCGACCTCACCGTCGTGCACGCGACGGGTGCGAGTGACACCGACCTGGCGCTGCTCGCCGAGTACGGGGTGGGGGTGTCGGTCAGCCCGCAGACCGAGCTGGTGATGCCGGGGGTCGGGGCGGGCACGGCACTGCGCCGGCTGCGGCGGGCCGGCGTACGCGCATCGCTGTCGACCGACACCGAGGTGGCCGCGAGCGCCGACCTGTTCAGCCAGATGCGGCTCGCGCTGGCGTCGTGGCGCCGCGACACGCCGGTCGGCGAGCCGTTGCCCACCGCCGCCGACGTACTGCGGCTGGCGACGGCGGACGGTGCCGCCGTCGCCGGGCTCGCCGACCGTACGGGCGCGGTGGCCGTCGGGCTCGCCGCCGACCTCGTGCTGCTGCGCGCCGACGCCGTCAACCTCGCGCCGGTCACCGACCCGGCCGCCGCCGTCGTACTCGGTGCGCATCCCGGCAACGTGGACACCGTGCTCGTCGCCGGGCGCGTGGTGAAGCGCGCCGGGCGCCTGCTCGCGGACGTACCGGCGGCGGTGGCGGCGGCGCGGGACTCCGCCGCGCGGCTGCCGCTCTGACCGTCCGTACCGGACGGTGCCGCCGCCGGTCCGACCGTCCTCAGTGGACGGTGGTGGTCGCGCGCCAGCGCCGCCGCCGGGTACGGGTCGCGGCCGGCCGTACCCGGTGGGTGCCGGTGGCGAGCGCGTCCGCGGCGCGCTGGACGCGGCGGGTGAGTGCGGGCAGCCCGGCCGTGCGACCGGCGGCGACCCGTTCGAGCGCCGGTACCAACCGGATCAGCGCGGCGGCGGACCTGGCCGTCGGGGTCGTCGCGGACGCGCGGCGGCGCGCGGCGGCGGCACACGTACGCCCGCAGTACCGGGGGGCGCGGCCGCGCGCCGGCGGCTGGATCCGCGTCGTACAGCCGGGTCGTTGGCAGGCGACGGGTGGGCGGCGCGGCGGGTTCTCGGCGCGGAACCGCGTGACCAGGCCGGTCAGCTCGGCGAGTTCGGTGTGCTGCGCGTCGGTGAGGGTGCCGCGTTCGTCGCGGCGGCGTTGCCGGGCGAGCCAGCCGAGCGCGGACTCGGTGGGCCGCCGACCCCGGCGTACCGCGGCGCGGAGTTCGGTGGCGCGCTGGTGCCAGCGGCGTTCCTGGCTGCCGCGGAGAGTGGCGAACAGTTCGCGGTGCGGTTCGGGGAGTTCGCCGCGGCGGGCGGCGGAGCGCTGCCGGCTCATCCACTCCACCGTCGACTTGCTGGTGTCGCCGGCCGCCGCCAGCCGGTACCGGCGCAGCCACGTGTCCGGCACCGCGGCGGCGCGTACCTCGGCGAGTTGGCCGGCGAGGGTCGGGTGGGAGCGGCGCAGCCAGCCGGCGAGAGTGCGTTCGGCCGGGTCGTCGGCGTCGGGCTGCGGCAGATGGCGGTGCCGGCCGACGAACGTACGGAGTTGCCCGAGCCGGTCCGCCGCGGTACGCCGGCGGTCGGCGGCCACGTCCCACGTCCAGGCGGGCAACCGCAGCAGCGCGGCGCGCTGGTCGGTGGTGAGCCGGGCGCGGTGCTGGCGGCAGTTGCGGGCGAAGCGGCCGACCGGGTACCCGTCGTCGGCGACCGCGCCGACGGGCGGGATGCGACCGTGGTCGGCGACCCAGGCGGCGAGGTGGGGAAAGCCGAGGTTCCACCGGGCGAGGCCGGTGTCCAGTCTTCGCCGCGGGTTCTTCGTCCGCCACACCCAGTGCGGTACGGCCTCCAGCGCCTCGACGCGGTCCCGGCTCAACGTGCCCCGGTGGTACGCGTACCGCGCGTTGCTCACCCAGGTCGCGAGGTTCCGGCCGTCCGGCGTACGGGCGTCGCGCGGCGGGTACGTGTGGCCGTTGGCCTTCGCGTACCGGGTGACGGCGGCGAGGGCGGTGCGCCACGCCGTCGTGTTCCGGCGGTCCGGTGCCGGGGGCGGGGTGGTGCTGTGGGCCGGTTCGGCCACGCTCGCCTCCTTGAGACCACTCTCGTACCTGATGGGGTTTCTCTGTGTGGTTCTAACGGGCACGGAGGGTTTTGGGTACTGGGTGTTCGATGCGGTACCCGGGGCAACGAGTTCGCCGGCTGGTCGGTCGTGTCCACGTTCGGGTGATCGTCCCGTGACCGGGTGGCACCGGATCCGGGCGCGGTGGGACGGCACGCCGGGCCGTCGTCGCGGCGCGGCGGTGGAACGTTGCGGGTGGCGCTCGGCGCCGGAACGCTCAGGCGCCGCTGGCGGTCGGCGCTGGAACGCTCAGGCGCCGCTGGCGGCGCACTCCGGGCAGCGGCCGAAGATCTCCACCGTGTGCCGCACCTGGTCGTACCCGTAGCGCGCGGCGAGCTGGGTGGCGGCCTTCTCCGCGGCGGGTACGTCGACCTCCCGGGTACGCCCGCAGACGCGGCACACCAGGTGGTGGTGGTGACCGCTGCCGGCGCACTGCCGGTAGAGCTTCTCGTCCCCGGCGATCGTGATGACGTCCAGCTCACCCGCATCGGCGAGGCTCTGCAGCGCCCGGTACACGGTGGTCAGGCCGATCGTGCTGCCGCCGCGGCGCAACAGCTCGTGCAACTGCTGCGCGCTGCGGAACTCGTCGGTCTCGGCGAGCAGCTCCCGTACGGCGGCGCGCTGCCACGTCGCCCGGGTCTGTGCCGCCCCGGTCCGCCCGTCCGCCACCGTCGTCCTCCCTCGCGCGTCGATGCATGGCGATATTGCCATGCAATCATGCCGGGCCGGGCGGGGCACCCGAGCCCGGCGGATCCAGCCGGCAGGGGACTTCCAGTCGGGAGAGCCACTTGCGCCCGATCTCGGCCGGCAGGTCGACGTCGTGCGCCCGGGCCAGCAGCAGGACGTGGCAGAACACGTCGGCCACCTCGGCCCGGAACGCGGCGTCCCGTTCCTCCGACGTGCGCCCCTTCGTCCGGGCCAGCCCCCGCAGCATCAGGTACGCCTGGGTCAGCTCGCCCATCTCCTCCTGGAGCTTGAGCAGGAACCACGGCTCGTCCCGGTCGATGCCGAACGCCGCGGCGTACCCGGCGGACACCGCCTCGACCTGCTCGGAGAGCGCCTCGATGTCCATGCCGGCACGCTACAGCGGCGTCGACTAGGGTGCCGATCATGGACGCGGGGGACCGGTACGAGGTGGCCGACCTGGGTTCGGCCGCCGCGGGTGTACGCCGGGTCGACTGGGCCGAGCGTTCCATGCCGGTACTGCGGGCGTTGCGGGAGCGGTTCGCCGTGGACCGGCCGTTCGCCGGGATCCGGGTCGCCGCGTGCCTCCAGGTCACGGCCGAGACCGCGGTACTCCTGCGCACGCTCGTCGCCGGCGGCGCCGAGGTACGACTCGCCGCGTCCAACCCGCTGTCCACCCAGGACGACACCGCCGCCGCGCTGGCCGCGGAGTACGGGGTGGGGGTGTTCGCGCGCAGCGGCGTCGACGCCGAGACGTACCGGCGGCACGTGGCGGCGGTGCTGGACGTGGCACCGACGCTGATCTTCGACGAGGGCGGTGACCTGGTCGACGAGCTGCACGCGGCGGGCCGCGCGGACCTGGCCGCCGGCGTACGCGCGGGCTGCGAGTCGACCACCAGCGGCGTGCTGCGGCTGCGGCAGATGGCGCGGGCGGGCGCGCTGCGGTTCCCGATGGTGGCGCTCGACCAGACCCCGACCCGGCTACTGGTCGACAACCGGTACGGCACCGGACAGTCCACAGTGGACGGAGTACTGCGGGCGACGTCGATGCTGCTCGCCGGCCGCACCGTGGTCGTCGCCGGGTACGGCCAGTGCGGCACCGGCGTGGCCGAACGGGCGCGCGGACTCGGCGCCCGGGTGGTCGTCACCGAGGTCGACCCGCTGCGCGCGCTGGCCGCCACGCTCGCCGGGTACCAGGTGCTGCCGATGGCGGAGGCGGCCGCGGTCGGCGAGGTGTTCGTCACCGCCACCGGCAACCGCGACGTGCTGCGCGCCGAACACTTCGCGCTGATGCGCGACGGCGCCGTCCTCGCCAACGCCGGCCACTTCGACGTCGAGATCGACATCCCGGCCCTCACTGACCTCGCCGTGGAACGGCACTCCGGCGTCCGCGCCCACACCGACGAGTACGTGCTGGCGGACGGGCGGCGGCTGCTGCTGCTCGCCGAGGGCCGCGTCGTCAACCTGACCGCCGCGGAAGGCAACCCGGCCGCGGTGATGGACATCGCGTTCGCCGGGCAGGCGCTCACCGCCGCGTGGCTGGCCTCGGCGGAGCTGCCGCCCGGCGTACACGCGGTGCCGGACGAGATCGACCGGGAGGTGGCCGAGCTGCGGCTCGCCGCCACGCACGTACGCCTCGACACCCTCACCCCGGCGCAGGCCGGGTACCTCAACAGCTGGCACCGCGCCGACTGACACCGACGGGACGGACAGCCGCCGGCCGTGGTGCCACACTCCGCGCGTGCTGCTCGTCAACCGCGCGTACGCCCGGCTCTGGGCCGGGCAGGCCGTCTCGACCGTCGGCGACCACGTCTTCGACACCACGCTGGTGCTGTGGATCGGCACCGTACTGCTCCGCGGCCGGTCGTACGCGCCGGTCGCGGTGTCCGGGCTGCTGGCCGTCGTCGCGCTGGTCACGATGCTGGTCGCGCCGGTCGCGGGCGTGTTCGTGGACCGGTGGGACCGGCGACGCACCATGCTCGCCGCCGACCTCGTACGCGCCGGGCTCGTCGCCGCGCTCGCCGCCGTGGCGTTCCTGCCCGCCGGCACCCTGCCGGCCACCACCCTCGTCGCCCTCGCGTACGCGGTGGTCGCGGTGACGGCGGCGGCCGCGCAGTTCTTCAACCCGGCCCGGCTGGCGCTGATCGGGCAGGTGGTCGCCGATCCGGCCGACCGGTCCCGGGCCGCGGGCATCGGGCAGGCCACCCAGTCCGCCGCGGCGATCGTCGGTCCGCCGCTCGCCGCCCCGCTGCTGTTCACCGTCGGCGTCCGCTGGTCGCTGCTGCTCGACGCGGTCACGTTCCTGGTGTCGTTCCTGGCGGTCCGCGCGGTACGGGTGCGTGCGGTCGCCACCGACCCGGCCGGGGTACGTCGCGGGTTGTGGCCCGAGTTCCGGGCCGGGCTGGCGTTCGTCGGCGGCAGCCGGGTCCTGCGCGCGGTACTCGTCGCGGTCGCCGTCGCCACCCTCGGTACCGGCGCGCTCAACACCCTCAACGTCTTCTTCGTCGGCACGAACCTGCACGCCGCGACCCGCTGGTACGGCACGCTCGACATGGCGGTCGGGATCGGCGCGGTCGCCGGCGCGCTCCTCGCGGCGGCGGTCGCGGCGCGGCTCGGCAACGCCCGGGTGTTCGCGGTGGGCCTGCTCGTCGTCGGCCTCGGCATCGTCGCGTACGCCCGGGTCACCGCGCTGTGGCCGGCCCTGGTGCTGCTCGTCGTGGTCGCCGTACCGCTCGGCGAGGTGAACACGGTGCTCGGCCCGATCCTGCTGCGTACGGTGCCGGCGCACCTGCTCGGCCGGGTCGTCTCGGTGCTCAACCCGGTGCAGCAGGTGGCGTCGCTGGCCGGGACCGCGCTCTCCGGCTGGCTCGCCAGCACCGTACTGCTCGGCTTCCACGCCGCGCCGCTCGGCGTACCGTTCGGCCGGATCGACACCGTGTTCGTCCTCGCCGGCCTGCTGATCGTCGCCGGCGGCGGGTACGCCACGGTCGCGCTCCGCGGCACCGACCGTACGGCGGAGGTCGTCGACTGACGCCGGTCAGGTGCCGTTGAGCCAGCGCAGGGCGCGCTGCTTCTCGAAGTCCAGCGCGCGGGTGGGCGGGGGAGTGAGGCGACCGAGCTGCTGGCCGAGTTCGCGGACGTGCCGGGCGACGTCGGGCTCGGCGAGCACGCGCAGCGCGAACGCCAGCGCGGCGGGACTCACCTCGTACCGGCGCTCGATGGCGAGGCCGAGGGTGATGGTGGTGAGGTCGGCCTCGTCGTACCGACGGTGGGCGCCGGTGGTGCGGCCGTCGTGGGCGGGCGGAAGCAGGCCCAGACGCTCCCGGTACCGGAGCATCCGGGCGGACAGTCCGAGTCGTGCGGCGGCCTCGGTGATGCGCATACCGCGATTCTGACATTCTTGTGTCAAGTACTGGCGGAGGCTTGTGCGATCTTCGACGCCGGCCACCTAGACTCGCCGGAGATGCTCTCAGCCGTAGGAGATGACGTGTCCGTTGAGAACGCGACCGGTGACTTCAAGGTCGCCGATCTGAGCCTGGCCGAGTTCGGCCGGAAAGAGATCCAGCTCGCCGAGCACGAGATGCCCGGCCTGATGGCGCTGCGCGAGGAGTACGGGGCGAGCCAGCCGCTGGCCGGCGCCCGCATCACCGGCTCCCTGCACATGACCGTGCAGACCGCGGTGCTGATCGAGACCCTGACCGCGCTCGGCGCGCAGGTCCGCTGGGCGTCCTGCAACATCTTCTCCACGCAGGACCACGCCGCCGCCGCGATCGCCGTCGGCCCGACCGGTACGCCGGAGAACCCGCAGGGCGTCCCGGTGTTCGCCTGGAAGGGCGAGTCGCTCGCCGAGTACTGGTGGTGCACCGAGAAGGCGCTCACCTGGCCCGACGGTGGCCCGAACCTGATCCTCGACGACGGCGGCGACGCGACCCTGCTCGTACACAAGGGCGTCGAGTTCGAGAAGGCGAACAAGGTGCCGGCCGTGGAGACCGCGGAGAGCGAGGAGGAGGCCGAGATCCTGAAGCTGCTCGCCGCCTCGCTGGAGGCCGACGCGCAGAAGTGGACGACGATCTCCGCCGGCATCAAGGGCGTCACCGAGGAGACCACCACCGGCGTGCACCGGCTGTACCAGCTGGCCGAGCGCGGCGAGCTGCTGTTCCCGGCGATCAACGTGAACGACTCCGTCACCAAGTCGAAGTTTGACAACCGGTACGGATGCCGCCATTCGCTGATCGACGGCATCAACCGCGCCACCGACACCCTGATCGGCGGCAAGACCGCCGTCATCGCCGGGTACGGCGACGTCGGCAAGGGGTGCGCCGACTCGCTGCGCGGCCAGGGCGCCCGGGTCATCGTCACCGAGGTCGACCCGATCAACGCGCTGCAGGCCGCGATGGACGGCTACCAGGTTGCCCGGCTCGACGACGTGGTCGGCCAGGCCGACATCTTCGTCACCGCGACCGGCAACTTCCACGTCATCACCGCCGAGCACATGGCGAAGATGAAGCACCAGGCGATCGTCGGCAACATCGGCCACTTCGACAACGAGATCGACATGGCCGGCCTGATGAAGACCCCGGGCATCGAGCGGATCAACATCAAGCCGCAGGTCGACGTGTGGAAGTTCGCCGACGGCCACACGATCATCGTGCTGTCCGAGGGACGCCTGCTGAACCTGGGCAACGCCACCGGCCACCCGAGCTTCGTCATGTCGAACTCGTTCGCCAACCAGACGATCGCGCAGATCGAGCTGCACACCAAGATCGAGGAGTACCCGACCGGCGTGTACCGGCTGCCGAAGGTACTGGACGAGAAGGTCGCGCGGCTGCACCTGGGCGCGCTGGGCGTCGAGCTGACCGAGCTGACCCCGGAGCAGGCGGCGTACCTGGGCATCCCGGCCGAGGGCCCGTACAAGCCGGAGCACTACCGCTACTGAGTTCGTCGGCCACTGAGTTCGTCGGCCACTGAGTTCGTCGGCCACTGAGTACGTCGGCCACTGAACACATCGGGCCACTGAGTTCGTCGTGGTACCGGATGGAGGCGCGGTCCCGCGGGGCCGCGCCTCCTTCGTGTCCACAGTGGACAGTGCTGGTTCCGGGCGGAGAATCGGTCTGTCCGGGACAGTCCACAGCAGACGGTGGATCGACCGTCGATTCTTCCGGTTGGCCTGTCGCTACAGGGATTCGCGTCACCCCGGTCCTAACGTAGGGGCCGCTCGTGGCATCACCCGTCGTGACGTCGGGGATGCATCGCGTGCTCGTCACGGGGGTGATGAATGGCGAACGCGACCCAGGTACACACCGACTCGGTCGAGGCGCGGGAGCCGCGCCCGCCGTCGCGTCCGGTGCGCCTGCCCGGGGTGGACGGCCTGCGCGCGCTGGCCGTCACCGCCGTCCTGATCTACCACGTCAACCCGCGGCTGCTGCCCGGCGGCTACCTCGGCGTCGACGTCTTCTTCGTCGTCAGCGGGTACCTGATCACCCGGCTGCTGCTCGCCGAGCGCGGCAACCTCCGCCACTTCTGGGTACGCCGGGCCCGCCGGATCCTGCCGCCGCTCGTCCCCGTGCTGCTCGTGACCGTACTGGCGGTCGCCTGGGCGAGCCGCGCGCAACTGCGCTCGCTGCGTACCGAGGTGTTGGGGGCGTTGACGTTCACCAGCAACTGGGTGCAGATCGCCGAGCACCACTCGTACTTCGCGCGCTTCGCCGCGCCGTCGGTCCTGCAACACCTGTGGTCGCTGGCCGTCGAGGAGCAGTTCTACCTGCTCTGGCCGCTCGTCGTGGTACTCGTGCTGCGCCGCGGCCGCAACCGGCTGGCGCTGCTCGCCGCGCTCGGCGCGGTGGCCTCGATGGTGGTGATGTCCGCGCGGTTCACCACCGGCGGCGACCCGTCCCGCGTGTACTTCGGCACCGACACGCACTGCGCCGGCCTGCTCATCGGCGCGGTCCTCGCGGTGCTGTGGTCGGGCGCCGCCGGAACCTCACGCCTGCGTACGGTCGGGCGCAACGTCGCCGCGGTCGTCGGCATCGGTGTGGTCGGGGTCGGCCTGTGGCGGCTGAGCGAGTACGGGCCGGGCGCGTACCGGGGCGGCATCGCGGTCGTGTCCGCCGCCACCGCGCTGCTGATCCTCGGCGCCGGCGCAGGCCGTTCGGGGGTCGGCTGGCTGCTGTCCCGCGCACCAGTGCGCTGGCTCGGCGCCCGCTCGTACGGGCTGTACCTGTGGCACTGGCCGATCCTCGTGATCGGCAGCCAGCTCGCGAAGCGCACCGTACCGGTGGCCCTGGTCGAGGTCGGCGTCGCGCTCACCCTCACCGTCTGGTCCTACCGGTACCTGGAGCAGCCGGTGCTGCGCGCCGGGTACCAGGGGCTGCTGCGCCGCGGCTGGCTGGTGCCGCTCGACCGCCGCCGTACGACCCGGCGGGCGGCACTGCTCGCCGGCGGCGCGGCCGCGGTCGCGTGCGTCGTCGCGGCCACGGTGGCGCTGGTCCGCGCGCCCGTCGCGCCGCCGTCCGGACTGGACGCGCAGCTCGCCGCCGCCAGCGTCGCGACCGGCGCGCCGCCCGCCCCGACGCCCGCACCGAGCAGCGCCGCGCCCAGCCCGACCCCCAGTACGAGCGCGGCGCCGCCCATCCCACCGGTACCGCGGGGGACCGACATCAGCGCGCTCGGCGACTCGGTGATGCTCGCCGCGGCGCCCGCGCTGCAACGCCGGCTGCCGGGCATCTCGATCGACGCGAAGGTCAGCCGGGCGATGCAGCCGGCGCCCGGCATCCTCTCGGGGATGGCCGGGCGCGGCACGCTGCGACCGGTCGTCCTGCTCGGCCTCGGTACGAACGGGCCGTTCCCGCGCTCGCTGCTGGAGGGCGTCGTACGCCGGCTCGGGCCGCACCGCCGGCTGTTCCTCGTCAACGTGTACCTGCCGACCCGGCCGTGGGGCGGCCAGGTGAACCGCACCCTGGAACAGGTCGCCGCCGAGTTCGACAACGTGTACCTGGTGGACTGGCGCGACGCCGCCGCCAAGCACGAGAACCTGCTGTGGCCGGACCGGATCCACCCGCGGCCCGGCGGCGGCGCCAACCTGTACGCCCGGACCGTGGCCGCCGCGCTCGCCGGCCCCGACGACGACGAGGAACTCGTCCCCGCAAACCACGCCCGTTGAGGTCGCCGTACGGCCGGGCACCCCCCAGCCGGCGTCGCGACGCCGGCTGGGCCGAACGACCGATAAGGTCGCGGAACCGCTGACACCCGCGTCGCGCGGGCGGATCATCGCGGTATGCGCGCGGTGCGGATCGCCCGGTGGTTCCGGTGCCGACTCCGGCGCGGCGGCAACCCGCTGCGGCGCCGGTCCGACCGGATCGAGGGCTTCGCCGCGCTCGTCGCCGTACTCCTGCTGCTGATCGTGATGCCGGTCGGCGCGATCGTCGGCCGGCACGAGACCGCCCTGGCCGCCAGATCGGCCGCGGCGCACCGTACCGGGACGTACCGGACGACCGCGGTACTTCTCGCCGACGTACCGGTGATCGTCGGCGCCGACGGCACCGCCGGGTACGGGGCGCGGCTGCCCGTACCGGCGCGCTGGCAGACCCCGACCGGCCCGCGTACCGGCCGGATCGACGCGACGTCCGGGCTCCGGCACGGCGCGACCGTACCCATCTGGGTGAACCGTACGGGCCGGGTCGTGGACCCGCCGGCCGGCTCGTTCCAGGTGGTGTCGACCGGTGTGGCCGCCGGGCTCGGCGTCCTGTTCGGCTCGGGCGTGGCCATCGCCCTCGGGTACGCGGGGCTCCGGCTCCTCCTGGACCGCCGCCGCTTCGCCGGCTGGGAGCGCGAATGGCGCCGCTTCGGCCCGCGCGGCAACCACCGCGTCGGCTGACCGCCGCACGCGGCTCGTCGCGGATGATGCGCAGAGGTGTTCAGCGCACGCTCTGAGTATCGCTACGCGTCACCGACGGGCAGCACGCGCGGCGGCCGGCGGGTACGAAAAAAGCCGCGACCGGGCCGCGGCTTCCTTCGTCCCGGCGTACGCCGGTCTGGATGTCAGTCCTCGTCGTCCGGCGCGGCGTGGTCCGGCACGCCGGGCGTCGGGTCCTTCGACATGTCGATGCGCGGGTCGCGCGGCGCGTCGTCGGGTGCGGCGTGCCGGCCCGTCGACTTCTCCTCTTCCCCCATCGGAACCTCCCCATCCGTCATGTGTGCGACGCGGTTGCCGCAGTGCAACCTACACCGGCCCCGAGTCGGCCCCGACGGGCGACACCCGCGGTTTCCACGAGTTCCCACGCCGCGCCGACGGGCCGTGCGATCCTGCCGGGCATGGGAGTGCCGCAGCCGGTCCTGGGTCCACTGACCCGGGCGGCGTTGTTTCTGACCCTGACGGTACGGCCCGGGGCGGAGGACACCGTACGCGATGCGTTGGCCGACCTGTCCGGGTTACGGCGCTCCGTCGGGTTCCGTTCCGCGGACGGGGACCTCAGCTGCGTCGCCGGGATCGGCTCCACCGCCTGGGGCCGCCTGTACGGTGGCCCGCGCCCCGCCGACCTCCACCCCTTCCGCGTACTCACCGGGCCCCGGCACAGGGCCCCGGCCACCGCGGGCGACGTGCTGCTGCACATCCGCGCCGGCCGGTACGACCTGTGTTTCGAACTGGCGGCGCTCCTGCTCAGCCGGCTCGGTGACGCCGTGGTCGTCGAGGACGAGACGCACGGCTTCCGGTACTTCGACCAGCGCGACCTGCTCGGCTTCGTCGACGGTACGGAGAACCCGACGGGTACCGAGGCCGCGGCGGCGGTGACGGTGGGGCCTGAGGACCCGGACTTCGCCGGCGGCAGCTACGTCATCGTGCAGAAGTACCTGCACGATCTGGACGCGTGGAACGGGCTGACCACCGAGGAGCAGGAGCGCGTCATCGGCCGTACCAAGCTCGCCGACGTCGAACTGCCGGACGACGTCAAGCCGGCCGACTCGCACGTCGCGCTCAACACCATCACCGACCCGGACGGTACGGAGCGGCAGATCCTCCGGGACAACATGCCGTTCGGCTCGCCGTCGCGCGGCGAGTTCGGCACCTACTTCATCGGGTACTCGGCGACGCCCGGGGTCACCGAACTGATGCTGGAACACATGTTCCTGGGCGATCCGCCGGGCAACACGGACCGTATCCTCGACTTCTCGACGGCGGTCACCGGCGGGCTGTTCTTCGTACCCACCCAGGACTTCCTCGACGACCCGCCCGCGCGCGGCACGGCCGCGACCGGCGGCGCCCCACCCGTCGGCGACCTCGTCGGCACCGTGGGCGACGGCTCTCTCGGCATCGGCGACATGAAGAGGGGACGCGATGAACAACCTGCACCGTGAACTGGCGCCGATGTCCGACGCCGCCTGGGCCGACCTCGAACAGGAGGCCCGGCGTACGTTCACGCAGCATCTCGCCGGCCGGCGGGTGGTCGACGTGCAGGGCCCGGCCGGCGCCGAACTCGCCGCGGTCGGTACCGGCCGCCGACAACCCATCGACGCGCCCGACGGCGTACTGGCCTGGCAGCGGTGGGCGCGGCCGGTGGTGGAACTGCGCGTGCCGTTCACCGTGTCGCGTACCGAGGTGGACGACGTGGAACGGGGCGCGCAGGACGCCGACTGGCAGCCCGTCAAGGACGCGGCGCGGCTGATGGCGTTCGCCGAGGACCGCGCCGTCTTCGAGGGATACCCGGCCGCCGGCATCGACGGCGTACGCCGCGGCGCCACCAACCCGTCCATCGAACTGCCCGCCGACGTCCGCGACTACCCGAACGCGGTCAGCCGGGCCGTCAGCGCGCTCCGGCTCGCCGGCGTCGCCGGACCGTACTCGCTGCTGCTGTCGGCCGACGCGTACACGGCGGTGAACGAGACCTCCGACCACGGTTACCCCATCCGGCAGCACCTCACCCGGGTCATCGACGGCGACATCATCTGGGCGCCCGCACTGTCCGGCGCGTTCCTGCTCACCACCCGCGGCGGCGACTTCGACCTGCACCTCGGCCAGGACCTCGCCATCGGCTACACCAGCCACGACCCCGACACCATCACCCTGTACTTCCAGGAATCGTTCACGTTCCTCCAGTACACGGGGGAGGCGGCGGTCGCCTTCACCGCACCCTGACCGTCCACCAGGTACGCGGCGCCGGTTGCCCCGCGGCGCCGAGCTCGGCGGCTCTCGGCCGGACGTACGGCGCGGCCAGGACCGTCGAGTACGGGCAGGCCGGCGTGCACGGGGTCGGCCGCGGCAGGCGAGTCGCGGGCGGCGACGGGGCCGTCCAGCAGCGTCGGGTACGGGCAGACCGGTTCGTGCCAACGCCCGACGCCGGATCGGCCGCGGTCGGCGGCGGCGCGGTCCAGCAGCGTCGCTGCGGCGGCTCGGCCGCGGTGGAACGGTCGCGGTCGGCGGCGGGGCTGTCCAGCAGCGTTGCCGCGGCCGGGCTCGGCGCCCGGCGCGTACCGACCCGCGCCGGCGGGCGTCCGCTCCGCGCCGTCGTAGCCCGACGGCCCGGCGACCGGCGCCGCGCCGACGGCCGGCCCGCACCCGTCGCTACTCGGCGAGGGGCGGGGAATGGCTCAACAGAGCCAGACCCGGCCCGGGGATCGGCAAGGTCCGGCGCGGTCGACGCCGCCGCGCGGTACGCCAGATCGAGACCTGCCGGCGGACCATGTGCGGTGCGACGTGGCGCTGGTCGGGGCGTCCGGTGCGTTGGTGTGGGGTGGGTCGGCGCTCGAAGTGGATCTTGGGGTCACGCAGATTGTTCAACTGTCTCATTGTTGAACAATCCGATCTTGTTCAACTGTTCAACAGTTGGACAATGACACAATTGAACAATCGGGCGCGTCACTTTTCGCTGCCGCGCACGTCCCGTCCGCCACCGCCCGATGCCCATCGCAGCGCCGATCGCGGCCGATCGCCCGACGCGCTGACGGTGCCTCCCGTCGTACGCTCCCGCCGGCATCCCCGCCCCAAGGAGGCGCCATGCGTGTACGCCGCCCGAACGGAGCTGGCACGCGCGTCCCCGCCTCGGACGCCGCCGCTGCGGACAGGGCCGCGTCGGACCGAGCTTGGTCGCACCGAACCGGGTCCGACCGAGCCGAGTCGGCCGCAACCACCTCGACGGCAACCGGCTCGACGGCAACAGAGTCGGCCGCGACTGGGCCGACGGCAATCGGCTGGGCGGCAAGCGACTCAAAGGCAACAGAGTCGGCCGCACCCGGGCCGACGGCGATCGGCTCGACAGCAACCGGCCCGGGCGCAACCGGCTCGACGGCAACAGAGTCGGCCGCAACCGACTCAACGGCAATCGGCTCGACGGCGACCGGGCCGACCGCACCCGGCTCGATGGCAACCGGATCGAGCGCAGCCGCGTCGACGGCAACCGGTGCGGACGTACTCGGCGTCCGGGTGCGACTGGCCACCGCGGGCGCCGCCGTACATCTCGTCGCGAGCATCGTGTTCGCCGTGCTCGCCCGTGCCGAACTGGAGGGCTGCGACATCGGCGACGGCACGTACGGCGCCTTCGTCCTGGCGTCCCGCGTGGACGTGCTGTTGTTCGTGGCCTTCGCGGTCTGGGCGCTCGTCCGCTACGGCCTGTCGGCGGTGACCGCCACCATGCTCGCCGCTACAGCCGTGGCTGCCCCGATCCTCGTGTACGTGCTGCGCCTGCCGTCCGGCTGCCCGGTCTGACGCCTCAGCCGGTGGCGGTGTGGTGGGTGAGGACGCGGGTGAGCAGTGCGGTGAGGGTGGCGCGTTCGCGGTCGTCGAGCGGCGCGAGCAGTCGGTCCTGGGCGCGGCCGAGTGTGGTGTCGAGCCGGCGGAGGTGGCGCCGCCCGGCGGGGGTGAGGGTGATGACGTTGCGCCGCCGGTCGTCGGGGTCGGGGGCGCGCCGGGTCAGGTCGCGGTCGGCGAGTTCGTTGAGGGTGGCGACGAGGTCGCTGCGGTAGATGCCGGTACGGTCGGCGATCGCGGACTGGCTCGCGGGGCCGAACTCGGCGAGCGCGGCGAGTACCGCGTAGTGGTGGGTGCGGGCGTCGTGCGCGCTCAGCGCCTCGCCGACGATGCGCTGGCCCTGTGCGGCGGTCTGTGCGAGCAACCGGCTCGGCATGCGCTGCAACCGTTCCGGCAGTTCCTCGTACGGCACGTCGCCCATCCGCCCAGCGTACCAGTGCGTTAGTCGCACTAACGAAACCGGCGCGCGGACCCCGGCCGTGGTGAACCACGACTCGGCGGTACCCGGCGGGTCGGGCGCCTAAGAGGTCCTGACAGAAAGGACTGTCGGCGCCTGGCGGACTCAGGACGACGCTGCCGACGTTGTCGGCACAGTCGCATACAACACCGGTATGCGACTGCACCTCCGCCTTGGCAGCCCCGCCCTGAGCCTCGCCAGCCTTCCGACGCCTTTCTGTTAGGACCTCTAAGCTGGGCGGGTGACTGAACAGACGTGGGAGTCGGTCGACGGATACCTGAGTGAGCTGCTGGTACCGGCGGATCCGGCGCTGGAGCAGGCGTTGGTGGACAGCCGGGAGGCCGGCCTGCCGGAGATCGCGGTGGCGCCGAACCAGGGGCGGATGCTGGAGCTGCTCGCCCGGATGTGCGGGGCGCGGCGGATCCTGGAGATCGGCACGCTCGGCGGGTACAGCACGATCTGGCTGGGGCGGGCGCTGCCGGCCGACGGCAGCCTCGTGACCCTGGAGTACGAGCCGAAGCACGCACAGGTGGCGCGCGCGAACATCGCCCGTGCCGGGCTCGCCGACAAGGTCGAGGTCCGCGTCGGCGCCGCGCTGGACACGTTGCCCGCGCTCGTCGGGGAGGGCGCCGGGCCGTTCGACCTGGTGTTCATCGACGCCGACAAGGACAACTACCCGGGCTACCTGGACTGGTCGGTGCGGCTGTCCCGGCCGGGCACGGTCATCGTCGCCGACAACGTGATCCGCGACGGCAAGGTCGTCGAGCCGAACCACGCCGACCCCCGGGTACGAGGCGTGCGCGAGTTCCTCGCCCGGGTCGCCGCGAACCCGCGACTGTCCGCGACCGCCGTGCAGACCGTCGGCACCAAGGGGTACGACGGGTTCGCTCTCGCCATCGTCACCGGCTAGCCCCGCTTCCCCGACACAACCGGCACCCGACGACGCCACGCAGCCGGCGGCGCCGCGGTCGCGCGCCCCTGCCCGCGCCGAAACGCGTGACGGTCTCGCGCCAACACGAACCGCCGCTCCGCGCCCTCTGCCCGCGACGACAGGCGCAGCTGCCCGAGCGGCCGTACGAACCGCCGGCCCGCGCCGACACGAACCGCCGGCCCGCCCCGACCCGAACGCCGCCCCCGCCACTCCAGCGGCGGCACGTACGCGGAACGCCCCCGCCGTGACGCACGGCGGGGGCGTACTCGGGGTGGCTCAGACGTCGTAGTACAGGGTGAACTCGTGCGGGGTGGGGCGAAGGCGGATCGGGTCGACCTCGTTGGTGCGCTTGTAGTCCACCCAGGTTTCGATCAGGTCCGGGGTGAACACGTCGCCCGCCAGCAGGTACTCGTGGTCGGCCTCCAGCGCGTCGAGTACCTCGGGCAGCGAACCCGGCACCTGCTTGACGCCGGCGAACTCCTCCGGCGGCAGCTCGTACAGGTCCTTGTCGACGGGCTCCGGCGGCTCGATCTTGCTGCGTACGCCGTCGAGGCCGGCCATCAGCATCGCCGAGAACGCCAGGTACGGGTTGGACGACGGGTCCGGCACCCGGAACTCGACGCGCTTGGCCTTGGGGTTGTTGCCGGTGACCGGGATGCGGGTGCACGCGGACCGGTTGCGCTGCGAGTACACGAGGTTGACGGGGGCCTCGAAGCCCGGCACGAGCCGCCGGTACGAGTTGACCGTCGGGTTGGTGAACGCGAGCAGGCTCGGCGCGTGGTGCAGCAGACCGCCGATGTACCAGCGGGCGGTGTCGGACAGCCCGGCGTACCCGGTCTCGTCGTAGAACAGCGGGTCGCCGCCGGACCACAGGCTCTGGTGGGTGTGCATGCCGGAGCCGTTGTCGCCGAACAGCGGCTTCGGCATGAACGTCGCCGTCTTGCCCGCCGCGTGCGCCGTGTTCTTCACGATGTACTTGAACAGCTGCAGCTGGTCGCCGGAGTGCAGCAGCGTGGAGAACCGGTAGTTGATCTCGGCCTGGCCGGCGGTACCGACCTCGTGGTGGCCGCGCTCGACGACCAGCCCGGCCTCGATGAGCCTGCGGGTGATCGCGTCCCGCAGGTCGGCGGTCTGGTCGACCGGCGCGACCGGGAAGTAGCCGCCCTTGTTGGCGATCTTGTGGCCCAGGTTGGCGCCGCCCTCGACCGCGCCGGTGTTCCAGGCGCCCTCGATCGAGTCGATGTGGTAGAAGCCGTGCTGCGTGGCCGTGTCGTACCGGATCGAGTCGAAGAGGTAGAACTCGGCCTCGGCGCCGAAGTACGCGGTGTCGGCGATGCCGCTCGCCGTCAGGTACGTCTCGGCCTTGCGCGCGATGTTGCGCGGGTCGCGGGAGTACGGCTCGCGGGTGAACGGGTCGTGGATGAAGAAGTTCAGCGCGACCGTCTTCTCGATCCGGAACGGGTCGACGAACGCGGTGGTCGGGTCCGGCAGCAGCAGCATGTCGGACTCGTGGATCTGCTGGAAGCCGCGGATCGAGGACCCGTCGAACGCCAGGCCGTTGGTGAAGACGTCCTCGTCGAACGACTCGACCGGCACGTTGAAGTGCTGCATCACGCCGGGCAGGTCGCAGAACCGGACATCGACGAATTTCACGTCTTCGGCGCTGAGATAGCGCAACAGTTCCTCGGAGTTGCCGAACACTTGTCCTCCGCATCGTGGTCCGGGCCGTCAGCCCGACGGGTACGGCGCGAACGCGTGGTCCAGGCGTCAGCCCGACGGGTACGGCGCGAACGCTAAGCACCGGCCGTTGCTCGGCCGTGTCCCCATTGTTTCGCCGGTGTTACGCGGCGCGCAGCCGTTCCGTACCGCAGCGGAACAGCGATCTTCGACACGCCGTAGAGTGGTGACCATGGCCGACCGGTCCCGTACCACCACCACATCCGGCACCCCGACGCGCGCCGAGGAGCCGACGGGCACCGAGCCCGGCACGCCCGCGACGTACGGGAAGCGCTTCGCGGCGCTGTTCCTCGACTGGATCCTGTGCCTGCTCATCGGTGGTGTCGCGGCCACCCTCACCGGGTTCCTGGCGGCCACCGCGATGCGCGGCTTCTGGGCGTACCCGGTGCTGATCCTGGAGTACGGCATCTTCATCGGCATCTGGGGCCAGACACCCGGCATGCGCATTGCCCGCATCCGCTGCGTCGCCGTCGACCGCGACGGCGTCATCGGCGTACCGCGGGCGTTGCTGCGCGGCCTGCTGCTCTGCCTCGTCGTCCCGCCGCTGATCATGGGCCCCGGCGGCCGCGGCTGGCACGACCGCGCCGCCCGCTCGATCATGGTCCACGCCTGACCCACCCTCCGGTACTCCCGCGCCGCGTCCCTGCCGTCGTACTCCACCGGACGCCTCGGGAACGCGCGCACCCGAGCGAGCGCAGCGAAGCCGAGTACCGCGCAACGAAGCCGAACCGGCCAGGCGAGCGCAGCGAAGCGGTCATCGCCTGAGACGAGCGCAGCGAAGCCGTGTCGAACCGGTGATGTGTGGGGACGCGAGCGAGGCGAGTCTCGGGTGTTCGCTGGCAAGCCGGGCGGGGGCGCCGTGTGCGAACGCACACAAGTCCCGGTCCGGCGCAGTCCAGCGGGCAGCTGAGACCGCCGCAGCGACCAGAACCTACCGGCCGCGCATGGCGCGCCGGGCGCCCTTGGGCGGGCGCATGTTCGAGGGGACGGGGCCCTTCGGCATGGGCGGCCGGGAGCCGATGGCGTTGAGCCGGGTGTCGAGGGCGCCGACCTGCTTGGCGGTGATGTTGCGGGGCAGCTTGAGCAGGTGGCTGCGCAGCTTGCGCAGGCTGACCTGGCCGTCGTCGTCGCCGACGATGATGTCGTAGATCGGGGTCTCGCCGACGACGCGGGAGGCGCGCTTCTTCTCCTGGCCGAGGAGGCTGCGCAGGCGGCTGGGGCTGCCCTCGCCGATGAGGACGACGCCGGCCCGGCAGACGGCCCGGTGGACGAAGTCCTCCTGCGTGGTGGCCTGTACGGCCGGGGTCACGCGCCAGTCGCCGCGCATGGTCTGCAGGATCGCGGCGGCGGCGCCGGGCTTGCCCTCCGCCTCGTTGAGCATCGCGGTGTTGGCCCGGAGGTTCATCACGACGAGCACGAGCAGCAGCGCGAAGACGACGCCGACGGGGATCCAGACCCAGGAGCCGACCAGGACGAACGCGACGATTCCCGCCACCAGGGGCACCACGACGGCGAGCGCCACCAACGGGATGAACTTGGTGTCCCGCTTGGCGGTGAACACGAACGCGGTACGGATCTGCTTCAGACGTTCGAGGAAGGACGCCTTCTCCGGCTCAGCCTTGGCCATGGTCCGAAGTCTATCGATCGGTACGGCGGGCGCGTGTCCTGGCACCTGACCACTACGCTGCGGGCCAGTTCACCGAGGAACGGAGCACCTCATGTACGGCCCGCCGATGTACGCTGCGCCGCCCGTCCTGCTGCGTCGCCGGCCGGAGGCGCGCGGCAGCGTGGCGCTGCCGATCGTCGGTCTGCTGCTGGTCGTGGTCGGCGGCCTGGCCATGCCGTTCTTCGGCACCGGGAAGTTCGCGGAGTCCAGCGCCGCGGTCCGCGACCTGGGCGTGTGGGTCGTCGTCCTGAACGAGCTGGTCGTACTGGTGCCGTCGGCGCTGCTGGCGTTCGCCGGCACGCTCGACTCGGTGGTCTTCCGGATCTTCTACACGATCCTCGGCGTACTCGGTGTGCTGGTCGGCGCGGTCGTCGAGCTGGCCGCCGGCGGCCTCGCCAGCTACCAGGGGTACGGGCTGCCCAAGGCGTCGATCGGCGTGTCGATCATCGTCGGCGTGGTACTGCTCGGCTGGTTCGTCGGCTTCGCGTTCCTGCGCGGGCTGGCGCTGCGCCTCGTCTCCGGGCTGCTGCTGCTCGTCCCGGTCGCCGCGCACGTCGTGGTGGTCCGTCTCGCCCTGTCGTCCGTGCCGGACACGATGATCGCGGGCTTCGACCTGGCCGCCCTCGGCTACCTGCTCTGCGCGATCGGCTGCTTCGTCGGCCCGCGGTACGTCATGCGTCCCTGACCGCTCCCGTACCGGGAGGGGCGTGCCTCCCGGTACGGGAGCGGCGGCGGCTCAGACCGACTGGACCGCGAGGTCGTGCGGCAGGGCCTCGCCGCGGGCGCTCTTCGCCTGCCGGTACAGCCGCCCCGCGCGGTACGACGAGCGGACGAGCGGCCCGGCGAGCACACCGGCGAACCCGATCCGCTCGGCCTCCTCGCGCAGCGCCACGAACTCCTCCGGCTTCACCCACCGGTCGATCGGGTGGTGCCGCACCGACGGCCGCAGGTACTGCGTGATCGTCAGCAACTCGGTGCCCGCCTCGTACAGGTCGCGCATGGACTCGACGACCTCGTCGTACTCCTCGCCCATGCCGAGGATCAGGTTCGACTTGGTGACCAGGCCGTCGGCGCGGGCGGCGGTGATGACCTCCAGCGACCGCTCGTACCGGAAGCCGGGTCGGATGCGCTTGAAGATGCGCGGCACCGTCTCGACGTTGTGCGCGAGCACCTCCGGCCGGGACGAGAACACCTCGGCGAGCTGGTCGGGCTTCGCGTTGAAGTCGGGGATCAGCAGCTCGACGCCGCAGCCGGGCACGTGCTTGTGGATCTGCCGCACGGTCTCCGCGTACAGCCAGGCGCCGCCGTCGGGCAGGTCGTCGCGCGCCACCCCGGTGATCGTCGCGTACTTCAGGCCCATGGTCGCGACCGAGTCGGCGACCCGGCGCGGCTCGTCGGCGTCGAACTCGGCCGGCCGGCCGGTGTCGATCTGGCAGAAGTCGCACCGCCGGGTGCACTGGTCGCCGCCGATGAGGAAGGTGGCCTCGCGGTCCTCCCAACACTCGTAGATGTTGGGACAGCCGGCCTCCTCGCACACGGTGTGCAGGCCCTCGCGCTTCACGAGCCCCTTGAGCTCCGTGTACTCGGGGCCCATCTTGGCGCGCACCTTGATCCACGGCGGCTTGCGCTCGATGGGGGTCTCGGCGTTGCGGGCCTCGATGCGCAGAAGTCGTCGGCCCTCTGGCTGAACCACGGTCACGCCGGCCAGCCTAACTCCGCGCTTGCCTCCGCACCGGCGTCCGTGACGTCACTCACCGCACGTTACGTGAGGTCTCTCACGGCTGTGCGGGTTCCTGTCCGCTTCGCCGCGCGATCAAGCACCCGGCACCATCCGGTACCCGCAGTGCACGGTGTTGTCCGCCGTCCCCTCGACCCGGACGAACTGCCAGTGGACCGCCTTGCCGGTCAGGTCGGCGTCGTCCTCGTAGTAGTCGGTGCCGCCGACGCTGAGGACCCGTACCCGGCCGGTGGTGCGGTAGACGACGTCCGAGCCGGAGCTGCGCGTCGCGTACAGCGTGGCGCCGTGCGAGCCGTCCTCGGGGTGGCTGTTGTTGCGGCAGCTCCGCAGCGCGGCCGGCGCCGGGCGGACCCGTTCGAGAAAGCCGTGCCGCAGCGCCACCGCGTACGTCGTCTTCCGGCGGGCGTGGCCGGCGTCGGCGCACGACATGGCGGCGTGCTCGTCCAGTTCGCGGGCGGCCACCACGAACGCGTGCCCCGCGTACCGCACGGAGTCGACGGCGTCGCCGCACCGCGCGTCCTGCGCGATCGGCTGGTCGGACTGCACCGCGGTGTGCGACGCCGCGCTCCACCGCCACACGTACCAGGAGGTGGCGTCGCCGTTGCCGGCCGCGCAGGACAGCGCCACCGCGGCGGCGAGCGTGCCGTCGCCGATGTCGCCGTACACGGGGGAGCCGACGAGGTGGCAGGCGACCGGCGCGCCGTCGGAGGTCTTGCCGGTGCCCTTGCCGCCGCGCAGCCGGACGGTCGGGCCGGCGCCGTGTCGTACCGGACGGAGCTCGGGGTTGAGGAACGGGTGGTTCCACGCGGCGGTGCCGAAGTCGAACTGCTTGATGCGGTCCGGCGCGGCGGTCGGCGACCCGCTGCGGTCACCCGGCTCCGGCGCCGACCCGCCCGGGCCGCAGGCGGTGGCCGCCGCGATCACCAGTACCGCCGCGAATGCCAGGCCGGTCCGCCGCACGATGGTCCCCCCGTCGATGCCCGTCGATGCGTTCGCCGAAGGTAGCAGCCGACCGCACGGCCCGCCCGGGTCGCGTCACCGGTGCGCCGCGCCGACCTCGGGCGACACCCGCAAACCCGCTTCCGGTACGCCGGCGCGGCCGGTTATCGTTGCCGGCGAAGGCGTCGACGGAGCCGAGTAACCCGTGGGCACCCGGAGTTGAGAGAGCCGCCGGTAGCTGCGAAGGCGGACTCCGGGCCAGGGGCGAAGACCCTCCCGAGCCGCGGGGAAGAACGGCGCACCCGCGCCCCAAGCCCCGCCGGCCGGCCCCCGTGACCGGGCCAGCGTCATCGGCGCACGGAGCCGCGACGCCGGGTGGTGACCATCCGGCAGCGCTCCGCGTACCGGCGACGCGCGAGGCCACCGACACGGTGGCGAAGGTGTGGTGGCACCGCGACTGCCCCGTCGCCCACACCTCTGGGGAGCGGAAGTCTCCGAGGAGGTGTTGTGATGAACCGGATCCTGTCCAGCGAACTGGCCGGACACGTCGGCGCGACGGTACGGCTGGCGGGCTGGGTGCACCGGCGCCGGCAGCTGAAGTCGGTCGCGTTCCTGATCCTGCGGGACCGGGCCGGACTGGCCCAGGTCGTCGTCGGCGAGGCGGCCCGCGAGAGCCTGGCCGACCTGCCCGAGGAAACCGTCGTGGACCTCACCGGTACGGCGGTGGCGAACCCGGCGGCGCCCGGCGGCGTCGAGGTCGTCGACCCGACCTGGACCGTACTGTCCGGTGCGGCCGAGCCGCTGCCGTTCGACGTGTACCGGCCGGAACTGCGGGCCGGCCTGCCGACCCTGCTGGACGCGGCGCCGTTCGCGCTGCGCAACGCCCGGCAGCGGGCCCCGTTCGAGCTGGCCGCCGCCGGCGTCGCCGGCTTCCGGTCCACATTGGACGGTCTCGGGTTCACCGAGGTGCACACCCCGAAACTCGTCGGGTACGCGACCGAGTCCGGCGCGAACGTCTTCGGCGTCGACTACTTCGGCCGGAAGGCGTACCTGGCGCAGAGCCCGCAGTTCTACAAGCAGGCCATGGTCGGCGTCTTCGAGCGCGTGTACGAGGTCGGTCCGGTGTTCCGCGCCGAGCCGCACGACACCGCACGGCACCTCGCCGAGTACACCTCGCTCGACGCCGAGCTCGGGTTCGTCCAGGACCACCGCGACGTCGTCCGCGTCATCCGCGAGGTGTTCGCCGGCATGATCGGCACCATGGCCGACCGGGCCGGCGCCGCACTCGCCGCCGCCGACCTCACCCTCCCCGACGTACCGGCCGAACTGCCCACCGTGCACTTCGCCGACGCGCTCGACCTCGTCGGCCGCGCCACCGGCGAGGACCTCACCGGCGAACAGGACCTCGCCCCCGCCCACGAACGCTGGCTGTCCGCCTGGGCCGAACGCGAACACGGCTCCGAATGGCTCGTCGTCGAGGGCTACCCCACCGCCAAACGCGCCTTCTACACCCACCCCGACCCCGACCGCCCCGGCTACTCCCGCGGCTTCGACCTGCTCTTCCGCGGCCTCGAACTCATCAGCGGCGCCCAACGCCTCCACCGGTACGCCGACTACGTCGACGCCATCACCGCCCGCGGCGAGGACATCGCACCGTACGCGTCGTACCTGGAGTTCTTCCGGCACGGAATGCCGCCCCACGGCGGCTTCGCCATCGGACTCGAACGCTTCGTCGCCCGCCTCACCGGCGCCGCCAACGTCCGCGAGGTCACCCTCTTCCCCCGCGACCTCCACCGACTCACGCCCTGAGGGTCGGGACGCTGCGCCGGCCCCGTTCGTCCGCTCGCGGCGCGGATCCGAGACTCGTGTGCTGACAGGACACGGCGCCTCGGCTCCGCGTGCGAGCGAACGAACGGGGCTCGGCTCGCGCACGTCCCCACCGGGAGACCCTTACACCACAACCGATTCGTGAACGCCAGCGCCATCGGCGCGGCGCGCGGTCAGGGGTAGAGGAGGGAGACGCGGGCCTCCACGAGGGGGAGTACTTCGGCGACGGTGACGTCGCGGCCGAGTTCCCGGCTGAGCGAGGTGGTGCCGGCGTCGCGGATGCCGCAGGGCACGATCCGGTCGTACGCGGTGAGGTCGGGGTTGCAGTTGAGCGCGAAGCCGTGCTCGGTGACGCCGCGGGAGACGCGGATGCCGAGCGCGGCGATCTTACGGGTGGGGCCGCGGTCGTCGGCGAGCACCCAGACGCCACCGCGCATGTCCTTGCGGTGCGTGATGCGGGTGGTCTCGACGCCCAGTTCGGCGCAGACGGCCATGACGAGGTCCTCGACGCGGTTCACGTACGCGATGACGTCGACCGGGTCGGCGAGCTTGATGATCGGGTAGCCGACGAGCTGTCCCGGGCCGTGCCAGGTGATCTTGCCGCCGCGGTCGACGTCGACGACAGGGGTACCGTCGGTCGGCCGGTCGAGCGGCTCGGTGCGCTTGCCCGCCGTGTACACGCTCGGATGTTCCAGCAGGAGCAGGGTGTCCGGTCCGGTGCCCTCGATGCGCGCGGTCTGCCGGCGCACCTGTTCGGCCCACGCCGTCTCGTAGTCCACGAGCCCGGCCCGGACGATCTCCAGCCGATCGGTGGTGGCGCCCAGCGCGGTGTCGGTCACGCCACCGAGCCTAGCTTTCCGGCCGCCCACCCGGTACTTGGTGGGCGAGACGTCGGCCACGGTGCCCGGGCGTGTGTGGGGCGGTACGTCGGGCCCCGTGGTCGGGCCGGGCGCGTTGTCCGGCGGAACCTTGGGCATCGTGGTCCGGGCGGGCATGCTGCGGGCGGGCATGCTGCGGGCGGGCACGCTGCGTGCGGGCACGCTGCGGGCGGGCATGCTGCGGGCGGGCACGGCGGGTGCGCGGCGGGACGTCGGGCACGGCGGGCCGGGCCGGACATCGGGACAGGAACCGGGCCGGGTGTCGGAGCCCCGGGTACGCCCGCTAACGTGACGCGCGTTCGCGGTCGGCCGGCCTTCGGTGGCGCCCCGCCGAGGTTGAATGATCTTGGTCCGGCTGTTGAACACTTCACGGCGCACGCAGTGCTGCCGGGGGGCCCGACCCGGGGACGCTATACGATTCTCGAACATCTCGGGCTCCGCGGTGGTACCTTGCGTCGCTCTCGTTGCGGGACACCGCATACCGTGGTCGATCGTCGCGGTCGTCGCACGGCGGGTGAGCACCAATCGGAGGAACTCTTGACGGTCGAAGTCGGTGCGCTGTGGCGCCAGAAGAGCGTCATGTGGATGCTGGTGCGACGCGACCTCGCGGTCAAGTACCAGTCGTCCGTGCTCGGCTACCTGTGGTCGCTGATCGACCCGCTGGTGCAGGCGTTGATCTACTGGTTCATCTTCGGCGTGCTCTACCACACCAAGACCGAGCTGTACGGCGCCGGCTACCCGCTGTTCATCGTGTCCGGCATCTTCTCGTGGATGTGGATCAGCGCCGGCATCACCGAGTCGGCGCACGCGCTGACCTCGCAGGCCCGCCTGATCACCACGATGCGGGTACGCCGGCAGATCTTCCCGGTGGCGAAGGTGCTCGCGCGGGCCGTGGAGTACCTGGCGGGGCTGCCGATCGTGGTGCTGTTCGCGATCCTGTTCCACGGCACGTTCACGTGGCGGCTGTTGGCGCTGCCGTTGAGCATGGTCATCCAGGGCGTCCTGCTGGTCGGGATCGCGCTGATCCTGTCCCCGCTGAACGTGCTGTTCCGCGACGTGGAGCGGATGACCCGGCTGATCGTCCGGGTCCTCATGTACACCGCGCCGATCATCTACCCGCTGAGCCGGGTGATGGACTCTGGCCTGCCGCACTGGTTCAAGGATCTCTACCAGCTCAACCCGATGGTCGGGATCATCGACATCCAGCACGGCATGTGGATCCCGCAGCTGTTCCCCAAGCCCACGGTGATCCTGGCGTCGGCTGCCGGAAGTGTCATCATCTTCATCATCGGTCTCTGGGTGTTCCGTAAGACCGAGTCGGCCGTGCTCAAGGAGCTGTGAGACGCGATGAGCGACCCCGTCATCGAGGCCCACGACCTGGGTATCCAGTTCAACAAGGGTCGGCGCAAGCAGCGCAAGCTGCGCGAGATGTTCATCTTCCGCGGCAAGAACCGGCGGACGCCGGCGGCGACGACCGACTTCTGGGCGTTGCGGCACCTCGACTTCTCGATCCAGCACGGCGAGGCGGTCGGCCTGATCGGCTCGAACGGTACGGGCAAGAGCACGCTGCTGCGGCTGATCGCCGGCGTGCTCACCCCGGACGAGGGCAGCGTGGTGTGCCGCGGCAAGGTGGCGCCGCTGCTGGAGTTGTCGGCGGGTTTCTCGGGCGATCTGACCGGCCGGGAGAACGTCCAGATCGTGGCGGCGATGCACGGCCTGAGCAGTCAGCAGATCCGGTCGAAGTTCGACGAGATCGTGGACTACGCGGAGATCGGCGACTTCATCGACACCCCGGTCCGGCACTACTCGTCCGGTATGAAGGTGCGGCTCGGGTTCGCGGTGATCACCCAGCTGGAGCATCCGGTACTGCTGGTGGACGAGGCGCTGGCGGTGGGTGACCGCAAGTTCCGGGAGAAGTGCTACGCGACGATCGAGGGGATGCTGGCGCAGGGCCGCACCCTGGTGCTCGTCTCGCACTCCGACGCGGATCTGCGCCGCTTCTGCAAGCGCGGCATCTACCTGCGCGGCGGCCAGCTGATCACGGACGGGCCGGTCGAGGACGCGCTCGACACGTACCACGACTTCGCGAAGGTCTGACGGTCCTACCGGAGGCGGTAGAGGCCGTCGCGCGGGTACTTCGGGCTGTGCGCGACCGTGTCCAGCCGTACTCCGGCGGCGCGGAGCCGGCGCGCGTCGCTGGGGTACAGGATGAGCCAGCGGATGCCGTAGCGGGCGAAGAGTCGGTCGCGTTCGGCGGCGGGTGTGTCGGCGGCGAGCATGGCGGCGGTGTCGGCGTCGCGCCGGTGTTCGGACGGCAGCCACGGCTCCGGGTACGCCGGGGTCACGGTGAAGATCCGGTATGCCGGAACCATCCGGAGTGAGTGGAACGTGTCGGCGAGGACCGTCTCGCCGGGCGGCACGTACCGGGTGATCCAGGAGTAGGTGCCCCAGTCGCCCTTCACCTCGACGTGGTGCCGCACCACCGCGGGCAGCCGTACGAAGAAGGCGAGGCCGCCGGCCTGCGTCCAGAGTCCCATCAGCAGCGCCACCGCGAGGGCGGCCGCTGCGTACGCGCGGACGGGGCGGGCGGCGCGGCCGAGGTTGCGTGCGCCGCGGCGGCTGAGGACCGCGGCGAACTCCATGCCGAGCGCGAGCTGCCCGGCGAGCAGCAGCATCGGCCAGGCGCGGCCCCACGCGTAGTGGCTGGTGACCAGCCCGTAGCCGACGAGTACCGCGGTGAACGCGGCGAGCAGTACGAACGGATCGGTGCGGCTGCGCCGGAACCGTACGGCGAGCACGGGCAGTCCGGTGAGCAGGCCGAGCCCGTACAGCTCCAGGACGTGCGAGTACAGGCGGCGGTGGATGGTGTCGAGCTGGTCGGGTGAGCCGGTCAGGGACAGGATCGAGAAGTAGGGCCAGGCGGCGACGACGGCGACGGTGACGGCCACGGCCACCGCGAGACCGGCGAGGTGGCGGAGGGTCAGGTGCCGGGCGCGGTGGACGAGCAGCGCCAGGCAGCCGAGCGCGGCGCCGATCGCGGTGAACTGGTGGTCGAGCGCGACGTCCGCGCCGATCAGCCCGATCGCCGGGTACAGCAGCCACTGCCACCGCCCGGTACGGGGCGGTCCGCCGGACGGCAGCAGCCAGGCCAGCAGCGCCCACAGGTGCAACGTGACGCCGAGCGCGAACGTACTGGGGTAGAAGAGGGTGACGGTGAGCGAGACGAGGCCGTAGTACCCGGACCAGACCAGGACGCTCGTGCCGTCGAGCAGCACGATGGCGAGCACGGCGAGCAGCGGCGCCCAGGCTTCCCGGCAGTACCGGCGGATCAGGTGGTGTACGCCGGAGGCGACGAGCAGCGCGTTGACGACCGCGAAGAGGCGCAGTACGTCGCGGGCGCCGAGTCCGGTGCCGCGCATCAGCAGCGCCTGCACGAGCGAGTACGGCGTGTAGTACGGGCTGGGGGAGTGGGCGCCGACGAGCGGGTCGGGCGGGTTGCCGAGGTTGCGGCTGAGCTGTTCGATCACGGCGAGGTGCAGGCCGGTGTCGCCGACCCAGGGCAGCCGCCACGCGACGGCGAGGCCGAACGCGCCGGCGAGCAGGTACAGCAGCGCGACCGGGACGGCGGCGGACCATCGGGCGCGGCGTGCGGCACCGGCGCCGTCGGCGCGGGGCAGCGTCATCGCACCGGATCCCACACGTCCCCCCCAAGACGTTCGGGTGGGCGGGACGCTTCGTGCCCGGCGCCACCCGAGTCACCGTAGTCCGGACCCGGCAAGGGCCAGGTCAACGCGACGTCAGCGGATGGTGACAGCTCTTGCAGGATGCCGTACCCGCCCGGCGTGGCGGTCGCGAACCGGGAAACAGGCGCCGTTCGCCGGGGTGTCGACGCCGGTTCGGCCGGGAGATGCCTGTCGGTTATCGTGGTCGGATCCCCCTGCCAGGTCGGGCGGGGGGTGTACGGGGCCTGCGTCTGCTCCGCCGGGTCCACGAGGGCCGTGGCGGCGCCCGGATGTATGGTGCACAAGTCGGAATATCAGCGCCTTGTAACGGTTCGGCCGTTATCGGCGATTTGTGGTGTAAGCCCGCTCAAGTACGAAGCCCCCACGCTCGGCAGGAGAACGATGGCACGGTCGAAGATGGGTACGAAGCTCCGACGTATCCGTCACCGCATCAAGGTCATCAGGCAGTTCGAGTCGCACGCACACTGGCGCGAGGCGAAGATCGAGCCCGACACCGTGCTGTACGAGTCGTTCTCCGGCAACGGGATGCTGTGCAACCCGGAGGCCATCTTCCGCGAGCTGCTCGCCGCGCCGGACATGAAGCACCTCAAGCACATCTGGGTGCTGAGCGACTTCCACCGGTACAAGCGGACGATCCGCGAGTTCGCCGGCCACCCGAACGTGAGCTTCGTCCGGTACCAGTCGACGGCGTACTACCGGGCCCTGGCCACCTCGCGGTACCTGGTGAACAACGCGACGTTCCCGCCGCAGTTCGGCAAGCGCGACGGCCAGGTCTATGTCAACACCTGGCACGGCACCCCGCTCAAGAAGATGGGGTACGACGTCGAGAACGGCGGGGCCGAGACCCGCAACATCATCCGCAACTTCGTGATGGCCGACTACCTGCTGTCCGGCAGCGAGTTCATGACGAAGCAGATGTACGAGACGGCCTACAAGCTGCGCGGCATCTACCGCGGCGCGATCGTGCAGGAGGGCTTCCCGCGCATCGACCGGCAGTACCTGTCGGCGGAGGAGGACGCGGCGGCGCGCGCCGAGCTGCGCGAGCGCGGTGTCGTGGTGGGCGACGACCAGAAGATCGTGCTGTACGCGCCGACCTGGAAGGGCGACTCGTTCCAGACGCCCGAGGACGACGCCGAGGAGCTGCTGCGCCGGGTGCAGGCGCTCAACGAGCGGATCGACACCGCGAAGTACCGGGTGCTGCTGCGGGTGCACCAGCAGGTGTACAAGTACGCGGTGGAGCGTGCGGACCTGCGCGAGATCCTGGTGCCCAACGACATGCCGGCGAACGTCGCGCTCGGCGTCAGCGAGGTGCTGATCAGCGACTACTCCAGCATCTTCTACGACTTCCTCGCCACCGGCCGGCCGATCGTGTTCTTCGTGCCGGACCTCGCCGACTACGACGGCAGCCGCGGGCTGTACGTGCGGCCCGAGGAGTGGCCGGGTCCGGTCACCGACGACATCGGTACCCTCGCCGGCTGGCTGAACGGGCTGGGTACCGGCGGTGAGGACGACGTGTCCGTCACCTACGCCACCCGGTACGAGAAGACGCGCCAGGAGTACGCGCCGGTGGACGACGGGCACGCGGCGAGCCGGGTGGTCGACGTGGTGTTCCGCGGGCGTACCGCGGACCGCGACGTCCGCACCGACCTGACCGACGGCCGCGAGTCGATCCTGATCTACCTGGGCGGCATGCGTACCAACGGGATCACCACGTCGATGCTGAACCTGCTGGACAACATCGACTACACCCGCTTCGACGTGTCCGCGTTCTACTCGTACCGCCGGCGCAGCCGGGACCGCGTGAAGAACGAGAGCGCCATCAACCCGAACGTGCGGCTGTTCCCGTACATCGGGGGGATCAACGGCAGCAAGCGGTTCACGCTCGGCCGGCGCAAGCTGCTGGCCCGCGGCCTGGACGGCGCGAAAGTCAACCTCGACGCGCACCGCGCGCTGTTCCGCGACGAGTGGCGGCGGGTGTTCGGCGCCAGCCAGTTCGACTACATCGTGGACTTCTCCGGCTACGGCCCGTTCTGGACGTACCTGTTCCTGGAGGGCGAGGCGAAGAAGCACTCCATCTGGCTGCACAACGACCTCGCCGCGGACCGCATGCGCGAGGTCAACGGCAAGCGTCCGCTGGAGGCCGGCCTCGGTGCCGTCTTCTCCACCTACCGGTACTTCGACCGCCTGGTGTCGGTGTCGCCGGTGCTCTCCGACATCAACGCCGAGAAACTCGGCAAGTACGCGGGCAACGCGCAGTTCGTGTCGGCGCTGAACACGGTGAACTTCGACCGCATCCTCCAGCAGGCCGAGGCCGACCTGTACGCGGAGCTGCCGGCCGAGGACGGCGGCGCGGTTGGCGGCGACGAGGGCGTGGTCGGCGACTCCGGCTCGGAGAGTCCGGAGGAGGAGGCGAAGCGACTGCTGGCCCGGCGCGAGGCCGCCGAGCGCCGCGCGCTCATCGACCGCATCCTGACTCCCGGCGACGGCGTCACCACGTTCGTGACGGTCGGCCGCTGCTCGCCGGAGAAGAACCACGCCCGGTTGATCCGGGCGTTCGGGTTGGTACACAAGGAGAACCCGAAGACCCGCCTGATCGTCATCGGCAGCGGGCCGCTGCGGACCGACCTCGACGCGCTCGTCACCGAGCTGGGTCTGGACGATGCGGTGATCATGGCGGGGCAGCAGAACAATCCGCACGCGATCATGAAGGTGGCCGACTGTTTCGTCCTGTCCAGCGACTACGAGGGGCAGCCGATGGTCATCCTGGAGGCCCGGGTACTCGGGCTTCCGGTGGTCTCCACCGACTTCGCCTCGGTTCGTGGGTCGCTGTCCGAGGGTGTCGGCCTCGTCGTACCGCGCACCGTGGAGGACCTGGCCGGGGGTATGCGCGAATACCTCCGGGGCAACGTCCCGAACCCCCCTTTCGACTACGTGGCCTACAACAGGGACGCGGTCAACCAGTTCTACGCCGCCATCGGCGCAGAGCCGGACGGTGCCCGGCACGATGACGCCCCGGTCGCCGGGGCGGAAACGTCCGGTTGACGGGATGCACCGGAGCGGGACGCCGCGCGGCGTCCCGCTCGCTGTGGCCGGTCGGCCGGGGGTCGAGTGTCCGCTCGGCCCCGCATCAACGATGGGAGAGTTGATGAGCGGCGCACGACGCTTCAACGCGTTTCTGGCGCGTACCACCGGATTCCGGTTCGTGAGTACCCGGAATGCCGCGATGAGTGCGGCGATGAGCGACCGGATCCAACAGCTGAACGAGGCGACGTCGCGGCACGAGGCCGTCGCCGCCCGGTTGGAGAAGGCGGCCGCCGCGGTGGGCGCCGGTGAGGCGAAACCGCCGAAGCCCGCGGCGAAGGGCACCGGCTTCCCGGTGGACTTCGACGAGGACACCGCGGAGGTCATCCGCGCGGTCAAGGGCTACACGATGACCAGCCCGGAGAAGCTGCACGGCCTCATCGCCGCCGTCCGGTACGTGCACAACCACGACGTACCGGGTGACGTGGTGGAGTGCGGTGTCTGGCGGGGCGGGTCGATGCAGGCGGTGGCCCGGACGTTCGACTCGTTCGGCGACCACACGCGGGACCTGTACCTGTTCGACACGTTCGAGGGCATGCCGCCGCCGAGCGAGAAGGACGTCCGGGTGCGGGACGGGAAGGCGGCCGACGACCTGCTGGCCGTGGCCGCCGACGACTCCTGGGTGAAGGCCGCGGCGACCCTGGAGGACGTGCGGGACGGCATGTCGAAGGTGCCGTACCCGAAGGAGAAGGTGCACTACGTGCAGGGCATGGTGGAGGACACCATCCCGCAGGAGGCGCCGGAGCAGATCTCGATCCTGCGCCTCGACACCGACTGGTACGCGTCGACCAAGCACGAGCTGGAGCACCTGTACCCGCGGCTGGTGTCCGGTGGCGTGCTGATCATCGACGACTACGGGTACTGGGACGGTTCGCGCGAGGCGACCGAGGAGTTCCTGGCGAAGTCCGGCGCGAAGCTGCTGCTGGTGCGCTGCGGGTCGGGCCGGATCGCGGTGAAGCCGTAGGTCGTCGGCCGGGGCGGTGTGGTCCGCCCCGGCGCACGGTGTGTCAGGGGCTGGTCAGCGGTTGCCGCTGGCCGGCCCCGTCCGTCTGTGCGGCGGCGGGCAGGGCGGGTTCCTCGCCGAGCATCACCTTGCGTACGACGCGCTCGGCGGCGCGGCCGTCGTCGAAGGAGCAGAACCGGTCACGGAAGTCGGCGCGCAGCGCGCGGGTCTCGGCGGTGTCGACGGTGCCGGTGCGGAACGTCTCGACGAGTTCGTCGTAGTCGCGGACGAACAGGCCGGGCGGGGCGGCGGCGAGGTTGAAGTACGCGCCGCGGGTGTCGCGGTAGACGTGCCAGTCGGGCGCGTAGATGACGATGGGCCGGTCGAGGACGCCGTAGTCGAACATCACGGACGAGTAGTCGGTGACGAGCACGTCGGCCACCAGGTACAGGTCCTCGACCACCGGGTACGACGAGACGTCCATGACGTCGGGCGAGTCGGGGTGGCCGGTGCCGGCGCCGTAGAAGTAGTGCGCGCGCAGCAGCAGCCGGTGCCGCGGTCCGAGCGCGGCGACGAACGCGTCCGGGTCGAACAGCGGCTGGTACTCGGACTGGTACTCGCGGTGCGTGGGCGCGTAGAGCACGACGGTCTCGTCGGGGCCGATGCCGAGCCGGGCGCGGAGTTCGGCGACCTGTTCGGGGGTGGTGTTGACGAGGACGTCGTTGCGCGGGTAGCCGTACTCCAGGGTGGTGAAGTCGCGCGGGTACGCCTTGTGCCACACGGTGGTGGAGTACGCGTTGGAGCTGAGGTCGTAGTCCCAGGCGTCGCAGCGCTGCAGCAGGCTCTTGACGCTGTTGTGCCGGGTGGCGGGGGTGAGCGGGTGGCGGCGCTCGTCGACGCCCATCGACTTGAGCGGGGTGCCGTGGTGCGTCTGCACGAACACGGATCCCTGCCGCTTCACCAGGTAGTTGCCGAAGTTGTTGTTGTTGATCAAGTATTTCGCGCGGGCCAGCGCGCGGTAGAACGCCGGCGTGTCCTGCACCACGTGCGGTACGCCCTCGGGCAGGGTCGCGGCGCCCTCGGCGGTCACCACCCACACCCCGCGCACGTCGGGGGCCAGCTCGCGGGCCTTCTCGTAGATGGCGCGCGGGTTGCACGCGTACCCGCGGCCCCAGTACGCGCAGTAGAGGGCGAGGTGCTCGTCGAGCGGGCCGCGGGCCTGGGCCTTGTAGTACAGGCGGAGGAGGGCCTTGCCGGCGAGTGCGCGGGCGCGTCGCAGGGCCCGCCGGGCCGGTCGGGAGACGCGCCGCACGCCGCGCCGGATCCCTTGCGCCACCTGGTATCCGCGGCGCAGCGCGACCACGCCCGGCCACGACCCGGACACCAGCAGCCGGTACCGCACGCCGTCGAGTCCGCCGGGCGGGGTGAAGCCGGCGGGACGCAGCTCGCGGGTCAGCGCGCTCGCGCGGTCGAAGTACTCGCGGCGGTGCGCGCGCCCGATCCGGCCGGCGCCGAGCAGGACGAACAGGTGCTTGGCCATGAACGTGTACACCGGGGTGACGAGCGCCCGGTCGCCGAGCGCGGCCAGCCGTTGGAACACCAGCCGGTACTGGTCGACCAGGTCGAGGTGCTTCTCGCCGCCGGAGTTGAGGATGGAACCCTGGCGCTGCCGGTAGTACAGGCAGACGTCGGGGACGGTGGCGATCCGGTCGGCGGCGCACAGCAGCGGGAACGTGACGGGCAGGTCCTCGTACGCCCCGGTCGGGTAGTCGATCCCCAGTCCCAGCAGGAACTCGCGGCGCACCACCTTGTTCCACGCGGACGGGAAGACCCGGAACACCTCGGGGTGTTCGGCGGCGGTGCACACCTCGGGCAGGCCGGGCAGGACGGCGTCGCCGGGGTCGCGCTCGGTGCGCAGATCCCGGTACGCCAGGGTGTGTCCGACGAACAGCACGTCCGGCCGGGTGGCCGCGATCCGCTCGGCGATCGTCGCGAGCGCCCGCCCGTCGACCCAGTCGTCCGAGTCGACGAACCACACGTACTCCCCGGTGGCCTCGGCGAGGCCGGCGTTGCGGGCGCCGCCGAGCCCGCGGTTCTCGGGCAGCCGCAGCACCTTCACCCGCGGGTCACGCGCCGCGTAATCGGTGAGGATCTCGCCGCAGCGGTCGGGTGAGCGGTCGTCGACGCCGATCACCTCGATGTCGGTGAACGACTGTCCCAGCAGGGAGTCGAGGCACTCCGGCAGAAAGTCCTCGACGTCGTACGCGGGCACCACGACGCTCAGCAGGGCCACGAAACACCTACCTCCCAGACCTCCCCGCCGCTCCGGCGGCCGACGCAGCTTGCCGGACCGTGCGTGGGACGGGGTCGTGCGCCGCTGCCAGCGAGGTGCCTCGCCACCCTGCGACTCACGACCCCGGTTTCGTACCCGAGAGGTTGACAAGCGTTGACCAACGATACAACGGACGTCCGGGCGACCGGGAACATGGCCGCGTTTGTCCGCCCCCCGCCCGGGATTCCGGTCTGCACCCGGTCACCCGGTTGTTCTCGTACCACAGTGGACGGTCCACTGTGGACGGCGCGGTCAGTCGAGCTGGCGCGGCTCGATGCGGGTCTCGGTGGCCCCGCCCGCGCCGTCCGGCTCCACCCGGTACGCGGCGGCGTCGGTGCGGCGCTCGCGCAGCGCCTCGACGAGTTCGGTGCCGCGGTAGAGCAGCCCGACGCCGTCGTCCGTGGCATACCCGGCGGGCAGGGTGCCGTCGGCGACGAGTGACTGGAACAGCGGCCGGCGCTGCGCCTCGGAGTCGTAGTGCACCCCGTTGCTGTACGGCAGGAAGGCGAGGCCGTTGTCGACGGCGCGCAGCTCCGGCCCGTACGAGTCGGTGGTGCCGCCGACGTGCCAGCAGATCGAGCCGGCGGACACGCCGGTGAGGACCACACCGGCGTCCCAGCACTCGCGCAGGATCTCGTCGACGCCGTGCAGCCGCCACAGCGCGAGCAGTCCGGCGACGCTGCCGCCGCCGACCCAGATCACGTCGGCGGCGAGCAGGTGCGCGCGCAGGTCCGGCACGTTCGGCATGGGGAGCAGGCGGACGCAGGTGAGGTCGACGTCGGTGCCGTAGAACGCCTCGTGCAGCGCGCCGGCGAAGGACTTGTCGTCGCCGCCGGCCTGCCCCAGGTACGTCAGGCGCGGTCGTCGCGCGCCGCTGAGTGCGAGGGCGTGCCACAGCAGCGGTCCGGGGGCGAGGTCGGTGTGTCGACCGCGGACCAGACCGCCGGAGGTGGCCAGGATCGTCGGCGTACGGCTGCTCGCGTTCATCGACGTGAGCCTATCCGGCGGCCGGTGTCGCGGGGGTGCGGACCGCCGACGGCAGCCCCGTCGTGGCCACGGATCGTCAGCGTGTCGGTACGGATCGACTTGACACCACTAATGAAAACGACTACTAGTTTCATCAACGCACATGATCAACCGGGGGCGCCGCGGGCGTCCCCGACGAGAAGGGGAACCAGTGAAGATCGCCCTCGTCGGCAAGGGCGGCAGCGGCAAGACGACGCTGTCCGGCCTGTTCGCCCGGCACCTCGCCGCGACCGGCGCGCCCGTGCTGGCCGTCGACGCCGACATCAACCAGCACCTCGCCGTCGCGCTGGGCCTGCCCGAGGCCGAGGCGGACCGGCTGCCCACCCTCGGCGACCACCTCACCGAGATCAAGGAGTACCTGCGGGGCACCAACCCGCGGATCGCCTCCGCCGCGGCGATGGTGAAGACCACGCCGCCCGGCCGCGGTTCCCGCCTGCTCACCGTCACCGGCCCCAATCCCTTGTACGACAAGCTGATCCGTACGGTCGGGGACGTGCGGCTGGCGGTGACCGGGCAGTTCTCCGCCGAGGATCTGGGTGTCGCCTGCTACCACAGCAAGGTCGGCGCGGTCGAGCTGCTGCTGAACCATCTGGTCGACGGGCCGGGGGAGTACGTGGTGGTGGACATGACGGCGGGCGCGGACGCGTTCGCGTCGGGGCTGTTCACCCGGTTCGACCAGACGTTCGTGGTGTGCGAGCCGACCCTGCGCAGCGTCGGCGTCCACCGGCAGTACGCGAGGTACGCGCGGGAGCACGGCGTACGGCTGGCCGCCGTCGGCAACAAGGTCACCGACGACACCGACGCCGCGTTCCTGCGCGAGCAGCTCGGCGCCGACCTGCTCGGCGTGTTCGGCCGGTCGGACTACGTGCGCGCCGCGGAGCGCGGCCGGTTCGGCCCGCTGTCCGGGCTGGAACCGCACAACCGCACCGTTCTCGGCACCCTCGCCGACACCGTCGACGCCGCCGTACGGGACTGGCCGGCGTACACCCGACAGGCCGTCGCGTTCCACCTGCGGAACGCGCGGGCGTGGGCGAACGACCGGACCGGCGCCGACCTGGCCGACCAGGTCGACCCGGACTTCGTCCTCGGCCCGGCGCCCGTCCCCGCGTCCTGACCGACCGCATCCGGTTGCGGCACAACGGAAGCCGTACCGGACCCGAACTCTCCGGCGCGCCCGCGCCGGAGCCGTCCACCGAGGAGTACCTGGATGTCCCTGGATGTTTCCCCCGAACTGTTGGCCAAGGCGGAGAGCGGCGCGGTGTCGGACGAGGAGTTCGTCGCCTGCGTCCGCGCGTCCCTGCCGTACGCGTGGGAGAAGGTGAGCGAGGTCGCCGGCCGGGTCGACGCGAGCGGCTTCGCGGACGACTCGACGCCGCCGCCGAGCGAGGCCGAGCGCGGGCAACTGTTGCGCGCGTTGGCATCGAACGCGATCCGCGGCGGGCTGGAGCGGCACTTCGGAGTGTCGCTGGCGTTCCAGAACTGCCACCGGGTCGCCGCGTTCGCACCGTCCGCTGTGGACAGTGACCGGTACCGCGCGTTCATCTCGCCGCGCGGCCAGCTGCTCAACCAGTCGCCGGAACTCCGTGACTGCTGAGCCCCGGACGGGTGCGCGGGGCGGGCGGATCACCGCCCCGCGCACCACCCGGATCGACGCGTTCCTGCTCGCCGCACCCACATCCGGTGGTACGACGGCGGACGCGGTGCGCCGGGCGGTGGAGTACGGGGTGGCGGCGGAGGCGGCGGGGTTCGACGGCGCCTGGTTCGCCGAACACCACTTCGTGACGTACGGGTGCTGCCCGTCGGCGCCGGCGCTGGCCGCACACCTGTTGGGGCGTACGGAAAGGATCACGGTGGGGACGGCCGCGTGCGTGCTGTCCGCGCGGCACCCGGTCGCGCTCGCCGAGGAGGCGGTACTCCTCGACGCGGTGTCCGGCGGCCGGTTCGCGCTGGGCGTCGCGCGCGGCGGGCCGTGGGTGGACCTGGAGGTGTTCGGCACCGGGCTGGACCGATATCGCACCGGGTTCGCCGAGTCGCTCGACCTGATGACCGGCTGGTTGTCCGGTGTGGACAGTCTCGGCGCGGCCGGCCGACACTTCGCGTTCCGTCCGGTTTCCGTTGTGCCGCAACCGGAACACCCCGTCCCGGTGTACGTCGCGGCCACCTCGCCGTCAACTGTGGAGTGCGCCGCGGCACGCGGGCTGCCGCTGCTGCTGGGGATGCACGCCACCGACGCGGAGAAGCGCGCGCTGCTCGACCGGTACGCCGCGGTCGCCGAGCGGCACGGTTACGACCCGGACGTCGACCACGCCGCCGCGTTCCTCGCGTACCAGGCGGACACCCGGGCCGAGGCGCACCGCCGGCTGCGCGCCGCGATGCCCGCCCGCCTCGCCGCCACCACAGGCTACGTCCGGATCGACGGGAGCGCGCCGCCGATCACCGACCACGCGGCGTACCTGGCCCGGCTGCTCGCCACGCAACCCGTCGGTACCGCCGCGGACGTCACCGAACGGCTGGCGGAATCCGTTGCGGCGACAGGGATCCGGCGCGCCCTGCTGATGGTGGAGGGAGCCGGCGACCCGGCCGCCACGCGCGAGACGATCGCCGCCCTCGGCGCGACGCTGAGTCGCTGAGTCGCTGAGCCGCTGGGCCGCTGGGCCGCTGGGCCGTTGACGAGCAGCGGGGTCGTGTCGGCGTGGCGTGCGCGGCGGGTCCGGTCAGCAGGTGGCGGGCGGCGGCGGCCGTTCGGCTCGCCGCGGGCGCAACACACGCCGCACATCACAGATGTCGCGCCCTTTCTGTTACGACACCGGGTGCGCGCGGCGCGCGGTGTCCACCCGCGACAGTCCACTTCGGACAGTGGTACTCCCGCGCGACGGTCGCGGTGACGCCGTCCCGACACGACTCGCCGTACGGTGGGGCATCACGGAACGTACCCACGGTGGGAGGATTGCGGCGTCTGGTGCGGCACGCCGGCTTGCGAGCTGAACGGCACCGCCTGACTGGTTTGTTGCACCGGGCGCCGTCGGCGCCTCGGCGTGCGACGGCGGCGTCCCACCGTGCAACACCGTCGACCAGGAGTGCACCATGACCGAAGCCGGATCCACCGTCCCGCGCCGCCAGCTCGGCCGCCAGACCAAGGCCCTGCGCGTCGCCGCCGGCTACACCGCCGAGATCGCCGCCGACGAACTCGGCTGGTCCCGCCACAAGATCTGGCGCATCGAGACCGGCCGCGTCGCCCCCACCAAGTCCGACGTCATCGCCCTCAGCCAGCTCTACCACGCCGACGAACAGACATCCGATCTACTCGTGACTCTGGCTGGAGAGGCCAAGGCAAAGAACTGGTGGCACGCGTATGGGGATGCGCTGCCCTCGTGGTTCGTGCCGTTCATGGACCTTGAATCCACAGCAAGCGACATGCGCAGCTACGACGCCGAGTTGGTGCCGGGGCTGTTGCAGACCCCCGACTATTGCTTCGCAATTTGTCGAGCGTCGACGAATGACAGCACCGAGGACATCGAGAAGCGTGTGGCTCTGCGGATGCGGCGCCAAGATCTGCTGACCCGGGAGGAACCGTCCGCGCCACACGTATCGATGATCCTCAACGAAGCTGTTCTCCGACGAGCCGTTGGCGACCGTCGGGCGATGCGGAAACAGCTTGAGCACGTCATCGAGTGCACGGACCTTCCCAACGTCGACGTGCGTGTCTTCCCGTTTTCCATGGGGCAGCACGCTGCGATGGCGTCGTCGTTCGTGATTCTCGAATTCCCGGATCGGCAGGACCCCGGAGTCGTGTACCTGGAGTCGTACATCGGCGGTCTGTACCTTGACAGGGCGAAAGATCTGACCAGGTACAACTTCGTGATGCGCGATCTGGAATGTCGGGCGCTCGATCGGCTTCAATCGAGGGACTTCATCCAGGCGGCGGTGAAGGAGATGTGAGCGATGGACCTGACCTCAGTCGAGTGGAGAAAGAGCATCCGCAGCAACGGCACCGGCGGCAACTGTGTCGAGGTGGCGACCGGGACGCGGGTCGTCGGGGTGCGGGACAGCAAGGACCGGGACGGCGGAACGCTGGTGGTGGGGCCTGCGGCGTTCGCGGCGTTCACCGACGCGGTGAAGTACGGCCGGCTCGGCTGACGGGCGACGGGACGTCCGCCGCACCGGGCCGGACCGGTACGGCGGATGTCCACAGTGGACTCAGGTGAGCCGGAACAGGACCGCGTCGCCCGCGGCCAGCGACAGGTCGAGCGCGCCGGGGGAGACGGTGCGCCAGGAGTCGGAGACGGCGTCGTAGCGGGCGACCGCGCCGACCGCCGACCCGGTGGTGAGGCGCGACGTGGCCACCGCGGTACGGCTGCGGTTCGCGGCGAGCACGTAGCGCGCGGTCCCGGCCGGGTCGGTGAACCGTCCGATCACCAGCGCGCTGCCGGTGGCGGCGGAGATGTCGTCGTCCGGCGTGAACCCGGTCGCGCCGGTCGGCAGCGGCGACTCGTTCGCGTGCTGCACGCTGGCCGACACGAGCGGCTTGAGTACCCGGCCGACGGGCGCCAGCCACTGGCGGTTGAGCTTCTTCGCCGCGTCGTACCGGGGAGTGCGGTGGCCGTCGAGGGTCATCAGCGCCGGCTGGAAACCCTCACCGCGGGCGGGATCCGGTGTCCAGTAGGTGAAGTACTGGATGCCCTTGGCGCCGTACGCGAGGCTCACGTTGACCTGCCAGGCCAGGTCCGCCGCCGTCGGCGTCGCGTGCCCGTTGTACGCCAGCGTCTGGATGTACGTCCACGCCGGCACACCCGCCGCCAGCGCCTGCGCCCGCATCCGCGCCCAGTTGTCGAAGTAGCCGGCGTCCTCGCCCGACGCCACGATCGGGTACCGGTCGAAGGACAGCTGCGACGGCGCGACCGCGTCCACGAACCCCTTGACGTACGTGTCGTAGCCGGAACCGTTGCCCGGCAACAGGTTCGCGTACGCCAGCAGGTCCGGCGCCGCCGCCCGTACGATCCCGAAAGCCTTGCCCAGACTGGGAAAGATGCCCGCCCACGGCTCGTCGAACAGGTTGAACCCGGCCAGCGACGGATGCTTCGCGTACGCGTCGAGGGCCCGCTGCACCAGCTCCCGCGCGTCCGCCGAGGTGATCGACATCGGCACCGAACGGTCGTCGGAGATGGTGAACCAGCGCGTCATGTTCCGGATCTGGGTGTCGTCGGAGACGAGCACCCGCAACCCCACCTGGTCCGCGCAGCCCAGCAGCCACCCGATGATGTTGCCGTCGTCGGCGTAGTTCCCCGACACCACGAACGTGAAGCCCGCGTCCGCGATCTCCTGGTACCGCGCCACACTCGTCTCGTACGGCGGGGGCGGCCAGAAGATCCCGATCGGGAACTCCGGCCCGCCCACCAGCGGCAACCCGCTCACGTCCCGCGGCCGTACCGCCCGCCCGGTCGCCAGTGCCGCGCCCGCCGGCAGCGCACCCACCGAACCGCCCAACGCCACGGCACCCGCCGCGGCCGCACCGACGCCGGCGGCGCGGAGCAACCCCCGCCGTCCGATGACCATGTCGGACTCGTCCACCATGCCCACCTCCACCAACCGAACAGGCTCGATCGGTGAAGGATCCTTGCACGCCGGGTCACATACGTAAAGACAAGTTCACACCCCTGAACCGGCCGCCGAGCCCGCAGTACCACGAGACTGGGGTGCATGTGGGGCCACACCGCACTCAGCGTGCTCGAACTCGCCGGCATCTTCGTCTTCGCCATCTCCGGCGCCCTGACCGCCATCCAGAAAGGCTTCGACGCCGTCGGCATCCTCGTCCTCGCCGAAGTCACCGCCCTCGGCGGCGGCGTCCTCCGCGACCTCGTCATCGGCGCCACGCCACCCGCCGCGTTCCAGCACCTCGGCTACCTGCTCGTACCCCTCGCCGCGGCCGCCGTCGCCTTCGTCGCCCACCCCGTCGTCGAACGCCTCGCCTTCACCGTCCTCCTCTTCGACGCCGCCGGCCTCGCCCTCTTCTGCGTCACCGGCACCCTCATCGCGTACGCCCACGGCCTCGGCTCCGTACAGTCCGCCGTACTCGGCGTCGTCACCGGCGTCGGCGGCGGCCTCCTCCGCGACGTCATCGCCCGCCAGACCCCCGCCCTCGTCCGCGTCGACACCGACCTCTACGCCATCCCCGCCATGGCCGGCGCCGCCGCCGTCGCCCTCGCCCACCACACCGCCATCCCCGTACCCGTCTACGCGCCCCTCGCCGCCGCCCTCATCTTCGCCTTCCGCCTCACCGCCATGCTCCGCCACTGGAAAGCCCCCCAAGCCCTCCGCACCGGCACCCGCCCATCACGCAGCGAGGCATGATCGCGCGGTGGTCGACGGGCCGGGCAGCGTGGTTTTCCCGGGGTGTCAGGACCGGTGAACGACCAGCACGTGGGTGGCGCGGTGTGTGGGTGGTGTGGTTTTCCCGGGGTGTCAGGACTGGTGAACGAGCGTCTCGTGGGGAACAGGTGACCGTGGCTGGGAGGCACCCCGCCTACTTCGGGGGTTTCCAAAGGGGGCTGCCCAGTTTGGCAGGAGAGAGTGCGAGAGAGGACGGAGTCCTCTCTCGCACCCCCAGGCCCCGGCCCGGGGCGGCGAACACCGGGGTGACACGGCACAGCAACGCGCGCCATCCCGTACCACTGGAGTCCCGCAGCACGGCAAGCGCCCCCGGCACCCACGCTGGCGTACAAAGAAAAACGAAGCGGGGCGCCCCCCGAAGGGAACGCCCCGCACCGTCGCGCGATGTCGTTACAGGCCGAGATCGGCCTCGAACGCGCCACCTTCCAGCCGCTCCTTGACGGTGGCCAGGAACCGCGCCGCGTCCGCCCCGTCGATGAGCCGGTGGTCGTACGACAGCGCCAGGTACACCATCGACCGCGGCACGATGATCTCGCCGAGCTGCGGGTCGTCGACGACGACCGCGCGCTTCACGACGGCGCCGGTGCCGAGCATCGCCACCTGCGGCTGCGGGAAGATCGGCGTGTCGAACAGCGCGCCCCGGCTGCCCGTGTTGGTCAGCGTGAACGTGCCGCCGGCCAGCTCGTCCGGGCTCACCTTGTTGTCGCGGGTGCGCTCGGCGAGGTCCGCGATCCGCCGCGCCAGACCGGCCAGGTTCAGGTCACCGGCGTTGTGGATGACCGGCACCAGCAGGCCCCGGTCGGTGTCCACGGCGATGACCAGGTTCTCCTGGTCGTGGTACGTGACCGTGTTCTCCTCGGTGTTGATCGAGGCGTTCAGCTTCGGGTGCTCCCGGAGCGCCTCGACCGCCGCCAGCGCGAAGAACGGCAGGAACGACAGCTTCACCCCGTGCCGCTGCTGGAACTCGGCCTTCGCCTTGTTCCGCAGCCGCGCGATCGTCGTGACGTCGACCTCGATCACGGTGGTCAGCTGCGCCGACGTCTGCAGCGACTCGACCATCCGCTTCGCGATCACCTGCCGCATCCGCGACAACTTCTCCGTACGCCCGCGCAACGGACTCGGCGCCGACTTCGCCGCGGGCGCGGCGGCCGGCGCGGCCTGCGCCGGGGCCGGCTTCGCGGCGGCGGCCTTCTTCGCCTCGGCCGCGTCGAGCACGTCCTGCTTGCGGATCCGCCCACCCACACCGGTACCGGACAGCGACGCCAGGTCGATGCCGTGCTCGGCGGCGAGCTTGCGTACCAGCGGCGTCACGTACCCGGAAGGGCCGTCGCCGGAGCCGTTCGCCGACGGTGCCGGCGCGGCGGGTACGGCGACCGGCGCGCTCTGCTGCACCGGCTCGGCGGTCGGCGGGGCCGGCTTCGCCGCGGGCGCCGCGGGAGCGGGCGCGGCCGGAGCCGGGGCAGCGGGCGCCGGCGCGGCCGGGGCCGGGGTCGGCTCGGGCGCGGCGGCCGGCGCGGACGCGGCCTGGCCGGAGCCGATCACCGCGAGCACCGTCCCGACGTCCACCGTCTCGTCCTGCTGGACTCGGATCTCCTGCACCGTGCCGGCGGCCGGCGACGGGATCTCGGTGTCCACCTTGTCCGTCGACACCTCCAGCAGCGGCTCGTCCACCTCGACGGTCTCGCCGACCTGCTTCAGCCACCGGGTCACGGTGCCTTCGGTGACCGACTCGCCGAGTACCGGCATGGTCACGTCGGTACCACCGGCGGACGGTGCGGCGGCCGGTGCCGGCGCGGCCGGGGCCTCCTGCGCCGGAGCGGCGGGGGCCTCCGCCGCGGGTGCTGCCGGGGCCGGGGCCTCCGCCGGGGCGGCGGCCGGCTCGGCGGCCGGAGCCGGCGCGGCCGGCGCGTCCTCGCCCTCACCGGCGATCTGCGCCAGCTCGGCGCCCACCTCGACCGTCTCGTCCTCCGGTACGACGATGCGCGACAGCACACCGGACGCCGGGGACGGGATCTCGGTGTCGACCTTGTCCGTGGAGACCTCAAGCAGCGGCTCGTCGGCCTCCACCCGGTCGCCTTCCTGCTTGAGCCACCGGGTGACGGTGCCTTCGGTGACACTCTCTCCGAGCTGCGGCATGGTGACCGAGGTCGGCATGGGTACGACTCCTCGTGAAGTTCGAAGCTGGTGCGTCGAACGGGCGCGATCAGCTATGGACGTGCAACGGCTTTCCGGCGAGAGCCAGGTGCGCCTCGCCGAGCGCCTCGTTCTGGGTCGGGTGCATGTGGACGAGCTGGGCGACGTCCGACGGGTACGCCTCCCAGTTGTAGATCAACTGTGCCTCACCGATCAGCTCGCCGACCCGGGAACCCACCATGTGGATCCCCACGACGGGGCCGTCGGTCGCCCGTACCAGCTTCACGAAGCCCTGGGTCTTGAGGATCTGGCTCTTCCCGTTGCCACCCAGGTTGTAGTTGAGCGTCTCGACCGAGCCGTACTTCTCGCGCGCCGCGGCCTCGGTCAGCCCCACCGAGGCCACCTCCGGCTCGCAGTACGTCACACGCGGAATGCCCGTCTCGTCGATCGGCGTCGGCGCCAGCCCGGCGATCTCCTCGGCGACGAAGATGCCCTGCTGGAACCCGCGGTGCGCGAGCTGCAGGCCCGGCACGATGTCACCCACGGCGTACACGTTCGGTACCGAGGTGCGCAGCCGCTCGTCGGTACGCACGAAGCCGCGCTCCAGGACGACGCCCTGCTCGGCCAGGCCCAGGTCGGCGGTGACCGGGCCGCGCCCCACCGCGACCAGCAGCAGCTCCGCGTCGAACGTCGTCCCGCCCTCGATCGTCACCCGGACGCCGTCGGCGGTCTTCTCCACCCCCGTGAACGGGGTGCCGGTGCTGAACGCGATCCCGCGCTTCCGGAACGCGCGCTCGACCGCCTTCGACACCTCCTCGTCCTCCGCCGCGACCAGCCGGGGCAGCGCCTCCACGACCGTCACGTCCGCGCCGAACGACCGCCACGCGCTCGCGAACTCCACGCCGATCACGCCGCCGCCGAGTACCACGACCGAGGACGGCACGTGGTCCAGCTCCAGCGCGTGCTCCGAGGTGAGGATCCGCTCGCCGTCCACGTCCAGCCCAGGCAGGGACTTCGAGTACGAGCCGGTGGCGAGCACCAGGTTGCGGCCGGTGACCCGCTGGCCGTTCACCTCGACCGTGGTCGGGCCGACCAGCCTGCCGGCGCCCTCGATCGTGGTGATGCCGCCGCGCACCTTCAACGTCGACTGGAGCCCCTTGTACAGCCGGGAGACGACCCCGTCCTTGTACTTGTTGACGCCCGCCATGTCGACGCCGTCCAGGCTCGCCCGCACCCCGAACTGGGCGGCCTCGCGCGCCGCGTCCGCCACCTCGCCGGCGTGCAGCAGCGCCTTCGTCGGGATGCAGCCCCGGTGCAGGCAGGTACCGCCGACCTTGTCCTTCTCGATCAGTGCCACCGACAGGCCGAGGGTGCCGGCGCGCAGGGCCGTCGCGTACCCCCCGCTGCCGCCGCCGAGTACGACCAGGTCGAAGTGGGAGTCCGTGCTCATGCCTCGCCCCGACCTCCGGCCGTCATCGTGGTCGACACCGCTCCGCGTTCACGACTCATGGTTCGCTCCTCGCGGTGAGCGACCGGCGCGCTGGGATCCCCACCGCCGGTCTGCGCTCACGTCGTCTCCTGTGTCACTGTCGTGCCGGGGTCATCCTGTCACCTCGGGCTGAACGGCCGCTCATGAGTCCCGCCACAGCCCATCACGTGACACGTCGTCACCCTCGGCCACGGTAACCGCGGGGTCGCCGCCGGCGCTCCCCGGCCCGTACCCTGATCCGGCGCAGCGGACGAGGGAGGGCACAGGTGGGACTGTTCGGCCGGCGACGGAGTGCCTCGAACGGGCGGGGCCGGGCCGGGCTCCCGGCCGACGTCGAGCATCTCGAACGCTTCGCGGCGAGCCGCCCCGGCGTCGAGGCGTACCTGGAGCCCGGCACCCTGATGACCGAGCCCACCGTCATCCTGATCAGCGCCGACGGTGAATGGACCCGCCGCCGCCTCGGCCCCAACGCGGCGCACGCGCTCGGCCGCCGCCTCGCCATCCCCGTGTACGAGGTGGCCAAGCTCGGCTACCCCAGCGGATGCGCGACTACAACGCCCGCCAGAACGCCGTCCAGAACGCCCGGCAGCGCGCCGGCCGCACCGACTGACCGGCGCCGCGGGGCGGAACCGGGCGCACCCGGCGTTCCGTGGCGCATCGCCCGCGAAGGCACGCACCGTCACGGAGCGTCGGGTACGCCCCGGCGTCGCTCAGCCGTTCTCCGCGATGTCGGTGACCAGCCGCAGCAGCGTCCGTACCGGTACGCCGGTGGCGCCCTTGGGCAGGTAGCCGTACTCCTCGCCCTCGTGGTACGCGGGGCCGGCGACGTCGATGTGCGCCCAGTCCACGCCCTCCGCCACGAACCTGCTGAGGAAGTAGCCGCCCTGCAGCATGTGCCCGGCCCGCTCCATCCCGCTCGCCACCTGGAGCAGGTCCGCCACGTCCGACTTCATCAGCTTGGCGACCTCCTCCGGCAGCGGCATCGGCCACATCGCCTCGCCGACCGCCTCGCCCGCCAGGCGTACCCGGTCGTGCAGGGACTCGGAGCCCATCACGCCCGCGACCCGGCCGCCGAGCGCGATGACCTGGCCGCCGGTCAGCGTCGACGTCTCGAACAGGTAGTCCGGGCCGTCCTCGCAGGCCCGCGCGATCGCGTCGGCCAGCACCATCCGGCCCTCCGCGTCGGTGTTCAGCACCTCCACCCGCGAGCCGTCGTACATGGTGACCACGTCACCCGGCCGGTACGCCGAGCCGCTCGGCATGTTCTCCGCCATCGGCAGGTACGCGACGACCTCGACCTTCGGCTTCAGCGCGGCGACCGCGAGCATCGTGCCGGCCACCGCCGCCGCGCCCGCCATGTCGCTCTTCATCTCCCACATGCCCTTGGCCGGCTTGATCGACAGGCCGCCCGAGTCGAACGTGATGCCCTTGCCGACCAGCGCCACCTTCGCCGCCGCCCGCCCCTTCGGCGAGTACGCCAGGCGCACCAGCCGCGGGCCCGCCGGGGATCCCTCGCCGACCGCGAGGATGCCGCCGTACCCGCCCTTGCGCAGCGCCTTCTCGTCCAGTACCTCGACCGACAGGCCGGCCTTGCCCGCCACCGCCGCGACCGACGCGGCGAACGCCGGCGGCCGCAGCTCGTTCGGCGCCGAGTTCACCCAGTCCCGGGTACGCGCGACCGCGGTGCCGACCGCCGTCGCCCGCTTCAGCTCGGCCCGCGCCGTCTTGTCCTTCGCGTCCGGTACGACCACGCGCACGCTGCCGACCGGCCCCCGCTCACCCGGTACGGGACGCGACCGGTACCCGGCGAACCGGTACCCGCCGAGCGCCGCGCCCTCCGCCGCCGCGGCCGGCTCCGGCAGTACCAGGGCGACCGTGCCGCTGCCGGCGAGCGCGCGGACCGCGGCACCGGCGGCCCGGCGTACCGACTCGGTGGCGGCGTGGCCGGTGGCGGCGGCGGAACCGAGCCCGGCGGCGGCGACCACCGGCGCGGGCACCGTGCCCAGCGTGGCCAGCTTCGTCACCTCCCCGGCGGCACCCGTCGCGCCCAGCAGCACCAGCGTCTCCACCAGCCTTCCGCCGAACGCGGCGTCCAGTTCGGCCGCGCCGGGCGCCAACGTGGGGGCGCCGTCCGACTCGTACAGCCCGACGACGACCGCGTCGACGGCGAGAGTGGCGGGATTGTGGTCAGCGAGGGCGAGCGAGGTCACGCGATGCCTCCGGTTCACGGATACGGGATCGGCCACGAGTCGCGTGGCCGGCCCCGGGTCGACGTCGACGCCGGGGCCGCAGACGATGCTAGAGCCACCGGGACGTTCCCGCGGAGCCACCGGGACGTTCCCTCGGTGTGCCGTGCGGCGGGCCCGGCACGGCGACGGTCCCGCTCCGGGAGACGTCGGGGGGTGCGGGTAGGTTGCCACCCATGACCGACGACCTCCTGCGCTCTCCGCTCCACGAGAAGCACCAGGCGCTCGGCGCGAAGTTCGCGGCGTTCGGCGGCTGGCAGATGCCCCTGGAGTACGCGGGGGGTGGGGTGATCGCGGAGCACACCGCGGTCCGCGAGGCGGTCGGCGTGTTCGACGTGTCGCACCTGGGCAAGGCCACCGTGCGCGGCCCCGGCGCCGCCGAGTTCGTCAACCGGTGCCTCGCCAACGACCTCGACCGGATCGGCGCCGGCCAGGCGCAGTACACGCTGTGCTGCGACGACGCGACCGGCGGCGTGGTCGACGACCTCATCGCCTACCGGTACGCCGACGACCACGTCTTCCTCATCCCGAACGCGGCGAACACCGCCGAGGTGTGCCGCCGCCTGGCCGCCGTCGCGCCCGCCGGGATCACCGTGACCGACCAGCACCGGGAGTACGCGATCGTCGCGGTGCAGGGGCCGCGGTCCGGTGCGCTGCTCGACCGGCTCGGCGTGCCCACCGACCACGGGTACATGAGCTTCGTGGACGCCACCGTCGACGGGCATCCGGTCGTCGTGTGCCGCACCGGATACACCGGCGAGCACGGGTACGAGCTGGTCATCGCCTCGCAGTACGCGCCGCCGGTGTGGGACGCGCTGCTCGCGCAGGGCGCCGACCTGGGCGTCCGGCCCGCCGGGCTCGCCGCGCGCGACACCCTGCGTACCGAGATGGGTTACCCGCTGCACGGCCAGGACCTGTCGATGGAGATCAGCCCGGTGCAGGCGCGCGCCGGCTGGGCGGTCGGCTGGAAGAAGCCCGAGTTTTGGGGCCGCGCGAAGCTGGTCGCCGAGAAGGAGGCCGGCCCGGCCCGCCGGCTGTGGGGCCTGTCGGCCAGCGGCCGCGGCATCCCCCGCCCCGGCATGGCCGTGTACGTCGGGGACACGCAGGTCGGTCGGGTCACCTCCGGCACGTTCTCGCCGACGCTCAAGCGCGGCATCGCGCTCGCCCTGCTGGACACCGCCGCCGGCCTCGCCGAGGACGCCGAGGTGGAGGTCGACGTACGCGGCCGCCGGTCGCCGATGACGGTGGTCAAACCGCCGTTCGTGACGCCCTCGGTGAAGTGATGGCGGGTGCCACCTTCGAGCAGGTCCGCTCGATCGCACTCGGCCTGCCCGGCGCGGAGGAGACCCGCACCTGGGGCACCGAGACCGCGTTCCAGGTGGCCGGCAAGATGTTCGCCGTCGCCGCTCCCGAGGCACGGTACGCGACGGTCAAGGCGGCACCGGCCGAGCAGACGGACCTCGTCGCCGCCGACCCCGATACGTTCTCCGTCGCACCCACCACCGGCCGCTTCGGCTGGGTCCGCATCGACCTGTCGCGCGTCGACCCCGCCGTACTCCGCGAGCTGGTCGTCACCGCCTGGCGCAGCACCGCCCCGCGCCGCCTGACCTCCTCGTACGACGCGGAGACCTGAGCCGCGCCGGTGTCGCGCGGGCCGGGATCCGGTGCCGTCGCGCCCGTTCGAGCGGGCCGGAGCCTGCTGCCGTGACGCCCGGACGAGCCGCGCCGGTCGTGGCCGCGTCAGCAGGCGAGGACGGCGAGGGTGACCGTACCGGCCAGTTCGAGCGCGGCGCCGAGCGTGTCGCCGGTGATCCCGCCGAACCGGCGCGTCGCCCGCCGAGTCACCGCGTACGCCACGGCCACGCCGGCGGCGACCGCGACCGGCCCGAGCCAGCGGCGCCCGGGGTCGGCGGCTCCCCCGGCCGCGGCGAGCAGTACGGCGGCGGGCGCCACCACCCAGCCCGGTACGGTCCCGGCGACCAGCGCACCCAGCCCGTCCGGCCGCGCCGCCGGTACGCCCCGGCGGCAGGCGAGCGTCACCGCGAGCCGTCCCGTACCGGCGGCGACGGTGAGGGTGGCGAGCACCGCGAGCGGCGGGCGGGGGAGTACCGCGGTGAGCGCGGCGACCTGGGCGCCGAGTACGAGGAGGAGGGCGACGACGCCGAACGGGCCGATGTCCGAGCGCTTCATGATCGCCAGCGCGCGGTCGGCGTCGGCGTAGCTGCCGAACGCGTCGACCGTGTCGGCCAGCCCGTCCAGGTGCAGGGCGCGGGTGGCGAGCACCGCCGCGGCGACCACGGCGACACCGGCCAGCGGCGCCGGCGCGCCCGCCAGCCGCAGCAGCAGCGCCAGCCCGGCCAGCAGCGCGCCCAGCGCCACCCCGACCACCGGCGCCAACACCATCGCGGTACGTGCCGTGGACCGGTCGATCCGCCCGGCCCGTACCGGCAGGACGGTGAACGTGGTCAGCGCCAGGCGCAGACCATCACGCATGGACCGGTTCGTCGTCGAGGGTCGCGGCGAGCGCGAGGTGCGGCGCGAGCACACCGACCGCGGTCAGCGCGGTGCACCCGTCGCCGAGCCCCAGCCCCAGGTCGAGGAACGGCTCGAAGCCGAGCAGGTCGCACACGTGCTGGACGGCGGGCTGCCGGCCGTGGTCGGGCACCAGGCACCACCACGGCGAACTCGGCGCCAGGTCCCGGGCCAGGATCATCGCGGTCGCCGTCGCCGGGTTGTCCACCAGCACCGGCGTACGGCGGACGGCGGCGCCGACGATCAACCCGGTCAGTACGGCCAGGTCCGGGCCGCCGAGCATGGCGAGCAGCGACCGGGTGTCCCGCGAGCGCAGGCGTACCCGGTGCAGGGCGTCGCGGGCGGCGACCGCGCGGGCGATCCACGCGTCGTCGTCGATCCGGCCGGCGGTACCGACGACCCGGTCGAGCAACCCGGCCGGCTCGGCGCCCGTCGCGGCGGCCAGTACGGCGGCGGCGGCGGTGCGCACACCCGCCCCGTACGCCGCGGGGACGAGGACGTCGGCGCCTTCGTCGGCCGCCGTCTCGGCCAGCCGCCGACCCAGCGCGAACGCCGCGTCGACCTGCTCGGCGGTCAGGACGTCGGCGCGCTCCATCGCCGGCGCCGGCGCGGTGAGGCCCTCGGCCGCGAGGTCGGCGACGGTCAGCGTGGCGCCCGTACGCTCGGCGAGCCGGGCCAGCGGCGCGTCACCCGACTCGATCGCCGCGAGCTTGTCCGCGGCCACGGTCGACCCGGCGGACGCGCCGCCGGCGTGGTCCGCGCCGACCAGTACCAGCCGGATCGACGTCCACGGGCCGGGGCGGCCGGTCGCGCCGACCGCCCACGCGACCGGCTCGGCGAGCGCACCGAGCCCGGCACCGCCGGACGCGAGCGCCACGAGCCTGTCCTGCGCGGCGTTGATGGCGATCCGGTCCGGCGGGCGGATCGCGGCGATGTCGTCGTCCGGCTGGGCCGGGCCGATGTCCTCCGGCTCCTCCGCCACCTCGGCGCCGGTGTCCGGTACCGCGACCGCGGCCACCGCCTCGGCCGCAACGGGCGCCGCGGCACCGTCCGCCGGTACGGTCGCGTCGGTCGGCAGCCACACGGCGCGACCGGCCACGACCAGGGCGACCCGGTCGCACACCTCGGCCACCGCCCGGTTCACGTCGCCGAGCACGTCCGCGAACAGCCGCCCCGACCGGCTCTCCGGTACGACGGACAGCCCGACCTCCGGGCTCACCAGTACGACACGGGCGGCGGGGCTGTCGCGGACCGCCTCGGCGAGCGCGGCGACGTCCGCGGCCAGCGCGTACCGGTCGGTGTCGTCGCCGTCGCGTTCCAGCAGCAGGCCGACCCAGCCGCCGAGGTCGTCGACGAGCACGGCGCTGCCCGCCGGCACCTCCGCCAGCGCGGTACGCAGGGCGTCGGGGTCCGCGCCGCACTCGGCTGTCGTCCAGCCGTCGCCGCGCTGCTCCCGGTGCGTCTCGATGCGCCGCTGCCAGTCCGGATCGTCGGGATTCTCCCGGCCGGTGGCCAGATAGTGCCGATCCGCCGACCCGTCGGCCGCCAGCCGCTCGGCGAACCTCGACTTGCCCGAGCTGATGCCGCCCAGTACCAGTACCCGATGCGCGTCCGTCACGGGTGCCATCTTTGCCCATCGATCGGGGTTCGCGCGCGCCACCCTGGCCGCGGACCGCCCGGTGGCCGCCGACAGGGCCGATCATGAACTCCCCGGACGGCCGTCCACCCCGATAGGCTGGCAGTCCGGTACGTCGGGCGGCGGGAGTGTGGGCATGGCGTGGAGCTGGCGGTACCAGGACGCGGACGGTGCGGCGGCCACCGGCCCCGGCGAGGTGTTCGGCAGCCAGGCCGACGCCGAGTCGTGGCTCGGGCAGTGCTGGCGGGAACTGTCCGACCAGGGCGTCGCCACCGTCTCCCTGGTCGAGGACGACCGCGTCGAGTACGCGATGAGCCTCCGGCCGGAGACCACCCAGTGACCCTCCGGCACTGAGCCCCGGCGCGGCCGCCGGGGTTGCGGAGGCCGCGCGAAGCCGCGTGGGCGACGCGTGGAGGTGCCGAGCCTCCACGCGTCACACCGGGTCAGGCGCGCGAGGCCGGGCTCTGCGTACGGGCCGGGTCGCGCTCCACGACGGGGTCGAGTACCTCGTCGATCGCGGCGAGCAGCTGGGAGTCGAGCTTCACGCCGGCGGCCTTGACGTTGTCGCGGACCTGCTCGGGCCGGGACGCGCCGATGATCGCGGACGCGACGTTCGGGTTCTGGAGGACCCAGGCGACGGCGAGCTGCGCCATGCTGAGGCCGGCCTGCTCGGCGAGCGGTACGAGCTGCTGCACTCGGCCGAGCACGTCGTCGTTCATGAACCGGGAGATCATCTGCGCGCCGCCCTTGTCGTCGGTGGCGCGGGAGCCGGCCGGCGGCTGCTCGCCCGGCTTGTACTTGCCGGTCAGCACGCCCTGCGCGATCGGCGACCAGACGATCTGGCTGATGCCGAGGTCCTCGCAGGTCGGGACGACCTCGGCCTCGATGACCCGCCACAGCGCGCTGTACTGCGGCTGGTTGCTGACCAGCGGCACGTGCAGCTCGGCGGCCAGCTTGGCGGCGGCGCGGATCTCCTCGGCCCGCCACTCGGAGACGCCGATGTAGAGCGCCTTCCCGGACCGTACGACGTCGGCGAACGCCAGCATCGTCTCTTCCAGCGGCGTGTCGTAGTCGTACCGGTGGGCCTGGTAGAGGTCGACGTGGTCGGTGCCGAGGCGGCGCAGCGAGCCCTCGATCGACTCCAGGATGTGCTTGCGGGACAGGCCGCGGTCGTTTTGCCCCGGGCCGGTCGGCCAGTACACCTTCGTGAAGATCTCCAGGCCCTCGCGGCGCTCGCCGGCCAGGGCCTTGCCGAGGACGGTCTCGGCGCGGGTGCCGGCGTACACGTCGGCGGTGTCGAACGTGGTGATGCCCTCCTCCAGCGCGGCGCGCACGCAGGCGAGGGCGGCGTCCTCCTCGACCTGGGATCCGTGGGTCAGCCAGTTCCCGTACGAGATCTCGGATACGACGAGGCCGGACTTGCCAAGGTGTCGGAATTCCATGCCCCGACCCTATCCCCGGCCGCGGGCGGGTACGCCCCGGTCGTGACACGCCCCATCCGTACGGCGCCCGGCCGGCGCAAGGTTCGATCGGCGTCGTACCATACGCGGAACCGGTCAACCGGTGGAGATCACCTCGGTCACCGGCCGTCCGGCGCACAGCTGTCCATTGTGGACAAAGCCCTCCGGTCGCCCGGTCAGCTCCGCCACCAACCGCTCCCGCCAGTACGTGACGCGCTCCGGTCGCTCGCCCGCCGCGTCGTGGCACTCGTGCGGATCGGCGGACAGGTCGAACAGCTGCTCCCGCCCCGATCCCGAGAACCACAGGTACTTCTCGCGCCCGTCGGTCAGCCAGTGCTGCGCCTCGTCGAACAGCACGTGCTCCCCGTGCAGGTACTCCCGCACCGGCGCGCCGCCGCCCCGCGCCAGCGGCAGCAGCGACCGGCCGTCCAGACCGTCCGGTGTGGACAGTCCGGCGCAGTCCAGCAGGGTCGGCATGACGTCGCGCAGCTCCACCACCGCGTCGGTCGCCACCCCGCCCGGCAGCGCACCCGGCGGACCGGCGAGCAGTAGCGGCACCCGGGCCGAACCCTCGTAGCCGTACGCCTTCCGGAACAGGTGGTGCTCGCCGAGCATCTCGCCGTGGTCGGAGGTGAAGCACAGCCACGTGTCCCGCTCCCCGAACTCGGCCAGCGCCTCGGCGAACCGGTGGACCTGCTGGTCGATGTGCGACATGTGGCCGTAGTAGCCGGCGCGGGCGCGGTGCAGCGTCACCGGGTCGTACACGGCGGCGTTGGCGTCCGGTTGCCCGTCGTCGCGCCAGGACTCGTGCGCCCCGACCCAGTCACCCACCACCGGCTCGTACTGCGGCGCCGCCAGGTACTGCTCGAACGCCCACGCCGGCGGATCGTACGGCGGGTGCGGGCGGTGGAACGACAGGTGCAGGAAGAACGGCACCGTCGGGTCGCGGCGGTACAGGAAGTCGATGGCCTCGGTGACGACCCAGTTCGTCGGGTGCAGCCGCTCGGCCCGGCCCCACGGCCGCGCCACGACCGAGTTGCACTGCAGCCCGTGCTCGGTGTGGTCGGCGTCCGGCGACTCGCCCGGCTGCCGCCGCAGCCAGCTCAGGTAGTCGTCGTGGAACCGCGGATCCCGTTGCCGCGCACGGGAAGCGTGCAGGTACCCGTCGTGCAGCACCACCTCGTCGAACCCGATCCGGTTCCGCTCCGGGTACGCGTGCAGCTTGCCGATCGCCCGCGTCTGGTACCCCTGCCGGGAGAACTCGCCGGCCAGCGTCACCGGGAAGTCCCACGGCACGCCGTCCCGGTAGCCGACCCGTCCGGTGTGCGCCGCGGACAGTCCGGTGTGCAGCGTGGCACGGGCCGGAATGCAGGTGGGACAACCGGAGTACGCCCGGTCGAAGCGCGCGCCCCGCGCCGCCAGCCCGTCCAGGTACGGCGTGCGTACGACCGGGTGGCCGGCGCCGGACAGGCAGTCACCGCGCCACTGGTCCACGGCCACGAGTACGACGTTGGGCCTCTGCTGCGACACGACGACCCCTCTGCTCGGCGGTGCGACACCGTGCGGATCCGGCTCCGCCCGACAACGGCACCGACCCGGATCCGGCTCTGCTGCGCGCAACGGTGCCGGCCGGAGACGGCTCCGCCGCGCGCGACGCCGCGACCGTACCGCCGGGTGCGGTGCGGTCGCGCTGGGCGGAACCCTAGCCGACGCCGGCACCCGATATTGTCGACCGAATCACTAGGGTATTGACGTGGCGGCAGTCTCTGGGTAATCGTGTAACCGGCTGCGGCCGGCGGCATCCCGCCACCGGCGCCGTACGACCCGTCGGCCACGCTTCCGGCCGCCACGGCGCTCGCTGCCGCGGTTCGGGCTGCCGCGTCCCGGCAGTCACGGGCTCCGGCGGCCAGGCTTCGGGCGGTCGGAGTTCCGCGGTCGCGGGCTCGGCACCCGGAGTCTGTGCGGTCCGGCTTGCGGGCGCGGAAGTGTTGTGGCGCAAGGGTTTCGAGTGCCGTGGCTCGAACGCCTGAAGCTCGGGAGTGCCGGGGTTCGGCCGCCTGAGGTTCGGGCGCGCGGAGGTTCGGGCGCGCGGGGTTGACTGCGGGGTTCGGCGGGATTCGGACGAGGAAGGGGCGGTGCGATGCGGCAGTACGACGGCCGGCCGCCGACGCAGCGCGACGTGGCGCTGCGGGCGGGCGTGTCCACGGCGACCGTGTCGTACATCCTGAGCGGGCGGCGGGACCGGGCGACGCCGGTGACGCCGGAGACGCGCGAGCGGGTGCTGCGGGCCGTCGACGAGCTCGGCTACCGGCTCAACCACGCCGCGCGCAGCCTCCGCCGGCAACGTACCGAGCTGGTCTGCCTGGTGTACCGGATGCCCGACAATCCGTGGGTGGAGCGGCTCACCGAGCAGATCCAGGAGGCCGGCGGCGCGCGGGGGTACTCGATGATCGCGCTGCCGTTGCGGTCCGAGCGGCCCGGCGAGCCGGCCCTGCGGGTGCTCCGCGAGCGGTACGTGGACGGTGCGGTCGTCGCGCCCGGCGCGCTGATCGAGCCGGCCGAGCTGGCGGCGCTGGCCGCGGCGGGCCTGGCGTTGCTGGTGTTCGACGACGACCTCGCCGCCGACTCGTACGACGTGGTCGACCAGTCGCAGGCGGCCGCGTGCCGGGATCTGGTGCGCCACCTGGTGTCCCGCGGTCACCGCCGCATCGGGTACCTGGCGCACGACATCGAACTGACCGCACCGGACGACGCGGTGCAGTCGCTGAAGTACCGGGCGGTCGCCGCGGCGCTCGCCGACGCCGGCGTACCCCTGCCGGCCGAGTTGGTACGGCCCGGCGCGGACGTGCGCGACCGGGCGTACACGGAGACGCAGGTGCTGCTGCGGTCGCCGGAGCCGCCGACCGCGCTCATCTCCGCCTCGGACCGGGGCGCGGTCGACGCGATCTGGGCGGCCCGCGACCTCGGTCGGTCGGTGCCGGGCGACCTCGCCGTCGCCGGTATCGGCAACACCGCGGAGGGTGCGGCGATCACCCCCGCCCTCACCACCATCGGCCTGCCCCGACTCGACTTCACCGCACCGGTCGACCGCCTGTTCGAGCGCATCGCCGCCGGGTCAGCCCTGCCGGGCGTACGGCTCGCCGAGCCGTGGCGGCTGATCGTGCGCGGGTCGGCGTAACCCCCTTCTCTCCCCGAGGGAGCCTCAGCATGGACACCACCCTGTCCCGGCGCGGGTTGCTGCGCGCCGGCGCCACCGCCGCCGTCGCCGCACCCCTGCTGGCCGCGTGCAGCCGCACTCCGGCCGCCGACACCGGCGGCGGCGACAAGACCTTCACCCTGTACTGGAACGCCGGCCACGGCTACGACGCGTACGCGAAGGTGGTCAGGAAGTTCGAGGCGGACCACAAGATCACGGTGAACTGGCAGAAGTTCCAGTGGCCGGACCTGCAGACCAAGCTGACCGCCGACATCCAGGCCGGTACGGTGCCGGACCTGGTGGAGGACGACGGCAGCGGCTGGCCCGTCACGTACGCGACGAGCGGGGACGCGCTGGCGCTGGACGACTTCATCGCCGCCGACGGCGAGAAGGTCGGGTTCCCGCACGACTGGCAGGACAACGCGCTGCGCAACGTGCAGTACCGGGGGAAGACGTACGGGGTGCCGCTGCACCTGACGTGCAACCTGTTGTTCTACAACAAGAAGATGTTCGCCGACGCGGGGCTGAAGGCGGCGCCGTCCACCTGGGACGAGTTCCTGTCCGCGGCGCGGAAGCTGACGCACGGCCAGCAGCACGGCGTGGCGCTCAACTCCGACTTCGGATACTCGTCGCCGTGGATCCTCCAGAACGGCGTCAAGTACTGGGATCCGTCGGCGAAGCAGGTGCTGACGCCCGCGGACAGGGCGGCCGAGGCGCTGGGCTTCCAGCACGATCTGATCCACCGGTACAAGGTGTCGCCGGTGCCGGTGGCCAGCTCGGACTACGAGGGGCCGGAGAAGCTGTTCGTGGCGAACCGGGTCGCGATGATGCTGAGCGGGCCGTGGGACTTCGCGCCGATCAAGCAGGCCGCGCCGAAGCTGGACCTCGGGCTGGCGCTGCCGCTGTCGCACACCGCGCGCGCCACGAGCTTCGCCGGCAGCGGCGTGTTCATCCCGGCCAAGGCCAAGCATCCGGACCTGGCGTGGGACCTCATCACCCGGCTCACCGCCCTCGACGTGGAACTGGCCGCCACCGCCGAGACCGGGATGACCATGCCGCGCAAGTCGTGGGCGGCGAACGCGACGGTCAAGGCCGATCCGCTGGTCGGCGCCGTCGCCAGGGCCCTCGCGTACGGGCAGAGCTGGCCGAACGGGATCGCCGCCACGGGCAAGGCGACGGAGGTGTCCGACGCCTGGAAGACCGCGTACGAGTCGACGATCCTGTCGAACGGCAGCGCGGCGCAGGCCGTCACCACGTTCCGCTCCACCGCGGCGAAACTCGTCGGGGGCTGAGCCGTGGTCGCCACCCTCGACCGGCGCGCGCCGGCGCCGGTGCGTACCCGGCGGCGCAGCCCGATGCGCCGCCGGCAGGCGCGTACCGCGTTCGCGTTCCTGGCGCCGGCGCTGGTGTTCTTCGCCCTGCTGTTCTTCTACCCGTTGGCGAACGAGTTCGTGACGAGCCTGTTCGCCGGCGCGCGGGCGGACGAGTTCGTCGGGCTGGGCAACTACACCCGGGCGTTCGGTGACGCGCAGATCCGCCACGCGTTCGCCGTGACCCTCCAGTACGGGCTGGGGGCGTTGGTGTTGAGCATCGTGCTCGGCCTGGTGCTCGCGGTGATCCTGAACCAGAACCTGCGCGGCAGGGCGGTGTTCCGCGGCATCCTGCTCGTGCCGTACCTGACGTCGGTGGCGATCGTGGGTCTGTTGTGGCGCAACATCCTCGACCCGCAGGTGGGTGTGCTCAACCGGGTGCTCGCCGCGGCCGGGCTGCCGCAGCAGCAGTGGCTGACCGACCATCCGCTGGCCACCCTGATCGGGATCACCGTCTGGCAGCAGACCGGGTACGTCACGGTCCTGTTCCTCGCCGGCCTCCAGGGCATCCCGCACCTGTACTACGAGGCCGCCGCCGTCGACGGCGCCTCGGTGTGGCGCCGGTTCCGGCACGTGACGCTGCCGCTGCTGGCACCGACCACGCTGTTCGTGTCCATCATCGGCGTCATCTCGTCGCTCCAGGAGTTCGCCCTGCCGTACCTCGTGACGGGCGGTGGGCCGGCCGGCGCGACCGACCTGTTCGTCTTCCGCGTGTACCAGACGTCGTTCGCGTTCCGGGACTTCGGCTACGCCTCGGCGCTGTCGTACCTGCTGCTGATCGTGATCCTGGTGCTGTCGGTGGTGCAGCTGAAGGTGGGGCAACGCCATGCGACGTGACAGCCTGTTCCCGGGCGCCCGGTTCGTCGGCTACGCGGTCGTGGTCGTCTGCTGCGCGCTGACCGTGATTCCGTTGCTGTACATGGTGTCCCTGTCGTTGCAGTCGGACGCCGAGGTGTTCGCCGGCAACCCGGTGCTGTGGCCGGCGCACCTGCGCGTCGACAACTTCGCGGTGCTGTTCTCGCGGGTGCCGTTCGGCCGGTTCTTCGTCAACAGCCTCGTGATGGCGGGCCTGGTCACCGTCGCCCACCTGGTCCTCGACCCCATCGCCGGGTACGCGTTCGCCAAGTTCTCGTTCCCGTTCCGGCGGACGCTGTTCGTCGTGGTGCTGTCCACGCTGATGATCCCGTTCTTCGTACGCATGATCCCGGTGTACGTGGTGTTCTCGCAGCTCGGCTGGCTGAACACGTACCAGGGGCTGGTGGTGCCGTTCCTGTGCGACGCGTACGGGATCTTCCTGATGCGGCAGTTCCTGTCCGCCTTGCCGGACGAACTGATCGACGCCGGCCGCGCCGACGGCGCCGGCGAACTGCGGATCTTCCTGCGGATCGTGCTGCCGCAGGCGAAACCGGCGCTGGCCGTACTGGCGCTGTTCACGTTCGTGTTCCAGTGGAACAACTTCCTCTGGCCGCTGCTCGCCACGACCACCACGGACATGCGGACCATGCCGGTCGGGCTGACCCTGTTCAACCAGGAGTACTTCACGCAGTGGAACCTGACCGCCGCCGGCTCGGTCGTCCTGTTCGTGCCGACCGCGGTGCTGTTCTTCTTCACCCAGCGGTACCTGGTCCGCGGTGTCGCCCTGACCGGCCTGAAATGAGGCAGCCGTTGACGAACGTCGTGGTGTTCCTGACCGACCAGCAGCGGTACGACACGATGGGGTTGCACGGCAACCCGCTGGACCTGACGCCGAACCTGGACCGGTTCGCGGCCGAGGGCACGTTCTGCCCGACCGCGTTCACGAACCAGCCGGTGTGCGCGCCGGCCCGCGCGATGATCCAGACCGGCCGGTACCCGACCGAGACCGGCGTGTACCGCAACGGGATCCCGCTGCCGGCGGACGCGGTGACGCTGGCGCACCGGTTCACCGGCGCCGGGTACGACACGGCGTACGTGGGGAAGTGGCACCTGGCCGGGACCGACGACCGTCCGGTGCCACCGGAATCGCGCGGCGGGTACGGGCACTGGCTCGCCGCCGACGTCGTCGAGTTCCTGTCCGACGCGTACGACTCGCGCCTGTACGACGGGGACGGGACGCTGCACCGGCTCCCCGGCTACCGGTCCGACACGTACGTGGACGCGGCGATCGACTACCTGGCCCGGCCGCACGAGCGGCCGTTCCTGCTGTTCGTGTCGCTGATCGAACCGCACCACCAGAACACCCGCGACGACTACCCGGCGCCCGACGGCTACCGCGAACGGTACGAGGGTCGCTGGGTGCCGCCGGACCTCGCCGCGCTCGGCGGCTCCACCCACCAGCACCTCGGCGGGTACTGGGGCATGGTGAAGCGGGTCGACGAGGGGTTCGGCCGGCTGCTGGACGCCCTGCACAGCACCGGACTGCGCGACGACACCGTCGTCTGCCACGCCACCGACCACGGCTGCCACTTCAAGACCCGGAACGACGAGTACAAGCGGTCGGCGCACGACGCGTCGATCCGGATCCCGCTGGCGTTCGGCGGTCCCGGGTTCGCCGGCGGCGGCCGGCACGACGGGCTGGTCAGCCTCGTCGACCTCGCGCCGACGCTGCTCGCCGCGGCCGGACTCGACCACGCCGACCTGCCCGGCCACCCCGTGCAGGCCGGACCCGGCCCCGCCGAGGTGTACGTGCAGATCTCGGAGTCCCAGGTGGGGCGGGCGATCCGGACCGCCCGCTGGACGTACGCGGTGCGCGCGCCGAACGCCGACGGCTGGGCCGACCCGTGCGCCGGCACGTACGTGGAGACCGAGCTGTACGACCTGGCCGCCGACCCGTACCAGCTCACGAACCTCGCCGGGTACGAGTCGCACCGGGCGCTGGCCGACACGCTGCGCGCACGGCTGCTGGCCCGGATGGCCGCCGCCGGCGAACCGGCCGCGACGATCGAACCGGCCCCGGCCCGCCCGTCCGGCCAGCTGCGCGTCGACTCCGGCGAACCGCGCTGACCGACCGCTGCCTGTCCGGCGACGGTACGTGCACCCGCATCATTGTCCGGATGGACGACTCCGCACCCGACGGTCCCGGCGAGCTGTTCCACCGCGGCACGACCGCGTACGACGCGGGCGACGAGGCGACCGCGGTGGCGTTGTGGGAACGCGCCGCGACGGCCGGGAACGCCGCGGCCCGGCACAACCTGGCGGTCCTCGCCGTACGGGCGGGCGACACGGCCGGCGCCGAACGCTGGTTCCGGCTGCTGGCCGACGACGGCGACGTCGACGCCCAGTGCCACCTCGGCGACCTGTGCCTGGACCGCGGCGACGAGGACGGCGCGGTCACCTGGTGGCGGCGCGCCGCCGACGGCGGCGACCCGGACGCCCTGCACAACCTCGGCGTACACGCGCTGCGCGCCGACCGCCCGGACGAGGCCGAGGCGTACCTGCACCTGGCGGCGGAGAGCGGCCACCCGGCCGCGGCGTACGCGCTGGGCGTGACGTACCACGAGCGCGGCGAGCGGACGGCCGCCCGGCTGTGGTGGGGGATGGCCGCCGACGCCGGGCTGCCCCAGGCCGAGGAGGCGTTGCGGGAGACCGGCGGCGAGCCCGACGACGGCGCCGAACCGGTCGAGGTGTCCGGCGCCGACGTGCGGGACGCGGCCGAGAGCGGCGACACCGACGCGATGATCGCCCTCGGCGTCCAGCACGAGCAGCACGGCGAGGCGGACGAGGCCGAACGCTGGTACCGGTCGGCGGCCGACGCCGGCGACGTCGACGGCGTGTACGCCCTGGCCAACCTGCTGCGCGCGCGGGGCGACACGGCCGGCGCCGAACGCCACTACCGCACCGCCGCCGAGTTCGGCCGCCCCACCGCCCAGTTCAACCTCGGCGTCCTCCGGTACGACCGGGGCGACCTCGACGGTGCCGAACACTGGTGGCGCACCGCCGCGGCGGCCGGCGAGCACGACGCGGAGTACAACCTGGGGAACATGCTGCTGCGGGACCGCGACCAGCCGGCCGAGGCCGAACGCTGGTGGCGCCGCGCCGCCGACGGCGGCAACCCGTACGTCCACTACAGCCTCGGCGTACTGGCCGTCGGCCAGGACCGCACCACCGAGGCGTTGCTGTGGTTCACCCTCGGCGCCGAGCAGCGCGAGCCCGGCAGCCTCTACCACCTCGGGCTGCTGCACGAGCAGGCCGGCGAGACCGACGCCGCGGCCGGCTGGTACCGGCGGGCCGCCGAGGCCGACCACGCCCGCGCCGCCAACAACCTCGCCATCCTGTACCACCGGGCGGACGAGCTGGCCGAGGCGCGCACCTGGTACCTGCGGGCGATCGAGCTGGACGACACCGACACCCGCGCGATGTTCAACCTCGGCGCGCTGCACGAGACGCGCGGCGAACTCGCCGACGCCGAACGCTGGTGGCGCCGCGCCGCCGACGGCGGGAACGCCGGTGCGCTCCGCGCCCTCGCCGACCTCGCCGACGGCGCCTGACCGACCGATCCGCGCGGGCCGGGCCGGGCGCGGGTGGCAGGGTCAGAGGACGGGGCGGCTGTCCCGGAGCATGCCGTCGATCTCGGCGAGGATGCCCGCGCGGGTCGGCTGGTGCGGCTCGACCAGGACCCGGCCCTGCCGGTCCAGCAGACCCCAGGTACCGGGCTCGCCGCGGACCTTGCCGGCGTCGGACGGGTGCGGGTAGACGGAGTCGTCCAGCAGGATCAGGAAGCCGACCGGGTGGATCTGGATGTCCTCGTAGCAGGGCTTGACGATCTCCCGGCCGGTGGTGTCGAGGACGCCGCGGCGGCCGATCCGGTCGACCACGGCGAGGCGTTCGGCGGTGAACCCGTTGACGTGCCGGCCGTCCGTGGTCGTCGTGCAGAAGTAGTCGTAGTCGAACGGCACCGCGGTCTCGCCGTACCGGTCGACGGCGCCGCACACGTCGCCCCGGCGTACGACGGAGACGCCGTACTGGAAGGGGCGCGGGTCGGTGTAGCCGGCGGGTGGCACGGCGACCTGGCCGTCGACGGTCACCGCCTGCCACGAGTCGGGTGCGTCGTCGGCGCGCACCCAGGCCAGGCCCTCGCTGAACGGTTCGACCGAGCGCCACCGCAGCGGCCGCGTCAACGACTCCCCGGTACGGTCGATCACCTCGCGGCCGAGCGCGCCGGCCCGGCGTACCCAGGCCTTGCCGTCGCTGAAGGGCATCGCCTCGTCGAACAGCGGGCCGATCAGCTCGCCGCCGCCGGGATGCTCGTACCGCCAGCGGCCGGTGGCGGTGTCGCGCTTGGCGACCGGGGTCGCGGGGTGGCCGAGCAGTTCGGGCAGGGTCCGCCGGTACGGTCCCCAGCCGCCGCGCGTCGCCTGCGTGAGTACCGCGTCCAGCGCGGTCTCCAGCGTGGCCAGGAACTCGGCGTCCGCGTCGGGCCGCAGCGCCAGCGCCTTCTCGAAGTGTTCGCACGCCTCGATGTACCGGCCCTGCTCGAACGCGCACGTCCCGGTCACCTGGTGGATCGCGGCGCGCAGCCGGGCCGGCAGGTCCATCGACGAGGCCAGCGCGTACTCCCGGTCGGCCGCGGCGTGCTGCCCCGCCACCTGGTACGCGTGGGCGAGCCGGGTACGGGCGATCGCGGTGCGGCGCAGGCTGCCGGTCGCCTCGGCGTGGTCGACGGCGCGCTTCCCGTCGTCGAGCGCGGCGTCGAGTTCGCCGAGCAACCGGTGCGCGACGGAACGCAGCCCGTACAGCCGGGCGAGGGCGGCGTTGCCGGCGGTGATCGGCAGTTCCTGGCTGAGCGCGGCGCGGGCAGCCTCCACCGGCTCCCGGTCGTCGATCAGCTCCCGCAGCGTCTCCGGGTCGAGCCGCCACGGAAGGGCCGCGAGCGCGACCTCCGGGTCTGCCGTCACAGCCCATATCGTGCCGGATCTGCGTTTGCCCTGTGCACCGGTACCGCGGCGGATTTTCTCTCGATCCGGCACCGGTACGCACCGGGATTGCTTTCCCACGGTGCGTACCGAAATGCCGTGGTTGCGGCCATCCAGCAGCTCAGGTCGCCGCGGCGGCGACACCCAGCGCGCCGAGCAGTACGGGCAGCGACCGGTGCAACTCGCGCTGCCAGTACGGCCAGGAGTGGGTGCCCGGTCCGTAGAAGTCGGTGACCAGGCGGTTTCCGGGCAGGGCGCCGAGCCGGCCGGCCAGGTGCCGCCCCTCCGCCAGGAACAGCGTCTCGTACGCGCTGGTCGCGCCCGGCGGATCGAGTGGCCCCGCCGTACCGTCCCCGCAGGACAGGAACACCGGGATCCGGCGCAGCGCGGACGCCAGCTCGTACGGGTCGTGCGCGGCCCAGATGTCGCGCTGTGCCACCGGATCGCCCCACAGCGCGTCCGGGTCGGCGCCCTGGCCCCGCGCGATGGACAGCACGTTCTCCGGCCCGCCGGGGGAGTACAGCGGGTCCACGACCCCGGAGTACGAGGCGGCGGCGCGGAACATGCCGGGGTGGCGCGCCGCGTACGAGAGGGCGCCGAAGCCGCCCATGGACAGCCCGGCGACGACGCGGTCCGGGCCGGCGCCGTAGCCGTGTTCGAGGATCTGGCGCAGTTCGGTCAGGTGGAACGTCTCCCACGCCGGGGCACCGCCGGCGCCGTGGTTCCACCAGTTCGAGTAGAAGCCGGTACGGCCCGCCTCCGGCATGACCACGAGGACGTGCCGCAGCGCCGGGATCGCCGCCACGTCGGTCGCCGAGGTCCAGCTCGTGTAGTCGCCGCAGCAGCCGTGCAGCAGCCACAGCGTCGGCCAGTGCCGGTGCGTACCGGCGGTCCAGCCGTCGGGGGTGAGCAGCCGGACCGGCGCCGTCGTACCGAGGGCGGGGGAGGAGACGGTGAGGTCGAGCTGCCGGTCGGCGACCTGCCGCGTCGCGACGACCCGCGCACCGTCGGCGGCCGGGCGCGCGACGGCCAACGGCGCGGCGACGGGCAACGATGCGGCGACGGCCGACGGTGCGGCGACGGCCGGTGGCGCCGCGGCGAGCCCGGTGATGAGGACGGCGGCGGCGAGCGCCGCCAGGATGCGTACCCGCATGGGATCACCTCGCTGGGGATGCCGGGTCCGCCGCGGACGCCGCGCCGGACCCGGCCGGATCGGTACCGGCGGTTCCCGTCCGAGGGAACGGGCACCGCCGGTCGGGGTCACCGGATCGTCAGGACAGCGCCTCGCGTACGGTGCCGCCGGCGACCGCGCACCACGTCGTGGTGTCCAGCGAACCGGTGGCCGGCAGGCCGTGCAGCTGCTGGACGGCGGTGACGGCGGCCTTGGTGGCCGCGTCGTACGTGCCGGTGGCGCTGAGCTGGTACCCCTTGTGCGCCAGGATGGTCTGGGCGCCGGTGACGGCGGTGCCGGTGGCGCCCGGCGCGAGGGCCGGCACCAGCGTCTCCCACGTCGGTGTGGTGAACGTGGCGTCCGGGTCGACGGGGATGCCCTGCTTGGACTGCCAGTTCTGCACCGCGTTGACGGTCTTGGTGTCGAACGTGCCGCCCGCGGTCAGCTTGTAGCCGTGGGAGTTCAGCAGGTACTGGCCGAGTTGGACGACGGGGCCGCCGACGAACCGCCAGATGTCGGGCCAGCGCCGGGCCGGCGCACCGGACGCGGACTCGCCGAGCCCGGTCTGCACACCCCGCCGCAGCGCCGGGAACTGGCGGTAGAACGCGATTCCGGGGCAGTCGGTGTCGCGGAAGTCCCAGTGTCCGAAGATGTCGTACGCGTGCAGCCGGTACTGCTGGCACACCGCGACGCACAGCTTGGTCAGGGCGTCGGTCAGGGCCTGGGGTGGGGTTTCGGTGATGTAGGTGCCTTCGTTTTCGATGCCGATGGCGTTGCCGTTCTCGCCGGGGCAGTGCGCGGCGACGACCTGCTGCTGGCCGCCTTCGAG
>NZ_BOMB01000002.1 GCF_016861975.1 Actinocatenispora rupis | reverse complement strand
GGAATGCCATGTGGTGCACGATGATCTTGTTGGTGACGTTGCCGCTGAGCTGGATCGTGCTGGACGGCGGGCGCGCGCCCCACTCGTCGCAGCCCACGATCCACGGGTACGTGGTGTCGGCGGCGGCATTGCTCGTGGTGCCGAGTTCGGTGCCGACGACGGCGACCGTGGCGGCGCCGAGCGTGGCCTTGAACAGGGTACGTCTGTCCATTGTGGACGACATGGCGACCAACCTCTCCGTGTGTAGAGACTTTTCTGCTCACGGATTACGTGTGAAGGCTATTGCCATCCACGGGTCGGCGCCAGTGCGGAGCCGGCCCCGATCGACGGAGCCGGCCCGCCGTCAGAGCGCTTCGCGGACCGTACCGCCGGCCACCGCGCACCACGTGGTCGTGTCGACCTTGCCCGTCGGGCGCAGCCCGTGCAGCCGCTGGAGCTGCTTCACCGCCGTCTGCGTCGCGTCGTCGTACGCGCCGGTCTCGGACAGCGCGTACCCCTTGTGGTTGAGCAGGAACTGCAACCCGGCGACCGCCGGACCCGATCCGTCCCGGTACACCGGGGCGACGAGCGTCTCCCAGGTGGCCGTGGTGAACGTACCGTCCGGGTCGACCGCGAGGCCCTGCTTCGCCTGCCAGTCCTGGACCGCGGCGAGGGTGGCGGCCCCGAACCCGCCGTCCGTCGCGAGCTGGTACCCGCGGGAGTTCAGCAGGTACTGGCCGAGCCGGACGACCGGCCCGCCGACGAACCGCCAGATGTCCGGCCAGCGCCGCGCCGGTGCCGCCGACGCCGACTCGCCGAGCGCCGCCTGTACCCGCCGGCGCAGCATCGGGAACTCCCGGTAGAACGCGATTCCGGGGCAGTCGGTGTCGCGGAAGTCCCAGTGCCCGAAGATGTCGTACGCGTGCAGCCCGTACTGCGTGCACACGGTGGCGCAGAGCTTGGTGAGCGCGTCGATGAGCGCCCGGGGCGGGGTTTCGGTGATGTAGGTGCCTTCGTTTTCGATGCCGATGGCGTTGCCGTTCTCGCCGGGGCAGTGCGCGGCGACGACCTGCTGCTGGCCGCCTTCGAGCGTTTCGAGGCTGCGGTGTCGTCCTTCCATGACGTATCCGCCGCGGCTGACGGTGAAGTGTTGTCCGGTGTCGGCCCAGCCGTTGGTGTCCATGTGCAGGTTCTGGCAGTCGCGCGCGAGCTGCTTGGCGTGGTCGAGCGAGTAGTCGGTGCTGTTCGGGAATGCCATGTGGTGCACGATGATCTTGTTGGTGACGTTGCCGCTGAGCTGGATCGTGCTGGACGGCGGGCGCGCGCCCCACTCGTCGCAGCCGACGACGAAGCCGAACGGGTCGGCCGCCGTCGCGGCACCGGGTACGGCGGGTGCGGCCGACGCCGCGCCGGCCGCGACCATGTCGGTGCCGACGACCGCGACGGTCGCGGCGCCGAGCGTGGCCTTGAACAGGGTGCGCCGGTCGAGCGCGGATGAGTCGTGGGCCATCGTGGCGAACTCCATCTGGTGATGACTTTCTGCCCTGCGTTGACCGCAGAAGGATATTGCCGCAGTCCCACCAGCGCCAGTACCGTGTCCGCCGACGACGGGCGGTCCGGCCGGCCAAGGTCCCTACGCCCGGCCGACCGGACCGCGCCCCGCACCGTCAGGTCATCCGCGTACCGTCCGGCCACCCGACGTACACCGGGCCGCCCGCCCCGGCGTACGGAACTCCTTGTACGGCAACGGAAGCAGGGTCACCGGTCGCGCCTGGTCAGCAGGCGGCCCAGCGACACCAGCCGGGTGGCGGCGACCGGTTCGGCGTCCGCGGCGCGCAGACAGGTGAGCGCCGCGCCGAGCTCGACCTCGGCGCGTTCGGTCGCCCAGCGGCGCCCGCCGGCACGGTCGACCAGCTCGGCCACCTCGGGCAGGTCGGCCTCCACCAGCGGCCCCGCCCGGAGGTACAGCCGGGCCAGGCGGTCGGCGTCGGCGTTCCCGGCGGACAGCGCGGCCACCACGGGGAGCGACTTCTTCCGCGTACGCAGGTCCGCCAGCGCCGGCTTGCCCGTCGTCGCCGGGTCGCCCCAGATCCCGAGCAGGTCGTCGACCAGCTGGAACGCCAGCCCCAGATGCTCCCCGTACTGGCGGAGCCGGCCGGTCCGGGTCGCGCCGGCGCCGGCGACGAGCGCGCCGAGTTCGCAGGCGCAGCCGAGCAGCGCGCCGGTCTTCGCGCCGGCCATCTCCAGGCACTCGGCGAGCGTCACGTCGGTACGCCGCTCGAACGCGACGTCCGCGGTCTGCCCGTCGACCAGCCGGAGTACGGCCGCGGACAGCCGGCGTACCGCCTCGGTCGCCAACCCCGCCGGGTACGCGGTGGTCAGTACCTCGGTGGCGAGGGTGAGGACGGCATCGCCGGCCAGGATCGCCTCCGGTACGCCGAACATCGACCACGCCGTCGGGCGGTGCCGCCGGGTCCGGTCGCCGTCCATCACGTCGTCGTGCAGCAGTGAGAAGTTGTGCACCAGCTCGACCGCCACCGCCGCCGGTACGGCCTGCTCGGCGGCGGCGCCGACCGCCTCGGCGCTGCGTACGGTCAGGGTGGGGCGGACGGACTTGCCGCCGGCGTCGGCGCCCAGCGTGGTGCCGTGCTCGTCCCACCAGCCGCAGTGGTAGCCGACCACGCGGCGCATCCTCGGGTTGAGCCGCCGTACCGTCGCCAGCAGGTGCGGGGCGACCAGGTCCCGTACCTCGGCGAGGTCGCCGGCGGCGTCCGTGTCGGGTCGTACCGCGGTCATGCCGACCTCCCGAGCTCGACGTTCTCCAGGACACCCAGCGCGTCGGGCACCAGCACCGCGGCCGAGTAGTACGCGCTGAGAAGGTACGAGACGACCGCGTCGGCGCCGATCCCCATGAACCGCACCGACAGTCCCGGCTGCACCTCGTCGGGCAGCCCCGTCTGGTGCAGCCCGACCACGCCCTCCTGCTCCTCCCCGGTACGCAGGCACAGGATGCTGGTCGTCTGCCGGTCGTCGACGGGAATCTTGTCGCACGGCAGGATCGGCACCCCGCGCCACGCGGTCAACTCGACCCCGTCGTAGGTCACCGTCCCCGGGTACACGCCGCGCCGCGCGCACTCCGCGCCGAACGCCGCGATCGCCCGCGGATGCGCCAGGAAGAACCGCGACGAGCGCCGCCGCGCGAGGATCTCGTCCAGGTCCGCCGGCGTCGGCGGCCCCGTCCGGGTGCTCACCCGCTGGCCCGGGTCCGCGTTCGCCAGCAGCCCGAACCCCGGATTGTTCACCATCTCGTACTCCTGGCGTTCGCGCAGCGCGGTCACGGCGAGCCGGAGCTGTTCGTCGGTCTGGTCCAGCGGCCCGTTGTACAGGTCGGCGACCCGGCTGTGGATCGTCAGGACGGTCTGCGCCACCGACAGCTCGTACTCCCGCGGCCCGTCGTCGTAGTCGGCGTACGTGCCCGGCAGCCGCGGCTCGCCCGTGTGCCCGGACGCCAGCGCGATGTCCGCCTCGCCGCGTTTGTTCGTCGCCGGCCCCGGCGTACGGGCGAGCCGGTCGAGGTGGTCGCGCAGTACGGCGGAACCGTCCGCCAGGTCCGCGAACGCCTGCCGTGGCAGGGAAAGTACCACGCAGGCGGTGACCGCGCGGGCGGTGAACCGCCACCGCGCCGCCGGATCGGTCAGGCCCGCGGCGCCGACCACGTCACCGTCGGCGAGCGTACGCAGGTTCGTCGGGTCGCCGTACGCGCCGAGGCCGAGCGCGTGCAGCTTCCCGCGCGCCACCACGTGTACGGCGTCGACCGGCGCGCCCGCCGTCGTCAGGTGCTCGCCCGCCTGGTACGTCCGGCGGGTGAAACGTTGCGCCAGGGCGGCGAGCACCGCCTCGTCGGGCAGCTCGCGCAACACCGGGATCGCCCGCAGCGCAACGGGATCCAGCGCGCCGGGCACCTCGACCCGCCCCACCCCCGGGTACGCGCGCCGCCGGTTCACCCGGTACGTGCCGCCCGGTACGTCGACCCACGGCAGCGCGCGCAGCAGCCACCGTTCGCTGACGTTGCGGTTCTGCGGTCGGGTCTTGGTCGTCGTGGCGAGGGTACGGGCGGTCCGGGTGGTGACGCTGCGCGGCACCGTAAAGTCCGATGTGGACACTGACTCGGTCACGTGGAACACCGCCAATCGGGGAACGTGGGGGAGCCCGCGCCGCCGGGGGGAGTCGGGTGACGGCGCGGGCCGGGGCCCGTCTCGAAGCCCCGCGGGCACTCCGAGGCGGCCCCTCGGACCGGCCGGACGCCGCCACGTCGGGGAGGTCGGGCGGCGGTCCGGCCGGCGTCCGCGGGGGGAGCGCGGGCGGTACCGCTACGGCGCGTGCGTCTCGTCCGGCGCGCCCACGTCCACGTTCTCCAGTACCGCCAGCGCGTCGGGCACCAGTACGGCGGCGGAGTAGTAGGCGCTGACCAGGTACGAGATGATCGCGTTGGAGTCGATGCCCATGAACCGCACCGACAGGCTCGGCTCGTACTCGTCGGGCAGCCCCGTCTGGTGCAGCCCGACCACACCCTGCCGTTCCTCGCCCGTCCGCATCAGCATCATCGACGTACTCGCCTGCGCACTGACCGGGATCTTGTTGCACGGGAAGATCGGCACCCCGCGCCACGACACCACCTGGTGCCCGCCGACGTCCACGCCCGTCGGGTACACGCCGCGCCGGCTGCACTCCCGCCCGAACGCGGCGATCGCCTTCGGATGCGCCAGGAAGAACGCCGGTTCCTTCCACACCAACGACAGCAGCTCGTCCATGTCGTCCGGCGTCGGCGGCCCGCCCCGGGTACTGATCCGCTGCGACAGGTCGCTGTTGGGCAGCAGCCCGAACTCCGGGTTGTTCACGATCTCGTGCTCCTGCCGTTCCCGCAACGCGTTCACGGTCAGCCTGAGCTGCTGGTCGGTCTGGTTCATCGGCTTGTTGTAGAGGTCGGCGACCCGGGTGTGGATCGTCAGCACGGTCTGCGCCACCGACAGCTCGTACTCCCGCGGAGCGGCGTCGTAGTCGGCGAACGTGGTCGGCAGCAGCGGCTCGCCCACGTGCCCGGACGCCACGTCGATCTCCGCCTCGCCGTGCGGGTTGCGCCGCCCGCCCGGCTCGGACAGCACCCGCCGGATGTGCTCGCGCAGCGGCTCGGACTGCCCGTTCATCTCCCGGAACGCGCCCAGCGGCAATTCCAGTACGATGCACGGGGTCGCCGCACGCGCGGTGAACTCCCAATTGTTGCCGGTGCCGGAAAGAATCGACTCGCCGAAGAAGTCGCCATCGGTCAACGTACCGAGAATGGTCGGGTCGCCGTATTTTCCGGCAGCCACCTTGTGAATCTTTCCGTGCGCCACCAGGAACAGCGTCTCGGCCGGCTGCCCGGTCGTCGTGAGTTCCTCGCCCGCCTGGTACGTGCGCTGCGTGAAACGGTTCGCCAGCGCGGCCAGCGACGCCTCGTCGGTGAAGTCGCGCAACACCGGGATCTCGCGCAGCTCCGGCGGGATCACCGACACCGATTCGCCCACCGTGGTGAACGTGATCCGCCCGTCGCCCAGCTGGTACGTGAGGCGCCGGTTGACCCGGTAGGTGCCGCCCGTGACGTCCACCCAGGGCAGGAGTTTCAGCAGCCAGCGGCTGGTGACGTTCTGGTTCTGGGGCGGCGTCTTGGTGGTGGTGGCGAGGTTGCGCGCGCCACCGGTACTCAGGCTGCGGGGCGCCGGTTCGGCGTCGTTCTCGGCCGCGGGGGATACGGCTGTCTCGGTCACGGACAAACACCGCCAATCTCGATGACAAGTCGGGGGAGTACCTGTCGGCGCGGTCGTTCACCGGGGGAGTGCTCCGCGCCGGTCGATCTGGCCACTTAGCGTGCGTACAAACAGTTGTCAAGAGTTCTGTCGCCGATCACCTCTTACTGTCTGGCCGGGCCGGTACTGCCGTTTTGTCGGCCGGTTCCCACCGTAAGGAGATAGATCGGACAGGCAGTGAAATCCAGGGGACTGTGATCCAGGCCACGCGGCAATTGATTTCGCGGACCGCGGGTGTTATCCGGGCTTTCGAAGAATGGTGCGACCCGGTGTCCGTGCGCGCAATTCCACCGCCCGCGACATGGTCGTGCGGTACTGCGACGGCATGTTGCGCGGAGCTGTCGCGGCGGCCGTCGCGCCGGGCCGTACGGGGCCGGATCCGTTGCGTACCAAGGGGTCCGGGTGGTCCACAGTGGAGCGGTGCCGGGCGTGACGGTGGCACCGGGGCCGGGGCCCCGCAAGGACCCCGGACGACACGAAGCGAGTCGAAGCCGCCACGCAATGTTGCACGGGCGGTCGGAGGCCGCAGACCGGTACGCACCGGGCCGCGACGGCAAGTACCCGATCGGAGGACCGTCGGCGGCCGACCCGCGCCTCCGCTCATCCGCCGAACGGGGCCGGTCGGGGCAAGCGGGACAGCCGGTGGTCCGCGCCGAGCGGGCGCCGCGGGTGGTCCGACGGGGCGCCGGGGTTGCGCGGGATGGGTCGTGGGAACTCTGCCTTGCGGGGGTCGGTGCGGTGACGCGTATCGGTGTGCGGAGCGTGCTCTGCTGGCCGGTACGCATCAGCCCGGCGAACGCCCCGACCGCCGCCCGCCGCCCGACGTCCGCTGCCGCCCCGGGCCGCCCATTGCCGCCCGGTCGGG
>NZ_BOMB01000001.1 GCF_016861975.1 Actinocatenispora rupis | reverse complement strand
GGCCCCGCCCCGAACGCCGACCGCACTGACGCCGGTCAGGTACCCGGCTGTGCCGGCGGATCCGGCACCAGGCGCAGGCCGGTGGGCCGGGCGGCCGCCAGATGGTCCTCCACGTCGGCGAACGCGTCGTCCAGCGCGGCCAGCAGGTTCGCCGTCGTACCGAAGAGGGCCCGGGTCCGCGGGTCGTCCACGGTGTCCCGGTCGTCGCGGAGCTGGTCGGCCAGCTCCCGCAGCCGCGCACGGGCCCGCGTCGCGGACCCGCGGGCGTCGGTGCGGCCGGTCGACACGTCGGTGCGGGTGTCGCCACGGGCCGCGGACGGAGAGTCGTCCACCGCGGTGCCTCCTGTTCCTGCGCGGCCGGTGCGCCGACCCGGTGCGGTCCCCGAAGTCGACACCGACCTGCCCGTACGCCGGGGTGTCGGCGCGGCCGGGATGCAGCCCAACGTACCTCCCCGGCCCGCGCGCGGCGCCGTCTTCGCCGCAGCACGGCCCGGACGACCGACGTGTCCGACGTCCGACCGGCCGACCCCCGTGTCCCGGCCCGGTACGCATCGCCCGACCGGTACGTCAGGCGCCGGGGCCGTACGCCGCGGCGATGTCCTGCGACCCGGACCACCGGCTGTACGTCGGCGACTGCGGCCAGCCCTCCGGCGAGTCCTGCCACTCCTCCTGCCGCCCGTACGGCAGCAGGTCGATGAGCGGGAACGTGTGCGTGAGCTGCTCCGTACCGCGGCCGTTGGTGTGCCAGGTGCGGTAGACGGTGTCACCGTCGCGCAGGAACACGTTCACGGCGAAGCCGCCGCCGGGAGGCGCGTCGACGTCGGTACCGAACGGGCTGTTCGCGGTGGAGTACCAGGTCATACGGTTCCCGACCCGCCTCTTGTACGCCAGCGCCTCGTCGATCGGCCCCTGGGTGACGATCACGAACCGGGCGTCGTAGTCGTCCAGGAACTCCAGCCGCGTGTACTGCGCGGTGAAGCCCGTGCAGCCCGGGCACTGCCACTCCTTGCCGGGGAACCACATGTGGTTGTAGACGATCAGCTGGGACCGGCCGGCGAAGACCTCGGCGAGCGTCACCGGCCCCTCCTCGCCCTCCAGCGTGTACTCCGGCATGGCGACCATGGGCAGCCGGCGGCGTTGCGCGGCGATGGCGTCCAGTTCCCGCGTGGCCGCCCTCTCCCGCTTCCGCAGCTCGTCGAGTTCCCTGCGCCAGGTGTCGGCGTCGACGACCGGCGGTCGCGCGGTGAGGCTCATGCTCTCTCCTCCAGGTCCGTGCCCGGTCGCCCTCTCGGCCCCGGGCGTACGCTGCTGTCGCAGCCTGCACCGGGGTAGACGAGCCGCGCGCGCCGAACTCATCGGTCGGCCGGGGGAGCCGCAGGAGAGCCGGAGATCAGGGCGCGTCCGGTCGGTTCCCGCGCGTCCGGCGGACCGCACACCGACCGAACAGTTCGGGAAAGTGCCGAGGAACGACGCCCCGCTCCGATCCGTACGGCCCTGGGCCAGGTGGCATCCGCGGCACCGTCATCGCCCGTACCCGGGTCGGGCATCGCCCGCGTGCCGCGGCCCGTCTTGACCGAATGTTCGCCGCCGCCGGCCCCCTGCCGGTCACAATGGATCGACCGCACGCCCGCGCGGCCACGGTGGCGGCGCGCGGCGACACCCGCCGGCGAACACCGTGATCCCGGCGGTACGGCACCGCCCGGCGAGGAGGGCGCGACCACGGAACCTGTTGCCGCACAACGGATCCCGTCCCGCCTCCGGAGGCGGCGGCGGTCAGTCGGCGGTGCGGGTGGCGAGCGCGGTGGCGGCGGCGTCGGCGAGGCGCGTGACGTAGTCGGCGGAGAGCGGGGCGCGCGCCACCGCGAGCCGCCAGTACAGCGGGCCGATCATGAGGTCGACGAGGAAGTCGGGGTCGGTGCCCGCGGGCAGCTCGCCGCGTCGGGTGGCGCGGTCGACGAGCAGCGTGCCGATGCCGTGCTGGTTGTCGCGCAGGGCGGTGTGCAGGATCGTCGCGATCGCCGGCGTACGCGCGGCTTCGGCCAGCAGGTCGGGCACGATGTGCGCGGCGAGCGGGTGGCGCAGCGCGTGCGCGGCGAGGGTGAGCACGGTCTCGATGTCGCTGCGCAGGCTGCCGGTGTCGGGCAGCGCGGTGATGTCGACCGCGACGGCGGACACCATGTCGATGACCATTTCGAGCTTGGAACCCCAGCGCCGGTACACGGCGGTCTTGCCGACGCCGGCGCGGCGGGCGACCCGCTCGATCGACATCCGGCCGTACCCGACCTCGGCGAGCTCGGCGAACACGGCGTCCCGGATGGCCTCGGTGACGTCCTCACGGAGCACCGCGGCGCCGGCCGGCGGGCGCTTCGCCCGCGGGCCGGAGCCCGCTGGCTGGCTCTTCGCCGGTTGCATCCGAGCAGCTTACCGCGACGACGATCCGGTTGCGTTCCGTCGTCGGACGTGCCTATCGTATCGAGACGACGAAACGGTATCGTTCCGACGTGGCAGCACGCCGGTCGCGTACGCCGGTGTCGTGTCGTACCGGGGGGTCGACACGCGGGACGGCCGTCGCGCCGGTTGCTGCGGAGCCCGAGCGAGGAGTACCGATGGGTGAGGGAGTTGAGCTGGCTGTGACCGATCTGTCGGCATCGGCGCGTGCGGCCGGCGGTGCCGGGGCGGCCCCGCCGCCCGACACGACCGACCTGTCGGAACTCGCCCGCAGATACGGGCTGGGGGTCAGCGGCGCGCGCCCCGGCCTGATCGAGTACGCCCGGCAGGTGTGGGGGCGCCGGCACTTCATCGTGACGTTCGCCTCGTCGAAGCTCGCCGCGCAGTACACGACGGCCCGGCTCGGTCAGCTCTGGCAGGTGGTGACCCCGCTGGTCAACGCCGCCGTCTACTTCCTGATCTTCGGCGTACTGCTCGGCACGCACCGCGGCATCCAGAACTACATCGCGTACCTCTGCGTCGGGGTGTTCATCTTCAACTTCACGCAGCAGGCGGTGCAGTCGGGCACCCGGTCCATCCCGGGCAACCTCACCCTGATCCGCGCGCTGCACTTCCCCCGGGCCTGCCTGCCCGTCGCCGCGACCATCTCCCAGTTGCAGCAGCTCGTGCTGTCCATGGTGGTACTGAGCGGGATCGTGCTGCTCACCGGCGAACCGCTGACCTGGCGCTGGTTCCTGGTCATTCCGGCGATCCTGCTCCAGTCGATGTTCAACGCGGGGCTGGTGCTGATCGTCGCCCGGCTGGCCGCGAAGACGACCGACCTGTCGCAGCTGGTGCCGTTCGTGATGCGCGTCTGGATGTACGGCTCGGGCGTCTTCTACAGCACGGCCATCTTCTCCCGGCACGCCCCGCACGCCGTGTCGACGCTCCTCAACGCCAACCCGGCGTACGTGTTCATCAGCCTGATGCGGCGCTCGCTCATGTCGTCGGTACCGCGGGACATGGTGCCGGGGCACCTGTGGCTCAAGGCCGTGCTGTGGGCCGTGGTCGTCGGCATCGGCGGGTTCGTGTTTTTCTGGAAGGCCGAGGAGGAGTACGGCCGTGGCTGACTTCGACGACCCCACCGTCATCGTCGACGACGTCCACATCGTCTACCGGGTGTACGGCGCCAGCGGCAGCCGGAACTCGCCGGCCGCGGCGTTCAGCCGGATCGTACGGCGGCGGCGGCCCCCGTCGATGCGCGAGGTGCACGCCGTACGCGGGGTGAGTTTCGTGGCGCACAAGGGCGAGGCGATCGGCATCGTCGGCAGCAACGGTTCCGGCAAGTCCACGCTGCTGCGCGCGATCGCCGGCCTGCTCCCGCCGCACACCGGCAAGGTGTACACGAACGGGCAGCCGTCGCTGCTCGGCGTGAACGCGGCGCTGATGAACGACCTGACCGGCGAGCGCAACGTGGTGCTGGGCTGCCTGGCGATGGGGATGACCCCCGCGCAGGTGAAGCAGAACTACCAGCAGATCGTCGACTTCTCCGGCATCAACGAGCGCGGCGACTTCATCTCCCTGCCCATGCGCACGTACTCGTCGGGCATGGCGGCGCGGCTCCGGTTCTCCATCGCCGCCGCCAAGACCCACGACGTACTGCTGATCGACGAGGCGCTGGCCACCGGCGACGCGTCGTTCCAGCGGCGCAGCGAGGAACGCGTGCGGGAACTCCGCGGCCAGGCCGGCACCGTGTTCGTCGTCAGCCACCAGAACAAGACGATCCGCGACATGTGCGAACGTACGATCTGGCTGGAGTCCGGTGTGATCCGGATGGACGGTGACACCGAGGAGGTCGTCGCCGCGTACGAGGAGTTCTCCGGCCGGCGCAGCTGACCCGCGCCCCTTCCGTCGAGCGTCGCGAAACCGTTGCGCCGCAACGTGATCGAGCGAGCGGGGCGACCGCGAACGCGGCGGAACGGGGGCTAGCCGGCGAGGGCGGCGAGGGCGCGGGTCAGCTCGTCGCGGTCCGGGAAGCCCAGGCCGACCAGCGTGACGTGCCGCCACCGGACCGTACCGTCCGCGTCGACGAGGAACACCGAACGGCGCAGCCCGAGCCCGGGCACGGCGATCCCGTACCGGCCGGCGACCTGGCCGGTGGTGTCGGACAGCAGCGGGAAGCGGATGCCGCGCTTCACCGCGAAGCTCTCGTGGCTGTCGAGGCCCTGCCGGCTGATGCCCCACACGTCGGCGCCGAGGTCGGCGAACCCGGCCAGGCCGTCCGAGTACGAGCAGAGCTGGCGGGTGCACACGGGCGTGTCGTCACCCGGGTAGAACGCGAGCACGACCGGCCGCCCCCGGTACGCGGAGAGCCGGTAGTCGGCGCGGTCCACCTGCGCCTCGCCGTCGCCAGGTCGGAGCAGGACGCCGGGCAGCTCGAAGTCCGGGGCGGCCGTACCGACGGGAGGGGGCTTGGGCATCGGTGGCGTTTCCCTTCGGTACCAAGGACTGCGCGGCATCCCGATCGTAGCCGCGGCAGGGTGCGGTGGACCGGGTGAGGAGGTCGGCCGGGCACGTCGCCGCGGCCCGAGGACGGTCAGGACGCGCGGAACGCCCGCCGGTACGCGCCCGGTGTCGTACCCACCCGGGCCAGGAACCGGCGGCGCAGGTTGACCGCGGAGCTGAGGCCGACCCGGGTCGCGACCGCGTCCACCGGCAGGTCCGTCTCCTCCAGCAGGGTGCGGGCCGCGGCGACCCGCCGGGCGAGCAGCCACGCGCCGGGACTCGTACCGAGCTGCTCGGTGAAGCGGCGCGCCAGCGTACGGCCGGAGACGCCGAGGCGGGCGGCGAGATCGTCCACGGACAGCGGTTCGCCGAGGCGGGCGCCGGCCCAGTCGAGCAGGTCGTCCAGCCCCTCCCCGGCCGGCGGCGCCACCGGCACCCGACCCTCCTCCCGGTACGGCAGCACCATGTGCCGGGCCAGCCGCGCGGCGTACGCGGTGCCGTGGTCGCGGCCCGCCAGGTGCAGGCACAGGTCCAGCCCCGCGCCCGCGCCGGCGCTCGTCGCCACGTCACCGTGGTCCACGAACGACCGGTCCGGTTCCACGCCCACCCGCGGAAACTCCCGCCGGAACTGTTCCGCCCGCGCCCGGTGCACCGTCGCCGACCGCCCGTCCAGCAACCCGGTACGCGCCACCGCGAACACTCCGGAACAGATGGACACCAGCCGGGCACCGCGGGCGTGCGCGCGCAGCAGCGCGTCGCGTACCCGGGGCGGCAGTGGGGACTCCACCGGCAGCCAGCCCGGGACGACCACGGTGTCCGCGGACTCCAGCGCCGCCAGGCCGGCCGGCACCGACATCGCGTACCCGCTGGTCGTCGGCACCAGACCGGGCGTCTCGGCACACACCGCGAACTCGTAGTGCCGCGGCACGCCGGCGCGTTCCGTGCCGAACACCTCGACGGCGCAGCCGAGCTCGAACGTCGACTGCACCGGCCGGACCAGGGTCACCACCCGATGCATGGCAGGAAAGTACCCCAGGGTGGCGGGGCGGGCTCTGTCCGGCCGTACCGCGCGCGGGGCACCGTGGCAGGCATGCACCCGGAGATCCTCGCCCAGCCGGGCTACACCGCCAGTACCGTCGACGACGCCCCGGTCCGGGAACTGTTCCCCGGGATCCGCGTCCGCCCGCTGTGGCGCGGGCCGACCGGCGCGCACGCCGACGTCCTGGAGATGGACCCGGGCACCTCCTGGCCGCACCGCGACGTGCACGAACCCGGACCCGAGGAGGTCTACGTCGTCGCCGGCACCTTCCACGACGGCGCCCGCGACCACCCCGCCGGTACCTTCCTGCACGCGCCCGCCGGCAGCTGGCACGTGCCCGCCTCCACGACCGGCTGCACGCTGTTCCTCTTCTACCCGGAGGGCTGACGGCGTCAGTGCGCGGTCCAGGCGCCGTCCACCGGCAGCACCGCCCCCGTCAGGTACGACGCCGCCGGACTCGCCAGCAGCAGCGCGGCACCGGTCAGCTCGTGCGGCTGCGCCCACCGACCCGCCGGTACCTGATGGTCGAGGAAGTCGCGGACCCGCGGATCGTCGTCGACCCCCTCGTTCAGCGGCGTACGGAACGGGCCGGGCGCCAGCGCGTTGACGCAGATCCCGGTGCCGGCGAGTTCCACGGCCAGGCTGCGGGTCAGCTGCACCACGGCGCCCTTGCTCGCCGCGTACGCCGAGCGGCCGGCAGCACCGACCAGCCCGAGCGCGCTCGCCAGCGTCACGATCCGCCCGTACCCGCGGGCGCGCATCACCGGCACCGCCGCCCGGCACGCCAGGAACGTCCCGACCACGTTCACGTCCAGGCAGCGGCGCAGCGCCGCCACGTCCAGCTCCGCCAGGTCACCGCGCGCCTGCACGCCCGCGCTCGTGACCAGCACGTCCAGCCGGTCCCCGACCGACGCGACCGCCGCCGCCACCGACCGTTCGTCGGTCACGTCGCAACCGACGCCGGTGACGGGACTGCCTGTCTCGTCGGCGATCCGGGCCGCCTCCGCGGCGCACGCGTCCGCGCGGCGGCTGGCGAGCACGACCCGCGCTCCCGCCGCCGACAGCGCCGCGGCGATCGCCCGACCCAGCCCGGCCGAACCACCCGTGACGAGCGCGACCTGCCCGCTCAGGTCGAAGTCCGCCATCCCGTACCCTCCCCCCGGATTACGCTGCCCCGCAAGCGATCCGGTCCACATCGCCACTCGTACGCCACCAGCGTCGCACGCTTCCGTTGGCAGGCGCCGCAAGGCAATCACGCCGGTACGGCGGCGCGCGGCGTCGACGCCAGAGGTGATGCGCCAGTACCGGTGGCGGCAGGCGCGGTCCCGTGGGGCGCGGAGCTGACGCGGGTTCTCAGCGGTCCCCGGCCCAGTCGGTCGGCAGGCCGAACGTGTCGTGCAGCCCGGCGGTACCGGCGGCGGTGAGTCGGACGACGCGGCGGGCCCGCCCGCGCCGGAGCCAGTCCAGGTCGAACAGCCGCGCGGCGAACGCACCCCCGAGCGCGCCGGCCAGGTGATGCCGGCCCTCGCCCCAGTCCACGCAGTACCGGATGGTGGGGCGGCGGCGGGGGAACTCGGCGGGGTCGATGCCGAACGCGACGAGGTCGTCCCGACCGGCCGCGGTGATCCGGTAGGAGGCCCCGTCGTACGCGAGGGTGCGGTGGTCGACGAGCGCGGCGAGCAGCGCGACGCCGAGCCGGCCGGCGAGGTGGTCGTAGCAGAGCCGAGCGCGCAGCAGGGCCTGCGCGCGGACGCTGCCGCGCAACGTACGCACCGGCAACGGTCGGGCGATGCGGGCCAGTTCCTCCAGCGCACGGGCCACGTCCGTACTGGCGAGGCGGAAGTAGCGGTGCCGGCCGTCGTGCTCGACGGTGAGCAGCTTCGCCTCGCGCAGCTTCGCCAGGTGCGCGCTGACCGTGGAGGCGCTGACGCCGACCTCGGCGGCGAGCGCGCTGGCGGGCAGGACGCCGCCGCCGGCGAGGGCTTTGAGGATCGCGGCGCGCGACGGGTCGCCGATCGCCGCCGCGACGTGCGCGATGTCGGTCTCGGTGGCCAGCGGCCGCCCGTCCGCGCGTCCCATGGCACCCCTTCCCTTGGCACCCCTTCCCATGGCATCAGGGTAGAGCGACGACACTTCGTCGTTCGGCGTAGTGTTCCGGCCGGACACTGGGGCCATGACGATCACGACCGGCCCCCGTACCGGACGGGCGGTGTCCGCCGGGCTGCTGCCCCTGGTGGCGGTGTGCCTCGGATACTTCCTGGTGATCCTGGACGTCACGGTCGTCACCGTCGCCCTGCCGACGATCGGTACCGAGCTGGGCGGCGCGGTCACGGCGCTCCAGTGGGTCGCCGACGGGTACACGCTGGCGTTCGCCGGGTTGCTGCTGTTCGCGGGCGGGCTGGGCGACCGGTTCGGCAGCCGGGCGGTGTTCCTGGTGGGGTTGACCGTGTTCACGCTCGCCTCGGCGGCCTGCGGGCTCGCGCCGGGCGCCGGCACGCTCGTCGCGGCGCGGCTGGTACAGGGGGTGGGCGCGGCGCTGATGGTGCCGGCGTCGCTGGCGCTGCTGCGGCACGCGTACCCGGACGCGGCGGCGCGGGCGCGGGCGTTCGGGATCTGGGGCATGGTCGCCGGGGTCGCCGCCGCCGCCGGCCCGGTACTCGGCGGCGCGCTCGTGTCCGCCGTCGGCTGGCGCGCGGTGTTCGCGGTCAACGTGCCGTTCGGGATCCTGGGCGTCACCCTCACCCGCCGGTACGTGTCGGCGCCGGCGCGGGTGGCGGTGCGCCGCGGGCTGGACGTACCGGCGCAGGGGGCGGGCGCGGTGTGTCTCGCCGCGCTGACCGCGGCGCTGATCGAGGCGGGCGAGCGCGGCTGGACCTGTCCCGTCGTCCTCGCCCTGTTCGGTACGGCCGCGCTCGCGCTCCCGGCGTTCGTCCTGCTGGAACGGCGGGCGCCGGCGCCGATGCTGCCGCTGGCCCTGTTCGCCGACCGGCGGTTCGGCGCGTCCGCGGTCGTCGGGATCCTGCTCAACCTCGGCTTCTACGGCCTGCTGTTCGCCCTCCCCCTGTACTTCCAGCGCACCGTCCACCTCGGCCCGCTCGGCACCGGGCTGGCGATGGCGCCGATGGCGCTGATGCCGGTCGTCGCGTCACCGCTCGGCGGCCGGCTCGCGGCGCGGCGCGGACCGCACGTACCGATGGCGGCCGGGCTCGTACTCGGTGCGGTCGGACTCGCCGGGTGGCTGGTGGCCGGCACCGACACGGCGTACTGGGTGCTGGTCGCGCCGCTCGTCCTCACCGGGTTCGGTACCGGGTTCACGATGCCGGCGGCCACGGCGGCGATCATGGCGGCGGCGCCTGCCGACCGCGGCGGCGCGGCGTCCGCGGTGTTCAACGCCGCCCGGCAGACCGGCAGCGCACTCGGTGTCGGGCTCGTCGGCACCCTCGTCGCCACCGATCCGGTCACCGGCCTGCACATCGGCGTACTCGTCGGCGCCGCCGGCTTCCTCACCGCCGCCGCCACGACCCTCGCCACCTTCCGCCGCACCTGACCGTTTCGCTTGCGTACCAAGGGAAACGGGTGGGTCAGCCGGCGGGTGGGCCGAGGACGGTGGCGAGGCGCAGCACGGTGTCGCGTACTCCGACCAGGTGCCGTACCCGGGCGAAACGGTTGACGCGGCGGGACATGGCGGCCATCCGCTGGGTGGGCCGGCGCCGCCGTTGGTCGTACGCGGCGAGCCCGGCGGACGGTTCGCCGGTGGCGAGGCATTCGGCGAGCGCGGCGGCGTCGATGATGGCCTGGCAGGCGCCCTGACCGAGGTCGGGGGTCATGGCGTGCGCGGCGTCGCCGAGCAGCACGACCCGCCCCGCCACGTACGACGGGAGGGCCGGGGTGAGGTCGGACAGGTCGTGCACGAGTAGCGCGCCGGGGTCGATGCGGTCGAGCACCCGGGGCACCGGGTCGTGCCAGTCGCCGAACACCCGGCGCAGCTCGGCGAGGTCGTCGTCGGGCCGCCACCCCTCCGGCACGGTACGCACGGCGTAGAAGTTGGTGCGGCCGTCGACCTGCGGCGTGCACCCGAACCGCGCGCCGCGTCCCCACGTCTCGCCGCCCTCGGCGATGGACAGATCGACGACGCCGCGCCAGCACAGCCATCCCGCGTACCGGGGACGCGACGCGGTGCCGAACGCCGCGGTCCGGGTGACGCTGCCGATCCCGTCCGCCCCCACGACCACGTCGTACTCGTCGGCCAGGGCAGCGGGATCCGTGACGCCGCAACCGAACCGTACGGTCCCGGCGGGGAGCGCGGCGGCCAGCAGGGCCAGCAGGTCGGGCCGGCTCACCAGCCGGACGGACTCGCCGTACCGCTGCTCGATGCGGGTCATGTCGAGCGTGGCGATGCGCGTGCCGTCGGGCCGGTAGAGCGCGCCGCCGGGTTGCGGCTGGCCGATGCTGCGCGCGTCCACGCCGACGGTGTCGAGCGCCCGCAGCGCGGCGGGCCAGATGCCGAGCGCGGTGCCGGTCGCGGGCAGCGCGTCGGCCCGCTCGTACACGTCGACGTGCCAGCCGGTACGGCGGAGCCCGGCCGCCGCCGTCAGTCCACCGATGCCGCCGCCCACGACGGCCACCCTCCGTGCCATACCCGCACCGTACTACATCTGTAGTGGCGATGACTACCCCTGTAGTGTCGGGTCATGTCCGACCGTCGTACCCGGGTGCTCGACGCGGCCATCACCGTGCTCGGCACCGCCGGCCTGCGCCAGCTCACCCACCGCGCCGCGGACGCCGCCGCCGACCTGCCCGCCGGCTCCACCTCGAACCTGTTCCGCACCCGCGACGCGCTGCTCACCGGCGTACTCGACCGGTTGCTCGAACGCGAGACGGCCGTCTGGTCCCGGCTCGCCGATCCGGCGCCGCCGCGTACCGCGGAGGAGTTCGTGCGCGCGATCGCCGTGCTGCTGGCCGATCTCACCGGCCCGCACCGCGAACTGACGCTCGCCCGGCACGCGGCGTTCCACGAGGCGGCGTTCCGGCCGCACCTGCAGCGCCGCATCGCCCGCGCCCAGGACGAACTCACCAGCTACGGCACCGTACTGCTCGCGCCGCTCGGGCTGCCCGACCCCGCCGCGGCGATACCGGGGCTGATGGCGCTGATCGACGGCCTGCTGCTACGCCAGCTGGCCAACCCGGACCCGGACTTCGACCCGACGCCCGCGCTCGCCGCGTACCTGACCTGACAGCCCGCTCACCCCGCCAGACCGTGCCGGTACGCGTACGCCACGGCCTGCGCGCGGTCGCGTACCCCGGTCTTCGCGAACACGTGGTTGACGTGCGTCTTCACGGTCGCCTCGCTGACCACCAGGGACCGCGCGATCTCGCCGTTCGACAGGCCGGCCGCGATCAGCGACAGCACCTCGACCTCCCGGTCGGTCAACCCGTCCGGCGGTACGCCCACCGTCGGCGCCGCGTGCGCCGGCAGCATCTCCAGCAACCGCCGCTGGACGTCCGGGTCGAGGTCGGCCTGCCCCGACGCCACCCGCCGTACGGCCCGGGCCACCTCCTCGGCGCCCGCGTCCTTCGTCAGGTACCCGCGGGCCCCGGCGCGCAGCGCGGCCAGCACGCTCTCGTCGTCCGCGTACGTGGTCAGGACGACGACCTGGGAGCGCGGATGGTCACGCCGTACCAGCCGGGTCGCCTCCACGCCGTCGCAGCGCGGCATCCGCAGGTCCATCAGTACGACGTCGGGGTCGTGCGCGGCGACCGCTGCCACCGCCGCCACCCCGTCCGCGGCGGTGGCGACCACCTCGACGCCGTCGGTCAACGACAGCATCAGCTCGATGCCGTCGCGTACGACACGCTGGTCGTCGGCCACGACAACCCGGATCGGCCGCTCGTCCACCGCGCTCCCCTCGGTCACGTCGGGATGCGCAGCCGGACCCGGAACCCTCCGTCGCCGTACGGGCCCGCCGACAGTGCCCCGCCGAGCAGTTCGGCGCGCTCCCGCATCCCGGCAAGACCGTACCCGGCACCGGTGGTCGCCAGGCCGAGGCCACCCTCCCGGGCACCGGTGTCGGCGATCTCCACGCTCGTCTCGTCCGCCGCGTACCGCAGGCGTACCGAGACGGACGCGCCCGGCGCGTGCTTGCGCGCGTTCGTCAGCGCCTCCTGCACCGTACGCACGATCGCCAGGGACACCTCGGGCCCCAGATCGCGCGCCGCGCCCTCGCTCGCGTACGTGGCGCCGGAGTCGGCGGCGAGCGCGGGCAGCGCCTCGTCCAGCGGCCGGGCCCGGCCACGCAGCGACTCCAGCGCCCGGCGGGTCTCCTCCAGCCCGTCCCGGGCCAGCCGCTGCGCCTGCTCGACGCGGGTCAGTACGGCGGGGGTGTCGGCGCCGCGGGACAGCAGCAACCGCGCCCCCTCCAGCTGTACGACCTGCGCGGACAGCGTGTGCGCGAGGATGTCGTGGATCTCCCGGGCGAGCCGCTGCCGTTCGGCGAGCAGTTCCGCGCGGGCGGTGGCCTCCCGGGCCTGCCGTTCCGACTCCAGCAGGCGCTCGGCGTCCGCGGCGCGCTGCCGGGCACTGCGCATCGTGTACGCCAGGATGGCCATGCCCATGCAGCTGCCGAGCTGACCGACCACCGCCGGCGCGCCGAACGAGAACCAGCCGACCACGACCATCGCGACGACCAGAGCGGACGAGAAGGCCAGCGCCCACCGGGCCGGCAGCCGGATGATCGCCCAGAACACCCCGAAGATCACCGGTACCCAGCCGAGCCAGCTGTGTACCAGCGCCATGAGTGCCAGCCCGCACGCGGCGTACAGGCAGACGCTGGCGACGGTCAGCCACCAGTGCCGCCGGCCGAGCAGCTGGCCGCCGACGACCACCGCGGTGCCGCCGACGGCCACCAGGACCGCGGTCACGGGCCGGTGCTCGGCGGGTACCGACACCAGGGAGATGGCCACCCACGCCAGCAGACTCACCATCCGCACGGCGGTACGCCGCGGCGACGTCGGGTTGCCCGGAAGGAACAACCCGCCGTCGCGTACGCCGTCGGCGCTCACGGCTGCCTCAGACCCGCTGCGGCTGCGCCCCGAGCAGGCCGCCGCGCCGGGCCACGATCAGGTTCTGCGCGCCAATGGTGACGGCAGCGAACAGCATCGCCTCGGCGACGCCCTCCGGCGCACCCAGCGACGCCGCGCCGAACGCCAGCGCCACCCGTACGGCGAGGGACACGATCCACAGCACCATCGTCCACCTGTTGCCGCGGGTGACGACCGAGTTGTCCGGACCGGGGCGTACGGCCATGGTCGCCGCCCGCGCGAAGCCGAGTACGACGGCGAGGACGAGACCGGCGGCGAACAGGCCCACGCCGAGGCCGGAGGACAGGTCGTGGCCGAGCGTCCGGCCGTTCACGACCGCGACCACCACGAAGATCAGCGGCATGACCGCCAGGCGCCGCGGTGTCCAGGTCCGCTCGCCCACCTGGCGGGAGATGATCCAGACCAGCAGGACGAGCCCGAGAAACCCGTACAGCAGGTACGTGACGGTCTGGGACGACATGGGTGCTCCATCGGTACGAGAGGGACGTGTCTTCGACGTCCCCGACGCTACGGATCGGCGCCGCGGCGCACATCGGCGCCGGGATGGGTCCGCGGGCTCAACCCCAGGGTTGAGGTGCCGCGCTGGGCATGCCGTACGCCGGGTGAACGCACAGCAAAATGATCAGTTCGGGTTCTAGCGTCCGGCGCGATGTCCATGAAGCGAACGATCAACCAGGCCCTCGCCCGCACCCTCGGATACCAGCTGGTCCGGGTGCGTGGCACCGGCAACGGCCACCGCGTCACCCGCACGGACCGGCTGCTGCACTCCCCCGTCTTCATCCTCTCCTCGGTACGCAGCGGCTCGACCCTGCTGCGCGCCGTCCTCGGCAGCCACTCCACCCTGTACTCCCCGCACGAGCTGCACCTGCCGGACGTCACCGCCACCGTGTCCGGCTGGTACGCGGAGCAGGCGATGGCCGAACTCGGCTTCGACCGTACGGAGCTGACGGCGCTGCTGCGCGACCGGCTGCTCGACGCGGCGCTGCACCGCAGCGGCAAGACGACGCTGGTGGAGAAGACCCCGAACCACGTCTTCGCGTACCGGTCGCTGGCCGACACCTGGCGCGACGCGCGGTTCATCTTCCTGCTGCGCCACCCCGCGGCGATCCACCGCTCCTGGCGGGAGGCACGCCCGACGATGACCGCCGACGACGCCGCCACCGACGTCCTCCGGTACCTGACGGCCCTGCAGGAGGCGCGCACCGAACTGACCGGCATCGACGTCCGGTACGAGGACCTCACCGCCGAGCCGGAACGCGAGACCCGGCGGCTGTGCGCCTGGCTCGGCGTCGACTGGGAACCCGCCATGCTGGAGTACGGCCAGCGCGGGCAGACGCGGTTCCGCCGGGGCCTCGGCGACTGGAGCGGGAAGATCAACTCGGGTGCGGTACAGGCCGCCCGGCCGACCCCCGGCGACGTACCCGAGGCGCTGCGCGACATCTGCCGCGCCTGGGGCTACCCCGTACCGGACTGAGTGGGCCGTCACCGGGGTGCACTTCCGCGACAGATGCTCGATGATGGGTGGTGACACCCGTTCGTCGCCGCGGAGGTGGCTGTGACCTGGTATGGCTCGGCGTCACCGGACCCGCAGCGGTCCGAACCGGACGCCGATCAGACGCGGCAGATCAGCCCGCCCGCCGCGCCCGCGCCACCGCGGCGCCAGCCGGTCTTCAACCCGACCCGGCTGTGGACCGGCGGCGTCGTCACCGCGCTCATCGCGGCACTGCTCGCCGTCGTCGGCTTCCTCATCGTCGGCAACGTGCTCGGCATGACCATCCTCGGCGTCAAGCCGAGCGGCCAGCCGTTCACCCCTTCCATGATCGGGTACGCCTTCGCCGGCGCGGTCGCGTCGCTGCTGGCCACCGCGGTGATGCACCTGCTGCTCGTCGGCACGCCCCGACCGCTGTTCTACTTCGGCTGGATCGGCGCGCTGTGCACCGCGATCCTCGTGCTCATCCCGCTCGGCATCCACCAGCGGGAGGGCGGCTGGCTCGCCGTCGCGCCCACCGCGGTCATCAACCTGATCGGCGGCATCGCCATCACCGCGATCGTCCGCGGCACGGCCGCCGCCAGCCTCACCCGCCGTACCGGCCTGCCGCCGGTCCGCTGACGGCCTGGACCCGGCCGCGGCCACGTCGCGGCCGGGTTCCCTGCCGTCAGAACATCCCGTGCGGCGTCGACGCCTCCTCCGGTACGGGCTGGACGACGTCCCAGTGCTCGGCGATCAGCCCGTCGGCCAGCCGCCAGATGTCGACCACCGCCGTACCGCGGGGCTCGTCGGGCGTCGTCATCCGGTAGTGCAGCACCACGTACGCGCCGTCGGCGACGACCCGCCGCAGGTCGAGCGCCGCGCCCGCGACCGGCGCCGTACGCAGGAAGTCGACGAACGCGTCGCGCCCGGACGGGTTGCCGGGACTGTGCTCCACGAAGTCCGGTGCCAGCACGTCCCGCAGATGCTCCAGGTTCCCCCGGGCGAACTCCTGGAACGCGGTGAGCACGATCGTCCGGTTCCGTTCCGTTTCCTTGGTCATGCCACCAGCCTCGGCCCTCGCCGGGCACCACGGCCATGACCAGTTGGGTCATGGCCGCGCCGACCGGCGCCCGGCTAGGCTCGCCGCGTGCCGACGATCGGAACCCTGCTGCGCGAGTGGCGGCACCGCCGCGGCCTCAGCCAGCTCGCCCTGTCGGAGCTTTCCGGCGTCTCCACCCGCTATCTGTCCACTGTGGAGACCGGCCGGTCCACCCCCAGCCGGCAGCTCGTCCTGCACCTCGCCGACCAGCTGTCGGTACCGCTGCGCGAGCGCAACGCGCTGCTCGTCGCCGCCGGGTACGCCCCGGTCTACCGGCACCGCACCCTCGACGACGCGGACATGGCCGCCGCACGGACCGCGCTGCGCCGCATCCTCGACGCGCACCTGCCGTACCCGGCGGTCGTGGTGGACCGGCACTGGACGCTCGTCGACAGCAACGCCGCGGCCCGCGTCTTCCTCGACGGCGCCGCCGCGGACCTGCTCGTACCACCGGTCAACATGCTCCGGCTCGGCCTGCACCCGGACGGCCTCGCCCCGCGCATCGCCAATGTCGACCAGGTACGCGCCGGGCTACTCGGGCGGCTGCGCCGGCAGATCGCCGCCACCGGCGACCCGGTGCTGAGCGCCCTGCACGACGAACTGGCGCCCGACGCGCCGACCGGCCCGCCGCCCGTACCGGCGCCGCACGACATCACCATGCCGATCCGGATCCGTTACGGCACAACCGAACTGGCCCTGTTCGGTACGCTGACGATGTTCGGCACGCCGCAGGACGTCACGCTCGACGAGCTCGTCGTCGAGCTGTACTACCCGGCCGACGACCACACCGCCGCGGCGCTGCGCGCGCTGCCGTAGCGCCCCGCCGGCCGGGCGACCCACAACGTCCACATCGGACTGTCCAGTGTGGAACGACCGCGCGGATCCGGCCGACCGGATCCGCGCGACGGTGTCACTGCGCCGGGTCGGCCTTCGGCTTCGGCTTCGCGTCCACACCGGCCTCCCGGCGCTGCTGCGGGGTGATCGGCGTCGGCGCGCCGGTCAGCGGATCGAACCCGCCGCCCGACTTCGGGAACGCGATCACGTCCCGGATGCTGTCCACACCGGCCAGCAGCATGCACACCCGGTCCCAGCCGAACGCGATGCCGCCGTGCGGCGGCGGGCCGTACTTGAACGCCTCCAACAGGAAGCCGAACTTCTCGGCCGCGTCGTCCGGCGTGATGCCCAGCAGGTCGAACACCCGCCGCTGCACCTCGTCCTGGTGGATACGGATCGAGCCGCCGCCGATCTCGTTCCCGTTGCACACGATGTCGTACGCGTACGCCAGGGCGCGGCCCGGGTCCTGCTCGAACGAGTCCAGCCACTCGGCGGTCGGCGAGGTGAACGGGTGGTGCACCGCGGTCCACGACCCCGACCCGACGGCCACGTCGTCGCTCGACTCCACCGGCAGGAACATCGGCGCGTCGGTGACCCAGCAGAACGCCCACGCGTTCTCGTCCACCAGCCCGGTACGCCGGGCGATCTCCTGCCGCGCCGCGCCCAGCAGCTCCTGCGCGCCGATCCGCTCCCCCGCCGCGAAGAACACCGCGTCGCCCGGCTTCGCGCCGACCGCGTCGGCCAGCCCGGCCAGGTGCTCCTCGGACAGGTTCTTCGCCACCGGACCCTTCGGCGCGCCCGACTCCCCGTCGAACACCACGTACGCCAGGCCCTTGGCGCCGCGCGCCTTCGCCCAGTCCTGCCAGCCGTCCAGCTCCTTGCGGGACTGGCCCGCGCCGCCGGGCATCACCACGGCACCCACGTACCCACCGGCGGCGATCGCGCCCGCGAACACCCGGAACTCGGTGCCCCGCAGGTACTCGGTCAGCTCGGTGAGCGTCAGGTCGTACCGCAGGTCGGGCTTGTCCGAGCCGTAGCGGTCCATGGCGTCGTGCCAGGTGATGCGCGGGATCGGGCGCGGGATCTCGACCCCGGCCAGCTCCTTCCACAGCGCCGCGGTGATCTCCTCGCCGACCTCGATCACGTCGTCCTGCGTCACGAACGACATCTCGATGTCGAGCTGGGTGAACTCCGGCTGCCGGTCGGCGCGGAAGTCCTCGTCCCGGTAGCAGCGGGCGATCTGGTAGTAGCGCTCCATCCCGGCCACCATCAGCAGCTGCTTGAACAGCTGCGGCGACTGGGGCAGCGCGTACCAGCTGCCGGGCTGGAGTCGGACCGGGACCAGGAAGTCGCGGGCGCCCTCCGGCGTGGACCGCGTCAACGTCGGCGTCTCGATCTCCACGAAGTCGCGCTCGCCGAGCACCCCGCGGGCGATCCGGTTCGCGTCACTGCGCAGCCGCAACGCCGCCGCCGGCCCCGACCGCCGCAGATCCAGATACCGGTACTTGAGGCGCGCCTCCTCGCCGACCCCGACGTGCTCGTCGATCGGGAACGGCAGCGGCGCCGACTCGCTCAGTACGTCCAGCTCGGTGACGGTCAGCTCCACCTCGCCGGTGGGCAGCTCCGGGTTCTCGTTGCCGGCGGGGCGGCGCTCGACCGTGCCCACGATCCGCACGCAGAACTCGCTGCGCAGCACGTGCGCGGCGGACGCGGCGGTGTCGGCCTCGGCGCTGCCGCCGCGGAACACGACCTGTACCACGCCCGACGCGTCCCGCAGGTCGACGAAGATGACCCCGCCGTGGTCCCGGCGGCGGGCCACCCAGCCGGCCAGCGTGACCTGGTGTCCGATGTGCTCGGCGCGCAGCGTGCCTGCCGCCTGGGTGCGGATCACGAGCTGTCTCCTTCGAAGATCGTGTCTCTGGTACCGAATTCTTCCAGCCGTCAGCCGGCGACGATCCGCGGGTGCAGGTCCTCGGCCGGCGGCTGCCAGGTCGCCGGGTCGACGGGGACCTGCTCGCCGGACCGGATGTCGCGGATCTGCACGCCGTCCTCGCCCGGGAACGCCACGAACGGGATGCCGCGCCGCTGCGCGAACCGGATCTGCTTGCCGTACTTCTGCGCCGCCGGCGCCACCTCGGTCGCGATCCCCCGCCGCCGCAGTGCCATGGCGAGCCGGTCGCAGTCGGCGCGGGACTCGTCGTTCGGCAGCGCCACCAGGACGCAGGTCGGCACCGTACGCGTCGCGGTCAGCTCCTCACGACCCAGCAGCCGCCCCAGGATCCGGGACACGCCGATCGACAACCCCACCCCCGGGTACGACTCGTCCCCCGAACTGGCCAGGTTGTCGTACCGGCCGCCCGAGCAGATCGAGCCCAGCGACTCGCTGCCGGCCAGGAACGTCTCGTACACGGTGCCGGTGTAGTAGTCGAGGCCGCGGGCGATCTTCAGGTCGGCGACGAGCAGGCCCGGCGCGTGCTCGGCCGCCGCCTCGACGACCGCGACCAGCTCCTCGACACCGGTGTCCAGCAGCGGATCGGTGACGCCCAGCGCCGCGACGCGGTCCGCGAACGACGCGTCCGGCGTACTGATCTCGGCCAGCGCCAGGCACGCCTTCGCCTGCGCGTCGCTCGCGCCGAGTACCGCGGTCAGCTGCTCGGCGACCGCCGCCGGACCGATCTTGTCGATCTTGTCGACGATCCGGATGGCCTCCATCGGGTCGGACAGCCCCAGCCCGGTGTAGAAGCCCTGGCACAGCTTCCGGTTGTTGACGTGCATGGTCACCGCCGGCAGCGGCAGCGCGCGCAGCGCGTCCGCGATCACCAGCGGCAGCTCCACCTCGTAGTGCGCGGGCAGCGTGTCCCGGTCCACGATGTCGATGTCCGCCTGCAGGAACTCCCGGTACCGGCCCTCCTGCGGCCGCTCACCCCGCCAGCACGGCTGGATCTGGTACCGCCGGAACGGGAACTGGAGCTTCCCCGCGTTCTCCAGCACGTACCGGGCGAACGGCACGGTCAGGTCGAAGTGCAGCCCCAGGCCCGAGTCGGACGGGTCGTCGGCGTCGGCCTGCAGCCGGCGCAGCACGTACACCTCCTTGGAGGTCTCGCCCTTGCGCAGCAACTGGTCCATCGGTTCGACGGCGCGGGTGGTCAGCGGGGCGAACCCGTACAGCTCGAACGTGCGGCGCAGCGTCTCGACGACCTGGCGCTCGACGATCTGCCCGGCGGGCAGCCACTCCGGGAACCCGCTCAACGGGGTCGGCTTGCTCATGTGGAACCTCTCGGCGTGTCACGGCCGCCGCGTACCACGCGGCGCAAGAAAAGGGGGTCGTGGTCAGTCGCCGGCGAGCACACCCGGATCCTGCAGGTACGGATTGGTGTGGCGCTCGCGGCCGATCGTGGTGTGCGGGCCGTGCCCGGGCAGGACGGCGACGGTGTCCGCGAGCGGCAGGACCCGCCGGCGGAGACTGTCGGCCATCTGCTCGGCACTGCCGCCCGGCAGGTCGACGCGTCCGACGGAGCCGGCGAACACCACGTCCCCCGCGAAGCAGACCTCGCTGGCCTCCACCAGCTCGGGCCGCTCCGGCAGCTCGGCGCCCGTGCGCCGCACGCCACCAGGGACGCGGAACATCACCGACCCCCTGGTATGGCCCGGGGCGTGGTCCACCGCGAACTCCAGCCCCGCCAGCCGTACCGCGGCGCCGTCGGACAGGTCGGCCACGTCGTCCGGCTCGGTCGACACCAGGCCACCGGGCAGCTGGTGCAGGGCCGCGGCGAGCTGGGGCGACAGCCCCGACGCCGGGTCCGCGAGCATCTTCCGGTCCGCCGGATGGATGTACGCCGTGATCCCGTTCGCCCCGCACACCGGCACCACCGAGTACGTGTGGTCGATGTGGCCGTGGGTCAGCAGCACCGCCACCGGCCGCAACCGGTGCTCGGCGACCACCTCGGCCAGCCGGTCGGCGACACCGATGCCGGGGTCGACGATCACGCACTCCTCGCCGGCGTCGGGCGCCACGACATAGCAGTTCGTCCCGAACACGGTGTCGGGGAACCCGGCGACGAGCATGACGTCCTTCCTGGCACGGTCTCCGGCGGTGGTGCCGCGGGGCGCGGAACCCGGCAGACTCGAAGAACAACACTACCGGCGTACGCACCGGGCCCGGCCGCAAGGCCGCGCAGCGCGGCCGGCGGGCCGTGCAGCGCGGCCGGCGGGCCGTGTACGGATGGTTCACAGGCGACCGTTATGCATTTGTTCCGACCCGGCCCGCGCGCCGGCCGATCACGGTTGGTTAACCTTTGACGCTGGGCCCGGCGACGTGTGCGCCCGACCCTGTCGGCGCACCGACCCATTTGTCCGCGTGTCGCCGTGCCTGACGTCCTTGCTGATCGACCGGGGAGGGGAGCTCACGGTGGCTTCCAGTAGGAACCGCCAGCGCGCACTGGCCCGCGCGAAGCTGGAGCGGCAGATGGCCCGCCGCGCCGCGACCGCGCGCAAACGCCGGCAGACCCTGGCGATCATCGGCATCGTCGCCGCGGTCCTCGTCGTCGGTGGCGGCACCGGTGCCTTCATCTGGGCGAACGCCGGCAAGGACACCAAGAAGAAGGCGTCCGCATCGGCCAGCGCGACCGCGACGCCGGCCGCCGCCAGCTGCTACAAGAAGGCGACGGCGCAGAGCGGGCAGAAGCTCAAGGACGTCGGGATGCCGAGCAACACCGACGTACCGAAGAGCGGCACGCAGACGATGACGATCAAGGCGAACATCGGCGAGATCGACGTCAAGCTCGACACCGCCAAGGCGCCGTGCAACGTCAACAGCTTCGCGTACCTGGCGGGCAAGAAGTTCTTCGACAAGACCACCTGCCACCGGATGACGACGAAGGCGTCCGGCCTGGAGGTGCTCCAGTGCGGCGACCCGTCCGGCACCGGCTCCGGCGGCCCGACGTACACCGTGAAGGACGAGAACCTGCCGACCGGCAAGAAGCCGACGTACCCGACGGGCACGGTCGCGGTGGCCAACACCGGCCAGGCCGGCTCCGGCAGCAGCCAGTTCTTCATCGTGTACGGCAACAGTGACCTGCCCGCGAGCTACACCGTGATCGGTACCGTGACCAAGGGCCTCGACAAGGTCCAGGCGGTCGCGAAGAAGGGCGTCACCGGTGCGAACGCCGCCAAGGGCGACGGCGCGCCGAAGGAGAAGGTGACCATCGACAGCCTGCGGGTGAGCGCCGCGACCGGCGCCAGCCCGTCGCCCAGCGGCAAGAGCTGACCAGCTCCGACACGACGATCGGGCCGGTACCGCCAAGCGCGGTGCCGGCCCGATCCGTGTGCGGTCAGTGCTCGGTGGTCAGATGCCGCAGGATCGCCGTGAGATGCGCGTCGGGCACCTCGTCCGGCTCCGGCGCACGGTGACTGCCCGTACGCACCGGAATCCGTCGCGGCAGTTCCCCTCCGCCGCCCTGAGCCCGGCCGGAACCGGGAACTGGCTGGTCAGGGTCGTCAGTCATGGCACCTCCGGCATCCGCTCCCCAGGTCACGGATTGTCCATCCTAGGCGCTCATGCAACCTGCATGCGACAAGACACGCAACCGTACGGCGGGGCCAGCGCGCCGGCTCAGGCGCCCGACGTCACCCGGTACGCGTCGTACACCCCGTCGACCTTGCGGACGGTCTTCAGCAGGTGACCGAGGTGCTTCGGATCGGCCATCTCGAACGTGAACCGGCTGACCGCGACCCGGTCCCGCGTCGTGGTGACCGTCGCGGACAGGATGTTGACCTTCTCCTCGGACAGCACCTTCGTCACGTCGGCGAGCAGCCGGTGCCGGTCCAGCGCCTCCACCTGTATCGCCACCAGGAACGTCGACGCCGCGCTCGGCTTCCAGCTCACCTCGACCAGCCGGTGCGGCTGCCGGCGCAGCTCCGCCGCGTTCGTGCAGTCGGTACGGTGCACGCTGATGCCGCCGGAGTGCGTCACGAAGCCGAGGATGTCGTCGCCCGGCACCGGGGTGCAGCAGCGCGCCAGCTTGACCCACACGTCGCTGGCGCCCGCCACGACCACACCCGGGTCGTACGACCGGCCGCGGTTGCGCGGTGGGCGGGTCGGCACCGCCGTCTCGGCGATGTCCTCGACCGCGCCCTCCTCGCCCCCGTACGCGGCGACGAGGCGCTGCACGACCGCCTGCGCGGAGACCTGGTTCTCGCCGACCGCCGCGTACAGGCTGGACACGTCGGTGTGGTGCAGGTCCCGGGCGATCGCGGTCAGCGCGTCCGCGGTCAGCATCCGCTGCAACGGCAGGCCCTGCTTGCGCATGGCACGGACGATCTCGTCCTTGCCGGTGTCGATCGCCTCTTCCCGGCGCTCCTTGTTGAAGTACTGCCGGATCTTGGTACGCGCGCGCGGGCTCGCCACGAAGCCGAGCCAGTCGTGCGACGGCCCGGCGGTCTCGGACTTCGACGTGAAGATCTCGACCACGTCGCCGTTCGCGAGCTGCGACTCCAGCGGCACCAGCTTGCCGTTCACCCGGGCGCCGATGCACTTGTGCCCGACCTCGGTGTGCACCGCGTACGCGAAGTCGACCGGGGTGGAGCCCTTGGGCAGCGCGATCACGTCGCCCTTGGGCGTGAAGACGTACACCTCCTGGCTGGACAGGTCGTAGCGCAGCGAGTCCAGGAACTCGCTGGGGTCGCTCGCCTCCCGCTGCCAGTCGAGGAGCTGCCGCAGCCACGCCATCTCGTCGATGTGCGCCGGCGGCCCGACGATCGTCGCGTCCTTGTTCTCCTTGTACTTCCAGTGCGCGGCGATGCCGTACTCCGCGGTGCGGTGCATCGCGAACGTCCGGATCTGCAGCTCCACCGGCTTGCCGGTCGGCCCGATCACCGTCGTGTGCAGCGACTGGTACATGTTGAACTTCGGCATCGCGATGTAGTCCTTGAACCGGCCCGGCACGGGCTGCCAGTTCGCGTGGACCACGCCGAGCGCCGCGTAGCAGTCCCGGACCGTGTCGACCAGGACCCGCACCCCGACCAGGTCGTAGATGTCGGTGAAGTCCCGGCCCCGCACGATCATCTTCTGGTACACGGAGTAGAGGTGCTTCGGCCGGCCGACCACCTGCGCCTTGAGCTTCGCCCCACGCAGGTCCGTCTTGACCTTGTCCGTCACCTCGGCCAGCAGCGCGTCCCGCTGCGGCGTGTGGTCGGCGACCAGCCGGGCGATCTCCTCGTACCGCTTCGGGTAGAGGGTCGCGAAGGCCAGGTCCTCCAGCTCCCACTTGATGGTGTTCATGCCCAGCCGGTGCGCCAGCGGGGCCAGGATCTCCAGCGTCTCGCGCGCCTTCTGCTCCTGCTTCGGCCGCGGCAGGAACGTCAGCGTCCGCATGTTGTGCAGCCGGTCGGCCAGCTTGATCACCAGGACGCGCGGGTCCTTGGCCATCGCGATGACCATCTTGCGGATCGTCTCCGCCTTCGCCGCGTCGCCCAGCTTGACCTTGTCCAGCTTGGTCACGCCGTCGACCAGCAGCGCCACCTCGCCGCCGAAGTCGCGCTGCATGTCCGGCAGCGTGTAGCTGGTGTCCTCGATCGTGTCGTGCAGCAGCGCCGCCACCAGCGTCGTGGTGTCCATGCCCAGCTCGGACAGGATCTGCGCGACCGCCAGCGGATGCGTGATGTACGGGTCGCCCGACTTCCGGAACTGACCCGTGTGGTACCTCGCGGCCACGTCGTACGCGTGCTGGAGCTCGCGGACGTCGGCCTTCGGGTGACTCGCCCGGTGCGTGGCCACCAGCGGCTCCAGCACCTCGGACACCTGCGGCGTCTGCCACGGCGCGTTGAACCGGGCCAGCCTCGCCCGCACCCGCCGCCCGGTGGGCGCGCTGGACAGCGCCGACGACGGTGCGGGCTCGTCGCCCGCCGACCGGTCCGGTGCCGCCGGCGGCGTCGGCCGCCCCGCGGGTACACCATCACGACGGTCGGCGGGTTCGGCCGCCGGTCCGGGCGCGACCTCGGCGGGACGCTCCGGCCGCACGCTCCGCTCAGACAACGCACACCCCTGACAGGCGAAGGTTTCACCACCCGTGAATCCACCGTACGGCGGATCCGGGTGCCCATCGTATCCCGCGTCACTCCGGCCGGATCGGCTCCACGACATCCGGCGCGAACACCACCCGGACGGTACGCCAACGCCGGACGACGCCAACCGGGCGGATCCGACCGCCCGGGGCCGGAGCCGGCCTCAGACCGTCAGCAGCGCGTGCACCGGGCGCGGCGCCAGCCGCTGCCGGCCACCCAGGAACCCCAGCTCCAGCAGCACGCTGAAGCCGGCCACCCGCCCGCCGGCCCGCTCGACCAGGTCGAGGCTGGCCTCCGCGGTGCCACCGGTGGCCAGCACGTCGTCGACCACCAGTACCCGCTCGCCCGCGTGGAACGCGTCGGCGTGCACCTCCAGCGTCGCCTCCCCGTACTCCAGCGCGTACGACGCGGCGACGGTGTTCCGGGGCAGCTTGCCGGCCTTGCGCACGGGCACCACACCGGTGCCCGTCGCGTACGCCACGGCGGCGGCGATGACGAACCCGCGCGCCTCCACGCCGGCCACCACGTCGAACGACTCCACCCCGTGGTACGCGATGATGGCGTCGATCGCCCGCCGGAACCCGGTCGGATCCGCGAACAGCGGGGTGAGGTCCTTGAACATCACCCCGGACTGCGGGAAGTCCGGCACGTCGAGCACGTGCTCGGACACCCCGGCCGCCACGTCCGGACCGCTGTCGCCCGCCGGGATGGCGGACGACCCGTCCTGCTGTTCGCGGTCGTCGTACTCGGCGCGCGATTCCACCCCGGTCACCTGAACGTACCTACCCTCGTGTGATCGTGTGCGGTCAGGTACGGCGCTTCGTGCCCGGACGACCGCCGCCGCCCTTGCCGCCGCGGCGCCGGCCCGAGGGCCGGGTGGTCGGGCGGGCTCCCGGCCGCGGCGCCGACCCGGCGAGCACCCGCTCGCCCGCCGCGGTGGTCTCCTCGGTCTCGGACTTCTCGCCCGCCGCCGCCTCGTCCGCGTCGGCCCCGTCCTTCTCCGCCGCCTCGCTGCGACGCCGGCGGGTGGTCTCGCCGCTCGCCCGCTTCGCCAGTACGCGAGCGGTGTGCGCCCGGATCCGCGGATCCCGGTTCTTCAGGTCGACCAGGATCGGCGCGGCCAGGAAGACCGACGAGTACGTGCCGGACAGCATGCCGACGAACAGCACCAGGCCCAGGTCCTTGAGCGTGCCCGCGCCGAGCAGCCCGGCGCCGATGAACAGCAGGCCCGCCACCGGCAGCAACGCGATCACGGTCGTGTTGATCGACCGCATCAGCGTCTGGTTGACCGCCAGGTTCGTCGCCTCGCCGTACGTCATGCGGCTGCTCGCCGTGATGCCCCGGGTGTTCTCGTGCACCTTGTCGAAGACCACGACCAGGTCGTACAGCGAGAAGCCGAGGATGGTGAGCAGACCGATGATCGTGTTCGGCGTGACCTCCCAGCCGACCAGCGAGTAGACCACCGCCGCGACGAACAGGTCGTGGATCACCGAGGCGAACGCCGCGACCGCCATCCGCCACTCGAACCGGAAGATCAGGTACACGACCACCAGGGCGAGGAACACCGCCAGCGCGATCAGCGCCTGCCGGGTGATCTGCGCGCCCCAGGCACCGCTCACCGAGGACTCGCTGATCTGGTTCAGCGGGATGTGCAGCGCGCTGCTGACGTGCTCCTTGACGTCGGTCGCCTGCTGCGGCGTCAGGCTCTTCGTCTTGATCAGGAACGTCGGATGGCTGCCGCCGACCGACTGTCCGGTGACGACCTCGGCGCCGCCGGCCGCGACCGCCGACTTCGCGTCGGCCAGGCTCACCGACGCCGTCTTCGGGACCTGGAACTCCTCACCGCCGGAGAAGTCGATGCCGAGGGTGAAGCCGCGCAGCGCGAAGCTGGCGATGCCGATGACCACGATCGCCAGGGTCACCAGGTAGAAGATCTTGCGGTGGCCGATGACGTTCAGCCCGGCCTCACCGCGGTACAGGCGGTGGGCAAGCCCGTTCCTGCTCACGTCAGGCCTCCTTCGGCGTGGTACGGCCGGACCGGCGCTTCTTCGGCTCGTCGTCGTCCTTGCTGTGCTCCAGCACCCGGCCCAGGCCGGACACCCGCGGCGACAGGAACGCGCGACTGCGTGCGAACAGCGTCATGATCGGATGCCGGAACAGGAACACGACCATGAGGTCCAGAATCGTCGCCAACCCCAGCGCGAACGCGAAGCCCTTCACGGAACCCGCGGACAGGAAGTACAGCACCGCGGCACAGAGAATGGTGATCGCGTTGGCCGAGATGATCGTACGGCGGGCGCGTGCCCACGCCCGGGGCACCGCACTGCGCGGACTTCGACCGTCCCGGATCTCGTCCTTGAGCCGCTCGAAGTAGATGACGAACGAGTCGGCGGCCACACCCAACGACACCACGAAGCCCGCGAAGCCGGCAAGGGTCAGCGTCAACCCGGGGTTGCGTCCGAGCAGGATCAACGCCGCGAACACCAGCAGACCCGACAGTACGAGGCTCAGGAAGATGACCACGCCGAGCAGCCGGTAGTAGAACAGCGAGTAGACCACGACGATCAGCAGACCGATCGCGGCGGCGATCAGACCCGCCTCCAGCTGACTGGTACCGAGCGTCGCGGAGATCTGCGTCGCCTCACCCTGGCTGAAGGTCAACGGCAGCGCGCCGTACTTCAGCTGGTTGGCCAGGATCGACGCCGAGTCCTGCGAGAAGCTGCCGCTGATCTCGGCGTCGCCGGGGATCACGCTGGTGATCGCCGGGGCCGACACCACGCGGGTGTCCAGCACGATCGCCACGCGGCAGTGCCCGGACTGGTCGAGGCTCGCCTGCTGGCACTTGTTGCCGGTGTTGTCGTACGCCTCCTTGGTCAGGTTCGTCCACTTGGACTGACCCGGACCCTTGAAGGAGAGCACGACCTTCCAGCCGCCCTGCTGCTGGTCGTACGTGTAGTCGGCGCTCTTGACGTCGGTGCCCTGCACCTTCGCCTTGTCCAGCAACAGCTTCGTGGCCGCGCCCGAACTGGAGTCGCAGGAGACGGCCTGCTGGTTCACGGCGTCGATCGAACCGGCGGGCCGCGCGTCGAGCTGCTTGCAGGTGATCTGCGGGATGTTGAACTGCATGCTCGCCGGCAGCACCGCCACCTCGGCCGGGGTCAGCTTCCGGAACGGCTTGAGCACCGCCTCGGCCTGCGGACCGGCCTGCGCCACCACGTCGGGGCTGGTGACCTGCTCGGCCGCCAGGTACGCGTTGCCGAGCTTCTTCTTCACCGAGGCGAGCAGCTTCTTCTTCTGCTCGCCGGTCACCGCGGGCGCACCGTTGTCGGTGGGCGTCGGGCTCGCGTTCGCGGCGCCGCTCTTGCTCGGCGACGCGCTGGGGCTGGACTTCGGGCTGGCGCTCGCACTCGCCTTCGCGCTGGCCTTCGGGCTGGCGGAACCGCTCGGCTTCGGGCTCGCGCTGCCGCTCTTGCTCGGCGTCGGGGTCGGCTTCGCGGTCTGCGCACCGGTGTCCTGCGCCTGGTTGAGCACCTTGCGGAACCGCAGCTGGGCCGGCGCGCCGACCTGCTTGATCGCGTCCGAGTTCTGGCCGGCCACCGAGACGACGATGTTGTTGCTGCCCTCGGTGACGACCTCGGGCTCGGCGATGCCGAGGCCGTTGACGCGCTGCTCGATGATCGAGCGGGCCTCTTCGAGGCTCGTCTTCGACGGCGCCTTCCCGTCCGGGGTCTGCGCGATCAGGGTGAGGGTGGTGCCACCCACCAGATCGAGACCGAGCCGCGGCTTCAGCTTCTGATGCACGTCGCCGATCGCACCGGGCCCGGTGAAGAACACCAGCGCGTACAGCACGACGAAGATGCCACCCAGCACGGCCAGGTACCGGGACGGATGCATCCGACCCCTCGGAGGTGGTGCCACGACCTGTTGTCTCCTGCCTCGAAGTCCCACATGCGGGTGCCGGACCCCATGCACCTCGGATCGGGGTCCGACCGGGTCGGTGTCGTCACCGCGACACGTCGCGTGATTCAGCGCTGATTGTGCAGTACCGCACTCGGCGTCCGATCACCGGGCGGACCTACTCCGCGGGGCCCGGCGACACTGCTGCCGGGCCGTACCGCGGAGGACGTCAGTTGGCGGTCGGGTCGCGCGGCAGAGCCTGGTTGGACGCCGCGACCTCTTCCTTCTCCTTGCCCTTCTTCTTGGCGCCGTCGGCCTTCGCGGGCTCGTCGTCCTCGACCTCGGCGACCTCGGGCTCGGCGACCTCGTCGGTCTCCTCGACGTACTCCTCGTCGACCTCGTCCTCGTCCTCTTCCTCGACCTCGGCGGCCGGGGTGACGACGCGGGCGATGGCGCCCTTGGCGTAACGGTTGGTGACGCCCGGCGAGACCTCGATGGTGATGGTCTCGTCGTCGGAGTCCACGATCGTGCCGTACAGCCCGCCGAGGGTCATGATCTCGGCGCCGATGCCGGCGTTGGACTGCATCTGCTGCTGCTCACGCTTCCGCTTCTGCTGCGGGCGGATGAGCAGGAAGTACATCGCGACGATCATGAGGACGAACAGCAGGATCATCGTCCAGCTGCTGCCACCGCCGCTCTTTGCGGCCGCCAAGGGCTGTGCGAAAAGCACTGTGGACCTTCCCATATTCTCTGGTGTAGACCGGCCGGAGTCTAGCCGGTCAGTCTTCGCGAACCCTGAGCGGCGTAGGTCACGGTCCAGTCACGGCTCACGTGTCGGTTGATTCACGTATCGGCGAACAAGCCCGGCTGCGAGCCAGGTCCCTCCCCGGCCGGGTTCGCACCGAACGTCCCCGGTGGCGGCGTGCGGCCCAGGTGTTCCCACGCCGCGGGGGTCGCCACCCGACCCCTCGGAGTACGCGCCAGCAGTCCGGCCCGGACCAGGAACGGCTCGCACACCTCCTCGACAGTATCCGGTTGCTCGCCGACCGCCACCGCCAAGGTGCTGAGGCCCACGGGACCGCCCCCGAACGACGACACCAAAGCGGTCAGCACGGCACGGTCCAGCCGATCCAACCCACGTCGGTCCACGTCGTACACCGTGAGGGCGGCGCGGGCGACGTCCAGGGTGACCACCCCGTCGGCCCGTACCTCGGCGAAGTCCCGGACCCGGCGCAGCAGCCGGTTCGCGATCCGCGGCGTGCCCCGGGAACGACCGGCGATCTCCGCCGCGCCGTCCGCGGTCAGCTCCACCCCCAGGATCCGCGCCGACCGGACAAGCAGCGCGTCGAGCTGGTCGGCGGTATAGAAGTCCAGATGCGCGACGAAACCGAACCGGTCCCGCATCGGGCTCGTCAGCAGGCCCGACCGGGTCGTGGCGCCGACCAGCGTGAACGGCTCCACGTCCAGCGGGATCGCGGTCGCGCCCGGGCCCTTGCCGACGACCACGTCGACCCGGAAGTCCTCCATCGCGCTGTACAGCAGCTCCTCGGCGGGACGGGCGATGCGGTGGATCTCGTCGATGAACAGTACGTCGCCCGGGCCGAGGCTGGTCAACATCGCCGCCAGGTCGCCGGACCGCTCGATCGCCGGACCGCTCGTCACCCGCAGCGCCGAACCCAGCTCCGCCGCCACGATGTTCGCCAGCGTGGTCTTGCCCAGGCCGGGCGGACCGGCCAGCAGGATGTGGTCCGGCGGGTCGCCGCGGCGGGTGGCGCCGGCGATCAGCAGCTGCAACTGCTCACGGACCCGGTCCTGCGCGATGAACTCGGCCAGCCGGCGCGGCCGTACGGTCGCCTCGGCCTGGACCTCCTCGGCCGACACGTACGCCGAGACGGGGCTGTCGTCGGTCACCGGGGCCGCCCGAGATGCCGGATCGCCTGCTTCAACAGCACCGGTACGGCCGGGGTCGGCTCACCGTCCGGCAGCGTGCCGGCCACCGCGGACACCGCCGTACTCGCGTCCTTCGCCGACCAGCCGAGGCCCACCAGGCCCTGTGCCACCTGCTCCTGCCACGCCGCGGCCGGCGCACCCGCCGCCGGCTCGTCGGCCCTGTCCGCGACCGGCACCGGACCGATCCGCTCCTTCAGCTCCAGCACCATCCGCTCGGCCACCTTCTTACCCACCCCCGGTACCCGGGTCAGGGTCGGGATGTCCTTCGTGGCGAGGGCGCGCCGCACCGTGGTCGGGTCGAGAACGCCGATGATCGCCTGCGCCAGCTTCGGCCCCACCCCCGACGCCGTCTGCAACAGCTCGAACAGGCCGCGCTCCTCGGCGTCGGAGAACCCGTACAGCGTCAGGGAATCCTCGCGGACGACGAGGCTGGTGTGCAGCGTGGCGTCGGTGCCGACGCGCAGCTTGGCCAGGGTGCCCGGCGCGCACTGCACGGCGAACCCGAGACCGCCGGAACCGCCGCCGATGTCGACGATCGCCTGGTTCGGTCCCAGGGCGGTCACCTGACCGCGGACGGTCGAGATCATCGCCGGCCTCCCCATGCTCGTGCGGACCCGCGCCGCCCGCCGCCCAGCGCCGCCGCCAGCCGGGCCTGCGCACCACCACGCCAGATGTGACAGATCGCCAGCGCCAGCGCGTCGGCCGCGTCGGCCGGTCGGGGCGCCTCGGCCAGCCGGAGCAACCGGGTCACCATCGTCGTCACCTGCGCCTTGTCCGCCGTGCCCGAACCGGTCACCGCGGCCTTCACCTCGCTCGGCGTGTACGTCGTGACCGGCACGCCGGCGCGCGCCCCGGCCAGGATCGCGACCGCACTGGCCTGCGCGGTGCCGATGACGGTCTGCGTGTTGTGCTGACTGAACACCCGCTCGACCGCGACCGCCTCCGGCCGGTGCTCCCGCACCAGAGCGCCGAGCCGCTCGTCGAGCGTCAGCAGGCGGGCCGGCAACTCCGCGTCCGACGGGGTGCGGACCACCTCGACCGCGACGATCTCGCAGGCGCCGCCGGGCCGACCGGACACCACGCCCACGCCGCAGCGGGTCAGGCCGGGGTCGACCCCGAGCACCAACACGACAGAGTCCTCCTCGAACGTCAGTTCGAGGAGGACTCTACCGGTCCGGGTACGGGCGCGCCGTGGACGACACGCCTGCGCCCGTTCAGTCGATCGCGGCCAGTACCTCGTCGGCGACATCGGCGTTGGTGAACACGTTCTGCACGTCGTCGCAGTCCTCCAGCGCGTCGACGAGCTTGAACACCTTGCGCGCGCCCTCCTCGTCCAGCGGGACGCTCACGCTGGGCAGGAAGCTCGCCTCGGCCGACTCGTAGTCGATGCCGACGTCCTGCAGCGCGGAACGCACCGCGACCAGGTCGGTCGCCTCGCTGACCACCTCGAACTCCTCGCCGAGGTCGTTGACCTCCTCGGCGCCGGCGTCGAGCACCGCGGTCAGTACGTCGTCCTCGGACAGCTCACCCTTGCCGACCAGCACCACGCCCTTGCGAGTGAACAGGTACGACACGGAGCCGGCGTCGGCCAGGTTGCCGCCGTTGCGCGTCAGCGCCGTCCGTACCTCGCTCGCGGCGCGGTTGCGGTTGTCGGTGAGGCACTCGATCAGCAGGGCGACACCGTTCGGGCCGTAGCCCTCGTACATGATGGTCTGCCAGTCGGCGCCGCCGCCCTCCTGGCCGGAGCCCCGCTTGACCGCACGGTCGATGTTGTCGTTCGGGACGGAGCTCTTCTTCGCCTTCTGGATGGCGTCGTACAGCGTGGGGTTGCCGGCGGGGTCACCGCCGCCGGTGCGCGCCGCGACCTCGATGTTCTTGATCAGCTTGGCGAACATCTTGCCGCGCTTGGCGTCGATGACCGCCTTCTTGTGCTTGGTCGTGGCCCACTTGGAGTGCCCGGACATTCACCTCTCCGTCCCCGACGGCGCCCACCGTCATGCGCGCGTCAGCATGCCACACGCCGACCGCACCGAGTTTCCGCCCTCGTGCTCGCTTTGTCCTTCTACGACCGGGCCCGTCCCCCGCCGGGCGCGGACCGCCGCGGCTCAGCGCGCCGCGCGGACCAGATCCACGAAGAACCGATGGACACGGAGGTCGCCGGTCAGCTCCGGGTGGAACGCGGTGGCGAGCAGGTTGCCCTGTCGTACCGCGACGATCCTACCGTCGGCCGGACCGCCCTCCACGCGGGCAAGCACCTCCACGCCCGGACCGACCGATTCGACCCAGGGCGCGCGGATGAACACCGCGTGGAACGGCTCGCCGGCGATGCCCGACACCGACAGCGACGTCTCGAACGAGTCGACCTGCCGGCCGAAGGCGTTGCGCCGCACCACCATGTCGATCCCGCCGAACGACCGCTGGTCCAAACGCCCGTCGAGGACCGTCTCCGCCAGCATGATCATGCCGGCACACGACCCGTACACCGGCATGCCGGCGGCGATGCGGGCCCGGATCGGCTCCAACAGCTCGAACGCGACGGCCAGGTTGCTCATCGTCGTCGACTCGCCGCCCGGTACGACGAGCGCGTCGACCTGGGCCAGCTCCGCCGGACGGCGCACCGCCAGCGCGGTGACGTCGTCGGCGGCCACCGCGCGCAGGTGCTCGCGTACGTCGCCCTGCAGGGCGAGTACGCCGATGGTGAGACGGCCCGTGGCCGGGGCGGAGTCGACCCCGGCCGGGGCGAGGCGGGTACTGGTCACGCGGGGTGTCACCAACCGCGCTCGGCGAGCCGGTGCGGCTCCGGGATGTCGTCGACGTTGATGCCGACCATCGCCTCGCCGAGACCGCGCGACACCTTGGCGAGCACGTCGGGGTCGTCGTGGAACGTGGTGGCCTTGACGATCGCCGCGGCGCGCTTGGCCGGGTCGCCCGACTTGAAGATGCCGGAACCGACGAACACGCCCTCGGCGCCGAGCTGCATCATCATCGCGGCGTCGGCCGGGGTGGCGATGCCGCCGGCGGTGAACAGCACGACCGGCAGCTTGCCGGTGCGGGCGATCTCGGCGACCAGCTCGTACGGCGCCTGCAGCTCCTTGGCGGCGACGAACAGCTCGTCCGGCGCCATCGCCGTCAGCTGGCGGATCTCGGCACGGATCTTGCGCATGTGGGTGGTCGCGTTGGACACGTCACCGGTGCCGGCCTCGCCCTTGGAACGGATCATGGCCGCGCCCTCGGTGATCCGGCGCAGCGCCTCGCCCAGGTTCGTCGCGCCGCACACGAACGGCACGGTGAACTGCCACTTGTCGATGTGGTTGGCGTAGTCGGCCGGGGTGAGGACCTCGGACTCGTCGACGTAGTCGACGCCGAGCGACTGGAGCACCTGCGCCTCGACGAAGTGGCCGATCCGGGCCTTCGCCATCACCGGGATCGAGACGGCGCCGATGATGCCGTCGATCAGGTCCGGGTCGCTCATCCGGGCAACGCCGCCCTGGGCGCGGATGTCGGCCGGCACGCGCTCCAGCGCCATGACGGCGACGGCGCCGGCGTCCTCGGCGATCTTCGCCTGCTCGGCGGTGACCACGTCCATGATCACGCCGCCCTTGAGCATCTCGGCCATGCCGCGCTTGACCCGCGCGGTGCCGGTGCCGGTGGCGTTCTCGGTGGTCGGTTCGGTGGTCACGCCGACGCGCTCCTTTGCGTTGTTCTGACGGGGTCTGCGGCGGCCTGCCGGGCGAGGTTCCGGCCCGGAAACCACCCTTCATCCTACCCTCGGGCCGCGGCGTTCCCGCTGGTCGAGAGGTGCGCTTCACACACCGCCGGTGCCGACCGAGAGTACGCCGGTGGGCTCGCCGGGGCTCGGGTCGTCGATGTCGAAGTACGCGGGGGCCGGGTGGCGGCGGGCCAACCGGACCAACCGGACTATCCGCTGCCGCCGTACGCCCAGCGCGTCGCGCACGAGGTCGGTGTGCACCTGGCGGGCCAGGGCGACACGACGCCCGACCGAGTCCAGATCGTCGACCATGTCCGGATCGTCCGGGTCGAGCTGGCGCAGCCGGCGGGTCAGCTCGTTCTCCGCGGCCTCCCGGTCCGGCGGCGCCGAGTCGACCGCGGTACGCGCGGCGGACCGGACCGCGGCCGCGCCGCTGTCGTCCGGGCGGGCGACGAGAACCCGCTCGGCGACCGCCGCGGCGAGTACGGCACGGCGGCGCAGCTGCGCGTCCAACGCCGTACTCGCGCCGGCGGCGCGCGCGTGCAACCGGTCGACCCGCGCGGCGAGCCAGGTCAGGTACGTGGCCCCGAGGACCACCAGCGCGACGACCGCCACCACCCACCACACGAGCGGAATCCTAGCCGGCACGGTCCGGCGCCGGGCGCGGTCCGCGGCCGATCTGGCTCAACGTTGCCGGGATGTGGCCCGACGGAACAGGTCGCGTGCCCGGCGCAGGCCCGGCGTGTCGTCCTGCGCCTCGTGCGGCGTACCGTCCGGGGACGCCTCGGCGAGCGCCGCCGGCAGCCGTTCGTCGAAGGCCGGGTCGTCCGCACGGACCGTCGGCTGGCTGCTCGTCGCCTCGATCGCGGAGGTGTAGACCTCCAGCACCCGCCCCGCCACCACCGGCCAGTCGTACGCGGCGACCACGTCGTCGGCGTGCGCCCGCAGCGCGGCCCGCCGGTCCGGGTCGTCCAGCAGCGCGGACAGCTCCGCCGCCAACGACGCCGCGTCCCCGGTACGGAACAGCGCGCCGGCCCGGCCGTTGTCGAGTACCCGGCGGAAGGCGTCGAGGTCGCTGGCCAGCACCGGGGTGCCCGCCGCCATCGCCTCGGTGAGGATCATGCCGAACGACTCGCCGCCGGTGTTGGGCGCGCAGTACACGTCGACGGAGCTGAGCATGCGGGCCTTGTCTTCCTCCGACACCTTGCCCAGGAACGTGACGTGGCCGCGCAGCTCCGCCGGCAGCCGCTCGGCCAGCTCCGCCTCGTCGCCCGGGCCGGCGACCAGCAGCCGCAGCCCTGGCCGCTCCGGTACGAGGAGGGCCAGCGCCTCGGCGAGGATGTCGAAACCCTTGCGGGGCTCGGTGAAGCGGCCGAGGAAGCCGACCGTGTCACCGGTGTGGTCCCAGCCGGGCAGCGCGGTGGCGGCGCGGTAGCGGGCGGCGAGCACGCCGTTCGGGATCTCGACCGCTCCCCCGCCCAGGTGCTCGACCTGCGCGCGGCGGGCCAGCGCGCTCACCGCGATCCGCGCGGTGATCTTCTCCAGTACCAGTTGCAGCACGCCCTGCGCGGCCATCAGCGCCTTGGACCGGCCGCCGGTCGCGAAGTGGAAGTGGAACGTGGCCACCACCGGGCCGCGCGCGGCCAGGCAGGCCAGCAGCGACAGGCTCGGCGACATCGGCTCGTGCACGTGCAGCACGTCGAAGCGGCCCGCCGACAGCCACCGCCGTACCCGGGCGGCGGAGATCGGACCGAACGACACCCGGGCCACGGATCCGTTGTACGGCAAGGGAACCGCGCGCCCGGCGGACACCGCGTACGGCGGGAGGGTGGTCTCGTCGTCGGCCGGCGCCAGCACGCTGACCTCGTGCCCCAGCCCGATCAGCGTCTCGGCCAGGTCGCGCACGTGCCCCTGCACCCCGCCCGGTACGTCGAACGAGAAGGGGCACACGATCCCGATGCGCATCCGGCTCACCCCGTCGGGGCGGACTCGTCGGCGGGCACGGGCGCCGGCGCCGTGTTCGGCCGGTCGTCCAGCCACAGCCGGCCGAGCATGTGCCAGTCCGCCGGATGTGCGGCGATGCCCGCCGCCAGCTCGTCCGCCAACCGTTGGGTCAGCTCCGCCACCCGCTCCGTCAACGTGCCGTGCTCCGGCACCGGCAGCGGACCGGTGAGCTTGCAGTACGTGCCGTCGGGCTCGAACCACAGCGACACCGGGAACAGCGGCTTCCCGGTACGGATCGCCAACAGCGCCGGCCCCGGCGGCATCCGCGTCGGGTGCCCGAAGAACATCACCGGTACGCCCCGGGCGGACATGTCGCGGTCGGCCAGCAGCGCCACGACCGCGCCGTCGGTCAGCCGCTCGGACAGCACCTCGATCGGTTGCCGTTCGCCGCCGCGGGTCGGCAGGATCTCCATCCCCAACGCCTCGCGGTACGCGACGAACCGGCGGAACAGGCCCTCCGGCTTCAGCCGCTCCGCGACGCTGACCAGCGGGATCTGCTGCGAGGTGACCCAGACGCCGGCGTGCTCCCAGTTCGCCGAGTGCGGCAGCGCGAAGATGCAGCCCTCGCGGGCGCCCTGCTCGAACAGCTCCGGGGTCGTCATGTGGAACGTGTCGCGCATGGTCGCCAGTGGCACGCTCGGCAGCCGGAACGCCTCCAGCCAGTAGCGCGCGTACGAGCGCATGCCCTCGCGGGTCAGGGCGTCCAGCTCGTCCCCGGTCGCATCCGGTACGACCCGGGAAAGGTTGCGGCGCAACTGCCACACGCTATTGCCGCCGCGCCGGGTCAGGTGGTCGGCGGCGAACCGGAACGTCGCGCGGGCCAGGCCGGCGGGCATGGTGCGGACCACCGACCAGCCCGCCGCGTACGCCCACTCGACGGCGCGTCCGGGCTCGCCGCGACGGCTCACCGGGACGACCCCGCCACGTCGTCGTGCCGCTCCCGGGGCGGTGCGGCCGGTCCCCCGCCCAGCGGCGTACGTTGCCCCGCCGACTGCTTGTACACGTGCACGATGCGCTGGCCCGCGGTGAACAGCGACAGCGCCGCGAGCACCCACAGCGCGACGTCGAACACGTACGGCACGCCCACGACGTACAGCAGGGCGCCGACACCGATCAGCACCAGCCGCTCGGCCCGCTCGGCGATGCCGACGTTGCACTCGATGCCGACCGACTGCGCCCGCGCCTTCGCGTACGACACGACCTGGCCGGCGGCGAGGCAGATCAGGGCCGCCGCCATCGACGCCGGGTGACCGGTGTTGCCCAGCCAGAACGCCACCGAACCGAACACCGCGGCGTCCGCGATCCGGTCCATCGTCGAGTCGAGGAACGCGCCGAACGGCGTCGAGTATCCCCGGGCGCGCGCCATCGCGCCGTCCAGCATGTCGGTGCAGACACTGACCGTGATGATGATCAGGCCGACGAGCAGGTGGCCGCGGGCCGCGAAACCGAGCGCCCCGACGAGTACGCCGCAGGTGCCGATCACCGTGACCACGTCGGGCGAGATCCCCGCCCGTACCAGGGTCCGGCCCAACGGGTTGACCACCCGGCCGATCCCGGCCCGGCCCAGTACGCTGAAGATCTTTGCCATGCTCCCGCCAGGATCGTGGACGTCCCCGCCGCCGCCCACCGGCGCGGACACATCGCCCGCCATCGGGCGCGGCTTCCCACCTTAACGGGTGGCAGGACACCTACGACGCGCGCTCCGCGCGTCGGGGTTGTGATCACCCGGGGGCGGGTGTGTGATCGCTGACAGGCGGTGCGTGACGACACGCCGGCGAGGACGCCGGCCGATGGAGGTTAGGGCGATGGCACAGAAGAGCACGGGCCCACAGAAAGGGGCCGAGAAGGGGGTCACCGGCCCCGCGCCGGTGGTGACGAACCCCAGCAACGTACGCAACGTGGTGCTCGTCGGGCATTCCGGCGTCGGCAAGACGACCCTGGTGGAGGAACTGCTCGCCGCCACCGGGACGGTCACCCGCGCCGGCACCGTCGCCGACGGCACCACGGTCACCGACCACGACCCCACCGCGGTACGCCAGCAGCGTTCGGTCTGCCTGGCCACCGCGCCGGTACTGGTGGGCGATGTGAAGATCAACTTCCTGGACACCCCCGGCTACTCCGACTTCGTCGGCGAACTGCGCGCCGGGCTGCGCGCCGCGGACGCCGCCCTGTTCGTGGTCTCCGCGGTCGACGGGATGGACGCGGCCACCGTCGCGCTGTGGGACGAGTGCGCCGCGGTCGACATGCCCCGCGGCGTCGTCGTCACCCGGCTCGACCACCAGCGCGCCGACTTCGAGGAGACCGTGGCACTGTGCCAGCGCGTCTTCGGCGACGGCGTACTCCCGCTGTACCTGCCGGTGCACGGCGAACGCCCCGCCGACGCCCCGGACGACGCCGGCGAACCCGTCGTCGGGCTCATCGGGCTGCTCACCCAGCAGGTGTTCGACTACACCGAGCAGTACCCGCCGGTCGTGCACCCGCCGGAGCCCGCGCACACCGAGGCCATCGAGGAGGCGCGCAACGCGCTGATCGAGGGGATCATCGCCGAGAGCGAGGACGAGACCCTCATGGACCGGTACCTCGGCGGCGAGGAGGTCGACGAGGCCACCCTGATCACCGACCTGGAGAAGGCCGTCGCGCGCGGCTCGTTCTTCCCGGTCATCCCCGTCAACGCGCCCAGCCGGGTCGGCCTCGACGCGGTGCTGTCCGGCATCGTGCGCGGCTTCCCCGCCCCGCCCGAGCACACCCTGCCCGCCGTCACCGGCCTGGACGGTACGCCGCGGGATCCGTTGCGGTGCGACCCCGCCGGCCCGCTCGTCGCCGAGGTCGTCAAGACCACGATCGACCCGTACGTGGGGCGCGTGTCGCTGGTACGCGTCTTCTCCGGCACCCTGACCCCGGAGACCGCCGTACACGTCGGTGGGCACGGGCTCGCCGAGCGCGGCCACCCCGACCACGACGCCGACGAGCGCATCACCCACCTGTACTCGCCGGTCGGCTCGGCGCTGCGGGAGGTCGCGCAGTGCGTGGCCGGTGACCTGTGCGCCATCACCAAGTCCGGTACGGCCGAGACCGGCGACACGATCTCCGCGAAGGACGACCCGCTGCTCATCGAGCCGTGGGAGATGCCGGAACCGTTGCTGCCGGTGGCGATCGTCGCGCACACCCGGTCCGACGAGGACACGCTGGCGAAGAACCTGGCGAAGCTGATCGCCGGCGACCCGACCCTGCGGCTGGAACGCAACGCCGAGACCGGCCAGATGGTGCTGTGGTGCATGGGCGAGGCGCACGCGGACGTGGTGTTCGACCGGCTGCGCGCGGGCGGCGCCGAGATCGACACCGAACCGATCCGGGTCGCGCTGCGCGAGACGTTCAGCGCGCCCGCGGGCGGGCACGGGCGACACGTGAAGCAGTCCGGCGGGCACGGCCAGTACGCGGTGTGCGACATCGAGGTGGAGCCGCTGCCGGCCGGGTCCGGATTCGAGTTCGTGGACAAGGTGGTCGGCGGCGCGGTGCCGCGCAACTACATCCCCAGCGTCGAGAAGGGCGTCGCGGCGCAGCTGTCGCACGGCCTGGCCGCCGGGTTCCCGGTGGTCGACGTACGGGTGACGCTGACCGACGGCAAGGCACACTCGGTCGACTCGTCCGACGCCGCGTTCCAGACCGCCGGTGCCCTCGCCCTCCGGGACGCCGCCGAGAAGGCCGGCATCACCCTGCTCGAACCGGTCGACGACGTGTCCGTCCTCATCCCGGACAACCACGTCGGCCCGGTACTCAGCGACCTGACCGGCGGCCGGCGCGGCCGGGTGCTCGGCACCGAACAGCTCGCCGGGGACCGCACCATGATCCGCGCCGAGGTGCCCGCCACCGAACTCGTCCGGTACGCGGTGGAGCTGCGCTCCACGACCAGCGGTACGGGCAGCTTCACCCGGACGTTCAGCCGGTACGAGCCGATGCCGGCACACCTGGCCGAGTCCGTACGCAAGGAGCAGGCCGCGCACTGACCGACGGCGGGCGGGCCCCGGCACCCGGGGTCCGCCGCCGGTCGGCGCTCACTCCTCGGTGGCGCCCAGCGCGTCCAGCGCCGGCAGCGCGGCGAACAGGGCCGCCCGGTGCTCCGGGGTCAGCGCCGCCACCCGGTCCCGCAGTACGTGCAGGCGGGCGGATCGGTTGCCGTTGATGAGCTGTTCGCCCTCCGGGGTGGCGCGGATCAGGCTGGCGCGGCCGTCCGCCGGGTCCGGCTCGCGCACCGCGTACCCGGCGGTCTCCAGGCCGGCGACCACCCGCGTCATCGTCGGCGCGCTCACGCCCTCCCGGCTGGCCAGGTCACCGGACCGCAGCGGCCCGAACCAGACGATCGTCGCCAGGGCCGCCACCGACGAGTGGCCGAGCAGCGCGGGCGCCTCCCGCCGCAGCATCCGGTTCAGCCGGGACATCGCCACGAACAGGCGCGCCGCGGGGTCCGCGTCGTCCGTCCCGTCCTGCGGGGCGCGGACGGCCGTGCTGCTGTTCGGCTCGGACACTCGCGCACCTCGTTCCGCTCGTCGGCGGCCACCGCCGTACGCCCATCATGACCGCCGGCGTCCCTCCGGCGACCCTCGGGGCCAGCGAAAACCCCGTCCCGGTACCGCCCGGAATGGGATGCTGGGTCCGTGTCGGGCGACAAGCCGGCGGACCGGCCGGGGGTGCGGTTGTGGCGACGGGTACGACAGCCCGACGCGTACGGTGTGGTGCTCGCGGCCGTCCTGCTCGCCCTGATCGGTACCGGCTTCGGCGGGGTCGTCGCCGCGCTCGCGGCGCTGCTGCAGGCCGCCGCCCTGCTCTTCGCGCTGTGGACCGCCCGCTACCCGCCCGCGCTGCTGGCCGTGGCCGTACCGGTGGGTCTGCTCGCGGCCGGGTTCGCACTGGCCGGCGCGGTCACCCAGGACCGCGCGCTCACCGCGGTCGGCGAGGCGCTGACCGTACTGCTGGTGGCCGGGACGGTCGTGCTCATCCTCGGCCGCATCGGCCGGCGACCCCGGGTCACGCTGGCCACGATCGCCGCCGCGCTCAGCGTGTACCTGCTCGTCGGCATCGCGTACGCCCACGCGTTCGGGCTGATCAACGCGGTGGGCGGGCAGTTCTTCACCGCGCCCGGCACCGAACGCAACGTCGACTACCTCTACTTCAGCCTGACCACTCTGACCACCACCGGGTACGGCGATCTGGTGGCGCGCACCGACCCGGGCCGGATGACCGCGGTGTCGGAGGCGGTCATCGGACAGCTCTACCTGGTCACGATCGTGGCGACGGTGGTCAGCAACGTCGGCCGGGCGCGCCGGCGCGACCTCCGCGCGGGCCCCGACGACCGGTGACCCGCGGGTACCCGCCCGGCTCCCCGCCACCGTCCGGCGCCCGCACCGGCCTGCCGTCCGACGGACCGCCGCGACCACCAGGTCTCCCGCCGCAACGCCCGGCGCGACCGGAATGCCTGGCGCCGCAACGGAAACCGTGGCTCAGGTCAGTACCCGGAGCGGGGTGCCGTCCAGCCAGGCGGCGATGTCGGCGACCGCGTCACCGTAGAACGCGGCGTACGTGTCGCGGGTGACGTACCCGAGGTGCGGGGTGGCGAGGACGTTCGGCAGGCGGCGCAGCTCGTCGTCGGCGGGCAGCGGCTCGGTGTCGTACACGTCGAGGCCGGCGCCGGCGAGCCGGCCCTCGCGCAGCGCCCGGACGAGCGCGGCACGGTCCACGACCGGCCCGCGCGAGGTGTTCACCAGGTACGCACCGGGCCGCATCCGGCGCAGCAGCGTCTCGTCGACGAGCCCGCGGGTCGACTCCGACAGCACCAGGTGCACGGTGACCACGTCGGAGTCGGCGAACAGTTCGGCGGCCGAGCCGGCGAGCCGGGCGCCGGCCGCGTCCGCCCGTTCCGCGGTCAGGTGCGGGCTCCACGCCAGCACGTCCATTCCGAACGCGCGGCCGATCTCCGCCACCCTCGACCCCAGCCGACCCAGCCCGAGCACGCCCAGGGTACGGCCGGCCAGGTCGGTTCCGACCGTGCTCTGCCACGGCCCACCCGTACGCAGCGCGGTGGCCTCGGTCAGCAGGTTGCGGGCGAGCCCGAGGATCAGCGCCCAGGTCAGTTCCGCGGTCGCGCCGGAACTGCCGCGGGTGCCGCACACCGTCACCCCGTGCGCCGCGGCGGCGGCCAGGTCGATCGACGCGTTGCGCATCCCGGTCGTGACCAGCAGCCGCAGGTCCGGCAGCGCGGCGAACAGCTCGGCCGGGAACGGCGTCCGTTCCCGCATCGCCACCACCACCTGGTACCCGCGCAGCGCGTCGGCGACCTCCCCCGGCGCCAGCGGACGCCCGAGCCGGTCCACCCGTACCCGGTCGGTCAGGGTCGACCAGTCGGCGCTGGTCAGCGCGACGTCCTGGTAGTCGTCCAGCAGCAGGCAGCGCACCGTCGTCATGGCGCCCAGCCTGCCAGCCGCGGCACCGGTCAGCCCGCCAACCCCGCCCAGGTACGCGCGAGCAGGTCGCGGGTGTCGGCCAACAGCTGCGGCAGCACCTTGGTGTGGCCGACCACGGGCATGAAGTTCGTGTCGCCCAGCCAGCGCGGTACCACGTGCTGGTGCAGGTGCCCGGCGATCCCGGCGCCGCCGGCCGCCCCCTGGTTCATCCCGACGTTGAAGCCGTCGGCGTTGCTCGCCGCGCGTACGGTCCGCATCGCGGTCTGCGTGAACGCGCCGAACTCGGCGACCTCGTCGGCCGTCAGGTCCGTGTAGTCCGGCACGTGCCGGTACGGGCAGACCATCAGGTGCCCCGAGTTGTACGGGTACAGGTTGAGCAGCGCGTACACGGTGGTGCCGCGGGCGACGACCAGGCCGTCGGCGTCGGGCAGCTTCGGCGCCCGGCAGAACGGGCAGCCCGTCGGGTCGTCGTCCGGCCCGGTCGGCTTGTTCTCACCCCGGATGTACGCCATCCGGAACGGGGTCCACAGCCGCTCCAGCCCGTCGTCGTCGCCCGCACCGTCCTGCCGTTCCACCGCGTCGTCGGTCACGGCGCCGATCCTACGGCGCCGCACCGGCCCGCCCGGGCAGGCCCACGGCGAACCGCCCATCGCGGGACACGACGGGCTCCCGGCCGACCGTACCGACCGTGAGCCCGGTGGGGCTCAGGACGCGGACGGGCCGGTGTTGGCGCGCGAGCGGACCACGTCCACGACGTGCTCGACCGCCTCGTCCAGCGGGACCGCGTTGCGCTGCGAGCCGTCCCGGTACCGGAAGGACACCGTGCCGTGCTCGACGTCGTCGTCCCCGGCGATCGCCATGAACGGGACCTTCTGCTTCTGCGCGTTGCGGATCTTCTTCTGCATCCGCTCGTCCGCGGTGTCGACCTCGGCCCGGATCCCGTGCTCCCGCAGGCGATCCACGAACCGCGCGAGGTAGTCGGCGTGGTCGTCGCGGATCGGGATGCCGACCACCTGTACCGGCGCCAGCCACGCCGGGAACGCCCCCGCGTAGTGCTCGGTCAGGACGCCGAAGAAGCGCTCGATCGACCCGAACAGCGCCCGGTGGATCATCACCGGCGTCTGCCGCGTGCCGTCCGCCGCCTGGTACTCCAGGCCGAACCGCTTCGGCTGGTTGAAGTCGAGCTGGATCGTCGACATCTGCCAGGACCGGCCGATCGCGTCCTTCGCCTGCACCGAGATCTTCGGCCCGTAGAACGCCGCGCCGCCCGGATCCGGCACCAGCTCCAGGCCGGAGTCCTCGGCCGCCTGCCGCAGCGCCTCGGTGGCCGCCTCCCACTCCTCCGGAGCGCCGATGAACTTGTCCGAGTCGTCGCGCGTGGACAGCTCCAGGTAGAAGTCGTCCAGGCCGTAGTCGCGCAGCAGGTCGAGGACGAACGAGAGCAGGTTGCGCAGCTCGCCCGGCATCTGCTCCGGCGTGCAGTAGATGTGCGAGTCGTCCATCGTCAGCCCGCGCACCCGGGTCAACCCGTGCACCACACCGGACTTCTCGTACCGGTAGACCGTGCCGAACTCGAACAACCGCAACGGCAGCTCCCGGTACGACCGGCCGCGCGAGTCGAAGATCAGGTTGTGCATCGGGCAGTTCATGGCCTTGAGGTAGTACTCCGCGCCTTCGAGCTCCATGGGCGGGTACATGGTGTCCGCGTAGTACGGCAGGTGGCCGGAGGTCTCGAACAGCGCGCCCTTGGTGATGTGCGGCGTGTTGACGAACTCGTATCCCGCCTGCTCGTGCCGCTGCCGCGAGTAGCTCTCCAGCTCGCGGCGGATGATGCCGCCCTTCGGGTGGAAGACCGGCAGCCCGGACCCGAGCTGCTCGGGGAAGCTGAACAGGTCCAGCTCGGCGCCGAGCTTGCGGTGGTCCCGCTTCGCCGCCTCCTCCAGCAGCTTCAGGTACTCCTTCAGCTCGTCGCGGGTCGGCCAGGCCGTCCCGTAGATCCGCTGGAGCTGCGGGTTCTTCTCACTGCCCCGCCAGTACGCCGCGGCGGAGCGCATCAGCTTCACCGCCGGGATGACCCGGGTGGTCGGCAGGTGCGGGCCGCGGCACAGGTCGGTCCAGGCGCGGTCTCCGGTCTTCTGATCGATGTTGTCGTACATGGTGAGCGCGCCCTCGCCGACCTCGACGCTGGCGCCCTCGGCCGCGTCGCCGGCCGCGCCCTTCAGGTCGATCAGCTCCAGCTTGAACCGCTCGTGCGCCAGCTCCTTGCGGGCCTCGTCGTCGGAGATCGGCCGCCGGTGGAACCGCTGCCCGGACTTGATGATCTCCTGCATCTTCTTCTCGATCTTCACCAGGTCGTCCGGGGTGAACGGACGGTCGGGCAGGAAGTCGTAGTAGAAGCCGTTCTCGACCGGCGGGCCGATGCCGAGCAGGGTGCCCGGGAAGATCTCCTGGACGGCCTGCGCCATCACGTGCGCGGCCGAGTGCCGCAGCACGTTCAGCCCGTCGGGGCTGTCGATGGCGACCGGCTCGACCTCGGTGTCCGACTCCGGCGCCCACTCCAGGTCGCGGAGCGTCGCACCGTCCCGCACCACGACGACGGCCTTCGGCCCGGTCGTCGGCAGGCCGGCGGCGGCGATCGCGTCGGCGGCCGTCGTTCGCGCCGGCACAAGGACGGAGGTGGTCTCACTCCCCTGAGCGGCGGCGGGTACGGGCACTGTGCACTCCTCACGCTGGTGGCTTCCGAGCGCCGGTGACCACGACGAACGGGCACCGGCCGGATCCCACGATGCTATCCGGCCAGGCCCGGTACGCCCGGCTCAGCCCCGCTTCCAGAACGCCGCGCGACGGGGCGCCGGCGTACCGCGGTCGCCGGTGAAGGCGGCCAGTACGGTCAGGGTCCGCTCCCACAGCCGGTCCAGCGCCTCACCCCGCGGCGGTCGCGGGCCGTCGCACTCGCGCAGCGCGACCACCAGATCCGCCAGCTCGGTACGCCCGGGCGCGGTCGGCGGCAGCGTGTCCACGAGTACGGCGAGGCGGCTGCCGAGGTCGGCCAGGGTGACCAGCCGGTCGGTGTCCGCCCCGGCCGTACGCAGGGCGCGCAGCTCGTCGGCGACCTGGTCGCGGGCCGTCACGCCCGGATCGACCGGATCCCGGCGACCGTGCTGCGGCGCGAACGCCGGCGGCCCCGCGGCCACCCCCGGCCCGCGACCGCGCGGTACGCCACCCGGCGCGGCCGGCGCGGCCTGCGGTGCCATCCGGGCGTGCGAGGCCATCATGGTCATCGCCCCGCCGTACCCGCCCGGCGCGGGTGGCGGCGCCATCGGCTGCCAGCCCGCCGGCAGTTCCACCGGCTGCGTCACCCGGTGCGGGGTGCCGCCCTCGGTCACCACCCGGCTGTCGACCGCGACGTACGCGGTGAAGCGGCACAGCACGCCGAACCGCAGCGAGGCCGCCACGATGGTGGCCTCCGACGCGTTCCGGTCGGCGTCACCCGCCGCGTACCGGTCCTCCAGGTCGCGCAGGTGCCCGCGGGCCCACACCGCGGCGGCGGCCGGCCCGGTCGCCCGCGTCGCGTCCACCGACGTCTCCCACGGCGTACCGTCCGGGCGGGTGCCGCGCACGGTGGCCGTGCCGCCCGCCGACCGGGTACGCCCGGCGACGACGACCGGCGCGCCGGGGAACAGGTCCGGCAGCCGGGCCGGGGTGACGCTGCCGTCGACGACGTCGAGCCCGTCCAGGTCGAGCGTCAGCCCGGACACCACCGGACTCGCGATGCGCCGGTGGATCCGGTCCATCGCCTCGTCCAGCCGGTCCTCCGACTCGACCAGCTCGCAGCGGCCACCGCCGAACGTCGCCAGCCGGCCCAGGAACCCGGCGTTCACCGCCTGGTCGATACCGACCGTGTGCACCCGTACCGAGCGGAGCGCGTCGCCGGCGCGCGCCAGGATCTGGTCCTCGTTGCCGACCTGCCCATCGGTCACCAGGACCAGCACCCGGTCCCGGGAGGAGTCGGCGAGCAGCCCCAGCCCCTCGGTCAGCGGCCGCAGCAGCTCCGTGCCGCCCCGCGCGTCGGTACGCGCCAGCGCCTCCACCGCGCGGTACCGCAGCCGGTCGGTGGCCTTCGCCAGGCCCTCGTCGAGGCCGGGCGGGCGCTCCACCACGTTGTCGAACAGCAGGACCGCGAACCGGTCGTCGTCGGTCAGGGTGTCCACGATGCGGGCCGCGGCGCGCCGGGCGGCGACCATCTTCCAGCCGGCCATGCTCCCGGAACGGTCCAGCAGCAGCACCACGTCACGCGGCCGGGGCCGTACCGCACCCGTCGGTGGCAGGACCGTCAACCGGAACGTGCCCGTGCCGTACGCGTCGTCGGTGGCTGGGTCGTCGGTGGCGGGGTCGTCGGGCACCACGGTCAGCGCCCCCGCCTCCGCGTCCGCCCCGTACGCCAGGCGCAGGACGAAGTCGCGGTCGGCGCGTTCCCCCGGCGTGACCGCCAGGTGCATGCCGTCCGGCGACCGCTTCACCGTGTGCAGGCTGGACCGGACCGCGCTCAGCGGCAGCCCGGCCGGGTCCACGTCGACCGTGATGGACAGGGCCACCGGGTTCGGGAAACCGGGCAGCAGCACCGGCGGCGTGATCCGCGAGGCGTCCGGCACCGCGTCGGTGTCCGGTACGACGCCCGAGCCGACCGACTCCCCCGGCAGCGGCGCGCCCGGCACGTACCGCGGGGCGACCACCAACGGGAAGCGGTACGTCGCCGCGTCGTCCGCGTACGGCAGGGGGCCGTCGAGCGTGAGCGCCACGGTGACCCGCTCACCGGGCAGGATGTTGCCGACCCGCATGGTGAACACGTCCGGCCGCTCCTCCTCGGCGATCGAGGCGCGCCGGCCGGAGGCGACCGCCTCGTCGTACTCCTGGCGCGCCTGCCCGCGCTCCTTCAGCTCGCCCTCGACGACCCGGTCGGCGGCGGTCATCCGCATCGCCGTCACCGCGGCCCGCGGCGGCAGCGGGAAGACGTACGTCGCCTCCAACGGCTCGTCGTACGGGTTGCGGAAGCCCTGCTCCAGCACCGTACGGGCGGTCAGCCCGGTGATGCTCGCGCGGACGTCGAGCGTGTCGAGCGGCAGGTTTCCCCGCTCCGTACGCAGGGCGCCGGTGCCGTCGTCGTCGCTCACCGGTACGCCGGCGCGACGTGCGCCCACCCGGTCGAACTCGTCGTCGGGCAGCGGTGTCACCAGAACGGTCATCACGATCCTCCGGGCCGGTCGGGCTGGTCGGTGTCGGTGGGCGGGGACGGTGGCGCGCCGGGCAGCAGGCCGCGCGCGGCCAACTCCTCGACCAGCGGCGCCGCGGCGGCGCGGACCGCCGCGAGGTCGTCGGGACCTGGTGCGGACGCGCCGGGCGGCAGGACGAGCAGCAGGCCGTCGGGCAGCCGTACCCCGTGCACGGCGCCGTCGGTGGGCGGCGCGGGCGGCTCGACCCAGAACCGGGCGCGGGCCGGCGCCGGCTGCGCGGTCTCCCCGCCCGCGAGCAGGTCGTCCGGCACCGCGGCGACCTCGCGCAGCGTGTCGTCGGTGGCGCCGGCCAGCTCGGCCTGGATCTGCGCCAGGGTGCGTCCGGCGGCCTGCCGCCGCTTGATCGCGACGAGCTGCCGGAGCTGACGCGTCCCGTACAGCGCGGTGCGGCCGCGCATGGCTCCGGGCCGGTCCACCAACCCGATCGTCGTGTACCACCGGACGGCGCGCCGGTCGGGCAGGTCGCGGACGCGCCCGCTCGTGGCCCCGCCGTACCCCCGGGACAGGGCGGTGCCGACCAGCTCCACGAGCTCGTCGATCGTCCACCGCGCCCCCGTACTCATGCCGCCATGGTGACACTGTCACCGTGACAGTGTCAACGACCAGCTCACAGTCCTTGCCGAACGACAGTTAGCGATATATCTTCGAAGAGACGAGATACAACATGGAAGAACGGAGAAGGATCATGGATGAGGCTCTGAACATGCGAGCCCTGCGTGCCGCCCGGGCCTTCGGCTTCGGTCCGGCACACCACCAGCGCCACGAAGGCGGGCGCGAGCGCTACGAGGCGCACCGCGAGCGGTACGGCCACGGCGGCCGCGGTCGCGGCGGCGGGCGCGGATTCGGCGGCCCCGGCTTCGGCGCGGGCTTCGGCGGCTTCGGCGGCTTCGGGTTCCCGGGCGGCGGACCGTTCGGCGGACACCGGCGGCGCGGCGGCCGCGCCTCCCGCGGCGACATCAGGTTGGCCGCACTCGGCCTGCTCGCCGACCAACCGATGCACGGCTACCAGCTGATGCGCGAGATCGGCACGCGCAGCGAGGGCGTCTGGCGCCCCAGCCCCGGCGCGATCTACCCGGCCCTCCAGCAGCTGGAGGACGAGGGCCTGATCGAGCCCGAGCGGGCCGAGGGCAAGCGGGTCTTCACGCTCACCGCCGAGGGCCGGCAGTACGTGGCGGACCACCGCGAGGAGATCGACGCGGTCTGGCAGAACACGGCCGACAGCGTCGACGAGGACTGGGCCGAGCTGGCCACCAACGGCAAGCAGGTCATGCAGGCGTTCTGGCAGGTCATCACGGCCGGCAACCGGCGGCAGGTGGCCGCCGCGACCGAGCTGATGACCGAGACCCGGCGCAAGCTGTACCGGATCCTCGCAGAGGACGAGGAGCCCGCCGCCGACGAGACGGACGACGAGCCGCGCGACTGACCGGGTCACATCGCCGCGAACGCCGGACGGCGGACCGCGTGGCGAGTGATCATGACGGGGGTCGGACCAGGAAGCCCGGGTCCGACCCCCGGTGCGCGTGAGGAGGTCGCGGCGATGGCACAGATTCCGGATGGCCCCGTGGTGGTCGGGGTGGACGGCTCGCGCGCGGGCGGACCGGCGCTGGCCTGGGCCGCCCGCTTCGCCGCCGACCGTAAGCGGCCGCTGCGGGTCGTCCACATCTACCCGTACCCGTCGCTCGCGGTGTCCGTGGCGCCCGAGTCGCTGCCGCCCGAGCAGGAGTGGCGCCCGGCGTTCGAGCGGATCGTCGACGACGCGGTGCTCCGGGCGCGGGAGGCGGCGGGCGGGCCGCTGGAGGTCACCGGCCACCTCGCCGAGGGCACACCCGCCGAGGTACTCATCGAGGAGGGCGACCGGGCGGGTCTCGTGGTGATCGGCAGCCGGGGCCACGGCGGTTTCCGCGGCCTGATCGTCGGTTCGGTCAGCGTGCAGGTCGCCGCGCACGCCACCTGCCCGGTCGTCGTCGTACCGCCGCGGTCGGGTGGGTTGGCCGACGGGCCGGTCGTGGTCGGCGTGGACGGTTCCGAGCTGTCGGAGGCGGCGGTCGGCTTCGCGTTCGAGGAGGCGTCGTTCCGGTCCGCGGAGCTGCATGCGGTCAGCGCCTGGTCCGTACCGGCGGGGCTGGACCTGGTGCCGTTGCAGGTCGACATCGACCGGTTCTCGGAGGACCAGGACCGGGCACTCGCGGAGAGCGTCGCCGGCTACCAGACGACGTACCCGGACGTGCCGGTGCGGCGCAGTGTCGCGCTGGGCAGCGCCGCGCAGCTGCTGTTGCAGGCCGGGAAGGACGCCCAGCTGATCGTGGTCGGTTCGCGCGGACGGGGTGGGTTCAAGGGGATGCTGCTCGGCTCGGTGAGCCAGTCGATGCTGTTCCACGCGACGTGCCCCGTCGCGATCATCAAGAACCGCTGACGGCTCAGGCGGCGCGGGCCAGCGCGGCGACGTAGCCGACCTGGTGTTCGATGGCGCGCGCCTGCACCGGGTTGCCGACCGGCAGGTCGACGACGTGCTGGTGCGTGCCGTCCCACGCGCACACCTGGAGTACGCCAACCGTGCGGTGCTCCTTGACGAGCAGGAACAACAGGCTGACGAACGGTACGACGAGGAAACCGAGCACGGCGGCGGCGATCGCCCATGTCGGGGTGACCCGCTCGGTACGCCAGTAGTCGAAGCAGCGCCACACGGACCCGTGCAGCGGGAACACGCCGGACGGGGCGCGCACCGTCGTCGCGGTGACCTCGATCGACCCGAACCGGGCGATGACCGGACCGGCCGTGACCGGCCGCTGATGCGGCGGCGCCAGGTCGGCGGTCAGCTCGGCCAGTTCCGTGACGGTCTCCGCCCGGTACGCCCTGGCCGCCCGCGCGTCGAACTCGTCCAGGTCGAGGCGGCCGGACCCGACCGCACCCCGTAACTGCTCGACCGTGGCGTCCCGTTCGGAGTCACCGGCCCGGCCGGGCACGGCTGCGTTCGGTGGCATGAATTCATGCTGGCGGGCGGCGGACCGACCGGCAATCGGCCGCGCACCTGAGTTTTCCCTGGACGTCCGGCGCGGGTCTCAGGGATCACCCGGATACGTCCCCGGTGAGCAGGCGAGTGCCCGCCACCGCCGGGGCCGGCGCCGTACGCTCGTGCACGCCCAGTGCGGTCACCGCCAGGACGACGAGCAGCACCCCCAGCCACTGGCTCGGCGCGAACCGGTCCCCCAGGACGAACACGCCGACGAGCGCCGCCGTCGTCGGGAACGCCAGCTCCGCCAGCGTCGCCCGCGCCGCCGCCGTACGCCGCAGGCCGCGGTAGTAGAGCAGGAGGGCGAGCAGACCCGGGATCAGCGCCAGGCCCAGCAGCGACGGCACGTCACCGGCCGCGATCCGCCACGAGGTACCGGTGGCGAGCGCGATGACGACCGCGGTGGGCAGGCCGATCGCGTACCGCAGGACGGTGACGGTGGTCGGGTCGAGGTCGGCCGCGACGTACCGGCCGAGGACGGTGCCGGCGGCCCACAGTACGGCGGCGCCGACGGCGAGCAGGGCGGCCTCGGCGCTGGCGAGCGACACGTGCAGCGGGTCGGGGAACGTCAGCAGCCACGCACCGGCCAGCGCCGGCACCACGAACAGCAGGTACCGCCGGTGCAGCCGCTCGCCGAGCAGCAGCGCGGCCAGCCCGATCGCGATCAGCGGCTGGAGCTTCTGGAGTACCAGGGGGGTGATGGCGTCGCCGCGGGTGAACGCCAGCGTGAACAGGGTGGTGGCCAGCGCCGACGCGCCCGCACCGACCCCGACCATCGCCCACCGCTGCCGGCCGGTCAGCCCACGGAAGCCGCGCCACGCGCGGGGCAGGAACGGGCTCAGCACCACCACGCACACCGCGTGCTCCACCACCACGATCAGCGGCGTCGGCAGCTGCGTGGTCAGCGGTTTGCGCAGCAGCGCGTCGCTGCCCCACAGCGCCGAGGACAGCGCCACCAGCCAGGTCAGGTCACGGGTACGGGGTGCGGCCATGCCCCAGATCCTTACCGAGCCGGTGGTGTTCGCGCCACCGGACGAACGTCACGCCGTCGCCGCGGCGACCACCTGGGACAGCAGGACGGCGGTGGTGACCGGCCCGACGCCACCCGGTACGGGGGTGATCGCGGCCGCCACCTCCGCCACCTCCTCGGTACGCACGTCGCCGACGAGACCGCCGTCCGCGGTCGGGTTCGTCCCGACGTCGACGACGACCGCGCCGGGCGCCACGTGGGCGGCGCCGATCAGCCCGGCCCGGCCGACCGCGGCGACCAGTACGTCGGCGCGCCGGGTGTGCTCCGCGAGGTCCGCCGTACGCGAGTGGCACACGGTCACCGTGGCCTGCTGGGCCAGCAGCAGCGTCGCGGCCGGCCTGCCGACCACGGTGGACCGGCCCACCACGACCGCGTGCCGCCCGGCCAGCGGTACGGCCTCGGCGCGCAGGATCGCCAGTACCGCGGCCGCCGTGGCCGGCGCGTACGCGGGGGCGCCGGCGGCGAGCAGCCCGGCGGACAGCGGGTTCGCGCCGTCGACGTCCTTGGCCACGTCGATCGCCAGCCCGACCTCGACCGGGGTCAGCCCGGCCGGCAGCGGCGTCTGACACAGCACCCCGTGTACGCCCGGGTCGGCCGACAGCGCGGTCAGCTCCGCCACCAGCCGCTCCGCCGGTACGGGCGGGCCGATCACGCGGCACTCGACACCGAGCCGCTCGGCGGTGCGGCGCAGCTGCCGCACGTACCAGGCGGTGCCCTCGTCGTCGGTGGGCACGACCACCGCGAGGCACGGCCGTACCGGGGCGGCGGCGACGCGGTCGGCCAGCTCGGCGCGGAGGGCGGCGGCGATGGCGCGCCCGTCGATCGTCCGGGCGGTCATCCGGCCAGCTCCGCGCGCAGGTGGGCGGCGAGGTCGCGGGCCGGGGCGAGCCGCGTCGTGGCCGCCGTCAGCCGCTCGGCCAGCGGCGCCCGGTCCGCCTCGGGCAGCCCGGCGAGGTTGATCTCGACGTTGATCGCGGCCGACTCGATCGCCGCCGCCGCCGTACTCGCCGCCACCGCGACGTCGGACAGGACGGTGCGGTTGGAGCGGCCGGGCAGTTCGGCGGCCAGCCCGGCCACCTCGTTGGCGACCGCGGCGATCCGCAGCGGCGGTTCGGCCGCGGCGATCGTCGCGACCCGGACCGCCTCGGCCCGGCCCGGATCCTCCCGCGGCAACCGGTACGCCGCCATCACCCCGCCGAACGCCGCGGCGTCCGCCTCCGCCAACCCCACCGCCTCGGTACGCAGCGCGGCGGCGCGGGCGAGGATCCGCGCCGTGTCCGCCTCGTACTGCGCGTACCGGGGGCGGCCGGTGGTCAGGTTCGCCACCATCTCCACCAGGCCCGCCGCAATGGCCGCGGTCATCGCCGCCGCCGCTCCCCCGCCCGGCGTCGGCGCCGCCGACCCGAGTTCCGCCAACCAGTCGTCGACCCCCTGCATGCCCGCGAGCCTAGCGGCGGCGCAGGGCTCCGCGGGCGGCGACGTGCACACCGGCCGTGACCGCGCCCAGTACCGGCATGGCGAGCCGCAGCGCCCGCCGGTCCAGCGGTACGCCCGCCTTGCGCAGCTGCCAGCACGCCCACGCCGTGAACGGTGCCGCCACGGTCGGCGCGGTCAGCACCCCCGGCGTGTACCCCCGGTACGCCAGCGCGCTGCCGGCGTGCGTCGCCACGTGCGCGCCGAACGCGACCAGCACCGCCTGGTACAGCACGGAACGGCCACCCGTACGGTCGCCCCGGTACGCGGCGAGCGCGACGACCGCACCCATCAGGCCGATCGATACCGCCGCCTCGGGCCCGGTCGTACGCAGGCCGTCGAGCAACCGCGCCGGTATCCGCGGGTACCGCTCGCGCAGGCGGGGCACGGCACGGCGGGTCCAGGCGGCCATCGTGACGAGCTCCTCCAGGTCGTGCAGTGCCCAGGCGGCCAGCAGCCCCCAGGTGACCTTCTTGTCCACAGTGGACATCCGCGCCTCCCCGGCCGATCGCGGCGCCACCGTACCAGCGGGAACGCCGCCGGCGGCGCCGGGCCGGGCGGTCAGTGACGCGCGGCGGGCGGGCCGGCCACCGGCTCCGGCGGCGGACCCGTCTCCTCCAGTTCGACGTGCGGGACGATGCAGTCCAGCCACCGCGGCAGCCGCCAGGCGCGGTCCCCGAACAGCGTCATGACCGCCGGTACGAGCATCAGCCGGACCACGGTCGCGTCGATGAACACGGCGGCGGCCATCCCGACCGCGAGCATCTTGATCGTCGGGTCCGGGTCGAGCACGAAGCTCAGGAACACCACGACCATGATGGCCGCGGCCGTACTGATCACCCGCGCGGTGCCGCCGATGCCGATCGCCACGGCGCGGTGCGCGTCCCGGGTCCGCAGGTACGCCTCGTGGATGCGGGACAGCAGGAACACCTCGTAGTCCATGGACAGGCCGAACACGATCGCGAACATCAGCATCGGTACGAACGCCGGCACCGGCAGCGACTCGTGGATCCCGACCACGCTCGACCCCCACTGCCACCCGAACACCGCCACGATCACGCCGTACGACGCGGCCACCGACAGGATGTTCAGCACCGCCGCCTTCGCCGCGATCAGTACCGACCGGAACGCCACGGTCAGCAGCAGGAACGCCAGGAGTACGACCGCGCCGATGAGCCAGGGCAACCGCTGCGACACCCGTTCGGTGAAGTCGACGTAGCCGGCGGTGGTGCCGGTCAGCTTCGCCGACAGGTGCGACGACGGCAACACGTCGGTACGGATCCGGTCCACCAGGTCGGTGGTGGCCGCGTCCTGCGGCGCGCTCTTCGGGATCACCGTGATGATGCCGGTGGTGCCGGACTGGTTGACGACCGGCGCGGACGCCGACGCCACGTCCGAGGTGTGCGACAGCGTCGACTGCAACTGGCTCAGCGTCGACTTGTCGTTCGGCGACGACAGCCCCGCCACGACGACCAGCGGACCGTTGATGCCCGGCCCGAACGCCGACGCCATCAGGTCGTACGCCCGGCGGCTGGAGTCGGTGGTCGGGTTGCTGCTGGCGTCGAGCTGGCCGAGCCGGAGCGACGACAGCGGCACCGCGAGTACGAGGAGGACGACGACGCTGCCGATCGCCCACGGCCACGGCCGCGCGCTGACCCGCCGCCCCCACCGGGCGAACAGGCTGTTCTCGTGGTCGACCGGCGGTGCCGTGCCGGTACGGCGCCTGCGCGGGAGTACCCACTTGCCGGCGACGCCGAGCAACGCCGGGATCAGGCTCAGCGCCGCGAGTACGGTCACCGCCACCACGATCGCGGACGCCGCCCCGAGCGCCGACACGAACGGAACGCCGGACACGTACAGGCCGAGGATGGCGATGACGACGGTGCCGCCGGCCACCACGATCGCCGCGCCGGACGTCGCGGTGGCGCGCCCGGCCGACTCGACCGGAGCGCCGCCCGCGTCGCGCTGCTCCCGGTAGCGGGCCACGAGGAACAGGCCGTAGTCGATCGCCACGCCCAACCCGAGCAGGGTCGCCACCGTCGGCGCCGCGGACGGCACCGTCGTGAGCGCCGCGAACAGCCCCACCAGCGACAGGCCGGCCCCGACGCTGAACACCGCCGACAGCAACGGGATCGCCGCCGCGAAGAGCGCGCCGAACATCAGCAGCAGCAACAGCAGCGCGCACGTCAGGCCGATCAGTTCCGAGCGCAGGTCGTTGGTCTGCTGGCCGACCTGCCCGGCACCACCGCCGTACTCCACCTGCAACCCGGCGTCCCGGGCCGGCTTCACCGCCGTGTCCATCCGGTCCAGGTACGAGCTGTCCAGCGACGCGGGCACCACGTCGAACGCCATCGTCGCGTACGCGGTGGTGCCGTCGTGGCTCACCTGCGGCGAGTGCGGCGCGGCGAACGGCCCGACGGTGTGGATCACGTGCGGCAGCTTGCCGACGTTGGCCACCGCCGTGTTCACCGCCGTCTGCTGCGCGGCGACCGTACCGCCGTGCGCGTGGAAGACGATCTGCCCGGCGGTACCGCTCTGCTGCGGGAAGTCCTTCGACAGCGTGTCCGAGGCGGTCGAGGACTCGCTGCCCGGAACGGTGTAGTCCGTGACGTAGTCGCCGCCGACCGTCGCCCGCAGCAGCAGTACGCCGACGAGAATCAGCAGCCAGACCGCGGCGACCACCCAGTGCCGCCGGAACGCCAGGCGCCCCAGCCGGTCGAGGAACGCGTGCATGTCGCCGCCCCCACGTCCGGGCGACGTCGTCGCTGGGGGGCGGGCCGACACCGGCCACACACGGCCGCCCGGACCCGCCAGTGTCGTGGCCGTTCCCGGGCGCGTCAACGCGAACCGGACCCGGCACGTCCGCTCGCCCGACCCCGGGTCGACCGTTCGACCGCCACCCGCGATCAGCCGGTACGGCCCGGTCACGCCGTACCGCGCGCCTGCTGACGTCAGGCACGGCGACCGTCAGCACGGTGGGCGTCAGGCGCGGTGGGCGTCAGGCACGGCCGGCGTCGAGTGCGACGGGCGTCAGGGGCGGCGGGTACGGAAGGTGCCGGCGCCGACCGCGATGAGGACGGCGAGCGCGGCCACCACCAGGAACGAGACGGGCAGCGACGTACCGGCTGCGATCCCGCCGATCACCGCGGGCGCGGCCAGGCCGGCACCGTACGAGATGGTGGCGACGCCGGCGATGGCGTGCCCCGGATGGCTGGTGGCGGCGCCGGCGGCGGTGAACGTCAACGGGACGACCACCGAGACGCCGACGCCGAGCAGGGCGAAGCCCACGATCCCGGGCACCGGGGCGCGGGACAGCACGATGAGGACGGCGCCGGCGGCGGACAGCACCCCGCCGAGCCGTACGGTGCCGACGACGCCGAGGCGGGCGACCACCCGGTCGCCGACCAGCCGGGCCGCCGCCATCGCGCACGCGAACCCGGTGTACGCGCCGGCCGCGATGCCCTGCCCCGCCCCCGCCACGTCCGTCAGGTACTTGGCCGCCCAGTCGGAGCCGGCGGCCTCGCCGAACACCGCGCAGAACCCGACCAGCCCGATCAGCAGTACGGGCCGGGGCGGGAGCGCGAACGCGGGCGGTTCGGCCGCGTCCGGATCGGGCCGTACGGTCGGCAGCAGGCGACCGCCGAGCTGGCCGACGACGAGCAGTACGGCGGCCATCAGGCCGAAGTGCACCCGGGCGTCGAGGCCGACCGCCGCCGCGGCGACCCCGATCCCGGACGCGGCCAGCCCGCCGGCGCTCCACAGCCCGTGCAGGCCGGACATGATGGGCCGGCCGTACCGGTTCTCGACGGCGACGGCCTGCGCGTTCATGGCCACGTCGGCCATCCCGGAGACCGAGCCGTACACCAGCAGCGCGGCGCACAGCAGCGGCAGGTTCGGGGCGAGCGCGGGCAACGGCAGCGCCAGGCACCAGGCGGCGAGCAGCAGCCGGGTGACGCGACGCCCCTCGTACCGGTGCAGGAGCCGGCCGCTGAACGACATCGTCGCCATCGCGCCGATCGCGGGGAACAGCAGCGCCAGCCCGAGCCGCCCGGTACCGACGCCGACGTGGTCGGCCAGCCACGGCACCCGGGTGGCGAAGCTGCCGGTGACCGCGCCGTGCGCGACGAACACCACCGACACGCCGAACCGGTTGCGCCGCAACGGATCCATCCCACTCCTCGCTCGGTGCACGGCCGGAGTGCCACGCCTCGTGCGTGCGCCGGCCGGGACGCAACGGCGCCCCCGGGTACGGTCCCGGGGGCGCCGACGCCAGACGTGCCGCGGTCAGGCCCGCCGCAGCCTCAGCGTACGGATCTGGAACGGCCGGAACGCCAGCGGCTCGCCGGCGTCCAGCTCGGCCAGCGGCCGTTCGAGCAGGTCGACCTCGGTCACCGCGGCCACCGGGAACCCGGCCGTGACCGTCGTACTGGCCCGGCCACCGCGCGACTCGTACAGCCGGACGACCACGTCGCCGGAGCCGTCGTCGGCCAGCTTCACCGCCTCGGCGAGTACCGCCGGGTGGTCGAGCCGTACCAGCGGGTCGGGCGCGGCGGTGCCGGCCGCCACCGTCAGCGGCAGGTTCAGCGCGTACCCGGCGGCCACCGCCTCGCCGATCCCGGCCCCCGGCACCAGCGAGTACGTGAAGGTGTGGGTGTCGATGTCGGTGTGCGGGTCCGGCGAGTGCGGCGCGCGCAGCAGGGTCAGCCGCACCGTCGTGGTGGTGCCGCCCTCCTCCCGCGTCGCCCGGTGCACGTCGTGCCCGTACGTCGAGTCGGTCACCAGGGCCACGCCGTACCCGGGCTCGGCGACGTGGATCCAGCGGTGCGCGTACACCTCGAACCGGGCGGCGTCCCACGACGTGTTGGTGTGCGTGGGCCGCTGCACGTGCCCGAACTGGATCTCCGCGGACTCCCGCTCGGCGTGCACGTCGATCGGGAAGGCCGCCTTCAGCACCTTCTCCGACTCACGCCAGTCGATCTCGGTCCGTACGTCGAGCCGCGGGCTGCCGGCCCGCAGTACGAGGGTCTGGGTGGCGGTCGACTCGCCGAACCGGCGTACCACCCGGATCGCGCCGAGCAGCGGGCCGCGGTCGACGACCTCCACCGACTCGGCCTCGGTCAGGTCGGTGTGCCGGTGCTGGTAGTGCTTGTCGAGGTCCCAGGCGTCCCACTTGTTCGGGTGGTCCGGGTGCAGCTGCAACAGGTTCCCGTACGTGCCCGGCGCCAGGACCTCGCGGTCGGCGCGCAGGTCGTACACGGAGGTGACGAGGCCGTGGTCGTCGACCGTGACCCGGACGAGGCCGTTGGACAGCACCCGGCCGTCCACGGTGACCGGCGCGACGTCACCGGACGGCAGGTCCGGCTCGACCGTGCCGACCCCCAGCGCCGGCGCGCTCGCCCACGCCGCCACCTGACCGTCGGACAGCTTCTGCACCGCATCGGCGGCCAGTCCGGTGTGCGCGGCCAGATCCGCCGGTACGGCGGTGACCTCGGCCCGGTCCTGCGGCGCCGCGTTGAACGACCGCAGCCCGCCTAGCCGGGGTTCCGACTCGCCTGTCCGCCTCTCCGAAGCCGACTCGGAACCCCGTCCTCCGCCGACCGAGTGCGCCGACGACTCGATGATCGCGGCCAGCTCGGACCGGATCCGCTCGTACGTGGCGCGCGCCTCGCGGTGCACCCACGCGATCGAGCTGCCCGGCAGGATGTCGTGGAACTGGTGCAGCAGCACCGTCTTCCACAGCGCGTCCAGCTCCGCGTACGGGTAGTCGGCGCCGGAGTACACGGCGGCGGCGGTGGCCCACAGCTCCGCCGTACGCAGCAGGTGTTCGCTGCGCCGGTTGCCCTGCTTGGTCTTCGCCTGCGTGGTGAACGTGCCGCGGTGCAGCTCCAGGTACATCTCGCCGCGCCACACCGGCGCGTCCGGGTACTCCTCGCGCGCCGCGTCGAAGAACCTGTCCGGGTGCTCGACGGTGACCTTCGCCGACCCCTCCAGATCCGCCAGCCGGCGCGCCTTCTCCAGCATCTCGCGGGTGGGGCCGCCACCGCCGTCGCCGTGCCCGAACGGCAGCAGCGAGATCGTACCGGCGCCCTTCTCCGCGTAGTTGCGTACCGCGCGGGCCAGCTCCTCGCCCGCGAACGTCCCGTTGTACGTGTCGGCCGGCGGGAAGTGCGTGAAGATCCTGGTGCCGTCGATGCCCTCCCACCAGAACGTGTGGTGCGGCATCTTGTTGACCTGGTTCCACGAGATCTTCTGGGTGAGGAACCAGTCGAGCCCGGCCAGCCGCGCGATCTGCGGGAACGACGCGTTGTACCCGAACGAGTCGGGCAGCCAGATGCCCCGGGTGTCGACGCCCAGCTCGTCGGCGAAGAACCGCTTGCCGTGCGTGATCTGCCGGACCAGCGCCTCGCCGCCGGGCAGGTTCGCGTCCGACTCGACCCACATCGAGCCGACCGGCGCCCAGTTGCCGTTGGCGACGGCCCGCTTGATCCGCTCGAACACGGCCGGCTGCGCGTCCTTGACCCACGCGTACTGCTGGGCCTGGGAGCACGCGAACACCAGCTCCGGGTACTCCTCGGCCAGCGCCGTGACGTTCGCGAACGTACGGGACGACTTGCGTACCGTCTCGCGCAGCGGCCACAGCCACGCCGAGTCGATGTGCGCGTGCCCGGCCGCGGAGATCCGGTGCGCGGACGCGTGCGCCGGGCGCGACAGTACGTCGACCAGCTCGGCCCGGCCCGCCGCGGCGGTACCGGCCACGTCGTGCAGGTCGAGGGTGTCGAGCATGCGCTCCAGCGCGCGCAGGATCTCGTGCCGGCGCGGGTTGTCCACGCTCAGCTCGTGCATCAGCTCGGAGAGCACCTCGACGTCGGCGATCAGCCCGAAGACCGTCTCGTCCAGGACCGCCACGTCCGCCTGGCGCAGCTGGTACAGCGGGGCGTCACCGGCGGTGAGCTTGTCCCCCAGGTACGTCGGCTCGATGCCCATCGAGATCTCGGGGTTGGCGGCGCCCTCCAGCAGCAGGTCGACCCGCTCGCCGCCGGCCACCGGGTTGCCGACCGGCACGTACCGGTTGAGCGGGTGCAGCGCCTTCACGGGCACTCCGGCCGCGTCGTACGCCATGGCCTCGCAGGAGAAGCCGGGGCCGCCGCCGAAGCCGAGGTCGAACACCGCCTCGACGCGCTTGCCGGCGAACTCGGCGGGCACCTCGCCGGTCACCCGGAACCAGCTCGTCGACCACGGCCGACCCCACCGGGTACCGAGCGGCATCGGCTCGTACGTCGCGGCGAGCGCGTCGGTGACCGGCCGGGGCTCGGCGGCGACCGGGCCACCGGCTGCGCCGTCCGGGTGCGGTTCGTCCGGCACGTGCCAGACCGCCACCGTCAGGGGCGCGGTCGCGGCGTAGAGCGCCGGCCGGATCCGCTGTTCCATCGCCCGGTCGAGGCGCCGCTCGACCAGGTCACGATCGTCATGCACTGCTTTCGAACCCCCACCCAGAACTCGCCAGGTACATCGTTGTCACACCCGTGATCGCGTCACGCTATCCGACCCCGTCCGGTTCCTGCCAGGGGTCGTCGCCCACCTCCCGCTGCACCGTGGCGAGCAGTTCGGTCAGCTCCACCCGCACCCCCGCGTACGCCGGGTCGTCGTACACGCTGTGCAGCTCGCGCGGGTCGGTCGTGAGGTCGAACAGTTCCCATTCGGGCGCGAACCGCTCGTCCGACGTACCGGGCAGGCCGAGTCCGTCGGAGTAGTAGAAGATCAGCTTGTACCGGGGTGTCCGGATGCCGTAGTGCGCGCGGACGTGGTGCGGCCGGCTGCCGTGCTCCCAGTACCGGTAGTAGTGGACCTCGCGCCAGTCGGGCGGGGTGTCGCCGGCCAGTACGCCGCGGAGGCTGCGGCCCTGCATCCGGTCCGGCGCCGGCACCCCCGCGTAGTCGAGGAACGTCTGCGCGAAGTCGACGTTCGACACCATCGTGCCGGTGGCCGTGCCCGGCGCGATCTCCCGCGGGTACCGCACCAGCAGCGGCATCCGCAGCGACTCCTCGTACATGAAGCGTTTGTCGTACCAGCCGTGGTCGCCAAGAAAGAAGCCCTGGTCGGAGGTGTACACGACGATGGTGTCGTCGGTCAGGCCGCGCGCGTCCAGCTCGTCGAGCAGCCGGCCCACGTTGTCGTCCACGCTCGCCACGCAGCGCAGGTAGTCCTTCAGGTACCGCTGGTACTTCCAGCGCGCCTCGTCCGCCGCCGACAGCCCCGCCGGTACCGGCTGCTTGAGGTCGGTGGCGGTGAGGTCGCGGGAGACGCGCATCGTGGCGGTACGGGCGGCCTCGGCCCGGCCGGCGTAGTCGTCGAAGAACGTGTCCGGCACCGGGATGTCGACGTCGTCGTACAGGTGGGCGTGCGCGGCGTCGGGCTCCCACGGCCGGTGCGGCGCCTTGTGGTGCACCATCAGGCAGAACGGCTGCCCCGCCGGTACGGTGTCGAGCCAGTCCAGCGCCAGGTCCGTCGTGACGTCCGTGACGTAGCCCCGGATCACCCGCTCCACGCCGTTGTCGAGGAACGTCGGGTCGTGGTACTCGCCCTGGTCGGGCAGCACCGTCCAGGAGTCGAAGCCGCGCGGGTCGTGCCGCGGCCCGTGCCCGAGGTGCCACTTGCCGACGATGGCCGTGGCGTACCCGGCGTCGTGCAGCGCGGAGACGAACGTGGGCTGGCTGTTGTCCAGGTCCGTCGGCAGTGTCGTGACCCCGTTGACGTGGTTGTACGTCCCGGTCAGGATCGCGGCCCGGCTCGGCGCGCACAACGCGTTGGTACAGAAGGCGTTGTCCACGCGTACGCCGCCGGCCGCGATCCGGTCGATCTGCGGCGTGGCGTTCACGACGCTGCCGTACGCGCCGATCGCGTGCGCGGCGTGGTCGTCGGACATCACGAACAGGATGTTGGGGCGCGTCACCGGGTCACCTCCGCGTGCCAGTCGCGTACCGCGGCGGTCAGCCGCACCACGATCTCCGGGTACCGCCCGGCCAGGTTGACCCGCTCACCCGGGTCGGCGTCCACATCGGACAGATGTACCGGCTCCGGTCCCGGGCGGTCCAGGTCGAGCCGGCCGTCGAGGACCAGCTTCCACCGGCCCTCGCGTACCGCGAGTTGGGTGTCCTGCGCCCAGAACAGCCGCTCGTGCGGGCTCTCGCCGCCGCGCAGCATGGCCGACACGTCCACACCGTCCACATCGGACGGTACGGGCAGCCCGGCGAGCGCCAGTACGGTCGGGACCACGTCCGACATCTGGCCGGCGCCGTCGCACACCACACCGGCCGGCAGGCCCCGCGGGTACGAGATCAGGAACGGTTCGCGGATGCCACCGTCGAACAGCGATCCCTTGTGGCCGCGGAAGATCCCGGCCGAACCGCCGTAGTAGGGGTCCTCGGTGCCGTCCAGCCAGTTGCGCGACTCGCACGACGGGCCGTTGTCGGACGAGAACACCACGATCGTGTCCTCGCGGATCCCGTTGCGGGACAACGCATCCAGGATGCGGCCGACCCCGTCGTCGACGGCCGCCACCATCGCCGCCATGACCCGCCGGTCCGGCGGCAGGTCCGGAAACCGGTCCAGGTACTCGCGCGGCGCGTGCATCGGGTAGTGCGGCGCGTTGTACGGCACGTAGCAGAAGAACGGGCCGCCCGCCTGCCGGTCGATGAAGTCCACCGCCCGGTCGGTCACCAGATCCGTCAGGTACCGCCCGTTGTGCCACACCTCGTCGTCGCCGTCCCACAGGTCGTGCAGCGGGTTCACCCCACCGGACTGGCCCCAGTACATGATGTGCGAGTAGTAGTCGACGCAGCCGGCGAGGAAGCCGAAGAACTCGTCGAACCCGTGCGCCGTCGGCCGGTGCTCCTCGACCACACCCAGGTGCCACTTGCCGAACAGACCCGTCGCGTACCCGTGGCCGCGCAGCCGGGTGGCGAGCGTCGTACGGTCCGGCGGCAGGCCCGGCGTACTGCGGCGGGCGCCGAGGATGCGCGTCACCCCTGCCCGGTCCGGGTGCAGCCCGGTCAGCAGCGACGCCCGCGACGGCGAGCACACCGGGGCGTTCGAGTACCAGGTGGTGGCGCGGACACCGGACGCGGCGAGCGAGTCCAGGTGCGGGGTCCGCGCGTCGGGCGAGCCCTGGCAACCGAGGTCGCCGTAGCCGAGATCGTCGGTGTAGATGACGACGACGTTGGGGGGACGGTGCACGGTCCTCACTTCAATCCGCTGGTCGAGGCGCCCTCGACGATGAGCTTCTGGAAACACACGAAGACCAGTACGACGGGCAGCAGCGACAGCGTGGTCATCGCGAACATCGCGCCCCAGCTCGACTGCCCGGTGTCGGCCAGGAACATCTGCAACCCCAGCGGTACGGTCAGCTTCGCCGGGCTGGACAGGTAGAGCAGCTGGGTGAAGAAGTCGTTCCAGGTCCAGATGAACGTGAAGATCGCCGCGGTCACCAGCGCCGGCCGCATCTGCGGCAGCACCACGCTGCGGTAGATCCGCCACGGCCCGGCCCCGTCGACCATCGCCGCCTCGTCCATCTCCCGCGGGATCCCGCGCAGGAACTGCACCATCAGGAACACGAAGAACGCGTCCACCGCCAGGAACTTCGGCAGCACCATCGGCAGCATCGTGTCCGTCAGCCCCAACTTCACGAACAGGATGTACTGCGGGACGAGTACCACGTGCTGGGGCAGCATCACCGTACCCATCATGATCGCGAAGATCAGCCTGCGACCGCGGAACTCCAGCCGCGCGATCGCATACGCGACAAGGGAACACGACACCAGGTTGCCGACGATCGACAGCGCCGCGATCAGCGCCGAGTTGCCCAGGAACACGCCGAACGACGTACCCAGCCCGGACCAGCCGTGCGCGTAGTTCGCGAACTCCGCCCTCGTCGGCAGCAGCGAGTGGCTGGTGAAGATCTCGTTCTCCGGCTTCACCGAGCTGGCCACCATCCACACCAGCGGGTAGAGCATCGCCACCGCCAGCGCCACCAGGACCACGTGCAACACCAACCGCCGCGGCCGACGTACACCCTGCCCCATCACACTCATCGCCGTTCCTCCTTCGTCGGAACGCCGACGAGGCACCACGCACAACGACCCTGACTCGCTCGCTCACGCTCACTCATCGCCGTTCCTCCTTCGTCGGAACGCCGACAAGGCACAGCACACAACGACCCTGACTCGCTCGCTCACGCTCACTCATCGCCGTTCCTCCTCCGGCCCACGCTCGCTCATCGCTCGTCTCCGTAGTGCACCCAGAACCTGGAGGTACCGAACGTCAGCGCGGCGAACGCGGCGATGATGACGAACAGCACCCAGGCCATGGCGCTCGCGTAGCCCATCCGGAAGTTCGTGAACCCCTGCTGGTACAGGTACAGCGTGTAGAACAGGCTGCTGTCCGAGACGCCGCCGGTCCCGCCGGACACCACGTACGCCGGGGTGAACGCCTGGAAGCCGTTGATCATCGACAGCAGCAGGTTGAACAGGATCACCGGCGACAGCAGCGGCAGCGTCAGGTGCGCGAACCGGCGTAGCGGGCCGGCGCCGTCGATCGCCGCCTGCTCGTACAGCTCGCGCGGTTGCTGGCGCAGCGCGGCCAGGAAGATGACCATCGGCGCGCCGAACTGCCACACGTGCAGCAGGATCAGCGTGCCCAGCGCGGTACGCGGATCGCTGACCCAGTCCGGTCCGTGCAGCCCGAACAGGCCGAGCAGCCAGTTCACGAGCCCGGTACGGCCGAACACCTGCCGCCACAGGATCGCCACCGCCACGCTGCCGCCCAGCAGCGACGGCAGGTAGAACGCCGACCGGTACGCACCGGCGCCACGTACGCGGCGGTTCAGCAGTACGGCGACGAGCAGCGCCACGGCGACCGACAGCGGCACCGAGACCACCACGTACGTGAAGGTGACCTGCAACGAGGACAGGAAGCGCGGGTCGTCGGTGAGCAGCCGCTGGTAGTTGGCCAGGCCGACCCACTTCGGCGGGCTCAGGATCGGGTACTCGGTGAACGACAGGTACAGCGAGGCGAGCATCGGCCCGACGGTCAGCGCCGCGAACCCCACGAACCACGGCGACAGGAACGCGTACCCGGCGAGTCGCCGGCCGCGGCGCCGGGTCGTCCGCGCGGCGGTCGCCTCCCGCGTGGTGCTCACGTCCTCAACGGTGGTCACGTCGTCCCCTTCACGCCTGGAGGTAGGAGGTGGCTTGGTTGACGAAGTCCTCGGCCGCCTGCCGCGGGCTGACCTGCCCGTAGCCGACGCTGAGGTTGAGCCGGCCGAGCAGCGCGCCCGTCGCCGTCAGCAGCTGGTCCGCGCCGAGCGGCCGGGTCGGCGGGTACCGCGTCGCGGTCGCGTTGCGCTGCACCATCGCGTCGAAGTCGAGGATGGTACGGCCGACGCCGGTGGCCTTCGCCCGTGCCGCGTCGAACACCGCGCGGGCCGGCGGCGACCCCAGCGTCATGCCGAGCCGCCCCGCGACGCGCTCGTCGGTCAGGAACGCGCCGAGGATCCGCGCCGCCCGGTCCGGCCGCGCCGTACTCCGGTTGACGCTGAACATGTTCGTCGGCTTGATGTACTGGTACGCCCCGGGCCGGTCGCGCGCCGAGACGCCCGGGATGGTGAGCATCCGCAGCGGCGCCTTCACCTGGCCCTGGATGCCGGTCGCGTTGGAGAAGTTGAAGCCGATCACGGCCTGCCCCGCCACCAGCGCCCGTACGGTCGTGTTCGCGGTGACGTCGATGGACGCCGCGCCGCCCGACGCCCGCAGCCGCCGCCAGTACTCGAACCACTCGGCCAGGTGCTCGCGCGTGGCGCCGAGCCGGCCGGATTCGGTGAACAGCTGGCCGCCGCGCTGGCGTACCCAGATGTCGAGGGCGAAGTCGCTGCCGCCGCCGTCCTCGGTGCCGAAGACCGTGCCACCACTGGCTTTCCCGATGTCGGTGCAGATCCGCGCGTACGACTCCCACGTCGTCGCGTCCGGCACCGCCACCCCGTACTTCGCGGCCAGGTCGGTGCGCACCACGATCGCCTGCGTGTGCGTACCGATCGGCACGCCGTAGAGGCGGTCGCGGAAGCGTCCGCCGTCGAGTACGGCGGGGCGGCCGGCGGCACCGTCGACGGGATCCGGCGCGTACCGGGTGACGTCCAGCAGCGCGCCGCGCTGCGCGTACCCGGCGAGGTGGGTGAAGTCCATCATCACCACGTCCGGCGCGGCGCCGCCCGCGAACCGCGTCGCGAGCTTGTCGTAGTAGCCCTGGAACGCGCCGAACTCGCTGTCCACGGCCAGCTCCGGATGCTCGCGCCGCAACAGCCCGAACGCCGCCACCAGCGCCGCGTTCACGTCCGGCGCGCCGTAGAACGTGGCGCGCTGCCGGCCGTCGCCGCGGCCCGTACCGCAGCCGGCCAGCGCCGCCGCACCCAGCCCCAGCCCCATCGCGCCGAACGCGCGCCGGCCGATCCCCGGTCCCGTCATCGGTGCCCCCTCAGGTCTGCAGGATGCTTCGGGCCTGCCGGACGAAGTCCGCCGCGGCCTCACCGGGCTTCACCAGGCCGTACCCGACGCTCTCGTTCGCCCGGTTCAGCAGGCACGTCTTCCCCGACAGCAACTGGTACGCGCCCGCCGGCCGGCTCGCCGGGTACTCGCTCGCGGTGCCCTCGCGCAGCACCATCGCGTCGTAGTCGAGGATCGTGCGGTCCAACCCGCGCGCCGCGCCGCGCACCCGGGTGAACACCGACCTCGACGGCGGCGATCCGAGTACGGTGCCCAACTGGCCCGCCGCCGACGGTGCGGCCACCAGCGCCGCCGCGATCCGCACCGCCCGCTCCGCGTACCGGGAACGGCGGTTGACGCACAGCATCGTCGTCGGCTCCAGGTACTGGTACGCGCCCGGCCGCTCGCCCGCGCGCCCCAACGGCATCGGCCGCATCGCCAGCGTCGTCTTCACCTGCGAGGCGACCCCGCGCATGTTCGAGTAGTTGAAGCCGGCGAGCGCGGTACCGGTGACGAGCTGCCGGGCCGTCTCCCCCAGGCTCACCGACGTCGGCACCGCGCCGCCCGACCGCCGCAGGCCCTGCCAGTACGCGAGCCAGTCGGCCAGGTCGACGCGCCCGAACGCCAGCCGGCCGTCGGCGTCGAACAGCTGCCGGCCGCGCTGCCGCAGCCAGATCGCGAACGCGTAGTCGAGCCCGCCCGCGTCCTCCGTGCCGTACCGCCGGCCGCCGCTGGCCCGGTGCACCTCCGCCGCCCACCGCCCGTACTCGGCCCACGTCAGCGTCGCCGCGTCCGGTGCCGGTACCAGCCGGTCGGCCGCCTCGGTGTCGACGAGCAACGCCTGCGTGTGCTGCCCGTCCGGAACCCCGTAGAGGGTGCCGGCGACGCTGCCGCCGGACAGCACGTCGGGCCGGCAGCCCGCCGGGTCGATCCACCGCGGTACGGCGTCGGCCAGCGGCCGCAGCGCGCCGCGCTGCGCGTAGTCGGCGAGGTGGGTCGGGTCGAGCATCACCACGTCGGCGGCCGACCCGCCCGCGAAGCTCACCGCGAGCTTGTCGAAGTACCCGTTGAACGGCCCGTACTGCGGGCGGACGGCCAGCTCCGGGCTCGTCGCGGCGAGCCGCCGGAAGAACCGCAACAGCGTCCGGTTGACGCCGGCGGAGCCCTCGTAGAACGTCGCGCGCAGCCCGGCGGAATCCGAACAACCGGCGAGCAGCGCGCCCGCACCCATCCCGAACGCGCCCGCCAACAACCGTCGTCGACCCAGCCGTACCATGGGGCGCACTCCTTTCCCGGGACCTGGTGAGGATCGGGTACTGGCCCAGGAACCTAAACCAGCGAATGCGATTCACGCAAGGTTTTCCGACACCACTTCCGCGATTGTCCCGACCAGTGGTATACCGGTTTAGTACTTTGAAGGGAACGACATGGTTGAGCCCGGCCGGCGGCCGACGATCGCCGACATCGCCCGCGAGGTCGGCGTGACCAAGGGCGCGGTGTCGTTCGCCCTGAACGGACGGCCCGGCGTCTCCGCCGACACCCGCGCGCGCATCCTCGCCGCCGCCGAACGCCTCGGCTGGCGCCCGAGTACGGTCGCGCGGTCGCTGTCCAACCTGCGCAGCGGCTCGGTCGGCCTGGTGGTGACCCGGCCGCGCTCGCTGCTCGGCGTCGAACCCTTCTACATGCGCCTGATCGCCGGCCTCGAACGAGCCCTGCACGCCGACGGCCGGTCGCTGCTGCTCGCCGTCACCGACCATCCCGGCGACGCCGCCGAGATCTACCGGGCCTGGTGGTCCGAGCGGCGGGTCGACGGCCTCGTGCTCACCGACCTGCGGACCGACGACCCGCGCCTCGCCGCCGTCACCGACCTCGGCATCCCCACCGTCGCCCTCGGCGCGCCCGGGCCGCTGCCCGGCCTGTCGACCGTCACCGGCGACGACGGTCCGACCCTCCGCGCCGCCCTCGACCACCTCGCCGGGCTCGGCCACCACCGGATCGCCCGGGTGTCGGGGCCGGCCGGGTTCGCGCACGCGGCGCGCCGGCACGCCGAGTTCGCCGCCGCGCACCGCACGCTGTTCGGCACCGACCCCCGCCAGGCACACACCCGGTACGTGGCCGACCAGGTGCTGGCCGCGACCCGCGAGCTGCTCGACGACCCCGAGCCGCCCACCGCCGTCGTGTACGACTCGGACCTGATGGCCGTCACCGTCGTCGGTTCCGCCGCCGAACTCGGCGTCCGCGTCCCGGCCGACCTCGCCGTCCTCGCCTGGGACGACTCACCCCTGTGCGAGCTCGTACGGCCACGGGTCAGTGCGTTCGCGCACGACGTCGACGCGGACGGCGCGACCGCGGTGTCCCTGTTGATCGAACAGCTCCGCACCGGCACACCGGGCCACGCCGAATTGTCGCCGCGTACCTTGACCGTGCGCGGGAGTACCGCGGGCTAAACCGGTTTACCGAGAACGGTGCGCCGGCGCCGGGTCAGTCGTCGGAACGGCCGTCGCCGAACCAGTTCGACTGGAGGAACCCGCGCCCGCGCCGGTACGACGCGCGCCGCGGATCCCGGGCGAACAGCCGGATCTCCTCGCGGGCCAGGTCCGCCGCGCCGATCAGGCCCGCCTCGTTGCCCAGACTCGCCCGTACGATCCGCGCCTCCGGCCGGAACCCGCGCCCCGACAAGGTCCGCCGGTACGCGTCGCGCGCCGGGTTCAACAGCAGGTCGCCGGCGTCCGACACGCCGCCGCCGATCACGAAACACCCGGGATCCAGGGCGCAGGCCAGGCCCGCCAGGCCGACCCCGAGCCAGTGCCCGATCTCGTCGAACAGCTCGATCGCCGTCGGATCACCGGCCATCGCCGCCTCCGTCACCAGCGGACCGGTGATCGCCGCGACGTCCCGGCCCGCCCTGTCCAGCAACGCCTGCGCCACCGGCGACTCCGCCGCGGCCAGCTCCCGCGCCTCGCGTACGAGGGCGTTGCCGCTGGCGTACTGCTCCCAGCAGCCGCGGTTGCCGCACTCGCACCGGTGCCCGCCCGGTACCACCTGCATGTGCCCGAACTCGCCGGCCACGCCGAACCTGCCCCGGTGCACCAGCCCGTCGACCACGATGCCGCCGCCGATCCCGGTGCCCAGGGTGATGCAGATCAGGTGCTCCTCGCCCTGGCCGGCGCCGAACCGCCACTCCGCCCAGGCCGCGGAGTTCGCGTCGTTCTCGACCACGACGGGCAGGCGCAACCGGGACGACAGCGCCTCGCGCAGCGGCTCGTGCCGCCACGAGAGGTGCGGCGCGAACAGTACGGACGATCCGGTCGCGTCGACGAAGCCGGCCGCACCGATGCCGACCGCGGCCACGTCGTGCCGGCCGGTCAGCTCGTCCACCACGTCGGCGATGGTCTCCTCGACCTCGCTCGGGCTCTTGCTCCGCCCCGGCGTCTCCCGCCGCGTACGGTCCAGCACCCGCCCGGCGGCGTCCACCACGCCACCGGCCACCTTGGTACCGCCGATGTCGATGCCGATGGTGAGCCGGCGCAGGAAGCGGGACGGCGGACGGGTCCGGTACCGGCGGGTCACGCCCTGACGGGAAGACATGCCAGCATTCAAACGCACCGGCCGTTCACCTCGCCGACCACCCGCCGCAACCGTGCCAGGATCACGCAGGTCAGGCCGTCGGCTCCGGGCCCGGACGCAGCACCAGCACCCGACCGGCGAGCGTGTCGTCGGTGCACAGCCTGAGTACGGCGTCGGCCAGCTCGCCCAGTGGCACCAGGGGCGGGGCCGCCGCCCGCTCGGCCGGCCCCATCGCCGCCAGCTCCGCGTACGCCCGGTCGGTGCCCACCCAGTCGGGCACCACGCAGCCCACCCGTACTCCGGAGCGTTCGCGCAGCGGCGCCAGGCACTCGGTGAACCGGATCAACCCGGCCTTGGCCACCGCGTACTCCGGCCAGGGGTGCGGCGCGGGGCCGAGGCCGGCGGTGGACGCGACGTTGACGACGGCGCCGCCGCCGGCGCGGCGCATCGGCTCGACGACGAGCTGGGTGGCGAGCATCGCGCCGCGCAGGTTCGCGTCGAGTACGGCACCCCAGACGGCGGGTGGGGCGGCCGGAAAGCGTTGCGCGGGGCCGGGTCCGCCGCCGGCGTTGTTCACCAGTACGCGGGGCGGGCCGTGGCGCGCGAGCGTGGTGTCGACGAGGGCGCGCAGGTCCGCCTCGACCCGTACGTCCGCCCGGAGGAACGCGGCGCGCCCGCCGGCATCGGCGATCAGCTCGACGGTGCGCGCGCCGCCGACGGGGTCGATGTCCGCGGCCACCACGGTGGCGCCGGCCGCGGCGAGCCGGCGGGCGATCGCCCGGCCGGTCCCGACCGCGGCGCCGGTCACCACGGCGACCGCACCGGTGAGGTCCATGCCGGCATCCTCGCCCGGGGGTACGACAGATCCACGTGGTGGAAGGTTTCTTGCCATCGGGTCGCACGCGTTGAAAGATGAGGCCGTCGTCGTACCCGGAGGAGCACCCGTGTCCGTCACCGCCCGTACGCCGCGCCGCCGGCCCGCCCTGCTCCGTACCCTGGCCGTCCTCGCCGCGCTGGCCACCCTGCCGATCGCCGCCGCGCCGGCCGCCGCGCAGCACCGACCGGAGGCGACCGACCCCGAGATCGGGTACGTCGACGTCGCCGCGGCCACCCTGTGGGTCGACCCGGGTACGGACCGGCCGGTGGACGCGAAGGCCACCGGCAACCCCGTCGACCTGCGCGCCTGGACCGACGGGCTGTCGCTCGCCGAACGGCGCTGGCTCGTCGGCGAACTGGAGACCCAGGCGCTGTACGGCACGAAGGTCACCATCCTCGAACGCCGGGGCGACTGGCTGCACGTGGCCGTCGACGGCCAGCCCACCCCGCGCAACCCGCTCGGCTACCCGGGCTGGGTGCCGGCCGTACAGGTCAGCACCGATCCCGCGTTCGCCCGGCTCGCCGCGCCGCGCTCGCCCAGTACCCGGCCCTTCGCCCTGGTCACCGCCACCACCACCGGCCTGTACGCCGACGCCCGGCGTACCCGGCGGATCATGGATCTGGCGCTGGACACCCGGCTGCCGGTGCTGTCCCGGCACGGCGACGCGATCGAGGTCGCCACGCCCGACCACGGTCCCGCCTGGCTGTCCACCGCCGACGCCCACGTGTACGCCGCGGCCACCGACATCCCCCGCCCCACCGGCGCCGACCTGGTACGCACCGCGAAGCGGTACGCGGGCCTGCCGTACGTGTGGGCCGGCACCTCGTCGTGGGGCTTCGACTGCTCCGGCTTCACCCACACCGTGTACGACGTGCACGGCGTGACCATCCCCCGCGACGCCGACGCGCAGTACGCCGCCGGCACGCCCGTCGCGGACGACGACCTGCAACCCGGCGACCTGCTGTTCTACGCGTACTCCAGCGGCTACGTGCACCACGTCGGCATGTACCTCGGCGACGGGTACGAGATCGACGCGCCGAACAACACGAGTACCGAGGTCAGCACGGTGGAGATCGTGCCGGTCGCCGAGCACCGGTACGCCGACGAGTACGTGGGCGCGCGCCGCTTCCTCTGACCGCGGACGACCCGGCCGGTGCCGGCTCCACGTCGACCGCACCGGGCACAGCTGGCACGCGGTGCGGTGGTGCTACCGCGCCGTACGGGCCCGGGGCGTCCGGTCGGGTTCCTCGACGCGCCGCTCGACCAGGGTGCGGCAGCGGTCCGCGCGTAGCAACGCCCGCGCCGCCTCCATCGGCACCCCCGCGTCGTCGTACGTGGTGCGCAGCAGCATCAGCGCCGGCGAGCCCGCCGCCACCTCCAGCGGCCGGGCCTCGTCCTGGTGCAGTACCACCGGCTCGAACGACTCGGTCGCCCGCACCAGCAGCACCCCGTACTCCTCGCGGAGGATCGCGTACAGGCTGGTGTCGGAGAACTGCGCGGCGGCGATGCCCGGCAACCGGTCGGCGGGCAGCCAGGTCTGCTCCAGCATCAGCGGCTCACCGTCGGCCCGCCGCAACCGTTCCAGCTCCAGTACGGAGGCGTCGGGGTCGATGTCGAGGCTTGCGGCGACCGCGGGCAGGGCCGGGGTGACGGTACGGGACAGCACCTCGGTGGTGATCGTCGCGCCGGACGACCGCAACGCGTCGACGATCGAGAAGTGGCCGAGCAGGGACTGCTCCAGCCGCCGCCCCGCCACGTACGTGCCGGAGCCCTGCCGGCGGATGATGAAGCCGGCGCGTTCCAGCTCGTCGAACGCCTCGCGGACGACCTGCCGGCTGACCCGCGAGCGCGCCGCCAGCTCCCGCTCGGTCGGCAGCTTCGACCCGACCGGCCAGTGGCCGGACAGGATCTCCCGTTCCAGGCTGGCCGCGAGCGACAGGGCCAGCGGACTGCGAGGGCTCATCTACGGATCCAATCCCCATCCGGCGTCGACGGCCAGTACCTGACCGGTCACCGCCGCGGCGGCCGGCGACACCAGGTATCCCACCGCGGCGGCCACGTCGTCGGCCACGAGCGGCCCGCCGGTCAGCCGCTGCCGGTCCGCCACGTACCGGGCGACGACGGGGTCGGTGCGCGCGCGGCCGGCGAACGGCGTGTCGACCAGGCCCGGGGCCACGCAGTTCGCCCGGACGCCGGCGTCGGCGCCCTGCGCCGCGATCGCCCGCGCGAACGCCACCAGCCCACCCTTGCTGATCACGTACGCGGTGCTGCGGAACGGGCCGCCGCCGCCGGTCAGCCCGAGTACGGAGGAGACGAGGACGACGGTGCCGCGGGCCGCGGTCAGCGCCGGCCACGCCGCCGACACCGTCAGGAACGCGCCGCGCAGGTTCGTCCCCACGACGGTGTCGAACGCCGCGGCGGTGGACGTCCCGACCGGGCCGTCCCCGGACGACGAACCGGACACGCCGGCACAGCACACCACCGCGTCGAGCCCCGCGTCGCCGACCGCCGCCGCCACCGCCGACCGCAGCGACGCCTCGTCGGTCACGTCCGCCGCATGCAGCTCCGGGTCGTCGGATCCCGAACGGTCGATGCCGGCGACCCGCCATCCGTTGGCGCGCAACAGGTCCACCGTGGCCCGGCCGATGCCCGAGGCGGCGCCGGTGACCAGCGCCCGCCTCACGACGCACCCCCGCGCGACGCCTGGTACAGCCGGGCGATCGCGGCCCGCCGCTCCACCGCGGGCGCCAACCGGGCCGGATCCGGCTCGTACCGGGCGGTCACGTGCCGGTGGGCGCGGACCAGCCCGGCCAGCTCCGCGTCCGACGCCGCCGCGGCGATCATCGCGTCGCCGACCGCCGCACCGTCGTCACCGACCACCTCCACCGGTACGCCGGTGGCGTCGGCGATCTCGCGCATCCAGGCCGGCGAGGCCGTCGGGCGGCCGGTGGCGGACAGCAGGGTGGCCGGCGCGCCGGCGGACGAACACACGTCCAGATTGTGCGCGACGGCGGATGCGGCGCCGGCGAGTATCCCCCGGGTCAGCTCCGCCCGCCCGGTCGCCAGCGACAGCCCGGCGAGGATCCCCCGGGCGTGCGGGTCGTTCACCGGGTGCAGCTCCCCCGCCAGGTACGGCACGAACGTGACCTGCCCGGCGTCCGCCGTCTCCGCCTCCGCCAGCAGGTCGGCGACGGGCACCCCGGTCACGTCCGACCACCAGCGCAGCGCCGACCCGGCCGACGTCATCGACCCGGACAGCAGGTCCAGACCCTCGCGTACGTGCGGGAAGCTCAGCAGGCGCGGCTCGTCGGTGACGCCCGCCGGCACCGCCACGCCGACCACCCCCGCCGTCCCCAGGCTCAGGTACGCCGCACCGGCGGTCAGTACGCCAGCCGCGAGCGCGGCGCTCGACGTGTCCTCGCCGCCCGCGCGTACCCGGGTGGTGGTGGCCAGGCCGGTCGCCTCGGCCGCCGCGGGCAGCACCGTACCGACGTCCTCGGTGGCGGCGGCGACAGTCGGCAACAGCGCCGGATCGAGCCCGACGCCCGCGGCCAGCCCCCTCGACCAGCCGCGGGACGTCAGATCGAACAGGTCGCTGATGCCGGCGTCGCTGACGCTCTGCACGCCGCGGCCGGTCAGCCTCGCCAGCACGAAGCCGGCGGCCGAGGTCACCCGGTGGGCGCGGTCGAGCGCGGCCGGCTCGTGCGCGCGCAGCCAGCAGAGCTTGGCCGCCACGTTCCACGAACCGACGTCGTTACCGGAGGCCCGCCGTACTCCGGCGGCGAAACCGTTGGCGCGCAACGCTTCCGCCTCCCGGTCGGCCCGCTGGTCCAGGTGGATCAGCGCCGGCCGTACCGGCTCGCCGGCGGCGTCGGTCAGCACCACCGCGGCGCCCTGCCCGGACACCGCCACCGCGTCCACCGGCGCGCCGCCCGTCGCCGCGCGGATCGCCGCCACCGCACCGGCCCACCAGTCCGCCGGATCCTGCTCCGCGTACCCCGGGCGGGGCGTGGCCACCGGGTACTCCGCCGTGCCGCGCCCGAGTACGCCGCGGTCCGGGTCGAACAGCACGGCCTTCGCCGAGCCCGTGCCGATGTCCACGCCGACGGTGCGCACCTCAGACCCGCCGGGTCCGCTCGCGGTACGCCGCGTAGTACTCGGCGAGGTTGCGTTTCGCGGCCTCCTGGTCGGAGAAGTGCGGCGACCCGAGCACCACCGGCGGCGTACCCCGGGCGACCAGCTCGGTGGCGAGCACCTCGTTGATCGAGTGCGCGACGGTCACCGTGCCCAGCGTCGACGTCGGCCCCACCGGGTACTCGCAGCCCTCGACGTGCACGACCGCGTCGCCGGCCGGGGAACAGTTGTCCACGACCACGTCGGCCACCTCGTACAGGTGCTTGCCGGAGGGGTGGCGGGAGTCGACGGTCGTCGAGTGCGCCAGCGACGTGATCGCCACCAGCGGCAGGCCGCGCGCCTTGAGCCCCAGCGCCACCTCCACCGGTACGTTGTTGATGCCGGTCGAGGAGATCACCATCGCCGCGTCGTGCTCCCCGAACTCGTAGTTCGCCAGCAGGCACTCGCCGAACCCGTCGACCCGCTCCAGGAACAGCGACTGCGCCAGGCCCATCGTGCCCAGCACGTTGGTGTAGTAGCTCAGGGACAGCTCCACGATCGGGTGGTAGCCGACGATCGACCCGATCCGCGGGAAGATCTCCTCCACGCCCATCCGCGAGTGCCCGGCCCCGAACAGGTGCACCAGCCCGCCGGCCGAGATCGCGTCCGCGAAGATCCGGCCGGCGGCCCGGATGTTGTCCTCCTGCGTGTCGGCAATCCGTTTCAGGACCCCGTACGCCTCGTCCAGGTAGCCAAGACTCATGTCGCCTCCGTGGCGGAAGGTACGTCGGCGGGCGTGGCGTCGCCGCCGTGGCGGACAGTACGTCGGCGGTGCCGGTGCCGGCCCCGCGGTACGGCGCGGTCAGCGCCGGTCGAACACCCGGCGCGGCGTCGCGACCAGGATGGTGTCCAGCTCCTTCCGGTCGAACCCCATCCGGGTCATCAGCGGCAGTACGGTGGCGAACAGGTGCGCGAGCCCCGGCCCTCCCCCGTACGACCGCCAGTAGGCCCGGCGGGCCAGGTCCTGGCCGAGCACCACCCGGTCCCCGAGCCCGGCCTCCACCAGCGACGCCGCCAGCCGCACGATCACCTCGTCCGGCCGCCGGTCCGTACGCCCCAGCCAGTCGAGGCACACCGTCGCCCCGGTCCGGCAGATCTCGGCCAGCTCCGCCGCATCGGCGTGCCGGTCCATGTGCGACAGCACCACCCGGTCCGCCGGTACGCCCCGGTCGGCGAGCGCGGCGAGCTGGACACGCGCGCCGGCGACCGTCTCGGTGTGCGTGATGACGGGCAGGCCGGTCTCGGCGGCCGCCAGCCCGACCGCGACGAGCAGCCGGCGCTCCAGCTCGGTGGGTGTCTCGCCGCTGGTCGCCACCTTGATCACGCCCGGCCGGGCGCTCGACCGGTCGTCGTCGGGCGGGGCGACGCCGTCGCGGCCCATGCCGCGCAGGTGCTCGGACACGATGATCGCGGCGAGCGTGTCGGTGTCGCTGCGCCGCACCCAGTGGTCGTCCGGATAGAACGCGTCGCGGTGGAAACCGGACGCGCCGAGCAGCGTCAGCCCGGTCCGGGACGCCACCTCGACCAGCCCGTCGGCGTCCCGGCCGACGCCGAGCGGCATGCAGTCGACGAGCGCCGCGCCGCCGGCGGCGAGCACCGTCTCGGCCTCGGCCACGGCGGCGGACACGTCGTCCAGCAGGTACCCGGGCTCCAGGGCGACCGCGTGGCCGCCGCGGATGAACAGATGGTCGTGGCAGTCGGTCGGGCCGAGGGACTCCGGGTCGATGTCGCCGAGCACTGAGGTGATCACGAGGTCGCTCCCCGATGGTGGGTCTTGCAAACCATTCTGCGATCTGCTGGGATGGTGGGCAATGGTATCGGAGCGGGCCGGGCATGGCAACGCACCATCTCGGGAATCTGGCTCAACAACAACGGATCTGCACACGTAAGTGGCACCTGATTGGTCCGCGATACATCTGTCGTACTGGAGTCGCCATGACCCACCAATTGGCCAAGGCCACAGACCAATGAGCCCACACTGGAGCACCGTCCCGGTGTACGCGGAGGCCGACGTGGTCGTCGTCGGTGCCGGTTCGGCGGGTGCGGTCGCCGCGATCACCGCGGCCCGCGCCGGCGCGGACACCCTGCTGGTGGAGCGCCAGGGCTACCCCGGCGGGACGAGTACCGCGGTGCTCGACACGTTCTACGGCTTCTACACGCCGGGCAGCTCGGCGGCGAAGGTCGTCGGCGGCGTACCGGACGACGTGGTCGCCGGCCTCACCGCGTACGGGCCGGTCATCCGCCGGCCCAACTCGTTCGGTGCCGGCACCGGCGTCACGTACCACCCGGAGCACCTGAAGGTGGTCTGGGACCGGCTGCTCGCCGGCGCCGGCGCCCGGGTGCTGCTGCACGCGTTCGTCCAGGACGCCGACGTGTCGGACGGGCGGGTACGGGAGCTGCTGGTGGCCACGAAGGCGGGCCTGCGGCGGATCCGTGCGGCGGTCGTCGTGGACGCCTCCGGCGACGCCGACGTGTGCCACCACGCCGGCTTCGGCTACGAGCTGGCCGGCGCCGAGGCGCCCGCGCAGACGCTGACCACCACGTTCAAGATGGTCAACGTCGACGTCGCGCGGCGGTTCGCGCTGACGAAGCGGCAGCTCGCCGAGCTGATGCACGACGCCTCCGCCGACGGGTACGAGCTGCCCCGACTGGACGGCAGCGACCACATCACGCCGGTGGACGGCATGACCGCGACGATCATGACGCGGGTGACGTCGTACCGGACGGGTCCGGGTGGGGTGGTCAACGCGACCGACCCGGACCTGCTCACCGCCGCCGAGACCGCCGGCCGCCGGCAGGCGCTGGAGTACGTGCGGTTCCTGCGCGACCGCGTCCCCGGGTACGAGCGGGCGCAGCTGGCGACGCTGTCGGCGCAGATCGGCGTGCGCGAGACCCGCCGGGTGTACGGGGACTACCGGCTCAACCGGGCGGACGTGCTGGCGGCGCGGCAGTTCGACGACCAGGTGGCGCTGTGCGGCGCCCCGATCGAGGACCACCACTCCGGTTCCGACACCGCCTGGCGGTACCTGCCGGACGGGGAGGCGGTGGGCGTGCCGTACCGGACGCTGCTGGTGCGGGACTCGGTGAACACGCTCGTCGCCGGCCGGTGCTTCTCCGCGACGCACGACGCGCAGGCGTCCGTACGGTCGATGGCGCAGTGCATGGCGATGGGCCAGGCGGCGGGCGAGGCGGCGGCGCTGGCCGCGGCCTCGCACGTGTCGCCCCGGGACGTACCGGTCGGCGTGTTGCGCGACCGGCTCGCCGCGAACGGCGCGATCCTGTCCCTCGACGCGGAGGTACCCGCCCGATGACCGTGCACGTACGGCAGGACGACGCGGGGGTCACGGTGACCGCGCCGGCGTACCGCTTCGTGTGGGGGCGGGCGGACGACCGGTTCACGCTGACCGACGCGGCGGGCCGCACGATCGTCGCGGGGCCGCTGGCGCCGCTGGTGGTGACGGCCGCCGGGCCGCGACCGGCCGGCTCCGCACACACCGCCCGGGTGACCGGTTCCCGGCTCGCCGTCCGGTACCCGGAGGTCGGGCTGGCGCTGCGGTTCGAGGACGCGGCGGTGTGGGTCGAGCCGGTCGAGGCGGTCCTCGCCGACCCGGTCGTCGAGCTGTACCTGTTCGGCGGCGTCGCGGACGGGCGCGCCGCACCCGGCCTGACCCACACGTACCTGGTGCAGCCGGGGTTGTGCGAGTCGGCGGCGGTCAGCCCGGTGCTCAACACCGACGTGAACCTGGACCTGGTGAGCTGGCTGGGCCGCGGCACGATGGGCGCCGACAGCGCGATCCACCAGCAGTGGGGCCTGCCCGCGCACTTCTTCTGCGGGGTCAGCCGGGACGCCCCGCCGAACTCGGGGCGGTCGGCCACCGACCGGCGGTCCGCCGCGTTCTGTCTCGGGTTGGCCGAGCTGCCGGCCGCCGACTTCCTGCTGCACCTGGGGCCGGGCAGGACCAGCCCCGTCTTCCGCTACCACGCCGACCGGTGGGGCCAGGTACCGACGGGTCCGGTGCGGTTGGGCGCCGAGCTGGTGCTCACCGTGGCCGACGACTACCGCGCCGCGATCCGCGCGTACTACCGGGTCCTGCGGGACACGGGGCGGGTGACGCCGGCGCGGGGCCGGCGGGCGGCGCTGGCGACGCAGTTCAACACGTGGGGCGCGCAGTGCGCGGCGGGCGTGGAGGGCGCGAAGTTCGACCAGGACGCGCTGGAGCGGGTGTACGAGGAGATGCGCGCGTCGCCGCTGCGGCCGGAGATGTTCGTGGTGGACGACAAGTGGGAGGGCAGCTACGGCGCGCTGGCGCACGACGAGCGGCGGTTCGGCGGGTTCGAGAAGTTCCTCGACCGGGTCCGCGCGGACGGGCACCTCGTCGGGCTGTGGGCGGCGTTCCTGCGTACCAACGATCCCGGGTTGCTCGGGCTCGGCATGGAGCACGTGCTGCACGACGCGGCCGGGGTGCCGATCGCGAAGGGCAACGCGTTCGAGGCCGCGCCGTACTACCTGTTCGACGTGTCGCAGGAGGCGGTCGCGGCGGCGCTGACCGCGGCGATCGGCACGTTCGTCGCGCGCTACGACCCCGACCTGGTCAAGTTCGACTTCGGGTACGAGCTGCCGGCGCTGTCGCGCGCGATGCCCGCCGACCCGGCGTACGCGGGTGAGCGGCTGCTCGGCCGGGCACTGGACGTGGTGGTCGGGGCGCTGCGCGCGGCGAAGCCGGACCTCGCCGTCATGTACTACGCGCTCTCGCCGCTGCTCGTCGACCGGATCGACCAGCACTGCCACGACGACATGTTCCTCTGCGTGGACGAGTACGCGGAGGAGGGGAACCGGCGGCAGTGGTTCTCCAGCCTGCTCGGCGAGCTGGGCGTGCCCAGCTACGGCTCGGGCGGGTACGACTGGGCCTCGATGCCCGACATCTGGTTCGACACCGTGGCGGCCGGGCCGATCGGCACGCTGTCCGGCGTCGGCGACGACGAACGCGGCGGCCGGCTCACCCCGGCGGTCGCCGCCCGGCACGTCGGGCTGACCGCGATCGCCCGGCGTACCTCGATGTTCCGGGTCGATCCCGTCAGCCCGGTGACGGTCGGCGCGGCCACCGGCGCCCGCTCGTCCTCCTGGCTACGGTACGAGGCGGATGTGCCGGTGCTCGCCTGCCTGCGCGCCCGCGACGGTGCGGCCCACCACGCCGGCATCGGCACCGACGCCGACGTGGTCGTCGCGTCGCTGACCGACCAGCCGGTCTCCGACGCCGACCGGGTCGGCGTCGTCCCCTTCGGTACGGGCACGCTGACCCTCGCCGGCCGCCCCGGAACCGTGACGTACCACCGGCTCGACGGGTCGCAGCGCGCCGCACCCGCCGGGCACCACGACGGCGCGCTGTCCGTACCCCTGGACGGAGCGGGTGACCCCCCGGTGACCTGGATCGAGATCGTGCGCGGCTGACCGACAAGACCCCGGCAGCGCCACCGGAAGTCAAGGAGACTGACATGCGCAAACCACTCGGCGTGGGTGGAGGGTACGCCCGCCGCATCACCGTGCTGGCCGCGGCTCTCGGGCTCACCGCCGGCGCGCTCACCGCGTGCGGCAGTTCGTCGGGAGACACCGGTTCCGGCAAGGACGTGAAACTGGGGATGGTCACCCAGCTCTCCGTCCAGCCGTACTTCGTGACCGAGGCCGACGGGGCCAAGGAGCAGGCGAAGAAGATGGGCGTCCAGTTGCAGGTGGTCGACACCGGGCTGGACAACAGCAAGGTGATCAGCCAGACGAAGACGCTCATGACGAACGGCGTGCAGGGCATCGCCGTCGTACCGAGCAACACCGACGTGGGGCCGCGGCTGGCCACCATGGCCAAGCAGCAGGACGTGCACCTGGTGGCGTCGGACTCGCCGCTCAAGGACTCCAGCGGCAAGGCGCTGCCGTTCGTCGGGCTCAACAACAAGCAGTCCGGCGTCCAGGTCGGGCAGATCGCCGCGCGCATCTACGGTGACCTCAAGTGGCCCGCCGCCGACACGTACTTCGCGGACGTGGAGGCGCCGTTCCAGGCGTGCCTGGAGCGTACGAACGCCGAGTACCAGGTGTTCCGGAAGGCGCACCCGGACGTGCCGGCCAACCACGTGGTGAAGGTGCCGTACGACGGGCTGGCGAACAAGGCGCAGGACGCGATGCGCGCCACCATCACCGCGCACCCGCAGGCCAAGCACTGGGTGATCGCCTCCTGCAACGACGCCGGCGTGGTCGGCGCGCTGCGGGCGCTGCGCGACAAGTCCGTGCCGGTCGGCAACGTGCTCGGCGTCGGACTCGGCGGCGACCAGGCGTGCCAGGCGTACACCCAGTCGTACGTGAAGGACGGGATGCGGGCCTCGACCTGGCTCAACCCCAAGGCGATCGGCGCCGGCGACGTGAAGGTGCTGTACCAGATGGTCGTGCAGAAGAAGACGCCGCCGGCCGTCACGTACATCCCGACGCCGGAGATCAACGCCAAGAACTACAAGCAGACGATGTCCTGTTAGGAGGGTGGTCGTGCCCACGACGCTCGCGGCACCGCCGCGCAACCGCGTGCCGGTCGTCGGCCTCGCCGCCCGTGCGGCCGGGGCGGTCGGCAAGCAGAACCTCGGCCTGCTGGCCGGCCTGGTCCTGCTGCTGGCGGTGATCCGTACGCAGACCGACCGGGTGTTCATCACCGGCAACCTGCTCGACATCGGGGTCGCCATCTCGATCCTCGGCATCCTGTCCGTCGCGCAGATGATCGTGATCGTGTCCGGCGGCCTCGACATCTCGATCGGGAGTACGGCGAGCCTGTGCGGGGTGGCGGTGGCGTTGCTGCTCAAGCACCACGCCGGTACGCCGACCGCGATCGTGCTGGCGCTCGCGGTCGGCCTGGCCGCCGGCGCGCTCAACGGCGCGGTGATCGTGTTCCTGCGACTCAACCCGATCATCACGACGCTGGCCAGCTTCAGCGCGTTCGCCGGGCTGTCGCTGGTGCTCTCGCACGGCCTCGACGTACCGGCGACGAGTCACTTCTTCGACGTGATCGCCACCGAGAGCGTCGCGGGCATCCCGTACCCGCTGCTGTTCCTGCTGCTGTTCGGGCTGGCCACGCACCTGATGCTGCGGTACACGGTGATCGGCCGGCACGTGTACGCGATGGGCTCCAACCCGGACGCGGCCCGCAACACGGGCATCAACCTCGCCGCGTACAAGATGGGGATCTACCTGTTCGCGGGGCTCGCCGGCGCGATCGGCGGGATCATGACGGTGGCCCGGGACTCGTTGGCGCAGGCCAACACCGCGGGCGCCGACCTCGGCCTGACCGCCATCACCGCGGCGCTGCTCGGCGGCGCTGCGCTGACCGGCGGCCGGGGCGCGGTACCGGGGGCGCTGCTCGGCGTGCTGATCCTCGGTGTCCTCGACAACGGGCTGATCCTCATGCAGATCGAACCGTTCTACTCGCAGATCGCCATCGGCGTCCTGCTGGTCCTCGCGGTGTCGCTGCAACAGTCCCGGCTGATGGAACGGCTCGGCCGGCGAGGGAGGAAGCAATGACCGACGCGTCGCTGCGTACGCCCGATGCCGCGGCCGACTCCGGCGGCGACGGTACGCCGCTGCTGGAGCTGGTCGACGTCGGCAAGCACTTCGCCGGCATCACCGCGATCACCGGCGCCTCGCTCGCCCTGTACCCGGGCAGGGTCATGGGGCTGGTCGGCAACAACGGCGCCGGCAAGTCGACGCTGGTGCGCATCGTGTCCGGGGTGCAGCAGCCGGACGAGGGCCACGTCGCCTGGCAGGGCGAACCCGTACGGCTGCGCAATCCCCGGCAGGCGCGCGGTCTCGGCATCGACACCGTGTACCAGGAACTCGCGCTCGCCGACGACCTCGACGCCACCGCGAACATCTTCCTCAACCGGGAGATCTCGCGCGGCTGGGGGCCGTTCCGGGTGACGAGCAGCAAGCGGATGCGGCGCGAGGCCGCGGCGCTGTTCGAGAAGTTCGCCATCCAGGTCCCCGCCTCCGGCACCGAGGTACGCCAGATGTCCGGCGGCCAGCGGCAGGGTGTGGCGATCGCCCGCGCCCTGCTCGGCGGCAGCAAGGTGCTGCTGCTGGACGAGCCGACCGCGGCGCTCGGCGTCGAGGAGTCCGGCCACGTCGAGGATCTCGTACTCCGGCTGCGTGACCACGGGGTGGCGATCCTGCTGGTCAGCCACAGCGTCGACCAGTTGCTGAAGCTGTGCGACGACCTGTGCGTACTGCGCCGCGGCCGGATGGTCGGCGTGTACTCGCGCCGCGACCTCACCGGCTCCGACGTGGTGTCGCTGATCGTCGGCGCCGACGCCAGCTGACCGGCACGTGCCGCCGTCCCGGGTACGGGCGGCGGCACGGCCCCGGTCCGGCCACGGGGGCGGCGCCGACGGGTGAGACTGGAGCGCATGAGCGATCCACTGCCCCGGCTGCGCGCGCTCTGCCTGGCCCTGCCGGAGACCACCGAACGGCCCAGCCACGGCGAACCGTGCTGGTTCGTCCGCGACAAACGCCTCTTCGTCATGTACGCCGACCACCACCACGACGACCGGCTCGGCTTCTGGTGCGCGGCACCGTCCGGCGCGCAGGAGGCGCTGGTCGCCGCCGAGCCCGACCGCTTCTTCCGCCCGCCGTACGTGGGGCACCGGGGCTGGCTCGGCGTGTGGCTCGACGTACCGCAGGACTGGGCGGAGCTGACCGAGATCGTGACCGACGCGTACCGGGTGGTCGCGCCGAAGACGCTGGTCGCCCGCCTGCCTGCCGCACCGTGACCGTACGGGTCCGCGTGCCCCGGCGGTGGCTGGATCGCCGTGGCAGCAACGGATCCGGCGGTTCCGGGCCCGCGCGTACGGGCCCGGAACTCCGCCGGTCAGGCGAGGTCGCGGACGCGGTCGGTGTCCGGTGGCCGCAGGACGCCGACGTGCCGGAGGTAGTCGACCCACGCGAACCGGTCCTCGTCGGGCAGCCGGTAGTGGCGGGTGGCCGCGGCGGCCGCCGGGTACGCCGTGTCCTGCGCGTACACCGGGCCCTCGAAGAACGTGACGCTCGCGGCGACCCGGTACGTCCGCCCGGGTGCGAGCGGCCGCCCCGCCACCCGTACGGCGCGGACCCGGTCGCCGACCGGCCGGGACGTGTCGTACGTGCAGGTGACGTTGCGGCTGACGGCGAGTGGGGTGAACACGGTGGCGCCGGACGCGTCGGTGCGCCACTGCTGTTCGAGGACGGCGCGGAGCTGGTCGCCGGTCAGGTCGGCGTTCACGACCGGCTGCGACTGGCCGCCGGGTGAACCGGCGACCTCGGCGAACAGCACCCGTCCGGGCGAGTCCCCCGGCACCTGGCCCGGCGCGTACGTCAGGTCCGGTGGCAGGAAGATCTGCTTCACCAGCGCGAGGTCGGCGGCGTGCGGGTCGCGCTGCCCCTCCCACAGTTCCATGTCGGCGACCGCGTCGCCCATCGTGCTCTCGCCGGCCGGGTTCCGGGCCGCGGTGACGTCGGCGGCGACCGCGCCGACCGTGGTCTGCTGGTACCCGGCGAAGTAGCCGGACCAGTGGTCGACCATCGCCTGCGTGGTCGGGTCCGGTGTGACGTCGTGGGTGTTGGCGATGTTGTGCGCGACGGTACGGGACCGGTCGACGTCGCCGGTGTCCGCGTCGAGGGTCAGCGACATCGCCGCGACCGCCTGGCCGTACGCGCCGGCCTCGATGACGGGCCGCGGGTTGCCGGCCGGATCGTCGACCACGCAGTTGAACAGCTGGTGCTGGTGCCCGGTGAACACGGCGTCGATCGCCGGGGTGACCGCCTTGGCGACGGCCATGCCCATGCCCCACTCCAGCGACGAGTCGATGTCCGAGCACGAGTCGTACGGGGTGCCGGACTTCGGTACGCCGCCGTCGTGGATGTTCAGCACGATCGCCTGTACGCCCTGGGACTGGAGTACCTGGGCGTAGTGGTCGGCGGTGCGGACCTCGTCGAGCGCCGCCAGCGACGGGTTGAACGACAGGATGGTGCGCAGGTTGCCGACGGTGTCCGGCACGGTCAGGTTGATGAACCCGATGCGCGCCGCGCGGCCGGCGTCGTTGCGCACCGTCTCCACCACGTACGGCGGGGCGATGGGGCGGCCGGTGCGCTTGTCGACGATGTTGGCCGAGGAGTACGGGAAGTCGGTGCCGTGGTAGCGCCGGCCGGTCGAGTCCGGGAAGCAGGACGCCACCCCGACCGTGCCGTACTCGCCGCCGCAGGCGCCGTCCACCATGTGGTCGGTGAGCCATTCGGGTCGGCTGTCGAGTTCGTGGTTGCCGACGGTGGCGAACCGTACGTGCTGCTGGTTGAGGAACTCGACGATCGGCTCCCCGCGCAGCCAGAACGAGTCCTGTTCCCAGCCGGTGAAGTTGTCGCCGGTGGAGAACGTGATCGAGTTGCGCTGGCCGGTCCGTAACTGGGCCAGATGCGTTGCCAGGTAAGCGAGTCCGCCCACCGCGGACTTCGTACCGTCGGGGTTGGTCACGGGTGCGACGCCGGTCGGCTGGAGCTGCCCGTGCAGGTCGGTCACGTCGAGGAGCTGCACGGGGATCTCCCGGTCCGCCTCACCCGCCGCGGCGGGGGTACCGCCGGCGAGCAGTGCGCACACCGCGGCCACGCAGGCCACGGCCGTACCGAGGGCTGGGACTGGTCTGCCTCTCATCGGCACTCTCCGATCGCTGGGGACGTCCGAGGGTGATGAGCAGGCCCAGTCTGGGGGAAACGCCGGAAGAAGGCCAGGTACCGGACGAACGGTTCAGAACACCGAACATCGGGGCAGCCTGGCCGAACGGATGAGCGCGCGGGTCAGTCGGCGGCGCGCAGCAGCGCGAGCAGCGCGCGGTTGAGCGGAACCGGGATGCGGTGGCGTGCCGCGGCGGCCACCACCGCGCCGGTGGTCAGGTCGGTCTCCAGCGGCCGGCCGGCGAGCCGGTCGGACAGCATCGGCGTGCCGTCCTCCGGGCGGTACCGGCGGTGGATCCGCAGCGTGCGCGCCACCTCGTCGCGGTGCAGGACGGCACCGTCCGCGGCGGCCACCGCGACGCCCTCGGCGAGGATGCCGCGGGCGAGTTCGGCGACGTCCGGTTCGGTCAGGACGCCGAGTCCGCGCCCGGTCAGCGCCGTGATCGGGTACGCGGCGAGGGCGCCGACCAGCGTCCGCCACGCCTCCGTACGGAAGTCGGTGACCGGCTCGACGCGTACGCCGGAGCCGGCGAGCAGGTCGCCGAGCGCGCGCCCGGCCGCACCCGCCGGTACGACGAGGCGGTTGCCGCCTCGGTGCACGACCTCGCCGGGCGCGGTACGTTCCGCGGCGACGTGGACCAGGGCGGGCAGCAGCGTGGCCGGGCCGATCAGCGGCGCGACCCGTTCGGCGTGGTCGATTCCGTTGTGCAGCAGTACGACCGTGGTGGACGCGCCGGCGAGCGCGGCGAACCAGCCGGCGGCGCCGCGGGTGTCCCCGGCGCGGGTCGCGACGAGCAGCCAGTCGACGGGCCGCTCCCCGGCCGGGTCGGTGACGAACCGCGCCGGTACGTGCGCCACCCGCGCGCCGGTGCGTACCGTGAGCGCGTCCAGCGGCGTACGCAGGCAGAGCGTCACCGGATGGCCCGCGTCGTGCACCGCGCCGGCGAAGAACCCGCCGACCGCGCCGCCGCCCACGACCGCGACCGTCGGTGCACCCATCGCCGAACCACCGCCTTCCCTTGTACGGCAACGGTTCCGTCCGCCTGTTGCGGGGACGTGTCGCGCCGCGTACGGGGCGGTTAACCGCGCTCAGGACTGCGCGTGCCGGTCCAGGAAGGTGTACACGTCGGTCTCGTCGACGCCCGGGAACGTGCCGGGCGGCAGCGCGGCGAGGACGTGCGAGTGCGCCCGCGCCGACGGCCACGCGAACTGGTCCCAGCGCCGCGCCAGGTCGGCCGGCGGCCGGCGGCAGCACTCGCCGTCCGGGCACGCCGACTTCGCCGTGTTGGTCGTGTCCCGCCCGCGGAACCACCGCGAGTCCTCGTACGGCACGCCCAGCGTGATCGCGAAGTTCCGTTCCCTGCTGGGATCCACGTACGCCGCGCACCAGTGCGTCCCGTTCGGCTTGTCCGTGTACTGGTAGTGGATCGAGAAGCGGTCCGGCGCGTTGAACACCTGCCGGCCCGACCAGTACCGGCACATCCGCTGGCCCTCGATCGCGCCCGTCGCGTCGGTCGGGAACACCAGCCCGTCGTTCGCGTACGCCTTGTAGATGATCCCGGACTCGTCGCTCTTGGTGAAGTGACAGCGCAGCCCGAGGTGCTCGGTCGCGAGGTTCGTGAACCGGTGCGCCGCCATCTCGTACGAGGTGGCGAACACGTCGCGCAGGTCCTCCACCGACAGGTCCTTCGCCTGCTTCGCGGTTCGCAGGTACGACACCGCCGACCGTTCCGGAATCAGTACGGCGGCGGCGAAGTAGTTCGCCTCGACGCGCTGCCGCAGCCAGTCGGCGAAGTCGCGCGGCTGGTCGTGCCCCAGCAGGAAGTGCCCGAGCGTCTGGAGCAGCACCGTCCGCGGCGTGTGCATCCCGAACGACGCGCGTGCCAGGTAGATCCGGCGGTGCCGCAGGTCGGTGACGGACCGGACCGACCGCGGCAGGTCCGCCACGTACCGCAACGTGAAGCCGTTGTGCGCGACCAGCGCCAGCAGCAACCCCTCCGACACCGCGCCGCCGGAGTACCCGACGGCTTCGAGGGCCTGGCCGGCGAGCCGCTCGATGCCCGCGAAGTAGTTGTTGCGTTCCCGCATCTCCCGGCGCAGTTCGGCGTTCGCGATCCGCGCCTCCTCCGGCGTACCGGTGGGCCGGGAGTCGCGCCGCTTCAGCTCCGTGTACAGCCCGACGAGGTGTTCGAGCACGTCGGTGGGGACGCGGCGGCCGACGCGCAGGCCGGGCAGGCCGAGCCCGGCGTACAGCGGGTCGCGCTGGGCGGCGTCGAGCGCGAGTTCGAGTTGGGCGCGGCGGGTGGGCGGCTCGGCCGACAGCAGGTCGTCGAGGGTGCAGCCGAGTTCGCCGGCGAGCGCGGTGAGCAGCGACAGCTTCGGCTCGGCCTTGCCGTTCTCCAGCTGGGACAGCGCGGACGGGGCGCGGCCGACCCGGCGGCCGAGTTCGGCGAGGGTGAGGCCGGCCTGTCCGCGCAGGTGCCGGAGCCGCTGGCCGAAGGTGGCAAGATCCACCTCCGCCGCGAAACTCTGATTTTCTTTCGCTACCAACTTCGCCATGTGTTCACGATAGATGAACTTCTGCAAATCTTCATCGCCCGGAGGGCTGGGTTCCATGCCCCGCGGCCAACACACTCTGTCGTACAGCGCCGACCATCGGTATCACGCGGACAGCGAGGAGAGTCGCGATGTCGACCAGCACCCGTACCCACACGCCGGACACCGCCCACGCCGCCTCCCCCGCAGCCGCCCGGAGCAAGGCCGACCAGCTCCGCCGGCACTGGGCCACCGACCCCCGGTGGTACGGCGTGACCCGCGACTACACCGCCGAGGACGTGGTGAAGCTGTGCGGCTCGGTACAGGAGGAGCACACCCTCGCCCGGCTCGGCGCCCGCCGGCTGTGGAAGCTGCTGCGCAGCGAGCGGTACGTCCCGGCGCTCGGCGCGCTCACCGGCGGCCAGGCCGTGCAGATGGTGCGCGCCGGCCTCCAGGCCATCTACCTGTCCGGCTGGCAGGTCGCCGCGGACGCCAACCAGGCCGGCCAGACGTACCCCGACCAGAGCCTGTACCCGGTGAACTCGGTGCCGCAGGCGGTGCGGCGCATCAACAACGCGCTGCTGCGCGCCGACCAGATCTCGTGGGCCGAGGCGCAGGACGGCGAGGCCGAGGACGTGCACTGGCTCGCCCCGATCGTGGCCGACGCGGAGGCCGGCTTCGGCGGCCCGCTCAACGCGTACGAGCTGATGAAGGCGATGATCGCGGCCGGCGCCGCGGGCGTGCACTACGAGGACCAGCTGGCCAGCGAGAAGAAGTGCGGGCACCTCGGCGGCAAGGTACTGGTCCCGACCGGCCACCACATCCGTACGCTCAACGCGGCACGGCTGGCGGCCGACGTGGCCGGCGTGCCCACCGTCGTGATCGCCCGTACCGACGCGCAGGCCGCCACGCTCATCACCTCGGACGTGGACGAGCGGGACCGGCGCTTCCTGACCGGCGAACGTACCGCCGAGGGGTTCTTCCACGTCAGCAACGGGCTCGACGCGTGCATCGCCCGCGGCCTCGCGTACGCGCCGTACTCGGACCTGTTGTGGATGGAGACGTCGAAGCCGGACCTGGGCGTCGCGCGCGAGTTCGCCGAGGCGGTCAAGCGGCGCCACCCGGACCAGATGCTGGCGTACAACTGCTCGCCGTCGTTCAACTGGAAGCGGCACCTGGACGACGCGACGATCGCGAAGTTCCAGCGCGAGCTGTCCGCGATGGGCTACACGTTCCAGTTCATCACGCTGGCCGGGTTCCACGCCCTCAACCACTCCATGTTCGACCTGGCCCGCGGGTACGCGGAGGGCGGCATGAGCGCGTACGTGGAGCTGCAGGAGCGGGAGTTCGCCGCCGAGGCCGACGGGTACACGGCGACGCGGCACCAGCGTGAGGTCGGCACCGGGTACTTCGACCTCATCACCACCGCGATCACCCCGAACGCGTCGACCACGGCACTGTCCGGCTCCACCGAGGCCGAACAGTTCAGCGAGGACCTCGCGCCGGCGTCCTGAGCCCGCCGCGTGCCGTACGACAGCGTGGTCGTACGGCACGCGAGCGCAACCGCCCACCGGCGGACCGTCCGGAATGCTGTACTGACAGGCGGACGGACGGGAGGCGACATGCACGTACTCGGCATCGACATCGGCGGCAGCGGCATCAAGGGCGCACCGGTCGACACCGCCACCGGCGAACTCGTCGGCGAACGGCACCGGATCCCCACCCCGCAGCCGCCCAAACCGGACGAGGTGGCCGAGGTCGTCGGCCAGGTCGTGACGCACTTCGACTGGACCGGCCGGATCGGCGTCACGTTCCCCGGCGTCGTCGCGCACGGCGTCATCGGTACCGCGGCCAACATGGAACCCGACTGGGTCGGTACCGACGCGCACGCCCTGTTCACGCGCGTCACCGGCCGCCCCGTCTCCGTACTCAACGACGCGGACGCGGCGGGCGTCGCCGAGATGCGGTTCGGCGCCGGCCGGGGCGTCCGCGGCGTCGTCGTCCTGCTGACCTTCGGTACGGGGATCGGCAGCGCCCTGTTCGTGGACGGCACGCTCGTGCCGAACACCGAGTTCGGGCACCTGGAGATCGACGGCCACGACGCCGAACGCCGCGCCTCCGCCAGCGCCCGGGAACGCCACGACGAGAGCTGGTCGCACTGGGCCAGGCACGTCGACAAGTACCTGCGGCACCTGACCGCGCTGCTCTCCCCCGACCTGGTCATCGTCGGCGGCGGCGTGAGCAAGAAGGCGGACAGGTTCCTGCCGCAGCTGACCGACCTGCGTACCGAGATCGTGCCGGCGACGCTGCTCAACGAGGCCGGCATCGTCGGCGCCGCCCTCGCCGCCGAGACCCGCTGACCTGCCGGTACCGTGCCGCACATGGGCACGGTGGTGGTGACGGGCGGCAGCCGCGGGATCGGCGCGGCGGTGTGCCGCCGGCTGGTGGCCGACGGCCGCCCGGTGGTGGTCAGCTACGTCGCGGACCGCACCGCCGCGGACGCGGTGGTCGAGGCGGTCACCGCGGCCGGCGGCCGGGCCCGCGCCGTACGTGCCGAGGTCGCCGACGAGGCCGACGTGGTGGCGCTGTTCGACGCGGCCGCGGAGCTGGGCCCGGTCGACGGGCTGGTCAACAACGCCGGCATCACCGGGCCGTACGGCCGGTTCGACGAGCTGGACGCCGCCGAACTGCGCCGCGTGGTGGACGTCAACGTGGTCGGCGCGATGCTGTGCGCCCGCGAGGCCGTACGGCGGATGTCCACCCGCCACGGTGGTACGGGCGGGTCCATCGTCAACGTCTCGTCCCGGGCCGCGGCGCTCGGCAGCGCCGGCGAGTGGGTGCACTACGCGGCGAGCAAGGGCGCGCTCGACACGCTCACGATCGGGCTGGCCCGCGAGGTCGGCGGCGAGGGCATCCGCGTCAACGCGGTCTCGCCGGGCCTGATCGAGACCGACCTGCACGCCGCGGCCGGGCAGCCGGACCGGCTCACCCGGCTCGCCCCGGGCGTTCCGCTCGGCCGGCCGGGTCGCGCGGACGAGGTGGCCGAGGCGGTCGCCTGGTTGCTGTCCGACGCCGCGTCGTACGTGACCGGCGCTGTCGTACCGACCGCGGGCGGTCGCTGATCCCCACTCGATCGGTGGTCGGACATGCGACACCGCCGGTCGATCTTCTCCACTCCGTGTGACGGGCGTCGCGGTACGCGTCCTGCCCGATCGACGGCATAACTCCTGGTCGTAGCGCTGGACCGGACCCGCCAGCCGTGCATCGGTCGTACCGAATGCGTGTGGTTGGTGACCGAGCGCACGCGTGATCTGTCCCCCGCAGGACACCGGACCGGCCGGATCCGCCGCACCATTCAGAGCAGGCGGTCCGCTGTCCCTGAGCGGACCCGGGGAAGGAGTTCACGTACGATGCCGACCGTCGAGACCGCAGCCGTGGCGGCCATCACGTACGCGGCGCTGTTCGCCGGGCACCACCTCGGTGACCATCCCCTGCAGAGCACCGCCGCGGCGACCGGCAAGGCCGCACCCGGCACCGACGAGCTGGCCCGCGGCGCGCACGCCTGGCGCGGCTGGTCCTGGTGCGCCCGGCACGTCGCGGTGTACACCGCGGTCCAGGCCGCGTGCCTCGCGCTGGTGTCGGTCGTCGCGCCGCTCAGCCTGATCGGGGCGATCGCGGCGCTGGCGGTGTCCGCGTCCACGCACGCCGTCATCGACCGGCGCTGGGTGGTCCGCTGGTTCCTCGACGCCAAGGGCGCGCACGACTGGACCGAGGGTCCGTACCTGGTGGACCAGTCGCTGCACCTCGGCATGTTGCTGGTCGCGGCGGTGGTCGCCGCCGGTGTCACCGGCCCGACCGGGCTCGCGGTCACCCTCGTCGCCTCGACCGCCGTGGTCGCCGCCGGCCTACTGGTCGAACGGCACCGCGCCCGCGCCGCCGTACCCGCCCCGCTGGTGGCCCGCGCCCGGCACTGACCGTACGAACCGAACGGCGAACGGCCCGGAGCGCACGCCCCGGGCCGTTGTCGTACCGGTGGGTCAGTGGGTGACCGCGCCGGTCTTCGGGTCGAGGACGAGCGGTGTGGTGTCGGGGCGGCCGAAGCTGAACATCGCGTTCAGCGAACCGGCCCGGGTGTCGAACGAGTGGTCGCCGATCCGGCCCGTCCGCCAGTTGTCCTCGATGAACTTCAGGACCGAGGTCTGGTCGGTGAGCGAGTGGTCGACGTGGTTGCGCTTCGCGTACGGCGAGACGACCAGGAGCGGCAGTCGCGGCCCGTACCCGCAGCGGTCGGCGTAGCCGCCGGTGGCCTTGGCACCCGAGCAGTACGCGGTGTCGAGGCTGGCGTCCTGCGAACCGTTGACGGTCGGCGGCGCGACGTGGTCGTACCAGCCGTCCGAGTCGTCGTACGCGAGGACGACCGCGGTGGACTTCCACTCCGGCGACTTCTGGAGCTTGTTGATCGTGTCGACCACGAACCGCTGCTCGTCCAGCGGGTCCGAGTTCGCCGCGTGGCCGTCCTGGTACGACGGCGCCTTGAGGAAGCTGACCGCCGGGATGTTGTCCGCGCCGACGGCGGCGTCGAAGTCGGTCAGGTCGTACTGGTGGTTCGCCTGGTCGGTGTGCCCGATCGCCCGCACCGACGACGGGGCGAGGTGCTTCGGGTTCGACGTGGACTTGTAGTACTGGAAGGGCTCGTGGTGCGGGCTGTAGTCGACGATCTGGTTGCCGCCGATGTTGGCGTGCTTGGCGCCGCAGACCGAGTAGCCGTTGGCGGTGCCGGTCGGCCGGAAGCCGCCCTGGAACCAGCCCCACGTGACGCCCTTGTCGTTGAGCAGGTCGCCGACGTTGCGCCCGGTGGCGACGGCCAGGTTCTCCTTGGCCGTGTGGTTGGCGTCCGAGCAGTCGTCGAACGCCGGGTCCGGGTCGTTGACGACGGTGCCGACTCCGTTGGCGTCCGGCGACTGCACCGCGTACGAGTCGCTGACCTTCTTGCCGGTCACCGGATCCACCGCGTAGACGCCGTGGGTCTGGCCGGAGATCAGGTTGAGCGCGCCGGGGGTGGACGGGCCGTACACCGTGTTGTAGGAGTTGTCGCTCATCGCGTAGCGCTGGGCGTAGTTCCACATCGCGGTGACGGTGTTGCCGTCGTAGTAGTCCATCACCAGGCCCGGTTCGCCGAACAGGATCGGCTGCCCCGTGCACGTGTCCTTCTCCGTGTACTCCACGAACTTGTCGGCCTTGCCGCCGTCGTACGCCTTCTGCTCGTTGCCGTAGCCGTGGTTCTGGTCGCAGGTCAGCGCCTGCGTCGGCGACAACCGCTTCGGGTTGTACTGGTTCGGGTTGTGCGTCAACAGGTCGGGGCTGAGCCCGTTCACCTTCGGCGTGTTCTTCGCCGCGTGGAACGGCGTGCCGTCGGTGTTCGTCGCGTTCGGGTACGTGCCGAAGTAGTGGTCGAACGAGATGTTCTCGCCGAAGATCACCACGACGTGCTTGATCGGCGTCGCGGTGTGCACCGGCCGGGTCGGCTCGTGCGTACCGGCGGAACCCCAGCTCTGCGTGGTGCCGGCGACCACGGCCGCCGCGACCACCACCGCGGCGCCGGCCACTGCCAGCGACCGGGTCCTGCTCCATCTGCGGGCAGACACGCCCACATCGCCTCCTCGTACGGCTGAGGGGATGCCGGCCGGTGGGTCGTCGGAACCCCGTGGCCGGCGGTCGCCCGGCGTACTCCGGGCCACCGCAGGCACTCTGGTACACCGCCACGACAGGGTTGCGGCAGTGCCGCGACCGGAACCCGAACGCTGGATGGCCGGGAGGTTAAGCCAGCAGCGTGCGACCGTACGTGTCGTGCGCGTCGCGTACGCCGGGGAGGGTGAAGAAGTAGCCCCCGCCGAACGGCGTGATGTAGTCGACGAGCGGCTCGTCGACCAGCCGCGTCTGCACCGCCTCGAACTGCCGGGCCAGATCCCTTTGGTAGCACACGAACAGCAGGCCCATGTCGAGGTCGCCCACCGCGTCGACACCCCGGTCGTAGTTGTACGGCCGGCGCAGCAGCAGCGACGGGTCGGACTTCGCCGTACGCGGGTTGGCGCGCCGGATGTGCGAGGTGAGCGGGATCGCCGACCCGACCGGATCCTCCGCGTACTTCGGCGTGTCGAACTCGCCGCTGCCGTCCAGCGGCGCGCCCGTGTCGCGGCGCCGGCCGATCAGCTTCTCCTGCTCGGACGTCGAGATCCGGTCCCAGAACTCCAGCCGCATCCGGATCAGCCGCACCACCTGGTACGAGCCGCCCGCGGTCCAGGAGGGTTCGCCGGCCGCCTGTCCGGTCGCCTTCCCTGCGGAGAGCCAGATCCGCCGGTCCATCTCGCGCGCGTCGGTACGGTCCGGGTTGGACGTGCCGTCCTTGAACCCCATCAGGTTGCGCGGCGTACCGGACGGTCGGGGCGGGGAGCGGAAACCGTCCATCCGCCACCGGATCTGGGCCAGCCCGCGGGTGTGCCGGGCGACGTCGCGCAGCGCGTGGATGACGGTGTCCGCGTTCGGCGCGCAGAACTGCACGCTCACGTCGCCGTGGCACCACGCCGGGTCGGGCGCGTCGTTCGGGAACGTGCGCATCGGGCTCAACCGCACCGGTTTCCGCGTCGCCAGACCGTACCGGTGGTCGAAGAGGGAGGCGCCCACGCCGACGGTGATCGTCAGCCGGTCCGGCGGCACGTCCGGTCCGAGTACGCCGGAGTCGTGGGGTGGCGCGGCGATCCCCGGGTCCGGTGGCGTACCGCCGGCGGTGAGGAAGCGGGCCCGCGCGGTCAGCGTCGTGAACAGCTCGCGCAGCCCGTCGCGGTCGTCGGCGAGCACGTCGAGCGACACCATCGTCGAGTGCTTCGGCGCCGCGTCCACCACCCCCGCCTGGTGTACGCCGTGGAACGGCACCGCGTCCGGCTCGGGCCGCTCGTCCGTACCGGCATGGGCCGCGGCGTACGTGGCGCCGGCGCCGGCCACCGCACCGGCACCCACGCCGATCGCGCCGGTCAGTACCTGGCGGCGGGGCAGCTTCACCGTGTCCTCCGTACCTCGGCGAGGGCGGCGATCGGGGCGAGCCGCTCCAGCGCGTCGCCGGTCGCGCCGTCGAGCCGTTCCCGCTCGGCCCGCGACAGGTCCGCGACCGGCGTCCACGTGCCACCGGAGTGCTGCGCGTCGAGCAGCTTCGCCAGCGTGTCCAGCGACGCGTCCGCACCCGACAGCCCCCGGTACCGCCCGGTCAGCACCGGCCGCAGCGCCGAGAGGACCGCGCGGGTGCCGTCGACGTTGGCGCGGGCGGTCGCGAGCGTGCTGCCGCTGCCCTGGTCCGCGGCGCCCGTCAGCTCGAACTCCAGCGTCGCCTCCAGGATCTCGTGCGCGCGCAGCGGCAGGTCGTTCGGATCGGTCTGCTCGCGGTCGAACCCGCCGACCAACGTGCCGACATCGGTACGCAGCCGGCCGGCCGGGCCGCGCAGCGCGGTCATCGACTCCCCGTGCCACAGCCCGTACTCGATCCGGTGGAAGCCGGTGAAGTCCTTGTCGTGCGCGCCGTCGGGGAGTCCGGCGGGCAGCCGGTCGATCGCGTCGGCCAGGTCGCCGAACGTGCCGTACGCCGCGCCGAGACGCTCGTAGTCCAGGTGCGCGGTCAGCCAGGCGCGCCGCGCGGCCGCCCGGTCACCCGACCGGACCTCCCGCTCCAGCGCGGCCACGTCCCGCCGCAACGGCCCGAACGACCGCGTCACGTACGCCCGGTAGGTGGTGACGGCGTCGCGCAGGTCCTGCTCCCCCACCGGTACGACGGCGGGAGCGCCGCGCGCCGGCCCGTCCCGTACGGTCACGGTCGAACCCGTCAGCGCGTCGGTGTCCTCCGGCAGGCACTTGAACGCGTACCTCCCGCGCCCCAGCCGCACCTGCATCGGCCGGGTGGTGCCCGGCGCGACGCCGTCGACCTCCGCGTACACCGCGCCGGTGGCCGGGTCGACCAGCTCCACCTCGGCGGTGTTCGTGCCGACGTTGTGCACCCGGAACACCTGCGTACCGCCGTGCGGGTCGGACCAGCCGGACCCGCACACCGCGCGGGACACCTCGACCGTGGTCTCCGACCGCGCCTTCGGTGTGCTGTCGCACGCGGCGAGCAGCACCACCGCCCCGATCCCGACCAGGGCCCGTACCCGCACGTCACACCGCCTTCCACGCCGACAGGAACGGTAGGCGCGGCCACCGCCCACCGTCATCCCGGGTGTCCGGTTGGCGGTCGACGTTCACCGACCGGCCACGCCGCGTTGACCGTACCGGCGGCGGCGCCCACCCGGTCAAGCCCGCCCGCGCACCCGCGTTCCGGGCGGCTACGGCGCCGTGGCCGGGCGGACGCCAGCGCGGTCCGCCACGTACCCGGGGGTCAGGATGCGGCCGTCCAGACCACGGCCTCCGGTGCCGCCGCGGTCAGGGTCACGCCGGACACCGCGTGGTCGGCGATGAAGTACGGCTCCGGCCGGTACGACGCGTCGAGGAACATGGCCCGCTCGATGGACTCGACGCGGATCTCGCCGCCGTTGTCGCCGTTGCCGGGCGCCCGCAGCACGCTGATCGAGGCGATGTCGGCCGCGGTGGTACCGGGCGGCAGCTCGACCGTGGTCGCCGCCGGGTCGTCCCGCTGCACCGACCAGCCGGGCTGCGCGTGGTCCGAGCGGTACAGCGTGTCGTCGCCCTTGAGCCGGACGCCGACCGCGGCACCGATCCACGGGTTGGAGTTCTGGTCGGCCACTGTCGTCTTCTTCACCACCAGGTACAGGTAGTTGCGCTCGTCGGACAGCTCGGGCGTGGCCGGGTCGGCGACCGCCTCGGTCTTGCCCTCGCGCACCATCTCCTGCGCGGTCATCCAGTACGTCCAGGGGTTGCGGTCCATCATGATCTCGCGGGCCGCACCGGCCGGGAGTTCCTGCGCGACGGACGGGGTGAAGCGCATCGGGTGCGCCTGCGCGCCGGCGTCCAGCGTGTCGCACACGTTGTTGTTGTCGGTACAGGTCTGCAGCACCGGATGGTGGTGCTCGTACCGCCCGGCGAACGCGACCTCACCGTGCTGCGGCGCCTGGTAGAACTCGGTGCCGGGCACCGCGTTGCCGTCCGGGTCCACCTCCAGCTGGTACACGCCGGCGTGGTAGATCCACTCGATGTCGGTGGTGCGGCCCCAACGCGCCATCAGCGAGGCCGGCGCGAGGCCCGTCCCACCGTCCTCGTTGGACCAGACGATCGTGTACCGCACCTGGTGGTAGCCGCCCGGCTCGTCGGTCACCTCGTGCCACGCGATCAACGGCACGTCCGTGTACGCGTTCTGGAAGTCGCCGCCCCACTGCGCGAGGGTCCGGCCGTACAGGACCGGCGCGTGCGCGGCCACGGCGTACGCGGCGCTGCCCGGGTCGACCTCGCCGAGCCGCAGCCCGCGCACCGTCGCGGACGTACCGCCGCGGCTGCGGTCTTCTGCCAGGGTGAGGCGCAGGACGTGCCCGCCAGCGGACAGGTGGCCGAGGAAGAACGCGCGGTCGGTCGGGGTCTCCGACCCGATGACGACGTCGGTCACGTACCGGCCGTCGACGTACGCGGAGAGGACGGCGGACTCGTGTCCGGCGACGCCCCAGGACACGCCGGGTGCGGACACGGTCAGGGCGAGCTGCCCCTCCCCGTCGTGCCGCATCGGGAACGGCCGCACCAGATCCTGCCCGGCCCGTACGGTGCGGCCGGCGGTCGGGGCGGAGTGGGCCGGCCGGCCGAGACCGGCGACGGCGAGGGCGGTGAGGACGAGGACGACGAAGGCAGCACGTACCGAGCGCCCCATGGACACCTCCATGTCAGACATGCACCGATCCGAGCGGATCAGAGTGTCCCGGAGGTGGTCCGTGCCTGGCCACCCCGTGACGGTCAGTCGTCGACGGGGTCCGGCTCCTCGGGTCCGTCGTTCTCGTCGGAGTGGCAGCGACGGACGATCTCCGCGAGCAGCGCCTGACCGGACGGCCCGGCGAGGCCCAGGTGGTACAGGTGCAGTTCGGTGGCGCCGGCGCCGAGCAGCGCGCCGGCGTGGTCGACGACGGCGGCCGGGTCGGCCGGCGGCAGCACCGTCAGGTACGCACCGAGCGCGACGCCGTCGGGCAGCAGCGCCCGCGTCGCGGCCAGCGACTCGACGGTGGCGCTCGTGGTGGGCCAGCAGGACATCAGCACCGCGTCGACGTCGGCCGCGGACTCGGCGTCGAGCGCCACGTCCGGCGAGGTGGCCCACGGGTCGCCGCGGCCGTGCAGGGTGACCCGCAGGTCCGGACGGGCGCCGCGGACCGCGGCGAGCACGTCGGTGCGCAGCGCGGCGGCGGACGCCCGGCGGGTCGCCAGCACGATGTCGGCGATGCGCCGGCCGACCAGTTCCGGCATGCCCGCGTCGGCCGGCGCGGTGCCGTCGAGTACGGCGTGGGTGGCGTCGGCGAGGCGGACGGCGACCTGGTCGGGGTCCTGCCCGGCCTCGGCCCAGCCGGCCGCGCAGGCCGGGCAGCAGCACACCGACAGCGCCCGTTCGGCGGCGGGCGGGAACACCCCGGCGGTCTTCTCGTGCCGTCCGTTGTGGGCGAGCCCGAGCTGCCCGCACGCCTCCAGCGACACCCCGTCCACCGGTACGCCGCGCAGCGCCTCCGCGGCCAGCGTCGCCGCGTACTCCCGCACCTCGGGACGGCTGGGGCACAGCGCGTACGGATAGGTGTCGCCGACGCAGTTGCGCACCGCCACGTCCGGGTACGCGGTGCCGAGGTGGGTGGCGTGGCAGAGCACGATCCACGCGGTGACGCTGATGCCGGCGGCGCGCAGCTGGGTGGCCGCCTTGCCGAACGAGTCGTCGCCCGGCACCCAGTCCGCCGCCCGCGGTACGAGCCGGCGCCCGGCCCACGCGCGCTCGCGCACCGGCCGGTACAGCGCGGCCTCCCGGGCCTCGACGACCAGGTGGCCGGGATGCATCGGGGTGGCCGCGCGGGTCGAGTGGTAGCTCGCCGCGAGCGCCACCTCGGTCAGCCCCAGCGCACGCACCCGCGCGGGGAACGCCGGGTCGCCCAGCACGTCCCACGGGTACGCGTAGCCGACCGGGCGGGCGGTCACCATGCCGCGACCCGCCGGGTGAATCCCGGGTCCACGGTCCGCAGGTACGCCTCGTCGTCGCGGCGGTCGATCCCGCACGCCAGGTACTGCCGGTGCAGCCGGTCCAGCGCCGCCTCGTCCAGCCGGACGCCGAGCCCGGGCGCGTCCGGTACCGGAACGGCACCGTCCACAATGGACAGTGGAGCGGTGACGATGTCGTCCTCCGCCCACGGGATGTGCGTGTCGCACGCGTACGACAGGGTCGGGGTGGCGGCGGCGAGGTGCACCATGGCGGCCAGACTAATGCCCAAGTGGGAGTTGGAGTGCATGGACAGGCCGAGGCCGAATGTGGCGCAGATCGCGGCCAGCTGAGCCGACGCGCGCAGCCCGCCCCAGTAGTGGTGGTCGCCGAGCACCACGCCGACCGAGCCCAGGCGTACGGCCTCGGGCAGGTGGTCGAACGCGACCACGCACATGTTGGTGGCCAACGGCATCGACGCCGCCGCCGCGACCTCGGCCATCCCGACCCGCCCCGGCGTCGGATCCTCCAGGTACTCCAGCTCGCCGGCCAGCTCCGCCGCGACCCGCGTCGACGTCTGCGGCGTCCACGCGGCGTTGGGATCCAGCCGCGTCGGCAGGTCGGGGAACGCGCGGCGCAGCGCCCGTACCGCGGCGATCTCGGCGTCCGGCTCGAACACGCCGCCCTTGAGCTTCAACGACCGGAAGCCGTACCGGTCGACCATGGCGCGGGCCTGCGCGACGATGCCGTCCGGGTCGAGCGCGGCACCCCAGGCGTCCGGCTCGCCACCGGGATGCCGGTCCCACTTGTAGAACAGGTACGCGGCGAACGGCACCGCGTCGCGGACCTTGCCGCCGAGCAGCGCGTGCACCGGCCGGTCGGTGAGCTGCCCGGCGAGGTCCAGCAACGCCACCTCGTACGGCGCGACGACCCGGGCCAGCGACTTCTGCGGGCTGGTCGGGCCGGTGAGTCCGTGCGCGTCCGGCGCGTCCGCGCCGCGCAGTACGGCGGCGACCCGTGCCGTCAACCCGTTGGTGTCGAACACGTCCAGGCCGCGCAGCGCCGGCGCCGCCCGCCGCAGCAACGCAAGATGGTCCGCGTCGCCGTACGTCTCGCCGAGGCCGACCAGCCCGGACCCGGTGCGTACCTGGATGATCGCGCGAAGTGCCCACGGCTGGTGCACGCCGGCCGCGTTGAGCAACGGCGGGTCGGCAAACGCGACCGGGGTGACCACGACCTCCTCGACTGGCTCACGCACCGCGCACCGCCTCCCGTCCCGCCGCGACGATCGCGGCGAGCCGATCGACGTGCTCCGGCGGCGGGTCCACCAGCGGTGGCCGTACCCCGCCGACGGGTTGGCCGACGAGCCGGGCGCCGGCCTTGACCAGGGCCACCGCGTACCCCGGGGTGGTGGCCCGCAACTCGGCGAACGGCAGGTAGAACGCGCTCAGCAGGGCACCGGCAGTCGCACCGTCCGATGTGGACACCGCCCGGTGGAACGCGGTCGCCACCTCCGGCACGAACGTCAACACCGCCGAGGAGTACGCGGGAACGCCGATCGCGCCGTACGCCGCGGCGGACAGTTCCGCGGTCGGCAGTCCGTTCAGGAACAGGAACTCCGCGGCCCGCGGATGCCCGCTGTGCCGTACCGCGGTGACGATGCGCAGCATCGCGTCCACGTCGCCGCGCCCGTCCTTGACGCCCAGCACGGTCGGCAGGTCCAGCAGCGCGACCGTCGCGGCGGGATCGAGTACGGCGGTGGCCCGCTGGTACACGATCAGCGGCAGGTCGGTCGCCGCCGCCACCCAGCGCACGTGCTCCACCAGTCCGGCCGGCGTCGACTCCACCAGGTACGGCGGGAGCAGCAGTGCGCCGTCCGCGCCGGCGTCGGCCGCCGCCGCGGCGAACGCCCGCGCCGTCTGCGGCCCACCCCCGACCCCCGCGAACACCGGCACCCGGCCGTCGGCCGCCGCCACCGCCGTCGCCACGACGCGCGCGTACTCCGCGGGCGCCAGCGCGGTGAACTCGCCCGTACCGCAGGCGACGAACAGGGCGGCGGGGTCCGCGGCGAGCTGCCGGTCGAGATGGTCGCGCAGCGCCGGCCAGGCGACGTCCGCCAGGTCGGCGGTGAACGGGGTGAGCGGGAACGAGAGCAGCCCGTCGAGTCGCATCGCACCTCCCGCGTTCACATCTGTGAACGCCGTTCGCCATTCGGGCACGGTCCTCGCCGACGGTAGGTCGACGCGCCGAGCCCGGTCAAGCAACCCGCACTGTGACCCGTGCCGGCGCGGCGTGCGCTATCCGTCGGTCGGCCACTCCGCGCGGCGCTCCGGCAGCAGCAGCGTGAACACCGGCGGGGCCGGACGCGACAGCCGCAGCCGGCCGCCCTCCGCCTCCGCCAGGCTGCGCGCCAACGGCAGGCCGATGCCGTGCCCGGTCGCGTGCCCGCCGCGCCGGGAGAACAACTGCGGCTCCGGACTCGTCGTACCGTCGCCCTCGTCGGAGACGTCGATGGCGAGCGCGCCGCCCGCGTTCCGGGCGGTGACGGTGATCCGGCCGGCGCCGTGCACCGTCGCGTTGTCCAGCAGTACCGAGAGGATCTGGCGCACCGCGCTGGGCGAGGCGGCGCTGCGCGGGATGTCCCCCTCCACCACCACCAGCAACGACCGGCCCTCCGCGGTCAACGCCGGCAGCCGATCGGCGCGCAGGTCGGCGAGCAGCCCGGCCACGTCCAACGGCTCGTTCCGCCGCGGTACGTCCCGGGCCAGGTCGAGCAGGTCGTCGACGATCCGCTCCAGCCGGTCGGCGTGCTCGATCGCGGCGCCCACCGCCGGCCGCAGGTCCTCGTCCGGCTTGTCCAGCGCCATCTCCAGGCCGAGCCGCAACCCGGTCAGCGGCGTACGCAACTGGTGCGAGGCGTCCGCGGAGAACGCCCGCTCGCGCGCGACCAGCCCACCCAGCCGGTCCGCGGTCGAGTTGAGCGACGACGCGACCGAGTCGATCTCCCGGATACCGCTCGTACGGGCCCGGACGCTGAAGTCACCGTCCCCCAGCTCGTGCGCCGAGCCGGCCAGCTTCTCCAACGGTTTCGCCAACCGCCCCGCCTGGATCCGGGCGAACGTCGCCGCCGCCGCCAGACCCACCAGCGCCAGCGCCGCCATCGTCAGCCACGTCGGCACCGTCCGCCAGTACGCCTGGCTGCGGCTCGTCGACACGCGTACCGCGCCGGCGACCTGCTCACCGCGGTCCACCGGTACGGCGACGACCAGATCACCGCTGTCGTCGCCGTTCGTGACCTGACCGGCGCCCATCGCGGCGCGGACCGACGAGTCCGCGTGCGCCGGGCCGACGCCGTCGGTCAGCCGTCCGTGCTGGTCGTACAGGCCGATCTGGGTACCGCGCGGTGGGGTCGGCAGCGACACCGGATCGCGCTTCGTCGCGTACGCCGCGGTGATGTCCACGGCGGTCCGGTCGGCGAGCCGTTCCATCTGGCTGCGCGTGTCGGCGATCCGGAGCTGCCCCACCACGATCGCGAACGGGATGCCGAACAGGCCGGTCGCCAGCACCGCCGCCAGCAGGCCGACGGCCAGGATCCGCTGCCGCATACCACCTCCTCGCGGGGGCCGGGATCAGCCGGCCTCCATCCGGTACCCGCGGCCGCGCAGCGTGGTGATCCGGGGTGCCGTCGTCCCGTCGCCGCGCTCGTGCTCGGCGTCGGACAGCCGGCGACGGACCGCCGCCATGTGCACGTCGAGCGTCTTGGTCGAACCGAACCAGTTCTCGTCCCACACGTCGGACATCAGCCGCTCGCGGCTGACCGCCACGCCGGGCTCCTCCGCCAGCCGCGCCAGCAGGTCGAACTCCTTGGCCCGCAGCATGACCTCGGTGCCGGCGAGGGTGACCCGCCGGGCCGCGGTGTCGACGACCAGCTCACCGACCCGCAGCGCCGGCTCCTGGCTGGGCGCCGGGGCGCCGCGGCGCAGGTGCGCCCGGATGCGGGCGAGCAGCTCGGCGAACCGGAACGGCTTGGTCAGGTAGTCGTCGGCGCCGGCCTCCAGGCCGACCACCACGTCCATCTCCTCGCGCCGCGCGGTGAGGATCACCAGTACGCTGCCCGGTTGCGCGGCCCGCAACCGCCGGCACACCTCGACACCGTCCAGGTCGGGCAGCCCGAGGTCGAGCAGGACCAGGTCGAACTCGGCCGACGCGGCCGCACTCAACGCGTCCTGTCCGGACCTGACCCACCTGACCTCGTGTCCGTGCGCGCGCAGCCCGGGTTCGAGCAGACCACCGATGGTGGCGTCGTCCTCCACCACGAGCAGCCGAGCCATGGGCGCAACAGTACCGGCAGCCCGTGCCGGACCGTATGTCGCCACGCCTCCACTGTCCGCGTCCGTACCACTGGTCACCGTTACCGCCGCCCCCGGTCTTCCGCCATGGCTCCAACGTAGGTACCGCATGGCAAACGGGTGGTAATCCGGCGCGAAAAGCTCGGCCGGCTTGACATGCGCAATACGTCGACTCTATGGTCCCGGAAGCGTTTACGTCGGGTATGTCCGACCCGGGAGGGATGCCGGATGGACATCAACGAACTGGCACGCCGCGGCGGGGTCTCGGTCGCGACCGTCTCCCGGGCGCTCAACGGCCGACCAGAGGTCAGCCCCGCCACCCGCGACCGGATCCGCGCCCTCGCCGACGAGCTGGGATACGCGCCGAACGCGTCCGCGCGCGCCCTCGCCAGCCGCCGTTCCGGCCTCGTCGGCCTCCTCTGGGACACCGACTACCGCAGCGGCGGCCGGCAGCACCCGTTCCTCCAGGAGGTGCTCGTCGGGCTCAAGGAGGCCGTCAACGAGCACGGCCAGGGCCTGATCCTGCTGCCCATCGCGCCCGACGACGACCCCGACGGGTACGTGCGGCTGGCGCGGCAGTACACGCTCGACGGGGTGGTGCTGATGGGCGTGGACGAGTGCACGCCGTCGGTGGCCGGGCTGCTGTCCGGCGCCCTGCCGTGCGTAGCGCTCGACCTCGCGGTCGGCGGGCCGCGGTCGGCGTCGGTGTCGTCGGACAACGTCGGCGGCGCCCGCGCGGCCGTACGGCACCTGGTCGCGCAGGGGCACCGGCGGATCGCGACCGTGACCGGGCCGACCGACCTCAAGCCCGCCGCCGAGCGGTACGCCGGGTTCCGCCGGGAACTCGCCCGCCACCACCTGCCCTGCCCGGACTCGTACGTGGTCGCCGGCGACTTCTACGCCGACTCGGGTGCGGCCGCGATGCGCCGGCTGCTCGCCCTGCCCGAACCGCCGACCGCGGTGTTCGTCGCCGGAGACGCGATGGCGATCGCCGCGGTACAGGCGGCGCAGCAGGACGGCTGGTCGGTGCCCGGCGACGTGGCGGTCGTCGGGTTCGACGACATCGACGCGGCGGGGCTGCTGCGGCCGGGCCTGACCACGGTCGCGCAGGACTACCACCGGTTCGGTACCACCGCGGTCGGTCTGCTCGCCGAGCTGGCCGCCGCGCCGCCCGACCGCGCGTCCCGCACCGTCGTCCTGCCGACCGCCCTGGTGGTCCGCGCGTCGTCGGTGCGTACACCCCTTGAGGAGGAGGCAACCCCATGAGAAGACCCGGGATCGTCGTCGCGGCGGCGGCCGTCGCGGCGCTCACCCTCGGCGCCCTGTCCCCCAGCGGTGCCTCGGCCGAACACGCACCCGCCGGACACCACGGCACCGCGGCCCGACCGGCCGACGTACCGCCGCCGCCGAGCGGGTGGGACACCGTCTTCGCCGACGACTTCACCGGCGCGGCCGGCTCCAAGCTCGACGGTACGAACTGGCTCTACGACACCGGTACGGGCTATCCCGGCGGCGCCGACCACTGGGGTACCGGCGAGGTCGAGACGATGACCGACAGCACGGACAACGTGTACCAGGACGGGAACGGGCACCTCGTCATCAAGCCCACCAGCAACGGCGGCGCGTGGACGTCCGGCCGGGTGGAGACGCAGCGTACGGATCTCGGCGCGCCGGCGGGCGGCCAGCTGCAGGTGACCGCGTCGATCCGGCAACCCGACCCGGCTAACGGACTCGGCTACTGGCCGGCGTTCTGGATGCTCGGCGCCGACGCCCGCCCCGTCGGCGGGACGAACTGGCCCGGCGTCGGCGAGATCGACATCCTGGAGGACGTCAACGCGCTCAGCAAGACCGACGGCACCGTGCACTGCGGCGTCAACCCCGGCGGCCCGTGCAACGAGACGAACGGCCTGGGCAGCGGGCTGCTCGACTGCGGCGGCTGCCAGACCGACTTCCACACGTACTCGGTGGTCATCGACCGCACGGACACCAGCAACGAGCAGATCCGCTGGTACCTGGACGGGCAGCAGACGTTCGCGGTCAGCGAGAGCCAGATGGACGCGACGACCTGGCAGAACGCGTTCGACCACGGGTTCTTCGTGATCCTCAACGTGGCGATGGGCGGCGGCTTCCCGAACGGCGTGTGCGGCTGCGCCTCCCCCGGCGCGGACACCACGTCCGGCGCGGACATGTCCGTCGACTACGTGGCGGCGTACCAGACCAAGTGACCGGCCCCGGTCGACCGGACCCGGTTGGCCGGCCCCGTCAACCGGAGCCGGTGGGCCGGGCCCAGTTGACCGGAACCGGCCGACCGGACCAGTGAAAGGAGCGACACGATGCTGACCCGCAGATCCCTGCTCGGCGGGCTCGCCGCCGCACCACTGCTCACCGCCCTCGGTACGCGCGCCGCGGCCGGCACCGTCCCGCACACGCCGGCCACGCTGCCGGTGACGATCGCCAACCACACCAACAAGTACGCCAACGGCGCGGTCCGGTTGTACGTGGTGGGCGTGGACCTCGCCAGCGGCGCCCAGTCGCACGCCACCGCCGACGGCGTCCTGCACCCGGTTTCCTTGTCCGACAACGGATCCGACGGCTTCACGGACTACTCGATCCCGCTCGCCGGGGACGGCGACACGACGATCCAGCTGCCGCGCATGTCCGGCCGGATCTACGTGGCCATCGGCGATCCGCTGAAGTTCAAGGCGGTGGCGGACGGCAACGGCAACCCGGGGCTGGCGTACCCGGCGGGATGGGTGTCGGGCGACCCGAACTACCGGGTGCTGCACGACTTCTGCGAGTTCACGTTCAACGACACCGGGATGTACTGCAACACCACCGCGGTGGACATGTTCGGCATCCCGCTGTCGTTGCGGCTGCGCGGATCCGCCGACCAGACGACCGGCACGCTGGCCGACGGCGGCCGGCAGGCGATCTTCGCCGACCTGGCCGCCCAGCCCGGGTACGGCGGGCTCGTCGTCGACGACCTGCGCGTGATCGCGCCCGGGCACGGCATCGAGACCGGCGCGTTCGCCGCGGACTACTTCGACGGCTACATCGGCTCCGTGTGGTCGAAGTACGCGGGTGAGGACCTGACCGTCAAGACGGACTCGGGGACGTACACGGGGCGGGTGTCGGGCGACACGCTCGCGTTCGACGGCGGGGTGGCCGGCTTCGCCAAACCGTCCACATTGGACGTCTTCTACTGTGCGGGCAAGCTCGCCGCACCGAACGACGGGAAGACCGGGCCGGTCGCGGCGGTACTCGGCGCCGGGTTCAACCGGTCCACGCTGCTGAGCACGGCCGACCAGCCGACCACCGACCCGGGCGGCTTCTACGCGGGCGACGTCACCAACCACTACGCGCGGATCATGCACGCGCACACCGCGGACGGCAAGGCGTACGGGTTCCCGTTCGACGACGTCGCCGGCTTCGCCTCGTACATCCAGGACACCGGGCCGACCGACCTGACCCTCACGCTCACCCCGTTCTGACCGGCCGCGTCCCGCCGGCCCCCATCCGAAGGGGCCGGCGGGTCGGGTCAGCGGGCGAACGGGCCGCGCGGCGGTGCCGGGGCCGGCGCGGCGTCGCCGAGCGTCGCGTCCGTGACGACCGCGGCGCCGCCGGTGAACCGCTCCAGCGCCTCCCCCGCCACCACCCGCGCCGGGAACGCGTCGCCCGCCGCCAGCCGCGTCAGCTCCGGTACCGGCAGCGCACGGTGCGCGGCGACGAGTACCAGGTTGCCGAAGCGGCGGCCGCGCAGCACCGCGGCGTCGCCCACCAGCAGCGCCTCGCCGAACACCGCGCGGATCGTCGCCGCCTGCGAGCGGGCGAACGCGCAGCCGGCACCGTCCGCCACGTTCGCCACGTAGCGGCCGCCGGGCCGCAGCACCCGGTCCACCTCCCGCACGTACTCCACGGTGGTGAGGTCCAGCGGGATCGCCGCCCCGGCGTACACGTCGGCGACGACCAGGTCGAACTGGCCGGCCCGCAACGTACCCAGCACCTCGCGGGCGTCGCCGACGCGGATCCGCGGCCGGCAGTCCCGCGCCAGCGGCAGCTCGGCCCGGACCAGCTCGACCAGCGCCCCGTCCTTCTCCACCACGCGCTGCGGGGACCGCGGCCGGGTGGCCGCCACGTACCGCGGAAGGGTCAGGCCGCCGCCGCCCAGGTGCAGCACCGACAGCGGCGCGCCCGGCTCGCCCGTCAGGTCCACCACGTGCCCGATCCGCCGCACGTACTCGAAGTCCAGCCGGGTCGGGTCGGCCAGGTCCACGTGCGACTGCGGCGCCGAGTCCAGCAGCACCGTGTACGCGTCGCGCCCGTCGCCGTCCGGGACCAGCTCCGCCACCCCGGTGTCGACCTCGTACCGTCGGGTCGTGTCCCGTCGCCTGCCCGCCACGACGGCCAGTATCCCCGCACCGGTAGGTTCGGTGACCATGGCGGTCAGGACCCGGGACGCGCGGTTCCAGCAGTGGCAGGCGCTGCTGACGAACCGGACGAAGCGCACCCGCAGCGGACGCTTCCTCGTCCAGGGCGTACGCCCGATCACGATCGCGGTCCGGCACCGCTGGCCCGTCGAGGCGGTGCTGCGTCCCGCCGGCCGCCGGCTGTCGTCGTGGGCCGCCGACACCGTCGCCAGCTCCGACGCCGAGGTCGTCGAGGTGGCGCCCGACCTGCTCGCCGAACTCGGTGAGAAGGGCGACGGCCCACCGGAACTCGTCGCCGTGGCCCGGCTCGGCGCCGACGACCTCGCCCGCGTACCGGCCGGTCCCGGGCTGCTCGCCGTCGTGTTCGACCGGCCCACCAGCCCCGGCAACGTCGGCACGCTCGTCCGGTCCGCGGACGCGTTCGGGGCGTCCGGCGTGGTCGTCACCGGACACGCCGCCGACCCGTACGATCCGCGCGCCGTCCGGGCCTCCACCGGCTCCGTCTTCGCCGTACCGGTGGTGCGGTGCGAGCAGCGCGACGTCGTCGCCTGGGTGCACCGGCTCCGTACCGGCGGCCTGCCCGTACGGCTGCTCGGTACGGACGAGACCGGTGCCGCCGACGTCGACGCCACCGACCTGACCGGACCGACCGTGCTCGTCGTCGGCAACGAGACGACCGGCCTGTCCGCCGCCTGGCGCGACGCCTGCGACGCGATGCTGCGCATCCCGATCGGCGGCGCCGCGAGTTCCCTCAACGCCGCCACCGCCGGCAGCCTCGTCCTGTACGAGGCGGCCCGCCAGCGCCGCTCCCCCACCGCCTGACGACACGCGGTACCCCGTCGGGACGTACGGCGGGACCGCGCCACCGGTCCGACCGTACGCCAGCCGCCGGGGACGGGCGCAACCCGAGCGGCGTGGCCCGCCGGTACCGGCGCTGACCTGGTTCGACGGGGTGCGGGCAGGACGCGCGGGCCCTGGCGCGGCCGGGACGGACCAATGCGACAAGACGGGCGGTGCGCCGGGTTTGGCGACCCGGACGGCTGACTGTCCGATCCGCCGGCCGGTACCGGCCGATCCGGGCATTATCATTCGAGCCGGTACGTCCGAAGCGCACCAGGCGGAGGGATTTCAGGGTGGAGCGGCCGAGCTGGGCACCCGAACAGATCGACCTCGACCTGCCGAGCGCCGCCCGGATGTACGACTACTTTCTCGGCGGCTCGCACAACTTCGCGCCGGACCGGGCCGCGGCGCAGGCCGCCATCGGGATCATCCCCGAGCTGCCGGCGGTGATGCGGGCCAACCGCGCGTTCCTGCGCCGCGCCGTACGGTTCGCGCTCGACTCGGGGGTCCGGCAGTTCCTCGACATCGGCTCGGGCATCCCGACCGTCGGCAACGTGCACGAGGTGGCCCGCGCCATCGACCCGCAGGCCCGCGTGGCGTACGTGGACACCGACCCGGTCGCGGTGACGCACAGCCGCGCGCTGCTCGCCGACGACCCGTACACGGTGGTGGTGGAGGCGGACGTGCGCGAGCCGGAGCGGCTGCTCGCCGACGACGGGCTGCGCGCCACGCTGGACCTGGACCGGCCGGTGGCGCTGCTCATGGTGGCGCTGCTGCACTTCGTGGGCCCCGCGGACGATCCCGCGGACCTGGTCCGGCGGTACGGGCGGGCGCTCGCGCCGGGCAGCCTGCTGGCGATATCGCACGGCACCGGCGACGGGCGGACCGCGGAGTCCGACGCGATGCTCCGGCTGTACGCGGACACGGCGAACCCGTTGACCGCGCGTACCCGGGACGAGGTGGCGGCGCTGTTCGACGGGTTCGAGCCGGTCGAGCCGGGCGTGGTGTTCCTCCCGCTGTGGCGGCCGGACGAGGCCGACGAGGTGCCGGCGCGGCCGGAGCGGTTCTGCAGCTACGCCGGGGTCGGGCGAAAGCCGTGAGTTCCGGCGCGCGGCGCCGCCCGGCAGCATCCCGTACCCGCCGGCACGTTCCTGCCGAGGCCGCCCGTCCCACCCCCGCCCGGTTGGCGGACGCCTGGGCCGCGGCGATCGCCGGTACCAGCTTCGTCTCGTTGACCCGGCCGGAGCTGGCCCGGCACCTGCGCCCGCTGGCGGCCCGGCTGCTGGCCGCGCCACTCGACGCGCCCGCCGCCCGCGCCGCCGGTACGGAGGTGGGACGGGCCCTGGTCGCCGCGCACTTCACCGCGCCGGAAACGTTGGCGCGCAGCCTGGTCGCGCTCGGCGGGATGCTGCCGGCGGACCGCGCCGCGGCCCGTCCGTCCGTACTCGCCGGGTTGGCGAGCGGTTTCGCCGCGGCCCTGCGGGACCGGACGCTGACCGAGCAGGAGTCGATCCGGCAGGCGGCGATGGCCGCGCAGACGCGGGCGGAGCGGGCGCTGCGGGCGACGGAGGCACGGTTCCGCGCGGTGTTCACGTGCGCCGCGACGGGCATCGCGCTGGGCGACCTGACCGGGCACATCCTGGAGGCGAACCCGGCGCTGGCCGCGATGCTCGGCGCGCCACCGGAACGGCTGCGCGGCCGCGACGTGTTCGAGCTGGTACATCCGGACGACGCGGTCGGGCTGCGGGAGCTGATCTACCAGCGGGTGGCGACCGGCGCGGCGGACCGGATCCGTACCGAGAAGCGGTTCGTGACGGACGACGGCCGCGTGCTGTGGGGCGGGCTCGCGGTCTCGGTGGTCCGCGACCAGGAGGGCCGGCCGAGCTACCTGGTGGCGATGGGCGAGGACAACACGCGGCGGCACGAGCTGGCGGAGACGCTGACGTACCAGGCGACGCACGACGCGTTGACCGGCCTGGCGAACCGGACGCTGTTCACGGAGCGGCTGCACCGGGCCTTCGACCGTACGGCGCCGGCGGAGCGGCTCGGGGTGTGTTTCCTCGACCTGGACGGCTTCAAGATCATCAACGACAGCCTGGGCCATCCGGTCGGCGACGAGCTGCTGCGGGTGGTCGCCGGCCGGCTCGCCGACGCGGTCGGCCCGGACAGCCTGCTGGCCCGGCTCGGCGGCGACGAGTTCGTCGTCCTGCGGGCCGACTCGACGGGCGAGGCGGAGCTGGTCGAGCTGGCCGAGCGGATCCTCGCGGCGCTCGACTCGCCGGTGGCGGTGGCCGGGCACGAACTGGCCGTGTCCGCCAGCATCGGCGTCGTCGAGCGCGCCACCTTCGGTACCGATCCGGCCGAGGTGATGCGCGCCGCCGACATCACCCTGTACTGGGCGAAGGCGGCCGGCAAGGGCCGCTGGGCCACGTTCGACTCGGAGCGTGACGCGGCACAGGCCGCCCGCCACCAGCTCTCCGAGGCATTGCCGGGCGCGCTGCGGGCCGAGGAGTTCACGCTGGCGTACCAGCCGGTGGTGGATCTGACGGACCTGCGGCTGACCGGGGTCGAGGCGCTGGTGCGCTGGCGGCATCCGCGGTTGGGGCTGCTGGGGCCGGACGCGTTCCTCGGGCTCGCCGAGGAGACCGGCCTCGTCGTACCGCTGGGCCGGTGGGTGCTGTCGGCGGCGTGCCGGCAGGCCCGGGCCTGGCTCGACCGGTACGGCTGGGCCCCGCAGGTGAGCGTGAACCTGGCGGTGCGGGAGGTGTGCGGCGCGAGCCTGGTCGACGACGTACGGGCGGCGCTGGCCGGATCCGGGCTGCCGGCCGGGCTGTTGCAGCTGGAGCTGACGGAGCGGGCGCTGATGGGCGCCGAGCCGACCGCGGCGCTGCGCACGCTGTGCGAGGACGGGGTACGGATCGTCATCGACGACTTCGGCACCGGCTACTCGAACCTCGCGCACCTGCGGCACGCGCCGGTGCACGGGATCAAGCTGGCCCGCTCGTTCACGGGGAGTTTCGACGCCCCGGCCCACCCGGACCGGGCGGACCTGGCGATCGTCCGGGCGCTGATGTCGCTGGCGCACACCCTCGACCTGACCGTGACCGCGAGCGGGGTGGAGACCCGGCGGCAGGCGCACCGGCTGCGCGAGCTGGGCGCCGAGCACGGCCAGGGCTGGTTGTACGGGCGGCCCGCCGAGCCGGCGCACATCGAGCAGCTGCTGGCGACCTGACGGGGCCGGGCCGCCGGGGCGGACCGTAGGATCGGCGGCCATGGGTGAGTACGCACTGGTGCCGTGGGATCTGCGGGAGACGATGGGCGGCTGGCCGGCCACCCTGCGCGTGGACGTCTGGGACGGCACGGGCGATCCGCCCGCCGACGTCTCCGACGTGACGTTCTACGTCGCGCCGTACGGGCGGCCCGCCGGGGTCGCCGCGCTCGCGCGGATGCCGCGGCTGAAGGTGGTCCAGGTCCTGACCGCCGGGTACGAGACGGTCCTGCCGGCGCTGCGTCCCGGGGTGGAGCTGTGCAACGGGCGCGGGCTGCACGACGCCAGTACGGCGGAGCACGCGCTGGGGCTGGTCCTCGCCGCGCAGCGGGACCTGCCGACGTGGGTGGACGACCAGCGGGAGCGCCGCTGGGACGCGCACTACACGCGGTCGCTGGCGGACAGCCGGGTGGTGGTCGTCGGGTACGGGTCGATCGGCAAGGCGCTGGAGCGGCGGCTGCTGGCCTGCGAGGCGACCGTCGTACGGGTGGCGAGCAGTGCCCGGCCGGAGGAGCGGGTGCACGGCGTGGCCGAGCTGCCGGACCTGCTCCCGGACGCCGACATCGTCGTACTGGTCCTGCCGCAGTCGGCGAGTACGGCCGGGTTGTTCGACGCGCGGCTGATGGCGGCGCTGCCGGACGGCGCGCTGGTGGTGAACGTCGGCCGCGGCGGGACGCTGGACACCGACGCGCTCGCCGCGGAGACCGCGACGGGCCGGCTGCGCGCCGCGCTGGACGTGACCGACCCGGAGCCGCTGCCCGCCGACCATCCACTGTGGACACATCCGGGCGTGCTCATCACCCCGCACGTGGCCGGCGGTTCGGCCGCGTTCTACCCGCGGGCCCGCAAGCTCGTCGCCGACCAGCTGCACCGGTTCGCCACCGGGCAGGACCTGCGCAACGTGGTACGGCTCCCGTGAGGGCCGCCCGCTGGTACGCCCGGGGCGACGTGCGCGTCGTGGACGTACCCGATCCGGGTGCGCCGCCGGCGGGTTGGCTGCGGCTGAAGGTGCTGGCGTGCGGGCTGTGCGGCACCGACGTCGAGGAGTACACGGCGGGGCCGGTGATGACGCCGCTGACGCCGCACCCGCTGACCGGGCGGTGCGCGCCGCTGACGCTGGGGCACGAGTTCGTCGGGGTGGTCGAGGAGGCCGGGGCGGGCGCCGGGTTCGCCCCCGGGGACACCGTCGCGGTCGACGGCACGATGTCCTGCGGCAACTGCGACCGGTGCCGCGCCGGGCGGTACAACATGTGCGCGGTGTCCGGGCAGCTCGGCCAGCAGGGCGACGGCGGGCTCGCCGAGTACGCGCTGGCCCCGGCGTCCTGCTGCGTGGCGTACGCGGGGATCCCGGCGACGGTGGCGGCGTTCGCGGAGCCGCTGTCGGTGGCGGTACGCGCGGTGTCGCGCGGCGAGGTGGCCCCGGGCGCGACGGTCGCCGTCCTCGGCGGCGGTACGGTCGGGCTGCTCACCGCGCGCGTCGCCGTACTGGCCGGCGCGTCGCGGGTGGTGGTGGTCGAGCCGCACCCGCACCGCCGCGAGCTGGCGGCGCGCTTCGGCGCCGAGGCGGTGGCGCCGGACGGCGCGGCGGACGCGGTCGGCGCCGGCATGGACGTGGTGTTCGAGGCGGCCGGGGTGCCGGCGGTGGCGTCCACGGCGGTCCGGCTCACCGCCCGCGCCGGCACGACCGTACTGCTGAGCGTGTTCGACGCGGACGTGGCCGTACCGATGATGGATCTGCTGTTGGGTGAGAAGCGGCTCGTGGCGTCGCTGTCGCACCTGCGCGACACGGACTTCCCGCGGGCGGTCGAGCTGCTGTGCTCGGGCGCGGTCGACCCGACGCCGCTGGTGTCCGACCGGATCGGCCTGGCCGACGTCGTACCGCGGGGGCTGGACGCGCTGGTCGCGGACCCGGCTCGGCACCTGAAGATCCTCGTGGAACCCTGGGAATGACAGGGGGTGCATCGCTGTTACTACCCCCGAGGGGTATAACCACGAGGAGGGGACGACAGTGGCGACCGTCGAACTGACCAAGGACAACTTCACCGACACGCTGGCGAACAACGGCACCGTGCTGGTCGATTTCTGGGCGAGCTGGTGCGGACCGTGCAAGATGTTCGCCCCGGTGTACGAGAAGGCGTCCGAGGACAACGGCGACCTGGTGTTCGGCAAGGTGGACACCGAGGCGCAGCAGGAGCTGGCCGCGGCGTTCGACATCCGGTCGATCCCGACGCTGATGATCGTCCGCGACAACATCGTGGTGTTCTCGCAGCCGGGCGCGCTGCCCGAGTCGACCCTGACCGACCTGATCGACCAGGTACGCAAGCTGGACATGGACGAGGTCCGCGCCTCCGTCGCCAGCCAGGCCGGCAGCGGCGCGCAGGAGGCCTGAGCAGGAGTTCCGCGTCACCACCGGCGCGCACCGATTTCCGTCCGGTGCGCGCCGGCCCGCATACTCCGGCCATGATCACCACGTACGTGTTCGTGCCCGGTTCGTTCAGCAACTCGTTCATGTTCGGCCCGCTCGTCCGCGAGGTGGCCCTCCACGGGCACCGCGCGCTCGCCGTCGACCTGCCCGGTCACGGCTACGCCGCCGGCTACTCCGCCGCGTACCAGGCGCCGCAGGATCTCGCGGCCTGGGCGACGGCGCCGTCGGCGCAGGCCGGCGTGACGCTCGCCGACACGGTCGAGGCCACCGTCGACGTGGTACGCCGGGCCGCGGCGCACGGGCCGGTCGTACTGGTCGCGCACAGCCGCGGTGGCCTCACCGCCACCGGCGTCGCGAACCGCGTCCCCGACCTGCTCCACCACCTCGTGTACGCGTCGGCCTGGTGCTGCGTGGACACCACGCCCGCCGAGTACCACGCGTCGGCGGAGAACGCGGGCAGCGTGCTGGACCGGACGATCGGCGCCGCGGTCGGCAACCCGGCCGAGCTGGGCGCGCTCCGGTTCAACTACCGCACCGGCGATCCCGCGGTACTGGCCGCGCTGCACGAGGCGCTGCTGGCGGACGGTACCGAGGCGGAGATGCTGGCGTTCCTGAACACATTGGAGCCCGACGAGAACCTGGACGGCGGCGGGATGGCGGACCGGGCCGACCCGGCAACGTGGGGCACCGTCGCCCGGACGTACGTGCGGTTCACCGCGGACCGTTCGCTGCCGGTCGAGCTGCAGGACCGGTTCATCGCCGAGGCGGACCGGGCCGTACCGGGGCGCCCGTTCGCGGTGCGGTCGCTGGACGCCAGCCACGTCGGCCCGCTCGTACGGCCGGGTGAGCTGGCGGAGCTGCTCGTCGGACTGGCCGGGTGAGCGCCGGCGTTATGTCCCCGTTCGCGGTTGTTCGCTGACGGTGAAACCATCCGGGGAATGAGTCGGGTCGGCTCAAGGTTGAGCGGGGCGAGTACGAGGAATGGAGCCCCACTCATGGCTGATTACGAGCTGCCCGTCCTTCCGCTGTCCGACACCGTGGTCCTGCCCGGCATGGTGGTACCGGTGACGCTGGACTCGGAGCGGCAGGCCGCGGTGGACGCCGCCCGTACGGCGACGCACGCCCCGGCGACACCCGGACTGTTGCTCGTCCCCCGCATCGACGGGCACTACGCCGCCGTCGGCGTGGTCGCCCAGATCGTCAAGGTCGGCCGGATGCCCGACGGCGAACCCGCCGTGGTCGTCCGCGCCGTCTCCCGTGCCCGCATCGGCACCGGCGTCAACGGACCCGGCGCCGCCCTCTGGGTACAGGCGGACAAGATCGCCGACCCGCCGGCGACCGGGCGTACGAACGACCTGGCGACCGAGTACAAGTCGGTGTTGACGTCGATCCTGCAGCAGCGCGGCGCGTGGGAGGTCATCGACCGGATCGGCGCGCTGACCGACCCGGGCGAGCTGGCCGACACCGCCGGGTACACGTCCTGGCTGGACACCGAGCAGAAGCTGCGGCTGCTGGAGACCGTCGACCCGGCCGACCGGCTGGAACTGCTGCTCGACTGGGCGAAGCAGCACCTCGCCGAGTCCGAGGTGGCGGAGAAGATCCGCGACGACGTCCAGCAGAACATGGACAAGACGCAGCGGGAGTTCCTGCTGCGCCAGCAGCTCGCCGCGATCCGCAAGGAACTCGGCGAGAACGAGCCGGACGGCGCCGACGACTACCGGTCCCAGGTCGAGGCCGCCGACCTGCCGGAGAAGGTGAAGACCGCCGCGCTGCGCGAGGTCGGCAAGCTGGAGCGCGCCTCCGACCAGTCCCCCGAGGCCGGCTGGATCCGTACCTGGCTGGACACCGTCCTGGAACTGCCGTGGACGACGCGTACCACCGACTCGACCGACGTACCGGCGGCCCGGGAGGTGCTCGACACCGACCACGCCGGGCTCGACGACGTCAAGGACCGGATCGTCGAGTACCTGGCGGTCCGGGCCCGGCGGGCCGAGCGCGGCCTGTCCGTCGTCGGCGGCCGCGGCTCCGGTGCGGTACTCGCGCTCGTCGGCCCGCCCGGCGTCGGCAAGACGTCGCTGGGCGAGTCCGTGGCGCGCGCGCTGGGCCGCAAATTCGTCCGGGTGTCGCTGGGCGGCGTACGGGACGAGGCCGAGATCCGCGGCCACCGCCGCACGTACGTCGGGGCGCTGCCCGGGCGGATCGTCCGCGCGATCGCCGAGGCCGGCTCGATGAACCCGGTCGTCCTGCTGGACGAGGTGGACAAGGTCGGCGCCGACTACCGCGGCGACCCGGCCGCGGCGCTGCTGGAGGTGCTGGACCCGGCGCAGAACCACACGTTCACCGACCACTACCTGGAGGTCGAGCTCGACCTGTCCGACGTGCTGTTCCTGGCGACGGCGAACGTGGCCGAGCAGATCCCGGACGCGCTGCTGGACCGGATGGAACTCATCCGGCTCGACGGGTACACCGAGGACGAGAAGGTCACGATCGCCCGCGACCACCTGCTGCCCCGGCAGCTCGACCGCGCCGCGCTGACCGCCGACGAGGTACGCATCACCGACGACGCGCTGCGCCGGATCGCCGGCGAGTACACGCGGGAGCCGGGGGTGCGGCAGCTCGACCGGTTGCTGGCGCGGGCGCTGCGCAAGGTCACCACGAAGCTCACCACCTCGTCCGACGCCGACGCCGTGACGATCGGCCTGGACGAGCTGCGGGAGTACCTGGGGCGGCCGCGGTTCACGCCGGAGGCGGCGGACCGTACGGCGGTGCCGGGGGTGGCGACCGGGCTCGCGGTCACCGGCGCCGGCGGCGAGGTGCTGTTCGTGGAGGCCGCGCTGCTCGACGGCGAGCCGGGACTGACCCTCACCGGGCAGCTCGGCGACGTGATGAAGGAGTCCGCCCAGATCGCCCTCTCGTACCTGCGGGCCAACGCGTCCGCGCTCGGCGTACCGACCGAACCGCTCGCCGACCACCGCGTGCACGTGCACGTACCGGCGGGGGCGGTACCGAAGGACGGGCCGTCGGCCGGGGTCACCATGACCACGGCGCTGGCGTCCCTGCTGTCCGGGCGTCCGGTCCGCGCCGAGGTCGGCATGACCGGTGAGATCTCGCTGACCGGGCGGGTCCTGCCGATCGGCGGCGTCAAGCAGAAGCTGCTCGCCGCGCACCGGGCCGGCCTGACCGAGGTCGTCCTGCCGCGCCGCAACGAACCGGACCTCGACGAGGTACCGGACGCGGTCCGCGGCGCGCTGACCATCCACCTCGCCGACACCGTCGACGACGTGCTCCGGCACGCCCTGTCGGAGCCGGCGCAGGTCAGCGCCGCGGCCTGACCCGCACCACGGATCCCCGGTGCCGCACGGTACCGGGGATCCGTTGTGCCGCAACGGAAACCGTCAGGCGGGGAGTCGGCGCCAGCCGGTACTCGCCAGCGGCGGGCGGTCCGCCGCGGCGCGCTCCCGGTACTCCCGCGGGCTGATCCCGCGCACCCGCTTGAACGCGGCGGACAGCGCGAACGCCGTCGAGTAGCCGACGCGGGCGGCGACCTCGGCGACCGTGGCGTCCGGCTCGCGGAGCAGGTCGGCGGCCAGCCCGAGCCGCCACTCCGTCAGGTAGCTCATCGGCGGCTGGCCGATCAGGTCGGTGAACCGCCGGGCCAGCGCAGCCCGCGACACGTGCACCTCGGCGGCGAGCCCGGCCACGGTCCACGGCTGCGCCGGGTCGTCGTGCAGCAGCCGCAGTACCGGCCCCACCACGGGATCGGCCTGCGCCCGGAACCACGGCGGCGGCTCGTGCTCCGGCCGCGACAGGTACTCCCGCAGCGTGCCCACCAGCAGCAGGTCCAGCAGCCGGTCCAGTACGGCCTCCTGACCGGGCGCGTCGCGGACCACCTCGGCGGCCAGCAACGGCACCAGCGGCGAGGTCGCGCCGGGCACCCGCACCAGCGGCGGGAGCGCGGCCAACAGCGGCGCGCACACCTCGCTGAGCACCTGGTACGTCCCGGTGACGAGCACGCAACCGCCGTCCGGGGTGTTGCCCCAGCTGCGCGCACCGGTCATCGGGTACGGCGTGGTGCCGTCCGGCGCGGTGCAGCGCTGACCGGGGTGGATGATCGCGCGCGGCGCGGTGTCCGGTTCGTCCGCCACCGTGTACTCGTCGGGCCCGCGCAGCACGGCGACGTCGCCGTCGCCCAGCCGTACCGGATCGCCGCTGGCGGGCAGGATCCAGGCCTGCCCGGCGGCGACGGCGACGAGCGTCAGCGGCGCCTCGTCCCGCACCCGGATCGCCCACGGCGGCGCCAGCGAACTGCGCAGCAGGAAGGCGCCGTGCGCCCGCGGCCCGGTGAGCAGCGCATCGAGCGGATCCACCCGCGCAACTCTAGACGCCCGCGCATGCCCGCCGAGCGTCGTGACCATGGCCGCGCGACGCGTCGCACGGTGGAATCAGGACATGACGACATCCGCCACACCGCACCGTTCCGCCACGCCGCATGCTCCCGCCGCACCGCACGAATCGGCCGCGCGGCACGGTTCCGCCGCGCCGCAGGGTTCCGGCGAGCCGGGTCCGCCGCGGTGGAACGCCGGCGCCGCACCGTTTCCGCCCGCCGGTACGCCGGGGAACGCCGGGCCGGGGCGGCGGTACGCGACGTCGGGGGTGACGATGCTGCTGCTGTCGCTGGTGAGCGTCGGACTCGTCGCCGGGGTGTACTTCGCGTTCCAGGTGGCGGTCATCCCCGGCCTGGCGCGTACTCCGGCCGGGACGTACGCGGAGGCGATGGACCGGATCAACGAGTCGATCGAGAACCCGGTGTTCTTCGCGGCGTTCTTCGGCGCGCTGGTGGTCATGGCGGTCGCGGCGGCGCAGCAGTGGCGCCGGGGCAACCGTGGCGCCGCCCTCTTCGTCCTGGTCGCGCTCGGTCTGTACGTGGTCGGGTTCGGCGCGACGATCGTCGGCGACATCCCGCTGAACGAGCAGCTCGCCGCCGCCGGTACCGGGCATGCGGAGGCCGCGGTCGCGCGGTTCCAGACCCCGTGGCTGGCGTGGAACGTGGTGCGCACGCTCGCCTCGGCCGCGTCGCTGCTCTGCCTGGGCCGCGCCCTGGTCCTGCACGGCCGATCCCACTGACCGGCGGGCGGACGTGGCGGGCGGATCTGGCGGCCGGTACGGGCCACGACTCCGCCCGGGTCACGCCCGGCGGTGCCGGCGCTGGACGAGTGCGTCGATCAGGAGGGTCGCGCCCATGCCGACCAGCCAGAAGTCCTTCGCCAGCGGCGTACCGGCCCGGGTGGGGCGCAGGCTGCCCTCCTCGTGCATCCCCGGCGTACGCAGGTACACCCCGGCAAGGCCGCCGCCGAAGCCGAGCAGCGCCAACCCGGCGAGCGCGGTCGGTACGACGGGCAGCAGCAACGTCGCGCCGACGGCGATCTCCCCCGCCGACAGCAGCCGCAGGAACCGGTCCGGGGGCACGTCCTTCAGGAACGGGTACGCCCCCGCCGCCATGCCGTGCAGCCCGGCCGTCGTCTCCTCGTCGGCCTTGCGCTTGGACAGCCCCGAGTTCAGGATGTACGCCCCGGTCGCCAGCCGGGCGGGCCAGTGGGCGAGCCTCCACGGTGGTCGCATGAGCCTTTCGTACCACCGGGTGCCGGTGCAGTACCGGGAAACGGGCTGATCAGGCGAAGTGTGCGGCGACCTCCGGCGCGACCGGGGCGATGTCGACGGGCACTCCGCCGGACCGGAGGGACTCGGTGGCGGCGCAGCCGGCGGCGACCGCGTCGCGGGCCGCGACCGGGGAGATGCCGGGCCGGCGCCCGTCGCGTACCAGGTCGAGGAACTCGGCGACCAGGGCCGGGTCGGCGCCACCGTGCGTGCCGTCCGTCTGCGGCGGGCGTACCAGCATGTCGGGCTCGGCCAGGTAGTTGCCGCGGCGCCGCCACACCTTGACGACCGCGTCGGCCTCGTCGCCGAAGTTCTCCAACCGCCCCTCGGTACCGATGACGGTGTAGTTGCGCCAGTAGTCCGGGGTGTAGTGGCACTGCTGGTAGCTGGCGTACACGCCGTTGGCGAGGACGAGGTTGACCTGGCTGATGTCCTCGACGTCGAGGTCGGGGTGCAGTTCGGTCTGGGCGAGCGGCGGCCACGTGTCGCGCCGCCGCTTCCGGTCGGCGTCGGTGAACCCGGTGCCGTCGTGCCGGTCGGCGACCTGGTCGTAGACGGTGAGCCCACCGACCGCGTTGGTACGCCGGGTCGGCGCGCCGGCGAGGTGGTGGATCACGTCGATGTCGTGCACGCCCTTCTGCAGCAGCAGACCGGTCGTGTTGGCGCGCAGCGCGTGCCAGTCGGCGAAGTAGAAGTCGCCGCCGTGCCCGACGAAGTGCCGGCACCAGACCGCCTTGACCGTACCGATCTCGCCGTCGTCGATGAGCTTCTTCATCGTGGTGACGACCGGCATGTGCCGCATGTTGTGCCCCACGTACAGCGGGGTGCCGGTGTCGGCCGCGGCGGCCAGTACGGCGTCGGCGCCGGCGATGGTGATAGCCAGCGGCTTCTCCACGAACGTCGGTACGCCCGCGCGCAGGCACGCGATCGCCTGCTCCTCGTGCCGGTGGTCCTCGGTGAAGATGCCGACGGCGTCGATCGGCTGGGCGAGCAGGTCCGCCAGGTCGGCCGTGACGTACGTGTCCGGGCCGAAGCGGCGTACCGCCTCGTCCCGCTTGGCCGGCAAGAGGTCGCAGACCGCGGTGATCCGCGAGCCCTCCCCCGGCCGGTGCGCCAGGTCGAACAGGCTGGCGCGGCCGCCGAGCCCGAGGATCCCGATCCGAAGGTCCGATGTGGACTCCGAAGTGGACATGGTCAGCTCAGCCCTTTCCGGCGGACAGCGCGATGCCCTTGATGAAGTGCCGCTGCAGGAACACGAACGCGATGATCATCGGCGCGGACGCCATCAGCGCGCCGGCCATCAGCACCCCGAAGTCCGTCGAGTACTGGCCCTGCAGGGTGGCGAGGCCGGCGGACAGCGGCATCTTGTCGGTGTCGGTGTTGACGATCAGCGGCCAGAGCAGGTCGTTCCACGACCACAGCATGGTGATCAGGCCGAGGGCGACCAGGCCGGGCCGGGCGAGCGGGAGCATCACGTTCCAGAAGACGCGGACCGGGCCGGCGCCGTCGAGCCGCGCCGCCTCCTCGATCTCGTCCGGCATCGACAGGAAGAACTGCCGCAGCAGGAACGTGCCGAACGCCGAGAACATCCCCGGTACGACGACCGCCTGGATGCTGTTGAGCCAGTGCAGCCCCTGCATGATGTCGTACTGCGGGATCAGCAGCAGCTGCCCCGGGATCATCAGCACCGACAGGTACGCGGCGAACAGGATGCCGCGGCCGGGGAACCGCAGCCGGGCGAACACGTACCCGGCGAGCGAGCAGGTGACGAGCTGCCCGGCGGTACGGCCGAGGGTGAGCAGGACCGAGTTGAGGAACATGCTGCCGAACGGGATCTGGCCGAGCACCTTCGAGTAGTTCGACCAGGCGAACTCGTGCGGCCACAACGTCGGCGGCACGCTGATCGCCTCGTGGTACGTCTTGAGCGAGGTGACCAGCTCCCACACGAACGGCAGCACCATCAGCAGCGCGCCGATCAGCAGGATCAGGTGGACCGGCAGGTGCCCGGGCTTCCGGGTACGCCGGGCGGCGGGTGCGGCGCCGGGGCGGGTGACGGCGGGCGCCTCGGCGACGGCGGTCGAGTCAGGCATAGTGCACCCACTTCCTCTGCAGCCGGAACTGGACCGCGGTGATGATCAGCATGAGGACGAACAGCACGAACGACACGGCCGCGGCGGCGCCCCGCTGGTTGTCCACGAACGCCCGCTCGTAGAACAGGTAGACGATCGTCTCGGTCTCGGGCAGCGCCGGGTTCGTCTTGCTCATCATCAGGAACAGCAGGTCGAACACCTGCAACGTGTTGATGACCGACAGCACCGTCACGAAGAAGATGCTCGGCGACAGCATCGGCACGGTGATCTTCCGGAACTGCGTGAACCGGCTGGCGCCGTCCACGTCGGCCGCTTCGTACAGCTCCTTCGGGATGCCCTGGAGTCCGGCGAGCAGGATGATGATGTTGTTGCCGAGGCCCATCCAGATGCCGACCACGGCGATCGCGAACAGCGCCAGCGGGGCGGTCGTCAGCCACCGCGGCCCGCCGATCCCCACCACCGACAGCAGGTAGTTGATGAGGCCGTAGTCGCCGTTGTACAGCCACTGCCAGACCATGCCGACCGCGGCCGGCATCGTCACCACGGGCAGGAAGTACAGGGTGCGGTAGAAGGTCTTGCCGCGCAGGCCGGACGTGTTGAGCAGGGCGGCGATCGCGATCGCGAGCGGGATGCCGACGACCACCACCACCCCGGCGTACAGCACTGTGTTGACCATCGACCGGACGAACTTGTCGTCGTGTACCAGGGCGGTGTAGTTGGACAGGCCGGTCCACGTCGACCCGCCGAACGGCCCGACGTTGGTGAAGCTCAGGTAGAGCGTCTTGACCGCGGGCCAGAGATAGAACAGGACGAGACCGGCGAACGACGGCAACAGCAGCAGGTACGCCCACCGCTTGTCGCCCCGGTAGGCCGGTGCGGACCGGACGCCGGCGCGCCGCTTCCGCATCCCACGAACCTGGCTGACCATGCGTGCTCCTCGCAGAGTACGGCCGCCGGACGGCCCGGTCCGTGGGGGGCACGGACCGGACCGCCCGGCGGGGACGGACCTACTTCTCCTTGGCCAGCGCCTCGTTCATCTTCTGGGCCAGTTGGGTGCACGCCTGCTGCGCGCTGATCTTCTGGTCCCACGCCTGCCCCAGGATCTCGTCCTGGTACTTGGTCCACGCGGCGGTGTTCTTGCTGACCGGGTACGGCCTGGTCACCGCGAGCTGGTCGATGAACACCTGCAGGTTCCACTGCGGCATCGACTTGACCCACTGCTGCTGCGTCCCGTTGTACGCGGGCAGCACCGAGCCCTCCTTGGCGGTCATGTCGGCCGCCTTCTTGCTACCGAGGAACTTCACGAACTCCTCGGCCTGCTTGGTGTGCTGGCCCTTGGCGTACACGGCGTTGGAGAGGCCGTGCAGTACGACCGCCTTGCCCGCCGGGCCGGCCGGCAGCGGCGCCACGTCGATCGTGTCCTTCAGCCCGGCCTGGTTGAACGTGGTCGCGTCCCAGGAACCGTCGTAGAACATGGCGACCTTGCCGGACTGGAACATCTGCACCGGCTGGGTGTCCGACATCTCGCTGTACGTCGGCGAGTAGCCGTTCTTGATGAGGTCGGTCCACAGCTTGATGCCCTGCACGGACTTCGGGTCGTCGTAGCCGGACTTCTTGCCGTCGGCGGAGATGACGTTCCCGCCGGCCTGCAGGATCGTGTTGTAGAAGTTCTGCTGGTCGTTCTCCGCGGCGGCGATGCCGTACTGACCCTTCGCCTTGTTGGTCAGCTTCTTCGCGGCGGCCTGCATGTCCGACCAGGTCCACTTCGCGTCCGGGTACTTGACGCCGGCCGCGTCGAACATCTTCTTGTTGTACCAGAGGCCGATGGTGTCGAAGTCCTTCGGCACCCCGTACCGCTTGCCGTTGTAGGTGTAGAGCTTCACCAGCGTCGACGGGTAGTTGCCCGGGTTCATGGTGTCGCTCGACAGCGGCTGGAGCATGCCGTTGGACGCGTACAGCTTGAAGTTCGGGCCGTTCATCCAGAACACGTCGGGGGCCGAGCCGCCGCCCGCCGCGGTCTGGAGCTTCGTGAAGTACTGGGCGAACGGCGTGGACTGCACCTTGACGTGCACGTTGGGGTGGGTCTTGGTGAACTCGGCACCGAGGCTCTTCATGAGGTTCTGCGTACCGGCATCCTTGGCCCAGATGCCGTACGTGAGAGTGACCTCGCCGTTGTCCGATCCGCCGCCGCAGCCGGCGAGACCGGCGACCAGGGCACCGGCCAGGGCGAGCGCTCCGAGCGCACGCACGCGCACACGACGCATTCGTTCCAACCCTTCGCTGACATGGGACCGCCGGCGTGAGGCGCCGTCGGAGTGGAGGGGCAGGCCGCGGAAGGTCCGCGGCCACTGCTGCTCTCCGTGACCGGATCCGGCCGTCGACGCGGCGGTACCCGCGCCGTCATGGGGGGCAGTAGGGCCGGATGCTGGGATGACCAGCTCACCGGTGCGGCTGAGTCTGCCGTCACAGAGGGTTTCTGTCAACAGTCGGGAAAATATTGTCCGGCACTGCCCGGTCACTCCCGTGGCATCCGATGGTCATCCCCCGTAAAGGCGCTTCTACTGCGCCGGCCGACCCGTCAGAATGACCGCCATGTCCTCCACCGCCGAGCACGGACCCCCGGCCGCCCGCGGCGACCGGGCCGCCGCCCTGCACCGGCTGCGCCGCAGCCACGAGCAGATCCTGCTCGGCACCCTCGCCCGGCACGGCACCCTCAGCCGCGCCGAACTCGCCACCTACACCGGCCTGTCCCGTACGACCCTGTTCGCGATCGTGGCGGACCTGCTCGCGTCCCAGCTCGTCGTGGAGAACACCACCCGCGCCGCCGGGCAGCGCGGCCGGCCCGCCGGACTGCTGTCGCTCAACCCCGGCGGCGGCCTGTACGTCGGGATCGACATGGGCCGGCACCGGGTCCGCGTCGCCATCGCGAACGTCGCGCACGAGGTCGTCGCCACCGGGCGGCACGCGCTGCCCGCGCCGAGCCGCTGGGCCGACCGCGCCGACGTCGCCATCGGCCTGGTCGAACGGCTCGCCGACGACGCCGGCATCAGCCTCGCCCCGCTGCGTACGGTCGGGCTCGGGCTGCCCGGGCCGGTGTCCGCCGAGGTCACCGACACCGACCGGAAGGGCAGCGACTCCGCCCGTTCGCGCGCCCAGCGCGGACTCGTACGGACCTTCCACGAACGCTTCGGCGTACCGGTGAGCGTGGACAACAACACCCGGCTCGCCGCGCTGGCCGAGACGACCTGGGGTGCCGCCCGCGGCGCCCGCGACGTCCTGTACGTGCGGCTCTCCGACGGCGTCGGCGGCGGCCTGGTCCTCGGCGGCCAGCTGGTCCGCGGTACCCGGGGCGCCGCGGGCGAGGTCGGGCACGTGACGGTCGACCCGGACGGCCCGCCGTGCTACTGCGGCGGTCGCGGCTGCCTGGAGACGTACGTGGGCGGGCTCGCGCTGGTCCGCGAGTGCCGCCGCCGCGGTACCGAGGTGTCCGATGTGGACGGTCTGGTCCAGCTGGTACGCGACGGCGACCCGGCGGTGTGCGCCGTCGTCGCCGAGGCCGGCCGGACGCTCGGAGTGGTACTGGCGGGTCTGGCGACCGAGGTCGACCCGGAGCGGATCGTCGTCGGCGGCCCGGTCAGCGCGCTCGGCGAGCCGCTCCTCGCCCCGGTACGGGAGGCCGTCGCGGCGCTGACGCTGCCGGCGTTCCCGGATCCGCCACCGGTGGTGGGCAGCGAGCTGGGTGACGGCGGCGGTGCGCTGGGCGCGATCGCCGGCCAGATGGCCGCCGTCGAGACCGGCCTGGCGCCGAACTGAGCGCCGCGATGAGCGACACGTTGCGGGTCCTGACGTTCAACATCCGGCACGGCGCGGGCACCGACGACGTGCTCGACCTGGCGCGTACGGCGGAGGCGGTGGCGGCGGCCGACGCGGACGTGACCGGGTTGCAGGAGGTCGACCGGCACTTCGACGCGCGCAGCCGGTACGTCGACCAGCCGGCGTGGCTGGGCCGCCGGCTCGGCCAGCGCGACCTGTTCGGCGCCGACCTGGACCTCGACCCGCCGTCCGCCGACACGCCGCGCCGGCAGTACGGATCGGCTCTGTTGAGCCGGTTGCCGGTGCTGGCGCACGGCTACCACGCGCTGCCGTCGGGCCGGCGCGAGCGGTTCGGACTGCTGTGGGCGACCGTCGAGTTCGCCGGCACGCCGGTCACGGTGGCCACCACCCACCTCGACCCCTGGCAGCCCGAGGTACGCCTCGCGCAGGCCACCGCGGTCCGTGACCTGCTCGCCGCCCACCCCGAGCCGACCGTACTGCTCGGCGACCTCAACGCCCGCCCCGGTACGCCGGAGATCGCCGTGCTGGCCGCGGGGCGTACCGACGTGTGGGTGGCGGCGGGGACCGGCGACGGGCACACGTTCGACTCGACCGGGCCGTACGAGCGGATCGATTATGTCCTGGTGGATGCGGCCTGGCGGGTGGTGTCGGCCGACGTGCCGGCCACTGGGACCGTCTCCGACCACCTGCCGGTCCGCGCCACACTGCGGCTCGGCTGACCGACCCGACCCGGGTGGCCGTACCCGGAACGCCAGCTGGGGTACGTCACCGAGAACGGGTGCGCCGACGACGATCCGGTGCACGACACCCGCCGGATCGCTTACCACGAAACGCATCTGGCCGCGCTGCGGGACGCGATGGCCGCTGGCGCGGTGAGCGGCGGTCAGGCGGCGGGGCGGTTGCGCAGCAGCGCGGCCGACAGCAGGACCGAGCCGACGACGAGGGCCGCGATCACGACCGCCATCGGCACCGCCGTGCGGGTACCGGCCACGCCGACGAGCGGCGCGATCGCCGCCCCCACCACGTACTGGAGGACGCCGAGGACGGCGGACGCGGTGCCGGCGATCCGGCCGTGCCGGGCGAGTGCCAGCGCCATCGCGTTCGGGCTGACCAGGCCGACGCTGGCGACCACGACGAACAGCGCCGGCAGGACCCCGGGCAGGCCGGCGCCGAGGAGTACGGCGGCGAGCAGTGCCAGGCCGCCGACCAGCGCGGTGACCTGGCCGGTCCGCATCAGCGCGGCCGGTCCGACCCGGTCGACCAGGCGGGCGGACACCTGGCTGGCCGCGACGATGCCGACCGCGTTGACCCCGAACACGATCCCGAACGTCTGCGCCGACAGCCCGTACACGTCCTGCAGCACGAACGAACTGCCCGAGATGTACGCGAACATCGCGGCGAACACCAGCCCACCGGTCAGCGCGTACCCGACGAAGCCGCGGTCGCCGACCAGGGTGCGGAACGAGCGGCCGGTGTCGGCGAGCCCGCCGGTGTGCCGCCGCTCGGGCGCGAGCGTCTCGGGCAGGCCGACGACCACCGCGACGAGCAGGCCGGCACCGATCACGGTGAGTACCACGAAGACGCCGCGCCACGAGGTGAACCGGAGCAGCTGCGCGCCGAGCGTGGGCGCGAGCACCGGGGCGACGCCGTTGACGAGCATCAGCGCGGCGAACAGCTTCGCCGCCGCGGTACCGGAGCGCAGGTCGCGGACCACCGCGCGGGAGACGACGATGCCGGCTGCGCCGGCCAGGCCCTGTACCAGCCGCAGCGCGACGAGCGCCCACACCGACGGCGCGAACACGCACAGTACGGAGGCGACCGTGTAGCAGGCGAGGCCGACGAGCAGCGGGCGGCGCCGGCCGAGTACGTCCGAGACGGGGCCGGCGAGCAGTTGCCCGGCGGCCAGCCCGACCAGGCAGGCGGTGAGGCTGAGCTGCGCGGCGGACGCGCTGGTCCGCAGCTCGTGCGTGAGCGCCGGCAGCGCCGGCAGGTACATGTCGATGGACAGCGGGGCGAACGCCGACAGCCCGCCCAGGATCAGGATGTACCGGACGGGGATCCGTGCGACGGTGGCGGTGTCGGCCGGCTCGGTCGCGGTACGCACGGGCAGCTCCGGGGGGTCGCGCCCGCGCCGGACGCGATCGACGTGTCAGGGCGGAGACGGCAAGGGGTCCTTACCACTCTGCCGTCTCCCGGCCGTACCGGCGCTGTGATCCTGCGCTCAGCGCGCGGCCCGGCCGCCCGTCGGAACGGCCGGGCACGGCGGTCAGAGCGCGCGGAACCGTACCTCGAACGTGGTCGGCGCGGCGTGCAGCTCGTACTGCGGGAGCACGGCAGGGCCGCACGAGCCGCTGCCCAGGCCGTGCTGCGCGTGGTCCACGTTGACGTGCAGCACCTCCTCCGGTACGAGGTCGGTGGTGTGCCGGGCGGCGTCCAGCTCCTCGCTGGTCCAGCGGCGCACCGTGAACTCGACGGTCGGCGCGCCGTCGATCCGGAGCCCGTGGCCGTCGGCGTCGAGCAGGGTCGCCCACCGTACGGCGGTGCGGTTGCCGTTCTCCTGCGGGAACACGTACGGGGTCTGGAGCGCGTCGACGCCGGCGGAGTACCGGCCGACGAGCGCGGCCCGCCGGCTGTCCGGGTACGCCTCGCCGGGACCGCCGCCGAACCACGTCACGTTGTCCACAGTGGACGGTACGGCGAGCCGGAGTCCCAGGCGCGGCAACGGAACCGTCCACTCCCCCTCCGGCGTCACCGACACCACCAGGCGCACCGTGTCGCCGTGCGCGCTCCACCGGTACGTCACCGCGAGGCCGACGTCCGTGGCCGCCGGCGCCACCCGGGTCCGTACGACGAGGTCGCCGTCGGTGGTCACGTCGACGAGCCGGTGGTGCACCCGGTGCAGGCCGAGCGCGCGCCAGGCCGCCTCGTACGGCTTGTCGTTGTCGATCGGGGCGCGCCACACGTCGAGCCGCGGCCCGGTCACCGCCAGGCCACCGAGCGACCGCAGTACGCCCTCGGCGTCGAACCGGGCGGGGCCCAGCGCGTAGCCGTCGGCCTCGGCGGTGGGCGGGGTCGGCGCGGGCAGGGCGACCGGCGCCGCCTCGGCCCAGCGGGCCTGGCCGACGCCGAGCACGTGCCCGGCCGGCGCCCAGCCCAGGTCCACAGTGGACACCACGGTCGCGGTCAGCCACCGTTCACCGGTACCGGACGGCGCGGCCACGTCCAGCGTCACCTCGCCGGTGGCACCGGCCGGGACCGCTTGCGGGACAACGGTTCCCGCGGCGACCGGTACGCCGTCGTCGGTCAGCTCCCAGCGCACCTCGACGTCGGTCAGCACGGCGAAGTCGTACGTGTTGCGCAGCTGCACGCGCGCCCCGTCGACGGTGACCCGTACCGGCGCGATGACGGCGGCGAACTCGGTCAGCCCCGGCGACGGCGTCCGGTCCGGGAACACGAGCCCGTCGACGATGAAGTTGCCGTCGTGCAGTTCCTCGCCGAAGTCACCGCCGTAGCGGAAGTACTCCCGGCCGTCGGGGGTGTGCGAGCGGACGCCGTGGTCGAGCCACTCCCAGATGAACCCGCCCTGGCACCGCTCGTACCGCTCGAACAACTCCTGGTACTCGGCGAGCCCGCCCGGCCCGTTGCCCATCGCGTGCCCGTACTCGCACTGGATGAACGGCATGCCGCGGCGCCGCGCGTCCAACTCGTCGTCGGCGTCGGGGTGGCGTTCCTCGGCGTGCCGGCCGATCGCGTCGACCTCCTCGTGCGAGGCGTACATCCGGGAGTAGACGTCGACGTACCGGCAGGCGTGGTCGCCCTCGTAGTGGATCGGGCGGGAACCGTCGCGCTTGCGCGCCCAGTCGGCCATCAGCCCGTGGTTGAACCCGATGCCGGACTCGTTGCCCAGGGACCACAGGATGATGCTCGGGTGGTTCTTGTCGCGCTCCACCATCCGGCGCATCCGGTCCGTGTACGCGTCCGTCCACTGTGGATCGTCGCTGGGGTTGCGGCGCCAGCCGTTCGGCTCGAAGCCGTGCGTCTCCAGGTCGCACTCGTCGATGACCCAGAAGCCCAGTTCGTCGGCCAGCGCCAGCATCTCCGGATGCGGCGGGTAGTGGCTGGTACGGATCGCGTTGACATGGTGCCGCTTCATCAGCAGCAGCTCGGCGCGGACCACCTCGCTCGGCACCACCCGGCCCAGGTCCGGGTGGAACTCGTGCCGGTTCACGCCGCGCAGCAGGATCCGCCGCCCGTTCACCTTGAGTACGCCGTCGGCGATGGTCACCGTACGGAAGCCGATGCGCACCGGTACGCGCTCGGCGGCGGTCGCCACGACCCCGTCGTACAGGCGCGGGGTCTCGGCGGTCCAGCCGACGACACCGTCCACCGTCACCGACTCGCCGGTCGGGTGGTCCGTGATGCCCAGCTCGGGGACGCTGACCGTGGCCGGTACGTCGGTCTCGACGCGCAGCGTGCCCGCGCCGGTGACGTGGTCGAAGTCGGCCCGCACGAACACGTCACCGACGCCGCCCGCCGGCCGGTGCAGCAGCGTGACGTCCCGGAAGATGCCCGGCAGCCACCACATGTCCTGGTCCTCCAGGTAGCTGGCCGCCGACCACTGGTGCACCCGCACCGCGAGCGTGTTGCGCCCCGGCCGCAGCACCCCGCCCACCTCGTACTCCACCGGCAGGCGGCTGCCGGTCGACCAGCCGAGCTCCGTGCCGTTGAGCCAGACCCGGCCGTACGACTCGACGCCGTCGAAGCGCAGCACCGTACTGCCGGCCGGCCAGTCCGCGGGCAGCTCGAACACCAGCCGGTGGTCGCCGGTCGGGTTCTCCGTCGGTACGTGCGGCGGATCCACCGGGAACGGGTACACCACGTTGGTGTACGCCGGCTTCCCGTGCCCGTGCATCGGCCAGCTCGACGGCACCGGCAGCTCCGCCCACCCCGAGTCGTCGTACTCCGCGGCGGTGAAGCCGGTGTCCCCGCCGACCCGGTCGGTCAGCCGGAACCGCCACGTCCCGTTCAGCGACAGCGCCGGCGCGTCGGACCGGTACGCGGCCCGCGGCGGCAACGCTCCGACGCCCGGCTGGAACTCCTCGACGTACGACACCGCGCACCCTCCAACACAACCAACCAGGTTCCGACACCGGCCACCGTAGTCGATCCCGGGGCCCGCCCGACCGACGTACCACCTGACGGGACTTCCCCGCCCGGACCGCGGAACCCGCGCCGTCAGCGGAACTCGTCGGCGTGCGTCACCGCCCACTCCTCGTACGTCCGGCCCGGTCGTCCCGTGACCCGCTCGACGTCCGGCGACACCCACGCGTTGCCGTCCAGATGGTTCCCCATCTCCAGGAACCACTCCACCACCTCCGCCGGGTACGTCCCGGCCCAGTGCGCGCGCGCCTGCTCCGGCGTCAGTTCCACGAACCGCACCTCGCGCCCCAGCGCCGCACCCAGCGCCCGGACCACCTCCCGGCGGGTGACCGGCACCGGCCCCGTCGGCCGGTACGTCACGCCCTCGTGCCCGTCCGCGGTCAGCGCGGCGGCCAGTACCGCGGCGATGTCGTCCTCGTGCACCAGCGCGCTGCGCCACCCCCCGAACGGCGCGCGCACCACGCTCTCCGCCCGTACCGAGGCGGCCCATTCGCGGGTGTTGCCCATGAACTCGCCCGGAAACACGTGCGTGAACTCCAGCCCGGAACGCTCGATCGCGCGGTGCAGGACGCGGTGGTCGCGTTCCATCGGGTCGTCGTCGCCGCGACTCGGATCGTCGTGGCCGAGATGCGTCACCCGGCGTACTCCGGCGTCGGCCGCGGCGGCCAGGATCTCCGCGCCGTACCGCAGCGCGCCGCCCATCGCGACCAGGTGCATGCGGTCCACCCCGCGCAGCGCCGGCGCCAGCCCGGCCGGCCGGTCGAAGTCACCCGCCACCACCTCCACGCCCGCCGGGAACCGTTGCGCTGCAACCGATCCGGGCGTACGGGTGAGGACGCGGACGGGGTGGCCGGCGGCGACGAGCTGCCGGACGAGACTGTTGCCGACGAGTCCGGTGGCACCGGTGACGAGTACGGGCATCGCAAGGGTCCTGTCTGTGTGGCGGCACGAACTCCGGGCACGCCGAAGAAACCCACAAAGGGGGTCGCGGCCGGATGCCGGGAATGATTTCCGATCCGCCCCGGAAAAGCAAACGCGAACACCGTGTTCACGTTTCCGTCCACCATTCCCGGAAACCGCGCCGAACCCTTTCCGGAACCGCGGGTCAGGACGGTACGGGCGGGCGGAACGTGCGCCGGTACGCGCCCGGCGACACCCCCAGCGCGGTACGGAGGTGCTGGCGCAGCGACACCGCTGTCCCGAAACCGCAGCGGCGGGCGATCTGCTCGACGGACAGGTCGCTCGCCTCCAGCAGGTGGCGGGCCGCCTCGACGCGCTGCCGGGTGACCCACCGGTTCGGCGACATGCCCGTCTCCTCCCGGAACCGCCGGGTGAAGGTGCGCACGCTCATCCGGCTGTGCGCGGCCAGTTCGTCCAGGCCGAGGGGGCGGTCGAGGTGCGCGAGCGCCCACTGGCGGGTCGGCGCGGTGCTCGCCTCGACCCGTTCGGGCATCGGGCGCTCGATGAACTGGGACTGCCCGCCCGGCCGCCACGCCGGTACGACGGCGCGCCGCGCGATGTGGTTGGCCAGCTCGGTGCCGTGGTCGCGGCGCAGCACGTGCAGACACAGGTCGAGACCGGCGGCCACCCCGGCGGACGTGAGCACGTCGCCGTCGTCGACGAACAGCACGTCCGGGTCGAGCCGTACCTTCGGGTAGAGCGCGCGGAACCGGTCCACCGAACGCCAGTGCGTCGCCGCGGGCCGCCCGTCCAGCAACCCGGTCGCGGCGAGCGCGAACGCCCCGGTACAGATCGACATCAGCCGCGCGCCCCGCCCGTACGCGGCGGTCAGGGCGTCGCGGACCGGCGCGGCGAGCGTGCCCCGCTCGTACGCGTCGCGCTGGTACATGCCGGGGACGATGACGGTGTCGGCGGCGGCCACGGCGGACAGGTCGTGGTCGGGCAGCAGGGTGAACCGCGCGGCCGACCGGACGGGCCCGCCGTCGGCGGTGCAGATGCGCACGTCGTAGAGGTGGGCGCCGTCGGGGCCGCGGGCGGGACCGAAGATCTGCGACGGGATGGTCATGTCCATCCCGACGACCTGGTCCAGCGCGAGTACGGCGACGACGTGAGCGGCCATGGCCCGATTCTTTCACAGGATGGCTTTCCGGCCACTGGCCCCGTCCGCCGACCATGATCGAAGCTGGTCCCCGTGACCACCGCACCCCGCCGTACCCGCATCCACCGGGCGTGGCCCGTTGCCGCCGTCGCGTTCGTCGCGCTCGTCGGCGCCGCCGGCTTCCGCGCCACCCCGGGCGTCCTCATCGACCCGTTGCACCAGGCGTTCGGCTGGTCGCGCGGCACGATCTCCACCGCCGTCAGCGTCAACCTCCTCCTGTACGGGCTGACGGCGCCGTTCGCCGCCGCCCTGATGGAACGCTTCGGCGTACGCCGGACCGTCACGGTGGCGCTCGTCCTGGTCGCCGCCGGCAGCGGGCTGACCGTGTTCATGACCGCGAGCTGGCAGCTCGTCCTCTGCTGGGGCGTACTCGTCGGCGTCGGCACCGGCTCGATGGCGCTGGCGTTCGTGGCGACGGTGACCGGGCGCTGGTTCGTACGGCACCGCGGCGCCGTCACCGGCATCCTCACCGCCGGCGGCGCCACCGGGCAGCTGATCTTCCTACCCGTCCTCTCCCGCATCGCCACCGCGTACGGCTGGCGCGCCGTCGCGCTCGTCGTCGCCGCCGCCGCGCTGCTCGTCGCCCCACTCGTACTGGCCCTGATGCGGGAGTACCCGCGGGACGTGGGACTCCCGCCGTACGGCGAGACCGCGCTCGCGCCGCCCGTACGGCAGGTCCGCGGGACGGCCACCCGGGCGCTGCGCGAGCTGCGCGCGGCGTCGCGTACCGGAACGTTCTGGCTGCTGGCGGGCAGTTTCGCGATCTGCGGCGCGTCCACGAACGGGCTCGTCGGCACGCACTTCATCCCCGCCGCACACGACCACGGCATGCCCGAACAGACCGCCGCCGGGCTGCTCGCCCTCGTCGGGATCTTCGACGTGGTCGGCACCGTGTTCTCCGGCTGGCTCACCGACCGGGTCGACTCCCGCGTCCTGCTCACCGTCTACTACGGGCTGCGCGGCCTGTCGCTGCTCGTCCTGCCGCAGCTGTTCGCGGCCACCGCGCACCCCAGCATCCTGCTGTTCATCCTGTTCTACGGACTCGACTGGGTGGCCACCGTACCGCCGACGGTTGCCTTGTGCCGCAAGGCGTTCGGCGACTCGGCGCCGATCGTGTTCGGCTGGGTGTTCGCCGCCCACCAGGTCGGCGCGGCCATCGCCGCCACCGGCGCCGGGCTGCTGCGCGACTCGCTCGGCTCGTACGACGTCGCCTGGTACGTGGCCGGCGCGCTCTGCCTGCAGGCGGCCGTGTTCGCCGCGGTCGTGGGCCGCCGCACCCGCGGTACGGCCGCCGCCGACGCCCCGGTACCGGAGGCGGTGGCCAGCTGAACCGTGCCGGTCACGGGATGGAAACGCGGGTGCCGGGTGGGTGTCGGTGCTGGTAGGCATGGCAGCGTGGCTGATCTCCGTACCGACCGCCTGGTCCTGCACCTGCTGACCGTCGCCGAGGCGCGGCGCGTGGCGGCGGGCGAGCCGGGGCCCGCCGACCGGTGGGCCGACGGGTACCCGACGGCCGGTGACAGCCGGAGCGCGCAGAACGTCCTCGACCACCACGCCGGTACGGGCGACCCGGGCCCGTTCGGCACGTACCAGATCCGGCTGGACGGTGCCACGGTCGGCGGGATCGGCTTCCACGGACCGCCGGACGGCGACCGCGCCGTGGCCATCGGGTACGGCCTGGTCGAGTCGGTACGCGGGCACGGGTACGCGGCGGAGGCGCTGCGCGCGGTACTGGCCCTGGCCCGGTCGCTCGGTGTGCGGACCGTCCGCGGCGACACCGGGCACGACAACGTACCGTCCCAGCGGGTCATGCACGCCGCCGGCATGCGCTACGTCCGTTCCGACGCCAAGGTCCGCTACTACGAGCTGTCCTGGCCCGCGAACTGAACCGCCGGATCCGTCGCGTCGGCCGCCGGTGAGCCGGGCCGGTGGGCGGAGTCGCCGGATCCGCTGCAGCGCAACGGATCCGACGTGGGTCAGCCGCCGGTGAGCCGGGCCGGCGGGCGACCGAAGTCGACCGCCGGCTGCCCCGCCAGCGCGGTACGCATGGTGCGCGCGACGGCCTGGTCGACGGCGTCCGAGACACCGGCCCCCACGTAGTCGGACGGGTCGGACGGGTTGGCCGCGATGCCGGCCGCCGCCACCTGCGGGGTGAAGCCGACGAACGTCTCCGTCGCGTTGTTCTCCGCGCTGCCGGTCTTGCCGCCGACCTGCCGCCCGGACAGGACCTGCCCGACCGACGGCGCCGTCCCGCCGTCACACTCCCCCGCGTACGACTGCTGGCCGACGGGGCAGCGCGCCGCGTCGGTCGCCGCCCGCGCCACGTCCGCCGACACCGCCTGCCGGCAGTCCGGTTGCCCCGCCGACAGCTTCCTGCCGTTGGCGTCGGTGATCGACACGACCGGCGTGGGCGTGCAGTACTTCCCGTCCGCGGCGACCGTCGCGTACGCGTTGGCGAGGTCGAGCGGGGTGGTGTCCGCGACGCCGAGCGTGAACGAACCCCACGACGACGCCGACGTCGCGGCCCGCTCGGCGTCCGAGTCGGCGCGGAACGTGATGCCGAGCCGCTTCGCCATCGCGACCGCCCGGTCCGCGCCGACCTGCTCCTCCAGCCACACGAAGTACGTGTTCACGGAGCGGCCGTACCCGGTCCACATGGTGCGGGTGCCGTCCATCCAGGACGGGTTGTCGTTGCCGGGGCAGTAGTAGCCGCCGCAGCTCGCGGGGCCGGAGTCGGGCCACTTCGTCTGCAGCCGCGACGGCGCGTCGAAGCTGGTGGACAGCGGCATCCCGGCGTCCAGCGCGGCCAGCATCGTGAACATCTTGAACGTCGACCCCGCCTGGTACCCGTCGACGCCGCCGCCCCCGGCGACGAGCTGCGCCGTGGTGTTCGGGTACCCGTTCTGGCCGGACGGGTTCGCGGCCAGGCTGAAGTGCCGGTTCACCGCGAGGCTCAGCACCCGCCCGGTCCCCGGTTGTACGACGGCCATCGGCAGCGCGCGCGGGTTGTCGTACCCGTACACGGAAAGGGACTGCGCGAGCGCGGTGGCCTGGACGTCCGGCGACAGCGACGTGACGATGCGGTAGCCGCCCTGCCGCAGCGCGTTCTCCCGCTCCGCGACCGTACGGCCGAACGCCGGCTGCGCGTCCCACCAGCGCTTGACGTAGTCGCAGAAGAAGCCCCAGTCGTCGTGCGCGGACGGCACCGAGACGCAGTCGTTGGGCGGGGCGGCACCGGGATCCAGCCGCAGCGGTGCCTTCGCCGTACGGGTGGCCGTGGCCCGGGAGATGTCGCCGGCCTTCGCCATCGCGCCCAGCACGTACGCCCGGCGGTCGAGCGCGGCCTGCCGGTCGCCGCGCACCGGGTTGTCCGCGTCCGGCGACTGCACCAGTCCGGCCAGCAGTGCGGCCTGCGCGAGCGTCAGTTTGCTCGGCGGCACCGAGAAGTACGCCTGGCTCGCCGCGTAGATGCCGTACGCGCCGTTGCCGAAGTACGCGATGTTGAGGTAGCGGCGGAGGATCTCGTCCTTGGACAGCTTCTGTTCCAGGGCCACCGCGTACCGCATCTCGGTGAGTTTGCGGGCGGCGGTGTCCTGGGTCGCCTCGGCGCGTTCCTGCGCGGACAGCCGCGGATCCGTCTTCAACACGTTCCGCACGTACTGCATGGTCAGGGTGGAGGCGCCCTGGCTGACGCCGCCGTTGCTGCCGTTGGCGACGAGGGCGCGGACGACGCCGCGCGGGTCGACGCCGCCGTGCTGGTAGAAGCGGGTGTCCTCGGCGGCGACGATCGCCTTGCGCATCACCGGGGCGATGTCGTCCAGCGCGACGTCCGTACGGTTCTGGTCGTAGAACGTGGTGATCAGGGTCTTTCCGTCGGACGCGTACAGGTAGGAGGCCTGTTGGGAGGGTGGTACGCGCAGCGCCGCGGGCAGGCTGTCGAACGAGTCGCCCGTCGCCTTCGCCACCAGCCCGCTCAACGCGGTCACCGGGAACGCCGCCGCGGCGAGCACGAGCCCGGCGGCGACGCCGCACAGTACCAACGCGGACAGTCCCGCGAGTCTCGTCCGTCGCGCCACCCGGTCCCCCTCCCCGCCGACAGGTCGCCTTCCACGATCCCGCGGCGTACCGGTGGCGACCACGCCGACGGCGGGATCGGGAGCTGATTCACGGCCCGGGCCCGGCGGGCTCCCAGCATGCGCCGGGCTTCGCCCGATCTGCCCCGTAGGGCGATCTCGGACCGCCCGACCCATTGCGTTCGGCCCGCCCAGGGCTGAAACTTCCCTACCGATACGTCGTTACCCGTGAAGGGAACTCACGAATGTCGCAGCCAGGGACGCCGATCAGCCGCCGCCGGTTCGGCGCGCTCGCCGCCGGGACCGCCGCCGCCACCACGGCCGCGGTACTCCCCGGCGGCTCCGCGACCGCGATGCCGGCCGGCGCCGCGACCGCGCCCGCCGGGACCGCACCCGGCACCGCCGACCCGAACGCGCCGCTGGAGCAGCTGCGCGCGATGTGGATCGCCAGCGTGGTCAACATCGACTGGCCATCCGGTACCGGACTGCCCGCGCAGCAGCAGCGCGACCAGCTCGTCGCCTGGTTCGACCTGGCCGTACGGCTCAACCTGAACGCCGTCATGCTCCAGGTACGGCCCACCGCCGACGCGTTCTGGCCGTCGCAGTACGAGCCGTGGTCGCAGTACCTGACCGGCACGCAGGGCACCGACCCCGGGTACGACCCGCTGGAGTTCGCGGTCGCCGAGGCGCACAAGCGCAACCTCCAGCTGCACGCGTGGTTCAACCCGTACCGGGTGAGCATGCAGACCGACCCGACGAAGCTCGTGCCGTGGCACCCGGCGCGCCAGCATCCCGAGTGGGTCTTCGCGTACGGCCCGAAGCTCTACTACAACCCCGGCATCCCCGAGGTGCGCCGGTTCGTCGAGGACGCGATCCTCGACGCCACTCGGTACGACATCGACGGCGTCCACTTCGACGACTACTTCTACCCGTACCCGGTGGCCGGCGAGACGCTGCCGGACGCGGACACGTACGCGACGTACGGCGCCGGGTTCGACCGGATCGAGGACTGGCGCCGGCACAACATCGACCTGCTCGTCTCCGAGATGCAGCACCGGATCCACGCGGCGAAACCGTGGCTGGCGTTCGGGGTCAGCCCGTTCGGCATCTGGCGCAACAAGGCCAGCGACCCGAACGGCTCCGACACCGGCGGCACCGAGTCGTACGACGCGAACTTCGCCGACACCCGCGGCTGGGTGAAGAAGGGCTGGCTCGACTACATCAACCCGCAGGTGTACTGGAACATCGGGCTCGCCGTCGCCGACTACGCCAAGCTCACGCCGTGGTGGGCCGAGCAGGTGCGCGGCACCGACACCAAGCTCTACATCGGCGAGGCCACGTACAAGGTCAACACGTCCGGCGCGTGGCTCGACCCGACCGAGCTGACCAGGCACCTCACGCTCGACCAGCAGTACCCCGAGGTCGCCGGCAACGTGTACTTCTCCGCCAAGGACGTCCGTACCGACGCGCTCGGCGCCACCAGCCGCGTCGTCGCCGACCACTACCAGCACCCGGCGCTCACCCCGGCCCTGCCGCACCTCGATCCCCGGGTACCCAACCGGCCGGAGCTGGCGCGCGCCCGCCGCACCGCCGACGGCGTACGCCTGGACTGGGTGGGGACGGGCTCGCCGGCGCCGGCGAGCTACGCGATCTTCCGGTTCGACGGCGAACGCGCGGCCGACATCGTCGACGCGCGCAACCTCGTCGCCACCGTCCGCGCGGACGGCCGGGTCCAGTCCTGGACCGACCCGACCCCCGGCACCGAACCCCGCACGTACCAGGTGGTCGCGGTCAGCCGTACCGGAGTCCGCAGCGCGCCCGGCAACGCCCGCACCGTCTGACCCATGTGTACGCCGCGGCGGAGATGCCTTCGCCGCGGCGTACGCCGGTGGTTCAGCCCGCGGCCGGCGGGTACGGCTGCTGCGCCGCGGCCGGACCCGGCTGCTGTGCCGCGGGCGGGAACGCCGGCTGCCCGGTGCCTGTTACGGGCGGGTACGGGTGTGTCACGGCCGGGCGGCGGGTCAGCCGGACGATGCCTGCGACGGCGGTGACCGCGATCGCGACCAGCGCGACCGGCACCGCGGCGAAGAAGATCCAGCGCCACGCCAGGAACGTCGACCACACGAAGCCGTCCACCGGGCCGAGCACCAGCGCCACCAGCCCGACCCCCGCCGTCAACCCGAGCGCCAGACCACGCCGCCGGTACCCGAGGGCCAGGCCCACCACCGTACCGGCGGCCGCGCCCGCGCCGATCCCGCACAGCACCCGGCCGACGACGATCACCGGCGCCGACGGGGTGAGCGCCGACAGCAGCAGGCCCACGAGCAGGAGTACCAGACCGGGGGCGGCGACTGCGGTCGGGAACCGCCGGCCGACGACGACCCCGAGCGCGCCGACCAGCACCATCGGCAGCAGGTACGCGGCGATCACGACACCCAGCGCGGTCGCCGAGACACCCAGGTCGCGCTGCACCGCCAGACCACCCGGGCCGACCAGGCTCGTCGCCAGGACCAACCCCAGCACGGCGCCCAGCGCCGGCCCGATCAGCAGCCACACCGGCGGCGCGGACGTACCGGCGGCGGCCGGCGCGCCCGGCGGCGGCGCACCCGGCGGCATCGCGGCGCCGTACGGCATCCCGCAACCCTGCGGCATCCCCGTTCCCTGCGGGATCCCCATTCCCTGCGGCATACCGGTTCCCTGCGGCGTTCCAGCGGCCTGCGGGATTCCGGGGCCCTGTGGCGCTCCGGTTCCCTGCGGCGTTCCGGGAGCCTGCGCCGCTCCGGGGCCCTGCGGGACTCCAGTTCCCTGCGGCGATCCGGTTCCTTGCGGCAATCCGCCGACGGGCGGCAGGCCGGAACCGGGCTGCGGGGTGCCCGGGGATTGCGCGTACGGCGCAGCGGGAGGTGGCGCGGGCGTACCGGCGGGCGGCGGTGATCCGGCTGGGCCGGTGGCGCTGGCGGGCTCCGTGCCGGCGGGCTCCGCGGCGGCGGTGGGCGGGACGGACGGGGGATCTGCGGGGGGACCGTCGGGATTCGGGCCGGAGGGCTGCATTCCGTCGATGCTATGCGCCCCGGTCCCCTCCCGGGATCCCCACCGCCAGGCGTCGCACCATCCCCGGTTGCGCGAGCGTCGCGCTGTGCGCAGGAACGCCGGCGGCGCGGGCGTGGTACGCGATGCGTTTGCTGCGCCCGTGCAGACCGGACAGCACGCCGTGGGGCAACGCGGGTCGGCTGCCCGCAGCAGGCGACACGCTGGCCGTACTGGTGGCAGGCCCGATCCCGCCGGCACGCCGTAGCCTCGACCGGATGGACGACGCGGAGCTGATCGCCCGGCTCGACCGGGAGTTGCGCACGGACCCCCGGGTACTCGCGGCCTGGCTCGCCGGCAGTCGCGGCCGCGGCGACCACGACCGGTACTCGGACGTCGACGTCTGGCTGGTCACCGCGGACGCCGACCGTGCCGGGTTCCTCGCCGACTGGCCGGCGACCTGCGACCGGATCACGCCGACGGTGTACCGGGAGCGGCTGGGTGGCGCGCCGGTCGTCACGCACGTGACGCCGGAGTGGCTGCGTTTCGACGTGTCCGTCGGCGTACCGGGCGACGTGGCCGGGCGCAGCGGTACCGGGCTGGCGGTGCTGTTCGACCGGGCCGGGCTGGCGGCGCGGCTGCGGCCGGATGCCCCGCCGCTGGCGCCCGACCCCGACCGGATCGCCGCGCTGGCCACCGAGTTCCTCCGGGTACTCGGACTGCTGCCGGTGGTCGTCGGCCGCGGCGAGTACGTGGTGGGCGTGTCCGGCGCGGGCCTGCTGCGTACGTTGCTGGTCCGGCTGATGCTGGAGGACGTCGCCGTACCGGACCGGGGTGGCGCGCTGCGGCTGGTGGGGCTGTTGCCGCCGGACCGGCTGGCGGTACTGGCGGGCCTGCCGCCGGCGGCGGCGACCCGGGAGTCGGTGGTCGCCGCGCATCTGTCGTGCGCCCAGGCGTTCCTGCCGCTGGGACGGCAGCTGGCCGCGCGTACCGGGGCGGTGTGGCCGGCGGCGATGGAGGCCGCGTGCCGGCGACACCTCGCCGACACGCTCGGTGTCGACGTGGACATGGCTCCGTGAGCGCGGAAACCGGTTGCGCACCTCAGGCGTGGAGTGGTCGGCCCGGCTGCCGACCACACCCGGCGGTACGGCATGCTGTGGCCACCCCAGACCGGGAGGCGAAATGAGCGGACGGCGACAGCGAAGCCCGTTGTGGGCGAGGTTGTGCCTCGTGTCGGGGATCGTCCTGGCGGTCGCCAGTGGCGGGACGTACGCGGGGACCGTGGCCGTCGCCGACCACGTCAACAACGCCGTCTCGCAGGACGACCTGCTGGGCGACGGCGCCGGGTCGCGGCACGGGAGCGCGGTCACCGGGCCGGTCGACGTCCTGCTCGCCGGCTCCGACCTGCGCAAGTCGTGGAAGGCCGGTGGCGAGAAGCCGCGGACCGACACGATCATGTGGCTGCACATCCCGGCCTCGCACGACCAGGCGTACCTGCTGTCGATCCCGCGGGACCTGGAGGTGAACATCCCGCTCAACAAGCGCACCGGCCAGGGCGGGTACGCGACGAAGATCAACGCGGCGTTCACGTTCGGGATGAAGGACGTCAACGACGTCAAGGGCGGCATGCAGAACCTGCACACCACCCTGAAGGAGCTGACCGGGGAGAACTTCTCCATGGCGGCGATGGTCAACTGGGACGGTTTCAAGGCGATCACCGCCGAGCTGGGCGGCGTCACGCTGTGCGTCGACAAGACGTTCACCTCGACGCAGCCGAGCCTCGGCGGGCACACGTTCGAGAAGGGCTGCCGGCACTACGACGCGGACATGGCGCTGGCGCTGGTCCGCGAGCGGTACGCGTACACCGACTCGGACTACAGCCGGCAGCGGATGCAGCAGCAGTTCATCAAGCAGATCCTCAAGCAGGCCACCAGCAAGGGCACGCTGAGCGACCCGACCAAGATGGACCGCGTACTCAAGGCGGCCGGCAAGGCGCTGACCATGGACCTCAACGGGTACACGGTGGTGGACCTGGCGCTGGCGATGCGCAAGATCACCTCGGACAAGATCACCACGCTCCAGGTGGCGCACCAGTCGCTCGGCGACGGGAACGAGAGCCTTCAGCAGCCGGTGGACGACCAGCTGTTCAAGGCGATGCGCAACGACGACATGGACAACTTCCTGCTGTCCCACCCGGAGCTGGTCTCGAAGGGCACCGGCCTGGGCAAGTGACGCGACGGGTGCGCCCCCGCGCGGGGAGCGCACCCGGATCGGCACGCGTCAGCCCGCGTCGTCCACGAACTGCGTGGTGTACGTCTTCGACAGGTCCACAGTGGACTCCTTGCCCTTGACGTTCGGGGAGAAGGAACCGAGGACCTTCAACGCGTTGCGCGCCCCCTCCTCCTTCATCTTCCCGTCGGCGTTGAACATGCCGATCGAGTCGTGGATCGACTTGACGTACAGGTCCTTACCGCCCTTGGCGTAGTCGGCCGGCATCTTCGCGGCGATCTGTTCGGCGTCGTGCGCCTTGATCCACCGCAGCGTCTTCACGAACGCGGTGGCGAGCTTCTGCACGGTCTGCTTGTGCGCCGCCACGTACGAGCAGTCCATGTACAGCGAGGTCGACGGGTACAGGCCGCCGAGCGCCGCGCGGGCACCCGCCTCGGTCCGCATGTCCAGCAGTACCTTGCCCTGACCGGAACTGACGAGCTGCGCGACGGTCGGGTCGGTGGTCATGCCGGCGTCGATGCCGCCGTTGTTGAGCGCCGCGATGAACGTCTGGCCCGCGCCCGCCTTGACCGTGGTGTAGTCCGCGCTGGACAGGCCGTTCTTGCTGGCCAGGTACTGGGTGAGGAAGTCGGTCGACGAGCCCGGGCTGGTGACGCCGAGCTTGTGGCCCTTGAAGTCCTTCGGCGAGGTGATCTGGCCGGCCTTCTTCGTCGACACCACCTCGACCTCACCGGGTACGTCGGCGAACTGCACGACGCTCTCGACGCACTTGTGCTTGGTCTGCAGGTCGATGGTGTGGTCGTAGAAGCCGACGACGCCCTGCACGTCACCGGAGATCAGCACGTTCTCCGCCTGCGCGCCGGCCGGCTCGGTGAGCAGCTTGACGTCGACGCCCGCGGACTTGAAGTACCCGAGGCGTTGGGTGAGCATGGCGGGCAGGTAGATGACCTTGTCGATGCCGCCGACCATGATGGACACCTGCTCGTTGCCCGACTTGCCGGTACCGCCGGCGGCGGTGCGCGAGTCGCGGCAGCCGACCGCGGTGGCGAGCAGTACGACCGCCAGTCCAGCGGCCGCGAGGGACCGTACTCTCATGCGAGTCTCCTTGCGGGGTAAGGGATTCAGATCTGTGCGTCGGCACCGGCGGAGGGCGGTCGCCAGCGCAGGAGGCGCTTCTCGGCGGTGGAGATCAGCCATTCGGCGGCGAGCGCGAGCACCGTGGTGATGATCATTCCGGCGTAGATGCCGGCCGCGTCGAACGTGCCCTGCGCGTTGTTGATGAGCAGGCCGAGACCCTTGTCGGCGCCGGTGAACTCGCCGACGACCGCGCCGATCAGCGCGAACCCGAACGCCGAGTGCAGCGACGCGAAGATCCACGACGTGGCGCTCGGTACGACGATGCTGCGCAGCAGCGCGAACCGGCTGGCGCCGAGGATCCGCGCGTTGTCGACGAGGTTGCGGTCGACCTCCCGGGCGCCCTGGAACGCGTTGAAGAACACCGCGAAGAACACCAGCACCATCGCGGTGGCGATCTTCGACGACATGCCCAGGCCGAACCAGATGATGAACAGCGACGCGAGCACGATGCGCGGCACCGCGTTCGCCGCCTTGATGAACGGCGCGGCCACGTCCGCGAGGAACCGGCTGCGCCCGAGGACGATGCCGAGTACGACACCGGCCAGCGCGCCGATCACGAACCCGGCGACCGCCTCCTCCAGCGTCACCCCGATCTGCGTCCAGATCGAGCCGAACGCGGTGCCCTTGGTGAACCAGTCGACCAGCCGGCCGGCGATCGCCGTGGGCTTCGAGTAGTAGAACGGGTCGATCCAGTACGTGGCGGCGAGCTGCCAGCTCACCAGCCACACGATCACCGCCGCGACGCGTACCGCCCAGACGAGGGCGCGGCGCCGTCGGCGTCGGCGTACCAGGGCGGATCCGTCCTCGACCGGACGGGCGTCCACTGTGGACAGTGTGTCAGCCGACACGGCTCGCCTCCTCCCGCGCCTTCGCCACCTCGGTACGCAGGCTGTCCCAGACCTCCCGGTAGATCTCCAGGAACTCGGGCGTCAGCCGTACCTCCTCGACGTCGCGCGGCCGTTCCAGCGGTACCGGGAAGGTGGCCTTGACGGTCGCCGGGCTCGCGGTCATCACCACGACCGTGTCGGCGAGCGCGATCGCCTCCTCCAGGTCGTGCGTGACGAACACGACCGCGGCGCCGGTACCGGCCCACAGCCGCAACAGTTCGTCCTGCATCAGGGCGCGGGTCTGCACGTCGAGCGCGCTGAACGGCTCGTCCATGAGCAGGATCTCCGGCTCGTTGACGAGGGTCTGCGCCAACGCGACCCGCTTGCGCATGCCGCCGGACAGCTGGTGCGGGTAGTACCCGGCGAAGCCGCCGAGCCCGACCCGCTCCACCCAGGCGTGCGCCCGGCTGCGCGCCTCCCTCTTGCCCACCCCCCGGTACCGGGGGCCGGCGGCGACGTTGTCGAGCACCGAACGCCACGGGAGTACCGCGTCGCTCTGGAACATGTACCCGACGCCGGACGGGATCCGGCGCACCGGCTCGCCGCGTACCAGGACGTCGCCGGACGACGCCGCCTCCAGTCCGGAGACCAGCGACAGGGTGGTGGACTTGCCGCACCCGGTGGGGCCGACCACGGCGACGAACTCGCCGGGCGCGACGGTCAGGGTCAGGTCACGCACCGCGGTGTGGGTGCCGGAACCGGTGGCGGGAAAGCGTTTCGTGGCACCCCGGAGTTCGATCACCGGAGTGGTCATGAGGGGACCTCCGAACGTAGCTGCCGGCGGACGGGAAAGTTCCCTCCGTCGGCGGACTTGTCTTCGGAGCGGGACGTTAGGTGAACTGGCTCACGTGGGAAACCTTCTCGAAATTGTTCGTTCAAGGCGCGTTAACCGCCTTCTGCGCCTTTCGCTCACGCGCCCGTCCGGCGCCGGGCGGGAGCGGGTACGCCCACGCCGCCGGGCGCCCCGGATCCGGTTCGCCCGGCAGATCCTGGCCCTCCAGATCGGCGTCGTCCTGCTCGTCGTCGGCGTCGGGTTCGCGCTCGTCGGCTGGCTGCTCGACAACCAGCTGACCACCCAGTACGGGCAGCGCGCGCTCGCCGTGGCCCAGACCGTCGCCGCCGACCCGGACATCGCCGCGGCCATCCCGTCCGGCGACCCGCACCACGTCGTCCAGGACCGCGCCGAGCGGGTACGCACGGCGACCGACGCGCTGTTCGTCGTCGTCACCGACCGGCGCGGGATCCGGCTCGCCCACCCGAATCCCGCCGAACTCGGCCAGCACGTGAGTACGGATCCGTCGGTGGCGCTGGCCGGGCACGAGGTCGTCAACGTCCAGCGCGGCACGCTCGGCCTGTCCGCGCGCGGCAAGGTACCGGTGTGGGACGCGCGGAAGCACGTGGTCGGCGAGGTGAGCGTCGGGTTCGCCGCGAAGGACATCCGCGCCAACGTGCTGCACGTACTGGCCGATGCGGCACTGTTCGCGGCGGGCGCGCTGCTGCTCGGGGTGGCCGGTTCGGCGCTGCTCGCCCGCCGGCTCAAGACGCAGACGCTGGGCCTGGAACCGCACGAACTCGCCGAGATGGTCCAGGAACGCGAGGCCGTACTGCACGGCATCGGCGAGGGCGTGCTCGCCACCGACGCCGACGGCCGGGTCACCGTCTGCAACGACGAGGCGGCACGGTTGCTGGCGACCCGGCCCGAACCGGGCGTACCGGCGGCCGCGCTGGACCTGCCGATCCGGTTGCGCGCCGCACTCGCCGGCGACACCGACCAGGAACGCATGATGGCCGTCGCCGGCGACCGGGTCCTGGTCGTCACCCGCCGCCAGGTACGCCGGGACGCGCACGACCTCGGCACCGTACTGACGTTGCGGGACCGTACCGACGTGGAGACGCTGACCCGGGAACTCGACACGGTCCGGTCGCTGTCCGGCGCGCTGCGCGCGCAGCGGCACGAGTTCGCCAACCGGCTGCACACCCTCGCCGGGCTGCTCCAGACCGACCACCACGCCGAAGCCGTCGAGTACCTGCACGCGCTGCACGACGCGCCGGCCGCGGTCGGCCCGGCACCGGACGCCGTGCGCGACCCGTACCTGCAGGCGTTCCTGGCGGCGAAGACCGCCGAGGCCGCCGAGTCCGACGTACGGCTGGAGATCGCGGACACAACCTGGGTACCCGGCGGCGTGACCGCACCGGTCGAGGTCACCACCGTCGTCGGCAACCTGCTCGACAACGCCGTACGCGCGGCGCGCCTCGGCACCCGCACCCCCGCGTACGTCGAGGTGACGTTGCTCGCCGACGGCGACACGCTGCACGTGTCCGTGGCCGACTCGGGCGACGGCGTACCGGTGGAGCTGCGGGCGAAGATCTTCACCGACGGGTTCACCACCCGGCTGTCCGTCGGCCACGGCCTCGGCCTCGCCCTCACCCGGCAGGCCGCCCGCAGCCGCGGCGGGGACGCCACCCTCGCCGATCCGGGTGGCGCCGACCACGGTGCCGTGTTCGTCGCCCAGATGCCTGGTGTACTGGCGGTGCGGACGGCGGAGACGGCGAGAGGACCGGTGTGATCCGGGTACTGGTGGTGGAGGACGACTTCCGGGTCGCCGAGGTGCACGTGGCGTTCACCGAACGGGTTCCCGGCTTCGCGGTGGTCGGCACCGCCCGCACCGTCGCCGACGCGCGGGCCCTCGTCGCCGACACCCGGCCCGATCTCGTCCTGCTCGACCGGTACCTGCCGGACGCGTCCGGTCTCGACCTGCTCGCCGAGCTGTCCGTCGACACGATCATGCTGACCGCCGCCGCCGACCCCGCCACCGTACGCACGGCGCTCGCCCGCGGCGCGCTCAACTACCTGGTCAAGCCGTTCACCGCGGAGCAGCTCGCCGACCGGCTCCGCGCGTACGCCCGGTACCGGGCGGTGTTCGAGGGCGGCGCGCTGGGACAGGCGGACGTCGACCGCGCCGTACGGCTGCTGCACGACGGGGACCGCACCGCGCCGCCCAAGGGCCACTCCCCCGTGACCGCCCGGCTGGTGGCCGACACGCTGCGCGCCGCGCCGGAACCCCGGTCCGCCGCGGCGATCGCCGCCGAACTCGGGATCGCGCGCGCCACCGCCCAGCGGTACCTGTCCGCGCTGGCCGACCACGGCCAGGCCACCATGAGCCTGCGGTACGGCTCGACCGGCCGACCCGAGCACCTGTACGCCTGGTCCGCCACCTGACCCCGCCGGCCGGTCCGGCGCGGCGCGGTCGACCGGCGGTCAGCGCAGGCCCGTCCGGCACGGTCGCCCCGACACGACCGGCAGTCAGCGCAGGCCGATCAGGGCGGCCATGCTGCGCGCCTGGTAGTCGAACCACTCGTCGCGCCGACCCACGAGGTTGTCGAGCTGGCCGAACAGTTCGAAGCTGATCGCCCCGTACAGCTCGGTCCAGGCGAGCATCATCCGGGCCAGTACCGGTGCGTCGAGCGGGACGTTCACCTGCCCGGCGACGGCGGTCAGCTCGGCGCGCAGCTTCGCCGGCAGCGGCGGCGCGGGGACCTCGTCGAGCGCGCCGGCCGCCGCGGCGTCGGCGACGATCCCGGCCAGGACGAGCGGCGCCCGGCTCGCCGGCCCGGTCGTGTCGGTCGGCGCGCGGTACCCGGGCACCGGGCTCCCCAGAATCAGCGCGTACTCGCTCGGCGCGGCGAGCGCCCAGCCACGCAGCGCCCGCGCCACCGCCAGCCACCGCCCGACGTGGTCACCGCGCCGCCGGTACCGGGCGTCGGCGGTCTCGGCGGCCTCCCCGAGCCCGTCGTACGCGTCGATGATCAGCGCGGTGAGCAGGTCGTCCCGGTTGGCGAAGTAGCGGTACAGCGCGGAGGAGGCCATGCCCAGCTCGCGGGCGATGGCACGCAGTGAGAGGTTCGCGCCCTCGGTGGCGAGCTGGCGGCGCGCCGCGGCCTTGATCTCCCCGGTCAGCTCGGCCCGTACGCGGGCCCGGATTCCCGTGTGTTCCACCATGCCAGCGAGTATCGCACACAAACGAGAGCACTGCTCTTGACAGCGAGCAGGCGCGTGGTGGACAGTGGCCTCAATCGAGAGCACTGATCTCGTTTGCGAGAGGGAGACACATCATGAGCCTGCACGTGATCGTCGGCGGTGGCCCGGTCGGCACCGCCACCGCCCGCGTACTCCTCGACCGCGGCGAGCGGGTCCGCGTCGTGACCCGCAGCGGCCGCGGCCCCGACGGCACCGAACGGATCGCCGCCGACGCCACCGACGCCGACCGGCTCACCACCCTGACCGAAGGCGCCGCCGCCCTGTACAACTGCGCCAACCCCCAGTACCACCGGTGGCTCACCGACTGGCCGCCGCTCGCCGCCAGCCTCCTCACCGCCGCCGAACGCACCGGCGCCGTCCACGCCACCGCGAGCTGCCTCTACGGGTACGGGCCCGTCGACGGGCCGATCACCGACGACACCCCGCTCGCCGCCACCCACCCCAAACTGCGGATGCGCGCCGACATGTGGCGCGCCGCGCTCGCCGCACACCGCGACGGCCGCATCCGCGCCACCGAAGTACGCGCCAGCGACTACATCGAGGACAACTCCGTGTTCAGCTTCGCCATCGGCGGACCGCTGCGCGCCGGGAAGCGGGCGTACACGCCGACGCCGCTCGACGTGCCGCACACCTTCACGTCCATCACCGACGTCGCCCGCACCCTCGTCACCGCCGCCACCACCGACACCGCGTGGGGCCGCGCCTGGTTGGTACCGAGCCACGACCCGCTCACCGTACGGCAGATCGCGCGCCGCTACGCCGACGTCTCCGGACTGCCCGCGCCCCGACTCACCGCCATGCCGTACCCGGTGCTGTGGGCCGGCGGGCTCGGCAACAGCTTCCTGCGCGAACTGCGTACCACGTACTACCAGTGGGCCCGGCCGTTCACCATGGACGCGTCGTCGACCACGCGTACGTTCGGGATCGAGCCGACACCCCTGGCCGATGCGCTGGCAGCCGTTGCCTGACGGCGCTTGTGGCTTGCCCGCAGGCGGACTGGTGGCAACCGCTGACGACCGGGATGCCTTGCGGGGCAAGGATTCGCGGGCCGAGATGCGGGCGCCGGCTTGCGCAGGTCGCGGTTCGCGGGCGAACTCTGGGGCAACGCAGACGGGGGATGCGTTGCAGGGCAAGGGTTCACGGTCGAGAATGCGGGCGCCGGGGTGCACAGGACGAGGCTCGCGGGTGGGACCGGGGGCAACGCGGATGGCGGGGATGCGTTGCGGGGCAAGGATTCACGGTCGGGCATGCGGGCGCCTGTTCTGCAGGACGGGGTCGCGGGTGGGATCGGTGGCAATGCCGACAGCGGGGGTGCGTTGCGGGCAAGGTTTGCGGCGGAGATGGCGGCGCCGGTTGCGCGGGCCGAGGCTCGCGGACGGACTCGGGGCAACGCCCACAGCGCGGATGCGTTGCGGGGCAACGTTTTCCGGGCGGCGATGCGGGCGCCGGTTGCGCCGGTTCGAGGCTCGCGGGCGGGGTTGCCGGGCCGGGGCTCGCGGGCGGGGGTTGCGCGGGCACGGGTGGGCGTGTCGCGGTACTTCGGGCGCGCCGCGACCCCAGATTGTTCAACTGTTCAACAATTGGACAGTTGAACAATGAGACAATTGAACAATCCGGATGTGCTCACTTCAGCGGCGTGTCGCCCCGGTACAAGCGTCCATCGTGGACGGTCAGCGGCTCGGCCCGATAGCCCTCCAGGAATCGGACGGGCCCCGCGCCTCCCCCTCCCTCGGTCCGCGCGCCGCCAGAGTCACACCAGTACCTGGTCGGCGGTGGCAACGCATGTCGGTGTGCAGCTCCTGCCGTACGGACAGCGCCCATCCGCCGTCACGTTCGGAGAGCGCGCCCAGTACCCCTCCGATCCGGTACGCCGGACCGCTCTGCGCGGCACCGGCTCGACGACCGTCGACAACGGTTGTGCCGTCCAGCCCCAGGATCGGGGCATTGGCGTAGTGCAGAGAGCCGAGTTCAGCGCTGCCGTACTGTCGGCCCGTGGCCCCGGACCAAGGTGCCAGCGCAGGTGCGGCGAGTACGCCGGGCGCAATGGTTCTCGTCCGCGGCGCCACCGAGAAGCACCGGCGAGACCGCGCCCTGTTCACCAGACGCAACGGCGCGACGGCCCACCTGGCGAGACCGCGCCCTGTTCACCAACGCAACGGCGTGATGGCCCACCCGGCGAGACCGCGCTGTTCACCAACGCAACGGCGCGACGGCCCACCCGGCGACGAGCACGTCGTACAGGTCGGTCAAAGGGGCGCTGTGGCACGGTCTCGTGGTGCGGGATACGGCGGCGCGCGCGGGGCGGGCGTCGATCTAGGGTGGCGGGCATGAGCGTGGAGCGGCAGCGTGGTGATCAGCGTCCGCCGGTGGTGGAGGCGGGTGAGCGGGAGACGCTGGTCGCGTTCCTCGACTACGTACGGGACGCGGTGCTGGCCAAGGTGGACGGGCTGGACGCAGCCCGTGCGGCGGCGCCGGGGGTGGAGTCGGGAACGAGTGTCCTCGGTCTGCTGCGGCATCTGGCGGGCGCGGAGACGCACTGGTTCGCCTGGGCGTACGCCGGGGAGGACGTTCCGTTTCCGGACATGGACATGCGGCTCGCCCCGGGGGACACGCTGGAGGGTGTGACGGCGGCGTACCGGGCGGCGATCGCGCGCTCGAACGCGATCATCGCCGGCTGCCCCGATCTGTCCGCGCGGACGGCGCGCGCCGCCAGTACCCCGCCGCGGGTGCGCACGATGCGGTGGGTGCTGGTGCACATGATCGAGGAGACCGCGCGGCATGCCGGCCATGCGGACATCCTGCGCGAGCAGCTGGACGGCAGTACCGGCCGATGACCCCGGTGTACGTGGAGTCGGGTGTGGCGATGGCGACGGACGACGGGGCGGCGGCCTGGTCGTTCGAGCCGGGGTGGTGGGGCCGGTGCGGTCAGGGCGCCGACGAGCCGGCCGCGCTGGCGTACCTGGCGGCACAGCTCGGCCGCGACGATTGTGTTGCGGTGGAACGGATCCACGGCGACGAGCAGGCGTTCCGCCGGGACCACCGACCCGCCTCCCTCGCCGAACGCGCCGCCACCCTGGCCGTTCTCGCGACGGCGCGGGCGGACACGATCGACCTGATCACCCACACCCCGCCGGAGGTACTCGACGCCGCGCAGCCGCACCGCGTGCTGCCGTCGTGGGCGCGCTGGCGCACCGTACGGCAGATGGCCTGGCATCTGGCCGACACCGAGAGCCGCTACTACCTGCCCAGTCTCGGCCTGCCGGCGCGCGATCCGGAACCCGACCTGCTCGCCGAGCTGCGCGCGTCCGCCCGGCACGTACGCGAGGTGGTCGCGACGATGCCCGCCGATCTGGTACGTCGCGCCGACGGGGAGGTGTGGACGACTGTCAAGGTGTTGCGCCGCCTCGCCTGGCACGAGCGTTCCGAGCTGCGCACCATGCACCACCTGACCCGCCGGCCCACCGATGCCTGACTCTGTACGCCCGGGCGGATGTCGCACGACCTCCCCGCGGTGCGGTTCACCCTGGACGGTCGGTGAAGCCGCACGCTGACGAGCCGCCGGGCGACGGCGAGGGGATGCCGGTCATGCGGGGGTGACGGTGGTGAGGTCGCCGCCGAGGTGCGCGGCCCAGCCGACGGCGACGGACTCCAGGCTCGCCGCGTGTACCAGTTGGCGCGGGTTGGCGGCGCGGACCACGAGGGGGCCGTGGCCGGGGAGGGTGAAGACCCAGGCGATCAGTTCGGCGGGCTCGTCCTCGTCGGGGTCGCCCGCGTCGTACAGGGCGAGGACGCGCGGGACGTCGCGCAGGCGTACCGCGCCGACGTGGTCGGAGAGGGTGTCGGGCGCGGTGGCCAGCACCTCGTCCAGGGTCGGGTCGGCGGTCAACGGTTCGGTCATCGGCATGCTCCGGCTCTCGTGGCGCCGACGCCGCACGGACCGACCGTGGTAGACAGGACCGGTCGACCGTACGTGCCTGGCGCACCAACGGTTTCGACACCGGACCGGGTGGGCGACGGGCGCCAACCTTCCGCCCACCCGGTCCCCTTCTTCCGCGTATCCGCGCACCACGCCGACCGGTTCGATTTGACCGAGCGTGATACTTCTTGCACGCGCCGACAGCATCGCGTACTTTTCGATCTGGCGCAAGTTATGAGTGGAAGAAGAAGTTGGAGTCTTCGATGCCGCAGCGCGACAGCCGGAAAACCGCCCCACGCAAGGCGACCGCACGCACCAGACCACCCCGCACCGAACCCGGCCTGCGTACCCAGTGGCTGGCCCAGGAACTCCGCAAGCTCCGCAGCGAGGCCGGGCTGAGCATGGCCGACATCGGCGCGTACATCCGACGCGACCAGTCCACGATCAGCCGGATGGAGAAGGGCGAGATCCCCATCCGTGTCACCGACGTGCTGGCGTACCTCGACATGGGTCGGATCAACGACACCAACCGGCGGGAGATGCTCAAGCAACTGGCGCACGAGATCTGGCGCGACGGCTGGTGGGACGGGTACACCGGCGACGCCGCCGCCACCCTCATCGACCGCCTCTGGGTCGAGTCCCGCACCAAGCGCATCCGCTCGTACGAGATGCTGGTTCCCGGTCTGCTCCAGACGAAGGCCCACGCGGAAGCCACGATGCGCGCCGTGGAACCGGACAGCCGGCCGGAGCAGATCAAGCGATGGCTGCAAATCCGCTTGGAACGCCAAGCGATCCTCACGGCGGACGAGCCAATCGACCTCAACGTCATCATCGATGAATCGGTGCTGCACCGTCCAGTCGGCACCCGGTTAACGCGTCGCGCACAGTTCGAACATCTCGTCGAACTGTCGGAACGCGACAACGTCGAGATCCGTGTACTGCCCTACAAGGCGGGTGCGCACACCGGCATGGCCGGAGCATTCGAGCTCATGGACCTCGCGCAACCCTTCCCGACCGTCGGCTATGTCGAGACGCAGGTTGGCGCCATTTTCGTTGAAGGCAAGAAGGTTGCCCGGTTGGAAGCTGCGTACGATCATCTACTCGAAGCGGCGCTCGATCCCCGTCGATCCGTCGCCCTCATCAGGTCGGTGATCAACGAGCTGGAGTGACCGGACATGACGACAGGCGACACGTACACCAGAGCGGAACTCGCGACCGTCGCCTGGCGGACCAGCACCCGAAGCGGAAGCGCTGGCGGGAGCAACTGCGTTGAGGTTGGCGTGCTGTGGCGGACTAGTAGCCGCAGTGCCAACGGTGGGGGTAACTGCGTCGAGGTGGGGGCGGGCGACGAGCGGGTGCTGGTGCGGGACAGCAAGGACCGCGCGGGCGGGCTGGTCGCGGTGTCGCCGGTGGCGTGGGCCGCGTTCACCGGGGCGGTCCGGGGCGGCCGCCTGGCCGGGTGAGCGACGCCGACCCGTCTCCCGCGGGTTCGTGGCGGTTGTTGGCCGGGCTGGCCGGCGCGCAGCTGTTGGTGGCGTTGGACTTCTCCATCATGTACGTGGCGCTGCCGGACATCGGTGCGGCGCTGCGCTTCTCGCCGGTGGCGTTGCAGTGGATCGTCAGCGCGTACGCGATCTTCTTCGCGGGGTTCCTGGTGCTGGGCGGGCAGCTGGCGGACGCGGTGGGCGCGGGCCGGATGTTCGTGGTGGCGCAGGCGCTGTTCGCGGTGAGTTCGTTGGGTGCGGGGTTCGCGGGGTCGGCGGCGCCGGTGATCGCGGCGCGGGTCGGGCAGGGGGTGGCGGCGGCGCTGCTGGTGCCGGCGACCCTCGGCGTACTCGGTGCCTCGTATCCGGCGGGGCCGCAGCGTAACCGTGCCGTGAGCGTGTGGGGCACGACGGGCGCGGTCGGCCTGGCCCTCGGCGTACTGGCCGGTGGTGCGTTGGTCGCGCTGGCCTCGTGGCGCTGGGTGTTCTGGGTGAACCTGCCGGTCGTGGCGGTGTGCCTGGTGGCGGCGGGTCCGGCCCTGCGCCGGGTACGGCCGGTGCGTCGGGTCCGGGTGGCGGTGGTGGGCACGCTCGCGGCGTCGGCCGCGGTGGTGGCGGTGGTCGCGGCGTGCACCGAACTGGCCCGCGCGCATCCGCGCCCGCTGCTGGTCGGCGCGGGGTTCGCGGTGGCGGCGCTGGCCGGCGCGGTGTTCGGCGTGCACCAGCGGGGCGACCGGCCGCTGGTGCCGCGCGGCCTGCTCGCGGTCCGTACGCTGCGCACCGCGTGCGTGGTGGCCGCGCTGTACATGGCGAGCTTCGGGGTCGAGTTCTACCTGGTCACGCTGTATCTGCAGGACGTGCGCGGCTACCGGCCGCTGGCCGCGGGATGCGCGTTCCTGCCACTGGCGGGCGCGATCGTGGTCGGCAACACCCTCGCCGGCCGGTACGCGGGGCGCTGGCCGCTACGCCGCCTCCTCGCCGTCGCGTACGCGGTGGGCGGGGTGGGGTTGGTGGTGCTGGCCGTCGCCGTCCACGCGCACGCCGGGTACGTGGCGGGGCTGCTGCCCGGCCTGCTGCTGAGCGGCGTGGGGCAGGGTACGGCGTTCACGGCGCTGTTCGTGACCGGCACCCGCGACCTCCCGCCGGACCGCGCCGGCACCGGCAGCGCGCTGGTCACGACCGCGCAGTACACGGGCGGGTCGCTCGGGTTGGCGCTGGTCGTGCTGCTGCACGGGGAGCGGCCCGGCACCGCCGACTTCGTGCACGCGCTGGCGCTCACGGCCGCGGTCGCGCTCGCCGCCGTACCCGTCGCGCTGCTGCTGCTCTCCCCCGCCCGCCGCGCCACCACCGACACCCGTACGACGATCGGAGCGGGACGATGAACGACGGTGTGCTGGGACTGCCGCCCGAGCGGGTCGCGGTGTTGCTGGTGGACTTCCAGCACGACTTCTGCGACGGCAACGCGGGCAACACCGCCGCGGCCCACCGGGCGTACGACTTCGCCGCGGCGGCCGGGCGGCTCGGCGCCCGCACCATCCACTCCCAGCAGGTGTACGACCCGGCCGAGCTGACCCCGCGGCAGCGGCTCCGGGAAGGCCCGGACAGCTTGTGCCGCAAGGGAACCCGCGGCGCCGAGCTGGTCCTGCCGCCGCTGCCCGGCGCCCGCGTCGTCCGCAAGCACCGGTACGACGTGTGGCAGAGCCCCGAGTTCCACGCCGTACTCGCCGACTGGGACGTGGACGGCCTCGTCATCGCCGGCGTCGAACTCCAGTGCTGCGTGCTGTACGCGGTGCTCGGCGCCGACGAGCACGGCTACGACTACGCCGTACCGCAGGAACTGGTGTCCGGGATCGATCGCTGCGACGACGGGTCCAACCGCGCGGTCCGGGAGTACCTCGGGCTGGTGCACCCGACCCCGACGACCGCCGAGCTGCTCGCCGCCTGGCGTACCGGCTGACGGTTCAGGCGGGGCCCGGGCGGGCGTGGTCGGTGGCGAGCTTCACCGCGAGCACCCCGAGCACCGTGCCCATCAGGTACCGCTGGATGCGCAGCCAGGTGGGGCGGCGCGACAGGAACGCGGCGATGGTGCCGGCGGCGAGCACGATCGCCAGGTTGACCGTCACCGCGACCGACATCTGCACCAGGCCCAGCGCGAACCCCTGCGCGAGCACGTGCCCGGCCGCGGGCCGCACGAACTGCGGGATCAGCGACAGGTACATCACCGCGATCTTGGGGTTGAGCAGGTTCGTGACCAGCCCCATCGTGAACAGCCGGCCCGGCCGGTCGGGCGTCAGCTCGCCCGGCTGGAACGCCGACCGCCCGCCGGGGCGCAGCGCCTGCCACGCGAGCCACGCCAGGTAACCCGCACCGGCGAACTTGACCGCCAGGTACAGCACCGGTACGGCGACGAACAGTACCGACAGGCCCAGGTTCGTCGCGGTCATGTACACGAGGAAGCCGAGCGCCACGCCGCCGAGCGACACCACCCCGGCGCGGCGGCCCTGCGTGATGCTGCGCGACACCAGGTACATCATGTTCGGGCCGGGGGTGAGGACCATGCCGAGCGACACGGCCGCGACCCCGAGTACGGAGGCGAGTGGAAGCACGCCTCCAGACGCTGCCACCGCCACGACCCCCGAGCGAGAGCCAATCCGGTACTCCTGGCCTCCCCACCCGTCACGTCCGGTCGTACGCCAGCGTCGTGCCGATGATCACCGACCCCTGGACACCCTCGTACGGTCGTGCGATTCTGGTCGGGTGGCGAAGGGTGCGCAGACCCGCGAGGCGATCGTGGACACCGCGGTCGAGGTCGCGTTCCGGGTCGGGTTGGGCGGGCTGACGATCGGCGAGCTGGCGCGGCAGCGGCAGATGTCCAAGAGCGGGCTGTTCGCCCACTTCCGGTCGAAGGAGGCGCTCCAACTCGCCGCGCTGGAGCGGGCCCGGGAGACGTTCGTCGACCTGGTGGTCCGGCCGGCGCTGTCGGCGCAGCGGGGCGAGCCGCGGATCCGTGAGCTGTTCGAGCGGTGGCTCGCCTGCGCGCGGGACGGATCGCCCGGCGGGTGCCTGTTCGTGAAGGCGGCGACCGAGTTCGACAGCCAGCCGGGCGCGCTGCGCGACCGGCTCGCGCAGGACCACCAGGACCTGTTCGACACCGCGGCGCAGGTGTGCCGCAGCGGCGTGTCCGTCGGCCAGGTGCGGCGCGACGTCGACGCCGAGCAGTTCGCCCACGACCTCTACGGGGTCATGCTCTCCTTCTACCTGGCGTACCGGTTGCTGGCCGATCCGGCGGCCGAGACGCGCGCCCGCGCGGCGTTCGAGGCGCTGCTCGCCGGCGTCCGTACCTGATCCCGTCGTTTCCACTTCCCGTCCGAGGAGGACCGTTGGTCACCGCAGCAGGTACCGAAAAAAGCACGATCGTTCGTGTCGAAAACTCGTGGCGTATGCGGCTCATGCGGCTGGCGTTCCGGACCATGGAGACGGTCGCGCCCACGGTCGGCGGCCACCGCGCCGCCCTCCTCTGGTGCACCCCGCCCGCCGGCCGCGGTCGACGACGCGACGACCGGCCGTCGTCGTTACCCGCCGACCGCAGCACCCTGACCACGCCGAAGGGCGTACGGCTCGCCGTCGAGACGTGGGGCGCGCCGGACGCCGCCCCGGTGTACCTGGTGCACGGGTGGGGTGGCTGGCGCGGCCAGCTCGGCCCGTACGTCGCGCCGCTGGTCGCCGCGGGCCGCCGGGTCGTCGCGTTCGACGTACCGAGTCACGGCGAGTCGGGTCCGGGGATGCTCGGGCCACGCCGGGCCACGGCGGCCGAGTTCACCGAGGCGCTCGTCGCCGTCACCGCCGCGTACGGCCGGGCGGCGGCGATCGTGGCGCACTCGCTGGGCTGCGCGACGACCGTACGGGCGGTCGCCGACGGGCTCGCCGCGGACCGGCTGGCCCTGGTCGCCCCGGTCGCCGACCCGCTCGAACGGATCGGCGACTTCACCCGGCTGCTCGGCGCGGGCGACCGTACCCGGGTGGCGTTGGTCGAACGGCTGGAACGGTGGGCCGGCCGCCCGGCGGCGGACTTCACGGTGGCGGACCTGCCCGCCCGGCGCTCGATGCCGCCGTGCCTGGTGGTGCACGACCGCGACGACAAGGAGGTCCCGTACGGCGGGGGCCGGGACCTGGCGGAGAGCTGGCCGGGCGCCGAACTGGTGAGCACCGACGGCCTCGGCCACCAGCGGATCCTGCGCGACCCGGAGGTCGTCGCGACCGTCACCGCCTTCGTCACCCGCTGACGCACGGACGCGCCGGACCGGGAACCCCGGTCCGGCGCGTCGACGCCACCTGTCAGTGGTGGTACGCGTCGACGCCACCTGTCAGTGGTGGTACTGGTGGACCACCGCGTGGCCGCGCCCGCGGGAGATCATCCAACGGTTCACCGGCGTGGTGACCAGGAACGCCAGTACCAGCGAACCGGCCAGCGACAGCCAGAACAGCGCGCTGGTCAGGCCGGCGTTCATGGCGCCGGGGATGACCACCACGGTGCCGTTGTCGATGATCTCCATGACGATGATCGACACGGTGTCCGCCGCCAGCGCCACCTGGAACGCCCGGCGCACGCCCAGGCCCGCCTTCAGTACGCCGCGCATGGTCAGCGCGTAGCCGCAGACGAAGGCGAGCGCGATGGACAGGACCACGGTCGCCGCGTTGTGCAGCCCGAACGCCGAGCCCAGCACCATGCCGAGCACCTGGCCGATGGCGCAGCCGGTGAGGCAGTGCAGCGTCGCCAGTGCGGCCATCCGCCAGCTCACGCTCCGCCATCCGGTACGTCCGGTGCCGGCCGCGTGGTGTCCCTCGTGCCCGGTGTGCTGCGCGTGGTCGGCTGTCGCGTGCTCGCTCATCGCGCCCCCTTTCCTCGCCGCCGAATATACCCCCGAGGGGTATTAACGGCAACGGTCGGCAGGGTGCGACGCGACACACGCCGACCGGGGTGGCGTCGGGTGCGGCAGGCAGGCGTTGCTGGGATGCTGCCCGGCATGGACCGACTGCCGTTCCCGCTCGCCGACGTCCTCCCGGACGCCCTGCGCGGCGTACTGCTGGACTTCTGGTGGGACACCGAGCGGCTGTGGGCGCTGGACCTGCCCGTCACCACGCTGCCGGTGGCGGACCTGAGCTGGCTGCTCGACCTGCCGATGTGGGCGTACGGCGGGGCACCGTTCCAGGTGACCCCGCACCAGGTGGCCGCCGACCCGGTGCGGTACGCGGAGCAGTACGCCCGGACGATGGCGGCGGACGTGGCGTTTCCCTTGCACGTCACCGATCGCGGCGGCCGCCCCCTGGTACTCGACGGCATGCACCGCCTGCTGCGTACCGAACTGGCGGGGTGGGGTGAGGTGGCGGTCAAGGTGGTGCCGGCGGCGGCGCTGGACGACATCGCGCGCCGGCCGGACGACACGGATTCCCTAGCGAAGTGATCGAGATTTGGGACACGGTGCGGTCCGCCGGATGACGCCGGCGCGCCGTGTCGAATAATGTCCGATGATCACCGGTGCCGCGGGGCGCCGGGCGCAGCGGAGGTGTGGCACCGATGGCGAAACCGAGCGGGTACAGCAGGCGCTCCGTGTTCAAGGGGGCGGCCGGGATCGCGGTCGCCGGAGCGCTCGCGGCCGCCTGTGGGTCCAACACCGGCCGCGGCTCGTCCGGCGGCAACGGCCCCACCATCAAGCAGTGGTACCACCAGTACGGGGAGGCCGGCGTCGAGCAGGCCGTCAAGCGGTACGCGAAGGCGTACCCGAAGGCGGACGTGCAGGTGCAGTGGACCGCCGGTGACTACGACACGAAGCTCGCCACGTCGCTGCTCGGCAAGGACGGGCCGGACGTGTTCGAGCAGTCCGTGGCCCGGGTGGACCAGCTCAAGGCCAAGCAGCTCGTCGACCTGACCGACCTGTTCGGCGACGCGAAGGACGACTTCACCCCGGCCGTACTGGACGCGCAGACCGTCGACGGCAAGATCTACGGCGTCCCGCAGGCCATCGACATGCAGATGCTCTTCTACCGTAAGAGCTGGCTCGCCAAGGCCGGCGTGTCCGTGCCGACCACGCTCGACGAGCTGGCCACCGCGGCGAAGAAGCTGACGAACAAGAAGGTCAAGGGCCTGTTCCTCGGCAACGACGGCGGCGCCGGCGTGCTCGGCGCCGTGCCGCTGTGGTCGGTCGGGCAGAACTACCTGACCGACGACCAGAAGAAGGTCGGCTTCGACCCGGCCGCCGCCGCGCCGGTCTTCGCGAAGCTGCGCTCGCTGTACACGTCGGGCAGCCTGCTGCTCGGCGCGCCGGCCGACTGGTCCGACCCGTCGGCGTTCACGCAGGGCCTGACCGCGATGCAGTGGTCCGGCCTGTGGGCGGTCCCGGTGGTACAGAAGGCGCTCGGCAACGACTTCGGCGTCGTCGCGTGGCCGAAGGGCGACGCCAGCGGCAAGCTCTCCGTGCCGATCGGCGCGTACGGCTCGACGGTGAACGGCAAGAGCACCCAGGTCGACGCCGCCAAGGCGTACGTGAAGTGGCTGTGGATCGACAAGACCGAGTACCAGCAGGACTTCGACCTGTCGTACGGGTTCCACATCCCGGCGCGGAAGTCGATCGCCGCCAAGGCCGGGAAGCTCAAGTCGGGCGCGGGCGCCGACGCCGTCAAGCTCGTCCAGGAGTACGGGAAGGTGCAGTCGACGCCGGGCTGGACGGCGACGATGAACACCGCGTACACCGACGCGCTGAACAACATCATCCGCAAGGGCTCCAACCCGTCGACGGAGCTGAAATCGGCGATCACGAAGATCGACAAAGAGCTGACCGCGCTGTACAAGTGAGCATCCGGGAAGTGGCCGACAGGCGGGCGCCGGCGACCGACCGGCGCCCGTCGAAGCGGCACGGCAAGCAGCGGACCTGGCCGGCGTTCTGGGTGTTCGTCGGCCCGTTCCTGATCGGGCTGGTGCTCTTCACGTTCGTCCCGATCGTGTGGAGCGCGGTGCTGAGCTTCTTCGACGCGCACAACACCGTCACCCCGTCGACGTTCGTCGGGCTGTCGAACTACGTCGACATGCTCACGAACTCCGACTTCCTGCAGAGCCTGTCGACGTTCACCGTGTTCGCCGCGTTCATCGTGCCGACCACGGTCGCGGTCGCGCTCGCACTGGCCCTGCTGGTGCACCGGCTGCGGTTCGCGAAGGCGTTCTTCCGGTCGGTGTTCTTCCTGCCCGCCGCCTGCTCGTACGTGGTGGCCGCGCTCATCTGGAAGCTGTCCATCTTCAACGGCGTCCGGTTCGGCCTGGCCAACACGGTGCTCGGCCTGTTCGGCGTCGACCAGGTGCCGTGGCTGTCGTCCGCCAGCCCACCCTGGTACTGGGTGGCCCTGGTGACGCTGCGGCTGTGGCTCCAGGTCGGCTTCTACATGATCCTGTTCCTCGCCGGCCTCCAGCGCATCCCCACCGAGCTGTACGAGGCGGCGTACGTGGACGGCGCGCGGCCCGGCTGGCAGGTCTTCCGGTACATCACGTTCCCGCAGCTGCGCGCGACCACGGTGGCGGTGCTGCTGCTCAACCTGATCGCGGCGTACCAGGCGTTCGACGAGTTCTACAACCTGATGGCGTCGGCCCGCGGGTACCCGCCGTTCGCCCGGCCCCCGCTGGTCTACCTGTACTTCACGGCCCTCGGCTCCGGTCAGGACTTCGGCCACGGCAGCGCCGGCGCGGTCATCCTGGCCCTGCTCATCGGCATCGTCACCGTGCTGCAGGCGAAGCTGTTCGGGTTCGGCCGGAAGGAGGACTGATGGACGACTCCCCCCGCGCCGTCGGGTACGGCCGCACCGTGCGCGGCCGGATCGGCGCCGTCGCCCGGTACACCGCGCTGGGTGTCGCGGCGGTGCTGTTCCTGCTGCCGTTCTACCTGATCGTGCGCAACGGGCTGGCGTCCGAGGCCGACATCACCGCGCCGAACTGGACGTTCTTCCCCACCTCGCTGCACTGGTCGAACGTCACCGAGCTGTTCCACGACCCGTCCGTACCGATGGCGCGGGCGATGGGCAACTCGGCGGTGGTCAGCGTCGTCCAGACGGTCGGTCAGGTCGCGCTGTCGTCGATGGCCGGCTACGGCCTCGCGCGCATTCCCTTCCGGTACGCCAACGTCGTGTTCGGCGCGATCGTGGCGACGCTGATGATCCCGGCGGCCGTGACGTTCGTGCCGACGTTCGTGGTGGTGTCGTCGCTGGGCTGGGTGTCGACCCTGCGCGGCCTCATCATCCCGGGTCTGTTCAGCGGCTTCACCGCGTTCCTGTTCCGGCAGTACTTCCTGAGCTTCCCGAAGGAACTGGAGGAGGCGGCCCGCGTCGACGGTCTCGGCCACTGGGGCGCGTACTGGCGGATCGTGGTGCCGAACTCGCTCGGCTTCTTCGCGGCGATCGGCGTCATCACGTTCCTCGGCGCGTGGAACGCGTTCCTGTGGCCGCTGGTGATCGGGCAGGACGAGTCGTCCTGGACGGTGCAGGTCGCGCTGTCGTCGTTCCTCACCGGCCAGACGGTCAACCTGCACGAACTGTTCGTCGCCGCCGCGGTCGCGATCCTGCCGCTGCTGCTGGTGTTCGTGTTCCTCCAGCGGTACCTGGTGCAGGGCGTCGCCGAGTCCGGCATCAAGGGCTGACCCGGCACGGCACGGGCGTACGGGCGTTACGCTGTGCCGATCATGGGGCCATCGACGCCGGCGGCCGGGGACCTGGCCCGGCTCCGGCAGCACAACGAACGGGTCGTGCTCGCCGCGGTGCGCGCGTCCGGCACGCCGCGGGTGGCGCAGATCGTCGCCGACAGCGGCCTGGGTCGTACCGCGGTGGAGGACGTGCTCGCCACCCTCGTCGCGCGCCGCTGGCTGGTCGAGGAACGTGCCGCGATCCGCGGCCGCGGCCGACCCGCCCGCAGCTACCGGTTCCGCGCCGAGGCGGGCTGTGCCGTCGGCCTCGACATCGGCGCGTACTCGGTGCGTGCGGTGCTCACCGACCTGGCCGGCCGGGTGCTCGCCACCACCCGCCGGCCGGTGAGCCCGCAGACGCGCCGACGCGACCGGCTCGCCGCCGCGGACCGCGCCCTCGCCGACTGCACCCGCGACGCGGGCGTACCGGAGCGGCGGGTCTGGGCCGTCGGCGCCGGTACCACCGGGCTGGTGGACCGTGCCGGTCGCGTCGTGCGCGCCAACGCGATCCCCGACTGGGCCGGCGCCGACCTCGCCGGGCATCTCGGGCGCGACGGCCGGCTCGTCCTGGTCGACAACGACAGCCAGCTCGCCGCCCTCGCCGAACAGCGCCGCGGCGTGGCCACCGAGGCCGCCGACCTGGTACTCCTGCACGCGGGCCGGCGTACCGGGCTGGCCCTCGTACTCGACGGGCGCCTCCGGCGCGGTGCGTACGGTGCCGCCGCCGACCTGTCCGCGCTCCCCGGGCTGTCGTGGGAGCCGGCGATCGAGTACCTGCACGCGGTGGCGCCGGCCGACGTACCGGTAGCCGACCGGGCGGAGCGGGCGTTCGCCGCGGCCCGCGACGGCGACCGGCGCGCCCGCACCGCGGTCCGGCGGTACGCGCGGGCCATGGCCCTGGCCGCCGCGACCGCGATCGCCGTCGTCGACCCGCGGATGCTCGTCCTCGGCGGTGCCTTCTCGCAGGCGGCGGACGTACTGCTGGAGCCGCTCGGCGCGGAGCTGGCGCGACTGTGCCCGCAGGTACCGGAGCTGCGGGCGTCGACGCTCGGCGCGGACTGTGTCGCGCTCGGCGCCGCGTGCCTCGCGCTGGACGCCGTCGACGAGCGGCTGCTCGCCGCCGACCGCGGCCCGCTGCCGGCGCTCACCGCCCGCAGCGTCTGACCCCGCGCGCTCCGGCGCGCCCAAAGGGCGTCCCGCCGCCCGGCACGGGGTCAACATCCGGGGCGTTTTCCGGCGGTACGGCACGCGATCGGCGCTTCGCGTGCGGATGCACCGCGGCGGCGTACGGGCGTTGCGCAGCCTTGATCACCCGGGGGTACCACGCTAATAATGTCGCAGACAGGCGAAAAGAAAGTGCCTGTTCACCGACCGTTCCAGGGCCGCCCGGCGTGCCGTCACGCCGCGCGGCTCCACTGTCCGGCAGCATCCCCCCACCCCTCAGGGAGCAGGTCAAGTCGTGGACAGACGAATCAGACGCCGCACGTTCCTCACCGCCACCGGTGCGCTCGCGACCGCCGCCGCCGTCGGCGACCTCGCGTACGCCACGCCGGCCGCCGCCGACCCCGCGTCCACCGACGGGTACGTCGACGTGCAGCTGCTGAACATCACCGACCTGCACGGGTACCTGCAGCCGACGACGCCGAGCCAGGGCAGCGTCATCACCGGCGCCGGCGGGGTGCAGGTGACCGTCGGCGGCGTCGGGTACATGGCGACGCACCTCAAGCGGCTGCGCGAGGGCCGCCGCAACTCGATCTTCTTCTCGTCCGGCGACAACTTCTCCGGCTGGCCGTTCGAGGTGGACGCGCACGCGAACGAGCCCACCGTCGAGGCGCTGAACGCGATGGGGCTCCAGTTCAGTACGGTCGGCAACCACGAACTGGACCAGTCGGTGAGCTTCCTGATCGACCACATGGAGAAGGGCGCGCCGTACCCGGTGAACGGGCGCGACGACAACTTCGTCGACTCGACCGGGCACCGGTTCCGCGGCGCGGACTTCCGCTTCTACACGGCGAACATCGTCGACGCGAAGTCCGGCCGGACGATCCTGCCGCCGTACAACATCGAGTACGTGGATGCGGGGAACGGCAAGCAGCTGCCGATCGCGTTCATCCACCTGACGCTCGTCGGTACCGAGGTCGGATCCACCTCGTACCAGCCGGGACTGCGGTCGCTGTCCGACCTGGAACAGGCCAACACGCTCGCCGCGCAGCTCAAGAAGCAGGGCGTGCACGCGATCGTCATCAACATCCACGACGGCGGGGTCGCCGGCAACGACTACAACGCCGGTACGAACCCGTCCGGGCCGGTGTTCCAGCTCGCGGCGAAGGCGTCGCCGGACATCGCCGCGATCGTCACCGGGCACTGGCACTGCCGCTTCAACATGATGGTCCCCGACCCGAACGGCGTACCGCGGCCCGTCGTGGAGGCCGGCAACCACGGCTCGCTGATCAACGAGATCACCCTGAAGCTCGACCCGCGTACCGGCGAGGTGGTGCGGGAGCTGACCACGTCCACCAACCACGCCAACACCCGGGACGTACCGGTGGATCCCGAGGTGCAGGGCATCGCCGACTACTGGACGGCGCAGGGCCGCACCCGGTACGCCACGAAGCTCACCACCATCACCGGCGACTTCACCCGTACCCCGAACGCCTCCGGCGAGAGCACCATGGGCAACCTCGCCGCCGACTTCGCGTACTGGGACGCCAACCAGAACCGGGACGGCCGGGCGGATCTCGCGCTGATCGCCGTCAAGCCGGTGTCCGGGTCCGTCGCCCTCACCGGCGATCTCAAGTACGCCAAGGGAACCGGCGCGAACGACGCCGACGGCACCGTACTGTTCGGCGAGGCGTGGAACGCGTTCGGCTACGGCAACCCGGTGCTGACCGTGACGCTGCCCGGTACGCAGCTGCACGCCGCGTTCGAGGCGCAGTGGGTGGCGCAGGCCGACGGGAGCGAGAAGTTCGCGCCGTTCGCGGTGTCCGGCAACGTGACCTACACGTACGACACGAGCCGGCCGATCGGGCAGCGCGTCGACCCCGCCGGCATCCTCATCGACGGCACGCCGCTGGACACCGGGCGGAACTACCGGGTGGCGGCGCTGGCGTACACGCTGATCGGTGGGGACGGCAACACGGTGTTCGCCGGGTTCACCGACCCGGTGCGCAACGACCGCGACCACGAGGGCTTCATCAAGTACCTCCGGGCGCACCCGGTGCTGAGCCCGTCGAAGCTCGGCCGCGCCACCCCGGCGACGTAGCGGCGGCGCCGCCCGGGTCCGCGTGGACCCGGGCGGCGCTGCACGTCACGCCGGCTCGGCGACCGCCTGGCTGAACTGCGCCGAGTAGAGCCGCGCGTACGCGCCCTCGGCGGCGAGCAGCTCCCGGTGGTTGCCCTGCTCGACGATCTGGCCGTCCTCCATCACCAGGATCACGTCCGCGTCCCGGATCGTCGACAGCCGGTGCGCGATCACGAAACTGGTACGCCCGCTGCGCAGCTCCGTCATCGCGTGCTGGATCAGCACCTCGGTACGGGTGTCGACCGAACTCGTCGCCTCGTCGAGTACCAGGATCGAGGGTTCGGTCAGGAACGCCCGGGCGATCGTCACCAGCTGCTTCTCACCGGCCGACAGCGTCGAGGACTCCTCGTCGAGAACCGTGTCGTACCCGTCGGGCAGGGTCCGTACGAACCGGTCGACGTGCGTGGCCTGCGCGGCGGCGACGACCTGCTCGCGGGTCGCGCCGTCCACCCCGTACGCGATGTTGTCGGCGATGGTGCCGCCGAACAGCCACGTGTCCTGCAGGACCATGCCGATCCGGCTGCGCAGCTCGTCCCGGGACATCGCGGCGATGTCCACACCGTCCACGGTGATCCGGCCGCCGGACACCTCGTAGAACCGCATCAGCAGGTTGACCAGCGTGGTCTTGCCGGCGCCGGTCGGTCCGACGATCGCGACCGTGTGCCCCGGCTCGACGGCCAGCGACAGGTCCGTGATCAGCGGCTTCTCCGGATCGTACGAGAACGAGACGTGCTCGAACGCGACCCGGCCGGTGATCTGCTCCGGCCGCTCCGGCGTCAACGGATCCGGCGCCTGCTCCGTCGCGTCGAGCAGGTCGAACACCCGCTCCGCCGACGCCACCCCGGACTGCAGCAGGTTCGCCATCGACGCCACCTGCGTGATCGGCTGCGAGAACTGCCGCGAGTACTGGATGAACGCCTGGACGTCGCCGAGCGACATCGTGCCGGACGCCACCCGCAGGCCGCCGATGACCGCGACGAGCACGTAGTTCAGGTTGCCGATGAACATCATCGCCGGCTGCATGATGCCGGAGATGAACTGCGCCTTGAACGCCGAGGAGTAGAGCGCGTCGTTGTGCTCGGCGAAGGTCTCCGCCGCCTCCTTCTGCCGGCCGAACACCTTCACCAGCGCGTGCCCGGTGAACATCTCCTCGATGTGCGCGTTCAGCTTGCCGGTGGTCGCCCACTGCTTCAGGAACTGCGGCTGCGCGCGCTTGCCGATCAGTACCGCCAGCACGATCGACACCGGTACGGTGACCACCGCGACCAGCGCCAGCAGCGGCGAGATGTAGATCATCATCGCCAGTACGCCGACGATCGTCAGCAGCGCGGTCACCATCTGGCTCAGCGCCTGCTGCAACGTCTGCGACACGTTGTCGATGTCGTTCGTGGTACGCGACAGCACCTCACCGCGCGGCTGGCCGTCGAAGTAGCTCAACGGCAGCCGGGACAGCTTCTGCTCGGTCTCCGCACGCAACCGGTACGCCAGGCGCTGCACGACCGACGCGGTCAACCGACCCTGGAACAGCCCGAGTACGCCGGCGACCGCGAACAGCAGCGCGGCGAACAGCAGCACCCGGCCGATCGCGTCGAAGTCGATGCCCTGCCCGGGCGTGAACGGCAGCGCCGACAGCATGTCCGCCAACCGGTCCTGCCCGTGCTCGCGCAGACCCGCGACGACCTGCCCCTTCGTCAGCGTCGCCGGATACTTCCCGCCGATCACGCCGGCGAAGATCAGGTCGGTGGCGTGCCCGAGCACCTTCGGCCCGATCACCTGCAACGTCACGCTCACCACGCCGATCACCACGACGGCGATCGCGCGGGCCCGGTCCGGCCGCATCATCCGCAGCAGCCGGCGGCTCGACCCGCGGAAGTCCATCGACTTCTCGGTCGGCATTCCGCCGCCGAACATCCGCCCCGGGCCGCCACCCGCACCGCCCGGACCGGGACCGCGCTTCGGCGGCCCCGACGGCTTCCCGTTCGACGCCGCCACGCCGCCGCCGGGCTCCGCCGACGCGCTCCCCCGCCGGGCCATCACGCCGCCTCCTGCTCGGTGAGCTGGGAGAGCACGATCTCCCGGTACGTCTGGTTGTCGCGCATCAGCTCGTCGTGCGTGCCGCTGCCGACGACACGACCCTCGTCGAGTACGAGGATGCGGTCGGCGCCGCGGATCGTGGCCACCCGCTGCGCCACGATGATCACCGTGGCGTCCTCGATCTCGCGGGCCAGCGCCGCCCGCAGCGCCGCGTCCGTCGCGTAGTCCAGCGCGGAGAACGAGTCGTCGAACAGGTACACCTCGGGGCGGGCGACCAGCGCGCGGGCGATCGCCAGCCGCTGCCGCTGTCCGCCGGACACGTTGCTGCCGCCCTGCCCGATCGGCGCGTCCAGCCCCTCCGGCATCGCCTCGACGAAGTCGCGCGCCTGCGCGATCTCCAGCGCCTGCCACAACTCCTCGTCGGTCGCCCCGGGGTTGCCGTACCGCAGGTTGCTGGCGACCGTGCCGGAGAACAGGTACGGCTTCTGCGGCACCATCCCGACCGTACGGGACAGCACCGCCGGGTCGAGTTCGCGGACGTCGACGCCGTCCACCAGTACCGTGCCGCGCGTCGCGTCGAACAGCCGCGGTACCAGGTTGAGCAGCGTCGTCTTGCCGCTGCCGGTGGATCCGATGATCGCGGTCGTCTCCCCCGCGTGGGCGACCAGGTCGATGCCGCGCAGCACCGGCTGCTCCGCCCCCGGGTACCCGAAGTCGACGTCGCGGAGTTCCACGTCGCCGTGCCCGAGCAGGGTGTCGACCGGCCGCTCCGGAACGGTGACGCTGGTGTCGGTGCTCAGTACCTCCATGATCCGCTCGGCGCACACCTCGGCCCGCGGTACCAGCACGAACATGAAGGTGGCCATCATGACCGACATGAGGATCTGCATCAGGTAGCTGAGAAACGCGGTGAGCGCGCCGACCTCCATGCCGTGCGACGCGATCCGGTGCCCGCCGAACCACATCACCGCCACGCTGGACAGGTTCATCACCAGCATCACGGCCGGGAACATGATCGCCATCAGCCGGCCGACGCCCAGCGACACCTCCATGACCGCGGCGTTCGCGTCGGCGAAGCGCTCCTGCTCGTGCCGGTCCCGGACGAACGCGCGCACCACCCGGATGCCGGTGATCTGCTCGCGCATCACCCGGTTCACCGTGTCGATGCGCTTCTGCAGGGACCGGAACAGCGGCCGCATCTGCCGCACCACCATCGTCACCACGGCCACCAGCACCGGCACGATCACCAGCAGCAGCGCGGACAGCGGTACGTCCTGGTTGAGCGCCATCAGGACGCCGCCCACGCACATGATCGGCGCGGAGACCATCAGCGTCATGGTCACCAGCGCCAGCATCTGCACCTGCTGGACGTCGTTCGTGGTACGGGTGATGAGCGACGGCGCGCCGAACTGGCCGATCTCGCGTACCGAGAAGGTCTGGACGCGGCCGAAGATGGAGCTACGGATGTCGCGGCCGAGGGCCATCGCGGTCCGGGCGCCGAAGTACACCGCGGCGCCGGCGCAGAGCACCTGCACCAGCGTCACCGCCAGCATCACGCCGCCCTCGCGCACGATGTACCCGGTGTCGCCGGTGACGACGCCGCGGTCGATGATGTCGGCGTTCAGCGTGGGCAGGTAGAGCGTGGCGAGGGTCTGGACGAACTGGAACAGCACCACGAGGCCGATGGCCCCGGCGTACGGGCGCATGTGCGCGCGCAGGAGTCGGATGAGCACGCGGACCTTCCTGTGGTCGACGATGTCCGGTCGGCAAGCCTACGGCGCGGTTGCCACCGGCCGGGCAGATTTTCACCGACACCCGCCACGGTAGGCACGGCGGCTGACATGGCGCTGGCAGCGTACTGAGACCGGCGGTCGAGACGCCCGACGGGCACGACGACGGGGCCGGACCGGCGTCTCCCCGTGACGCGCGTCCGACCCCGTCGAGGTCCTACCCGTGGGTGCCGGCGGCCCCGTACCGCCAGCGCCCGCGACCTACTGCTGGCCGTTCGCCTTCCGGACCTGGCTCGGCAGCGTGAACAGGTCGATCAGCAGGCCGATGCCCACCCAGCCCAGCGTGAAGATGTAGCTGACGCCGCGGCCGGTACGGCCCAGGTAGAACTGGTGCACCCCGATCACGCCGAGGAAGAACCACAGCAGGTACGCCACGCCGACCGACTTCTGGCCGGCGGGCGCGGCGGCCGCCGTGGCCTGGGGCGCGCTCTGAGTTGCCTCGCTCATCGAGTGGATCCTTCCGGGGAATCTGTGGGTGCCCGAGGGCACCACCAGCGTGGGGGACGCCCGGCTTTTTGCCGGACCGCGGCAGAGTACACAGCGGCCGCAACGTCACCGTCCTGCCCGGCTGTCCACAGTTGACCGACCGTTCGTCCGGTGCGCTGGTCCGGTGTCCGGTGGCAGGGTCGACGCACGCCCCGGCCGGGCCCGGGATCCCCGCCCGGTGCGGTGTCCCGTCGACCGCACACGCCCGGCCGCGGGCGGCCTCAGCGGGCCGCGACCGCCGCGCCCATCGCGGTCACCACCCGGGTCAGGATCTCCCGCGACGTGGCGAAGTTGAGCCGGATCCAGCCCTCCCCCGCCGCGCCGAACGTACCGCCGTCGTTGACCGCGACCCGCGCTTCGGACAGGAAGAACCCGGCCGGGTCCGCGACACCCAGCCCCCGGCAGTCGAGCCACGACAGGTACGTCCCGGCCGGCGCCACGTACGACACGGCCGGCAGGTGTTCGGCCAGCAGGTCGCCGAGCAACCGCCGGTTCCCGTCCAGGTACGCGACGGTGTCGGCCAGCCACTCCGCGCCCGCCGTGTACGCGGCGAGGTTGGCGACGATGCCCGGGGCGCTCGCACCGTGCGTCGCCAGGAACGGCAGGGTGTCCCAGCGCGCCGCGTCCGCCTCGCTGGTGAGGACCACCTGCGCGCACTTGAGGCCCGGCAGGTTCCAGCCCTTCGACGCGGACACCAGCGTCACCGAGTGCCCCGCCGCGGCCGCCGACACCGTCCCGTACGGCACGTGCGTGGCGCCCGGGTACACCAGCGGGGCGTGCACCTCGTCGGCGACCACCCGGGCCCGGTGCGCGGCGACGACCTCGGCGACCGCGGCCAGCTCGGCCGCCCCGAACACCTGCCCCAGCGGGTTGTGCGGGTTGCACAGGATCAGCGTGCCGGCCCCGGCGCCGAGCGCGGCGTCCAGCCCGGCCAGGTCGTACGACCAGCCGGTGTCGGTCCGGTGCATCGGCACCTCGACGATCTCCCGCCCGGCCAGCCGAGTCACCTCGAAGAACGGCGGGTACGCCGGGGTCGGCACGACCACCGGGCTGCCGGGCGCGGAGTACAGGCGGATGGCCAGCTCCATGCCCTTGAGGATGTCGGGCAGCAGCCGGATCCGGTCCGCCGGGACGACCAGCCCGGACGCGGCGAGCCGGTCGGCGGTGGCCGCGGGCAGCCCGGTCGCGGCGTCCAGCGGCGGATAGCCGGTGTACCCGCGGTCGACGGCGGCGTGCAGCGCGGCCGCGATCGGCGCAGCGGTCGGGAAGTCCATCTCCGCGATCCACGCCGCGAGGACGTCCGGACCGTGCATGGTCCACTTGATGCTGTCCTGCCGGACGAGGTCCTCGACACGCAACCGGTCGTACGGGTGCATCGCGCCTCCCTGGGTCGCCGGAACGGTTCGCCGCCGTCCAGGATGCTCCGCCGGACGGGGCGCCGGACACCGGGCCGGCCGCGGCGAGCGACCGCAAGGGATACTGCCCGGCGTGTCCCTCGACGACCTGCCCGCCCGCCGCTTCACCGGCACCTGGCGGCGGTACCAGCGGGCCGCGCTGGACGCGTTCGACGCCGACCGGGCGGCCGGCGACCACCGGTTCTTCGCCGTACTGCCGCCCGGGTCGGGCAAGACGCTCATCGGGTTGGAGGCGGCGCGCCGGATCGGCCGCCGGGTGCTGGTGCTCGCCCCGAACACCGCCGTACAGGGGCAGTGGGCGGCGGCGTGGGACGAGCGGTTCGCCCCGGCCGGCGCACCCTGCGGTACGGACCGGACACTGGGCGGCGCGGTGAACGTCCTGACGTACCAGTCGATCGCGGTGCCGGACCGGGCGGTGACGTGGCGCGGCGCGGTGCGCGAGCGGGCCGGGGCGGACCTGCTCGACCTGCTGCACCCGAACGGTCGCGCGGTGGTCGAGACGGCGCGCGCCGCCGGCCCGTGGACCCTGGTGCTCGACGAGTGCCACCACCTGCTCGCCACCTGGGGCGCGTTGGTACGTGCCGTGGTCGACGCGCTCGGGCCGGCGACCGCGCTGATCGGGCTGACCGCCACGCCGCGCCGCACGCTCACCACCTGGCAGCGTGACCTGCACGAGGACCTGTTCGGCCGGACCGACGTGGAGATCGCCACGCCGGCACTGGTCCGGTCCGGCACGCTCGCGCCGTACCAGGAGCTGGTGTATCTGACGGCGCCGACGCCGGACGAGGACACCTGGCTGGCGACCGAGGCCGCCCGGTTCGCCGACCTGCGGTTCGAGCTGGTCGAGCGGCGGCTGGGCACCGTCCCGCTGCTGACCTGGCTGCACCGGCGCGCCGTCGACCGCACCACCGCCGACGGTACGGGCGCGCGCGGTGACTGGTCGCGGTTCGAGGAGACGGAGCCGGCGCTGGCGCGGGCGGTGCTGCGCTTCGCGTACGTGGGGATGCTGCCGGTGCCGGACGGCGCGCGGCTGCGCGAGCCGCACCGTACCGAGCCGGACGCGGACGACTGGGTCGCCGTCCTCGCCGACTTCTGCACCGGGCACCTCGTGGTCAGCGACGACCCGGCCGACGCCGCCGCGCTCGCCGCGGTCCGCCGCGTACTGCCCGGCCTCGGCTACCGGCTCACCGTCCGCGGCGTACGGGCCGGGACCTCGCCGGTGGACCGGCTGTGCGGGCTGTCCGAGGCGAAGATCGCCGCCGCGGTGCACATCCTCGCCGCGGAGGACGAGGCGCTCGGCGACCGGCTGCGGGCGGTGGTGCTGTGCGACCACGAGCAGCTGTCCGGCCGGCTGCCGACCAGCCTGGCCGGCGGGCCGCTCGACCAGCGGTCCGGCTCGGCGCGGCTCGCGTTCGCCACGCTGGCCGCGGCGGACGTCGGCGCCGGACTGCGGCCACTGCTCGTCACCGGGCGCACGTTCGGCTGCCCCACCGCGCTCGCCGACGACCTCGTCGCGTACTGCCGCGCCCACGGGTACGAGGTGGGCACCGAACCGCTGGACGGCGCGGACACCCGCCGCGTCACCGGCCTCGGCTCCCGCGCCGCCGTACGGCTCGCGACCGGGTTCCTCGCCGCCGGCCGGGCCCGCGTCCTCGTCGGTACCCGGGCGTTGCTCGGCGAGGGCTGGGACTGCCCGGGGCTGAACGTGTCGGTCGACCTGACCACCGCGACCACCGCCACCGCCGTCACGCAGATGCGCGGGCGGGCGCTGCGGCTGTCCACCGACGAGCCGGACAAGGTCGCCGACAACTGGACCGTCTGCTGCCTCACCGACGCCCATCCCCGCGGCGACGCCGACTACCTGCGCCTCGTCCGCAAGCACGACGCGTACCTGGCGCCCGATCCGGACGGTACGGTCACGTCCGGCATCGCGCACTGCGACCCGGCGCTGTCGCCGCACGCCGTACCGTCGCCGGCGGACGCGCTCGCCGTGACCGCGCGGGCGCTGGCCCGACCGGCGGCCCGCGACGAGGCCCGCGCCGCGTGGCGGATCGGCGAGCCGTACGACGGGGCCGAGGTGGCGACGCTGCGGGTCCGCGCCGGCCGGTCGCTGGGCCTCGGGGCACGCGCCCTGCCGGACACCCTGCTCGACCCCGTCGCGCCGCACCGCCGACCGGTACGGGCCGTCGCCGGCGTGGCCGCCGTCGCCGTGTCGACCGTCCTCGTCGGGCTGGCCGGCCCGCCGCTCGCCGCGCTCGCCGTACCGGTGTTGGCGCTGGTGGCGCTCGCGGTGGCCGCCGGGCGGCGACGTACCCGGTTGGCGGCGGCGCCGACCGCGCTGGACCAGTTCGCCCGGGCCGTCGCCGACGCGCTGCACGCTGCGGGCGGCGCGGACCGGGGCGCAGCGGCGGTCCGCGTCGTACCCGGGGTGGACGGTTTCGTCCGGTGCGAACTGGCCGGCGTACCCCTGGAGCAGTCGGAACGCTTCGCCACCGCGGTCGACGAGCTGCTCGCCCCGCTCGCCGCGCCCCGGCACCTGATCGGCCGCCGCGTCGTCACCGTGCCCGCCGACGCGCCCGGCCAGTTCCGCCTCGCGGTACGGACCGTGCTGCGGCTGCCGGTCACCGGCGCCGTCGCCTGGCACGCCGTACCGGCCTGGTGCGCGGCGAACGCCGGCCGGCGCGCCGCGTTCGCCGACGCGTGGCACCGGCACGTCGGGCCGGGCGTACCGCTGGCGGCGGACACCCCCGAGGGCCGGGCCGTACTGGAGGTGTTCCGCGGCGCCGACCCGTTCGCGGTGACCGCGCAGATGCGTACCGTCTGGCGGTAGGGCGTGTCGGCACAGGTTCGGTCGAGCGAGCCGGAGTCCGTTCGTCGTCTCGCAAGGCGCAGGTGCGAGTGCGTACGCTCGTGCCGACAACGCGGCGGGGCGGCGAACGGGCCCGGCGCAGCCGGCCAGGAACCCGTGCAGACACGCCCCAGGGGTCCGGTCGACGCGCCGGGGCCGCGGCGCCTATGCTCGGCGGCACGTGACTGGCGCGGACAAGGTGGATCACCACCGGGGAGCGACGCCCGTCGCACCGCGCGCCTGGGTGCGACCCCTGCCGAGGAGGTCGCATGTCCGCGCTGAGCAGTACCGATCCACGCATCGCCGAGCTGGTCGACGCCGAGCGTCGCCGCCAGGACGAGAAGCTCCGCATGATCCCGTCGGAGAACTACGTCTCTCCCGCCGTCCTGGAGGCCACCGGCTCCGTCCTGACCAACAAGTACTCCGAGGGTTACCCCGGCCGCCGGTACTACGAGGGCCAGCAGTTCGTCGACCCGGTCGAGACGCTGGCGAAGGAGCGGGCGGAGGCGCTGTTCGGGGTCGAGCACGCCAACGTCCAGCCGTACTCGGGATCCCCCGCGAACCTCGCCGCGTACCTGGCGTTCCTGTCGCCGGGCGACACCGTACTCGGGATGGCGCTGCCGATGGGCGGCCACCTGACGCACGGCAACGCGGTGTCCGCCACCGGGAAGTGGTTCCGCGCCGTGCACTACGGCGTACGCAGGGACACCGGTCGGCTCGACCTCGACGAGGTCCGTGACCTGGCCCGCGCCGAACGCCCCCGGATGATCATCTGCGGTGGCACCGCGATCCCCCGTACGATCGACTTCCCGGCGTTCGCGGAGATCGCCCGCGAGGTCGGCGCCGTACTCCTCGCCGACATCGCGCACATCGCCGGACTGGTCGCCGGCGGCGCGCACCCCTCACCCGTCGGGTACGCCGACGTCGTGTCCACGACCACGCACAAGACGCTGCGCGGGCCGCGCGGCGCCATGCTGATGACCACCGCGGAGCACGCCAAGGCGATCGACAAGGCGGTCTTCCCCGGGTTGCAGGGCGGGCCGCACAACCACACCACCGCGGCGATCGCCGTCGCGCTGCACGAGGCCGCCCAACCCGACTTCGCCGCGTACGCCCGGCAGGTGGTGACGAACGCGCAGGCGCTCGCCGCCGCCCTCACCGCCCGCGGGTACGACCTGGTGTCCGGCGGCACCGACAACCACCTGCTGCTCGTCGACCTCACCGGCAAGGGCGTCACCGGCAAGGTCGCCGCGAAGGCGCTCGACGCCGCCGGCATCGAACTGAACTTCAACACCGTGCCGTACGACCCGCGCCGGCCGTTCGACCCGTCCGGCATCCGCCTCGGTACGCCCGCGATCACCACCCGCGGGCTGACCGCCGAGCACATGCCGGCCGTCGCCGAGTGGCTGGACCGTACGGTGACGGCGGCCGCGGCCGGCGACGAGTCCGGGCTGGCCGCCACCGCCGCCGAGATCCGCGCCTTCCTCGCCGACTTCCCGGTCCACACCCCGGCGACCTGACGTGCGGGTCGGGCGCGGCAACCGGCGCGCCCGACCCTGCGGGGCCGAACCCGGGCGGCCTGACCGGCGGGTCGGGCGCGGCAACCCGACGCGCCCGACTCACCGGGTCCGGCGCCCGATCACCGGGTACGTGACGCGCCGGGTCCGCGGGTCCTGATCCGCATGCCGTGCCGGTCGAACACGTGCAGTTGGCTGAGGTCGGGCAGCACGCTGACCGCCTGACCGACCGGTGCCGTCCCGTACGGGGCGAGGCGCAGCGCGAAGTCCGCGACCCGCTGCTCGTGCCGGCCGCCGTCGCCGCCGCCGTCGGCCTGTTCGGTCCGTGCCGGCTCCGGCCGGCGGCGCCACCAGCGGCGCTTCCCGGCCGGTTCCTCCGACGGCGCCTGGTGTCCGGCGCCGGCCTGCTCCTCGGCACCCGCCGCCCGCGCCCCGATGTCCAGGTACGCGATGGTCTCGTGGCCCAGGTGCTCCACGTACCGGATGGTGCCGCGGAGGGATCCGGGGGTGTCCGGGGCGGCGGGGCTGACGGCCTCGGCGCGCAGCCCGACGACGATCTCCTCCCCGTGGTACCGGGCGAGGTCGCGGACGCGCGGGTCGGACCACGGCAGCGACAGGTGCTGGCGGCCGAGGTCGAGCAGCACCCGGTCGTCCAGGTACGCGTAGACGGTGGCCCACAGCAGGTTCATCCGCGGCGTACCGAGGAAGCCGGCGACGAACAGCGTGGCGGGCGTCCGGTACACCTCGTTGGGCGCGCCGATCTGCTGCACCCGGCCGTCGCGCAGGATCGTCACCCGGTCGGCCATGGTGAGCGCCTCGGTCTGGTCGTGCGTGACGTACACGGTGGTGACGCCGACGCCGCGGAGCAGCGTGGAGATCTCGGCGCGCAGCCCGGCCCGCAGCGCACTGTCCAAGTTGGACAGTGGCTCGTCGAGCAGGAACACCTTGGGTTCGCGGATGATGGCGCGGCCCATCGCGACGCGCTGCTTCTGGCCGCCGGACAGCTGGCCGGGACGGCGTTCGAGGGTGTCGCCGACGCCGAGCGCGGTGGCGAGGTCGGCCACCCGTTCGGAGACGGCGTCGGGGGTGTGCTTGGCCAGCTTCAACGGGAAGCTGAGGTTGCCGCGTACCGACATGTGCGGGTAGAGCGCGAAGTCCTGGAACGCCATGGCGACCCGGCGCTGGCGCGGCGACCAGTCGTTGGCGATCTCGTCGTCGAACCGGATCAGCCCCTCGGTCGGGTCCTCCAGCCCGGCGATCATGCGTAAGAGCGTGGACTTGCCGCAGCCGGACGGCCCGAGCAGGACCATGACCTCGCCGTCGGCAACGGCCAGGTCGACACCGTCGACGGCGACCGTGCCGTTCGGGAAGATCTTGGTCAGCGACTCCAGCGTCAGGGCTGTCATCGGGCCTCCGTTTTGCCTGATCCGGTCTGCGCAGGATTCTGTGGCCGCTTTCACAGCACATACAATCAGCCGAACGTGTATATGGGAACTCGCGGGTTGCAGAGCACAACGTGCACGAACGCCTGACGGCGGACCGCGGATCCGGCGCCGGTAGGGTTCAGGCGTGCTCGTGCTGTTGCCGCCGTCCGAAACGAAGGCGCCCGGTGGCCGGGGCGCGCCCCTGGACCTCGCCGCGCTGTCGTTCCCGACGCTGGGTCCGGCCCGCGCCCGGGTGCTCGCCGCGCTGCAGACCGTGTCGAGCACGGTGGGCGTCGCCCGCAAGGTCCTGAAGCTGTCCGCGCGGCAGGACGACGAGCTGACCGCCAACCTCGCCCTGCGTACCGCGCCGACCATGCCGGCGCTGCGCCGCTACACCGGCGTGCTGTACGACGCGCTCGACTATCCGACGTTGCCGGCCTCCGCCCGCCGTCGCGCCGACCGTACGGTCGTGGTGGTGTCGGCGTTGTTCGGTGCGCTGCGCCCGCGCGACCCGATCCCGGCGTACCGGCTGTCGGGTGGGACGACGCTGCCGGGGCTGGGCCCGCTGCGCGGGGTGTGGCGCGACGAGCTGACCGCGGTGCTGCGCGACGACCGGCTGGTACTGGACCTGCGGTCCGGGGCGTACCAGGCGCTCGGGCCGGTGCCGGGCGCGGTCACCGTCCGGGTCGTGTCGGTGCGCCCGGACGGCTCGCGCGCGATCGTCAGTCACTTCAACAAGGCGTACAAGGGGCGGCTGGCGCGGGCGGTGCTGACCGCCTCCCGGGTCCGCACCATCGAGGACGTGGTGCTCGCCGCCAAGGCCGCGGACCTGGCCGTGACGCGTACCGGCGAGGCCGAGCTGGAACTGGAAGCCGACCCGGTCTGATCCCTCAGGGCACGAGCACGATGCGCCCCGCGGTACGGCGGGCGTCGATGTCGCGGTGCGCCGCGGCGGCCTCGGCGAGCGGCCGGACGCTGTCGACCAGCGGCCGGACCGCGCCCGCGGCCAGCATGTCCAGCACCTGGGGCCGCGCCACGTGCAACACCTCGCGGTACCAGTCGGGTCCGCCGGCGCCGCGGACCGTGACACCCCGGTAGAACAGGGTCTGCGCGTCGAACCGCGCCGGGCGGCCGTTTCCGTTGCCGTACTGGACGATCCGGCCGGTGCCGGGGGTGAGCACGTCGAGCACCGACTCGGTGGCGGGCCCGCCGAGGCAGCAGTACGCGACGTCGATCGTGTCGTCGCGCCCGCCGCTGGGGTCGAGGTCCTCGGTGGGGTTGTGGGTACTCGCCGCGCCGAGCGGCTCGTCGTGGTCGAGCACGGTGTCGGCGCCGAGGTCGAGGACCCGCTGCCGCTTGGCGGGCGAGCCCACCGTGGCGACGATCCGCCCGACGCCGCGCCGGCGCAGCAGCTGCACCAGGTAGCCGCCGACGGCGCCGGCCGCGTTCTGGACGAGCACGGTGTCGCCGGGCCCCGGTTCGGTCCAGCGCAGCAGCGCGAGTGCGGTGGCGCCGCTGGCCGCGGTGGCCGCCACGTCCGTCGACGCCGGCCCTTCCGGTACGACGGTGAGCGCGGCCGCGGCGACCGTCACGTACTCGGCGTAGCTGCCGAAGCCGCCGGTGACCGCGGTGACCCGGGTACCGACGAGGGAGCCGTCGACGCCGGCGCCGGTCGCGGTGACCGTGCCGACGACCTCGGCCCCGAGTACGGCGGGAGGGGTGGCAGGGGGTGGATGCCGGCGCGGATCTGCGTCTCGCCGAGGGAGGTGGGCGCGGCCTCGACGCGGATCAGGACCTGCCCGTCCACCGGCTCGGGCACCGGTACGTCGGCGACGGTGAGCACGTCCGGGCCGCCGGTACGGGGCAGCAGGACAGCACGCATGGGTACTCCTCGATAAGTTGACCATCGGTCCAGTTGGACTCGGCTACACTAACTTGACCGATGGTCCAGTTGTCAACCGAGGCGGTACCGATGGCGGAGCGACAGGAGCGTGCCGACGCGGCGCGCAACCGGGCGGCGATCCTGCGCGCCACCGAGGACTTGCTGCGCGACGACACCGCCGACCGGGTACCGATCGAGGCCATCGCGGCGCGCGCGGGCGTCGGCAAGGGCACCGTCTTCCACCGGTTCGGCAACCGGGCCGGCCTGCTCCGCGCCCTCCTCGAACGGCGCGCCGAGGAGCTGCGCGCCCGCGTCGAGGACGGCCCGCCGCCGCTCGGGCCCGGCGCGCCGCCGCGCGACCGCCTCAACGCGTTCCTCGCCGCCACGGTCGACCTGGCCACCCGCAACATCGCCGTCATCACCGCGTACGAGCAGGCCGCGCCGGACCGGCACGCCGAACCCGTGTACCGGTTCTGGCACGAGCACGTACGCGGGCTGGTGGCCGAGGCGCGCGACGACCTCGACGCCGACCTCGTCGCGCACATCCTGCTCGGCTCGCTGCACGGCGACCTGGTGCTGCACCTGATCCGGCGCGGCGAGTCCGACCGGCTCGTCACCACGCTGCGGCAGGTGTCCGACGCGCTGCTCGGGGAAGCCCCGTGAGGCCGGTACGCCTGGTCACCGAGCGGCTCGTCCTGCGGCGCTTCCGTACGGAGGACGCACCGGCGCTCGCCGCGTACCGGTCGGATCCGGCGGTCGCGCGCTACCAGGGCTGGTCCGCGCCGGTCACCGAGGCCGACGCGCGGCGACTCGTCCGGCAGTTCGCCGCCGGCTCCCCCGACACCCCCGGCTGGTTCCAGTACGCGGTCGTGCGCGCGGACGACGGCGTACTCGTCGGCGACGTCGGCGTACACCGGCACGAGAACCTGCGGCAGGCCGAGATCGGCTACACGCTCGCCACCGCGTACCAGGGCCTCGGGTACGCGACGGAGGCGGTCGGCGCGGTGCTGGACGACCTGTTCGAGCGCGGCGTCGTACGGATCTCCGCGGAGTGCGACGCGCGTAACGAGAGGTCCGCGCGGCTGCTGCGCCGGCTGGGTTTCACCGCCGAGGGCCACCGGCGGCAGGCCACCTGGCTGAAGGGCGAGTGGACCGACGACCTGCTGTTCGGCCTGCTCGCCACCGACCCGCGGCCTCGCCGCACCTGACGCGGCGGCCGGATCGGCTCAACCAAGCCGGATGCGGCCGCGGTCAGTCGGCGTCGAGGGCGGCCGGGTTGACGGCGAGCAGACCGCCGTCCACCCGGTACTCGGAGCCCGTCACGAACGACGCCCGGTCGCTGGCGAGGAACGCGACGACCTCGGCGACCTCCGCCGGCTGCGCGACCCGCCCGAGCGGATGGGTACGGCCCCAGGCGGCGAGCGTGTCGTCCACCGTACGGTCGCCGGCGAAGCGGCCCGCGGCCCAGCGCAGCATCGGGGTGTCGACGGAGCCGGGGCAGACGGCGTTGACGCGGATCCGGTCCGCGGCGTGGTCCAGCGCCATCGACCGGGTGAGCGCGTTGATCCCGGCCTTGCTCACCGAGTACGCGAGGACGCGTTGCTGCGACGCGTACGCCTGGACGGAGGAGACGTTGACGATGACCCCGCCGCCGCGCGCCCGGAGTACGGGCACGGCGTGCCGGCAGGCCAGGTACATGCCCTTGAGGTTGACGTCGAGTACCTCGTCCCACTGCTCCGGCGCGGTGTCCTCGACGGTGCCGTACCGCTGGATGCCGGCGGAGTTGACGAGGACGTCGAGGCCGCCGTACGCGTCGACGGTCGCGGCGACCAGGTCGCGCAGCGCCGCGTCGGAGCGTACGTCGGCGACGTGGCCGGTGACCTCGCGGCCGGCGGCGCGTTCGGCGGACTCGGTGGCGGCGACGACATCGGGTTCGTGGCCGCAGAACACGACGGCGGCGCCGGCGGACGCGAGCCGGGTCACGACGGCCCGGCCGATGCCGGCGGAGCCGCCGACGACCAGCGCGACGCGGCCGCTGAACTCACCCATCGGCCAGCCCCACCGACCAGTCGTACGACCGGGTCTCGCCGGGCGCGAACAGGATCGCGCTGCCGTTGTCGACGGCCTCGGCGAGCCCGTTCGTCGGGTAGCTGGAGAACGGTTCGAGCCCCACGACGTACGCCTGGCCCCACCACGGGTGCCCGGTGGTGCCGCCGAGTTCCTGCCAGAGCCACAGGTACGGCAGGGCGGTGGCGTCCCACTCGACGCGGACCCCGCCGTTCGGCCCGGTCAGCTCGTACCAGCCGGTGGTGAAGCCGGTGAGGTAGCAGACGTCGGAGCTGCCGACGGGGCCGGGCACCACGGACAGGTCGGTGGTGCCGCCGCCGGGCGCGGGCACGACGGGCCAGTCGTACTCGCCGCCGGGGGCGATGCGGCCGTGTTCGCCGATCGGCTCGGCGTGCGCGACGACCCGGACGCCCGGCGGCAGCGTGATGCGCGCGCCGGGCGCGAGGAACGGCCGCCCGTACGCGAGGTGCTGGCCCCACATGGCGTGCACCGGGACCGGCGCCACGTTCGTCCCCCGTTCCGTGGCGGCGAGCCGGGTCGCGCCGGCGGTCAGCCGCAGCACCCGGGTCAGCAGGTACGGCAGGCGCCGGGTGCGGACCGCGAACTCGACCGCGACCTCCTCCGGCGTGTCCGTCACGATCCGGTACTCCCAGGCCAGTCCGGACACCTCGCCGTGCTGCCCCAGCGCCGCGCCCCGGTACGTCGACGGCGCGCCGCCGGACGGGAACACGTCCTGCCAACCGCCCTCGTACGCGTCGTGGAAGAGTGCGGCGTCGTCGGCGGCGCCGCCGGCCACCGACTCCGGCGAGCGGAGCCCGAGCGGCGACCACCAGACCAGGTCGGTGTCGGTGCGTTTGTCCAGGAACTCGACGATGTCGCAACCCTTGCCGGGCAGGACGGTCACCCGGAGCCGCTCGTTCTCCAGGGTGACCGCGGCCAGCCCGTCGACGCTCGACTCGTGCACCCGGGCGCCCCAGTTGCGGCGGGGTCGCCACCGCCGGGCGGTCACAGCGTGTCCGGCTGCGGTGCGGTGGGGTCGGCCCACCGGTCGTTCGGGATCAACGGGTACCAACCCGGGCGACCGGGATCCCGGTCGTACGGGTAGCCACCCAGCTCCCGGTACAGCTCCGCGTACTCGGCCAGCTTGTCCCGGTCCAGCCGTACGCCCAGGCCGGGGCCGTCGGGGACGGCGATCGCTCCGTTCACGTACGACATCTTGCCGCCCACGATGATGTCGTCGCGCAGGTGGTGGTAGTGCGCGTCGGCGGCGTGGTCCAGATTGGGCAGGACCGCACCGAGATGGAGCATCGTGGCGAGCTGGATGCCGAGTTCGCCGGACGAGTGCACGGCCACCCCGAGCTGGAACGTCTCGCACACGCCGGCCGCCTTGACGCACGGCCGGATCCCGCCCCAGAACGTGGTGTCCAGCAGGATGACGTCGACCGCGGGGTCGCGGACGTTCGCGGCGAGCTGCTCGAAGTTCACCACCACCGTGTTCGTGGCGAGCGGCAGCCCGGTGTCGCGCAGCTGCCGCATCCCGTTCATGCCCCAGGTCGGGTCCTCGAAGTACTCGTTGGGCAGGTCGGCGATGGCGCGGGCGAACCGGCGCGCCTGGTTGACCGACAGCGCACCGTTCGGGTCGTACCGGAGGAGGTCGCCGTCGGTGGCCTCGGCCAGCGCGCGGTAGCAGTCCAGTTCGTGGTCCGGGTGGAACACGCCGGCCTTGAGCTTGTGCGTACGGAATCCGTAGCGTGCCTTGAGGTCCTTGGCGTGCACGGCGAGCTGCTCCGGCGTACGGACCTCGCCGAGTCCGGTCGCCGGGTCCGCGTACCGGAAGAACAGGTACGACGCGAACGGCACGGTGTCCCGCAGCTTGCCGCCGAGCAGGTCGTGCACCGGGACGTTCTGGTACTGGCCGATCAGGTCCAGGCACGCGAACTCGATCGCGGCGAGCAGCTGCGTGCGGTTGTTGTACAGGCTGGCGGTCGGGTTGGCGATGGCGAACCGCAACGCCTCCAACGCGTACACGTCGTGCCCGACCAGGTACTCCCGCAGGGCACGCAGCGCGTCCTCGGCGCTCTGCCCGCCGCCGCCCATCTCGCCGAGCCCGATCAGCCCGTTGTCCGCCTCGACCTCGACCACGGTACGGACGAAGCGGCCCCAGTGCGCGCCGTTGGAGTGCAGCAGCGGCGCCTCCAGCGGCACGGTGACGGTGGTCGGCCGGATGTCGACGATCTTCACGGCGCCACCACGAGGGCGACGAGGCCCTCCGCCGGTACTCCGACGCGTACCGCTCCGTCGGCGACGGTCAGCTCGTGCGGTTCCAGCCCGAGGCTGGTCGTACGGGTGGCGCGGCCGACCGGCGCGGCGAACCGTACGGTCACCTCGCGGTCGACGGCCGCGACCGAGCGCAGGTACACGGCACGACCCTGGTGGCCCGGCGGCGCCGCGCCGAGCGACGACACGTACACGTCGTCGGCGTCGACGGTGACGGCCGCGCCGCGCTCCGGCGGCGTACCGGTGCCGGTGAGGGCGACGGCGACGAGCGGGTCGGTCAGCCCGGCCGCGGTCCGCGCGCCGAACGCCCGCGGCTCCGCGCCCGCCGCCGTGGCGATCGCGTACCGGAAGGTGTGTTCGCCCTGCTGCTGCGCCGGGAAGTTGGTGTCCCAGATGTTGTTCAGGGCCCAGGAGTAGAGGCTGCCGGGCTCGCCGGGCTCGGGGCGCACCGTCGGCGGGTACGGCACGTACGGCAGGTGGATGTCGCCGAACTGGGTCAGCGGCGCCTCCAGCGTCGCCCACGCCAGCGTACTGTCACCGTCCACATAGGACACCCAGTGCCGCAGCGGGGCCAGGTGCGTCGGCGCGCCCGGTACCCGGGGTGCCGCCGTGCCGCCGACCGCGCCGGTCAGCTCCCACGCCACCGGCGGCGTCCCCACCGCGAACGGGAACGCGAAGTACACGCCCTCCTTCTCCGGGTGCGGGCGCTTCGCCAGCCGGTTGGTGATCTCCACCCGCGCCACCCCGGCGGGCAGCCGTACGGTGGTGCGCACCCAGTCGGCGCCGTCGCCGGACAGTTCCACCTCCAGCGTGACCCCCGCCCCGTCCGCGTACGCGCGCACCAGGGTGGCGCGGCGGCCCAGGGTGCGGGACGCGAGCAGGGCGTTGTCGGGCCCGGCCTCGGTGTGCCCGGACAGGTGGTTGACGTGCGCGGCGGTCGAGTACCGGTCGTAGACGTACTGGTTCATCCCGGCGTATCCGTTGGGGTTGACCAGATCCCGGCCGGTACGCCGGTCCACGATCGCACCGATCGTCGCGCTCGCCAGGTCGTACGTGACGCGGTAGTGCTCGTTCTCGACGACCGGCTCGGACAGTTCGGTGACGGGGGCGGGGCCGGCGCCGGCGACCACGTCGTACCGGACGTGGCCGGTGGCGGGGACGTCGACGGCGGTGAAGCGCAGCAGCCGGCCGCCGGGACGGGTCGGCCACTCGGCCGGGTCCGTGACGTCCTCGGCATGCGGCACGACGGTTCCCGCCGCGTCCCGGACGGACACCGCGGTGGTCAGCGGCACCCGGCTCGCCGGCAGCCACGCCGCCACCGCGTCCGTACGCTCCGCCGGCCCGGTGTTGACCACCAGGTACGAGGCGAGCGTGCCGGCCGGTGCACCGAGCGTGTCGCCGAGCATCGCGGCACCCCGGGCGCGCAGGTCGGCCGCCTCGTCCGCGGCACCGTACGCGAAGCCGGCCTTGCGCTCCCACATCAGCCCGCCGGCGTCGAAGCCGTGTTCGGTGTCGTGCCACGGGTTCGCGGCACCCCAGGTGTGCTCGTCGAACAAGCCCAGCCGGTCGTACGTGTCGCCGATCGCCTCGGCGGCGTCGTCCGTACCGGCCAGCGCGTGCAGCGTCTCCGCCTGCCGCAGCTCGTTCTGCGCGCGCCGGGCGTACCCGAGGGGGCGCGCGCCGGAGCCGAGCCCGTCGGCCCACCAGTCGGTCCACTCGCCGGTGTGCGTGTCGAGCTGCGCGCCGACCCGGCGCTCCGCCTCGCCGAGGAAGTCGGCGTTGGTGGACGTGACCAGCCGCGGGTACGCCCAGCGCGCGTTCCAGTCCCGCGCGACCGTGGCCGGGCCGATCGACGGGCCGGCGTTGTCCGCGTCGGCGCCCTGCACCCGCACGTGCAGCAGGTCGTACGGGTAGGGCTGCTTCGTGACGTCCGCGGCGGCCATCCCGGACCACCCGAACGACTCGCTGCCGTACGGGAAAGGCTTGTGCGCCAAGGAGAACAGGTAGCCGGGCAGCAGTTCCTCGGTCAGCTCGCGGCTGTGCGCGAGGCCGAGGATGTTGCCCTCCATGTACCCCATGCCGTGCGCGGTGTCGGTGAACCACACCAGCACCCGGTTGCCGGCCGCCGAGCGCCACCAGAACGGCCGACCCAGCCGCTGCCCGCCGATCCGGTACGGCACCGCCCGGCCCGCCCAGTTGTGCGCCGCCGCCAGGTGCCGTACGCCCGCGGCGGCCAGCGCGTCCACGAACCCGGCGACCGCGCCCGGTACGTCGGTGTGCATCGCCGAGCGCACCGGGATCCCGTACCGCCGGTGCAGGTCGCGGGTCAGGCGCAGCTGCCGGTGCAGTTCCTCGGTGGACGCCGCCTCGGTGTGCATCTGGAACGGCATCGCGGTCACCTCGACCGCGCCCGCCTTCGCCAGCTCCACGAACCGGTCCACCACCCGCCGCGGCCGCGACGCGAGGAACCGCCGTACCGGCAGGGCCGACTCGACCGTCCACCGGAAGCGGGACTCCGCCGGGAAGTCCGCGGTCGCCTCGGCCAGGTCGAGCGTCGAGTCCAGGTACCGCAGGTGGTTGCGCAGCACGTCGCCCTGCGGGTCGGTGTACCCGATGTCCAGGTGCGAGTGGTGCACCAGGTGTACGGTCCACTTCCGTTGCGGCGCAAGGGTGAACCGGCCCGTCGCCACCGCCGTACCGCCGACCTGGGCGACCAGGGTGAGCTGCCGCGGCGCCGACACCTCCGGCACGTGCAGGTCGACCGCGGCCCCCGCGTACGTGGCGCGGGCCAGCTCGGTGTCGCCGTCCCGCAGGGACAGCGCCAGGCCGGGCGCGCCCTCGTCGACGGCGATCCGGACCACCTGGGTCAGCCCACCGCCGTCGGCGCGGGCGAACAGCGGCAGCCCCGCGGCCCGCACTCGCAGTCCCGGGCCCTGGCACACCGGCACGTACCCCTCGGTGCGGAGCACCTCCCGCATCCCGTCGTACGTGGGGGATCCGAGGCTGCGGCGCAGCAGTCGGCTGGTCACGTGGGTCCTCTCAGTACTGCCCCAGGGTCAGGCCCCGGGCGAAGAGTCGTTGCGTGGCAAGGAACAGCGCCACCGTCGGCAGCGAGACGATCAGGCCGGCGGCCAGTACGGTCGGCACCGACGTGCCGGCGTACGCGCTGTTGAGCGCGGACAGCGCGGTCTGGATCGGGCGTACCGACTGGTCCTGCGACAGCGTCAGGCCGAACATCAGGTCGTTCCACACGAACGTGAAGTCCAGGATGAACACCGCGGCCAGCGCCGGCACCGACAGCGGCAGGTAGATCCGCCAGAACGCGGTGAACACGCTCGCCCCGTCGATCCGCGCCGCCTCGAACACCTCGTACGCCACGCCGGTGAAGAAGTTGCGCATCACGAACGCGGCCAACGGTACGGAGATGGTGGTGTAGATGAGCACCATGCCGAACCGGTTGTCGTACAGGTTGGTGTCGGAGTAGCCGAGGAACAGCGGGATCAGCAGCATCTGCGTCGGGAAGATGGTCCCGCCGTAGACGGCCAGGAACCACGCGAACCCGTGCCGCAACCGCAACACCACGATCGCGTACGCGGCCAGCGCGCCGACGACCACACCGACCGCCGGCGAGACCACCGAGTACAGCACCGTACTGCCGATGCTGGGGCCCAGATCGGCGTTGTCCCACGCCTTCGCGAAGTTGTCGAACAGCCCGAACGTCGCCGACGGCGTCCACACGTGGTCGCCGGTGTAGTCGGCCCCCGGCCGGAACGCGTTGACCAGCAACAGGTACACCGGCACCAGCCAGATCGCGCCGAGCACGATCAGGACCGCCCGGCGGATGACACCCCCGATGCGCACGTCAGGTCACCGTCCTCAGTTGCCGCTTGAGGTACACGAAGGACACCAGGCCGGTGACGACCGTCAGCGCCACGGCCACCGCCGCGCCCTGGCCGTAGTCGCCGGTGACGAACGCGTCGCGGTACATGGTGACGGCCAAGGTCTCCGACGACCGGCCGGGTCCGCCCTGCGTGGTCACCCACACGATGTCGAACGTCTTAAGGCTCGCCACCAGCGACAGCCCCACCACGACCGTGGTCAGCGGGCGCAGCAACGGCCAGGTGACGTTGCGGAACAGCTGCCAGGCGTTCGCGCCGTCGAGCCGGGCCGCCTCCAGCGGGGAGACCGGGATCGACTGCAGCCCCACCATGAACAGCAACGCGTTGACGCCCAGTTGCTGCCAGGTGATCGCGATGATCATCGCGATCGTGTTCGCCGGCCCGTGCTGGAGGAACGACGTGTCGCCGCCCGGGATGTGCAGCGCCGTCAGTACCTGGTTCGCCGCGCCGCCGTGCTGGAGGATGAACCCCCAGATCACGGCCAGCCCCGCACCCGACAGCGCGTACGGCAGCAGGAACGGGATCCGGTACCACGTGGCGTGCCGCAGCCCGTGCGACAGCACCGCCACGAGCAACCCGAGTACGACGGGGACCACGGTGGCGCCGACGACCCACAGCAGCGTGTTGCGTACCGAGGTGAGCAGGGCCGGGTCCTTCGCGAACTGCACGAAGTTGTCCACCCCGACGAACTGGCTCGGATGCAGCCCGTCGTAGTTCGTGAAGCCGATGTACAGCGTGTACAGGAACGGCAGGTACAGCAGGACCGCGGTGAGCAACACACCGGGCGCGACGAACCCGTACGGGGCGAACCGGGCGGCGATGCGGCGGCCCGCACCGCCGGGCGTGGTGCTCGTGCCCGGCGGTGCGGAACGGTCGGTCACGGCGGTCACTTGTGCTGGCTCCAGTACTGGTCCGCCGCCTGCTGGATGTTCTGCAACTGCTTCAGGTACGTCCCCGGGTTGGCGAGGAACGCGCCGAAGCCGTCGAGCGCGGCCGTCAGGACGGGCGGCGGCGCGGCCTCGAAGTACCGGAGGTAGAGCTTGGTGCTGCTGCTGTTGGCCTTCTTGGTGAGCGTCGTCAGGTTCGGGTCGGTCGAGGTGACCTTCGGGTTGGCCGACACGTCGTTGCGCGAGTTCGACCAGGTCGTCTGCGCGTCCTTGCCCACCCACCACTTCAGGTACTTCAGGCTCGCCTGCGGGTCCGGCGCCTTCGTCAGCGAGCACAGCGGCCCGGACTCGAACGCCATCGACGTGGTCGACAGCGACGGGTTGACGTTCGGGATGACGAACGTGCCGTAGTCGCTGCCCGGCTTCATCTTCAGCTGCGACATGGTGGTGTTGAACCAGGTGCCGTCCGGCACCATCGCCACCTTGCCCGACTTGAGCAGCGCACCCGGGTCGGTCTTGTCACCGGCGTCGGACATGTAGCCCTTGTCGATCATGCCCTTCCACTGCTGCATGACCTTCACGACGCCCGGGTCGGTGTACTTCGCCTTCCCCGTCGACAGGTCCTCGTACAGCTGCGGGTCGGTGCCCAGCAGCAACTGCTGGAACCACACGAAGCTGAACAGGATGTTGGTCTGGTAGAACGGCGTCACGCCGTGCGCCTTCAGCTTCTGCGCGTCCGCCATCAGGTCCGCCCACGAGGTCGGCTCCTTGACGCCCGCCTCCGCGAAGACCTTCTTGTTGTAGAACATCACCCAGTACGACACGTTCAGCGGCACGCAGTACTGCTTGCCGTCGACCGTGTAGTACTTCTTGACGTCGTTGGAGAGGTCGCCGGACTTGACGCCCTGGTTCCAGATGTCGGTGGTGTCGGCGACCTGGCCGGTGGTCGCGATGTCCTGCAACTGCGACCCGACCTGCCAGGTGAACAGGTCCGGCTTGTTCTTCGTCCGGAACGACGCCTTGATGAACGACTGGTACGTCGGCTCGTCGGTGTACCCGACCGGTTGGTTGGTCAGGCCGATCTGCTTCTTCGACGTGGCGTTCAGCTGCTGGAAGTACGGCTTCCAGGCGCCCTTGTCGTTGTACAGCTTCAGCGTCGTCTTGTGCTCGGACGCACCGCCACCGCAGGCGGTCAGCCCGAGGAGGACGGCGGCGCCCAGGACCGCAACCACAGCGCGAAATCGCCGCACGGTCTGTCACCTTTCCTTGTCGAGGGGAAACAACGTCATCGTTCTGCCGCCAGCCGCCGCGCGATCACCGACCGGACGTCGGCCAGGTGCGCCCGCATCTTCCCTGCGGCGTCGTCCGCGCGCCGTTCGACGATGGCGGTCATGATCTCCCGGTGCTCGTGGTGGTCCCGGGCGCGGTCGTCGAACAGGGCGAGGATCTCCCGCTGCTCGTGACCGTGCACCGCCAGCAGCGACTCCAGCACCTCGTTCAGTACGGTGTTGCCGGCGACCGCGCCGACCGCGGCGTGGAAGCCCATGTTCGCCTCGTGCAGCCGCGAGTCGTCACCGGTCAGGTTGCCCGCCGCCCCGTCCAGCAGTGCCGCCAGCGTCGTCGCCTGCTCCGCGTCGCACACCTGCGCCGCCCGCTCCGCCAGGTACGGCTCGATCAGCAGCCGCGCGTCCAGCAGGTGCAGCAGCCGCTCGCCGGGCAGTACGGAGAGGTTGGGGTTGGGCAGCAGTACCCGGTTCAGCGTGTCCGAGACGTACACGCCGGAGCCGTGCCGCAGCTCGACCGCGCCGGTCGCCTGCAACCGCCGCAGCGCCTCCCGGATCGTCGGCGTCGCCACCGAGAACCGTTCTGCCAGCGCCCGCGCCGACGGCAGCCGCTGCCCCGGACGCAGCCCCTGCTCGCGGATCAGGGCGAGAACCCGGTCGGTGACGGCGTCGGACAGGCTCGGCCGGGCCAGGTTCTCAGCGGCCACCGGCGGACCCCAGCGTCACCCGGACGAACCGTGGCCGGTAGATGCTGACGTCGCCGTACAGGTCCTGGTTGTCGAAGCTGTTCACGTTGTACGACACCAGCAGCTCGCGCGCGCTGGACAGCTCCGGATGCACGTGCGGGTTGTACGTGTACACGTTCCCGTTGTGGTAGCTGCCGTCCGCGCCGGTCTCCGGCGTCGTGTACACCGCGGTCCTCCCGGTGAACGGACCCGTCGGCGTGGCCGCCGAGTACGCCACCACGTGCGGGCTGAGCAGTTCCGTGGTGTCCTGCGTCAGCAGCAGGTACTCCGACCCCACCCGCGTCACGCTGTACTCGTTGGACACGCCGGCCTGCACCCGCGTCGACGCCGTCTGGTCCGCCGACCAGCCCGACCCGGTCCAGAACCGCCACGGCGCGCGCAGGTCGTCGCCCGCCACCCGCGCCACGTGCAGGTACTTGTCCGAACCCAGGTCCTCGACCCGGTACGCGTACGTGTGGCCGCCGGTGGACAGCAGCCAGGACGCGCTCTCCAGGTTCGGTACGTCCGACGGCAGCGGCGTGACGTCGATGAGCGTCAGCGTGTCGAGCGTGAACCGCGCCAGTACGCTGCGCAGCCAGGCGAAGTCCCAGATCCCCGTGCCCGTCCGGTGGAACTGGTGGTACGTCACGTTCAGCGTGCCGGCACCCACCATGCCGGCGCCCGCCCAGTACCAGCCGTCGTCGTCGGGTGGCAGCAACGCCTCGGGCGCGTCCGCCGTACCGCCGTGCACGGTGGTCAGCCGGGATCCCTGCTGCACCACGAACGAGTTGTTCAGGAACGGCGTGTCCTGCGGGCGCGACCCGTCCGGGTGCACCGGCCCGAGGAACGTGTCGGAGAAGATCCAGACGATCCGACCGTCCGGCAGCCGTACCGAGTACGTGGAGTCGGCGCCGGTCCAGCCGACGCCGCTGTCGCTGTACCCGTCGAAGAGGGTCGTCAGGCCCCGGTCGGGCGCCGCGCCGGTCACGGTCAGCGATCCGGGACGTCGCCCGGCCGCGGCGGCGGGGGAGCCGCCGCGCCCGAGACCGAGTGCCGCTCCGAGCGGCACCGCCACCGCACCGGCCAGGAGAGTCCGGCGGCCCAGGGGGTTCGCCGTCGAACCGTTCATGTGTTCCTCCAGCCCGGAGATCGAATGGCTAAGTGATTAGATCAGTTGGTCACCTGCTCGTAAAGAGTTCGACCCCTGTTTGTTCGACAAGCCAGCCGATCGACGACGGGAATCCGGACATTGCCCAACTAACTCCGCCGACCTGGGTACCGTGAAGGGGTGATGCCTCAACCCCCGCACGTCCCGAGCATCGACGCCGACGCGGTCGCCGAGGACTCGATCGTCCTCGACGTCCGGGAACCCGACGAGTACGCGGCAGGGCACATCGCCGCGGCTCTGCACATCCCGATGGGAGCCGTACCGGACCGTCTGCCCGAGTTACCCGACGACGTACGACTCGTCGTGGTCTGCCGGTCCGGTGGGCGCTCCGCCCGGGTCACCGCGTACCTCCGGCAGGAGGGCATCGACGCGGTGAACCTGGAGGGCGGCATGAAGTCGTGGATCGCCGCCGGCCGGCCGATGGTCACCGAGACGGGCGCCGCACCGGCCCTGATCTGAGGCCGGACCGCACGTCACCCGCGGTGCGATGCGGCACCGCGGGGTGGACGCGGTGTGCCGGCTGCCGGTTCAGCGGCGGCGGGTGCGGATCTTGATGGTGCCGCCGACCTGACGGCCCGTGATCCGGAACCGCACCGCGCCGGGCGACGGCTCCGCCGGCACCTTCGACCGCAGCGTCCCCCAGCGGACCTCCAGCCCGCTGGTGTCCGCACCCGCCCCGGCCGGCAGTACCAGCGTGGTCGGGCCGTACCGGGTGTTCAGCTCCACGTCGACGCGCGCGGTACGGATGTCGGCCGTGGAGAAGTCCAGCACGGTCGGCCCGGCCAGGTTGTCGACCAGCATCGCGCGCGGCACCGTCCACCGGCCGGACCGGGACAGCTTGGTACCGCGGGCGCGCAGTTCCACGGCGGCGCCGTCGTCGGGCAGGTCCGCCACCAGCGCGCGCAGTTCCCCGTACGTGCGGGACGGGTAGAGCCGGTCGAGCCGCTGCTCGAACTCGTCGAAGTCGATCCGGCCCTCGGACAGGGCCAGGTTGAGCACGTCGGCGACGCGCTCCCGGTCGGCGTCCGAGGCGCGGGCCGAGTCGGCCGGCTCCCTGTTCATGACCGTCACCCTACGGCGCCCGCCGCCGCACCCGGCCGACCCTCCGGGATGACCGCGGCCGATCCGCCGGCGCGCACCGCCCGGTACGGGTTGACTGGAGGCATGATCTGCCAGGCCTGCCGGGACCGGCGGCACGAGGAGTGCCGCGGCCGGGAGTGGTGCGACTGCCAGCACCGCACCGGTCCGCGGCCACAGGAACCGGCGACCGGTCGGCCGGGCGAGTAGTATCACCGCCGATGATCTCCGGTACACAGACCAAACCGGGCCGGGCCCGCGCCGGCGACGCTGACTGACGCGTCGCCCAGGCGGCCCGGCGTCCGGTGTCGCCCGCAGGCACCCCCTCGCCGTGTACGCGGGTCCGGAGTGCGCGCCGCCGGTCCCCCTTCCCTGGCGTACCTGCGAGGTCATCGATGCCCGTACCACCGTCCATCCCTGCCGCCGGCACACCGCACCCGTCCGATCCGCCGGACGGCGCCGACTGGGTGACCCGCGCCGCCGACGAGGCGTACGCGGAGTACCAGGTGCGGGGCGGTGCCGGGCCGCTCGTCGTCGCCTCCGGGGTGAGCCCGTCCGGCCCGGTCCACCTGGGCAACCTGCGCGAACTGCTCACCCAGCACTTCGTCGCCGCCGAACTCGCGGCCCGCGGCGTACCGGTGGAGCACGTGCTGTTCTGGGACGACCACGACCGGCTGCGGCGGGTGCCGGCGGGCGTGCCCGCGCGGATGGCGGAGCACGTGGGGCGGCCGCTGGCCGAGGTGCCCGACCCGTTCGACGAGTACCCGAGCTGGGCGCAGCGGTACGCGGCGCCGCTGCGTACCGCGCTGGACCGGCTCGGGGTGCGGGTACGCGAGGTCGGCCAGTCCGACCGGTACCGCGCGGGCCACTACACCGACGCGGTACGTACCGCGATGGCGCGGCGGCGAGAGATCGAGGCGACGCTCGCCGCGGCGCGGGGCGGACCGCCCGACCCGGACGCCTGGCCGTACCGGGTGTACTGCCGGCGCTGCGGCCGCGACGACACCCGGATCACCGCGTACGACGAGGACTCCAGCGCGCTGCGGTACGCCTGCGCGGCGTGCGGGCCGGACGGTTTCCGGCTCGCCGACACCAACCACGGCAAGCTCGTCTGGAAGGCGGACTGGCCGATGCGGTGGGCACACGAGCCGGTGGTGTTCGAGGCGGCCGGCGCCGACCACGCCGCGCCGTCGTCGTCGGCCGGGGTCGGCCGGACGATCTGCCGCGAGGTGTTCGGCGCCCGGCCCCCGGTCTTCCTGGCGTACGGGTTCGTCGGCGCCCGCGGTACGGCCAAGCTGTCGTCGTCCGCCGGCGGGGCGCCCACCCCCGCCGACGCGCTCGCCATCCTCGAACCGGCCGTACTGCGCTGGCTGTACGCGCGCCGCCGCCCGCAGCAGTCCATCACCGTCGACTTCGGCACCGAGGTGACCCGCCTGTACGAGGAGTGGGACCGGCTCGCGTCCCGGGTCGCCGACGGTACGGCCGGGCCGGCGGAGACCCTCGCGTACCGGCGGGCGGCCGTGCCGGGGCTCGCCGCGGCGCGCCGCCCGGTGTCCTGGCGGCTGCTCAGCTCCGTACTCGACGTGACCGCCGGGAACCCGGCGCAGACGGCGCGGATCCTGGGCGCCGCAGAGGGCACCGACCTGCGCCTCGCCGACGTCGAGCCGCGCCGGACGCTCGCCGCGACGTGGCTGGCCCGGCACGTACCGGCGGATCGGCGGACCCGGGTGCGCGCCGCGCCCGACACCGACCGGCTCTCGGCGGTGACCGACGCCGAACGGGCCGCGCTCGACCTGCTCGTCGCCGACCTGCCCGGCTGCACCGACCTCGCCGCGCTCACCACCCTCGTGTACGGCGTGCCCAAGCGGCTCGCCGGGCTGCCCGCCGACGCCCCCGCCGACGACACCGTACGCGCGGCGCAGCGGTCGTTCTTCACGCTGCTGTACCGGCTGCTGGTCGGGGCGGACACCGGGCCGCGGCTGCCCACGCTGCTGCTCGCGCTGGGCCCGGACCGTACCCGGGCGTTGCTGGGGACCGGGGCGGATCAGGCGGCGCGGAAGCCCGCCCGGTAGGCGCTCGGGGTACGCCCGAGTTCGCGGGCGAAGTGGGCGCGCAGCGAGTCCGCCGTACCGAGACCGGCGCGGCGGGCCACCGTCTCGACGGGCAGGTCGGTGGTCTCCAACAGCCGCCGGGCGGCGTCGATCCGGCGCGCCAGCAGCCACCGCAGCGGGCTCAGCCCGGTCTCCCGGCGGAACCGGCGGGTCAGCGTCCGCACGCTGGTGTTGGCGTGCCGGGCCAGGTCGGTCAGCCGGATCGGCTCGGCCAGCCGGCCCAACGCCCACTCCCGGGTACCGGTGAGCGACGCGTCCGGTACCGCGGGGACCGGTGCCGCCGGCAGGGTCGCGTCCGCCGGGCGGGGCGGCGGTACGGCGAGCCCACCGGCCAGCGCACCGGCGACCGCCGCGCCGTGGTCGGCGGCGACGAGGTGCAGGCACAGGTCGACCGCGGCGGCGTGCCCGGCGCAGGTGTACACGTCGTCGGCCGCGACGAACAGCCGGTCCGTCACCACCACCCCCGGGTACTCCCGGCGGAACCGGTCGGCGAGCCCGGCGCCGATCGCCGCGGCCCGGCCGTCCAGCAGCCCCGCGGACGCCAGCAGGAACGCACCGGCGCAGGACGGCGCGACCAGCCGCGCACCGCTGGCGTACGCGGTGGTCAGGGCGGTGCGGACGCGCGGGTCGGGCGGGCCGAGGTCCGCGCCGCCGATGACGACGACCGTCCGCGCGCCGGCCAACGCGTCCGGGCCGCGCGGCACCGTGACACCCATCCCGCCGAGTACCGGGACGGGGCCGGGGTCGACCGCGCAGAACACCACCTCGTACGCCGGGGCGCCGGCGACGCGCGCCTGCCCGAGCACGAGGTCCGGTACGGACAGCTCGAAGCCGGTGACCGGTGGTACGGCAAGGACGGCGACGCGGTGCATGGCCCGATCCTCCGGGTGTCTGTCCGGCCGGCCCGTGGTTGCCGCACGGCCCGGACCGGAGGCTGAAAGGCGTCCGTGGCAAGCGAACCACGGCCCCACGACATTCATTCCGGAGGAACCGATGTCCCTGCACGTCATCGTCGGCGCGGGCGCGACCGCGCACGCCACCGCCCGGCTGCTCGTCGCGGACGGGGAGCGCGTACGGATGGTCAGCCGGCGCGGCGGGCCCGACGAACCGGGCATCGAGCGGACCGCGCTCGACGCCACCGACGTCGACGCCCTGACCCGGCTGGCCGAGGGCGCCGACACGGTGTTCAACTGCGCCGCCACCGCGTACCACACGTGGCCGGAGACGGTCCCGCCGCTGTTCGGCGCGATCCGTACGGCGGCCGAACGCACCGGCGCCGGCTACGTCATGCTCACCAACCTCTACGGGTACGGCCCGGTCGACGACGGTCCGGTCACCGAGGCGACGCCGCAGCGCGCGACCGGCCCGAAGGGCGGCACCCGCGCGGCCATGTGGCGGGAGGCGAAGGCCGCGCACGACGAGGGCCGGGTCCGCGCCACCGAGGTACGTGCCGGCCAGTTCCTCGGCGCCGGCGCGGTGTCGCTGTTCTCGATCTTCGTCGCGCCGCCGGTACGGGCGGGCCGGCCTGCGCTCGTCCCGACCGAGCTCGATCACCCGCACGCGTTCACCGCGATCGGCGACGCGGCCCGTACTCTCGTCGCGGCGTCCCGGAACGAGGCGGCGTGGGGCGCGCCGTGGCTCGCGCCGACGATCACCGCGACGATGCGCGAGCTGGCCACCCGGTACGCGGCGCTGGCTGGCGTACCGGTGCCCGAGCTGGGCACGCTGACCGACCGGGAACTGACGCTGCTCGGCCTGACCGACCCGTTCTGGCCGGAACTGTTCGAGACGCGGTTCATGGACACCGGCCGGTTCGTGGTCGACGCCGGGCACACCGAACGGACGCTCGGCGTCGCCGCGAGCCCCCTCGACGAGGTACTCGCCGAGATGCGGTGACCGCGGGTCTCAGTCGCCGACCGGGCCGTCCGGGAGTACGTCGGCGAGGTAGCCCGCGAGGTCGGGGCGGTGCGGCGCGAGCACGTGCCGGACCCAGGCGGTGCGTTCGTGCGCCAGCGCCGGCAGCTCCCACACGCAGCCGATCACCGCCCGTTCGACCGGTACGACGTGCGTCGGGTCGGTGTCCGGACACCCCAGGTACGGCTGGCCGGCGGCGGCCACGCGGCACTCCACGACGTTGCCCCAGACCCAGGAGTACGCGTTGACGTAGAGGGAGTCACCGCCCCGGTGCACCACCGCGAACCCGGCGGGCGGCGTCTCGTCGTCGGGCGGCGGCAGCAGCCCCGGCAGCGCCTCGTACGCGGCGGCCAGCATCGCCGGCGACAGCGGCCGGTCGAGCGTGTCCACGTGGTACGGCTTGATCGTGCGCCCGGCGAGTTCGACCGGGACGCGCGCCCGCAGGCGCTTCGGTGTGAACGGCATGGCGGCAGCCTGCGCCCCGGTCGCTGACGCCTGCTGTCAGTGGGTCGGGGGATGCTGTCGCCATGCGCGCCAGCCGACTGCTCTCCCTGCTCCTGCTGCTCCAGACCCGGGGCCGGCTGACCGCCCGGGAACTCGCCGCCGAACTGGAGGTCTCGGTCCGCACGATCTACCGCGACGCCGAGTCGCTGTCCGCCGCCGGCATCCCGCTGTACGCCGACGCCGGCCCGGGTGGCGGCTACCAGCTGCTCGACGGGTACCGGACCCGGCTGACCGGGCTGACCGGTGACGAGGCGGAGGCGCTGTTCCTGGCCGGGCTGCCCGGACCGGCCGCCGAACTCGGCCTCGGCGCGGTGGTCACCGCCGCCGCGCTCAAGCTGCGCGCCGCGCTGCCGCCCGAACTCCGGGACCGCGCCGACCTGATCCGGCAACGGTTCCACCTCGACGCGCCCGGCTGGTACCGGGACGCCGACCAGGTGCCGTACCTGGCGGCGGTGGCGTCGGCGGTGTGGGAGCAGCGGCGCATCCGCGTCACGTACCGGCGGTGGCGGGAACCGACGGACGTCGACCGCACGCTCCGCCCGTACGGGGTGGTGCTCAAGGCCGGCACCTGGTACCTCGTCGCCGGCGGCGCCGACACGCCCGAGCCGCGGACGTACAAGGTGAACCAGATCCTCGACCTGACCACGCTGGACGCCGGCTTCGAGCGCCCCACCGACTTCGACCTCCCCGCGTACTGGCGGGACCACATCAGCGACTTCCGCACCCGCCTGTACACCGGCGAGGCGGTGGTGCGGCTGTCCCCGCGCGGCCGGCGCCGGCTGGCGGAGATGGCCGCCGACCCGGTCACCGCGGCCGTCGACCGTACGGCGGGCGCGCCGGACGAGGCCGGCTGGGTCACCGTGACGATCCCGATCGAGTCGCTGCCGCAGGCCGAGGCGGACCTGCTGCGGCTCGGCCCGCACGCCGAGGTCCGCTCCCCCGCCGACCTGCGCGAACGCCTCGCCCGCGCGGCACGCGACCTTGCCGCCCTGTACGCCTGAGCGGCCCCCGCGGTGGCTCGCCGACCTGGCCGTTTCCGGAACGCGCCGCGTGGGCTGCCCGGTTCCGAGGGGCGAGTCGGACACCGGAGATGTCGGGGGTCGTCGTTAGGGTGCGGCGCATGGTGATCGAGCTGGCCGCGTTCCGGGTACGTCCGGGGGCGGAGGAGGCGCTGGTGGCGGAGCGCCCCGCGATGGTGGCCGCGCTGCGCGCCCGGTTCCCCGCCTGCCTCGCCGCGTACCTGACGCGCGAGGACGACGGGAGCTTCCTCGACGTGATCGTCTGGCGGGACCGGGAGTCCGCCGAGGAGGCCGCCCGGTTGGTCGACACCGTGCCGGAGTGCGCCGCGTGGTTCCGGCACCTCGCGTCGTCCGGCGGGCTGCGGCACGTCGAGGTGCTCGACGCGTGGCCCGGCGCGGCGCCGTCCGCCCCCGATGCGCGATCATGACCGGCATGTACCGACTGTGGCCGGATCCCGCCGCGACCGAGCTGACCGACGACGAGCTGCTCGGCTGCTACCTGCCGGCCGACCGGTCCCGGCCGTACGTCCGGGTCAACTTCGTGACCAGCGCGGACGGTGCCGTCAGCGTCGCCGGGTACTCCGCGGGGCTGTCCGGCGGGGCGGACAAGCGGGTGTTCGGCCTGCTGCGGAGGGTGTGCGACGCGGTCATGGTCGGCGCCGGCACGCTCCGCCACGAGGGGTACGGAGCGATGCGGCTCGGTGCGCGGAGCCGGGCGTGGCGCCGCGACGCCGGGCTGGCCGAGTACCCGCCGCTGGTGCTCGTGTCGAGCCGGCTGGAGCTGGACCCGGCGAGCGAGATGTTCGCCGACGCGCCGACCCGGCCGATCGTCGTCACGCACGGCGGTTCCCCCGTCGACCGGCGTACGGCGCTGGCCGAGGTCGCCGACGTCCTCGTACACGGGGACGCGGAGGTCGACCTGCCGGCGGCGCTGGCCGACCTGGCCGGGCGCGGCCTCACCCAGGTGCTGTGCGAGGGCGGCCCGCACCTGCTCGGCAGCCTCACCGCGGCCGACGCGGTCGACGAGCTGTGCCTCACCGTGTCGCCGCAGCTCGCCGGGCCCGGCGCCGGGCGGATCACCGCCGGCCCGCCGACCACCGGCCGGGGCCTGCAGCTGGCGCACGTCCTGGCCGCCGACGACAATCTCCTCCTGCGGTACGTGCGGGAGTGAGGCAGTGACGCGCACCGGGCACCGCGGTCCGCCGTACCCGACCGGGCGGTTCTGCGCGGGCCGGCGCGACCGGTGCGGCACGATGGTGCGGTACCGCCGGACGAGCAGGGAGTGTCGAAGGCCATGACCCAGGTCCAGCCGAGAGCCGAGGCGGACGACGCGGTGGCGTGGGAGGAGCTGTCGGTCGACGAGCCGCCGATCGAGCCCGGCGCGGTGGTCGGCCGCGTCCTCGGTACCGCCGACGCGACGCCGCTGAGCTTCTGGGTGGCCGTCCGGGCCGGGGCGTACCTGCAGCTCGACGACGTGGTCGTGACCGAGCGGGAGGTGCCGGGCCGGGAGCCGGTGATGATCGCCGGGGTGGTCACCCAGGTGCGGGCGCGGCACGAGGGCGCCCAGTTCGACTCGGACGTGTTCCTGATCTCGGAGGGCACGCTGCCGGCGCAGGTGCAGGAGGCGGCGGAGATCACGACGACCCGGCTGGAGCCGGAGACGTACGTGCCGCCCATGCCGGGCGCCGAGGTGCGCCGCGCCGCCGCCGACGAGCGCGCCACCGCGCTGTACTTCGACCGGATGGAGCGGCGGGTCGCGGTCGGCACCGGCCGCGACGGCGAGGCCATCTACCTCAACGCCGACTTCCTCGACGGCACCCGCGGCGCGCACGTGTCGATCTCCGGCATCTCCGGCGTCGCCACGAAGACGTCGTTCGCCACCTGGCTGCTGTACTCGGTGTTCGGCTCGGGTGTGCTCGGCGCCGAGGCGACCAACACCAAGGCGCTGATCTTCAACGTCAAGGGCGAGGACCTGCTGCTGCTCGACCACGCGAACACCCGGCTGGACGACCGGCAGCGCGCGACGTACGAGAAGCTGGGGTTGCCGGCGGAGGCGTTCGGTTCCGTCTCGGTGTACGCGCCGCCCCGCGCCGGCGATCCCGAGGGCACCCCGGACGTGGTCGCGCGGACCACCGGCGTCGACGCCTTCTACTGGACGGTGCACGAGTTCTGCGCCGACCGCCTGTTGCCGTACGTGTTCGCCGACGCCGACGACGACCGGCAGCAGTACACGATGGTGGTGCACCAGGTGGCGGCGAAGCTGGCGCGGGACGCGATCGAGGCGGAGGGCGGCGCGGCGGTCGTCTCCGGCACCGTCGTCCGGTCGTACGACGCGCTGGTGGACCTGCTGGTCGACCAGCTCACCGACGACGACACGCGCGCCGAGTGGGCCGGCAGCGCGATCGGCCTGGGCACCGTCAACGCGTTCATCCGGCGGATGGTGGCGAGCAAGCGCGACCTGGGCCGGCTGGTCCGCGGCGACCTGCCCGGCCGCCGGCCGCACGCGATCTCCACCGCCGACTCCGGCCAGGTCACCGTCGTCGACCTGCACAACCTGCCCGACCGGGCGCAGCGGTTCGTGGTCGGCGTGACGCTGAAGACCGAGTTCGAACGCAAGGAGAAGGCGGGCACGGCCCGGCCGCTGCTGTTCGTCGTACTCGACGAGCTGAACAAGTACGCGCCGCGCGAGGGCGCCAGCCCCATCAAGGACGTGCTGCTCGACATCGCCGAGCGCGGCCGTTCGCTCGGGGTGATCCTCATCGGCGCGCAGCAGACCGCCAGCGAGATCGAACGCCGCATCGTCGCGAACTCGGCGATCCGCGTCGTCGGCCGGCTCGACGCGGCCGAGGCGGGCCGCCCCGAGTACGGCTACCTGCCGACCGCGCAGCGCCAGCGCGCCGTACTCGCCAAGCCCGGCACCATGTTCGTCGCCCAGCCGGACATCCCCGTACCGCTGGTGGTCGAGTTCCCGTTCCCCGCCTGGGCGACGCGACCGTCGGAGGCCGGTGCGGCGCCGGAGGGGGCGGCCCGGTCCGCGGTCCAGCGCGCCGACCCGTTCACCGTGGTCGGCGCCAACTCCGACGACTACGACGACATCCCGTTCTGACCGCCGGCCGGTGAGGCGGTGCCGGCGCGGGCGGGCTGCCGACCTGGTCCACGGACGGCAGCCGCGGTGCCGCGGACCGGCCGCCGACCCTGTCCGCGGGCGTCGGCGCCGACGCCGACGGGCTGCCGACCCTGTCCGCGGTCGCAGTGCCCCGCATCCGGCCGTCCCGGCGGGCGGCGCACGGCGGTCAGGTGGGCAGGCCCCAGCCGGGGGTGCCGTTGCCGGCGACCGGGGCGATGACCAGGTCGGGGTCGACGCCGGCGGTGGTGAGCAGCACGTCGCCGCCGCGCGGCAGGTCGAGTTCGAGCATGCCGCCGAGGTCGCGGTAGCCGACCGGGTCGCCGCCCGCCAGCGCCTGCACCCGGTACGGCCGGGCCAGCCCCGGTACGACCCGGCACGGTTCCCCCGCCGTACTGCGGATGCGGACGAACCGGGTGCGTCCGGCGGACCGTACGGCGCTGACGCGGAATCCACCTTCGGCGCTCAGGTCGTGCACGGTGACGTCGGCCCAGCCGGACGGTACGGCGGGGAAGATCCGCAGCACGCCGCCCCAGCTCTGCAGCAGCATGTCGTGCAGTGACCGGGCGCCGGACAGCGGCGTCTCCAGGGCGGGGCCGCTCTCCGCGTACATCGTGTTGGGGGTGAGGTGGCGGTCGAACAGCTCGCCGAGGTAGCCGAACGCGCGGTCGCCGTCGCCGAGCAGCGCGCTCATCGACGCCGCCCCCGTGTACGTGTGGCCCTGGCGCGCGCCGGCCCGCCCGACCCACTGGTTCAGCGAGCGTTGCAACAGGTCACGACCGGTGGAGTCGGTCGGGTCGAGCAGGTGCAGCGGGTGGAACCAGAGCAGGTGCGAGTAGTGCGGGTGCGAGGAGGTGAGCCGTCGGGTGGCGCCGATCCACAGCCCGTCGGCGCCCTGCGGCGGCTCGACCAGCCGGTCCAGGACGTCCCGCCAGCGGGGCCGGAGCGGGTCGTCGACGCCGAGCCGGTCGGTGGCGTCGAGCAGCGTCCGGCAGCCCCAGGTGAGCAGCGCCAGGTCGTAGTTGCAGTCCGTGGTCGTCGCGTACTCCGGGGAGTACGTCGCGGGCAGGTGCAGCCGCCCGTCCCCGCCCTCGGTCAGGAAGTGCAGGTAGAAGCCGATCGCCTTGCGCAGCAACGGATACAGCACCTCGCGCAGCACCCCGTCGGCCATCCCGTGCCGGTACGCCAGCCACGCGGTGTGCAGCGCCCACGTCAGGTTGCCGACCTCCGGCGTGCCGGTCACCGACCCCGGCACCACCACCTCCGCGGTACGCAGGTCGTCCTGGCTGGCGCGGCCGATCCCCGCCGAATCCCCCCGGTACGCCGCCGGCACGTCCGCGACGAGCGCGTCCCGGCACCGGCGCAGCGTCGCGGTCAGCGAGTCCAGCTCACCGTGCCCGCTCGCGTGGATCAGCCAGTACGACAGCGGCACGGTGCGGTTCCACCCGGTGCCGGGCCACGGCGTCGGTTGCAGCCACTGCGCGCTCGTCGACACCACCGGCCGGTCGGCGCGGGTGGCGCTGGCCATCTTGTACAGCTGGATCCAGTAGAAGGACTGGGTGCGGTCGTCCGGCACGGACACGAAACTGCGCGGATAGAACCGGTGCCACCACTGCCGGTGCTCCCCCGCCGACTCCCCGACGGTACGCCCGGCGGCGGCACGCACCGTCCGCTCGGCCGTCGCGTACGCGGTGCGGTCGGGGTGGCTGGCGGCGACGCTCGCCACCAGGACGCTGACCGCGCCAGTGCGCGTGACCCGCCACACCGTCGCGTGGCCACCGCCGGCGGCCAGGTCCTGCACGCAGCTCCCGCCGGACGCGTCGAACCCGGCGACCGGCTCCGGGTTGTCCACCAGCCCGTCCGGCCGCGGCTGGTACGCCAACCGTGGACTCTCCGCCGGGTACGGCGTGAACGACCAGGACGCGGACCGCTCCCCCGCGTCCGGCCGCAGTTCCACCACGAGCAGGTCCCGGGTGGCGTGGACGAAGCAGCGCAGGCCAACCGAGCCGGCCGTGGTGGTCACCGTGCCGGACAGTTCGGCGTCCCACAGCGACAGGCGCAGGTCTACCGCGGTGACCTCGCCGACCGTCACCAGCGCCAGGTGCCCGACTCGCAGCCGGGCACCGCCGAACAGCGGGCCGCCCGCCTCCTGGTGGTCGCGCACCCGGTTGTCGCCCAGCTCGACCAGCAGCGCCCGCCGCGTCGCCTGCCGGTACACCGCGGCGCCGAGACCCCCGTTGCCCAGGAACGGCCCTTCGTAGAACGTGCCGGGCAGTCGGCGCCAGCGCGGGTCGGCACCGGCCAGGAACCGCGCCCACCCGGCATCGCCCATGGTGTCGTGCAGCCGCGGCGGACCGGCGTCGAAGCTCAGCGAAGGACCCGCATCCCCGGTGGTGGCCCGCGCCTCGCCCGGGACGGCCGTCGCGGCGGCGGTCCCGGCGGCGACCGTGCCGGCAGCGGCTCCGAGCAGACCACGACGAGAGATCCCGCGCATGATCGCCTCCAGGCGGTGCCCCTGCCACCGGGTCACTGCCACCGGCCGGGCGGGGGATCGGCGGCCGGAAACAGATACATGGGATGAATGGCCAACAATATCCCAGATGATCACGGCCCAGCAAGCATCGCCGGACCCGCGGAATCAGCCGGCCGCGGCCACCGTACGGTCCGTACCGAGGATGCCCGACGCCGCGTCGACCAACTGGTCCAACCGGTCCACCTCGGTACGGTGGAACGCCGGTCCGGCCGCCCGCGCCACCAGCAGCACCGTGCCGCCGGCGAGCGGCGCCATCGCCGCGTGCGTACCGTCCGGCAGCGTGTACCCGCGGGGCCGCAACGGCTCCAGCGCACCCACCGCCAACGCCTGCGGCGCCCGGAAACTGGCCCGCACCGCCGTCGGCTCCGGACCGCCACCGCCCAGCAGCACCGCCCACTCCGCGGCGAACAGGTCCGGCGCGGCGTCGACCAGCGTGCTCAGACCGCGGTCCGGATGCCGGGCGAGCTGGCCGAGTACGGTGGCGTCCGCCGCACGGGACACCGCACGCGGCCGCCACACCGCGAGCACCCGTACGCCCGGGATGACCTGGATGCGGTCGCGCAGCTCGTCGAGCGTCAGCGAACCGAGCCGCAGGGTCAGCTCGTCCACCGCCCGGCCGGAACCGGTCTCCAGCACCGACACCTGGAGGATGTCGGCGCCGAGTACGCCGAGGGTCCAGGCCAGGCGGCCCAGCGAACCGGGCGCGTCGGGCAGCGCGACGCGCGCTCGTACCAGCATGGTGGCCTCCTGTCGGCGGACGGAAACGGGCTCCGTCGTCGACAGTGGCCGGGCGGTGTTGCCGCGGTGTTGCGGAGCGGTGACGCCGACCGACGTGTGGCGACACCCACCCCGACGGCCCGGCGAGACATGCCGGACCGCCGGGACAGCGGGACCGCGCCGGGTCAGGGCGAGCTGGCAGCGGCGCCGTTGTGCCAGTCGAGCGAACGGTCCAGCTCCGCACGGGGCTGCGTGAGGCTGAACCAGTTACCGGAGTCGTCCCGGAACAACGCCTCCGTCCCGTACGGCCGGTCGGTGGGGTCCTGTACGAACGACACGCCCCGGGCGGACAGCTCGCGATGGGTGGCGCGGCAGTCGTCGGTGTGGAACGCCGCCGCGCCCAGCACGCCCTTCGCGATCAGGGCGCGCAGGTGGCCGGCGGACTCCGGGTCGAGCGCCGGCGGCGCGGCGAGCATCAACGCCAGCTCGATGTCGGGCTGCCCCGGCGGGCCGACCGTCAGCCAGCGCTGCGGGCCCATCAGCACGTCGTGCCGCACCTCGAAGCCGAGCTTCGTCGTGTAGAAGTCGTGCGCGGAGTCCTGGTCGAGCACCCACACCGTGCCGATGGCGAACGACATCGTCATGACATCCCCCCAAGTGGATCGTCGCGTCGTGCCCCCGACGCTACGACGCCAGCGGCGGCGCGGGCTTCTTCGAGGTTGCGCTCCCCGCGGCGAACCCGCCGCCCCACATCTGGACGAAGCAGGCCGGCACCGGCGGCACCCCGGAACTGCGTGCGGCGCGCCGGAACGCGCCCGGCGTCAGCCCCGTCAGCTCCTTGAACCGGGTGCAGAACGTGCCCAGCGAGCCGAACCCGACCAGCGTGCAGATCTCCGTGACGGTACGGTCACCGGCGCGCAGCAGGTCCTGCGCCCGCTCCACCCGCCGCCGCGTCAGGTACTGCCCGGGCGTCTCCCCGTACGCCGCGGCGAACGCGCGTACGAAGTGGTATTTGGAGTAGCCGGCGTGGCGGGCGAGCCGGTCCAGGTCGAGCGGCCGGGACCAGTCTCGGTCCAGCAGGTCGCGGGCCAGCCGCAGCCGACCCAGCCGTACGACGTCCGCGGACCACGGTCTGGCACCCATGCGGTGATGCTGGCACGACCCTCCGACAACGACGGCGGCGGACGCGACGCAACCCACCCGTCGGGTGAGGGGTCCAACGCACTGTCGGACCCCTCGCCTATGGTCGGTCTCGCAGCCCGCACGGGCTGCCCCGGACGTCGCGGACGACGTACCGGCGCGGGACGGGGTCGGGGGGTCGGCACGGTGAAGATCCTGCACACGTCGGACTGGCACGTGGGGAAGGTGTTGAAGGGCCGGCCCCGCGTCGACGAGCACATCCAGGTGTTGGCCGAGCTGGTGCGGATCGCCGAGGCCGAGCGGCCGGACCTCGTCGTCGTCGCCGGCGACCTGTACGAGACGGCCGCGCCCGGCCCGGAGACGACCCGGGTGGTGGTGCGCGCGCTGACCGCGCTGCGGCGTACCGGGGCGGACGTGGTGGCGATCGCCGGCAACCACGACAACGGCGCCGCGCTCGACGCGTTGCGCGGCTGGGCCGACGCGGCCGGCATCACGTTGCGCGGCACCGTCCGCACCGCCACCGACCCGGTCGTCACCGGTCGCACCGCCGCCGGGGAGGACTGGACGCTCGTCGCCCTCCCGTTCGTCTCCCAGCGGTACGCGGTGCGCGCCACCGAGATGTTCGACCTGACCGGCGCCGAGGCCAACCAGACGTACGCGGACCATCTGGGTCGGCTGCTGGATGCGCTGACCGGCTCGTTCCGGGCGGACTCGGTGAACCTGATCGCCGGGCACCTGACGGTCGTCGGCGCGAAGACCGGCGGCGGCGAGCGCGAGGCGCACACCATCCAGGCGTACGCGGTGCCCTCGACGCTGTTCCCCACCTCCGCGCACTACGTGGCGCTCGGTCACCTGCACCGCCGGCAGGCGGTCCCCGGCCCGTGCCCCATCCACTACTCGGGCAGTCCGCTCGCGGTCGACTTCGGCGAGCAGGACAACACGCCCGGGGTGCTGATCGTGGAGGCCACCCCGACCACCCCCGCCCGGGTACGCGAGGTGCCGATCGCCGCCGCCCGCACCCTGCGTACGGTGCGGGGCACGCTCGACGAGCTGAAGTCGCTGGAGCCGGGCGACGCGTGGCTGCGGGTGTTCGTCCGGGAGAAGCCGCGGGCCGGGTTGCGCGAGGAGGTGCAGGAGCTGCTGCCGGGCGCGCTGGAGGTGCGGATCGACCCGGAGCTGGCCGCCACGCCGGACGCGCCGCGCCGGGTGAGCCGGGCGGGACAGAGCCCGCGACGGCTGTTCGCCGACTACCTGACCGAGGCGGGGCACGAGGACCCGGCCGTGTCGGAGCTGTTCGACCGGCTGCACGAGGAGGTCTCCTGATGCGTCCGGTCCGGCTCGACCTCGCCGGTTTCACCGTGTTCCGGGACGAGACGACGATCGACTTCGCCGGGGCCGACTTCTTCGCCCTGCTCGGCCCGACCGGTTCGGGCAAGTCCACCGTCCTCGACGCCATCTGCTTCGCCCTGTACGGCACGGTTCCGCGCTGGGACCACCTGCGGTCGGTGGAGAACGCGCTGTCCCCGTCGGCGTCGGAGGCCCGGGTCCGGTTGGTCTTCGAGTCGGCCGGCGCTCGGTACGTGGCGACCCGGGTGCTGCGGCGCAGTGCCCGCGGCAAGGTGACCACCACCCGCGCCGGGCTGGAGCGACTGCCCGCCGACTTCGATCTGTCCACATTGGACGGTGACGGTCCGGGCGGCGGCGAGCTGGGCGAGGTCCTCGCCGGTACGCCGACGGAGATGACCGACGCGGTCGCCGCCACCGTCGGCATGCCGTACGAGCAGTTCACCACGTGCGTCGTACTGCCGCAGGGCGAGTTCGCGGAGTTCCTGCACGCCAAACCGGCCAAGCGGCAGGAGATCCTGGTCAACCTGCTCGGCCTGCGCGTGTACCAACGGATCGCGGAACGCGCCCGGCAGTCCGCCAAGGAGGCCGACAGCGACGTCCGCGCCATCGACGCGCTGCTCGACGGGATGACCGACGCGACCGAGCAGTCCGTCGCCGAGGCCGCCGGCCGGCTCGACCAGCTCCGCGGGCTCGCCGAGGCCGTCGCCGCGGCCGTACCAGAGCTGACGGACGCCGAGCGCCGGGCGGCCGAGGCGCGCGAGGCGCTGGCCGACCTCGACGCCGAGGGCCGGCTGCTCGCCGGGATCACCGCGCCGGACGGGGTGGCCGAGCTGGCCGACGCCGCCGGACGGGCCCGGACCGGCGCGGCGGCTGCACTCGCCGCGGTGACCGACGCCGAACACGCCGAGGAACAGGCCGCCGCGGCGCTCGACGCCGCCGGCGACCCGGCCGTCCTGCGCCGCACCCTGGAACGACACCGCGAACGCGCCGCCCTCGCCGCCGAGGAGACCGGGCTGGCCGAGGCGGTCACCGCCGCCGAGCAACGCGCCGGGCAGGCCCGTACGGAGGCGGCCGCCGCGGAGACGGCGCTGACCGAGGCGGAGGCCGCGCTGGCCGCGGCGCGTACCGCGCAGACCGCGGCGGCGTTGCGGCCCGAGCTGGCCGTCGGCCACGACTGCCCGGTGTGCGCGCGCGAGGTCACCGAGCTGCCGCCGCCGATCGACGCGCCGCACCTCGCCGAGGCGCGCGCCGCGGTCACCGCCGCCCGCGACCGCCGGGACCGGACCGACCGCGCCGCACGGGAACTCGCCGGCACCCTCGCCGCGGCCACCCGGCAGCGCGAGCAGGTCGCCGACCGGCTCGCCGCGCTCACCGCCGACCTCGACGGTGCGCCCGACCCCGACACCCTCACCGGACGGCTCGCCGACATCGACCGGCTGCGGTCCGCGCAGACCGCCGCGCGTACCAGGGTGACGGCGGCGCGGCGGGACCAGCAGCGCGCCCGCGCCGCCGCGGACGACACCGAGCGGCGGCTGCGCACCGGCTGGCAACGGTACGACTCGGCGCGCGACGCGGTGTCCCGGTTCGGCCCGCCCACCGCCGACCGCGACGACCTCGCCGCCTCCTGGCAGGCACTGGCCGACTGGGCGGCAGAGGGCGCGGCCGCCCGCCGGGCCGCCCGCGCCGACCGGCTGGCCGCCGCGAAGCAGGCCGCCACCGCCGCCGACGCGGTACGGGACAAGGTCGGCGCGCTGCTCGACGAGTGCGGCGTGCCACGACCCGCGGACAGCGCCGCCGACGCCGGGGCGTACCAGTTGGCCGCGGCGCTGGCGGTGGAACGTGCCGAGGCCGGCCACCGCCGCGCCGCCGAGCGGTACGAGCAGGCCGCCGGGCTGCGCGAGCGGCGCGCCGGGCACGCCCGCGCCAACCAGGTGGCGAAGGCGCTCGCCACCCACCTCGCCGCGGACCGGTTCCAGCGTTGGCTGCTGACCGAGGCGATGGACCTGCTCGTCGACGGCGCCTCGGCGATCCTCCGCGAACTGTCCGCCGGGCAGTACGAGCTGGCGTACGAGGCGGGCGAGTTCTTCGTGGTCGACCACCACGACGCCGACCTGCGCCGGGCGGTGCGCACGCTGTCCGGCGGCGAGACGTTCCAGGCGTCGCTGGCCCTGGCGCTGGCGCTGTCCGAGCAGCTGGCCGGGCTGTCGACGACCACGACCAGCCTGGAGTCGATCATGCTCGACGAGGGCTTCGGCACGCTCGATCCGGGCACGCTGGACACGGTGGCGGCCACCCTGGAGAACCTTGCCGCCCGCGGTGACCGGATGGTCGGCATCGTCACCCACGTGGCCGAATTGGCCGAGCGCATCCCCGTGCGGTACCTGGTCCGCAAGGACGCCCGCGGCGCCCACGTCACCCGGGAACAGACATGACCCCACCCGCCCCCGGCGTACGCGAACGCCCCGGCGACACCGCGAAACCCAACAACCCCAACCGATCCGGCACCGTTTCCCGACCCGGCGTCGCCACGCGCCCCGACGGCCCCGCGCGAACCAACGGCACAAGGCAACCCGACGGCCCCGCGCGAACCAGCGACACAAGGCAACCCGACGGCCCACCGCGATCGGGCGCTCCCGGACGAGCCGACAGCTCCGGGTGGTCCGGTGTCCGCGCATGTCGCCGCGGCCCCGGGTGGTCCGGCGGCCTCGGGAAACCCGGCGCCACCGGCGGGTGCGGCGCGGGGCGCCGCGCGACGGGGCGCATCATCGGGGGTACGCGCCGGACCGCGGCCACGGTGGCCGACGGTTCCCGGCGACCGGGTGCGAGCCGGGGGTGGCCGTGGGTGTGAAGGTGCACGTCGACGCGTGGGACCCGTCGTACGGGCGGTCGTTCGAGGCGGACGCCGGCCCGGGTGGCGGTCCGGCGGCGGCGAGCAGCGCGCCGGTGGAGACCGGGGTGGAGCGTCCGGCGGCCGCCTGGTCGCCGCTGACCCCGGCGCCGGACGCGCGCCCGCCGCGGACGGTACTGCTGGTCGACGGCGTACGGCGGATCGACGCGCGGGTGTGGGTGGAGGACGACGAGGGCGTGGCCCGGCCGGGCGTCTGCGCGTCGTACGCGGCGGGGGTGGTGCGCTGCGACCTGGCGGCGGGCGTCGCCGAGCTGGGGTTGTCGGGGGTGTCGCACGGGCTGTTCGCGCCGGGGCCGTCGGTCGCGCCGCTGCGCGCGCACGCCACCGCCGTGTACCGGCCGCACCGGGTCGTGGGCGACGATCCGAGCCAGGTCGACGCCGAGCTGCAACGCCGGCTGTACGAGCTGGAGGTGCAGGTGTCGGAGCGGGCCCGGCGGGACGCCACGGACGACGAGCCGGACCTGCTGGTGGTCGACGGCCCGCTGCGCGGGCGCACCGCGCTCCCCCGGGCCCTGGGATATGCCAAGACGCACCACAAGCAGTACCTGGACGGGGAGCTGACGCGGGTGGTGACGAGCCTCGCGCCCAGTCAGCGCACCCCGTTGTTCCTGCTCGGCGGCCAGTGGCACCGCTACTCGTGGTACCTGCGGCTGCCGTGCGCGCCGGGCTCCCCGTGGTCGGGCATCGTCCGGCTGGAGTGCCCGGCGGACTGGCCCCGCCCGGACGCCGTGCGCTACGCGGACATCTCGGCGGTGACGCTGCCGCGGTTCGCGTCCAGCGCGTACAAGGATCCGCGGGCGCCGCAGAACCTGGTGCCGATCGCGGGGTTGGAGCGCCGGTTGCGCGCGCTGCTCGGCGATCCGCGGTTGCTGTTGCGCGGCCTGCGGTCGGCCGCCGCCCGGACCGCGGCATGACCACCCGCACCGTCACCCTCGCGGCGCCGGACGGTTACGACTTCCGCCGTACGGTCGGGGTGTTGTGTTGCGGCCGTTCGGATCCGACCACCCGGCTGGGCCGGGCGAACCTGTGGAAGGCGGTGCGGACACCCGACGGGCCCGGCACCGTCCACATTGGACACCGCGAGGGCACGCTGTCCGTTGCCGCGTGGGGCGACGGCGCCGGCTGGCTGCTGGACCGCGCCGACGCGCTGACCGGGCTGCGCGACGACCCGGCCGGCTTCCTGCCGCTGGCCCGACAGGACCCCGTGGTCGCGGTGCTCGCCGACGCGATGCCGGGCATCCGGCTGGCCCGTACCGAGCGGGTCTTCGAGGAACTGCTGCGCGCCGTGCTGGCGCAGAAGGTGACCACCGTCGAGGCGACCCGGTCGTACGCGGGGCTCGTGCGGCGGTTCGGCGACCCGGCGCCCGGCCCCGTCGACCTGCTCGTACCGCCGGCGGCGCGGACCGTCGCGGCGGCACCGTACTGGGCGTTCCATCCGCTCGGGATCGAACGACGCCGCGCCGACACCCTGCGCCGGCTCGGCACCGTCGCCGACCGGCTCGAACGTACGGTCGACGGCCCGCCCGCCGAGGCGTGCCGGCTGATGATGACGCTGCCCGGGGTCGGCCCGTGGACGGCGGCCGAGGTGTCCGCCGTGGCGTTCGGTGACCCCGACGCGGTGAGCGTGGGCGACTACCACGTCCCCCACCAGGTCGCGTACGCGCTGGCCGGCGAGCCGCGCGGCACGGACGCCCGGATGCTGGAGCTGCTCGCCCCGTTCCGCGGGCACCGCGCCCGGGTCGTCCGGCTCATCACGCACGGTTCGATCCGGGAACCGCGGCGGGCGCCACGCGCACCGATCCGCTCGTTCGCCCGCTTCTAGCCCGGCCCCGCGCGCCGGATCCGTCTGTCCGGACCGTTCCCCGCCACCGCCGGCGCGCCCGAACCGTCCGCCGGCATCGATCCCGCGCACCGTCCGACCGAGCCGCCGCACGGACGTGGCCGATCCGTTTGTCCACACGCGTTCCGGGCATCGAGGCGGGCAGGCGATCGGCGCGTCCGAACGAATCCGCAGGCACCCGAACGGCTCGTCGGGGACGTCTCGCGCGGGCGCCCGATCCACCCGTCCGGTGGACGCCGATCGGCCAGTCGTACGCACCGCGATCCGTCGCCGCCCGGGCGGGTGCGCGGGACCGCTCCCGTACGCCGGATCCCTTGTCAGCAGGCATTTCGGGGGTCTCCGCACCGCCCGCGTACGGGCGTCGGCGGGGTGCTCCGGCTGCGGCTTTCGGCACGGGCGGATGCGCCGTTCCCGCCGTGTCGGACAGCGCGCGCACGTACGCTGATCGGGCACACACATGGGGGGATGCGTGCGGCACGGTTACCCGTCTGTGTCGGAACCGGCGCCCGACCCGGCACGGGCGGGCCGCCCTCTCACGCCACCGCCCCACCCCGACCGGCGGAACGTGCTGGGGGTGCTCGTCAGCGTGGTGGACTACCGGCAGGTCATCGATCGGCTGGTCGACGCTGCCGTACGGCGCCGGCCACTGACGGTGACCGCGCTGGCGGTACACGGCGTGATGACCGCGGTGCACGACCGGGCGTACGCGGGGCGGTTGAACGGTCTGGACATCGTGGCGCCGGACGGACAGCCGGTCCGGTGGGCCCTGAACCTGCTGCACCGGGCGGGAGTACGGGACTGGGTCAGCGGCCCGGACCTGGTCGGCCGGCTGCTCGCCCGAGCCGCCGCCGACGACCTCCCCGTCTACCTGTACGGATCGACGCCGGACACCGTGTCCGCGCTGGCCACCAGGCTCCGCCGGCGGTACGCGGGGCTGCGGGTGGCGGGCGCCGAACCGTCGGCGTTCCGTACCGGGGGCGGGGTGGAGGTGGCGCGGTTGGCGGGGCGGATCGCCGGCTCCGGTGCGCGGATCGTACTGCTCGGCACCGGGTGCCCGCGGCAGGAGGTGCTCGCGTCCGCGCTCGCGCCGCGGGTGGCGTTGCCGGTACTGGCGGTCGGCGCGGCGTTCGACTACCACGCCGGGCGGCTGCGCCCGGCGCCGCGCTGGATGCAGCGGTACGGCCTGGCCTGGGTGGCCCGGCTGTGGCAGGAGCCGCGGCGGCTGTGGCGGCGGTACCTGCTGCTCGGCCCGGGATACCTGGCGCGGCTGCTGGCGCAGCGGGCCCGCGTGTACCGGCCGGCGCCGGTGCCGGCCGCCCGTGCCGCGCCGTCGTCGGTCCCGATCTGAACTCCGGGCGGGAGTGCGCGAGGAGACGCGGGCGGAGGTGGTTGGCGTGTGCGGAATCGCGGGGATGGTCCACCCCGAACGCGCGGTGTCGCCGCGCCGGCTGCACGCCATGTGCCGGGTGCTGACCCACCGCGGGCCGGACGACGAGGGCGTGTACCGGTCGGGCCCGGCGGGCCTGGTCGCGCGCCGGCTCGCCATCGTCGATCTCGCGAACGGCCGGCAACCGCTGGCGAACGAGGACGGCACCGTGCACGCGGTCGTCAACGGCGAGATCTACAACCACCGGGAACTGCGCGCGATGCTCGTCGCCCGCGGCCACCGGTTCGACAGCGGCAGCGACGCCGCGGTCGTCCCGCACCTGTACGAGGAGTACGGGGAGGGGTTTCCGGCGCGGCTGGAGGGCATGTTCGCGCTGGCGGTGTGGGACGAGCGGCAGGAGAAGCTGGTCCTGGCGCGGGATCGGCTCGGCATCAAGCCGCTGTACTACGCCAGCCACGACGACGGCCTGGTGTTCGGTTCGGAGATCAAGGCGCTGCACGCGGCCGGGGTGCCGCGGACCGTGGACATGCAGGCACTCAGCGACTACCTGTCGCTGATGTACATCCCGGGCCCGCGCACCGCGTACGAGCGGATCCACGCGCTGCCGCCGGCGACGACGCTGGTGTGGCGGCACGGCCGCTACCACGCCTGCCGGTTCTGGGACCTGTCGGCGGTGCAGCCGCGGCGCGACCTGTCACCGGCCAGCGCGGCGGCGATGCTGCGGCAGACGCTGCTGGCGAGCGTGGCCGCGCAGTACGACGCGGACGTGCCGGTGGGGTTCTTCCTGAGCGGTGGCCTGGACTCGGCGAGCGTCCTGGCGACGGCGCGGCGGCTGTGGCCGGAGCGCGAGCTGACGACGTTCTCCGTCGGCTTCGAGGACGCCTCGTACGACGAGCGGCGGCTGGCCCGGCTGGTCGCCGAACGGCTCGGCACCCGGCACGTCGAGGCGGTCGTGACACCGCGGCCGGAGGACGTGCTGGAGACGATCCTGCCGGCGTTCGACCAGCCGTTCGCCGACCCGTCCATGGTCCCGACGTACTACCTGTGCCGGCTGGCCCGGGAGTACGTGGGGGTGGTGCTCGGCGGGGACGGCGGCGACGAGCTGTTCGCCGGGTACCAGACGTACCTGGCGGACAAGCTGGCCCGGCCGTACCGGAACCTGCCGGGGGTGGTGACGCGGCGGATGGTGCCGGCGCTGGTGGGGCGGCTGCCGGCGTCGGGCGCGCGGACGCCGCTGGAGTTCCGGGCGCGGCGGTTCGCCGACAACGCGCTCGCGCACCCGGCGCGCAGCCACTACCTGTGGCGGGTGGTGTTCCGCGAGGCGCACAAGGACCGGTTGCTGACGCCGGAGGCGCGCGCGGGCCTCGACGACAGCTACCACACCCACGCGACGTACGACTACCGGCCGACGGCGTTCGACCCGCTGACGCACTTCCAGTACACCGACGCCAACGTGTACCTGCCGGACGACGTGCTGGTGAAGGTCGACCGGCTGTCGATGGCGAACTCCCTGGAGGTACGGGTGCCGTTGCTGGCGACCGACCTGGTGGAGTTCGCGTTCTCGTTGCCGGACCGGCTGAAGATGCCGGGATACCGGCCGAAGCGGCTGGTCCGGCGGGCGCTGTCGGGGATGCTGCCGGAGGCGACCCTGACCGCGCCGAAGCGCGGCTTCAACGCCCCGCTGCCCCGCTGGCTGTGCGGACCGTTCCGGCCGCTGGTCGACGAGTACCTGGGGCGGCAGACCGTGCAGCGACAGGGCTTCTTCCGGTACGACGAGGTGAACCGGCTGGTCACCGAGCACATGGCCGGGGCGGCGGAGCACGCCCGACAGATCTGGATCCTGCTGATGTTCAGCATCTGGGCCGATCGGCATCGCATCCAGCGGTAGGGGGGAGGCCCGGGTGTACCTGTGGCTGTTCGCCGGGCCGGCGGCACTGTCGGCCGTCCTGACCGCCGGTACGCGCCGGCTGCCGCGCGCCGCCCTCGGCGCCGACCGGCTCGCCGTACTGGTCGCCGTGCTGGTGTCCGCGCCGCTGGCGTGGTGGCGCGCCGGGCCGGTCGCCGCCCTCCTGCTCGTACCGGTCGCCGGGTTCGCCGGCGGCCTCGTCGCCACCGCGCTGCGCACCGGGCTGATCGAGTACAACACGGCGCCGGGGCGGGCGGTGCGCGAGAAGGTGCTGGCGTACCACCTGGACGTGCGGAGACGGCCGCCGCAACCGGCCAAGCGCGCGTTCGACGTGGTGGTCGCGACGATCGGACTCGCGCTCACGTTGCCGCTGTGGCCGGTGATCGCGGCGCTCGTCTGGCTCGCCGAACCGGGCCCCGTGCTGTTCATCAAGTACTCGGTGGGCCAGGGCGGGGTGACGTTCCGGCAGGTCAAGTTCCGGAGCATGCGGTACCGGGCGGAGCAGTCGACCGGCCCGATCGCGTCACCCGCCCACGACGGCCGGGTACTCGCGGTCGGCACGTGGCTGCGCCGCTGGCACCTGGACGAGATCAGCGAACTGCTCAACGTACTGCAGGGCTCGATGAGCCTCGTCGGCCCGCGCCCGCTGCGCACCGTGCTCGTCCAGTACGACCTGGAGCAGCTGCCCGGGTTCGCCGAACGGCACAGCGTCCGCCCCGGCATCGCGTGCATCGCGCAGATCCAGAAGTACAACCTGTCGGTGCACGAACGGCTGCGCAAGGACCGGACGTACATCCGGTGCATGTGCCTGGGACTGGACGTGCGGCTGCTGTGGATGGCCGCCGTCACCACCGCCCGCGGCAGCCGCCGGGCCTGAGCCCGCGCGAACCGGCGTCAGAGGCGGACCTCGTGCAGGTCGGTGACCTCGGTGCGCAGCACCCACGACTGGTAGACACCGCGGTCGAACCGGTCCAGGCCGAGGCGTTCCGCCCGCGGCGCCCGCCCCCCGGTGTACTCCACCCGCAGCCACTCCTCGTGCTCGGCGAGCACCTTCACCGGCTCGCCGCGCAACGCCCCCGCGGTGATCACGTACCCGAACTCGTCCAGGTCGGAGAACGAGACGATCCGCCGGTACCGGCCGCTGGCGACCGCCTCGAAGCCGGGCAGGTCACCCTCCCCGCTGTACAGGTGGGCGCCGCCGCTGCTCGGCGCCGCCTCGTACTCGGCGCCCCGCCAGCGGGCGTAGAAGCCGTCGCGCATCAGACCTCCCGTACCAGTTCCCGGTTGACGAGCCAGCGCTGCTCGTCCGCGTCGTACACGGCCATGAACCGGTGACTGCCGTCCGCGCCGATCCGCCACATCTCCGCCTGGTGCGGCAGCCGGATGCTGTCGATCTTGTACTCGGGGATCCGCAGCCGGGATCCCGGCACCTCACCGGTCCCCGAGAACGGCGGGTGCTCGACCACCCAGCCACCCGGCGTCTCGTCCACCGCCGACTCGTCCGTGCCACCGATCGGCACCCGGTACAGCTCCGACCGGTACGCGGTCCAGCGCAGTACGTGCACCGCGTCGTCGGTGACCGAGAACGGCGACCCCGCGTACGCCAGGCCCAGGTTCCGTACGATGTCCGGCACCGTCTCCAGTTCGGCGGCGTCCTGCCAGCGGTGCACGTAGCCGGCGACCCAGTCGTACCCCTTGTCGAGGTAGAAGCCGACCTGGTCCGGCGGGATCACCTTCTGCATGACCGTCGGTACCGGATCGGTGTCCGGCTCCTCCGCCTCCACCGGCGCGGCCGGCTCGTCGGCGGCGTACCGCGGCGGCCAGTCCCGCGGCGGCTCCTCGGGTACCTCGGCCGCGGGCGACACCGGGCGACCGGCACGCTCGCCGTCCAGATCACCGGCCGGCCCGTCGTCCAGTTCGTCGGCCAGGTCGTCGTGGTCGTCGGTTTCGGCGCCGGTCGTCGCGGCGGCCGGAGACGCCCCGACGGGGTCCGCGGCGGGCGGGTCCGGGTCGGCCGGCGGCAGCGGCACGGTGTCCTGCACCCCGAACTCGCCGCCGGCCATCTGCCGGATCAGGCTGGCCGGCAGGTGCGCGGCCAGCGGCAGGCCGGGGTCGACGACCAGCGACCAGGCCGGGTCCGGCCACGCCGCCACCAGGTCGCGGAACGCGACCGCTCGACCCCCCTCGAACTGGCCGGTCGTGGAGACCGCCATCGCCGCCGGCGAGGTGTACGCCGCGACGAACGTCTGCCCCTCGCTGACGACCGTCGGCCACGCGTCGACGACCGTACCGCCGACGGGCAGGACGAGGTCGGCGGCCGCGAGCAGCCGCAGGTACGTCTCCTGGTCGCCGGTCGCCAGCGCGGCACGCATCCGGAACTCCAGCTCGTTCACCGGCTCGAACTCAGCCACCGTCGGCCCTCCCCCTCGTCGCGCGTACTCGACTCGGACAACGAACCGCCGCGCTACGAGGTTGCTCCACGACGCGTAGTGACGCTCATCGCGGCCGGGACCGGCCCGTACCGACCGGTGTCGGACGGGCCGTGCACCCTCAGGCCTGTTCGATCCGGAGGAAGTTGCCGGCGGGGTCGCGGACGGCGGCGTCGCGGGCACCCCACGGCTGGCTGACCGGCTCCTGAAGTACCTCGGCGCCCGGGGTGGCGGCGATCTTCTCGAACGTCGCGTCCAGATCGTCGGTACGGAAGTGCAGCGGGCGCAGCTCGCCCTTCGCCAGCAGCGCCGCGATCGTGTCGCCGTCCTGCTGCGAACGGCCCGCGTGCGGCTGGGAGAGCACGATCTGGATCTCCGGCTGGCTCGGCGCGTACAGCACGATCCAGCGGAAGCCGTCGTGCGCGACCTCGTTGCGTACGGTGAGGCCCAGGGTGTCGCGGTAGAAGGCGAGCGCGGCGTCGGGATCGTCCACGAGCACGTGCACGGTGCTGATCGAAACGGTCATGCATTCGACCCTAGACGTGCACGGACGCCGATGTTTCTTCAAAACTGCCGGACCGCCGGGCGGGCTTGCGCGGCCGGGTCACCACCATCACCTGGCAGCCCGGCACCACCTGCAACTCGCTGTGGTCGCGCGCCCGGTAGGCGCTCGGCGTCTCCCCCACGACCTGCGTGAACCGGGCCGAGAACGAGCCGAGACTGGTACAGCCGACCGCGAAGCAGACGTCCGTCACGGTCATGTCACCCCGGCGCAGCAGCGCCGTCGCCCGCTCGATCCGCCGCGTCATCAGGTACGAGTAGGGCGTCTCCCCGTACTCGTCGCGGAAGCGCCGGCTGAAGTGCGCGGTGGACATCAGCGCGGTACGGGCCAGCGCCGCCACGTCCAGCGGCTCCGCGTACTCCCGGTCCATCCGGTCGCGGGCCCGCCGCAGCCGCCGCAGTTCGTCGAGGTCCAGCGCGCACATGACCTCATTGTGCGCCCCGCCGGGGCACCGGTCCGCGGCGCGATCCCAGCTCAGCGGCCGAACGAGGGAGGAACCGGGCCGAAGCGCCCGACACCGCAAAGCCCCCGCCGTACGAGCGCGGCCGTGGACAATGGTCGGCATGCGACTGCCCGTGATGCCGCCGGTGAAACCGATGCTGGCGAAGGCCGTGAAGGACATCCCGGACGGCGAGCTGAGCTACGAGCCGAAGTGGGACGGGTTCCGTTCGATCATCTTCCGGGACGGCGACGACGTCGAGATCGGCAGCCGGAACGAGAAGCCCATGACGCGGTACTTCCCGGAGCTGGTCACCGCGTTCCGGGAGCAGCTGCCGGACCGGTGCGTGGTGGACGGCGAGATCATCCTGGTCGGCGAGTCGGGCGACCGGCTCGACTTCGACCAGTTGCAGCAGCGCATCCACCCGGCGGCGAGCCGGGTGAAGCTGCTGTCGGAGACCACGCCGGCCCGGTTCGTCGCGTTCGACCTGCTGGCGCTGGGCGACACCGACTACACCGGGCGACCGTTCGCGGAGCGGCGCGAGACGCTGGTCGACGCGCTGTCCACGGCGGCGGCGCCGGTGCACGTCACCGCCACCACGTACGACCGGGACGTCGCGGCGCGCTGGTTCCAGCAGTTCGAGGGGGCGGGGCTGGACGGCATCGTCGCCAAGCCGCTGGCCGGGACGTACCAGCCGGACAAGCGGACCATGTACAAGATCAAGCACGAACGCACCGCGGACTGCGTGGTCGCCGGGTACCGCCTGCACAAGAGCGGCCCGGACCGCATCGGCTCCCTGCTCCTCGGCCTGTACGACGACGCCGGCGAGCTGATCAGCGTCGGGGTGATCGGCGCGTTCCCGATGGCGCGGCGGCAGGAGCTGTTCACCGAGCTGCAGCCGCTGGTGACCACGTTCGACGACCACCCGTGGGCGTGGGCGAAGCAGGAGGAGGGCACCCGCACTCCGCGCAACGCCGAGGGCAGCCGCTGGTCGGCCGGCAAGGACCTGTCGTTCGTACCGTTGCGGCCCGAGCGCGTCGTCGAGGTGCGGTACGAGCACATGGAGGGCGTCCGCTTCCGGCACACCGCGCAGTTCGCCCGCTGGCGGCCCGACCGGGAGCCCCGCAGCTGCACGTACGAGCAGCTGGAGCAGCCCGTCTCGTACGACCTGGCGGACGTGCTGTCGGCGCGTTGACCTGCCGCGGGCGGTCCCGGACCGGCGAGTAGCATCCGCGCTGGAGTACGGAATCCTGCGAACGGAGTGAGCACACATGGCCCAGGCGCCTGTCAACGTGACCGTCACGGGAGCGGCCGGTCAGATCGGTTACGCCCTGCTGTTCCGGATCGCCTCGGGTCAGCTGCTCGGCGCCGACACCCCGGTGCGGCTGCGGCTGCTGGAGATCCCGCAGGCCGTCAAGGCTGCCGAGGGCACCGCGATGGAGCTGTCCGACTGCGCCTTCCCGCTGCTCGCCGGCATCGACATCACCGACAACGCCAAGCAGGCGTTCGACGGCGCGAACGTGGCGCTGCTGGTCGGCGCCCGCCCGCGTACCAAGGGCATGGAGCGGGGGGACCTGCTGGAGGCCAACGGCGGCATCTTCAAGCCGCAGGGCGAGGCCATCAACGCCGGCGCCGCCGACGACATCAAGGTCCTGGTGGTCGGCAACCCGGCCAACACCAACGCGCTGATCGCCCAGCGGCACGCGCCGGACGTACCGGCGGAGCGGTTCACCGCGATGACCCGGCTGGACCAGAACCGCGCGCTGGCGCAGCTGTCCGCGAAGCTGTCCGTACCGGTGACCGAGATCCGCAAGATGACGATCTGGGGCAACCACTCCGCCACGCAGTACCCGGACCTGTTCCACGCCGAGGTCAACGGTCGCACCGCCGCCGAGCAGGTGGAGCGGGAGTGGCTGGCCGATGAGTTCATCCCGACGGTGGCGAAGCGCGGCGCGGCGATCATCGAGGCCCGTGGCGCGTCCTCCGCGGCGTCCGCCGCCTCCGCCGCCGTCGACCACGTGTACGACTGGGTCAACGGCACCGCCGAGGGTGACTGGACGTCCGCCGGCGTCGTCTCCGACGGGTCGTACGGAGTGCCCGAGGGCCTGATCTCGTCGTTCCCGGTCGTGTCGAAGAACGGCGCGTGGCAGATCGTGCAGGGCCTGGAGCTGGACGAGTTCTCCCGCGGGCGCATCGACGCCTCGGTACGGGAGCTGGCCGAGGAGCGCGACGCGGTCGCCAAGCTCGGCCTGATCTGAGCCACCACGCGCGGCGCCGGTGCCCACCCGGGTACCGGCGCCGCGGCGTGTCAGGCCGTTGCCATGCCGTCGATCGCGGCCATCTCGTCGTCGGTGAGGGTGAAGCCGAAGACGTCGACGTTGGCCGCGATGCGTTCGGGCGTGACCGACTTGGGGATCACGACGACGCCGTGCTGGAGATGCCAGCGCAGGACCACCCGGGCCGGGGTGACACCGTGCGCTTCCGCCGCGTCGACGAGCGGGTCGGCGGTCAGGTTCGTGGCCCGGAACGGGCTGTACCCCTCCAGTACGACGCCGCGGTCGCGGCACTCGGCGAGCCGGGCCGCGTCGTACAGGGCGGGGGCCCACTTGATCTGGTTCACCGCGGGCGCCACGCCGGTCGCGCCGATCAGCTCGTCGAGCTGCGTGGTCGCGTAGTTGCTGACCCCGACCGCGCGGGCCAGTCCCTCGTCGCGGGCGGCGATCAGCTCGCGCCACACGTCGGGACGGGCCGAGCCGCCCGGCGGCCAGTGGATCAGCCACAGGTCCACGTACCCGGTGTCCAGCGCGTCGAGGCTGCGGCGCAACGTGTCCCGGGCCTGGTCGGCGTGGTCCGGCGGCAGCTTCGTGGTCACGAACACCTCGCCGCGGTCCAGCCCGCTGTCCGTGACCGCCCGCCCCACGTCCTTCTCGTTCCCGTACGCCGTGGCGGTGTCCACGTGCCGGTAGCCGGCGTCCAGCGCGGTGGCCACCGCCCGGTACGCCTCGTCGCCGCGGGCCTGCCAGGTGCCGAACCCGAGCAGCGGCATCTCCACGCCGCCGGGCAGCGTCACGGTCCACCCGTTCGCCTGCGTGCCCATCGTTGAACCGCCCCTTCCTCTCGTCTCCTGCCGCCCATCGTCGCCGCTCGCCCGGCGTCCCCGCCCGCGAAACGCCGGTACCGGGCCCGGTCAGGGGGTGACGCGGGCGAGGGCGCCGATCTCCAGCGCCGCCCACACGTTGCCGTCCGGGCAGACGGTGAGCCCGTGCGGCTCCGCCCCCGGCGTACGCAGGTCGTAGGAGGTGGTGGTGCCGTCGGCGGCGAGCCGGCCGATCCGGTTGCCGGCCCACTCGGTGAACCACGGCGTACCGGCGGCGTCGACGGTCACCGCGTGCGGCCGCCCGGCCGGGTCCGGCAGCGGGTACTCGGTGATCCGCCGGTCGGGGTCGATCCGGGCGAGCCGGCCGGCGCCGATCTCGGTGCACCACACCACGCCGCCCGTCCCGGCGGTGATCCCGACCGGCGCGGCGCCGGCGGTCGGCAGCGGGTGCAGCGTGAACGCGCCGTCGGTGGTGAGCCGGCCGATCGCGTCCGCCCGGTTCAGCGCGAACCACAGCGCGCCGTCGCCGCCGGCGGTGATGGCCGCCGGGAACCCGCCGGCGACCGGGAGCGGATGTTCGGTGACCGTGCCGTCCGGGGTGATGCGGCCGATCCGGTCGGCGGCGCTCTCGGTGAACCACAGCGCGCCGTCCGGCCCCGCGACGATCCCGTACGGCCCGCATTCCGGTGTGGGCACGGGGAACTCGGTGACCGCGCCGTCGGTGCCGATCCGCCCGATCCGGTGCGCCGCGTACTCGGTGCACCAGAGCGCGCCGTCCGGGCCCGCGGTGATGGCGGTCGGCCCGGAACCGGGCGACAGGGCGACGCTGGTCGGTCCGTCGCCGGCCGGCACCAGCCGACCGATCCGCCCGGCATGCACCATCGTGTACCACAGCGCGCCGTCCGGCCCGACCGTCACCGCGTACGGTCCGGCGTCGGCGTCCGCCACCCGGTACTCGTCGACCGCGGTCACGACGCACCCGCCGCGGGATCGGCGGCCAACCGGTCGGCGACGACCCGGCGTACGTGGTCGAGGTGGCGCTGCATGAGCGTGCCCGCCGCGCCGGGGCGGCCCGCCTCGATCGCGGCCAGGATCTCCCGGTGCTCCTCGTGGTCGCGGGCCCGGTCGTCGAAGATCCGCAGGATCTCCTGCTGCCCCACGCTGTTCACGCTGGCCAGCGCCTCGATGACGCCGGCGAGGACCCGGTTGCCGCTGGCCGCCGCCACGCCGCAGTGGAACCGCATGTTCAGCCGGTGCAGCGTGTCGTCGTCGTGTTCCAGGTGCTGCCCGGCCTCGGCGAGCAGCCGCCGCAGCGTACGCACCGAATCGGTGTCGCGCCGCCTGGCCGCGCGCCGGGCCAGGTCCGGCTCGATCAGCGCCCGCGCCTCCAGCAGCTCCACCAGACGCTGCCCCTCCACCGGCGACTGGTACGGGTTGGGCAGGAACACGTCCTCGATCGTCGAGCCGACGTAGATCCCGGACCCGTGGTGGATCTGCACCGCACCGGTCGCCTGCAACCGCGCCAGCGCCTCCCGTACGGTCGGGACGGCCACGGCGAACCGTTCGGCCAGCGCGCGGGCGGACGGCAGCCGGTCGCCCGCCGCCAGCCCGTCGTCGTGTACGAGCCGCAGGACCCGTTGCACCAGCGCGTCGGTGACGGTGGTGCGGCCCAGCTCCTCGCCCATCGGCACTCCCCCGTACTGCCACCGCGTGGCACCCAGTATCGCCCTGCCGGCGTGTCCCGTGGACGTACCGGCGGCCGGTCGTCCGGTGCAAACGGCGGCGGCGTGCGACCGGTTCAGTCGTCGGTCGCGACGTGCATCGTCACGTCCGCGCCGAGCTGCACGGTGCGGCTCACCGTGCACAGCCGGTCGTGCGAGGTGCGTACCGCCTCGGGCAGCAGGGCGCGGGCCTTGTCGCCGCCCTCCCCCGCCGGGAACCCGACCCGGAACGTGACCTCCAGGTTCGTCATGTGGTTGCCCTGCTCGTCACGGATCTTGTCGCCGGTGGACGCCACGGTGAACGACTCCGGTTCGGCCCGCCGCGAGGTCAGGATGTCCACGTCGATCGCGGTACAGCCGGCGATGGCGGCGAGCAGCAGCTCGACCGGGGTGAAATCGGTGTTCTGCCCGGACCCGATGGTGATCCGGCCGCCGCGCACGTTCTCCACGTCGTACTGCTGGCTGCCGGTGCGGGTGAGCGACACCGAGCGTTGCGTCTCTTCTGCCATGCCGCCAGCCTGTCACGCCGGAACGGATCCCGCGGTGAGACGTGCCCGACGCCTACGATGGCGCGATGGTACGGGTGGAGCGGGACGGTCCGGTGTGGACGGTGGTGATCGACCGGCCGGAGGTGCGCAACGCCGTGGACCGGCCGACGGCGGAGGCACTGGCGGCGGCGTTCCGGGAGTTCGACGCCGACCCGACCGCCTCCGTCGCGGTACTCACCGGCGCCGGCGGGGTGTTCTGCGCCGGCGCCGACCTGCACGCGTACGGCTCGGACCGGGGCAACCGGGTCGCGCCGGACGGTGACGGTCCGATGGGGCCGACGCGGATGCGGCTCGGCAAGCCGGTGGTCGCCGCGGTGGAGGGCCCGGCGGTGGCCGGCGGCCTGGAGCTGGCGCTGTGGGCCGATCTGCGGGTCGCGGCCGAGACCGCCGTGTTCGGCGTGTACTGCCGGCGCTGGGGCGTACCGCTGATCGACGGGGGCACCGTACGACTGCCGCGGCTGATCGGCGAGAGCCGCGCGATGGACCTGATCCTCACCGGCCGCCCGGTGCCCGCCGCCGAGGCGGAACGCATCGGCCTGGTCAACCGGCTGGTACCGGACGGCGGGGCGCTGCCGGCAGCCCTGCGGCTCGCCGCCGAGCTCGCCGCGCTGCCGCAGACCTGCCTGCGCCAGGACCGACTGTCCACTCTGGACAGTCACGGCGTGGCCGAGGACGTGGCGCTGCGCACCGAGTACGAGCACGGGCTGGTGTCGCTGGCCGACGCGGGGCCGGGGGTGGCGCGGTTCGCCGGTGGCGCCGGCCGGCACGGCACCCCCGCCACCTGACCCGCGCGCCCGGCGCCGGCGCGCCGAAGCGGATCCGGCTCGCCTTGCGCGGCGGCTGACGGTCAGCTCGGCCGGTGCAGCACGTACGGCTCGGTGTGCGCGGACACGCCCCACTCGCCGCCGGACACGCCGAGCCCGGAGTCCTTCGTCCCGGCGAACGGGTCGTCGAACGACATCCGCAGGTGGCTGTTGACCCACGCGGTACCGACCTGGAGCCGTTCGGCGACGGCCACGGCGCGGTCCACGTCGACACCCCACACCGACCCGCACAGCCCGTACGGGGTGGCGTTGGCGCGGGCGACCGCCTCGTCGACCGAGTCGTACGTGAGGACGGGGAGGGCGGGGCCGAACTGTTCCTCGGTGACGATCCGGTCGGTGTCGGCGACGCCGGTCAGGATGGTCGGGGCGTGGAAGTAGCCGTCGCGGTCGAGGGGGCCGCCGCCGGCCGCGGCGCGCGCACCGCCGGACAGTGCCGCCGCCACCAGCCCGGCGACCCGCCGGTACTGCGGCGCGGTGGTGAGCGGCCCGAGCCGCGTACCGGGGTCCGAGCCGGCGCCGACGGGTACGGACGCGGCGCGGGCGGCGAGCGCGTCGACGAGTTCGTCGTGCCGGTCGGCGGCCACGTACACGCGTTTGACGGCCATGCAGATCTGGCCGCAGTTGGCGAAGGCGGACCAGAACAGCGCGTCCGCGATCGCCGGTACGTCGGCGTCGGGCAGCACGATCGCCGCGTCGTTGCCGCCGAGTTCGAGGGTGACGGGGCGCAGGTTCGGCCCGGCGGACGCGGCCACCCGGCGGCCGGTGGCGACCGACCCGGTGAACGTGACCTGGCGGATGCCGGGATGCGCGACGAGCCGCTCCCCCAACGGTTCCGGCCCGGACACCACGTTGAGCACGCCGGGCGGCAGGACCCCGGCGAGCAGCCGGCCCAGCGAGAGCGTCGTCAGCGGCGTGTACGGCGACGGCTTGAGGACGACGGTGTTGCCGGCGGCGAGCGCGGGTGCGATCTTCGCGGCGGCGAGCTGGACGGGGAAGTTCCACGGCGCGATGGCGGCGACCGGGCCGACGGGGCGCCACCGTACCTCGACGCGTTCGGTGCCGTCGTCGCGGAGTACGCGAGGCTCGGGACGAAGGAAAGCGTGGTGCCGCAAGCGATCCGCGGCCCGGACGAGTTCGGCGCGGGCGTCGGCGAGCGGCTTGCCCTGCTCGGCGGTGAGCAGCGGGGCGAGGTCGTCGGCCGCGGCGGCGATCGCGTCGGCGGCGGCGGTGAGCGCGGCGCCGCGGTCCGCCACGCGCCAGGCCGGCCAGGCGTCGTGCGCGGCGTCGACCGCGGCCGACAGTTCCGCGTCGGTACAGGCGGGTGCGGTGGCGAAGACCCGCCCGGTGGCCGGGTCGACGACGTCGAGGCCGGGGGTACCGGCGACGGCGCGCCCGCCGATCGTCAGGGGTTCAGACACCGAGCAGCCTCCCCGGGTTGACCACGCTGACCTGGTGCACCTCGTCGTCGGTCAGCCCGAACGCGCGCATGTGCGCCCGGATCAGCCGCATCGCCTCGACCGTGTTGGGGAACAGCGGTTCGCCCGCGTCGCTGGACAGGGTGACCTGCCCGGTGCCGATCTCCCGGATCGCGGCGCACATCCGCGCCGGGTCCACCCCCAGCAACGGCGAGATCTCGTCGTACGTGAAGTTCAGGTACACGCCGGCGGCGGCCAGCTCCCGCAGCTGCGGTACGGACAGGTCGATGAACGGGCTGAACGGGTGGTCCACGACCGCCCGCGTGATGCCCAGATCCCGTACGGCGTCGGCCATCGCGAAGATCTCGTCGTGCGTACCGTGCGCGAACGACACCATCACCCCGGCGTCGGCCACCATCCGGAACACCTCCCGGTACACGGGTTTCAGCCGGCCGCGCCCGTCGAGCGTGTACTGCCCGACCGCGAGCGCCTTCTCCCACGGCAGCGGCGCGCTCCACTCGCCGGTCTCGCCCCACCAGGCGGGCGGCCCGCCCACCTTGCTGAGGGTGTTGGCGCTGCGGAACACCGGCATCCACACGGCGGACACGCCGTCGTCGAGGTTCGCGCGGCACGCGTCGGTCATCGACAGCCCGCCGGTGAAGCTGGTGATCCAGCCCGACCACAGCCGCGTCGGCGGTACGCCGGTGGCGTCCGACCAGTCGGCGAGGTCCCGCGCCACCTCGCGTACGACACCGGCAGGGCCGACCACGTCGGTACGGTCCCGGCCGCGGATGCTCTTGAACAGCAGGCCGCCCATGCCGGACGCGGAGGCGAGCTGGGCGACGGCGAGCGCGTCCTGCTGGCCCTCGTGCGCGTGGCAGTGGATGTCGATCGCGCCCTCGACGTCGGTCACCGCGGGCGGCCGGAGCGGTTCCGCCCGGTACCCCATCCGCGCCCGGTACGAGGCGACGAAGCGGTCGTACGGTGCGCCGTTGGGGGCGCGCAGGGACGCCTCGGCGGCCAGTTCCGGATCCATTCCGTCCACTGTGGACACTCCTAACGGCTGGGGTCGGTGACGGCCTCGACGAGCGGCCGGCCCGCGGTCTCGGCACCCGCGCGCCACAGCACCAGCGCCGCCACCACCACCGGTACGGCGGAGACCAGGGCGAGCGCGGCGGTGGCCGGCGCGGACGTGAGCAGCAGCGGGCCGAACAGCCCGCCGGCCTTGCCCGCGGCGGCGGCCACCCCGCTGCCGCTGGCCCGCAGCCCCGTCGGGTACACCTCCGTCGCGTACGGGGCGAGCAGGGCGATCATGCCGCCCGCGGCGGTGAGCAGCAGCGCGGTGAGGACCACGAGCGGGACGCCGGCGCCGGGCCGTTCCGGTCGTACGACGGCGAACGCGACGAGCACCAGCGCGGTGGCCGCCGCGTAGCAGACCATGGTGCGCCGGGAACTCCAGCGGGCGTACAGGACGGCGGCGAGGGCGGTGGCGGGCACCGCGAACAGCGACGAGGCGAACAGCAGCGTCGGCGCGCGGGTACCGGTACCGGTCGCCGTCAGGAACGTCGGCAGGAACGTGATGAAGCCCCAGTTGACGATGCCCCAGCCGAGCCCGTACAGGACGATGGTGCCGGTCCGCGCCAGGTACGCCGGGGCGAACACGGCGGCCAACCCGCCGCGCTGGGCGACCGCCGGGGTGGCCGCGGGCGCGGTGGGTCCGGCGACGGGCCGGATGCCGTACCGGGCCATCACGGCGGCGGCCTCGCCGGTACGCCCGACCGCGATCAGGTACCGCGGCGACTCGGGCACGAAACGGCGCAGTACCAGCAGGACCGCGCCGGTCGGTACGCCGAGCAGCCACAGCGAACGCCAGCTGAACACCGGTACCAGCAGGCTCGCCGCACCGCTGGCCACCAGGTACCCGAGGGCGGCGCCGAGCCCGCTGAGCGCCACCACCAGCACGCCCCGGCGCGACGCCGGCACCGACTCGCTGAGCAGCGCGTACACGGTGGGCAGCATGCCGCCGGCGGCGGCGCCCATCGCCGCGCACATGACGAGGTTCCAGCCGAACGACGGCATGAAGCCGCACACCGCCGTCGCCACGTACATCAGGGACGAGAGCAGGATCGTGGCGCGCCGGCCGTACACGTCGGCGAGGGCGCCCCAGACCAGGGATCCGGCGACCGTACCGGCGATGGCGACCAGCGGCAGCATCGCCGCCTGCCCCGCCGTCAGCCCGTACTCGGCGCGCATCCCCGGTACGACGAAGCCGAGCGTCGCCGGCTTCATCGTGTCCACCACCAGCGCCACGGTGAGCACCGCGATCAGCCGGCGGTGCGCGGGCGACAGCCGCGCCCCGTCGAGCGCCGAGTACCGCGCGGCGTCGGTCGCTGCGGCGCCGTCGTGGCCGGCGGTGTCGGAGCCGGGGGTGTCGTGGCGGCGGGCGGCGCGGGCCGGCAGCAGACCCCAGGCCGCGGCGGCCAGCCCGACCACCAGCAGCACCATCCCGACACCCATCGCGGTACTCATCGGCATGCCGGCCATCCGGTAGCCCATCGGCCGCATCGTCAGGAAGTCCGGTACGTGCAGTGCCACGCCGACGCACACCAGCGCCGCGCCCGTCCGGTACGCGATGCGCCTCATCGGCGGTCTCCGGTCACCGGGCAGGCACCGGGGTACGGCCGGCCCTGCGTGTCGTGGTCGGCGAAGTACGTGCGGGCGAGGCCCTGCCGTCGCGCGTCCAGCACCATGTACGTGCCGAGCACGAGCTGGGTGACGCTGCGCGCGACGTCCTCCCACCGGTCCCGCAGCCGCATCACGGCCAGCCGCAGGCGTACCGGACGGGGCGTGTCGCGGGACACCAGCAGGCAGGGGCCGCGGTTCGGCACCGAACGGGTGTGCGCGGCCGACGAGTACGGCAGGAAGCGGCGCAGCACCTCGCGGGTGACGACCCGCATCGTCACGGGCGCCACGCCGCGGGCCGGGCACGGCCGGTTCGCGCTGACCCCGAACGGCAGGAAGTTCATCGACCGCGCCGACTCCCGCTCCCACCGGTCCGGGTCGAACGCGTCGGCGTCGGCCAGCCCCGCCGCGTGGAACTCCGGGTAGCTGAAGCACAGCACGCTGCCCGCCGGTACGGTCCGGTCGCCGCGCACGATGTCCGCGCTGGTGATCCGGTGCGCGATGCCGAACAGCGGGTACCGCCGCAGCGACTCGTCGATCACCCGGTCCAGGTACGCGTCGTCGTCCGGGTCGGCCACCAGCCGCCGGCGTACGTCGGGGTGCTGGGCGACCGCGAGCAGCAGGTGCGTCATCGCCTCGGACATCTGCACGACGGCGGTGTTGAAGAAGGTGCCCTGGAGGTACCGGGCACTGTCCAGTTCGGACAGTCGCGCCGGCAGCGGGTGCCGCGGCGGGTCGTGCCGCACCCGGTCCAGCAGGTACCCGGTGAGGCGGTCGCGGCGGTCCATGTGCCGCAGCCCGCAGCACTTCAGCGCGGTGACCACGTCGTCGGCGTTCGCGACGATCGCGGCCCGGACCCCCGGCGGGCACGGCTCGTCGAACACCAGCCGGTGGTACACCTCGGCCCAGACCGGCATCATCAGGTCGCGCAGCCGTACGGTGGCGACCGGACCGTCCACATCGGACAGTACGGTCCGCGCGGCGCCGGTGGTCACCGCCACCAGGTCCGGCTTCGGCCGGGCCAGGAACCTGCGGGTCGCCCGCGCCACCTCGGCGTACCGGTCGCCCGGCTCCAGGTGTTCCTGGTGCACCTCCGGCCCCGGCGCCAGCCAGTACCAGAAGAGGTCGGAGAGGCCGGCGCCGCGGCTGCGCCCGTCCGCCGCGGGATCCTCGTACAGGGCGCACCAGTCGGCCAGTCCGTACTCGGGGCCCGGCACCGGGATCCCCTCCGTCCCGTTGACCCGGGCGAAGATCCGCATCCGCAGCGCCACCACCACCCGCGGCAACCAGTACGGGAGGCTCGCCGCGACCGCCACGGCGGCGAGCACCACGAGGACGGTCAGCACGGCGGACCGGCCAGTACCAGGTCGCGGGACACCTCGGCGGGGGTGCCGCAGCCGCACAGCATCAGGGTGTGCGCGGTCTCGTCGCGCAGGATGTCCAGCACGCGGGTCACGCCGTCCTCGCCGCCGACGGTCAGACCCCACACCACGGGCCGGCCGACCGCCACCGCGCACGCCCCGTACGCGAGGGCCTTGACGACGTCGGTGCCGCGCCGGATCCCGCCGTCCAGCAGTACGGGGAGGCGGCCGGCGACGGCGTCGACCACCGCGGGCAGCGCCTCGACACTGGCCAGCGCGGTGTCGAGCTGCCGGCCGCCGTGGTTGGACACCACGATCCCGTCGACGCCCTCGTCGGCGGCGATCCGCGCGTCCTCCGGGTGCAGTACGCCCTTGAGCAGGATCGGCAGGTCGGTGAGCGCGCGCAGTCGCGCCACGTGCGCCCAGGACAGGTCCGGCGACAGGTCCACCTGGCGTACGTGGCCGGGTTCGTCGGCGCGCAGCTCGCGCAGGTTCTCGCAGCGCATCCCGGGCGGCAGGTCGTGGAACCCGTTGCGGTCGTTGCGTTCGTGGTGGCCGAGGGCCGGCGAGTCGGCGGTGACGACGAGCGCGCGGACCCCGGCGGCCTCGGCCCGGCGTACGACGGCCTCGGTGAACCCCATGTCGCGCTGGAGGTACAGCTGGAACCACAGGACCGGGTCGGCCGCGACCTTGCGCGCCTCCGCGGCGATGTCCTCGATCGCCACGGTGGACAGCATCGCCGCGACGAGGACCGTACCGGCGCGGGCGGCGGCCCGGGCGGTGGCGCGTTCCGCCTCCGGGTGCGCGAGCCGGTGGAACGCGGTGGGCGCGAGCAGTACGGGCATGCTGGCCGGCTGGCCGAGTACGGTCGTGGCCAGCCGCGGCGTACCGCGACCGCGCAGGACCCTGGGGCGCAACCGGATCCGGGCGAACGCCGAGGTGTTGGCGCGCACGGTGATCTCGTCGCGCGCCCCGCCGGCGAAGTAGTCGTAGTGCACCGGGTCGAGCGCCTCGGCCGCCGGCGCCTCGAAGTCGGCCACGGTCAACAGTCCGTCCACAGTGGACTCTCCTTACCCGAGGTGCGCCGCCAGGAACGCCACCAGCGGCGCGCGGTGCCGGACCGGATCGGTCCAGAGGTTGTCGAGGTTCTCCTTGACCCGGTGCACCGCGCGCTCCTCGCCGTCGACGACGAGGCGCACCACCGGATGCAGGTACCGGTCGTCGCGGCCGTGCTCGGCCTCCCACGCCCGCCCCGCCGGTACGTCGAACGGGTCCAGGTCCTCGTGCCCCGGCCCGTACTCCATCGTCAGGGTCAGAACCGTTGCGGCGCCTGGGATCCCGCCGTCGGCGAGGTAGTCTCGCGGCACCTCCTCCAGGTACCGCGCGCCAGCGGCGCCGAGGCGCACGGTGTCGTCGAGGCACACAGAGCCGTCCAGGCACACGACGTCGGCGAGGAACGTGAACTGCTGCCACAGCCCCGACGTACGGTTGGCGCGGGCGAGCAGCGCGTCGGCGAGCGCCGCCGGTTCGGCGTCCACCGGCCGCGCCGGCCACCCCGTCGCCTCGTACCGCTGGTCGAGCACCTTCGACAGGGCGCGCACGCCGTACCGGAAGCCGTGGATGAACGCGCTGGTGAAGCGCTTGAAGTCGCGGGACTGGGTGAGCGTGCCGGCGAAGTACAGGCCGGGGACGTTGACGGACTCCCACGCCGAGGTCAGCTTCGGGAACCGGTCCCGGATCGTCAGCTCCGGCCGGCAGCCGTCGGCGAAGATGCCCGCGTCCAGCCGGAACCCGGTGCAGCACAGGACCTTGTCGTACCGGAAGCGGACGGTCTCGTCGCGCCGCTGGTAGGTCATCGTCACCTGGTAGCCGTCGCCGTCGCGGTCGATCCGGTCGACCGTGGCGTCCAGCACCGAGTTCTGCGCCTTCAGCTGGTACGTGTCGAGGAAGTTGTTGTTCACCGCGCGCAGGTGCCCGATGAAGTGCGTCTGCCACGCGAACGTCAGCGAGTGCGGTCCGACCACGTGGATCACCGCGGCCCGCTCGGTCAGCGCGTCCGCGGTCTCGAACGCCGAGTTCCCCTTGCCGATGATCAGCACCCGCTGGTTGCGGTAGTCGTCCGCGTCCACCGACATGTCCACGTACTGGTCGGCCAGCTCGATCCCCGGGATGTCCGGCACGTACGGCGCGCCGAAGCCCACCGCGGCCACCACCCGCCGCGCCCGGTACGTGCCGCCGCGCTCGTCGGTGACGAGGAAGTCGCCGTCCCGCGCCACCCGCACCACCCGCGTCCCGTACCGGACGGCGAGGTCGTGCCGCCGCGCGTAGTCGGCCAGGTAGCGCAGGTAGTCGTCGGCGTGCGGGAAGTACCGGTCGGTCCAGCGCGTGAACCGGTACTTCTCGTCGTCGTCGCCGAGCAGCGAGTTCCAGTCGACGCGCAGGTTCAGTTCGGGGTCGTCGCTCCCGGTGTACGGCTTGTTGATCGAGATCATCCGCCGGTGCCGGGGCTGGTCGACGAAGAACGCCCCCGGCACGTCGCCGGCCTCCAGTACCAGGTGGTCGCGCCCGGCCCGGCGCAACAGGTACCCGAGCTGGAGGCCGGCCGGGCCGGCCCCGATCACGAGATAGTCCAGAACCTCCGGCAACGGACACCTCCGTCGGATGGGTAGCCACCACTCGAAGGCGATGTTGGACGGCAAATCTCAGAAGATTCTCAGACCGCCCAGACAGTGGCAAAACACGCCGCCCGCGGGCAGGATCCGGCCATGACCTTCCTGCCCTCGCTGCCGCCCGACGCCGTCCTGCTCGACCTGTTCCGCGCGTACCCGGAGACCGCCGGGCCGCTCGTCGACCACCACCGCGCCCTGCTGCGCGGCCCGTCCGCGTTCACCGTCGGCGAGCGCGAACTGATCGCCGCGTACGTCTCCGGCCTCAACGACTGCGCGTACTGCCACGGCGTGCACGACGCGACCGCGCGCGCCTTCGGCGTACCGGACGGGCTGCTGGCGGCGCTGCTCACCGACCCGGACCGCGCGCCGGTCGCCGACGAACTGCGCCCCGTCCTGGCGTACGTGCGGGTCCTGACCCTGACACCGGCCCGGGTCACCGCCGACGACGCCACCGCCGTCCTCGCCGCCGGCTGGGCCGAATCCGACCTGTACCAGGCGATCGGCATCTGCGCGCTGTTCAACCTGATGAACCGGCTGGTGTCCGGCACCGGCCTGCACGCCGACCGGGCGTACTTCTCGGCCGCGGCCGAACGGCTCGCCGCCGACCCCGAGTACCGCGCGTACCGGGAGAACGCCCGCTGAGGAGGTGGGCGCTGTGCTTTCCTGGGCTCGGCGGTGTCCGGTCCGGGCGGTCGGCTCCGACGTCCGCAGTGCGGCACCACGGGAGTGCCGGTCACGGAGGAACGACCATGAAGTACATGATCATGCTCTTCGGTACGCAGCAGGACTACGACGCGATGGCCGGGCGGCCCGGCGCCGCACCCGGCTGGACCGGGGCGGACGTGGCCCGGCTGGCGGAGTTCATGGAGTCGTGGTGGGCCGAGGTCGTCGAGTCCGGCGAGGCCGTCGACGCGCAGGGCCTCACCGCACCGGTGCACGCGCGCCGGATCCACCTGCGCGACGGCGTCCCCGTCGTCACCGACGGGCCGTACGCCGAGACGCAGGAGGTGCTCGCCGGCTACAACATCGTCGAGTGCGCGAGCTTCGACCGCGCCGTCGAGATCGCCGCCAGGCTCGCCGACACGCCACACCCGGCCGACGCCCAACTGGCCCACGAGTGGTACGTCGACGTCCGGCCGGTCGCCACCGGCGCCGAGGACTCGATCGCCTGAGTACCGGCGTGCCCGAACGGACCGAGGACCTGCTGCGCCGGCTGGCGCCGCGGGTACTCGGTGCCGTCGTGCGCCGGTACGGGCACTTCGACCTGGCCGAGGACGCCGTACAGGAGGCGCTGCTCGCCGCGGCCACACAGTGGCCGACCGACGGTACGCCGGACAACCCGCGCGGCTGGCTGATCACCGTCGCGTCCCGCCGGCTCACCGACCTGCTGCGCGCCGAGACGGCCCGGCGCCGCCGCGAGGACACCGTCGCCCGCCGCGTACTCCCGGACGAGTGGCTTGCCCCCGCCGCCGACCGCTCCCCCGCCACCGACGACACGCTCGTGCTGCTGTTCCTGTGCTGTCATCCGGCGCTCACCCCGGCCGGGCAGATCGCGCTGACCCTGCGCGCCGTCGGCGGGCTGACCACCGCCGAGATCGCCCGCGCGTTCCTGGTACCGGAGGCGACGATGACCCGGCGCATCAGCCGGGCCAAGCGCACCATCGCCGACAGCGGCGTGCCGTTCACGCCGCCGGCACCGGGCGACCACGCCGCCCGGCTCGACGCCGTCCTGCACGTGCTCTACCTGATCTTCACCGAGGGGTACGCCAGCACCGCCGGACCCCGCCTCGCCCGTACCGAGCTGACCGCCGAGGCGATCCGGCTGACCCGGATCGTGCACCGGCTGCTGCCCGCCGACGCCGAGGTGTCCGGGCTGCTCGCGCTGATGCTGCTCACCGACGCGCGGCGACCGGCGCGGACCGGCCCGGACGGCGACCTCGTACCCATGGCCGAGCAGGACCGCGGCCGCTGGGACGCCGCCGCCATCGCCGAGGGCGTCGCGCTCGTCTCCGCCGCCCTGCCACGCGGCCCGACCGGCCGGTACCAGGTGCAGGCGGCGATCGCGGCGGTGCACGACGAGGCGCCGAGCGCGGCCGAGACCGACTGGCCCCAGATCCTCGCCCTCTACGAGGTACTGCTGCGCATCGACGACACCCCCGTCGTACGGCTCAACCACGCCGTCGCGGTCGCCATGGCCCGCGGCCCGCGCGCCGGACTCGCCCTGCTCGACAAGCTGCACGCCGAGGACCACATCGCCGACCACCGGCCGGACGCGGTCCGCGCGCACCTGCTGGAGATGGCAGGCGACACCGCCGCCGCCCGCACGTACTACCTGGCCGCCGCCGGCCGCGCGCAGAGCCTCCCGCACCAGCGCTTCCTGTACGAGCGGGCCGCGCGGCTCGGGGCGGACGGTCAGTAGACGGTGTAGCCGCCGTCCGCGACGAGCACCGCGCCGGTGGTGAACGACGCGGCGTCGCTGGCGAGGTACACGACGCTGGGCGCGATCTCCGCGGGCGTGGCGTACCGCCGCATCGGCGCGTCCTCGATCCAGTGCTGCCGGAACTCGGGCCGGTCCACCGGCGCCATCTCGGTCTTCACGTACCCGGGGGCGAGCGCGTTGACGCGGATCCCGTACGGCGCCCACTCCGCCGCGAGCGACCTCGTCAGCTGGTGCACCGCCGCCTTCGACGCGTTGTACGCCGGCTGCCACTGCGGCCGGTTGACGATCTGCCCGGACATCGACCCGACGTTGACGATCACGCCGCCGCCGCTGTCCCGCATCCGGCGCGCGGCGGCCGTGGCGCACAGCCAGACGCCGTGCACGTTCACGTCGAAGACCCGGTGCCACTCCTCGTCCGGTACGTCCAGCGCGGGCCGGTGGATCGCCACCCCCGCGTTGTTGACCAGCACGTCGATCCCGCCGAGCATCTCGACGGTGGCGGTCACCAGCGCGTCCACGTCCGTACGGGAGGTGACGTCCGCGGCGACCCCGACCGTACGGCGGCCGGTCGCCTCGGCGACCTCGTCGGCCGCGGCCCGCACCGCGTCGCCACCGCGGGCCGCGAGTACCACGTCGGCTCCGGCCTCGGCGAGCGCCTGCGCGAACGCCCGGCCCAGCCCGCGGCTCGCGCCGGTGACGAGCGCCCGCCGTCCGGTCAGCGCGAACCTGTCCAGCACCCCACCCACGGACACCACCTCCGGGTACGTCTGCCCAGCACGGTAGCGGGCGTAGCGCCCGGTCGCGCGGGTCGTACGGTGGGGTGGAAGCGGGTGACGGATCTCGCCGAGAGATGCCACCCGATGCGAAGGGTTTCGACCTGAGGCTAAATTGGCCGAAGATCACACCGGGCGTCCCCCGGCGGCCGAGTAGCGTCCAAGTTACTGGCACGTAACGGCGGTTCGGGGAGCGCGAGCACGGAGAAACCTGCCGCCACAAGCGGCAGCGAACGGATCGGCGGATAAGGACACTCCCCGCCTGAGGACGAAAGGCCACCCATGACAGACCAGAGCAGCACCGTCCTTCGGTACCCGGACGGCGAGCTCGACATGCCGATCATTCGGGCGACGGAGGGAAACTCGGGGATCGACTCCTCCAAACTCCTGGCCAAGACCGGCCTGGTGACGCTGGATACCGGCTTCGTCAACACCGCGTCCTGCACGTCCGAGATCACGTACATCGACGGCGACGCCGGCATTCTGCGCTACCGCGGGTACCCGATCGAGCAGCTCGCGCAGCAGTCCAGCTTCCTGGAGGTCAGCTACCTGCTGCTGCACGGTGAGCTGCCGAGCACCGACCAGCTCGCCGAGTTCGACGCCGCGATCCGGCACCACACCCTGCTGGACGAGGACCTGAAGCGGTTCTTCGACGGCTTCCCGCGTGACGCGCACCCGATGGCCGTGCTCGCCTCCGCCGTGAACGCGCTCTCCACGTTCTACCCGGACGACCTCAACCCGACCGACCCCGCCGGCGTCGAGCTGTCCACGATCCGCCTGCTCGCCAAGCTCCCCACCATCGCGGCGTACGCGTACAAGAAGTCGGTCGGCCAGCCGCTGCTGTACCCCGACAACTCGCTGGAGTTCGTGTCGAACTTCCTGCGCCTGACGTTCGGCGTACCGGCGGAGAAGTACGAGGTCAACGAGACGGCGCGGGCCGCGCTGGACCTGCTGCTGATCCTGCACGCCGACCACGAGCAGAACTGCTCCACCTCCGCGGTGCGTACGGTCGGGTCGGCGCAGGCGAACCTGTTCGCCTCGATCGCCGCCGGCATCAACGCGCTGTCCGGCCCGTCGCACGGCGGCGCCAACCAGGCCGTACTGGAGATGCTGCGCGGGATCCACGCCTCCGGCGACGACGTCGCGGCGTTCGTCCGCAAGGTGAAGAACAAGGAGGCCGGCGTCCGCCTGATGGGCTTCGGTCACCGGGTCTACAAGAACTACGACCCGCGCGCCGCCCTGGTCAAGACGATGACCGACGACGTACTGACCAAGCTCGGCGTCTCGGACCCGCTGCTGGACATCGCGATCCAGTTGGAGCAGGTCGCCCTCTCCGACGAGTACTTCATCGAGCGCAAGCTGTACCCGAACGTCGACTTCTACACCGGCCTGATCTACAAGGCGCTGGGCTTCCCGGAGTCGATGTTCACGGTGCTGTTCGCGATCGGCCGGCTGCCCGGCTGGATCGCCCAGTGGCGCGAGATGATGAGCGACCCCAAGCTCAAGATCACCCGGCCGCGGCAGATCTACACCGGCCCGACCGCCCGCGACTACGTCGGCATCGAGAAGCGCTGACCGTCGCGTCCGTGTACGGAACGCCCCGTCGGCCGCCGGTCGACGGGGCGTTTCGCGTCGGACACCCGGGCTACGGAGAGTTGCCGGCATGGCGGGCGATGTACGGATCACGGTGCCGACGCCGCGGGTACTCGCGGCCCTGCTGGAGGACCCCGACGCCGAGACGTACGGCCTGGTCCTGATCGAGCGCACCGGCCTCGCGTCCGGCAGCCTCTACCCGATCCTCACCCGGCTGCGCGACGCCGGCTGGGTCGAGGCCCACTGGGAGGACGTCGACCCGGTCGCGGCGGGCCGCCCCGCCCGCCGCTACTACCGGCTCACGCCCGAGGGCACCACCCGCGCCACCGCCGCGCTCCGGCGGTGTCCAGCCCGTCTGGTGACCGTGCCGGCCCCTAGGCCCGGATCCGGCCCCGCGCACGTGCCCCGGCCCCGGCCGGCGACCGCCGGCACAGATCGCTCAGTCCACCCCGTGTACGTCCGCCTGCCGGGCGATCGTCGCCGCGGCCCGGCGTACGGCGTTGACGGGGGCGTGCGGCATCAGGTCGTCGAGGAACGCGTAGCGGCGCAGCAGGGAGGCGTGGTAGGCGTCGACCGCGCCGACCCGGCGTACGCCGTGCCACCAGTCGGCGAGGTCGCCCCAGCCCGGCGCGGCCAGCGACCCGCCGAACTGTTGCACCGACAGCGCCGAGCAGGCGCTGGCGAACGCCAACCGGTGCGGCAGCGGCCAGCCGGCGAGCGTACCGAGGACCATGCCGGCACCGAAGACGTCGCCGGCGCCGGTCGGGTCGAGCGCGGCGGTCTGCAGCGCGCCGACCTGCGCCTCCTCGCCGGTGGTCGAGTCGATCGCCATGGCCCCCTCGGCGCCGTTGGTGACGACGGCCAGCGGTACCAGGTCGGCCAGCACGTACAGCGCGTCCCGGGCGTGCTCGGTCCGGGTGTACGCCATGGCCTCGACGGCGTTCGGCATGAAGGCGTGGCAGGCCGCGAGCTGGCGGAGCACGGCGGGATCCCACTCGCCGCTGGCGTCCCAGCCGACGTCCGCGAACACCAGCGAGCCGCCGTCCGACGCCCGGTCCGGCCACGCCACCCCGCCCGGTACGCCGATGCGTTCGGGCGCGGCGAGGTCCACCATGACCGCCCGGGTACGCGGGGGCTCGCCGATCATCTCGCTGGCGGAGATCGGCGCGTCGTGCCCGTGGGTGACCATGCTGCGGTCACCGGCGTGCGCCATGGACACCGTCACCGGCGAGTGCCAGTCGTCGAACCGGCGCGACCGGGACAGGTCGACGCTCTCCTGCTCGGCGAGCGTCCGCCAGCAGAAGTCGCCGTACGCGTCGGTGCTGAACGCCGCGGCCAGTGACGTACGCAGGCCGAGGCGGCTGGTGGCGATCGCCAGGTTGGCGATGCCGCCGGGGCACGACCCCATCCCGTCGGCCCAGATCTCGGTACCGGCGGTCGGCATCGAACGCAGTCCGGTGAACACGATGTCCAGGAACACCATCCCGGACAGGAACACGTCGAACTCCGGTTCGTCCGGCGTACGCAGCCGGGCGAGCGGGTCGTACGTGCTGTCGGTCATCTCCTGATCCCCCCACGGTCAGTCGCGCAGCGCCCCGGCCAGCATCCCGCGGATGAAGTGCCGTTGCAGGAACATGTACAGCAGCACCACCGGCAGCGCGACGACCATCGACGCGGCGGCCAGCAGCGAGAACTGGGTCGTGTGCTGCCCCTGGAAGAACGTCAGTCCCAGCGGCGCGGTACGCAGCCCGTCGCTGGTGACCATCACCAGCGGCAGCAGGAACTCGTTCCACGTCCACATGAACACCAGCATCGCCATGGTCAGCAGCGCCGGCCGGCCGATCGGCACCAGGATGCGCCACAGCCGGGTGAAGTCCGGGGCCCCGTCCAGCTGCGCGGCCTCCACGATGGACGACGGTACGGAGCGGAAGAAGTTGCGCATCCAGAACACGCCGAAACCGAGCGACTGCGCCGTCTGCGGCAGGATCAGCGCCCAGTACGTGTCGGTCACGCCGACGCCGCGCAGGTCGAAGTACAGCGGGATGACGAACGCCTCGGCCGGCACCATCAGCCCGACCAGCGTCACCGCGAACAGCACCCCGCGGCCCGGGAACCGGAACGTGGCGAACGAGTACCCGGCGAGGATGGCGAGCACCGAGGTCAGCAGTACGGTGACGACCGCGACGAGCAGGCTGGACCGCAGGTACGTGCCGAAGTGGCCCTGCTGCCAGGCGGTTGCGAAGTTGCCGAGGTAGAGCGAGTGCGGCACGGTGAACGACGGCGACGACTGCGCCGGCGGGGTCACCGCGGAGAACACCACGCCCAGCACCGGGAACACCGCGAGTACGGCGAACAGGGTGAGGACCGCGTAGTTGAGAACGGTCTCGCCGCGGCGGCTCACTCGCCACCTCCCGACACCCGGTTGATCACCAGCGTGATCACCAGGATCACCGCGGTCAGGACCACCCCGACCGCGCACGCCGACCCGACCTGGCTCAGGTTGAACGCCCGGTCGTAGATCAGGTACGCCGGGACGACGGTGCTGGTGCCCGGCCCGCCGTGCGTCGTCACGTACACCAGGTCGAAGGTCTTGAACGCGGCGATCACGGTCAACGTCAACGCCACCGCGATCTGCCCGCGCAGCCCCGGCAGCGTCACCGCGAAGAACTCGCGGACGATGCCGGCGCCGTCGAGGCGGGCCGCCTCGTACAGCTCGCGGGGGATCTGCGCGACGCCGGCCAGGAACAGCACCAGGCACAGGCCGATCTCCACCCACGTACCGATCAGGCCGACGGCGGGCAGCGCGGTGCCGAAGTCACCCAGCCACGGCCGGGTCACCATCTTCAGCCCGATCAGCGCGAGGAACCCGTTGAGCACGCCGTCCGGGGCGTAGATCGCCACCCAACTGGTCGCCACCACGACCGACGCGATCACCTGCGGCAGGAACAGCACCACCCGGTACACCGACAGGCCGCGCAGCTTCACCGCCCGGCCCATCACCGCCACGAGCGTCAGGGCGAACAGGATCGGGAGTACCGCGAAGCCGACGACGAGGACCAGGGTGTGCCCGAAACCCGACCGCAGCACGGGATCCCGGGCCAGGTCGACGTAGTTGGCGACGCCGGCCCAGGTGGCGGGTGACAGGCCGTCCCAGTGGTACAGGGAGATCTGCACGCACTGGCCGAGCGGGACGAGCAGGAAGACGGTGAGCACCGCGAGCGCCGGCAGGATGTACAGGTAGCCGACCCACTGGATGCGCCGCCGCCGACGCGGCGCGCCGGCCTGCGCCGTGTCGCGCCGCGTGGCGGTCCGTGCGTCGACAGCCATCTAGCGGTTCTTCCGGAACGTGTCGTAGTCGGTCTGCAGCTGCTTCCCGAACGCCGCCGGCGTCAGGTGCCCGGCCAGCAGTTCCTGCAGGCCGGTCGTCAGCGTGTCGTAGAACGTCGGCGTGGTGTAGTCCAGGTACGGCACCAGCCCGTCGCCCGTGCTGACCTTCCGCCAGTACGCCAGGATGTCCGCGGCCACCGTGCCCTTCGGCGGCTGGTACGACGCGGGCGGCAGCGCCGGCAGCGCACCGGTCCGCGCGATCTCCGTCATCGCCGCCGGGTTCGTGATGAAGTTCAGGTACGCCGCGGCCACGTCCGGGTGCTTGCTCTTGGACGTGATCGACCAGGCCAGCCCCTCACCGCCCTGCGTCACCGGCGTGGCGCCCGCCGACGGGGCCAGCGCCACGAAGCCGACGTTGCCGGCGCCGAGCTTCTGCTGCACGTCGGCCTGCGCCCACGTGCCGTTCAGCATGAACGCCGTCTTCCCGCCGGTGAACTGGGTCTGCGCCGAGTCCATCGTCATGCCGTTGAACCCGGGCGACAGGTACCCCTTCTTCGCCCAGCTCTGGATGGTCGTCGCGGCCTTCTCGCTGCCGGCGTTCGTCCACGACTTCCCGTGCTCGTCGAACACCAGGTCGCGTACGGTCTGCTTGCCGGCGGTGTTCGCGTTCGTCACGCCGAACAGCTGGATCGCCGGGCTCTTGTCCGAGTTGCCGAACGCGACCGGCAGCGTGCCCTTCGCCTTCACCTTCGGCAGCGCCGCCGCGAAGTCCGCGTACGTCACCGGCGGCGCGACGCCGAGCTTCTTCAGGACCGCCTTGTTGTAGTACACGCCGACGATCTCGCCGGTCTGCGAGATGCCGTACAGGTCGCCGGTACGCCAGGTCTTGCCGTCCGCGCTGAACCTGTTGAGGTTCAACAGTTCCGCCGGGTACGCCTTGCCCCAGCCGTAGACGTCCGAGTACCGGTTGACGGGGGTGAGCAGGCCGGCCTTCACGAACGCGCCCATGTCCGGGTAGCCCTGGTTGGCCTGCACGACGTCCGGCGGGTCGTTCGACGACAGCGCGAGCTTGAGCGTGGTCTTGAGGTCCTGGAAGCTGCGCGACACCCGCTTGATCGTGACGTTCGGATACTTCTTCTCGAACGCCTTGTTCAGCGCCTCGGTCGCGTCGTTCATGCCGCTGTCGGAGGTGTTCTGGTCCCACTCGGTCAGCGTGACCTTCCCGGCCTTCGCCGGATCCGTACTCACCGGGCCGCTCGGCGCCGCCCGCTTCGTGCCGGTGGCACCGGTGCCCGGCGCGCACGCCGCGACCGCGAACAGCCCCGCCGCGGCGGCGGCCACCGCCACCACCCGAAGCCGCCGGTCGGTCCCACCCAGCGCGATCCCGCGTACCGACCGCTTCCGGTCTGCGCTCACGGCCAACAGCCTCCTTCGTCGCTCGGGTACTGGCGCGCCACCGGGTCGGCGTCGGCGTGGACGTCCCCCGTGACCTGGCGGCCCAAAGTTGGCCAAGTATGAGCACTCGGTGGATCGGACGGCAAGAGTCGGTCAGAAGATTGCGCGAAGTCGGTCAGGATCACTACGGTGCGGTGCATGACATTGCGCAGGCGGCAGGACGGCCTCCTGGCGGCGATCCGCGACCGCGGCGTCGCGTCGGTCCGCGAACTCGCGGCGACGCTCCGGGTCAGCGAGTCCACGGTGCGGCGCGACCTGGCCCGGCTGGACCGGATCGGCGAGGTCACCCGCACGTACGGCGGGGCCGTGCTGGCCCGCAACGCCACCTCCGACGACGGCACCCCCGAGGTGCCGTACGCGGTGAGCGACGAGGAGCACCGCCCGTACAAGGAGGCGATGGCGGCGAAGGCGGCCGAGCTGGTGCCGGACGAGAGCGTCGTGCTGCTCGACATCGGCACCACCACCCCGCTCGTCGCCCGGCACCTGCGCGGCCGGCCGATCACCGTCATCACCGGCAACCTCGCCGTACTCGACCAGCTGCGCGCGGACCCGGTGGTACGCCTGGTGCTGCTCGGCGGGGTGGTGCGGGGCAACTACCAGACGCTGGTCGGTTCGCTCACGCTCAAGGCGCTCGACCAGATCAGCGCCGACGTGATGTTCCTGTCCTGCACCGGGGTCCGGCGCAACGGCCACGTCGTCGACGACATGGCCGTGGAGGCGCCGATCAAGCAGGCCATGATGGACGCCGCCGGCCAGGTGGTACTGCTCGCGCACGAGGCGAAGGTGCCCGGTACCGGATCGTTGCGGCTCTGCTCGCTGTCCGACGTCGACACGCTGATCAGTACGGCCGGCGTCGATCCGGCGATCGTCGCGCTGTGCCGTGAGGCCGGCGGAAGGGTGGTCCTGGCATGAAACTCGCGATCCTCGGCGGTGGCGGCTTCCGCGTGCCGTACGTCTACCGGGCGCTGCTGCGCGACACCGGCAGCCCGCGCGTCGACGACGTCTGGCTGTACGACACGGATCCGGTCCGGCTGGACGCGATGGTCACCATCCTCGCGCAGCTCGCCGACGGCGTACCGGACGCGCCGCGGGTCACGGCGAGCGGCGACCTGTCCGCCACGGTCGCCGGCAGCGACTTCGTCTTCGCCGCGATCCGGGTCGGCGGCACCGAGGGCCGTACCGCCGACGAACGCGTCGCGCTCGACCTCGGCGTCCTCGGCCAGGAGACCACCGGGCCGGGCGGCATCGCGTACGGGTTGCGCACGATCCCGGTGATGCTGGACGTGGCGCGGACCGTACGGGAGCTGGCGCCCGAGGCGTACGTCATCAACTTCACCAACCCGGCCGGCATGATCACCGAGGCGATGCAGTCGGTCCTCGGCGAGCGGGTGCTCGGCATCTGCGACACCCCGTCCGGGCTCGGCCGGCGGGTCGCGGGCGCGCTCGGCGTCGACCCCGACCGGGTACAGCTCGACTACGTGGGGCTCAACCACCTGGGCTGGCTGCGCCGGGTCGTCGCGGACGGCGTCGACCTGCTGCCCCGGCTGCTCGCCGACGACACCGCGCTCGCCGGTCTGGAGGAGGCCGACGTCTTCGGCACGGACTGGCTGCGCGCTCTCGGCTGCGTACCCAACGAGTACCTGTACTACTACTACCGCAACCGGGACGCGGTGCGCGCGATCGTCGACTCCGGGGAGACCCGCGGCGAGTTCCTGGTACGCCAGCAGCGCGAGTTCTACGCCACCGTCCGCCGATCCGACGACCCCGCCGGGTACTGGCAGCGCACGATCGACGCGCGCAGCGCCGCGTACATGGCGGAGGCGCGGCAGGGCGCGGCGCACGCCGAGGACTCCGACCCCGCCCACCACGGGTACGCGGCGGTCGCCCTGGACGTCATGGCGGCCATCAGCCGGAACCGGCGCGCCACGATGATCCTCAACGTACGCAACGGATCCACGGTGCCGGCGCTGCCGCCCGACGCGGTCGTCGAGGTACCGGCGCTGGTCGACGCGAACGGTGTGCACCCGCTCGCCACCGCCGGCCCGGACCTGCACCAGGCCGGCCTCATGCAACAGGTCAAGGCCGTCGAACGCGCCACCATCGAGGCGGCGACGACGGGTTCGCGCGCGGCCGCGCTGCGGGCGTTCGCGCTGCACCCGCTCGTCGACTCGCTCCAGATCGCCCGCCGGCTCGTCGACGGCTACGCCGCCCGCATCCCCGAGATCGCCGCCGTCCTCTCCCGCTGATTCCCCGTGGTACCAACGGAAACGGTGGGTCAGTGGAAGACGGTGCGGGTGGGGTCGCGGTGCCAGGCGAACGCGTCCGGCACGGTCAGCCGCGTGCCGCCCGTCAGGTCGAGCGCGCACGCCTCGGCCTCGGTGCACCAGGCGAACGCGGTCACCTCGTGGTTGACGGTGAGCGCACCGCCGTCCGGCCGGCACCCGAACACCAGCGTGTACGCGTGCCACCCGCGGACCGGCCCGGGTTGGAGTCGGCTGTCGTACACGCCGAGCAGGTGGGTGGCGGTGACGTGCAGCCCGGTCTCCTCGCGTACCTCGCGCACCGCGGCGGCCGACGGGGACTCGCCCACGTCTGCCGCGCCACCGGGCAGGCACCACCGGCCGTTGTCGGCGCGCCGGGTGAGCAGCAGCCGGCCGTCGTCGTCGAACAGCGCGGCGGCGGCACCGACCGCCGGCGTCAGCAGACCCAACCCGCCCCGGTATGCCCGCTCGATCTCGGCCGCCGACCGCGGATCGGCCAGCGACAGCAGTTCGGCGGCGATCCCGACGAGCCGTTCGTACCGGGCCCGGTCGTACGTGTCGTGCGCGTAGTGCAGGCCGTTCGCCGCCATGCCACGAATCTCGTCGGCGAGCGCCGCGATCCGGTCGCCGGTGTCCACAGTGGACTCACACGGCCCGGACGCGGATCTCGGCCGGCTCGCCGACCGTCGAGTCGGCGAGCATCGGCTGGCTGGCGCGGGTGCCGGCCAGCAGCGCCGGATCAAGGTCCGCGACCACCAGCGCCTGCCCCGTACCGGGCGCGCGGACCAGCGGCCGGCCCTCCGGGTCGTACACGGTGCTGGTGCCGGTGAACGTCCACGGCGCGGGACCGTCGACCGCGTTCGCGAGTACCACGAACATGGTGTTGTCCAGGGCGCGGGCCGCGTAGTACAGGTCGCGGCGGTGGTCGCCGCCCGGCAGGTACGCCGCCGGGCACAGGTACGCGTGCGCGCCGGCCAGCGCCGCCGCCCGCGCGTGCTCGGGAAAGCAGCCGTCGTAACAGATCCCCAGCCCCAGCCGCCAGCCGTCGACCGTCACCGCCGCCCCCTCCGTACCGGGGGCGAACAGGTCGGTCTCCTCCGGCCCGCACAGATGCCGCTTGTGGTAGACGTCGCGCACCGAACCGTCCGGACCGGCGAGCAGCGCCGCCAGGTACCGGACGCCGTCGGCGGCCCGGACGCTCGCACCCACCAGCACCGCCGTCCGGTGCGCCGCCGCCGCGGTACGCAACGCGTCCAGTCGCGGATCGGTCACCTCGCCGGCCGCGTCCGCCGTGACGTCGCAGCGGGTCGGCTCCGCCGCCAGCATCGGCGGATGGTACGCGGGAAGGAACAGCTCGGGCAGCACCAGCACCCGGACGCCGTCGTCCGCACCGCGCGCCACCAACCGGGCCGCGGTCGCCGCGTTGCGCGCCAGCTCGCCCGGCTCGGCCGCCGCCTGCCCGGCCGCGACCCGCAGCGCGGACGTGGGCAGCGGCGTGCCGTGATCCGGCCGGACGGTACTGCCGCGATCGGTACTCATGCCGCCATCGTGCCAGGCCCGCCCGGTGCCCGCCCGCCGTCCCAGCCGCCCGCGCCCCAGCCGCCGGTACCTCGGCCGCCGGTGCCTCAGCGCGTCGCAGCCGTCAGTGCCTCGTGCCGTCGGCGCTTCAGCCGTCGATGTCTCAGCGGTAGTTGTCTCAGCCGTCGGTGCCTCAGCCGTCGGTGCCTCAGCCGTCGGTGCCTCAGCTGGCGGTGCCTCAGCCGTCGGTGCCTCGGCGGTCGGTGCCGAGCACGGCGTGGATCGCCTCGGCCGCCGTGTCCGCCACCACCGTCGGCCGGTACGCGGTCTCCACCCAGGTACGCCCCAGGTGCAGCCACGCGGTGGACAGGCCGAGACGGTACGCGCCGAAGACGTCGGCGACGGGGTTGTCGCCCAGCATCCACGCGCCGTCGAGCGTGCCGTCCACGGCGCGGGCCGCCGCGTGGAACATCGCCGCGTCCGGCTTGTCCGCCCCGACGGCACCCGACACCACCCAGCCCGCCACGTACTCGGCGAGGCCGGCGACCGCGATCTTCCGTTCCTGTTGGGCGACGAGGCCGTTGGTGACGATCACCGGCGTCCACCCGGCCGTACGCGCGGCGACCAGCGCGGCGCGCGTCTCCGGCGCCAGCACCACGTTCTCCGCCGCGCCGGCGCGCAGGAAGTCCACGAGCGTGTCGAGCGGCAGGCGCAGCCCGTACCGGTCGCGGATGGCGGTGGCGACGGCCTCCCGCGGCGCGGTCCCGTGCTCGTCGAGGGCGCACACCCAGTCGACGTCGGCGGCCGGCAGGTCGTGGTCGGCCAGCAACCGCACCACCCCGGTACGGAACGCGGCGTCCCGGTCCAGCAACGTGTTGTCCAGGTCGGCGAGCAGCAGCGGCATGGGGGCAGTATGGCAACGACGTACCGAGGCGAAGGAGCGCGCGCGATGGCTGGTCCACTCGACGGGATCCGGGTGGTGGAGCTGGCCGGGATCGGCCCGGCGCCGTTCGCCACGATGCTGCTCGCCGACCTCGGCGCCGACGTCGTACGGGTCGACCGGCCCGGCGGCCGCTCCACCCCGGTCGACGCCGGGCACCGGATCCTGGGCCGTGGCAGGCGTTCGCTCGCCGTCGACCTCAAGCACCCGGACGGCGTCGCCGTCGTACTCCGGCTCGTGGGGACCGCCGACGCGCTCGTCGAGGGGTACCGCCCGGGTGTGGCCGAACGGCTCGGTGTCGGCCCCGAACCGTGCCTCGCCGCCAACCCGCGCCTGGTGTACGCGCGGATGACCGGGTGGGGGCAGGACGGTCCGCTGGCGCAGCGCGCCGGGCACGACATCGACTACATCGCGCTGGCCGGCGCGCTCAGCCTGGTCGGCCGGCGCGGCGAGGCGCCGACCGTACCGCTGAACCTGATCGGCGACTTCGGCGGCGGCGGGATGCTCATGGCCGTGGGCGTACTGGCCGCCCTGCTCGGCGCCCGTACCACCGGACGTGGCCAGGTCGTCGACGCGGCGATGGTCGACGGTACGGCGACGCTGCTGTCCATGCTGCTCGGCCTGCGCGCCGCCGGGATGTGGGGCGAGCGGGGCGGCAACCTGCTCGACGGCGGCGCCCCGTTCTACGACGCGTACCGGTGCGCCGACGGCGGGTACGTCGCGGTCGGCGCGCTGGAGGACCCGTTCTACCGCGAGCTGCTGGCCGGGCTGGGCCTGGCCGACGATGCGACGTTGCCGCCGCGGGACGATCCGGCGCAGTGGCCGGCGTTGCGGGAACGGCTGGCCGCGGCGTTCGCCACGCGTACCCGGGACGAGTGGGCGGACCGGTTCGCCGGCACGGACGCCTGCGTCGCCCCCGTACTCGACCCGGACGAGGCGGCCGACCATCCGCACCTCGCCGCCCGCGGCACGTACCGGCGGGACGGCGGGCTGCTGCAACCGGCGCCCGCGCCGCGCTTCTCGGTGACCCCGCCGTCGGTGCCGGAGCCGGCGCCGGCGATCGGTGCGCACACCACCGCGCTCCTCGCCGAGCTCGGGTACGACGAGGCCGCCCGCGCCGCGCTCACCGCATCCGGCGCCGTAGCCGGCTAGCGTCCGCCGAGCCGGCCGGTTGGCGCGGAGCTGCGCGGACACGCCCTAGCAATCCGTACGTACGGATTGCATTCGGCCGGTCCGGCTGTCAGGATCGACAGGTGCCCCGGGTCAGCCAAGAGCATCTCGACGCGCGCCGCAACCAGATCCTGACCGGTGCGCGGGCCTGCTTCGCCCGGCACGGGTACGAGGGGGCCACGGTCCGGCGCCTGGAGGAGGCGATCGGCCTGTCCCGTGGTGCGATCTTCCACCACTTCCGGGACAAGGAGTCGCTGTTCCTCGCGGTCGCCGAGGACGACGCGGCCACGATGGTCGCCACCGTCGCCGACAACGGCCTCGTCCAGGTCATGCGGGACATGGCGGCGCGGGCGCACGAGCCGGAGATCACCGGCTGGCTGGGTACGCAGCTGGAGGTGTCGCGCCGGCTGCGGACCGATCCGCTGTTCGCGAAGCGCTGGGCGCAGCGCAGCGACGCGATCGCGCAGGCCACCCGCGAGCGACTGGAACGCCAGCGCGAGGCGGGCGTGCTGCGCGCCGACGTACCGATCGACCGGTTGCAGCGGTTCCTGGAGCTGGCGCACGACGGTCTGGTGCTGTACCTGGCGATGGGGCGTTCGGTGGACGACATCGAACCGGTGCTGGACCTCATCGAGGAGGCCGTCCGCCGGCGCTGAAAGTTTCCAACGGGACATCGCCTGCCTGGTGCACATTTCCGTGCTGTTTCGCTAGGGTGCGGACAACTCGCACGGAGGTGATCGATGAACGACCGACCCCGGTGGTCCCGTCGGAACGTGTTCGTCGGCGGTGCCCTGGCAGGCCTCGCCGCGACCGGAGTGGCCGCGTTCGGCGCGCCGACCAGCGCCCTGGCCGAGACGTACCCCGAGCCGGTGGAGCTGGCCGCGGACGCGTTCCGGCTCACGGCCGGGCCGTCCAACACCGCGCTGCTGCACCGCCTCGACCGGCTGCTGCCGGTGACCCGGGTGACCGACGTACTGGACGGAGCGGACCGGGTCGGCGCCGCCGCCACCCCGCACGCGAACGGCCTGACGCGGGCGTTCACGTGGAACGACGAGGACGGTGCCACCGAGCTGTGGTACCCGCAGGGCGTCAGTACGAGCGCCGACGCCCACCCCAGCGGCCGGTACGACGGGCGCACCGTGATCTTCGCCAGCTGGTACTCGAAGAGCACGGCGCCGGACATGGGTTCGCGGGTGTCGTTCATCGACTACTCGAACCCGGCCGCGCCCCGCTACCGGCACGTCCTGCTGGTCGAGCCGTACGTCGACGACGCGGGCAACGCCGACTTCCGGGCCGTACCGGTGCACGCCGGCGGCATCATCGTGTACGGCCACCTGCTGTTCGTGGTCGACACCTGGAACGGGTTCCGGGTGTTCGACCTGCGGCACGTCTGGCAGGTCGACGACACCGACCCGACGGCGGTCGGCCGCGCGGACGACGGCACCTACCGCGGCTACGGCCACGCGTACGTGCTGCCGCAGTCGGTCGCGTACCTGTCGTCGACGGTCGACGGGGTCGAGCCGCTGCGCTACTCCTGCTGCGGGCTGGACCGCAGCGGGCCGACGCCGAGCGTCATCGTCGCGGAGTACAACGTGGAGGGCGAGGACCGGACGGGTGCGGGCGCCCGCGTCGTACGGTTCCCGCTGGACCCGTACGGTCCGCTGTTCGCCACGGAAGGCGACGGGCAGGTGCACGGCACCGAGGCGTACCAGGTGTTCGTGCGCAGCGTGCAGGGCGGCGTCGCGCACGGCGGCCGGTTCTTCCTGTCCCGCAGCAACGGCACGACCAACTACAGCGGGCTCGTGACGTTCACCGCGGGGACCGCGCCGGCGCTGGCGTCCGAGTCGATGCCGGTCGGCACCGAGGACCTCGCGTACTGGCCCGGCCGCGACGAGGTCTGGACGCTGTGCGAGCACCCCGGCAAGCGGTTCGTCCTGGCGGTCCGGGCGTCCGCGTTCTGAGTACGACGGCCCGGCCGGTCGCGGACCCGGCCGGGCCGCGTGTCATCGTGCTCGGGTGCGACCCACCCCCGAGCAGCTCGCCGCCGCCGCGGACGGCACCCTCCCGGACGTCGTCGCGCCCGGCCTGACCGTCCTGTTCTGCGGCATCAACCCCAGCCTGTACTCGGCGGCCACCGGCCACCACTTCGCCCGCCCCGGCAACCGCTTCTGGCCGGCGCTGCACCGTTCCGGGTTCACCGACCGGCAGCTCGCCCCCGCCGAACAGCACCTCCTCCCCCGGTACGGCCTGGGTGTCACGAACGTCGTCGACCGGGCCACCGCGAAGGCCGCCGAACTGTCCGCCGCGGAGTACCGGGAGGGCGGGGTGAGGTTGGTGGCGAAGCTGGCGCGGCTGCGGCCGGCGTGGCTCGCGGTGCTCGGCATCACCGCGTACCGGGCGGCGTTCGGTGCGCCGGATGCCGGGGTGGGGCCGCGAGACGAACCGCTCGGCGACACCCGGGTGTGGGTGCTGCCGAGCCCGTCCGGGCTGAACGCGCACTGGGACCTGCCCGCGCTGGCCGCGGCGTACGCCGAGCTCCGGGCGGCGGCGGCATGATCCTGCGCTCCGCCACCGACCTGCGTCCGAGCACCGAGACCGAGCCGACGTACCTGCGCCGCGACGGCGACACCCTCACCGTACGGCGCGGCGGTGCCGTCCGGCGGTTGCCGCTGACCGGCCCCGACGCCGTCGACGAACTCGTCACCTACGAGTACGAGCAGCGCGGGGCGCGCGGCGCACCGTACCGGAAGTTCGGGTTGCTGGTACGCAGCGGGGACCGGACGGTCGCGCACCTGGGTCGGGCGCTGAGCCCGATGTGGGACACCGCCGAGGTACGGCGCTTCGCCGGGGAGTGGGGACTGCGGGCCCGGCACGCGCACTTCTCCGACAACGCCGCCTTCGCCGAGAAGTACCCGAAGGTCGAGCGGGCGAACGTCACCACCAGGCCCGGCACCGTCGGCGGCTGGCTGATGGTGCTGATGGTCGTGGTCGTGCCGATCGCCGGCGCGGTCGGCGGGCTGGCCGGGCTCCAGGCCCTCGCCGAGGTGACCGGGCTGGCGGAACGCCCGGGGATCGACACGGCGTTGTTCGTGCCGGGAGTCGCGCTCGGCGGGGTGGGCTGCCTGTTCCTGTTCTTCGCCGCCGTCGACCTGGTACGGCGCACCACCGCGGCGCTGCGCGCCCGCACGGTACGCGACGGTGCGCTGCGGCCCACCCCGCGCCGCGGCGTCACCCGGCTCACCGTCGACCGCGCCGAACTCGTCCTCACCGCGCCCGACGGCGTCCGGCTCGTCCTGCCCCGTACCGCGGTGCTCCGGCCGTACCGGGTGTCCACATCGGACGGTGAGACCGGCCTGTACGTCGACGTCGACGGCCGCACCGCCCTCGCCGTACGGTGCGGGTTCGCGCCCGGCGACGTGACCCGCTTCGGCGCCGCCACCGGCGTACCGGTCGGGGACGAGGTCACCGCCTCCCCCGGCGCGCACCAGCTCCGCCTCGGCACCCTCGACCCCGACGCGGTCGTCACGCCGCGCCAGTCCCCCGGCTTCTTCACCGTCACGGTCGGCGCCACCGTGCTCGGCGTCCTCGCGTACACGCCGCTCGTGGTGGGGCTGGTCCTGCTGCTCGGGCTGTTCCTGCCCGAACCCGTCGTCCGCATGGTCGGGTTCCTGGCCGGGCTGGCGCCGCTGCCGCTGCTCGGACCCGTGTCGTACCGGGTGATGCGGCGGCGCTCGTAGCCGGGCGCCTCAGCTCGGCCGGCCCGCCGGCTCGCGCTCGGCAGCGACGGCGGAGCGCTCCAGCGCCGCGCCCGCCACGTCCAGCGACGGCAGCCACCGCGGCAGCTGCCTGGCCCCTGCCGAGCAACGCCGTCGGTACGCCACCGTCCGTACCACGATCGCGTCGAGCACCACGCCCGCGGCCGGCGCGAACGCGATCGGCCTGATCGTCGCGTCCCCCTCCGGTACGAACCCGGCGAACACCCCGAACATGATCGACGCGGCGGCCAGTACGACCGGCACGGCCTGGGGGAACCCGGCCACGATCGCGTCCCGTGGCCGGGCGCCGTGAGGGTGCGCCTCGTGCATCCGCGACGCCAGGAACACCGGGTAGTCCATCGCCAGACCGAACGGCACCAGGCCGTAGGCTCGGCGCATGGATCTCGGACTCTCCGACGCCGTGTACGTCGTCACCGGCGGCACCGACGGCCTCGGCTTCAGTACGGCGCGGGCGCTGGTGGACGACGGCGCGCGCGTGGTGGTGTCGTCCCGCCAGGACGACAAGGTGGCCCGCGCGGTGGAACGGCTCGGCGGCGCCGACCACGCCGTCGGGGTGGTCGCCGACCTGGCCGCCGAGGACACCCCGGCCCGGCTGGTCGCCGCCGCGACCGAGCAGTACGGGCGGCTCGACGGTGCGCTGCTGTCCGTGGGCGGCCCGCCCGCGACGACGGCGGCGAGCGCGACGGACGAGCAGTGGCGTACCGCGTTCGACACGGTGTTCCTGGGTGCGGTGCGGTGCGCGCGGGTGGTGGCCGGGGCGCTGACCGCCGGCGGCGCCATCGGGTTCGTGCTGTCCTCGTCGGTGAAGGCGCCGATCCCCGGGCTCGGCATCTCGAACGGGCTGCGGCCCGGCCTCGCGATGGTGGCCAAGGACATGGCGGCCGAGTTCGGCCCGCGCGGCGTCCGTACGTTCGGGCTGCTGCCCGGCCGGATCGCCACGAACCGGATGGTCGAACTGGACGCCGGCGGCACCCCCAAGGTCGCCGGCATCCCCCTCGGCCGCTACGGCGACCCCGCCGAGTTCGGCCGCGTCGCCGCGTTCCTGCTCTCCCCTGCGGCCAGTTACGTGACCGGCAGCATGATCCCGGTCGACGGTGGCGCGCTGCCCGTCCTCTGACCGGAAACCCTTGGTACCGAGCCGATTCCGGTGTGGCCGCCCCGATGGTACGGATCAGGGCGGCCACACGGCGCCCGGCCACAGCCGGACAGGCGGCCGGACAGCACGGACGTTAACCACGCGAGGGTTGCAACGGCGTTGCGTACGCACCGAGCTCGGCGTCGAGCCGGGCCAGCCGGGCCACGAACCGTGCACGCCGCGGTGACGTCGCCGGCAGTACTGCCAGGCAGGCGTGCAGTGCCTCCACGTCGTCGCCGCCGAGCTCGCTGCCCGCGTACCGGACGAGCAGGTCCGGGTCGCCCGCCCGGAGCACCGCGGACCGCAGCGACACCGCGAACTCCTCGCGCAGCTCCCGTACCGCGGGAGCTTCGGAACGCGGCAGCACCGGGCCGGGCGCCATCGTCAGCGCGCGCCCCGGCACGCCCCGCGCCACGAGCGCCCGCGCCTCCGCCAGGTCCGTCGTCACCGGCCGCCCCAGCCGGTACGGCCGGGACCGCAGCGCCAGCTCCGGCAGCAGCGCCCGCAGCCGCGACAGCTCCGCGCGTACGGTCACCGGCGCCGCCTCACCCGGGTACAGCGCCAGCGCCAGCTGCTCCGCCGTACGCCCGGCCGGGTGTTCGGTCAGGACGAGCAGCAGCTCGGCGTGCCGCTGGCTCAGCTCCACCGTCCGGTGCCCGAGCGTGAGCCGGCCGGTACCGCCGAGCACGCTGAGCCGCGCCGGCGCCTCCGGGTGTACCCGGCCGCCGGTCAGCCGGTGCACCCGCAGCTCGCTCTCCACCGCCGCCACCGTGGCCCGGACCAGCGCCAACGTGGGCGGGGCGGCCACCTGGTCACCGCCGGTCACGTCGATGACGCCGATCAGCGCGCCGGTGTCCGGGTCGTGCACCGGAGCCGCCGAGCAGCTCCACGACGCGACCGGACTGGCGAAGTGCTCCGCCGCGAAGATCTGTACGCAGTGGTTCAACGCCAGCGCCGTACCGGGTGCGTTGGTGCCGGCGTGCCGCTCGTCCCAGTTCGTCCCCGGTACGAAGTGGATGCCCTCGGCGAGCGAGCGCACCGTGCGGTCGCCCTCCACCCACAGCAGCCGGCCCGCCTCGTCGGCCACCGCGACGATCAGCCCGGCCGCGCCCGCCGCGTCCACCAGCAGCCGGCGTACGACCGGCATCGCCGCCGCCATCGGATGATCCGCCCGGTACTCCCGCAGGTCGTCGTACGCGAGGTCGAGCGGCGGCGGCGCCCCGTCCGGGTCGACCCCGCTCGCCTTCGACCGCCGCCACGAGTCGGCGACCACGCTCCGTACCCCGTCGGGTGTCGCCCCCGTCGACACGAACCGCTCGCGTGCCACGGACAGTTCACGGGACAGGTCGACCGGGTCGCACCCGTTCGGCCACGCCACCCACATATCGCTCATGTACGCCTCGTCCACCCCAGGACCGACGATGCGACCGCCATCAGGCCCACCGCTGACGGGGACGCCAGATCCCCCCGGCCGGCATCGTTGAGCGATGAGTTTCCCGTACCGTCGCGGTTCGGGTCAACGCGGCGTTAACCCACCAGAGACCTTGACCATTTATCGCTATTCGCCATGGCCGGCGAGTTCGGCGATCCGGCGCGCCTGCGCCTCGCGTTCGGCCGTCTCCTGCTCGGCGAAGCCACGACCGGCGGCGGCCAGCAGCAGCGCCTTCGTCTCGACGACGGCACCGCGGGGCGCGGCCAGTACGGCGGCGGTCAGGTCGTTGGTGGCCGCCGCCAGCTCCGCGGCCGGTACGGTCACCGTCGCCAGCCCCATACGCTCAGCCTCGGCCGCACCGACCCGGCGACCGGTCACGCAGATCTCCAGTGCGCGGCCGTACCCGACGAGTTCGACGAGGCGCTTCGTGCCACCGAGGTCGGGCACCAGGCCCAGGCTGGTCTCGGCCATCGCGAACCGGGCGTCGTCGGCCAGAATGCGCAGGTCACAGGCGAGAGCGAGCTGGAACCCGGCGCCGACCGCGTGCCCATGCACCGCGGCGACCGTGATCAGGTCCGGCCGGCGCAGCCAGTCGAACGCCTCCTGGTACCCCGCGATCACGGTGCTCACCTCGTCCGCCGGCAGCTCCGCCAGCTCGGCGAACGTCAACCCACCCGGTACGGACGCGCCGGTCAGCGCGGCGGTGTCCAGCCCGGCGGAGAACCCGCGGCCCGCGCCCCGTACGACGACGACTCGCACGTCGCCGGTCAGCTCCCGGCCGATCTCGCGCAGCCGGGCCCACATCGCCGGAGTCTGCGCGTTGTACACCGCGGGGCGGTTGAGCGTGATGGTGGCGACGCCGGCCTCGACCGACACGAGTACGTCGTCCTCGGGCACCGGAGCTCCTCCTTGACGTACGGACGGGAGCAGTCACGGTACCGGGACGGAGGCAGCGACGCACGGGCCGGCGCGCGCAGGCGGAACCGGTCGGACCTGGCCGGGCCGGCCGGCCGGCGCGACACGCCCAGCCAGCCGGTGACGGTCGTCAGGACTTCTTGCGACGGCGAGCGCCTCCGCGCTGGCGGAGCTGCACGCCGGACTCGGTCAACACCCGGTGGATGAACCCGTACGAACGGCCGGTCGAGGCCGCGAGGGAACGGATGCTCTCCCCGCCGTTGTACCGTTTGACCAGGTCCTTCGCCAACGTCTGACGTTCGGCGCCGACGATCCGCCGCCCCTTCTCCGTGCTCGTGGTGGTGCCGGTGGCAGCCATATCGATCCCTCACGTTTCACGGTGAGTGGTCCAACGGCCCCCGTTGGACCGTCATGAACGATCATGCGGCACGAGCACCCCTCCCGCCAACCGAACACGCACTTGCTGTCGCCTACCCGATACCGTGATCGGCCGTGACGGACAGCGAGCAGCCCAGATCCCCCGGCCACCAGGTACGCGACCTGGTCGTCTGGACCGTACTGACCGGTCTCGGCCTGGTCGCGGTGCTGGTCGGCGCCCGGCACGCGGCGCTCGGCACGCAGGCGGCACCGTTCCTCGGGCGGTACCGGGTGGCGCCGGGTCCGTGGCTCGCCGTGGCCGCGCTGCTCGCCGTCGCCGTCCTCCTCGTGGCCTGGCGTACCCGGCGGGCGGCGCCGCCGTTCGGTCTCGTCCAACTCGTCTCGTACGGCGCGGCGCTGGCCTGGACGCTGACCCTGTCGGCCGGCGCCGGGCTCGGCGCGCGTACGGGAGAGGCCGGGGTGGCGGCCGGGTCGCCGCTGGCGTACCTGCGGGACTTCGTGGACCGGCACGCCGCCGCGGCGCACGGGCATCCGCCGGGTCCGGCGCTGCTGCTGTGGGCGTTGCGCGAGGCCGGGCTGCCGGTGGCGTTCACGGTCACCGCGCTCGGCGCCCTGGCCGTACCGCTGGCGCTGGCCGCCGTGCGCAACGTGGCGGGCGACCTGCCCGCCCGCCGGTACGCGCCGGTGCTGGTGCTGGCGCCGTACCTGCTGTTCCTGGCCGGTAGTCCGGACGGGGTCGCCGCGGCGCTCGGCGCGGGCATGGTCGCGGCCGGCGCGCGGGCGAGCGACCGGCGCCGTACCGGATGGCCGGCAACCGGCTGGGCGCTCGGGTGCGGGCTGCTGCTCGGCCTCGCCGGGATGGCCAGCTACTCCGTGGTCTGGCTCGGCGTCTCCGTCGTCCTGCTGTACTTCGCCCGCCGCCGCGCCTTCCTCAACGTCGCCACCGGGCTCGGCGCGCTCGTCGTACCGGTGGTGGCGGCGGCGCTCGGGTTCAGCTGGCCGGCCGGGCTGCTCACCGCGCACGCCGGCTTCACCAGCCGACCCGCCTCCGAGCTGCTGTGGGGCCCGGTCAGTCTCGTCACGTTGCTGCTGGTCGCCGGGCCGCCGCTGGTGGCGAGCATGCGCAAGATGCGCAACACGCCGGGCTGGCCGTGCCTGGTCGGCGCCGGCATCGCCGTCGCGTTCTCGGTCGTCGCCGGGGTCGCGCACGGCGGGGCGGAGACCGCGTGGCTGCCGTTCATCGGGTTCCTCACGCTCGCGGCCACCGCACCGGAACGCCAGGCCGGCCCACCGGTACCGGCGCCGCTGCTGCTCACCGCCGTCGGCGCCGGCACCGCGCTCGTCCTGGCCGCGATCCTCACCCCCGCCTGACCGCGCCGGATCGGCTCAACGGCGCGGGATCTCGGGTACGAGAGGGGCGGCGAGACGGTCGCCGAGGGCGCTGCGGGCGTACAGGACGGCGCGGCCGCTGCGGGCACGGGTGAGCAGGCCCGCCGCGTACAGGACGGCGAGTTGCTGGCTGACCGCAGCGGCCGTGATCCCCAGCCGGTACGCGAGTTCGGTGGTGCTGGCGGGGTGTTCGAGCAGGGCGAGCAGCCGGGCCCGGGGCGCGCCGATCAGCTTGGCCAGGGCCGCCTCGGTGGGCGGTTCCGCGGACTCCCACAGCGTCGACCGGCCGCGCGCCGGGTACGAGATGACCGGTGGACCGTGCGGGTCGATGACCGTCATCGCGCCGCGGGCGAACACGCTCGGTACCAGCGGCAGCCCGCGTCCGTCGACGGCCACGGTGTGCCGCTCCGGCCGGCTGGACTGCCGGACCGTGAGGACGCCGTCCGACCAGGACACCCGTTCGTGCAGGTCGGCGAAGAGTGCCTGGGCGCCACCGGCGGCGAGGCGCCGGCTCCGGTAGACGATGTCGGCGTCGAGGACCGCCCGAAGCCGCGGCCACCACGGCCGTACGCAGCGGCGCCAGTAGCGGTCGAGGACGGTGGCGATCCGGTCGGTCAGCGCGTCGGGGTGTTCGGCGCCGCCGTCGAGTACGGGTGGCAGCCGGTGCGGACCGTACGCGGCGAGGATGTCGTGCCAGGCGACGGCGCCCGGGGTGGCGCGGATGGTGGCGAGTTCGTCGGCGAAGCGCGGCGCCGTCGCGCGCGGGCGCGGGGTGAGGAAGTCGGGCAGCCACCGGCGCGGCGGCATCATCGCGTACAGCAGCTCGACGTCCTCGGGATTGAGCCGGTCGGCGACGTCGTCGTGCCAGGGCAGCCGCGGCGCGTACACGCCGGGCAGGACGAGAGCGCGGATGCTGAACACGGTCTCCTGGACCGGCGAGTACGCGAACCACATCGCCGCGAGATCGGTCACACCCAGTCGAAGCTGCAACATTAGGCACCAGACTAAATGCATTGCCGCTCCGCGCGGCGCTGGGTGGGCTGGAGGCATGACCACCGCGCCCCCGGACACCCCCGCGACCGTGACCCTGCGTACCAGGTTGGTCGGGTTGCTGCCCGACGACCGGGTGACCCGGCGGCTGGCCGTGCAGACGCTGGTCAACACGCTCGGCAACGGGCTGTTCATGACCACGAGCGCGGTGTTCTTCACCCGTTCGGTGGGGCTGTCCGCGGTACAGGTCGGGTTGGGGCTGACGATCGCGGGCGCCTGCGGGGTGGCCGCGGGCATGCCGCTGGGGCAGCTCGCGGACCGGCTCGGCGCCCGCCGGATGCTCGCCGTGCTGTACCTGGCGCAGGCGGTCGGGCTGCTCTGCTACGCGCTGGTCGGCTCGTTCCCGGCGTTCCTGGTGGTGGCGTGCCTGGTGACGATGCTCGACGCGGGCGGCCGCGCGGTGAAGAACGCGCTGCTGGCGACGGCGCTGCCGGCGGAGAGCCGGGTCCGCGGCCGGGCGTACCTGCGGGCGGTGACGAACGTGGGGATCGGTGCCGGGTCCGCACTCGCCGCGTTCGCGCTGCAGATCGACACCCGGACCGGCTACCTGACGCTCATCGCGGTCGACGCGGCGACGTTCGTGGTCACCGCGCTGCTGCTGCGCGGCCTCCCCGCCGGTACTCCCGCGCGCGGTGCGGACCGCCCGAAGCCGGCCCGCCGGTTCGGCGCCCTGAGCGATCCGGCGTTCCTGGCGATCACCGCGCTGAACGGCGTCCTGGCGATCCAGTTCAGCCTGATCGACGTGACGGTGCCGTTGTGGGTGGTGGGGCACACGAAGGCGCCGGCCGCGGTCGTCTCGGCGATCATGCTCACCAACACCGTCCTGATCGTACTTTTCCAGGTCCGCGCCACCCGCGGCATCGACCGGCCGGCGCCGGCCGCACGGGTCGCCCGCCGGTCCGGGCTGCTGCTCGCCGCCGCGTGCGTCGTGTTCGGGCTGGCGCACGGGCTCGGCCCGGTGTGGGCCGTCGTGGTCCTGGTCGGCGCCGCGGTGATCCAGGCGGTCGCCGAGATGCTGTCGTCGGCGGCCGGCTGGGCGCTCAGCTACGAACTCGCCGACCCCGCGGCCCCCGGCGCCTACCAGGGGTTGTACAACTCGGGCTTCGCCGCGGCGTCGATGATCGCGCCGGCGCTGACCACCGGTACGGCGATCCGGTTCGGGTTGCCGGGCTGGCTGCTGCTCGGCGCGATGTTCGCGGTCGCCGGCGCCGCGCTCGTACCGGTGACCCGCTGGGCACTGGCCACCCGACCGTCCACTGTGGAGGGAACCGCATGACCGAGCCGCTCACCGTACGGCAGGCGCACCGGGCCGACGTCGCCGCGATCGTCGCGATGCTCGCCGACGACCCGCTCGGCGCGACCCGCGAGGCGCCCGACGACCCCGCGCCGTACCTCGCCGCGTTCACCGCGATCGACGCCGACCCGAACCAGTACCTGGCGGTCGCGGAGGTCGGCGGCGAGCTGGTCGGCACGCTGCAGCTGACGTACCTGCCGGGGCTGTCGCACCGCGGCGCCTGGCGCGCCCAGATCGAAGCCGTACGCGTCGCCCGGTCGCACCGCGGCGGCGGCCTCGGTACCGCACTGGTGCGGTGGGCCGTCGACACGGCCCGCGAACGCGGCTGCCACCTGGTGCAACTCAGCTCGAACGCCAGCCGTACCGACGCGCACCGCTTCTACACCCGGCTCGGCTTCACCGCCAGCCACGTCGGCTTCAAGCTGACGCTCTGACGTACCAGGGCGGCGGGGTCAGGCCAGCTCGACGAGTTCGAGCAGGTCGTCGCTCCAGGCGTCCTCGTCGCCGTCCGGCAGCAGGATCGCCCGGTCCGGGCGGAGCGCCTGCACCGCGCCCGGGTCGTGGGTGACCAGCACGATCGCGCCGGGGAACCGGGCGATCGCGTCGAGCACCTGCTCTCGGCTGACCGGGTCGAGGTTGTTCGTCGGCTCGTCGAGGAGCAGCACGTTCGCCCCGGACGTGACGAGCTGCGCCAGCGCCAGCCGGGTCTTCTCGCCGCCGGAGAGTACGCCGGCGGGCTTGTCGACGTCGTCGCCGGAGAACAGGAACGCGCCGAGGATCTTCCGCAGCTCGGTGTCGGTCTGCTTCCCGCCGTTCTCCGAATCGGCGCTGCGCATGTGATCCAGCACCGTACGGTCCACGTCGAGCGTCTCGTGCTCCTGCGCGTAGTACCCGATGCGCAGGCCGTGGCCGGGCACCAGCTCGCCGGTGTCGGGCTGCTCGGACCCGCCGATCAGGCGCAGCAGCGTCGTCTTGCCCGCACCGTTGAGACCGAGGATGACCACCCGCGAGCCGCGGTCGACGTTCACGTCGACGTCGACGAACACCTCCAGCGACCCGTACGACTTGGACAGGCCGCGGGCGGTCAGCGGGACCTTCCCGCACGGCGCCGGCTCCGGGAAGCGCACCTTCGCGACCTTGTCCGAGACCCGGACCTCGTCCAGCCCGGCGATCAGCTTCTCCGCGCGGCGCGCCATGTTCTGCGCGGCGGTCGCCTTGGTGGCCTTGGCACCCAGCTTCGCCGCCTGCGCCTGGAGCGCGCCCGCCTTGCGCTCGGCGTTCGCCCGCTCGCGACGCCGCCGCCGCTCGTCGGTCTCCCGCTGCTCCTGGTACTTCTTCCACCCCATGTTGTACGCGTCGACCACGGAGCGGTTGGCGTCCAGGTACCACACCTTGTTGACGACGTCGGCGAGCAACTCGACGTCGTGGCTGATCACGATCAGGCCGCCCTTGTGGCCGGACAGGAAGCCGCGCAGCCAGGTGATCGAGTCGGCGTCGAGGTGGTTGGTCGGCTCGTCGAGCAGCAGCACGCCGTTGTCGGCGCCCTCGGAGAACAGGATCCGGGCCAGCTCGATCCGCCGCCGCTGACCACCGGACAGCGTCCGCAGCGGCTGGGCGAGGGCGCGGTCCGGCAGCGACAGGTTCGCGCAGATCCGGGCCGCGTCGGCCTCCGCCGCGTACCCACCGAGGGCGGCGAACCGGTCCTCCAGGTTGCCGTACCGCCGGACGAGCTTGTCGCGCTTCGCGTCGTCGGCCGTCTCGGCCAGCGCGGTCTGCAGCTTGTCCATCTCGGCCATCAGGGTGTCCAGGCCGCGGGCGGACAGCACCCGGTCGCGCCCGGTGACGTCGAGGTCCCCGGTACGCGGGTCCTGCGGCAGGTAGCCGACGGGGCCGCGGCTGTCGACGGATCCCGCGTACGGCTGGCCCTCGCCGGCGAGGACCTTCAGCGTGGTGGTCTTGCCGGCGCCGTTGCGGCCGACCAGGCCGATCCGGTCACCGGGCTGCACCCGCAGCGTCGTGTCGGACAGCAGGATGCGGGAACCGGCGCGCAGTTCCAGGCCGTTGACGGTGATCATCGCTCAAACGCTCACTCTCGGGGGAAAGGGGACTGACCAGGGCACGAAAATGCACCGGCCGGACGTGTCACGGTCGGTGCGGTGCGGGTCAGTCTTCGCAGAGGAGCACGCGGCAAGTGTACCGGAGCGTCCCGCGGCACCTGCCAGTGATTTACGGCAACCCCGCCGGGGCCGCCCAGTAAGGTCTTGAGGCCATGGGGATCAACGACGACGCGGACCTCGACACCAGCCAGGTGCAGGATCTGCGCGGCTCGGGCGGCGGCGGTGGCGGATCGTTCGGCTGGCTGCCCGGTGGCGGGCTCACCGCCGGCGGCGGCATCGTCGGACTCCTGGTCGTGGTCGTACTCGGGGTCCTCGGTGGCACCGGTCACCTCGGCCTCGGCGGCGGTTCGCAGACGGGTACGGACCTCGGCCGGACCTGCTCGACCGCCAACCCGGACCGCTTCGAGCGCACCGACTGCCGCAACGTCCTCTACGTGAACTCCGTCCAGGCGTACTGGCGACAGGCGTTGCCGCAGACCTTCGGCGCCACGTACCGGACGGCGCCGACGCGGTACTTCTCGCAGGTGGTGCAGACCGGGTGCGGGCGCGCGGACTCCGGCGTCGGCCCGTTCTACTGCCCGGCCGACGGCGCCGTCTACATCGACCTCACCTTCTACGACCAGCTCGCCGGCAGGCAGTTCGGCGCACCCGGCCAGTTCGCCCAGGCGTACGTGCTGGCGCACGAGTACGGGCACCACGTGCAGTCGTTGCTCGGCACCGAGCGCAAGGTACGCGAGGCGCAGCAACGCGACCCGGGCAACGCCAACCGGTACTCGGTGGCGTTGGAGCTGCAGGCCGACTGCTTCGCCGGGGTGTGGGCGAAGCACGCCGCGCAGACGACCGACGAGAAGGGCAACGCACTGTTCACCGGCGTGTCCGCGACGGACATCGACCAGGCGCTCACCGCGGCGCAGTCGGTCGGCGACGACACCATCCAGCGCAAGGCGGGTGCGGACATCGACCAGGAGACGTGGACGCACGGCTCGGGCGAGCAGCGCCGGCACTGGTTCACCACCGGCTACGAGACCGGCGACCCGAAGTCCTGCCGCACGTTCTCCTGACGGGCGGCCGGGGTCACGGCTCGCGGACCAGGATCCGGACCTCGCGGTACCGGCGCGCCGCTTCGACGAGCGTCGCGTGCCGCGGCTCCGGTACGTCGGGCAACTCGACGCGCGGCAGCTCGCGCAGCGGGGCCAGCCGGCGGTCGTCGAGTACGGCGGCGGTCATGGCCCGGTCTCCCCCGGTGACCAGGCCGGTCAGCGTCGCCACGGCCGGCAGCAGTACCCGGGCGGCGTGGTCGGCGGCCGAGTCGGTCGACTCCCGGGTCTGCTTGTCCCGGCGGCGCGCGAAACGCTGCTGCGACCAGCCACCCGCGGCGGTACGCCCCTGCACGTACCGGGTGTCCACTTTGGACGCGGCGAGGTCCGCGCCGTCCGCGACACCCACCGCGTGCGCGCCGCGCCGGATCAACAGCACCCCCACCCGCCACCGGTACGCCGCGGCCGCGGCCAGCGCGTCGGCCGGCTCCGTACCGTGATTGGCGGCGGGCCAGCCGAACGGGAGGTGGCAGTCGGCGGTCGCACCGTCCGCGGCGGCGACGAGCAGGCCGCCCGCCGTACGCTCCGCGGTGGTGGCGCCGTGCCGCTCGCCGAACCCGGCCAGCCAGCGCGCGATCCGCTCCGGCGGCACCGACACCCACCGGCCACCGCCCGCGGCCGGTCGCGTCCCCGCCATCGCGTACTCCCCCGATCCGGCGATCCAGCACCCTGCCCGGGCAGCGTACGCAATGCTAGGGGCGTGGCGGACAGCGCAGCCGAGCCGGACGTGCCGCGGCTCGTGCTCGACCGGCTCGCCGGGGCGTACGAGCCGGCGCGCAACGCCGCCCGGGCCCGCGCCATGTCGAGCTACATGCGTGACGCGTTCCCGTTCCTGGGGATTCCGGCGCCACGACAGCGGCTGCTCGCCCGGCAGGCCGTCGCCACGCTCCCCCGCCCCACCGAGGCCGACCTGCGCGCGGTCGCGCTCGCCTGCTGGGCCCTGCCGGAACGCGAGTACCAGTACTTCGCGTGCGGCTACCTGCGCCGGTACGTGCGGCTCTGCTCACCGGCGTTCCTCGGTACCGCCGCCGAGCTGATCACCGCCAAGTCCTGGTGGGACACGGTCGATCCGCTCGCCGCGCACGTCGTCGGCGGCCTCGTCGCCCGGCACCCGAAACTCGCCGCGGACATGGACGACTGGGCGCTCGACAGCAACGCGTGGCTGGTGCGCAGCGCGGTCCTGCACCAGCTCCACTTCCGCGAGAACACCGACGCCGAGCGCCTCTTCCGGTACTGCACCGAGCAGTCCAACCACCCCGACTTCTTCGTACGCAAGGCGATCGGCTGGGCGCTGCGGGAGTACGCGAAGACCGACCCGGGCGCGGTCCGCCGCTACGTCGCCGCGCACCGCGGCCGGATGTCGACCCTTTCGGTACGCGAGGCGCTCAAGAACCTCACCGTGTGAACTCCGTCGCCGTATGCGAAGATCCGCACCACCTGAACTGTCCGGGGAGGTACGGGTGAGCGGTGCGGACGGGGTCGCCGACCCGCTGCTGTCCGCGGACGGCGAGGTGAGCCTGGCCCGGCTCGCGCTCGGCGACGGCGACCTGACGCACGCCGCCCGCCACGCGGCCCGCGCACTCACCACCGACCCCACCCTGCCCGCCGCGTACGCGCTGGTGGTGGAGCTGGCGCGGCGAGCGGACGGCGGCCCGGACCTGTTCGCGCCGGCCGGACCCACCACCGTCGGTACTGTCGTCGCCCGGGCGCACGCCCTGGCCGCCACCGGCGACCCGGCCGCGGCCCTCGACCTGCTGGCCCTCGCGCAACGGCACGAACCGGCCGGGGCGTGGGCCGCCGTCCCGTGGCTGGCCGACGCCGCGCTGCCGGCTCGGCTGCCGCCCGACCACTGGTTCCGGCTGGTCGGCGTCCTGATCGGCGCGGTCGACGAACCCGCCGACGACGGGTACCGGGCCGCGTTCGCGCCCTGGCTGGCCGCCGTCCGCGGCGCGGTCGACGCGTACCCGGGGCAGGGGCGGCTGGCGTGGGCGGCGTCGATCCTGGCCCGGCGGCTCGGCCACCACGCCGACGCCGTGACCCTCGCCGAACTCGCCGAGCGGCGCGAACCGTCCGAGCAGGCGGCGATCGCGCTCGGCTACGCGTACCGTGCGCAGGGCCGGTACGACGACGCCGAACGGGCCTGGCTGCGCGCCCTCCACCACGCCCCCGACAACCTCGCCGTGTACTCCGACATGGCGGAGATGCTCGCCGAGGCCGGCCGCCTCGACGACGGCATCGACTGGGCCGAACGTGCCCTCGCCACCGACCCCACCCACGACTGCGCCGCCGTCGTCCGCTCCGCCCTGCGCTACCGGCGGGACGCCGACGTCGACCACCTGGTCGGGCTCGCCGACCGGCTGCGCACCGTACCGGGGGACGTGCACGAGGCGCGGCACGCCGACCAGGCGCTCGCCACCGAGTCCGCCGGACGGCCCTGGCTCGGGTACGTGCCGGCCGGGACCGAGGCGGTGCTGTCCGTGCTGCGCCAGGTACTCGCCGACCCGGACGCCGGCGCGCACATCGACCTGACGGTGTCCGCGCCCGAACCGCCCAGCGCGCTGCTCGCCTGCGCCCGCGCGCTGCCGGGACTCGCGGTGACCATCGGCGACGTCCCGTCACCCGACCCCCGGCACACCGTCCCCGAGGTACTCGACGTCGCCCCGGTACGGGCCGTGTTCGGCCGGGTCTGGGGCTACCACGGGCGTACCGCGCACCCGGTGCCGGCGCCCGCCGGACCCGACTCGGTCGCCGCGGTCACCGGGCTCGTGCACCGCTGGCGCCACCTGCCCGCCGCGTACGACGAGGCCGTACGGCTCGCCGCAGTACCGCTGCCGGACCTGCTGGGGATGCTCGTCCACCCGCCCGAGCCGCCGACCGCCGACCCGGGCGTGTGGCCCGACTGGATCCGCCTCGTACAGGCGTGGGCCTGCCTCGGCATCGCGCACCACCGGGTCGACGAGCCCTGGCCACGGTCGGTCCGCCGCGCCACCCTCGTCGACCTCGCGTACGGGCCGGAGGACTGGGTCAGCGAAGCGGCGCTGCTCGCGCTGGTCGCCACCGCGTGGATGGAGCCCGACGTACGCCGGGACGTGGCGGAACTGGTCGCCTGGCGCCTGGTCGCCGCCGGCCGCGCCGCGCAGACCCGCGCGGTGACGATCCTCGGGTCGCTCGCCGCGCTCGCGCTGGCCACACCCGACCTCGACCCGCGGATCCGCGACCTCGCGGCCGACCTGGCGACCCGCGAGGCGCCCTGACCGCGGACACGACGACGCCCGGATCCGTGCCGGACCCGGGCGTCGGTGACGACTCGCTCAGACGTTGAAGCCGAGGGAGCGCAGCTGCTCGCGGCCGTCGTCGGTGATCTTGTCAGGACCCCACGGCGGCATCCACACCCAGTTGATCCGCACCTCGTTGACCAGTCCGCCACCGGGGCCGGAGCACAGCGCCTGCTGCGCCTGGTCCTCGATCACGTCGGTCAACGGGCAGGCCGCCGAGGTCAGCGTCATGTCGACGGTGGCGACGTTGTCGTCGTCCACGTGCAGCCCGTACACCAGGCCGAGGTCGACGACGTTGATGCCCAGCTCCGGGTCGACGACGTCCTTCATCGCCTCTTCGACGTCCTCGACCTTCGCCTTGGTCGCGGGCGTGGCCGGCGGGTCCGCCGGGGCGGCGGGCGCCGTGGTGTCGGCGACCGCCGGCTCCTCCGCGCCGGACAGGCCGGCCGGATCGACGGTCCGCGTGTACTGCTCGGTCATGGGGTGCCTCCCGCGCTCGCCGCGGTCGCCCGTGCCGCGGCATCCTTGAACGCCATCCAGGACAGTAGCGCGCACTTCACCCGGGCCGGGTAGCGCGCGACGCCGGCGAATGCCACGGCGTCCTCCAGCAGGTCCTCGTCCGGCTCGACCTGGCCACGACCGGTCAACAGCTCGTTGAACGCCTCGTGCCGCGCGAACGCGTCCGTCAGGGTGTGCCCCGCGACCAGGTCGTGCAGCACGCTCGCGGACGCCTGGCTGATCGAGCACCCCATCCCGTCGTACGACACGTCCTCGACGCGGACGTCGTCGCCCTCGCCGGACAGGTGTACCCGGACGGTCATCTCGTCACCGCAGGTCGGGTTGACGTGGTGCGCCTCCGCCTCGAAGGGGTCGCGCAGCCCGCGCCCGTGCGGGTGCTTGTAGTGGTCCAGGATGATCTCCTGGTAGAGCGAGTCAAGCTGCATCTGCGGTCATGATCCTCGATCGAGTCGGTTCTCCGTGCGGCCGCACGGAATCGGAATCGGCGGCTCCGGGACCGTCATCGCCCGACGCCGCGCGGCCACCTCTCATCCGAACAGCTTCCGCACGCTGCCGATTCCGCGGACCAGCGCGTCGATCTCCTCGGTCGTCGTGTACAGGTAGAACGAGGCACGGGTGACCGCGGGCACGCCGAACCGGGCACAGGTGGGACGTGCGCACCCGTGTCCGACCCGTACGGCGACACCCTCGGCGTCGAGCACCTGTCCGACGTCGTGCGGGTGTACGCCGTCCAGCGCGAACGAGATCGTCCCGCCCCGCCCCACCGGTACGGCCGGGCCGAAGATCGTCAGCCCGGGGATCTCCGTGAGCGCGTCCAGCGCGTACGCGGTGATCTCCTTCTCGTGCCAGCGGACCGCGTCCATGCCCAGCGAGGTGAGGTAGTCGACGGCCGCGCCGAGGCCGACGGCCTGCGCGATCGGCGGCGTACCGGCCTCGAAGCGGGCGGGCGCCGGCGCGAACGTCGAGCCCTCCATGCGGACCGTCTCGATCATCTCGCCGCCGCCCAGGAACGGCGGCATCGCGTCGAGCAGCTCCGCCCGGCCCCACAGCACGCCGATGCCGGTCGGGCCGCACATCTTGTGCCCGGTGAACGCCAGGAAGTCGACGCCCAGGTCGACCACGTCGACCGGCCCGTGCGGGACGGCCTGCGAGGCGTCCAGCATCACCAGCGCGCCGACCTCGTGCGCCCGCGCGACGATCGCCGACGTCGGGTTGATCGTGCCCAGGATGTTCGACTGCAGCACGTACGACACGATCTTGGTGCGCTCGTTGACCAGCTCGTCGAGCGCGCTCGTGTCGAGCCGGCCCTCGTCGGTGATGCCGAACCAGCGCAGCGTCGCGCCCGTACGCTGGCACAGCAGCTGCCACGGCACGATGTTCGAGTGGTGCTCCATCTCGGAGATCACCACCTCGTCACCCGGGCCGAGGCGGAACCGCGGGTCCACGTCTGCGCCCTGGTGGCCGAACGAGTACGCCACCAGGTTCATCGCCTCGGACGAGTTCTTCGTGAAGACGATCTCGCCGGGTGCGTTCGCGCCCACGAACCGCGCGATCTTCGCCCGCGCCCCCTCGTACGCCTCGGTCGCCTCGGTGCCGAGCGTGTGCACGGCGCGGGCCACGTTGGCGTTGTGCCCCTCGTAGAACGAGGTCAGGGTGTCGAGCACCGGCCGCGGTTTCTGCGACGTGTTCGCCGAGTCGAGGTAGACCAGCGGATGCCCGTCGATCTCGCGGGACAGGATCGGGAAGTCGGCCCGCACCTTCTCGACGTCGAACCGCGGCCGGTCCGCGTACTGCGGCATGCCGGACCGTGGCTGCCAGCCCGACGTCCGCGGGCCGCTGGTCACCTCGGTCATGGTGCTACGCCCCCACCTTGCCGTTGACGAACCGCTCGTACCCGGACGCCTCCAGGTCGTCGGCCAGCTCCTTGCCGCCCTCCTCCACGATGCGCCCGCCGACGAACACGTGCACGAAGTCGGGCTGCACGTACCGCAGGATGCGGGTGTAGTGGGTGATGACGACCAGGCCGGTCGACCCGGCGTCCTTGACCCGGTTGATGCCCTGGCTGACCTCGCGCAGCGCGTCGATGTCCAGGCCGGAGTCGGTCTCGTCGAGGATCGCCATCTTCGGCTTGAGCAGTTCGAGCTGCACGATCTCGTGCCGCTTCTTCTCGCCGCCGGAGAAGCCCTCGTTCACGTTGCGCTCGGCGAAGGCCGGGTCCATGCCCAGCTTCTCCATCGAGGTACGCAGCTCCTTGACCCAGGTACGCAGCTTCGGCGCCTCCCCGTCCACCGCGGTCTTCGCGGTACGCAGGAAGTTCGCCACCGACACGCCCGGCACCTCCACCGGGTACTGCATGGCGAGGAACAGGCCCGCGCGGGCGCGCTCGTCGACGGTCATCGACAGCACGTCCTCGCCGTCCAGCGTCACGCTCCCGCTGGTGATCTTGTACTTGGGGTGGCCCGCGATCGCGTACGCGGTGGTGGACTTGCCCGAGCCGTTCGGCCCCATGATGGCGTGCGTCTCGCCGGACCGGATGGTCAGGTCGACGCCGTGCAGAATCGGCTTCAGCTCGTCCTCGGACACCTGCACCGACGCGTGCAGGTCGCGGATCTCCAGAACGCTCACGTCACAGTCCTCGTCAGTTCTTCTTCTCGGGGCACACGTAGATGTCGTTGTCGCGGATCTCGACCGGGTAGACGGCCACCGGCTCGGTCGCCGGCAGCCCGGTCGGCGCACCGGTACGCAGGTCGAAGCGCGAGCCGTGCAGCCAGCACTCCAACGTGCAGCCCTCGATCTCGCCCTCGCTCAGCGGCACCTCGGCGTGCGAGCACACGTCGTGGATGGCGAACACCTCGCCGTCGTCGGTGTGCACCACCGCGAGCGGTACGTCGTCGATGTCGACGTGCACCGCGGTGCCCTTGTCGATCTCGTCGACGGCACAGATGCGCAGGTAGTCGGCCATCAGGCGCCCGCCTTCGACAGCCGGTCGTCGATCGCCGCGGCCAGCCGCTCGCGCAGCTCGTCGGCCGGGATCTTCTCCAGCAGCTCCACGAAGAAGCCGCGCACCACCAGCCGGCGCGCCGCCAGCTCCGGGATGCCCCGCGACATCAGGTAGAACAGGTGCTCGTCCTCGAACCGGCCGGTCGCGCTCGCGTGCCCGGCGCCGACGATCTCGCCGGTCTCGATCTCCAGGTTCGGCACCGAGTCGGCGCGCGCGCCGTCGGTCAGCAGCAGGTTCCGGTTCACCTCGTACGTGTCGGTGCCGGTGGCGCCGGCCCGGATCAGCACGTCGCCGACCCACACCGTGTGCGCGTCCGCGCCCTGCAGCGCCCCCCGGTACGTGACGCGGCTGCGGCAGTCCGGCTCGCCGTGGTCCACGAACTGGCGGTGCTCCAGGTGCTGGCCGCCGTCCGCGAAGTACACCCCGTACGCCTCGACCTCGCCGCCGGGCCCGCCGTACTCGACCGACACGTACTGCCGGACGAGGTCGCCGCCGAGGTTCACCGCGACATGGGTGGCGCGGGAGTCGCGGCCCAGCCGTACCTTCTGGTGCTGGACCTGGACGGCGTCCGGCGCCCAGTCGGCCACCGTCACCAGCGTGAGCTTCGCGCCGTCGCCGACGATGACCTCGACGTTGTCGGCCAGCGTGGTGCTGCCGACGTGGTCGAGCACGACGGTGACCTCGGCCAGCTCGCCCACCGCGATCACGGTGTGGCCGAAGTTCGCACCCTCGGCGCCCTGGCCGACGACCCGGACCGTCACCGGCTCCGCCACGACCGCCTCGCGGGCCACCTCGACGGTCAGCGCCCCCGCCGACCGCCCGTACGCCAGCGCGCTGATCCGGTCGAACGGCACCAGCACCGAGCCCTTGCGCGGGTCGTCGCCCGTCCGCACGGTCACCCCGGCCGGCAGCTCGCCGTACTCGTGGCGCGGCGGGGTGCCGTCGGCGGTGAAGCTGCCGTCCTGCAACCCGCGCAGCCTCTTCAGCGGCGTGAACCGCCACTCCTCCTCGCGCCCGGTCAGCGCCGGGAAGTCCGCCACGTCGTACGAGCGCAGCGCCTGTGCCTTGGTCTCCGCCGGTTTCGTGGCGGCCGCCGCGTCGCCCCCATGGCTGTGGGGCTTGGACACGACGGGTGCGTCAGTCGTCATCGTGCGAGCAATCTCCTTGTACTCCAACGTTTCGCGCATGGTCTGGGCACACCGCCGCCCGTCCGGCGCCCTGCACCGGCGGTACGCCGACGCGGGGGCCGGCGCACCGGGCGGCCGGCGCGGGTCAGCCGACCGCGCCCTCCATCTGCAGCTCGATCAGCCGGTTCAGCTCCAGCGCGTACTCCATCGGCAGCTCCTTGGCGATGGGCTCGATGAAGCCGCGGACGATCATGGCCATCGCCTCGTCCTCCGTCATGCCCCGGCTCATCAGGTAGAAGAGCTGGTCGTCGGAGATCTTCGAGACGGTCGCCTCGTGGCCCATCTGCACGTCGTCCTCGCGCACGTCCACGTACGGGTACGTGTCGGAGCGGGAGACCGTGTCGACCAGCAGCGCGTCGCACTTCACCGTCGACTTCGAGTGCTCGGCGCCCTCCAGCACCTGCACCAGCCCCCGGTACGACGTGCGGCCGCCGCCACGCGCGATCGACTTCGAGATGATCGTCGAGGACGTGTTCGGCGCCTGGTGCACCATCTTCGCGCCGGCGTCCTGGTGCTGGCCCTCGCCGGCCATCGCCACGCTCAGCACCTCGCCCTTGGCGTGCTCGCCCAGCATGTACACCGACGGGTACTTCATGGTGACCTTGGAGCCGAGGTTGCCGTCGATCCACTCCATGGTCGCGCCGGCCTCGCAGGTCGCGCGCTTGGTGACCAGGTTGTAGACGTTGACCGACCAGTTCTGGATGGTCGTGTAGCGGCAGCGGGCGCCCTTCTTCACGACGATCTCCACGACCGCCGAGTGCAGCGAGTCGGACTGGTAGATCGGCGCCGTGCAGCCCTCGACGTAGTGGACGTACGCGTCCTCGTCGACGATGATCAGCGTCCGCTCGAACTGGCCCATGTTCTCGGTGTTGATCCGGAAGTACGCCTGCAGCGGGATCTCGACGTGCACGCCCTTCGGCACGTAGATGAACGACCCGCCGGACCACACCGCCGTGTTGAGCGCGGCGAACTTGTTGTCACCGGACGGGATGACCGTCCCGAAGTACTCCTCGAACAGCTCCGGGTGCTCCCTGAGACCGGTGTCGGTGTCCAGGAAGATGACGCCCTGCTCCTCCAGGTCCTCCCGGATCTTGTGGTACACGACCTCCGACTCGTACTGCGCGGCCACGCCGGCGATCAGGCGCTGCTTCTCCGCCTCCGGGATGCCGAGCTTGTCGTACGTGTTCTTGATGTCCTCGGGCAGCTCGTCCCAGCTCGTCGCCTGCTTCTCGGTCGACCGGACGAAGTACTTGATGTTGTCGAAGTCGATGTCCGACAGGTCGGCGCCCCAGTTCGGCATCGGCTTGCGGTCGAACAGCTTCAGCCCCTTGAGCCGGCGCTTGAGCATCCACTCCGGCTCGTCCTTCTTGGCCGAGATGTCCCGGACGACGGCCTCCGACAGGCCACGCTTCGCCGAGGCACCGGCCACGTCGGGGTCGGCCCAGCCGTACTGGTAGCGGCCGATCCGCTCCAACTCCTCCGCCTGCGCGGCGATCGGGTCGAGCACCTCGACCGGTGTCTGGTTGGTCGTCTCTGCCGTCATCGCATCCTCACCGGATTCGGATCATCCTGTTTACGGTCCGCCGTCCCGTGCTCCACACGGTTCAACGGGGTACCACCAGCAACGGGCTCGGCGCCCGCCGTACGGTCCGCGGGCGTGGGCAACCGCCGCGGACCCGGAATGTGGCTCGGGTCGGGAATGTACGTGGTGCACACGCCGTCGCCGTTGGCGATGGTCGCCAGCCGCTGCACGTGCGTGCCGACCAGCCGGCTGATCACCTGCGTCTCCGCCTCGCACAGCTGCGGGAACTCGGCGGCCACGTGCGCCACCGGGCAGTGGTGCTGGCACAGCTGGCCGCCGGCGGCCAGCGCGGACGCGCTCGCCGCGTAGCCCTCCGCGGACAGCGCGCGGGCCAGCGCCTCGGCCCGGGCCAGCGGGTCGTCGCCGGCGTCCTCCATGGCCGCCCGGCACCGCCCCTCCAGCGCCTCGACCTGCGCGGACACGAACGCCGACACCGCGTCGGGGCCGCCCGACGCGGAGATCCACCGCAGCGCCGCGGCCGCGAGGTCGTCGTACGTGTGCGGGCCGCAGCTGCCGCGGCCGGACTCGGTGAGCACGAACTCCCGGGCCGGCCGGCCACGCCCGCGGCGGCCGCGGACCACGCGGTCCCGGTCGGCGACGAGGCCGTCGGCGAGCATCGCGTCCAGGTGGCGGCGGATGGCGGCCGGGCTGACACCCAGCTCCTCGCCCAGCTCGGCCGCGGTCAGCGCGCCGCGCTCCAGCAGCAGCTGGGTGACCGCGTCGCGGGTGCGGCCGTCACGCGCAGGCGCGTCCGGGCCGGTCCCTGCGGAGCCGACCGCGAACGCCCCGGCGTGCGGGGTCGCCTTGGCCGCGTTTTTCACAACATCAGTGTGACGTATTTCCGGGACCCGGCGCAAACACGTCCCGTAGTGAAACCAGACACTGAGCCTAGCCTTGCCTGAGTCGCCCCCTCTACGGGACGTAGAACGTGCTCGTCTACGCTGCCGTGGTGAATCTGGATCGCCTGCGCGCCTCCGACGCGACCGTACGTCGACTGGCGCTGTCCTCCGTGGTGGTCAACGTGCTCCTCGTGGTCACCGGCGGTGCGGTCCGGCTGACCGGATCCGGCCTCGGCTGCCCCACCTGGCCGAAGTGCACCGACTCCTCGTACCACAACACCCCGGCGTACGGATTCCACGGATACATCGAGTTCGGTAACCGTCTGTTGACGTTCGTCGTGGCCGTGGTCGTCACGCTGACGTTCCTCGCGGCGGTGTTCGCGGTGCGCCGGCGCCGCTCGGTCGTCTGGCTGTCGTTCGTCAACGGCCTGACCATCCCGGCACAGGCGGTCATCGGCGGCCTCACCGTGCTGACCAAGCTCAACCCGTACGTGGTGGCCGCGCACTTCCTGTTCACCGTGCTGATCATCGCGGCGTCGTACGCGCTGTGGAAACGGACGCGGGAGGGCGACGAGCCGGCGCGTTCCGTGGTCCGGCCGCCACTGCGGCCACTGACCGCCGGGCTCGCCGGGCTGACCGTGGTCGTCCTGACCATCGGTACCGTCGTCACCGGGTCCGGGCCGCACGCCGGCGACCAGCACGCCAAGCGCACCGGGCTGGACCCGGGCATGATCGCCCAGCTGCACGCCGACGCGGTGATGCTGCTGATCGGCGCCTCCGTCGCGGCCTGGTTCGCGTTCCGCGCCACCGACGCACCGCATCCGGTACGCCGGGCCGCGCTGGTACTGGTCGGCCTCGAACTCGGCCAGGGCGCCATCGGCTTCGTCCAGTACTTCACGCACCTGCCGGTACTGCTGGTCGGCCTGCACATGGCGGGGTCGGCGGCGGTGTGGCTGGCGGCGCTGGCGCTGCTGTTCGCCACGCGTACGCGGGGGCCGGTGCCGGCCGGGCGCGCAAGCTCCGCCGTACTGCCGGAGTAGTCGCCGGCCGGCGCCCGGCCGCGTGACGTTCGCCATCGGCGACGTTGGATAATTTCGTACCGGGACCTGCTGGTTGACCCGCGCGACGGGCAAGATCGACGACCTCGACGAAGGGTCGCGCGGTCGTCGCGCTGCGCCGTCGTCGCGGGCAACCCGCGGTTCGGCCGGCGACCGGCGAACGTATACCGTGTCGTGGCCACGGGACGGCGACCGCCGGGCCCGCAGCAGTCGACGGCCGGGGAGGGCGCAGGTGGCGGACGACCACAGCGGTGGTGCGGAGACGGGCGGCGTGGGCGGCCGGTTGGCCGGCGCGCACGTGCTGCTCACCGGCGCGACCGGGTTCCTCGGCCAGGCCACGCTGGAGAAACTGCTCTCCGACTACCCGGACACCCGGGTGTCCGTGATGATCCGCAAGAAGGGCAGCACGCCCGCCGCGCAGCGCCTGACCAGCATGCTGCGCAAGCCGGTGTTCAGCCGCTGGCGCGAGCGGGTCGGCGACGACGAGGTGGCCCGGATCGCCGCCGAGCGGGTCGACGTGGTCGAGGGCGACCTCGGCGGCAACCCGCCCGTCCTGCCGGACGACCTCGACGTGGTGATCCACTGCGCGTCGACGGTGTCGTTCGACCCGCCGATCGACGACGCCTTCCGTACCAACGTGTCCGGCGTGGTGAACCTGTACCAGGCGATCGAGGCCACCGGCACGGACCCGCACGTCGTGCACATCTCCACGGCGTACGTGGCGGGTGCCCGCAAGGGCGTCGTACCGGAGGCGTCGCTGGACCACACGGTCGACTGGCAGACCGAGCTGGCCGCCGCGCTGGAGGCGCGCGACGAGGTCGAGCGCGACTCGCGCCGGCCGGAGGCGCTGCGCAAGGCGTTGGCCGACGCCCGCGAGGACCACGGCAAGGCCGGTCCGCAGTCCGCGGCGCTCGCCGCCGAGGACGCGCGCAAGGAGTGGGTCGCCAAGCGCCTCGTCGACTACGGGCGGCTGCGCGCGCAGAGCCTCGGCTGGCCGGACGTGTACACGTTCACGAAGGCGTTGGGCGAGCGGGCGGCCGAGCAGATGTGGGCCGGCGCCGGGCACCGGCTGTCGATCGTACGGCCGGCGATCGTCGAGTCGGCGCTGAAGTACCCGTATCCGGGGTGGATCGACGGGTTCAAGATGGCCGACCCGATCATCCTGGCGTACGGGCGGGGCATCCTCCAGGAGTTCCCCGGGCTGCCGGACGGCGTGCTGGACATCATCCCGGTCGACCTGGTCGTCAACGCGACGCTCGCGGTGGCCGCCGCGCCGCCCGAGCCGGCCGACCCGAAGTACTTCCACGTCGGCTCCGGGCACTCCAACCCGCTGCACTTCCGCGACATGTACTCGACGGTCCGGGCGTACTTCGAGGCGCACCCGATGCCGGACGGCGGGCGCGGCGAGATCAAGGTGCCGATCTGGAAGTTCCCGGGTCAGCGCTCGGTCGAGCGGCTGCTGCGGACCGGGGAGCGGGCGACCGGCTTCGCCGAGCAGGCGCTGCTGAAGCTGCCCGCCTCGGAGCGCACCCGCGACTGGATGACGAAGGTCCACCGCAAGCAGCGCGAGCTGGAGTTCCTGCGCAAGTACTCGGACCTCTACGGGGTGTACACCGAGGCCGAGGTCATCTACACCGACGACCGGCTGCTGGCGCTGCACGAGACGCTGCCGGACGACGCGAAGGAACGGGACGGCTTCGACCCGCGCGTCATCGACTGGCGCCACTACCTGCAGGACGTGCACTACCCCGCGGTCACCGCCGCGATGCGCGCGGTCGCGTCCCGTCCCCGGTCGAAGGCCGTGGCGAGGAAGGCCGAGCTGCCCGAGGGCACCGACGTCGTCGCCGCGTTCGACCTGGAGGGCACGGTCATCGCCTCGAACATGATCGAGGCGTACCTGTGGGCGAAGCTCGCCGGTAAGACGAAGACCGGCTGGGTCGGCGAGCTGGCCGACCTCGCCTCCGCGATGCCGAAGTACCTGGCGGCCGAGCGGCGGGACCGCGGCGACTTCGTCCGCACGTTCCTCCGGCGGTACGAGGGCGCCGACGCGGCCGAGCTGCGCCGCCTGGTGACCGACCGGCTGGGCGACACGCTGCTGCTGCGGGCACTGCCCGAGGCCGTCCGGCAGGTACGCAAGCACAAGGCCGCCGGGCACCGCACGCTGCTGATCACCGGCGCGATCGACGTGCTCGTCTCGCCGTTGGAGGCGCTGTTCGACGAGGTCGTGGCCAGCCGGCTGCACGTCGTCGACGGCGTGTTCACCGGCTACCTGGACGCGCCGCCGCTGACCGGTGAGGCGCGCGCCGCGTACCTCCGGCGTTACGCGCTGAAGGGCGGCTACGACCTGGCCAAGTCGTACGCGTACGGGGACAGCTTCTCGGACCGGCCGATGCTGGAGGCCGTCGGGCACGCCAACGCGGTCAACCCCGACCCCAAGCTGTACCGGCACGCGAAGCGCAAGAAGTGGACGATCCAGCAGTGGGGCCGGCACACGCTGGGTCCGGTGGAGGCGTTGATGGAGTCGAGCGAGGACAGCCAGCTCGCGGGCAGCTGGGGCATCGCCGCCCCGGCGGGCGCGCCGGAGGTGACCCGGTGATCCTGGCGCTGGAGTACCACCGGTCCCCCGCGCGCTACCTGGCCACTCGGACCGCGACCGGTACGAAGCTGGGCGGCCGGATGGCGGGGCTGATCGCCGGCAACATGGCGCCGCTGCGGCTGACCAACAAGGCCGAGCCGCGCCGGCCGGGCGACGACTGGACCCGGCTCAAGCCGCTGCTGTCCGGCATCTGCGGCTCCGACCTGGGGCTGCTCAACGGCCGCAACTCGCCGTACCTGACGCCGATGATCTCGATGCCGTTCACCCCCGGCCACGAGATCGTCGCCGAGACCATGGACGAGCTGCCCGGCCTGCCCAAGGGCAGCCGCGTGGTGATGGACCCGGTGCTGTCCTGCGGGCCGCGCGGCGTCGAGCCGTGCATGTGGTGCGCGACCGGCCGGCAGTCCCGCTGCGACCACGTCACCGGCGGCAGCGTGTCCGCCGGGCTGCAGACCGGCTTCTGCGCCGACACCGGCGGCGGCTGGAGCCGGCAGCTCGTCGCGCACGCCAGCCAGCTCCACCGGGTACCGGACGAGCTGAGCAACGAGCGCGCCGTACTGGTCGAGCCGATCGCCTGCGCGGTGCACTCGGTCCGCCGCGTGCACGTACCGGCGGGTGCGTCGGTGCTGCTGATCGGGGCCGGCACGGTCGGACTGTTCACGCTGCTGGCGCTGCGCGAGTTCACCCAGGCCGGCCCGATCTACGTGGTGGCCAAGCACGGCCACCAGCGCGCACGGGCCAAGGAACTGGGCGCCACCGAGGTGTTCGAGCCGAAGCGGGCGCCAAGGGCGCTGCGCCGCGCGACCGGCGGCTCGTTGCAGCACCCGGAGATCGGCGACGAGTTCCTGCTGGGCGGCGCGGACATCGCGTTCGAGTGCACGGGCGGGGCGGCCGGGCTGTCCACCGCGCTGCGGCTGGTCCGCGCCGGCGGCACCGTCGTCGTGTCCGGCATGCCGAACTCCGGCGTCGACCTCACCCCGCTGTGGTACCGGGAGCTGAACCTGGTCGGGGCGTACGCGTCGGACCACGGTGGGCCCGGTGCGCTCGGCGACGACGTACCGAACGCGGCGGAGGAGAAGGTACGGGCGGACGGCCGCGGTGGTGACTTCGCCGAGGCGATCTCGCTGGCGGCGGGCGCCCCGCTGGACGGGTACGTGGACGCGGTGTACCCGCTGAGCCGGTGGCGCGACGCGATCGGACACGCGTTCGCCGCGGGTCGGCTCGGTACGGTGAAGGTCGCCTTCGACCCGGGACAGCAGTGATGGACGACAGATTCGTTGGGACGCAACGGGAGGCGGCGGCGTGAGCAGGCCAGGGTTCGTACTTGAGGTCGACGAGCGGACCCCACCGCTGCTGATCCACCAGGGCGAGGGGTTCCGGCTGGAAGGGCTGCCGCTGGGCAGCAAGGTGATCTACCCGCCGGACTCGCTGCCCGGCATCCGCGACGTGAACGCCGCGATCCGGCACGCGCTGCTGCACCCGCACGGCATGGAGCCGCTGCCGGAGCTGCTCAAGCCGGGCATGAAGCTGACGATCGCGTTCGACGACATCTCCATCCCGCTGCCGCAGATGCAGACCCCGGACATCCGGCAGCGGATCCTGGAGCACGTACTGGAGCTGGCGGCGCGCAAGGGTGTCGACGACGTCGAACTCGTCGCGGCGAACGCGCTGCACCGCCGGATGACGCCGTCGGAGCTGAAGCGGGCGGTCGGCGAGCGGGTGTTCCGCGCGTTCTTCCCGGAGCACCTGCGCAACCACGACGCCGAGGACAAGGCGAACCTGGTCAACCTCGGCAAGACCGACCACGGTGAGGACGTCGAGCTGAACAAGCGGGCCGTCGAGTCCGACCTGCTCATCTACGTCAACATCAACCTGACCGCGATGTCCGGCGGTCCGAAGTCCGTGTCGGTGGGCCTGGCCAGCTACAACAGCCTGCGCCACCACCACAACTCGCACACGTTGAAGCACTCCCGGTCGTTCAACGACCCGCCGAACTCCGCGATGCACCACTCGTACAACCGGATGGCGGATCTGCTGGGCGGGCACGTCAAGGTCTTCACGATCGAAACGACGATGAACAACGAGCCGTTCCCCTCCGCGATGAGCTTCCTGAACAAGCGCGAGTGGGAGTGGAACCTCAAGGACCAGGCGTCGTACCTGGCGGTCAAGCGCGGCAACGACATGCTGCCGCCGAAGATGCGCCGCAAGCTCTGGCAGTCGTCGTACGCGCCGTACGGCGTGACCGGCATCAACGCCGGCGCGCCGAGCCAGGTGCACCCGCTGACCCTGCAGAAGGTGCACCAGCAGCAGCGGGTCGAGGTCAACGGGCAGTCCGACGTCGGCATCTTCGGCGTGCCGTTCATCTGCCCCTACAACGTCAACTCGATCATGAACCCGATCCTGGTGACGTCCATGGGCCTCGGCTACCAGTTCAACATGTATCTCAACCAGCCGATCGTCCGGAAGGGCGGCGTCGGGATCTTCTACCACCCGATGCCGAACGAGTTCCATCCGGTGCACCACCCGAGCTACATCGACTTCTTCGAAGAGGTGCTCGCGGAGACCACCGACCCGGCGCAGCTGGAAGCCAAGTACGAGAAGCAGTTCGCGACCGACGAGTGGTACATCCACCTGTACCGCAACTCGTACGCGTACCACGGCGTGCACCCCTTCTACATGTGGTACTGGGCGGCGCACGCCATGGACCACCTGGGTGACGTGATCTTCGTCGGCGCGGACCGGCGGACCGCCGGGCGGCTCGGCTTCCGTACCGCGTCGACGTTGGGCGACGCGCTGGAGATGGCCAAGCACACCGTCGGCAGCAGCCCGGAGATCAGCTACCTGCACATGCCGCCGCTGACGCTCGCGGACGTGAGGTAGGGCCATGGGTCTGATCAGTGAGGCCAAGCTCCTCACCCGGGGGCGGGACTGGCGCGGCCGGTCCCGTACCCCGCGGTCGGCGGAGAAGTGGGCCGAGAAGGTCGAGCCGAAGGAGTTCCCGACCGGCTGGGCGCGGACCCCGGTCACCGGCATCGTGCGTACCGCGATCCAGCGGGGCGTGCTGAAACCGGTGGCCTGGAGCCAGACCCGGGTACAGGTCGAGGGCGCCGAGTATCTGGACGGGCTGCGGGGGCCGGCGGTGTTCATCGCCAACCACTCCAGCCACCTGGACACCCCGGTGATCCTCGGGTCGCTGCCGCGCCGGTTCACCGACCGGCTCGCGGTCGGCGCCGCCGCGGACTACTTCTTCGACGCGCGCTGGCGGGCGTTCACGACGGCGCTGGTGTTCAACACCTTCCCCGTCGAGCGGTACGGGTCGCGTCGACTGCGCGGCCTCGCCGGCAAGCTCGTCGACGACGCGTGGTCGCTGCTGCTGTTCCCGGAGGGCACCCGCTCCCAGGACGGCTGGATGAACCCGTTCAAGCTGGGCGCCGCGGCGCTGTGCCTCAGCAAGGGCATCCCGTGCGTACCGATCGCGCTGCGCGGCACGTACGGGGCGATGCCGCGCGGCCGCAACTGGCCCCGCCCCGGCCGTCCCAAGGTCGTCATCCGGTACGGCCGCCCCATCCGGCCCGACGCCGACGAGGGTGTCCGCGACTTCAGCTTCCGGATGATGTCCGAGGTCACCCGGCTGTGGAACGAGGAGGAGCTGGGCTGGTACCAGGCGATCCGGGCGTCCGCCGCCGGTGAGCTGTCCCCGCCGACCGGCCCCGCCGCCATCGCCGCGACGCCGGCGGCCGCCGAGTCCGACGGTGCCGCGTCGACCGACGTGGCGGTACCGGATCCGGCCGGTGCGGCCCGCTGGCGCCGGATCTGGGAGTCGACCCGTCCGCTCGACGACGAGCGCCCACGGCCCGTCTGGTCGCGCCGCTGAGCCATCCCGTACGACGGCGCCGTCGTACGGGACTCGCGCCGCTCGGGGCGGGTGCCGACGGCGCACCGTTCCGACAGACCGTCCTGACACGACGAAGGCCCCGCCGGATCCCGGCGGGGCCTTCCTCGTTGCTGTCAGCGGGTGAGGGCGGTGCGGCCCATGGACTCCCAGAGGCCGGGTCCGCCGTGCATGTTCTCGGTCAGCTCGCGCTCCCAGCCGTTCTCGACCGGGACGCCCGCCTCCTTGCAGGCGGCGCGGGCCACGTCGGTGGCTGGAGCGAGCTGGTCGCCCCACGCGCCGTCCTCGCCGACGAGCACGATCCGCGCGCCACGCCGACCCACGTACTCGATGACCGCGGTGGCACCGGAGTGCGCCGCGGTGAACGACTTGAGTCCGGCGACGATCCCGGCCGGGACCGGCTCGGACTCCTGCGATGAAGCCACGGGGGTGTCTGGCATGTGAAGGAGCGTAGGCACGTCGCCAACGTCCACGCGGACAACTTGTGTGAACGTGTGACGTGACTTACCGCTCAGCAGCCCGTAACACCCGGTTTCGTCCGCAATGCCGACCAGCCCCGGACGACCCCGTCGTACGCCATGAGAAGGCTCACGGCCGGCGGCTACAGGAACGCGTCCACCGCGAGCGCCACGAACAGCAGCGTCAGGTACGTGATCGACCAGTGGAACAGGTACATCGGCTTGATCTTCTGGCCGCGCTGGTGCCGCCAGTAGAGCCGGTGCACCTCGACGAGGAACAGCGCGCCGAGCACGATCGCGGCGATCCCGTACACCGGGGTGGTGGCGAGCGGCCACACGGCGACGGACGCGGCGACCATGAGCCACGAGTACGCGATGGTCTCGGCGAGGACCCGGCGCAGCGAGGCGACCACGGGCAGCATCGGCACGCCGGCCGCCGCGTAGTCCTTCTTGAACTTGATGGCCAGCGCCCAGAAGTGCGGCGGCTGCCAGAAGAACACCACGGCGAACACCATCCACGGCGTCCAGCCGAGCCCGCCGGTGACCGCCGCCCAGCCGATCAGCACCGGCGCCGACCCGCAGATCCCGCCCCAGAACGTACTGGCGGCGGTGCGCCGCTTGAGCAGCAGCGTGTAGACGACGTCGTAGTAGACGATCGAGGCGAGGGTGAGACCGGCGGCCAGCAGGTTGGTGAACGCGGCGATCAGCACCACCGACAGCACGCCGATGACCAGCCCGAACACCAGCGCGGCGCGCGGCGAGACGGTGTGCCGGACCAGCGGCCGGGTCGACGTGCGCCGCATGACCTGGTCGATGTCGCGGTCGATGTAGCAGTTGAGCGCGTTGGCGCTGCCGGCGGCGAGCGCGCCGCCGACCACCACGACCAGCATCGTCACGATCGACGGCAGGCCGCGCGCGGCGAGGAACATCGTCGGCACGGTCGTGATCAGCAGCAGCTCGACGATCCGCGGCTTGGTGAGCGCCACGTACGCCTTGACGACCGCGCCGATCCGGCTACGTCCGGTCGGAAGGGCGGCCTGCGCCGACTCCGCGGTTGCGGCGCCGGCTGCTGAGGTGTCGGGGTCGGCGACCGTACTCACGCGGATCCAGCCACCTTCCGGCGTCGGGGACGAACGCACCGCGCGGACCGCACCGGTGCCGTACTACGAGTCGTAGAACAGACTAATGCCGGGGTCTCGGCCACTGGCCGGCAGGGGTGACAATGCCGCTCGACGGGGTACAGGATGCGTGGGCCCGCGGTACACCCTGGCACACCGTCCACCAGGTGACCACACGAGGGATCCGACCACGCTCCGTGCGGGGCGTGGGTAGGGTCGAGTCGGCGGGTACCCCCGGCTCGGACACGCATGCCGCGACCTGCCAATCGCAGGAACGTTGAGGACAGGAGAGCCAAACCGTGACCGACACACCATTCGAATGGTCTGAGCTCGACCGGCGCACGGTGGACACGATCCGGGTTCTCGCCGCCGACGCCGTGGAGAAGGCCGGCAACGGCCACCCCGGTACCGCGATGAGCCTGGCCCCCGCCGCCTACCTGCTGTTCCAGCGGGTCATGCGGCACGACCCGGCCGATCCGAACTGGGCGGGCCGGGACCGTTTCGTGTTGTCGTGCGGGCATTCCAGTCTCACCCTCTACATCCAGCTCTACCTCGCCGGGTACGGCCTGGAGCTGGAGGACCTCAAGCAGCTGCGCCAGTGGAACTCGCGTACCCCCGGCCACCCCGAGCACGGGCACACCGCCGGCGTCGAGACCACCACCGGTCCGCTCGGGCAGGGCCTGGGCAACGCGGTCGGCATGGCGATGGCCGCCCGCCGCGAGCGCGGTCTGTTCGATCCGGAGGCGCCGGCCGGCCAGAGCCCGTTCGACCACTTCGTGTACGCCATCTGCTCGGACGGCGACATCGAGGAGGGCGTCACGCACGAGGTGAGCGCCCTGGCCGGACACCAGAAGCTCGGCAACCTGGTCGTCATCTACGACGACAACCACATCTCCATCGAGGACGACACCGACGTCGCCAAGTCCGAGGACGTCGCCGCGCGGTACGAGGCGTACGGCTGGCACGTGCAGACGGTGGACTGGACCACAGGTGGCGATTATCACGAGGACCCGGAGCAGCTGTACCGGGCGATCGAGGCCGCGAAGGCCGTGACGGACAAGCCGTCGTTCATCTCGCTGCGCACCATCATCGGCTGGCCCGCGCCGAACAAGCAGAACACCGGCAAGATCCACGGCTCGGCGCTGGGCGCCGACGAGCTGGCCGCCACCAAGAAGGTCCTGGGCTTCGACCCGGAGAAGCACTTCGAGGTCGCCGACGACGTCCTGGCGTACGCGCGGCAGGCGCGCGAGCGCGGCACCGCCGAGCAGGCCGCGTGGCAGCGGACGTTCGACGCGTGGGCGGCGCAGAACGCCGAGGCCGCGGCGCTGTACGAGCGGCTGTCCCGTCGCGAGCTGCCCGACGGCTGGCACGAGGCGCTGCCGGTGTTCCCGGCCGACGCCAAGGGTATGGCCAGCCGGAAGGCGTCCGGCACGGTCATCGACGCGCTCGCCCCCGTACTGCCGGAGCTGTGGGGCGGTTCGGCCGACCTCGCGGAGAGCAACAACACCACCATCAGCGGCGCCGAGTCGTTCCTGCCCACCGAGTACTCGACGAAGGAGTTCCCGGGGAACCCGTACGGGCGGGTGCTGCACTTCGGCATCCGCGAGCACGGCATGGGCTCGATCCTCAACGGCATCGTGCTGCACGGCGGCACCCGGCCGTTCGGCGGCACGTTCCTGGTGTTCAGCGACTACATGCGCCCCGCGGTACGGCTCGCGGCGCTGATGAAGCTGCCGGTCGTGTACGTGTGGACGCACGACTCGATCGGGCTCGGCGGCGACGGCCCGACCCACCAGCCGATCGAGCACCTGACCGCGCTGCGCGCCATCCCCGGCCTCGACGTGGTCCGCCCGGCGGACGCCAACGAGACCGCGTGGGCCTGGCGCGGCGCGCTGGAGCACACCGACCGGCCGACCGCGCTGGTGCTGTCCCGGCAGAACCTGCCGACCTTCGACCGCACGGCGTACGCGTCGGCCGAGGGCACCGCGAAGGGCGGGTACGTGCTGGCCGACGCCGAGGGCGGCGCGCCCGAGGTCGTCCTGATCGCCACCGGCAGCGAGGTGTCGCTGGCCGCGAAGGCGCGCGAGCGGCTCCAGGCCGAGGGCGTACCGACCCGGCTGGTGTCGATGCCGTGCCGCGAGTGGTTCGACGCCCAGCCGCAGGCGTACCGGGACCAGGTCCTGCCGCCGGCGGTCCGGGCACGGGTCTCGGTCGAGGCCGGCATCGCGATGTGCTGGCGCGACCTGGTCGGCGACATCGGCGAGTCGGTGAGCATCGAGCACTACGGCGCCAGCGCCCCCGATACGGTCCTGTTCGAGGAGTTCGGGTTCACCGTGGACAACGTGGTCGCGGCGGCGCACCGGACCCGGGAGCGTGCCTGAGGGAACACCCTGCCGGGGAACGTTTACCACCCGGTCGCCGGTTGAACACAACAGAGCACTAGACACGACACAGCGCCGCGCGCCCGGCCGGCGGGCATGGCGAGCGGCAGGAGGTGAAAGCTCATCATGACCGACAGACTCGCCGATCTCTCCGCTGCCGGTGTGGCGGTGTGGCTCGACGACATCTCGCGGCAGCGGCTCGCGTCCGGCAACCTGGACGCGCTCCGGCGGGAGAAGCACGTCGTCGGTGTCACCAGCAACCCGACGATCTTCGCGAAGGCGCTGTCGGACGCGGATGACTACGCCGACCAGATCGCCGACCTCGCCGTCCGGGGCGTCTCGCTGGACGAGGCCACCCGCATGATCACCGCGTACGACGTGCGCTGGGCCTGCGACGTGCTGCGCCCGGCGTACGACGAGAGCGACGGGGTCGACGGCCGGGTGTCGCTGGAGGTCGACCCGCGGCTGGCGAACGAGACGGACAAGACCATCGCCGAGGCCGGCGCACTCTGGTGGCTGGTCGATCGGCCGAACCTGTTCATCAAGATCCCGGCGACCCGGGCGGGCCTGCCGGCGATCACCGCCGCCCTGGCGCAGGGCATCAGCGTCAACGTCACGCTGATCTTCAGCCTGGAGCGGTACGGCGAGGTCATCGACGCGTTCCTCACCGGCCTGGAGCAGGCGAAGGCCAACGGGCACGACCTGTCGAAGCTGGCCAGCGTGGCGTCCTTCTTCGTGTCCCGGGTGGACACCGAGGTGGACAAGCGGCTGGCCGCCATCGGCGGGCCGGACGCGGAGAAGCTGAAGGGTACGGCGGCGATCGCCAACGCGCGGCTGGCGTACCAGCTGTACGAGGAGCGCTTCGCCTCCGACCGGTGGCAGGCGCTGGCCGCCGCGGGTGCCCACCCGCAGCGTCCGCTGTGGGCGTCCACCAGTACCAAGGACCCCAACCTGCGCGACACGCTGTACGTGGAGGAGCTCGTCGCCCCCGGCATCGTCAACACCATGCCGGAGAAGACGATCCTGGCGTACGCGGACCACGGCGAGACGCGCGGTGACACCATCACCCCGGCGTACGCGGAGGCGCAGCAGGTCCTGGACTCCCTCAAGAAGCTGGGCGTCGACTACGACGACGTGGTCGAGGTCCTGGAGCGCGAGGGTGTCGAGAAGTTCGAGAAGAGCTGGACGGAGCTGCTGGACAGCGTGCGCACCCAGCTCGGTCGGGCGCAGTGAGGCCAACCGCCGCGCACGCGGGCACCTCGGCCGCCGGGCAGATCCGCCCGGCGGCCCCGATCCAGGGAGGGCACCAGTGAGGCGGTCCGCCTCCAAGGAGACCGACAAGACGGCCGAGCCGTCGGTCAATCCGCTTCGTGATCCGCAGGACCGGCGGCTGCCCCGGGTACCCGAGCCGTGTGCTCTGGTGATCTTCGGAGTGACCGGCGACCTGGCCCGCAAGAAGCTGATCCCGGCCGTGTACGACCTGGCCAACCGGGGGCTGCTGCCGCCCGGTTTCGTCATGCTGGGCTTCGCCCGGCGTGACTGGGGGCACGGCGACTTCGAGCAGATCGCCCGGGACGCCGCGCAGCAGCACGCGCGTACGCCGTGGCGCGAGCAGGTGTGGGCCCGGTTGCAGGGCAACATCAAGTTCGTACCGGGGTCGTTCGACGACGACGAGGCGTTCGACACGCTGGCCCGTACGTTGGACGAGCTGCGCAGTTCGCACGGCATCCGCGGCAACGCCGCCTTCTACTTCTCGATCCCGCCGGCGGCGTTCCCGACGGTGCTGAAGCAGCTGCAGCGCACCGGGATGTCCGACAACGACGCGTCGGGCGGCTGGCGCCGGGTCGTGGTGGAGAAGCCGTTCGGGCACGACCTGGACTCGGCGCGGGACCTCAACGGCCTGGTGGACAACGTGTTCACCGCGCAGGACGTCTTCCGTATCGACCACTACCTGGGCAAGGAGACCGTTCAGAACATCCTCGCCCTGCGGTTCGCCAACACCCTGTTCGAGCCCGTGTGGAACTCGCACTACGTCGACTCGGTGCAGATCACGATGGCCGAGGACGTCGGCATCGGCACCCGCGCCGGGTTCTACGACTCGGCCGGCGCCGCCCGTGACGTACTGCAGAACCACCTGCTCCAGCTGCTCACCATGGTGGCGCTGGAGGAGCCGGTCAGCTTCGACTCCGAGGCGCTGCGGGTGGAGAAGCTCAAGGTGCTGCGGGCGATCACCCTGCCCGAGGACCTCAAGCGGTACGCCATCCGCGGTCAGTACGCGCAGGGCTGGGTCGCCGGTGAGCGTGCCCTCGGGTACCACCAGGAGAAGGACGTGCCCGCCGACTCCACCACGGAGACGTACGTGGCGGTCCGGTTGGGTGTGCAGAACCGCCGCTGGGCCGGGGTGCCGTTCTACATCCGGGCCGGCAAGCGGCTGCCGCGGCGCGTCACCGAGATCGCCGTGTCGTTCAAGACGGCGCCGCACCTGCCGTTCGCGAAGACCGACACCGAGGAGCTGGGCCACAACCAGCTCGTCATCCGGGTGCAGCCGGACGAGGGCGTGACGCTGAAGTTCGGGTCGAAGGTCCCGGGCACCTCGATGGAGGTCCGCGACATCGCGATGGACTTCCTGTACGGCGAGGCGTTCACCGAGTCCAGCCCGGAGGCGTACGAGCGGCTCATCCTGGACGTCCTGCTCGGCGACAAGACCCTCTTCCCGAACTCGCAGGAGGTCGAGGAGAGCTGGAAGATCGTCGACCCGCTGGAGGAGTACTGGTCGGGCACCACGCCGTACCACTACCGGGCCGGCGAGTGGGGCCCGCGCGAGGCGGACGACATGCTCGCGCGCGACGGCAGGACCTGGAGGCGGCCGTGATCGCACTGTGGGACACCACCGGTACCGAGGTGGTCAAGGCACTGGCGGCCGAGCGGCGCAGCGCCGGCGGCGTGACCAGCGGCCTGGCGCTGACCCTGGTCGCGGTGGTCGACGAGCGGCACGTACGGGACACCGAGCAGGCCGCGATGATCGCCGCGCAGCAGCACCCGTGCCGGCTGCTCATCGTGGTCCGGCGCAACGTACTCGACCAGGAGTCCCGGCTGGACGCCGAGATCATGGTCGGCGGGCGGCTCGGCCCGTGCGAGGCGGTCATCATGCGGATGCACGGCCGGCTCGCGCTGCACGCCGAGTCGGTGGCGCTGCCACTGCTGGCCCCGGACGTACCGGTGGTCACGTGGTGGCACGGCGACCCGCCGGAGAAGATCGCGTACGACCCGCTCGGCGTGGTCGCCGACCGCCGGATCACCGACTCCGCGCAGTCGGCCGATCCGGACGGTGCGCTCAAACTGCGCGCCGAGGACTACGCGCCGGGCGACACCGACCTGACGTGGACGCGGCTCACGCCGTGGCGTACCACGCTGGCCGGGGCGTTCGACACCGCGGACAGCGCGGCGACGTCGGCGAAGATCACCGCCGACCCGCACGACCCGAGTTCGCGGCTACTGTCCGGCTGGCTGCAGGCCCGGCTCGGCGTCAAACCGAAGATCACCGACTCGCACGGGTCGGGGCTGTCCGAGGTCGAGCTGACCCTCGCCAGCGGTACGACGCTGACGGTGCACGGGAACGACGGCACGGCGACCCTGTCGCGTACCGGGTTCCCGGACCGGACGATGCCGCTGCTGGCCCGCCCGCTCGGGGAGGAGCTGGCCGAGGAGTTGCGCCGGCTCGACCCCGACGAGCCGTACGCGGCGGCGCTGGCCGCCACGACCGGTCTGAAGGGACTCAACGACCGGGACAGCAAGCGGGTGCACATCTGGCACGACCCGGCCCTGGCGGAGAAGCCCGAGCCGGAGGAGTCGGAGACCTCGACGGCCAGGACGGCCAAGAAGCCCGCGAAGGCGTCGAGCTGACCCATCATGAAGGGGCACGTCACCACGGTGACGTGCCCCTTTCGTTACGCCGAGAACGGAGACACCGGTGACCTCCAGCGTGATCGTGCACGCGGACCCGACGCTGCTCGCCGAGGCGGTCGCCGCCCGGCTGACCACCCGGCTGATCGACGCGCAGGCCGCCCGCGGCTTCGCGAGCGTCGTACTGACCGGCGGCCGGATCGCCGACGCCGTACACCGGGCGGTCCGGGACGGCCGGGCCCGGGACGCCGTCGACTGGTCCCGGGTGGACGTCTGGTGGGGCGACGAGCGCTTCCTGCCGGCCGGGCACCCCGACCGCAACGAGACGCAGGCCCGCGCCGCCCTGCTGTCCGCGGTACCGCTGGATCCGGCGCGGGTGCATCCGATGCCGGCGAGCGACGGCCCGGACGGCGACGACCCCGAGTCGGCCGCCGCCCGGTACGCCGAGGAGCTCGCCGCCGGCCCCGGCCACCAGGCGGTACCGCACTTCGACGTGCTGATGCTGGGCGTCGGCGAGGACGGGCACGTCGCGTCGCTGTTCCCGGAGCACCCGGCCAACCACCCGGACAGCTACGCCGACCGCACCACCACCGCCGTACGTGGCGCGCCGAAGCCGCCGCCGGTGCGGATCAGCCTCACTCCCCCGGCCATCAACAGCGCCGAGGAGGTGTGGCTCGTCGCCTCCGGTACGGGCAAGGCACGGGCGGTCGGGCTCGCGCTGGCCGGTGCCGGCCCGGTACAGGTGCCGGCCGCTGGCGTACACGGAACCGGGGACACGTTGTGGCTGCTGGACCAGGACGCCGCCGCGGACCTGCCGGCCCGTTTCCGCAGCCCGTTGCGGTGACCGCTTTCCGCAGCCCGTTGCGGTGACCGCGAAGCACCCGGGGCGGCCGCCCGCGGCACACCGTCGCCGGCTCCGGGTGCCCACGCACACGGAGCCTCCGCCCCGGCTCACCGCACCCGATGCCCGCCACCGCCGGCGGGAACGCGGCAGGTTCAGCCGTCGCGCCGCGCGCGGAGCTTGGCGAGCGCCTCGGCGAGGATGGCCGCGCCGTCGGTCTCGCTGCGCCGCTCCTTCACGTACGCCAGGTGCGTCTTGTACGGCTCCGTGCGCGGCCGGTCCGGCGGGTTGTCCCGGTCCCGGCCGGCGGGCAGCCCACACCGCGGGCAGTCCCACGTGTCGGGTACCGCCGCGTCCGCCGCGAAGAGCGGCTGAGCCTCATGGTCGTTGGCACACCAGTAGCTGACGTGCCGTCGGGGCGCCGGTTCCCCGTGTTCGGGCAGGCGCACGGGTCCAGCGCCCACTCGTGTTCCGCGGATGGCGTTGCCACTGGCCACGGTCGTTTGCTCCTGTCTTCGCGCTGGGGGGTCAGAACGCAAGACACGACCGAGTCCGCCGGCCTCCCCGGGACGGACTCAGCGCGCGACCCGAACCGGGTCGCGCGCTGAGTTTATGACGAATCCCCAGTTCAGGCACGTGCCTGGGGCCATTTTTCACATTACGACTTTGCTTGGAACACCTTGAGCAACAGCCCCAAGCCGACAATGCACGCGAACCACAGAACGCCGACGATCACCGTGAAGCGGTCCAGGTTCTTCTCCGCCACGGAGGAGCCCGACAGGCTCGACGACACGCCACCGCCGAACATGCTCGACAGGCCGCCGCCCTTGCCCCGGTGCAGCAGGATCAGCAGAACGAGGATCGCGCTCGTCACGATCAACAGACCGGTCAGAACGTAGGCCAACCAGTTCATGCGGGGCTAATCCTCTCGGGTCCACCAGGCTTGCCGTGCCGTCCGCGGGCATCGTACGCCGCGTGACCGGTGTCCCAGCATAGCCGCCCGCCCGGCACCCGGCAGCGGCAGACCCGGCCCGTCACGCGACACCGAGTCCCAGTACGTCCGGTTCACCGTACAGGGACTGCATGACGGCGCCGCGCACGTCGCTGCCGTACATCGCGAGGCCCCGCTCGTACAGGATGGGGATGGCGGCGCCGCGGGCCAGCACGGCGGCGTCGACGCTGGCCCACAGCGCGTTCTGGACGGCCGGGTCGTGCTGGGTCCTCGCCTGGTCGATCAGCGCGTCGATGCGCGGATCGTCGAGCTGGGCGAGGTTGTAGTTGCCGCCGTCGCGGTGCTGGGCCAGCAGCCGCCCGTCGAACAGCGCCGGGATGATCGACGACCCGTTCGGCCAGTCCGGCACCCAGGCGGCGAGTACCAGGTCGTGCTCGCGCGACGGCCGCCCGACCACATCGTAGAACCGGGACTTGGGGATCGGGTTGAGCCGAACCCGGATCCCGATCTTCTGGTACGAGTCGAGGATGCTCAGCGCCGCCTGCCGGTAGCTCGCCACGTCCTGGTAGTCGAGGGTCAGCTCGGTCGGGCAGCCGCCGGCCGTCTCGACGAGGACCGCGGCCCGGCGCGTGTCGCCCCCGGTACGCGACGAGTTGCCGTACGGGTCGACGGCGCGGTGCGCGGGCACCCCCGGCGGGATCATCGTCGTCGCGTACTCCCCCGCCACGAACCCGCCGACCACCATCCGGTACGCGGACTTGTCGAGGGCGTACCCGAGGGCGCGGCGGCAGTCCAGGTCGCGCACCCTGGTCGTGTTGATGGCCAGGTACCGGATCGCGCCGGTCAGGCCGGAGACCGTGCGCCGGGACAGGACCGGGTCGTTGATGACCTGCTGGACGAAGTTCGGCGGCACGTTGTAGTCGAGCTGGATCGACCGCCGCGCCGTCCCCGTGTCGTTGACCAGATCGTTGGTGGACACCACCGGATCGGCGCCGAAGCGTACGACGAAGCGGTCCGGGTAGGCGGGGCGAACCGGGTCGGTCTCCTGGCGCCAGTACGGGTTGCGGGTCAGGACCATCTGGTGGTCGTCGCGCTGGGCGATCACGTATGGGCCGTCGGACATCGGCCGCTCGTCGTAGCCGCCGCGCGCGTCGACGTCCGGGCGTACCGGGGCGAAGACCGGCATCGCCACCACGTCACCGAAGTCGCCGCACGGCTGGTTCAGCTCGAACCGGATCGTCCGGCCGGTGCAGGTCACCGACGACAGGTCGCCGTCCGCCGGCCCGTGGTAGTCGTCTCCCCCGGCCAACAGTTCCCGCGGGTACGCCGGGCCGCCGGCACTGCCCGGCGCGAAGCTGCGCTCCACGCCGTACCGGACCTGCTCGCAGGTGACCGGCTGCCCGTCCTCCCAGGCCGTACCTGGGCGGAGGGTGAACTCCCAGACGCGGTTGCCGTCGCTGGCCTGGCCGAGGTCGGTGGCGAGGTCCGGATGCAGGACGCCGGCCGGATTCCGCGCCGTGGCACGGAACGCGGTGAGCGTGCGGTAGACGAGACGGCCGACGTTGAGCGCCGCCGTGGTGTAGTTGAGCTGCGGGTCGAGGTGGGTGAACCCGTTCGACTCGGTCAGCAGGTAGACGGTCCCGCCGCGGTGCGGCCCGCCGGCTGCGGCGCCGTTCCCGGCGCGGGAGCAGCCGGTGGCGGCGCATCCCAGGACAACGAGGCAGAGCAGCGCCGAACCGACACTGCGTAGCGTGAAGGACACTTTCTGCACATCGAGAACCTACCAACAGCTCTCCGCAGTCGTGTCGTCACCATACGACGACGGGGCGGACACCGTGTCGGTGCCCGCCCCGTACGCCGTCGTGCCGCGCTCAGGTCGTGAACAGATCCTTGTAGCGGCAGATCAGCACGAACTCCTCGACGTCCAGGCTGGCCCCACCGACCAGCGCGCCGTCGATGTCCGGCTCCGCCATGATCCCGGCGATGTTCTTCGACTTCACCGAGCCGCCGTACAGGATGCGGACGCGCTCGGCGGTCTCCCCCGAGTACAGCTCGGCCAGCCGTGCCCGGAGCGCGCCGATGACCTCCTGCGCGTCGTCCGGCGTCGCCGTCTTGCCCGTACCGATCGCCCAGACCGGCTCGTACGCCACGACGACCGTCTCCGCCTGCTCCGCCTTGACGCCCTTCAGCGCCGCGTCGAGCTGCGCCGTGCAGTACGCCACGTGCTCGCCCGCCTCGCGGACCTCCAGCCCCTCGCCGACACACAGGATCGGCGCGATTCCGTGCTTCAGCGCCGCCTTCACCTTCGCGTTGACCGTCGCGTCGTCCTCGTGGTGGTACGCCCGGCGCTCCGAGTGCCCGACCGCCACGTACGCGCAGCCGAGCTTCGCGAGCATCGGCCCGGAGATGTCCCCCGTGTACGCGCCCGAGTCGAACGGCGACAGGTCCTGCGCGCCGTACCCCAGCAGCAGCTTGTCGCCCGCCACCAGGGTCTGCACGCTGCGGATGTCCGTGAACGGCGGCAGCACCACCGTCTCCACCTCGGACAGCTGCTTCTCCGTCAGGCTGAACGCCAGCTTCTGGGTCAGTGCGATGGCCTCAAGATGGTTGAGGTTCATCTTCCAGTTGCCGGCCATCAACGGCCGACGCGCCGGCTTCTCCGACTTCGCCACTCAGACCTCCAGCGCCGCGACGCCGGGCAGGGACTTGCCCTCCAGGTACTCCAGGGAAGCGCCGCCGCCGGTCGAGATGTGCGAGAACCGGTCCTCGTCGATGCCGAGCTGGCGCACCGCGGCGGCCGAGTCACCACCGCCCACGACGCTGAACCCGGCGCCGGTGACCGCTTCGGCCACCGTACGGGTGCCGGCCGCGAACGGCTCGAACTCGAACACGCCCATCGGACCGTTCCAGAACACGGTCGCCGCGCCGGACAGCTCCGCCGCGAACGCCCGGCCGCTCTCCGGCCCGATGTCCAGACCCTTGTCGCCGGCGGCGATCTGGTCCACGCCGACCACGCGGGTCTCGGCCGTCGCGGACAGCTCCGCCGCGACCACGACGTCGGTCGGCAGTACGATCTTGTCGCCGCCCTCGGCCAGCAGCCGCTTGCACGTGTCGATCTGGTCGGCCTCCAGCAGCGAGTCACCGACCCCGTGGCCCTGCGCCGCCAGCAGCGTGAAGCACATGCCGCCGCCGATCAGCAGCTTGTCCACCTTCGGCAGCAGGTTGGTGATGACACCCAGCTTGTCGGACACCTTCGCGCCGCCCAGCACCACCACGTACGGCCGCTTCGGCTCGGCGGTCAGCGTGGACAGCACCTCCAGCTCGCGCAGCACCAGGCCACCCGCGAAGTGCGGCAGCAGCTTCGGTACGTCGTACACGCTGGCGTGCTTGCGGTGCACGGCACCGAACGCGTCGTCCACGTACGCCTCGCCGTAGGTGGCGAGCTTCGCCGCGAACGCGCCGCGCTCCGCGTCGTCCTTGCTGGTCTCGCCCGCGTTGAAGCGCAGGTTCTCCAGCAGGGCGACCTCGCCGGCCGCGAGCTTGCCGGTGACCTCGTCGGCCGACTCGCCCACCGTGTCCGTGGCGAACGCGACCGCCGAGCCCAGCAGCTCGGAGAACCGCACCGCCACCGGCGCCAGCGTGTACTTCGGGTCCGGCGCGCCCTTCGGGCGGCCCAGATGCGAGCAGACCACGACCCGCGCGCCGGCCTCCGCCAGCTTCGTGACCGTGGGCAGCACCGCCCGGATCCGACCGTCGTCGGCGACCGCGACCGTGTCGTCGGTCCTGCTCAACGGAACGTTCAGGTCGGCGCGCACCAGCACGCGCCGACCGTCGACGCCCTCGGCGAGCAGATCGTCCAGGGTTCGCATCGAACTCCCTACAGGTCCGCGCCGACCAGCTTGACCAGGTCCACCAGCCGGTTGGAGTAGCCCCACTCGTTGTCATACCAGCCGACGACCTTGACCTGGTTGCCGGTGACCTTGGTCAGCGGCGCGTCGTAGATGCAGGACGCCGGGTCGGTGACGATGTCGCTCGACACGATCGGCTCGTCGTTGTACCGCAGGTAGCCGGCCAGCGCACCCTCCGCCGCCGCCTTGTACGCCGCGTTCACCTCGTCCACGGTGACCTCGCGGGCCAGGTTGACCGTCAGGTCGGTGGCCGAACCGGTCGGCACCGGCACCCGCAGCGCGTACCCGTCGAGCTTGCCCTTCAGCTCCGGCAGCACCAGGCCGATCGCCTTCGCGGCGCCGGTCGAGGTCGGCACGATGTTCAGCGCGGCGGCGCGCGCCCGGCGCAGGTCCTTGTGCGGCCCGTCCTGCAGGTTCTGGTCCTGCGTGTACGCGTGGATCGTGGTCATCAGGCCACGCTCGATCCCGAACGCGTCGTTCAGCACCTTCGCCAGCGGCGCGAGGCAGTTCGTCGTGCACGACGCGTTCGAGATGATGTTGTGGTTCGCCGCGTCGTACTGGTCGTCGTTGACGCCGAGCACGACGGTCAGGTCCTCACCCTTGGCCGGGGCCGAGATGACGACCTTCTTCGCCCCCGCCTCCAGGTGGCCGCGGGCCTTGTCCGCGCTGGTGAAGATGCCGGTCGACTCGACGACCACGTCGGCGCCCAGGTCCTTCCACGGCAGCGCGGCCGGCCCGGCCTTCTCGGCGAACGCGGCGATCCGCTTGCCGTTGACCGTGATCGACGTGTCGTCGTGGCTGATCTCGGCGTCCAGCCTGCCCAGCACCGAGTCGTACTTGAGCAGGTGCGCGATCGTGGCGGTGTCGCCCAGATCGTTGTAGCCGACCACCTCCACGTCGGCGCCCTGTTCGAGCGCGGCACGGAAGAAGTTGCGGCCGATCCGGCCGAAACCGTTGATGCCAACCCGGATGGTCACGCGACCCATCTCCTCGCCAGAAGTCTGCCGGCCGCAGCCGGCCCGTAGTTCCACACCCTTGGGGGCCGCCTCGTCACGCCGGTCGGTGGACGTCCGCAGAGTCCGCCGGACTCTCGGAAGCCGGAGGGCCGGCGGCGAGGGGCCGAGATGTCGGCCCCATCGCCGAACACGTCTCGACCCTATCGAAGCGGTCCGGGCGCCATGCAGCGACCTTCGCGTTCCCGGCGGACGACCTGCGTGTCGCTGCTCACGCCTCGCTGGCGAGCATCTCCGCGGTGACCGCCGACTCCGTGTCCGGAATGGACTGGTCGTGTGCCCGCTTGTCGGCCAGCGCCAGCAACCGGCGGATCCGGCCCGCGATGGCGTCCTTGGTCAGCGGCGGGTCGGCCAGCGCGCCCAGCTCCTCCAGCGACGCCTGCCGGTGCTCCAGCCGCAGCCGGCCGGCGATGACCAGATGGTCCGGCGCGTCCTCGGCCAGGATCTCCAGCGCCCGGGTGACCCGGGCCGCGGCGGCCACCGCGGCGCGCGCCGACCGGCGCAGGTTCGCGTCGTCGAAGTTCGCCAGCCGGTTCGCCGTCGCCCGTACCTCGCGGCGGACCCGACGCTCCTCCCACGTCAGTACGCTGCCGTGGGCGCCGAGGCGGGTCAGCATCGCGCCGATCGCGTCGCCGTCCTTGATCACCACCCGGTCGATCATGCGCACCTCCCGGGCCCGGGCCATGATGCCGATCCGGCGGGCCGCGCCGACCAGCGCCAGCGCCGCCTCCGGGCCGGGGCAGCTCACCTCCAGCGCGCAGGACCGGCCCGGCTCGGTCAGCGACCCGTGCGCCAGGAACGCGCCGCGCCACGCCGCCACCGCGCAGCACACGTTCGCCGAGACGACGTGCGACGGCAGCCCGCGCACCGGCCGCCCGCGTACGTCGAGCAGGCCGGTCTGGCGCGCCAGCGACTCACCGTCCCGTACGACCCGGACGATGTAGTGGCTGCCCTTGCGCAGGCCACCCGACGCCAGTACGTGGATCTCGCTCGGGTACCCGTACACCTCGGCGATCTCGCGGCGCAGCCGGCGGGCCACGGCGCCGGTGTCCAGCTCCGCCTCGACCACGACCCGGCCCGAGATGATGTGCAGGCCCCCGGCGAACCTGAGCATCGCGGCCATCTCCGCCTTGCGGCAGCACGGCTTCGCTACGTCGACGCGGCTCAGCTCGTCCTTCACGGCCCCCGTCATGGCCATCGTGTCGCTCACCTCATGTCGGCCCGGTCCGCGGGACCGGGGATCGGCTTCGTGTGCCCGAGGATCGGGCCGAGTGCCGCGGCCAGCGCGGCGGGATCGTGTCGCGGCCCGCCGTCGGCCACCGCTACCGGTGCCGTGACGAGCCGGGCACCCAGCGATTCTGCCGCAGCGCGCAAGGGCTCGTCCCCGTCGACCGCGCGCGCGTCCGCGAGGACGACGTCGAGCCGCAGCTCAGGCAGGTACCGGCCGAGTTCGGCCAGGTGGTCGGCGGCGGACAGGCCGGTGGTCTCCGACTCGGTCGCCAGGTTGAGCGTGACCAGCCGGCGGGCCGGACTCTTCGCGATCGCCTCGCGCAGCTCCGGCACCAGCAGGTGCGGAATGACGCTCGTGTACCAGGAGCCCGGGCCGAGCAGCAGCCAGTCGGCGCCACCGACCGCCTCCACGGCCTCCTGGCAGGCGGCCGGCTCCGGCGGCACCAGCCGCACCTCGCACACCTCGCCGGTACTGACCGCCACCTCGTGCTGTCCGCGCACCACGACCCGGTCGGCCGGGCGGTCCGGGTCGGCGCCCCGGATCTCCGCCTCGATGGACAGCGGCAGCCGGGACATCGGCAGTACCCGGCCGGTCGCCCGGACCATCTCGGCGGCGTGGTCCAACGCCACGACCGGATCGTCCAGTACTTCGAAGAGCCCGAGCAGCAGCAGGTTGCCCACGGCGTGCCCGGACAGGTCGTCGGTACCGGCGAAGCGGTGCTGCATGAGCCGGGCGTTCGTGGCGCTGGTGTCGTCCTCGGCGGCCAGCGCGGCGAGCGCCTGCCGCAGGTCGCCGGGCGGCAGGATCGGCCGGGACGCGCGCAGCCGGCCGCTGGACCCGCCGTTGTCGGCGACGGTCACCACGGCGGTGGGCGCCAGGCCGAGCCGGCGCAGCGCGCGCAGCGTCGCGGACAGCCCGTGTCCGCCGCCGAACGCCACGACCCGGCCGGGTCTCGTCGCCTCCGGGCCGCTCATTCGCGCCCCAGGTCGCGGTGCTGGGCGTGGGCGGCGAGGCCGGCGTCGCGGAGCCGGCCGGCCAGTGCCTCGGAAATCGCCACGCTCCGATGCTTACCACCGGTACATCCGACCGCCACCGTCAGGTACCGCTTGCCTTCGCGTTCGAAGCCGCCCGCGGTGGCGCCGACGAGCGTCGCGTACCCGTCGACGAAGTCCTCGGCGCCCGGCTGGCCCAGCACGTACGCGGAGACGTCGGGTTGCATGCCGGTGTGGTCGCGCAGCTCCGGCACCCAGAACGGGTTCGGCAGGAAGCGCGCGTCGACGACGAAGTCGGCGTCCGGCGGCAGCCCGTATTTGAAGCCGAAGGACAGCACGGTGATCCGCAACGTGCGCACGTCCGGCGTACCGAAAAGCTCCTCGACCCGGGCGCGCAGCTGGTTGACGTTGAGCTGGGAGGTGTCGATGAGCACGTCGGCCTCGGCGCGGGCGGTGGCGAGCAGCGCGCGTTCGGCGGCGATGCCGTCGGCGAGCCGTCCCTCGCCCTGCAACGGGTGCGACCGGCGCACCGACTCGAACCGGCGGATCAGCACCTCGTCGGCGGCGTCGACGAACACCACGTGCGGGCGGAAGCCGCGGGCCTTGAGGTCACGCACCGCGCCGGACAGGTCGGTGGAGAACGCCCGGCTGCGCACGTCGAGCACCATCGCGGTGCGCCGGGTCGACCCGCCCGACCGGTACGCCAGCTCGGCCATGGTGACCATGAGCGTCTGCGGCAGGTTGTCGACCACGTAGTAGCCCACGTTCTCCAGGGCGCGGGCGACGGTGGACCGGCCGCCGCCGGAGACGCCGGTGACGATGACCAGCTCCATCTCCGCGTGCCGCGGCCGGTCGACGTCCGCGACGCCCTCCGGGCCGCCCCCGGCCACCACGACGTCCACCGACGCCGTCGCGTGGTTGCTCACTCGCCCCCCTCGTTCCCGCGGCCGTCGCCGGCCCCGTCGGCCGGTCCGGCCCCGGACGACAGTACGTCGCCGGGATCCGTCGGCGTGGCGGTTTCGCCCGACTCGTCCGGATGCAGCGCCGCGAACACCAACGCCGCCGTACGGTCGCCGATGCCCGACACCGAACCGATCTCGCCGACGCTCGCCGCGCGCAGCCGCTTCACCGAGCCGAAGTGCCGCAACAGCGCCTTCTTGCGGATCTCCCCCAGCCCCGCCACACCGTCCAGCACCGAGGTCGTCATCCGTTTCGAACGACGCTGCCGGTGGTACGTGATGGCGAACCGGTGCGCCTCGTCCCGTACCCGCTGCAACAGGTAGAGACCCTCGCTGGTGCGCGGCAGGATCACCGGGTACTCGTCGACCTCGGACGGCAACCAGACCTCCTCCAGCCGCTTCGCCAGCCCGCACACCGTCACGTCGTCGATGCCCAGCTCGGCCAGCACCCCCGCCGCCGCGTCGCACTGCGGCTGGCCACCGTCCACCACGACCAGCTGCGGCGGGTACGCGAACTTGCGCGGTCGCCCGGTCGTCGGGTCGATGCCCGGCACGCCGCCCTCCGGCCGCTCGTCCGCGGCACCAGACACCGCCGGAGAGTCGTCACCGGACTCCGACCCGTCGGCGGCGTCGATCGGGTCGCCCGACTCGGCACGCGCCTCCAGGTACCGCGAGAAGCGGCGGCGCAGCACCTCGGCCATCGCCGACACGTCGTCGGTACCTGTCCCGTCCGGGTTGCCGCGCACCGCGAACCGCCGGTACTCGCTCTTGCGCGCCAGCCCGTCCTCGAACACCACCATGCTGGCCACCACGTCGGTGCCCTGGATGTGCGAGATGTCGTAGCACTCGATGCGCAGCGGGGCGGTCTCCATGCCGAGCGCGTCGGCGATCTCCTGCAACGCCTGGCTGCGCGCCGTCAGGTCGCCCGAACGGCGCAGCTTGTGCTGGGCCAGTGCCTGTGACGCGTTGCGTGCGACCGTCTCGGCCAGCGCCCGCTTGTCGCCGCGCTGCGCCACCCGCAGGCTCACCCGCGCGCCACGTACCTGTGACAGCCAGTCGGTCAGCGCCGCCGCGTCCTCCGGCAGTTCCGGCACGAGCACCTCACGCGGGATGGCGGTGGCCGCGTCGCCCCCGCCGTACACCCGGAGGCAGAACTGCTCGACCAGGTCGCCGGTCGTGACGTCGGAGACCTTCTCCACCACCCAGCCGCGCTGGCCGCGCACCCGCCCACCGCGCACGTGGAACACCTGCACCGCGGCCTCCAGCGGATCCTCCGCGAACGCCACCACGTCCGCGTCGGTGCCGTCGGCCAGCACGACCGCCTGCTTCTCCACTGCTCGGCGCAGCGCCGCCAGGTCGTCCCGGATCCGCGCCGCCTTCTCGAACTCCAGCTCCTCCGACGCCTGCTGCATCTCCTGCTCCAGCCGGCGCACCATCCGGTCCGTGCGCCCCGCCATGAACTCGCAGAAGTCGTCCACGATCTGCCGGTGCTCCTCGGCGCTGACCCGGCCGACACACGGCGCCGAACACTTCCCGATGTACCCCAGCAGGCACGGCCGGCCGATCTGCCCGGACCGCTTGAACACCCCCGCCGAGCAGGTCCGCGCCGGGAACACCCGCAACAGCAGGTCCAACGTCTCCCGGATCGCCCAGGCGTGCGAGTACGGCCCGAAGTAGCGCACGCCCTTCTTCTTGGCGCCGCGCATCACCTGCAGCCGCGGATACTCCTCGTTGAGCGTGACCGCAAGGTACGGGTAGCTCTTGTCGTCCCGGTACTTGACGTTGAAGCGCGGGTCGTACTCCTTGATCCAGGTGTACTCCAGCTGCAGCGCCTCGACCTCGCTGGACACGACCACCCAGTCCACCCGGGCCGCCGTCGTGACCATCGTGTACGTCCGCGGATGCAGGCCGGCGGGGTCCGCGAAGTACGAATTCAGTCGGCTGCGCAGGCTCTTCGCCTTGCCGACGTAGATCACGCGACCGCTCGGATCACGGAACCGGTACACCCCGGGCGCATCCGGAATCGTCCCCGGCGCTGGACGGTAGCTCGACGGATCCGGCACCTCACAAGCCTAACGACCGCCACCGACAACCCCGCCGGGTGGGAACCGCCGGTTGCGTACGGTGGCTACCGTGACGCCGCCGGAGCGCACAGACAGGTCGGGGAGGGACGCGCCGTGACGCACACACCGTGGGGCCCGGACCCCGCGGACCGGTCCCCGCGGGACACCGACCACGTACCACCGTCCGACGTCACCGGCCCCCTCCCACCCGCCTCGTCGCCCGGTACCGGCCACGACCGGTCACCGGCGCCCGACGCCGCCGGCCCGGGCACGCCACCGAGCCCCGACCCCACGGGACACGGCACCCTTCCCCCCGGGTACGAGCCGGCCGGCGCGCGTACCGGGCCGTGGTCGGACGACGCCCCGTGGTCGGACCGCACCATGCCCGGCGGCGGCGCGACGCCCGGCGGGACCGCGGCGTTCGGTACCGCGTCGGGTGGCGGGGCCGTGTCCGGCGGGGTGGGGCCCGGCGTCCCGCCGTCGGGGGCCGGTGTCGGGCACTCCGAGAGCGGCGGCCCCGTTCCGCCACGGGACGGCGCCGGGTACGTGCCGCCCACGCCCTGGTCGACCCCACCACCGGGCACCGCCTGGTCGCCGCAGCCGACCACCGGACGCGGGCGGATCGTCCCGCTGATCGTCATCGCCTGCGTCCTGGTCCTGGTCGCGGGCTGCGTCGGCGGCGTCTGGGCGTACTCGTCGCCCGACGACCACCGGACCACCGCGAACGGCGCCGCGCCCGTACACAGCGCCGGCAGCGGAACAGGGTTGGGCGCCACCCCGGGTGACGGCGACCGGCTGAGCGAGAAGCAGTACCACGACTGGCGGTTCCGGCTCGGCGACGTGGCGCTCAGCGCCGACAAGACCGGCGGCCGGGATGCCGACACCTGCGGACCGTTCGAACGCGACCGGAGCATGACCAGCCACGGCTGCCGGTACGGCATCGAACTCGACTACACCGCCGACCACGACCGGATCCGCTTCCTACACGTGATCCTGGCCTTCGACACCGCCGCCCACGCCAAGCAGGTCGACGGTGCTCTCACCGAGGACGATCTGGTGTTCAACGGCAAGGCGCTGCACCCGAAGAGCGCCACCAAGGCCGGCAAGTGGACGCACCGCAACACCAACGAGTACATCGTGGTCACCGTCTGCACCACGTCCAGCGCGGCCGACGTCGAGCAGGTCGACACGTACCTGCACTACGCCAACGCCGACGAGGCCAGCGCCCTGCTCTGGCACGACTGACCGCCCGCACCTCGCCGCCGCATCCCGCCGCCTGGTCGGCCACGGCGCGCACACGCATCCCGCCACGTGGTCGGCCAGACGCGCACCATCCACATCGCGTTCCGGCACGTCGTCGGCCAGACGCGAACCATCCACATCGCATCCCGCCACGTGGTCGGCCCAGGCGCGCACCGTCCATGACTGGCGCATCGCGCCTCGCCGCTCGCCTCTGGCGTTGCCGTCAGCGTGGCGCGGGGCGACGGGGTCGGCAGCGCGAGTGTGACCCGCGGCGGGCCTGGTGCCGGTGCCGGACCGGCACCGGCGTGCGTCGCGGGTCAGCGCGGGACGGTCATCGAGCCTTGGTACTGCGGCGCGACGTGGACCCCTTCGCAGCGGTGGACTTCCCGGTGGTGGACTTTGCCGTCGTACCGGTCGCACCGGTCGCCGCGGTCTTGCGCGTCGCCGTACGCGGCTTGCTCGCGGCGACGGTGCGCTTGCGCGTGGCCGGCGCCGGGGTGACGGTGCCGTCGAGTACGTGGCGGAGGAAGCGGCCGGTGTGGCTCTCCTCCACCTCGGTCAGCGCCTCGGGCGTGCCGGCGGCGACGACGGTGCCGCCCTTGTACCCGCCCTCGGGGCCCATGTCGACGATCCAGTCGGAGGTCTTGATGACGTCGAGGTTGTGCTCGATGACGATGACGGTGTTTCCCTTGTCCACCAACGACTGCAGCACGTGCAGCAGCTTACGGATGTCCTCGAAGTGCAGGCCGGTGGTGGGCTCGTCCAGCACGTACACCGTGCGTCCGGTGGACCGCTTCTGCAGTTCGCTGGCGAGCTTGACGCGCTGCGCCTCGCCGCCGGACAGGGTCGGTGCCGGCTGGCCGAGCCGGACGTATCCGAGGCCGACGTCGACGAGTGTCTTCAGGTGGCGATGGATCGACGTGATCGGTTCGAAGAAGCCGGCGGCCTCCTCGATCGGCATGTCGAGCACCTCGGCGATGGTCTTGCCCTTGTAGTGCACCTCAAGGGTCTCCCGGTTGTACCGGGCGCCGTGGCAGACCTCGCACGGCACGTACACATCGGGGAGGAACTGCATCTCGATCTTGATGGTGCCGTCGCCGGCGCACGCCTCGCACCGGCCGCCCTTGACGTTGAACGAGAACCGGCCCGGCGTGTATCCGCGCACCTTCGCCTCGGTGGTCTCGGCGAACAGCTTGCGGATGTTGTCGAAGACCCCGGTGTACGTGGCCGGGTTGGACCGCGGCGTACGCCCGATCGGCGACTGGTCGACGCCGACGACCTTGTCGACCTGGTCGAGACCGGTGATCCGGGTGTGCCGGCCGGGCACCATCCGGGCTCCGTTGAGCTGGTTGGCGAGCACCGCGTACAGGATGTCGTTGACGAGGGTCGACTTGCCGGAGCCGGAGACGCCGGTCACCGAGATCATGCAGCCCAGTGGGAACGCCACGTCGATGGTGCGCAGGTTGTGCTCGCGGGCCCCCTTCACCACCAGCTCGCGGCCCTTGGTCAGCGGCCGGCGGACGGCCGGCACGGGGATCGCGGTGCGCCCCGACAGGTACGCCCCGGTCAGTGACTTGGGGCTGGTGAGCAGGCCGGAGACCGAGCCGGAGTGCACGATGTGGCCGCCGTGCTCGCCGGCACCGGGTCCGATGTCGACGACCCAGTCGGCGGTCCTGATGGTGTCCTCGTCGTGCTCGACCACGATCAGCGTGTTGCCGAGGTCGCGCAGCCGGGTCAACGTCTCGATCAGCCGATGGTTGTCCCGCTGGTGCAGGCCGATGGACGGCTCGTCCAGCACGTAGAGCACGCCGACGAGGCCGGAGCCGATCTGGGTGGCGAGCCGGATCCGCTGCGCCTCCCCGCCGGACAGCGTCGCCGACGGCCGGTCCAGCGACAGGTAGTCGAGGCCGACGTCGAGCAGGAACCGCAGCCGGGCCTGGATCTCCTTCAGCACCGCCTCGGCGATCAGCTTCTGCCGCCTGGTCAGCGTCAGCTTGCCCAGCAGCTCGGCGCACTGGTCGATGGCCAGCGCGCAGACCTCGGCGATGTTGTGGCCGGAGATCGTCACGGCCAGGATCTCCGGCTTGAGCCGGGTGCCGGAGCACGCGGGGCACGGGATGTCCCGCATGTACCCCTCGTACTTGTCGCGGCTCCACTCGCTCTCGGTCTCGCCGTGCCGCCGCTCCAGGAACGGCACCACGCCCTCGAAGGCCGCGTAGTACGACCGCTCCCGCCCGTACCGGTTGCGGTACTTGACGTGGACCTGGGCGTCGGAACCGTGCAGCACGGCCTTCTGCGCGCGGGCCGGCAGCTTGCGCCACGGGGTGTCCAGGTCGAAGCCGAGCTGGTCGCCGAGGCCCTGCAGAAGACGCAGGAAGTACTCCATGTTGTGGCCGGACGACCAGGGTTGGATCGCGCCTTCGGCGAGGGAACGCTCCGGGTCCGGCACCACCAGCTCCGGGTCGACCTCCTTGCGGGTGCCGATGCCGGTGCAGGTCGGGCACGCACCGTACGGCGCGTTGAAGGAGAACGAGCGCGGCTCCAGCTCCTCGATGCCGAGCGGGTGGTCGTTCGGGCAGGCGAAGTGCTCGGAGAAGCGGCGCTCGCGGTGCTCGTCGTCCTCCGGCAGGTCGACGAAGTCGAACACGACCCGGCCGTCGGCGAGCCCGAGCGCGGTCTCCACCGAGTCGGTCAGCCGCTGCTTGCTGGACGGCTTCACCGCCAGCCGGTCGACGACCACCTCGATCGAGTGCTTCTCCTGCTTCTTCAGCTTCGGCGGCTCGGTCAGCGGGTGCACGACGCCGTCGACCCGGACCCGCGCGTACCCCTTGGACTGGAGCTCGGCGAACAGGTCGACGTACTCCCCCTTGCGGCCGCGGACGACGGGGGCGAGCACCTGGAACCGGGTGCCCGCGTCGTATCCCAGCACGCGGTCGACGATCTGCTGGGGCGTCTGCTTGCTGATCTTCTCGCCGCACACCGGGCAGTGCGGCTCGCCGATGCGCGCGAACAGCAGCCGGAGGTAGTCGTAGACCTCGGTGATGGTGCCGACGGTGGACCGCGGGTTGCGGGAGGTGGACTTCTGGTCGATCGACACCGCCGGGCTCAGACCCTCGATGAAGTCGACGTCCGGCTTGTCCATCTGGCCGAGGAACTGCCGCGCGTACGCCGAGAGGGACTCCACGTACCTCCGCTGGCCCTCGGCGAAGATCGTGTCGAAGGCGAGGCTCGACTTGCCCGAACCGGACAGGCCGGTGAACACGATCAGCGCGTCGCGCGGCAGGTCCAGGCTGACGTCACGCAGGTTGTGTTCGCGCGCACCACTGATGATCAGGCGATCTGCCACAGTCTCCCGCTCTTCCGCTCCGTCGGGCCGGCCGACCGACCCCACCCCCACGACACGGTGTACACCCAGCCAACGACACGACGATGACGGCGGCGACGCGCTGGGACCGACCGGACCGCCCGAGCGACCGCGGACGACCGGGGCGGGCCATGGGGCACACCCAGAGGGCAACTGTATCCGCGCCCTCCGACAGAACCGCCGGGCCAGCGACGACGCCTACGAAACAGGGCCCCGACGGGCCCGTGCCACCTGGATCACGACCGCGCTCGCGGCCGGACGACACCGCCGCAAATTCAAACACATGTACGACGGCACCGCCAGCGGCGGGCGGCGTGTCGTCAGGTACCCGGGAGCGTGCCGCGGCCGTCGACGCGGCGCCGGGCGAGCGCGCGGACCCGGCGGGTCTCCGCGCGGTCGACGGCGGCCAGCCGGGCCCCCCGCCGGTCGGCCTGCCAGCGCAGTTCGGCCTGGAGTTTCCGCCAGCTCGCCAGGCGGCGCGGCGGGAGACTGCCGTCGGCGACCGCGGCCAGGACCGCGCAGCCCGGTTCGGCCTCGTGCCGGCAGTCGGCGAACCGGCACTCCGCCGCGAGCCCGGCCACGTCCGCGAACGTACGGTCGAGCCCGTCGGCGGTCTCGTCCAGCCCGACCGACCGGATCCCCGGCGTGTCCAGTACGGAGCCGCCGTCCGGTACCGGGACCAGCGCCCGGTAGGTGGTGGTGTGCCGGCCCTTGCCGTCGGCCCGCAGCGCCCGGGTCGCCAGCACGCTCGTCCCGACCAGCGTGTTGACCAGCGTCGACTTGCCGACGCCGGACGCGCCGAACAACCCCAACGTCCGGCCGTACGCGAGGTGCTCGTGCAGGGGCAGCAGGGAAGCCGGGTCACTGCCACAGACCGGGTACACCGGCACGCCGGGCGCGGCGCGGCCCAGCAGGTCCGCCAGCCCGGCCGGATCCGGTACCCGGTCGGCCTTGGTGAGTACCAGGATCGGGGTGGCGCCGGACTGGTGGGCGAGCGCGAGCAGGCGCTCGATGCGGCCCTCGTCGGGACTCGGGTCGAGCGGTTCGACCACGGCGGCCGTGTCGATGTTGGTGGCCAGCACCTGGCCGAGCGAGTCGCGGCCGGCACCGTTCCGGATCACCGCGGTACGCCGCGGCAGCACCGCCTCCACCGTGGTGCGCCGGTCCGGCCAGTCGCGCAGCGCCACCCAGTCGCCCGCGACGGGCAGGATCAGCAGGTCGCGCGCGGCGTCGGCGAGCAGCCGACCGGCGGCGGTGGCGCGCACCGTGCCGTCCGCGGCGAGCACCGTGTACACCCCGCGGTCCACCCGGCCGACCCGGCCGAAGCGGCACCCGGAGCGCCCGTACGGTGCGAAGCTGTCGGCCCACCCGGCATCCCAGCCGAGCGCGCCCAGATTGATCGACATCGTTGCAGCGACACCCTCACGTTTCGTGCGGGCGCGGCGCGCGCGTCAGCGCGGCGGGCGACCCGCGGGGTTGCGGTGGACCAGACGCGTCGCCGGCCACCAGTGCACGTCTCGCACCGTCACCTCCCGTACGTCCGCGCCGTTCGTTCCGGGGCCGACACTACGGCGGGATCCCCCGCGCACCAAGCGAATAACGGTGGTACCGGTAGCGTTCCCGGCATGAGTCGCGACCCGTACGCCGATGCGAACCTGCTGGCCAGCGCCACCGACCGCCTGCTGGCGGCGGTGCGCACGATGGACGACGGGCAGGTGGCCGCACCGTCCGGTCTGCCCGGCTGGAACCGCGGGCACGTGCTCGCCCACCTGAGCCGGCAGGCCGACGCGCTGTCGAACCTCGCCGGTTCCGCCATCAGCGGCGAACCCGCCGTCATGTACGCCTCGCCCGAGGCGCGCAACGCCGACATCGCCGCCGGCGCCGGCCGCGGCCAGGCCGAGCAGTTCGCCGATCTGGCCGCCGCGTCCGGACGGCTGGCCGGCCTGATCGACGCGGTACCGGCGGAGCGGTGGGCGGCCGAGGTGGCGTACCGGCAGGGTCCGGGGCCGGCGACGCTGGTCCCGTGGGCGCGGCTGCGCGAGGTGGAGATCCACCACGTCGACCTGGCCGTCGGGTACACGGTGGACGACTGGGACGCCGGGTTCGCCGCGGAGCTGTGCGCCGAGCTGGCCGCCGAGTTCGCGGACCGTCCCGCCCCGCCGGCGGTCGAACTGCGCGCCACCGACACCGGCGCGGTGTACCGGATCGGCGCCGGCCCGACCGTCAGCGGTACGGCGGCGCGGCTCGCCGGCTGGCTGCTCGGCCGGCCCGCCGGCGAACTGGCGGTCGATCCGGCCGGCCCGCTGCCGGTACCGCCGGCCTGGAAGTAACCTTCGCACCATGACCTACACCGGACACGTACGGCCGGGTGGCGCGCCGGCGACCCGTTCCCTGGACCGGCTGTCGATCACGAAGGTGTCGGTCGGCCCGATGGACAACAACGCGTACCTGCTGCGCTGCCGGGCCACCGGCGACCAGGTGCTGGTGGACGCCGCGAACGACGCGGACCGCCTACTGGACCTGGTCGACGACAAGGTGCTGCGCGCCGTGGTGACCACGCACCGGCACGGCGACCACTGGCAGGCGCTGGCCGAGGTGGTCGCGGCGACCGGCGCCCGCTCCGTCGCCGGCCGGTACGACGCGGCCGAGTTGCCGGTGCCCACCGACGGCCTGCCCGACGGCGCGGCCGTACCGGTGGGGCGGTGTCAGCTGTCGGTGATCCACCTGGTCGGGCACACGCCCGGCGCGATCGCCCTGCTGTACCGGGATCCGGCGGGGCGGCCGCACCTGTTCACCGGCGACTCGCTGTTCCCCGGCGGGCCCGGGAAGACGACGAACCCGCGCGACTTCACGAGCCTGATGGACGACCTGGAGGCGAAGGTGTTCGGGCCGCTGCCGGACGACACCTGGGTCTACCCGGGGCACGGCGACGACACGACGCTCGGCGCCGAACGCCCGCACCTCGCCGAGTGGCGCGCCCGCGGCTGGTGACACGACGACGGCCCGGCACGGTCCCGCGCCGGGCCGTCGCGCATCCGCTAGTAGACGCTCACGCCGTACGCGCTGAGCGCCGCCGTGACGGGCTGGAAGTACGTGGTGCCGCCGCTGGTGCAGTCACCGCTGCCGCCGGAGGTCAGGCCGAGCGCCTTCGACCCGTCGAACAGCGCGCCGCCGCTGTCGCCGCCCTCGGCGCACACGTTCGTCTTGATCATGCCGGTGACGGTGCCCTCGGCGTAGTTGACGGTCGCGTTGAGGCCGGTGACGGTACCGGAGTGCACGTGCGTGGTGCTGCCGCTGCGGCGTACGGACTCGCCGACCGTCGCGTTGCCGGACGACGTGATGTCCTGCGACCCGCTGTACAGGTCGACGGTGCCCGAGTAGTTGGTGTAGGTCGAGCTGTACGTGACGATCGCGTAGTCGTGGCCGGGGAACGTGCTCGCCCGGGTGGTGCCGAGCAACGTCGTGTGCCCCGAGTTCGAGTACCAGGAACTGGCGATGTTGCCGCAGTGCCCGGCGGTCAGGAAGTAGTGCGTGCCGGCGCTGTTGCGCACGTTGAAGCCCAACGAGCACCGGTACTGCCCGCCGTAGATGGCGTCGCCGCCGGCGATCCGGGTACTCAGCACGCCCGCGGTGCGCTGCACGGTCACGGCCGTGCCGTACCGCCCGGCGACGGTGCGCAGCCGGGTGAGCGCCGCGCCGGTCACCGTACGGTCCGCGGTGACGACGACCCGGTCGGTACGCGGGTCCACCGACCACGCGGTGCCCGGGATGCGCGCCGAGTCGTCCAGCGCGGCGGTGACGGTACGCAGCTCGGCCGCGCCGTACCGGACGGATCTGGGGGTGAGGCCGGCGGACCGGACGGCGGCCGCGGCGCTCTCGGTCGTGACGGTGACGACCGTGCGGCCACCGTCGAGGTAGCTGCCGGCGGTGGCGTCGCCGAGCCGGTGCACGAGGGTGTCGGCGAGCGCCGGCTGGGCCGACGCGGGCACCGACGGGGCGGACTGTGCGGGCGCGGCGACGAGCAGCGCGCCGGCGGCGAGTGCCGCGACGGCGACACCGGCCCGACGCAGCGTACGGGGGACGGAGTGACTCACTGGGGGCCTCCTGGGGTCGGGGGCGTGGAGGGGATCGGCTCGCGGAGGGGTCGCGAGGACCCGCCGAGAAAGATCATGAAATGACCTAAAACTCACGAGCCACGCCAAGTATCGCGTTCACCGGAAAACACTTCAAGATTTGACAAACGGCCTCCGGATGTGCGGCCCACCCCGTACCGGACCGGTCGCGGGCACGCCGCTAGGGTTCGGGGCGTGACGTCGGTCCCACTCACCGAGGCGCGCGGGGCCCGCGCGACCGCAGCCCGGCCCGGCCGCCTCCCCGCTGTCACGTACGCGGTGCTCGGCGCGCTGCTGCTGGCGCTGCTCGCGCTGACCGCCCCGCACGGCGAGTGGGTGTCCGACTCGTGGATCCACGCCGCGACCGTCGCCGAGGCCGCCCGCCACCCGCTGCACCCGCTCGAACCGCTCACCGGCGAGCACGCCCCCTTCGCGTACTTCTCGCCCTGGGCGATGGTGCTCGGCTGGGCGATGCGGCTGACCGGCGCGTCGGTCTGGGTGGTCCTCACGATCGGCGGCCTGCTCGGCACCGCGCTCCTGCTGACCACCTGGTACCGGTTCGTCCGCGCGGTGAGCGCGGCGCGCTGGGCGCCGGTGCTCGCGCTGGCGCTGATGCTGCTGCTGTGGGGTACCGGGACGTGGTTCTGGTCCGGGTTCCCGATGCTCGGCTCGCTCAGCCTCGGGTTCGGGTGGCCGAGCGTGTTCGCCGGCGCGTGCTGGTTCGAGCTGTGGCGTACCGCGCTGCGGATCGACGCGGTGCGCCGCGCCCACCGCATCGCGGTCTTCGCCGTACTGCCCGGGCTGACGCTGCTGGTGCACCCGTTCACCGCCGCCATCGCCGCGCTGTCCGTGGCGATCACCCTGGCGTTCCGGGTACGCCGGCATCCGCGCCCGGTCGCCGAGGTCGCCGTGGCCGCCGTACTCTCCGGGCTCGCGGCGCTGGCCTGGCCGTGGATCAGCCTGCGCGCCATGCTCGGCGACCAGGCCGGCTTCGACGCCATCCACCACATGCTCTACCAGGGCGTACTTGCCAAGTACGCGCTGCTGCCGCTGATCGTGCCGGCGCTGGTGCTCCGCCTCGTACGGGACCGGCGCGACCCGCTGTTCTGGACCGCCGCCGCCTGCGCCGTCGGTGTCCTCGCCGGCGGCCTCACCCACACCTGGTCGCTCGCCCGGCTCGGCCCCGGGATCGCGCTGCCCGGCCAGGCCGCACTCGCCGTCCTGCTCGCCGGCTGCTGGGACACCCGCCGCGTACTGACCGGCGCACGGCGCGCCGGCGCCGTCCTGCTCGCCGCGCTGACCGCACTCGCCCTCGTCGTCGGCGCCGACGCGAACGCCTGGGCCATCGCGCGCGCGCTGCCCGGCACCGCGCTGCGCGCCCGCGCCGAGACCGCCACCGACTCGCAGCTGCCGTACCCGCGGCTGGGCTGGATCGCCCGGTACGTCCCCGACGGCGACGTCGCGGTCGCCAACAACTGGCAGACCCGCCGCGAACTCCCCACGTACGGGCTGCGCTCGGTACGGACGCAGTGGCCGTCGCCGGGCGTACCGGACGAGGCTCGGCGGGCGAGCGACGAGGACCGGATTCTCGGCTGGGCACCCGCCACACCCACCGAACGCGGCGCGCTACTCGCCCGCTACCGCGTCCGCTGGATCCTCTGGCGACCCACCGCACACACCCCGGTCTGGCCGTACCCGGGGGCCCGGCTCGTCGCCTGCGGACCCGGCCGGATCGCCCTGCTACGCGTCGATCCCGCCGCCACCACCCGCCCCGCCGCCTGCCCCTGACCCCCGCGTTCCGCTCAACAGAGCCGATCCCGCGACGCCCGCTCCCCCGCCACCGGGTCGAAACCGCGCGCACGCCGCGGCGATCCACGGTCCACCAGGCCGGTTCCGCGCCGGCGTCACGTGCCACGTTCCGCGCGGTCGAGCCGATGGAAGACCCGAGCGCGCAGCCGGACCGACGGTACGGCGGCCCGGTCGTCGTGCCTGCGTATGCGCCGCGTCCACGTACGATCCGGGCCGGCCCGGCACCACCGACATCCGCGGACCACGGACCCGCATTCCCCACCGCTGAGCCGATCTCGCCCCTCGATGGCCCTGTCGAACCCGCACGGCGAGACGCCGGCCAGCGGTGTCGACACCGAGATCCGTACGCCGTCGCCCGCGTCCTCCGCCGCCGTCCCGGTCCGGCGTTCCGGCGCCACCGCGGATCCTTCCGCCGAGCCGATCCCGCGCCTTCGCTCGGCCGCCAGCTCTGCGCCGCCGCGAGCACGTGCCGGGCCTGACGCAACCGGGACTGCTGCCGCTGAGCCGATCCGGCGCGTCCACGCCGCCGCGTTCTCCTGGCACTGAGCCGATCCCGGACGGAGCCACGGTGGTGTCGGGGATGCGGACCGGGCGGGCGTGAGTGGGACGGTACGACCCGGGCGGCGGGCGGTACCGGTGGGCGGCCTACCGTCGCGGACGTGAACGTGTCGATCGACCACCTGACCCCGGCGGACCTGCGGACCGTACTGGCGGAGCAGCACCGGTACTGGGGTGACCGGGACATGCGCTCGCTGCACCACCCGACGTACGTGCACGAGTTCGGTGGCACCGCGCTGGCCGCCCGCGCTGGCGGTGTCGTGGGGTACCTGCTGGGTTTCGTGGCCCCGACCGGCGACGGGTACGTGCATCTGGTCGCGGTACGCGACGACGCGCGCGGTGCCGGCGTCGCCCGGGCGCTGTACGACCGGTTCGCGGAGCTGGCGGCCGGGCGCGGGGCGACGGGGCTGAAGGCGATCACGACGCCGGGCAACGCCGACTCGGTGGCGTTCCACCGGCGGCTGGGGTTCGCGGCCGACACGGTCGCCGACTACTCGGGGCCGGGCGCGGACCGGGTGGTGTTCCGCCGGCCGTTGCCGCCGGGTGTCGTCGTCGGTCCGGCGCGGCCAGCGGACGCGGGTGAGCTGCTGACCGTCCAGCACGCCGCGTACGTCCGGGAGGCCCTGCGGTACGGGGTGGCCATCCCGCCGATCGTCGAGGACGCCGCGGGCGTGGGCGCCGCGATCGAGGCCGGCGGGGTGCTCGTGGCGCGCGACGGCGGCCGGATCGTGGGCACGGTCCGGGTCCGGCGGGTCGGCGCGGACGCCGAGATCGGACGCCTCGCCGTCGCGCCGGACCGGCAGGGCGGCGGACTCGGTACCCGGCTGCTGACCGCGGCCGAGGCGGCCGAGCCCGACGCCGCCCGGTACGTCCTGTTCACCGGGCACGCCAGCGACCGCAACCTCGACCTGTACCGGCGCCTCGGGTACGCGGAGACCCACCGGGCGCCCGGGCCGACCGGCGTCGAGCTGGTTTATCTGGCCAAACCGAACCCGACGGGATGAATCGAGCGGGAGGCCGGTCTCATATCCGGTCCCCGCCGCACGGTGCCGCCGGCGGGCACGGGAGGATGGTGGCATGGCAGTACGCACCGACCTCCGCAATGTCGCGATCATCGCGCACGTCGACCATGGCAAGACCACTCTCGTCGACGCCATGCTTCGACAGTCCGGCGCGTTCGGCGCGCACCTGTCCGCCCACGAGGCCGAGGACCGGGTCATGGACTCGATGGACCTCGAACGCGAAAAGGGCATCACGATCCTCGCCAAGAACACGGCGATCCACTACACGCCGGCCGACGGCGGCGACCCCACCACGATCAACATCGTGGACACCCCGGGGCACGCCGACTTCGGCGGCGAGGTGGAGCGCGGACTGTCCATGGTGGACGGTGTGGTGCTGCTGGTGGACGCGTCCGAGGGCCCGCTCCCGCAGACCCGGTTCGTGCTGCGCAAGGCGCTCACCGCCAAGCTTCCCGTCGTACTCGTGATCAACAAGGTGGACCGCTCGGACGCCCGGATCGCCGAGGTCCTCGACGCGACGTACGAGCTGTTCTTCGACCTGGACGCGACCGACGAGCAGATCGACTTCCCCGTCGTGTACGCGTCGGCCCGGTCCGGCCGGGCGAGCCTGGAGCGCCCCGAGGACGGCGGCCAGCCCGACTCGCCCAACCTCGAACCGCTGTTCCGCACCATCCTGGAGACCATCCCGGCCCCCTCGTACACGGAGGGCGCGCCGCTGCAGGCACACGTGACGAACCTGGACGCGTCGCCGTTCCTCGGCCGCATCGCGCTGTGCCGGGTACACGAGGGCACGATCCGCAAGGGCGAGACGGTCGCCTGGTGCCGGCACGACGGCACGGTCGAACGGGTCCGCATCTCCGAGCTGCTGATGACCGAGGCGTTGGAGCGCAAGCCGGCCGAGTCGGCCCGGCAGGGCGACATCATCGCGATCGCCGGCATCGCCGACATCATGATCGGCGACACGCTGGCCGACCCGGAGAACCCGAAGCCGCTGCCGCTGATCACGGTGGACGAGCCGGCCATCTCGATGGTCATCGGTACCAACAACTCGCCGCTGGTGGGCCGGGTCAAGGGTTCCAAGGTCACCGCCCGGCTGGTCAAGGACCGGCTCGACCGCGAACTCGTCGGCAACGTGTCGCTGCGGGTGCTGCCGACCGAGCGGCCGGACGCCTGGGAGGTGCAGGGCCGCGGCGAGCTGGCGCTGGCCATCCTGGTCGAGATCATGCGCCGGGAGGGCTACGAGCTGACCGTCGGCAAGCCGCAGGTGGTCACCCAGACCGTCGACGGCAAGATCCACGAGCCGACCGAGCGGCTGACCGTGGACGCGCCGGAGGAGTACCTGGGGACGGTCACGCAGCTGCTCAACCTGCGCAAGGGCCGGATGGAGAACCTGGTCAACCACGGCACCGGCTGGGTCCGGATGGAGTGGATCGTGCCGTCCCGCGGCCTGATCGGCTTCCGCACCGAGTTCCTCACCGAGACCCGCGGCACCGGCATCGCGCACCACGTCTTCGAGTCGTACGAGCCGTGGTTCGGCGAGCTGCGTACCCGGAACACGGGGTCGCTGATCGCCGACCGGGCGGGCGTCGCGGTGGCGTTCGCCATGCACAACCTGCAGGAGCGCGGCACGCTGTTCGTCGAGCCCGGCACCGAGGTGTACGAAGGCATGATCGTCGGGGAGAACTCCCGCGCCGACGACATGGACGTCAACATCACCAAGGAGAAGAAGCTCACCAACATGCGCTCCTCCACCGGCGACGAGCTGGAGCGGCTGGTACCGCCGCGCAAGCTGTCGCTGGAGCAGGCGCTGGAGTTCTGCCGCGGCGACGAGTGCGTCGAGGTCACGCCGGACACGGTGCGGCTGCGCAAGGTGGTGCTGTCGGCGCAGGAGCGCGGCCGGGCCCGCGGGCGCGCGAACCGTTCCTGAGTCGTGGTCGGCCCCGGGCGGCGGTGACGCGCGCGGGGCCCGGCGGCCGCCGACCACGTAGGGTGCGGGCATGACGCTCCCGCACCTGGCCGCCCTGGACCCCGTGCTCGCCGCCGCCCCCGGCACCGTCTCGGTGTACGTGGGGCCGCTGTCCGGGCCGCCGGCGTACACCCGGCTGCCGGACGCCCCGCACTACGCGGCGAGCACGATGAAGGCGGCGCTGCTGGCCACGGCGTACCGGTTGGCGGACGCGGACGCGGTGGACCTGGCCGAGGAGCTGGCGGTGCACGACGAGTTCGGCTCGGCGGCGCCGGACGGCGGGCGTTTCGCCATGCGCCACTCGTACGACAACGACGACGAGGTGTGGGCCCGGCTGGGGCGCACCGCGCCGCTGGAATGGTTGCTGCGCCGCATGATCGTGCGCTCCTCCAACCTGGCCACCAACCTCGTCCTCGAACGCATCGGTACGCCCGCGGTCGCGCACACGCTCGCCGACGCCGGCGCCGCGGTGATGGTCGTGGGCCGCGGCATCGAGGACGGCGCGGCCGAGCACGCCGGCCGTACCAACCGGGTCACCGCGGCCGACCTGGCCCGGCTGCTCGCCTCGATCGCCGACCACCGGATCGCGTCGCCCGCGTCGTGCGCGGCGATGATGGAGATCCTGCTCGCCCAGGAGTGCACCGAGGACCTGGCCGCGGGTCTGCCGCCGGGCACCCGGATCGCCCACAAGAACGGCTGGGTCGACGGCATCCGGCACGGCGCCGGGGTGGTGCTGCCCGACGACGCCCCGGCGTACGCGGTGGCGGTGTGCACCACCACCGACCTCGGCGACGACGCCGCCTGCCGGCTGGTCGCCGACGTGTCCGCCGCCGCGTGGGCCGACCGGCACGCCATCGCCTGACGCCGCGCCGGTCCCGCGCACGTGCCGTCAGCCGGTGCGCCGCCGGTACTGGCAGCGCCGAGCACGACCGCACCGAGCGTCGCGGGAACGCCTGCCACGAGCCGGATCGCGCCCGCCACGGCAGCCCAGCGAAGCCAGCCCGCCGCGGCGACCAGCCCGGCCCGCGGGCGGGTGGCCGAGGTCGGTGAGCTGCTCGCTCACGATCCGCGGCCGGCAACGGGCGGCGGCTGATCCGGCTCAACCACACCGTTTCCGCGGTCAGTGCCCGTCCAGCAACGCATCCGCGAGCGCCGCCCGTACTCCCGCGTCCAGTCCCAGCCCGTCCGCCACGAACCCGTCGAACGTGCCGAACCGCCGGTCCACCTCGTCGAACGCCGCCGCCAGGTACTCCGGGCGCACGTCCAGCAGCGGCTGCAGCAGCTCCGGCTCGGCCATCACCCGCGCCCCGCGCAGCCCCGCCAGCATCGTCGCGGCGGCCTCCCGCACGATCGGGTTCGACGCCAGATAGTCCTCGTACACGGTGTCGCGGTCGACGCCGAGCAGCGTCAACAGCACCGCCGTGGTCCAGCCGGTACGGTCCTTGCCGGCGGTGCAGTGGTACAGCAGCGGCGTGCCGCCCGCGTCGGCGATGCGCCGCAGCAACGCACCGAACCGGTCCCGCGCACCCTCGTCCGACACGAACCAGCGGTACATGTCGGTCATGAACCGCTCGCCGCCGCCGTCGGCCAGCTCCGCGCGCTGCCGGACCGCGTCCCGGCTGCCGATCAGCTCGCCGAGCAGCCGGTACAGGTCGGTCGTGGCGTCGAGGATCGGCAGGTGCACCGCGGTGACGCCGGGCGGCAGCCGGTCCGCGCCGAGCTGGTCCACCTCGCTCTGCCCGCGCAGGTCGACCACGGTGGTGACGCCGGCGCCGGCCAGCGCGGCGAGATCGTCGTCGGTCAGCTTCGCCAACGCGTCCGACCGGTACACCCGGCCGGTGCGGACCGGGCCCCGCGCCGTGGCGTACCCGCCGATGTCGCGGGCGTTGGTCGCCCCGGACAAGCCCAACCCGCGCCCCATGCGCCGCTCCCCTCGCTCGTCGGCGCCCACACTACGGAACCGGTACGCTGCCGCGTGTGCCGATCCTGGATGTGACGACCCACCTGGTCAGTGCCCCCCTGCACACGCCGTTCGTGACCGCGCTGCGGCGCACCACGACCACCGACACGGTGGTGGTCGTGGTGACCGACGAGCACGGCCACCGCGGCTACGGCGAGGCCCCGCAGGTCTGGCGGGTGACCGGCGAGTCGCTGGCCGGCGCCCGCGCCTGCATCGACGGCCCGCTGCGCGACGCGGTGCTCGGCCGCGACCCGGACGACCTCCACGACCTGCTGCGTACGGTGCGGGGCGCGGTGGTCGGCAACCACGGCGCGAAGGGCGCGGTGGACGTCGCGCTGCACGACCTCGCCGCCCGCCGCCTCGGCGTACCGCTGGCACAGTTCCTCGGCGGGTCGGCCACGACCGCGCGTACCGACGTGACGCTGTCGGTCGCCGAGCCGGACGAACTCGCGGCCACCGCGGCGGCCCGCGTCGCCGAGGGCTTCGACGTACTCAAGATCAAGGTCGGTACGGACGCGGTCGGCGACGTGGCCCGGGTGCGCGCGATCCGCGCCGCCGTCGGCCCCGGCGTACGGATCCGGCTGGACGCCAACCAGGGCTGGACGCCACGCCAGGCAGTACGGGCGATCCGGGCGATGGAGGACGCCGGCACCGACGTCGAGCTGGTCGAGCAGCCCGTCGACGGGCACGACGTGGCCGGTCTCGCGCACGTCACCGCACACGTGGACACCCTCACCCTCGCCGACGAGGCCGTGTACGGCATCCGCGAGCTGCTCGCGGTGATCGAGCGGCGGGCCGCCGACATGGTGAACGTCAAGCTCGCCAAGTCCGCCGGCCTCGGACCGGCCCGCACGCTGCTGGACCTGGCGGAGGCGGCCGGCATGGGCACCATGGTCGGTTCGATGATGGAGACGCACATCGGCGTCGGCGCGGCCGCCAGCCTCGTCGCCGCGTACGGCACGAGCGCGGTCAGCGACCTCGACGCCGCGTGGTGGCTCACATCGGCCCCCGTGACCGGCGGCATCACGTACGAGGGGCCCACCGTACGGCTGCCCGATGCGCCCGGTCTGGGCATCGATGCGCTGACAGTCGCCGAACCGTGACGCACGCCCAACCGGCCCGGTGCGGCACGAACCGGGCGGGTTCCGTATTCTCGGAGGTCACAGGTACCGCGGGGTGGGACACCGGCAAGTCCGGAAGCGGTGCGCCGCGAGCCGTCTCGCGCCTGCCAGCCGGCACGGTCCGGGTCACCGCTCGCCGCGACCGCCGAGGTCGGGTCGTACCGGCGCATCCGTGAGGGGGCAGGGAGAAGTCGTGACCACCAGAAGGACAACATCCGCGCAGCGGACCGCACCGGCGGCCGGGCAGGAAGCGATCGTCGCCGTACCGGTGGCGACCGTGTGGACCGGGCCCGACGCGGTCCGCGCGGTGGACCGGCCGGCCGTCGCCGACCTGCCCGACGTGCGGCGCTGGGTGAGCGCGATGAGCAAGCAGCAGCTGCTCGACCTCGACGGTCGCACGGAGACCCAGCTACTGCTCGGCGAGCGGGTCCTGGTCGAGCAGGTGGACGGCGACTGGGCGCGCGTCGTCGCCGTCGAGCAGCCGTCCGGCAAGGACGAGCGCGGCTACCCGGGCGTCGTCCGGCTGGCGCACCTCGCCGTGCCCGACGCCCCGGCCCGCGGCCGGCAGATCGTCGTCGACGCGACCGCCACCGCCCTGTGCGACGAGCCGAACGGTGACGTCGTGCTGCCCGGCGTCGTCATCGGCACCAGCCTGACCGCGACCGGCCGTTCCGACCGCGGCTGGCTGCCGGTCTCCGCGCCCGCCCACGACACCGCCCTCTGGGTACGCGAGGCCGACGTCGCGCCCGCCCCGACGTCCGCGCCGTCCGCCAAGGACCTGCTCGCCGTCGCCGAACGGCTCATCGACGTGCCGTACGTGTGGGGTGGCCTGTCCGCGTACGGGATCGACTGCTCGGGGCTGGTGCACCTGGCGCACCGGCGACTCGGCGTGAAGGTGCCGCGCGACGCCGACGACCAGGCGCTCGTCGGCGAGGCCGTCGAGGCCGGTACCGAGCAGCCCGGCGACCTGTACTTCTTCGCCCGCGCCGGCCGCGCCCCACACCACGTCGGCATCGTCGCCGCGGCCACCACGGCCGACGAGCCGCGCCAGATGCTGCACGCCTCCGGTCAGGACGCCGCCGGCCGCGTCGTCAACGAGCCGATGACCGACGACCGGACCGCCACCCTCACCGGCGCCCGCCGTACGTTGAGCTGACCGTCACCGTTCCGCGTGTGCCGCGCGGCGGGCCTGGACGCTCGTCTTCACCAGGCTCGCCGCGGTGGTCACCGCCAACGCCGCCACGATCACCGACAACGACAGCCAGATCGGTACGTGCGGCGCCCACGTGATCGGCTGCCCGCCGTTGACGAACGGCAGCTCGTTCTCGTGCATGGCCTCCAGGATCAGCTTCACGCCGATGAACCCGAGGATCACGCCGAGCCCGACGTTCAGGTACACCAGGCGTTCCATCAGGCCACCGAGCAGGAAGTAGAGCTGGCGCAGGCCCATCAGGGCGAACACGTTGGCGGCGAACACCAGGTACGCCTCCTTCGTCAGGCCGAAGATCGCCGGGATCGAGTCCAGCGCGAACAGCAGGTCCGTCGTACCGATCGTGATCATCACGATCAGCATCGGCGTGACCATCCGCCGCCCGCCCTCCCGGACCAGCACGCGCCCCTCGCCGAACTCCCGTGACAGCGGCAGTCTCCGGCGCGCCCACCGCACCAGCGGGTTCACCTTGAACTCGTCGGCCTCGTCGCCCTCCTTGTGCACCGCGGTCTTCACCGCCGTGTACACCAGGAACGCGCCGAAGACGTAGAACACCCAGGCGAACCGCTCGATCATCGCGGCGCCCGCGGCGATGAACAGGCCGCGCATCACCAGCGCCAGCACGATGCCGATCAGCAACACCTTCTGCTGGTACCGGCGCGGCACCGCGAACCGCGACATGATGATCACGAAGACGAACAGGTTGTCCACCGACAGGCTGTACTCGGTGATCCAGCCGGCGAAGAACTCGGTGGCCGGCTTCGGCCCGGACAGCAGATAGAGACCGAGGCCGAACAGTCCGGCGAGCCCGACGTACAGCACCACCCAGAGCGTGCATTCGCGCATCGACGGCACATGTGGGCGTCGTCCGATCACCGCCAGATCGATCAGCAGGATCGCCAGGAGGACCACGATCGTTGTGGCCCAGACCCACCCATGTACCACCACGCCGGGAATCCCTCCGGTAGATACGACTGTCTACCGGAGGTCTCCTCCACCATGGCCGGAGCCACAGCCGCCGGGCCCGGGGTGTCACCGGCCGGTTGGGCCGGGGCACGCCGTGTTGACGGAGCCGACGCGTAGGGAGTACTCCCCTCCTCGTCCATATTCTCTCCCTTGAGTGGCCGATGCGCGCAACCGGGGTGACCGAACTCGCAGCGCAATCCGCTGGTCACGGCGGTGTGGCGGGACGACGCGCGGCGCGGCGCCCGCGTACTGCGGCGGTACGTCCCGTCTCGGCCCGAACGACCCCGCGACACCGTCCCAACCCCCGGATCCCTTCCGCCCCACCGCACACCGACCATCCCCCGGTACGAGGCCCCGACCGGCAGGCCCCCGTACCGGTGCGGCATCCTGGCCGACATGGTGTGGGAAGTGGGACTCATCGACGTCACCCCGGGTGGCGAGGACGACTTCGTCGACGCGTACCGGAAGGCGCGGTCGCTGCTCGCGGAGACGCCCGGCTGCCGCTCGGTCCGGATGACCCGCGGCGTGGAAAGCCCGTCCCGCTTCGTCCTGCTCGTCGAATGGGACTCGGTCGAGGCGCACGAGCAGAACTTCCGCGCCACCGACCGCTTCACCGCCTGGCGCGGCCACATCGGCCCGTACTTCGCCGCCCCGCCGCGCATCGAGCACTTCACCGACCTGGACTGAACCGGCCTGGACCGACCACCGCGGCGGTGCGTCAGGGCGGCGTCATCCGGTACATCGCGCCGACGTCGAACAGGGTGTCGATCCGCTCGCCGAGACCGGCTTGCTCGTCACCCCACACCCGGACCGCCACGACGTCCTCGTCCGACACGCGCGCCAGTACCACCACCAGCCGGGCCGCCCCACCCTGCAGAGCATGCACGTACCACCCGGTGGTGGCCGCGTCGTCGGTGCCGACCAGCCCCGACTCGACGGCCTCCCACTCGTCCGGATCAGAGCCGCTGCCCGCGTACATCGCCAGCAGTTCCAGCAAGGGGCGGATGTTCTCCGGCAGGATCCGGCCGCCGCCGAGCAGCGTCAGGTCGTCCACGCCCGGAGGCAACGGCAGCGCCCCGCGACCGGGCGACACCTCACTTCACCCCGGCCGCGTCCATGCCGCGCAGTTCCTTCTTGAGATCCGAGATCTCGTCGCGGATCCGCGCCGCCAGCTCGAACTGCAGCTCCCGGGCCGCCGCCAGCATCTGGTCGTTGAGGCTCTGGATCAGGTCCGCCAGCTCGGCCCGGGCCATCCCGGCACGCGCCGGCTCCCCCGTCGCCTTCCCCGTACGCGCCCGGCTGCGCGTCTCCGGCACCGGCGCCTTGCCCCGCGACTGCTGCCGACCGCCGCCACCGACCAACGCCTCCGCGTCGTCGGCCTCCCGGTAGATGTCGTCGAGGATGTCGCCGATCTTCTTCCGCAGCGGCTGCGGGTCGATCCCGCGCTCCTCGTTGTACGCGATCTGCTTGGCGCGGCGCCGGTTCGTCTCCTCGATCGCGTGCGCCATCGACGGCGTGACCTGGTCCGCATACATGATCACCTGGCCGGAGACGTTACGCGCGGCACGCCCGATCGTCTGGATCAGACTCGTACCCGAGCGGAGGAAGCCCTCCTTGTCCGCGTCGAGGATCGCCACCAGCGACACCTCCGGCAGGTCCAGGCCCTCCCGCAGCAGGTTGATGCCGACGAGCACGTCGTACTCCCCCTGGCGCAGCTCGCGCAGCAACTCCACCCGGCGCAGCGTGTCCACCTCGGAATGCAGGTAGCGCACCCGGATGCCGTGCTCCAGCAGGTAGTCCGTCAGGTCCTCGGCCATCTTCTTCGTCAGCGTGGTGACCAGGACCCGCTCGTCCTTCGCGGTGCGCTGGTTGATCTGCTCCATCAGATCGTCGATCTGACCCTTCGTCGGCAGGATCACCACCTCCGGGTCGACCAGCCCGGTCGGCCGGATCACCTGCTCCACGAACTCGCCCTGCGCCTGCTCCAGCTCCCACGGACCCGGCGTGGCCGACATGTACACCGCCTGACCGACCCGCTCCTCGAACTCGTCGAACCGCAGCGGCCGGTTGTCCGCCGCCGACGGCAGCCGGAACCCGTGCTCGATCAGGGTCCGCTTGCGCGACGCGTCCCCCTCGTACATGCCGCCGATCTGCGGGATCGTGTTGTGCGACTCGTCGATGATCGTCAGGAAGTCGTCCGGGAAGTAGTCGAGCAGGGTGTGCGGGGCGCTGCCCGGTTCCCGGCCGTCCATGTGCAGCGAGTAGTTCTCGATGCCGGAACAGAAACCGACCTGCCGCATCATCTCGATGTCGTACTGCGTGCGCATCCGCAGCCGCTGCGCCTCCAGCAGCTTGCCCTGCCGGTCCAGCTCGGCCAGCCGCTCCGCCAACTCCCGCTCGATGTCGCGGATCGCCCGCTCCATCCGCTCCGGCCCCGCCACGTAGTGACTCGCCGGGAAGATCATCAGGTCGTCCGCCTCGCGGATCACCTCACCCGTCAACGGATGCAGGTAGTACATCTTCTCGACCTCGTCGCCGAACAGCTCGATGCGCACCGCGAGCTCCTCGTACGCCGGGATGATCTCGATCGTGTCCCCGCGGACCCGGAACGTGCCCCGCTGGAAGGCCAGATCGTTCCGCGTGTACTGCACGTCGACCAGCCGGCGCAGCAGCTTGTCCCGGTCGATGTCGGCGCCGACCTTCACCCGCACCGCCCGCTCGATGTACTCCTGCGGCGTGCCCAGCCCGTAGATCGCCGAGACGGTGGCGACCACGATCGTGTCCCGGCGGGTCAGCAGGTTCATCGTCGCCGCGTGCCGCAGCCGGTCCACCTCCTCGTTGATCGACGAGTCCTTCTCGATGTACGTGTCCGTCTGCGGGATGTACGCCTCGGGCTGGTAGTAGTCGTAGTAGCTGACGAAGTAGCCGACGGCGTTGTTCGGCATCAGCTCGCCCAGCTCCTTCGCCAACTGGGCGCAGAGCGTCTTGTTCGGCGCGATCACCAGGGTCGGCCGCTGCAGCCGCTCGACCAGCCACGCCGCCGTCGCGCTCTTGCCCGTGCCGGTCGCGCCGAGCAGCACCGTGTGCCGCTCGCCCGAGGAGACCCGGCGCTCCAACTCGGCGATCGCGGTCGGCTGGTCACCGGAGGGCTCGAACTCACTGATGACCTCGAAGCGGCCCTCACGCCGGGGGATCTCAAGCGTCATGCCACCACCGTACGACGACCCACCGACAAGTTCGGCGGGGCCGGCCGAGCGCCCGGACGACACCGCCGCGGCGTACCCAAAACACCCGAAACGGCGGGACCGCGTGGCCTCCCGCCCGGAACGGCTTGTGTGACCCGTGCCACCGGTCTACGGTCGAAGGTCAGCAGGTTGCTTGCGGCACCGGCGGAGAAGACGAGCGGGCCGATCCACTCACGGTTCCGTACCGCATCTCCGCAGGGGGTAGCAGCCCCGCCCGAAAGGGTCGGCGAGCGCGCCCGAGGCGACCGCCGTGGAGGCGATCCGCCCACCGCGGGCGACCTGCCCGGCGAGACCCCGGCCCACGGGCCGGGGTCTCGCATCGGGCGACACCTGTCCGCGGAGCGCGCGGACCGTGGGTGCGAGACTGATTCTTTCCGGGGGCGCGGCCCCCGGAACCCGCGCCGGTGGGGCTTCGCCCCCCGGCACCCCCGCCGGCCGTGCCGTCTCCCGGCGTGTTGGGACCGCGGGATTCGGCTTCACCGGGCGGATTCCGCTTCGCTGCGCTCGCGTCCACCGCGCCCTCCCGCCGCCGCCACCCGCCCGGATTCACCACCTTGCCGTGCCCGCGCCGCACTACCGCGGAATCCGCGCGGCGGTGCTTGGCGTCGTTCGCGGTTGCCACCGGCTGTGCTCGCACTGCACTCGCGGATTCCGCGGCGATGGGGCTCGCCGCGTTCGGGGTCAGAGCCAGCCGTTGTGGTGGGCGATGCGGGCGGCCTCGGTGCGGTTGCGGGCGGCGGTCTTGCCGATGGCGCTGGACAGGTAGTTGCGGACGGTACCGGCGGACAGGGCGAGGGTGGCGGCGATGTCGGCGACGGAGGCGCCACCCTCGGCGGCGCGCAGGACGTCGCGTTCGCGGTCGGTGAGAGGGCTCGGACCGCTGCCGAGGGAGGCCACGGCGAGCGACGGGTCGAGGACGATCTCCCCGGCCGCGACCCGCCGTACGGCGGCGGCCAGGTCCGCGGCCGGCGCGTCCTTCACCACGAAGCCGCGCGCCCCGGCGTCCATGGCGCGCCGCAGGTAGCCGGGCCGGCCGAACGTGGTGAGGATCAGCACGCGTACCTCCGGGGCGGCGCGACGGATCTCGGCCGTGGCGTCGATGCCGGTCAGTACGGGCATTTCGATGTCGAGCAGCGCCACGTCCGGCCGGTACTCGACCGCCGCGGTCACCGCCTCCGCGCCGTCCGCCGCCTCCGCCACGACGGTCATGTCCGCCTCCAGGCCGAGCAGCGCGGACAGCGCGCCCCGTACGAGGTGCTGGTCCTCGGCCAGCAGCAGCCGGATCATCCGGTGCCGGCCGGCAGTTCGGCGCGCAGCCGGTACCAGCCGTCGGCGCGCTCGGTGACCAGCGTGCCGCCGGCGGCGGTGACGCGCTCGCGCAGCCCGGTCAGGCCGTTGCCGTACCCGGTGTCGGGGCCGGTGCCGCGGCCGTCGTCGCTGACCTCCACCACCACCGTCGCCCCGGTACGGACGACGATGCGGGCGGTCGCCGCGCGGGCGTGCCGTACCACGTTGGTGACGCCCTCACGGACCACCCAGCCGGCGACGTCGGCGGTCCGGGCGGGCAGCTCCCCCGCGTCCGGCGCGGACAGTACGCAGTCGACGCCGGCCGCGGCCAGCAGCGACCGCGCGGTCGACAGCTCACCGGGCAGCGACGAGTCGCGGAAGCCGGACACCGTCGCCCGTACCTCGTCCAGCGCCTCGCGCGCGATCCGCCCCGCGTCGGCCATCTCGGCCGCCGCCCGCTCCGGATCCGCCGGTACCAGGCGGCGCGCCAGGTCCGACTTGAGCGCCACCGCGGCGAGCCGCTGGCCGAGTACGTCGTGCAGGTCGCGGGAGATGCGCAACCGTTCGTCGGCCACGGCCAGCCGGGCCAGCTCGGCCCGCGCCCGCCGCAGCCGCACCATCGCGATCAGCATCCAGTAGAACATCGAGACGAACAGGCCGACCGCGCCGACCGACGCCACGTACCCGGCGAGTCCCGCGCCCCGGTCGCCTTCGTAGACGGCGACGGCGGTCGCGACGGCCAGCACGGCCAGCTCCGCCGGCACCCACCAGCGCTGCGGCAGGTGCCCCGGCAGCGTCGCGATCAGGTAGTACGGGAAGGCGTAGCGCCAGGGCGCGCCGATCGGCACCGTGAGCAGCAGGCTCACCGCGACCAACCCGACCAGCGCGTACGGCGCGGCCAGCTGGAACGGGCGGACCATGCCGACCGACACGAGCCGCACGTACAGCAGGACGAACACGGCCAGCCCCAGCACACCCAGCGCCAGGTTCGCCGTCGACGGCGGATCCGTCACCATCGCCACGATCACCGGGACCAGGTAGCCCAGCCAGCAGCAGGCCAGTACGGTGGCCAGCCGGCGCCGCCGGGGCGTCCAGTCGAAGTGGTCGATCGTCATCGCGGTCAATGGTGCCCCACCCCTGTCACGGCCGGTCAGGACGCCCGGCGGAAACGCCACCCGGCCAGCGCCAGCAGCGCCACCAGCCACCCGGCGAACACCAGCGCACCCGCCCCGAACGGCTGGTGCCCGTCCAGCACCCGCCACGCCAGCTCGCCCGCCCGGTACGACGGGAGGCCCTTCGCCACCGCCGCCAGCCAGCCCGGGAACAGCTGCACCGGCATCCACAGCCCGCCGCCGATCGACAGCGCGAACAGCAGCACGATCGACACCCCGTTCGCGACCTCGTCGCGCGCCGAGTACCCGATGGCGATGCCGAGCGCGGTGAACGGCAAGGTCGCCAACCACAGCAACGGCACCAGCAGCAGCCACGTCGACACCGGCAGGCGCACCCCGTTGACGGCGAAGCCGGCCAGCATGACCAGCAGGATCACCGGCAGCGTCAGCAGTACCGAGGCGGCCAGCTTGATCACCAGGTACCCGGCGGGGCGCAGCGGCGTCAGCGCCAGCGTGCGGGTCCAGCCCCGGGTCCGTTCGGTGGCGATGCGGGCGCCGACCCCCGTCAGACCCGCGCCCATCGCCCCGTACAGCGCCATCGACACCATGTACTGCGCCGCCCAGTTGCTCGCGCCACCCCCGAACACCTGCGTGAACAGCAGGTAGAAGCCGACCGGGAAGCCGACCGTGTACAGCAGGAACGGCACGCTGCGCAGCGTCCGCCGGACCTCCAGCAGCAGATAGGTACCCATCAGTGCGCCTCCGCGCCGGTCAGCTCCAGGAACGCGTCCGTCAGCGCCGCCGCGTTCACCTCGACGTCATGAGCCAGCGGGTACGCCGCCAGCAGCGCCCGCAGCGTCGCGTCCGAATCGTTGCTGCGCAGTACGACCGCCGCGCCGTGCACCTCGACCGACGACACTCCGGGCAGATCCCGCAACGCGTCCGGGTCGGCGTCCGGCAACGTGCACCGCACCTGCCGCGCCGACCCCATCGCCCGGATCGCCGTCGTCGGACCGTCCGCCACCACCCTCCCCCGGTCGATCAGGACGATCCGGTCCGCGACCTCGTCCGCCTCCTCCAGGTAGTGCGTACTGAACAGCACCGTCCGGCCCTGCCCCGCGTACCGCCGCACCCCGGCCCAGAAGTCCCGCCGCGCCGCCACGTCCAGCCCCGCCGTCGGCTCGTCCAACACCAGCAGGCTCGGATCACCCACCAGCGCCAACGCGAACCGCACCCGCTGCTGCTGCCCGCCCGACAACCTGTCCGTACGCCGGCGCAACAGCTCCGACACCCCCGCCGCGGCCGCCACCTCCGCCACCGGCAACGGATGCGGCTGCAACGCGGCGATCGCCCGCAACAGCTCCCCCACCGTCGCGTTCGGCAGCAACGCACCCGCCTGGAGTACGGCGCCGACCCGGCCCTCGTCCAACGCCCGGCGCGGCGCCATGCCGTACAACGACACCTCGCCCGCGTCCGGCGCCCGCAACCCCACCATGATGTCCACCGTGGTCGACTTGCCGGCCCCGTTCGGACCCAGCAGCGCCACCACCTCGCCCGCCGCGATCGTCAGGTCGACGCCGGCCACCGCCGTCACGTCGCCATACCTCTTCCGTACGCCGCGCAGTACGACGGCGTCACCGCTCCCACTCACGCCCACCAGCGTCCCGTCCCCGCCGTACCCGAGGTAGTGCCGTACCACCACCGATCCCCCATGACATCTGTCAGATCCGCGTACGGGCCGACGCGGACGCGGGGTCGGCGTGGGCGGCGTGGGCGGCGCGGGGCCGGCGGGTCGGCGCGGGCGGTGCGGGCGCGGGGCTGGCGGGTCGGTGCGAGCGCGATCGGCACGGGCGCGGGGTCGGCGTGGGCGGCGCGGGCCCGGACGCGATCGGCACGGTGCCGGCCGGCGCTCGGCGCGGTCGACGTGGGCGCGGGGTCGGCGCGGTCGACGCGGGCGCGGGGCCGGCGGGTCGGCGCGGGCGCGATCGGCGCGGTGCCGGCCGGGTGGGTGCGGGCAGTCCGGCGCAGGCCGGGTGAGTTGGTGAAGTTCCGTGGGCGGTTCTGCGGGCGCCGCTCTGGTCGGGACTGCGGGTGGGCGCCGCGGTGCGGTTGTACGGCGGCGCCGCGGCCCGGTCGCGATGCTGTGGGTGCGGCGCTGCTGGTGTGGCGCTGCCGGTGTGGCAATGCGTGCCCGGCCTTGCGCACGCGACGCTGCGGGTGCGCCTCTGCAGGTACAACGCTCCGGGCGTGCTCTGCGGATGGGGTGGCATGGGTGTAGGCGGAACGGTGCTGTGGTCTCGGGCACCGCACTCACGGGCTTTCTAGGTAGCTGGTTTCATGTCCGCGGCGCGTGCGGCGTGCAAGCCACCGCACCACCGCACCACCGCACCACCGGGCCGCCGGGCACCGGGCCACCGGGCCACCGGGCCACCGGGCCGTAGGAACGACGATCCGAGCCGGCGCCATCAGCCAACGGTCCCCCGCATCACAGCGATTCCCGAAACCGTTGGCATCAACCGGCGCGGCGAGACCCGCGCCTGCCTGCCGGTGAAGCCGCGTGAAGCGGCGGAAACGTTGCCACGAAGCCGAACCAGCCCGCGCAAGGGCACGACGGGGCCGCCTCGTTCACGAAGACCGGACAGATTAGCCAGCACCAGATCATCGGAGCCCGCTGGTAGACCGAACCGAACTGGCGCCGCGCAAGGCCAGCCATCGCCGCCCACCGGAATCGGCACGAGACGGCGTCCGCAGTCCGCCTGTGACCAACCGAGACGGTGTCCGCAGTCCACCCGTTGCCGAACCCGCGACGGCACCACCCAGAACCAGGCCACCACGTCCTGCACGCAGACCGAACCGGGACGACGCCACCCAGAACCCGGCCACCACGTTCTACCCCCAGACCGAACCGGGACGGCGCCACGCGATACCAGGCCACCACGTCCTGCCCGCAGACCGAGCCGGGTCGGCGCCACGCACGGGCATGACAATGCTGCCGAACCGAAGTACTTCCTCGCGCCCGGCCGGTTGCACGACCGGCTCGTCGCGGTGGCGCGGGACAGCGGTGCGGTGGCAGTGGCCGACCGCGTACGTTCCTCCACAGTGGACCAGGGCGACCGGCGGTGCGCGGCCACCTCGGGTGGATCCCAAGCCAGACAGGGGATCCGTGTCCCGTCCGACGAGGGCACGCCCCGCAAACACCGCGCCCACCCACGGCCCAGACCCGAAGGCGCCACGCCGCGCCACAGCGCCCCGGCACAGCCCTAACCGACACGGCCGTACGACCAGCGCACCGACACACCGAGCCATGCCGTACCCGGGCGACGCGGCGCACGGCCGGGCCCGGGCAGTACCGGATGACGGTGGTCAGGCGGACCAGGCGGTCTCGGCGGTCCAGCGGTCGAGTTCGGGCAGCGCCCGGGCGAACCAGGGATCCTTCAACTCGGCGTACTCCGTGGTCGTGGCGCCGGTGTCGGCGAGCCGGCGTTTGAGCGCGGCGTAGCTGGCGAGGGCGGCGGGTTCGGCGCGCAGCCAGTCGCGGAACGCCAGCGCGTACCGCCAGGCGGGTGACGCGGCGGTCCGGACGTGCAGTTGGACGAGCCGGCCGGGGTCGGCGGAGCCATGGAATCGCTTGACCAGCAAGGCTTCCGGGGCACCGCCGGGTGGCGGGCCGTCCCACCAGTCGCCGGCGTACCGCGGGAGGCCGGTGGCGGCGAGCAGGTCGGCGAGGTCGTCGGCGGCGGCGAGGTCCGGTACGACGAGTTGCAGGTCGAGCACGTCCTTGGCGGCGAGTCCGGGCACGGAGGTGGAGCCGATGTGGTCGAGCCGCAGGTACCGGTCGCCGAGCGCGTGCCGGATCCGGGCGGCGACCCGTTCGTACTGCTGCGGCCAGGTCGGATCGGGTTCGGCGATGTGCAGCGTCTCGGGCCGGCGCACGGGGTTGCGTTCCCGCACGTTCCGCTCGTACGGCACCAGCCGCGTCGACCACAGCGTGTCCACCGCCGCGGCCAGCGCCTCGCGGGTACCGGAGTTGTCGAGCAGGACGTCGGCGGCGGCGGCGCGTTGCGCGTCGGTGGCCTGGGCGGCGATCCGGGCGTCGGCCGCCTCGGCGGTCATGCCGCGCGCGACCAGCCGTTCGCGCCGCACCGCCGGGTCCGCCGCCACCACCAGCACCAGGTGGTACGTCGGCGTCAGCCCCGTCTCCACCAGCAGCGGTACGTCGTTGACGACGACCGCGTCGGCCGGGGCCGCGGCGATCAGCTTCGCCGCGCGGGCACGGACGAGCGGGTGCACGATCGCCTCCAGCCGGCCCCGCGCGGCCGGATCGGCGAACACGATCTGCGCCAGCCGCGCCCGGTCCAGCCCGTCCGCACCGACCACGTCCGCACCGAACTCGGCCGCCACCGCCGCGATCCCCGGCGTACCGGGGGCGACGACCTCGCGCGCCAGTACGTCGGAGTCGACGAGGACGGCGCCGCGCGCCACCAGCAGCCCGGCCACCTCGCTCTTGCCGGCGCCGATCCCGCCGGTCAGTCCCACCCGCAGCACGGCCGCAAGTCTGCCAGCCGTCGCCGTGGGGCCGCCGCCGACTCCCCCGGACACGACGGAGCCCCGCCGGACCAGGTCCGACGGGGCTCCGCTTCGTACGTGCTACCGGCCGATCAGCCCTTGCCGCCGGCCAGCTTCTCGCGGAGCGCGGCCAGGGCCTCGTCCGTGGCCAGCGTGCCCGCCGGCTCGGCACCACCCGCGGCCGGGGCGCTCTGCGCCGGCGCGCTGCTGGTGCTCGCGCCCGCGCTCGCCGCCGGGGCCTCGGCCGCCGCGGCGGCCTCCGCCTCGCGCGACTCCGTGATCTGCTTCATGTGCTGCTCGAACCGGGTGTGCGCCTCGGCGTACTCCCGCTCCCACGTCTCGCGCTGCGAGTCGTAGCCCTCCAGCCACTCGCCGGTCTCCGGGTCGAAGCCCTCGGGGTACTTGTAGTTCCCCTCGGCGTCGTACTCGGCGGCCATGCCGTACAGCGTGGGGTCGAAGTGCTCCTCGCCGGTGTCGACGAAGCCCTCGTTGGCCTGCTTCAGCGACAGCGAGATCCGACGGCGCTCAAGGTCGATGTCGATGACCTTGACCATGACCTCCTTGCCGACGGTCACGACCTGCTCCGGCACCTCGACGTGGCGCTCGGCCAGCTCGGAGATGTGCACCAGGCCCTCGATGCCGTCGTCGACGCGCACGAACGCACCGAACGGAACCAGCTTCGTGACCTTGCCCGGCACGATCTGGCCGATCTGGTGGGTCCGGGCGAACTGACGCCACGGGTCCTCCTGGGTCGCCTTGAGCGACAGCGACACGCGCTCGCGCTCCAGGTCGACGTCCAGCACCTCGACCTCGACCTCCTGGCCGACCTCGACGACCTCGGACGGGTGGTCGATGTGCTTCCAGGACAGCTCGGAGACGTGCACCAGACCGTCCACGCCGCCCAGGTCGACGAACGCACCGAAGTTGACGATCGAGGACACGACGCCCTTGCGGACCTGCCCCTTCGCCAGCTTGTTGAGGAACTCGGTGCGCACCTCGGACTGGGTCTGCTCCAGCCAGGCGCGGCGCGACAGAACCACGTTGTTGCGGTTCTTGTCCAGCTCGATGATCTTCGCTTCGAGCTCGCGCCCCACGTACGGCTGGAGGTCGCGCACGCGCCGCATCTCCACCAGGGAGGCAGGCAGGAAGCCACGCAGACCGATGTCCAGGATCAGGCCACCCTTGACCACCTCGATGACGGTGCCGCGAACCACGCCGTCCTCGTCCTTGATCTTCTCGATCGTGCCCCACGCCCGCTCGTACTGCGCGCGCTTCTTCGAGAGGATCAGCCGGCCCTCCTTGTCCTCCTTCTGGAGAACCAGGGCCTCGATGTGGTCACCGACCGACACGACCTCGTGCGGGTCCACATCGTGCTTGATGGACAGCTCGCGGGAGGGGATCACGCCCTCCGTCTTGTAACCGATGTCGAGCAGGACCTCGTCCCGGTCGACCTTGACGACGGTACCTTCGACGATGTCGCCGTCATTGAAGTACTTGATCGTCTCGTCGATGGCGGCGAGGAACGCTTCCTCGGAACCGATGTCGTCAACGGCGATCTGGTTGCCGCCGGCCTTGCTGGCCGCGGCGATGTTCGAGGTGGCCTCGACACTGCTCGTCATGTGGGAGATTGCTCCGTCGGGTGGGTGTTCGGTCGGTCTGCGCGCCCCGAGGTCAGTCCAACCGGACGGACGATCAGCAGCCGACGTACGAGATCATGATGGTGAGGATCCCTTTGTGACCACCGGACCGGGCTCCGGATGACGCGGGCCTGCTCCCTGCCGAGACACGCAGACCCCGAGCGCATCCGCCAGCCTACCGTGCGCCATACCATAAGGTCCAACCCTCCCCCAAAACCCCAGCTCCACGTGATCCGGATCGACACCGGATCCGCCCAACCAGGCCGGATCCGCGTACCACGGGAGTGTCGGACGCGGGTGTCCGCCGGGTGTCCGCCGACCGGCATGTTCCACCGAATCCGGCATTCCGCCCCCGGGTACGACGCACGCGGCACCGCGACGGTGTGCGCGACGACACGTTCACCGGCGACGAGGCCACACGGGACGATTCCGTACATCCGTGGTGTTCCGGACCGTGGCGGCCGATCGGACACCGCGCGCCGTGGGCGTCGATGTCCACTGTGGACGGTGCCGGCGACCTGAATCCGTCCACAGTGGAGCGTCGGCCCGGTGGGTTGGCCGGCGTCGGCGCGCGGGCGGGCTCTACGGTGGGCGGGTGGCAGATCGGGTGGGACGGCGGGCGGTCGGCAGTGCGGCGTCCCGACGGGCGAGCCGGCACTGGTGGGACGCCGACGCCGCCAGCTACCAGGCGGAACACGGCCGGTTCCTGGGCGACGCGGACTTCGTGTGGTGTCCCGAGGGCCTGACCGAGTCGTCGGCCGGGCTGCTCGGCGACGTCACCGGCCGGCGGGTACTGGAGGTCGGCTGCGGCGCGGCGTCCTGTTCGCGCTGGCTGGCGCGGCAGGGGGCGTACCCGGTGGCGTTCGATCTGTCGGCCGGGATGCTGGGCGAGGCGCGCGCCGCCGCCGGGCGTACCGGGACGCGGGTGCCGCTGGTACAGGCCGACGCGGAGGCGCTGCCGTTCGCGGACCGCAGCTTCGACGTGGCGGCGACCGCCTTCGGCGCGGTGCCGTTCGTGGCCGACCCGGGTGCGGTCATGCGCGAGGTGTACCGGGTGCTGCGGCCCGGCGGACGGTGGGTGTTCGCCGTGACGCACCCGATGCGCTGGATCTTCCTCGACGACCCCGGGGAACGCGGCCTCGTCGCCGTCCACTCGTACTTCGACCGCACGCCGTACGTGGAGTACGACGAGCGCGGGGTTCCGACGTACGTGGAGCACCACCGGACGCTGGGCGACCGGGTACGCGACCTGGTGTCGGCCGGGTTCACGCTGACCGACGTGGTCGAACCGGAGTGGCCCGACGGGCACGAGCAGCTGTGGGGGCAGTGGAGTCCGCTGCGCGGCCGGCTGTTCCCCGGTACCGCGATCTTCGTGGCGCACCGCCCGGACTGAGCGCACCGCCCGGGCTGAGCGCATCCCGGGCTTGGGCGCACCCCGGGCTTGGGCGCACCCGGCGCTGGGTGCGCCGCCCGGACTGAGCGCGGCGCCGGCCGGCAGGAGTCGGCGCGTCCGCGGCGATCCCCGCCGTACCGGGGGGGTCGGGGTGGGACGGCGCCGGCACGGCACTGGTGTCGGGGATCGGCGCGGGTGGATGCGGGCGGGCCCGGTGGCAGGTCGCTTGCTGTTCCGCCGATTCCGCCCGGACCGGACCCGCGCGTGGCTACCGTGAGCGCGTGAGTGCCGACACGGCGGAAACCGTCGCCCCGCCCGAGATCACCGGGAGTCGACGGTGGCTGATCATCAGCGGCCTGCTGGCCTGCATGCTGCTCGCCGCGCTGGATCAGACGATCGTGTCGACCGCGCTGCCGACGATCGTCGCGGACCTGGGCGGCGTGGCGCACCTGTCCTGGGTGGTCACCGCGTACCTGCTGGCGGCGACGGCGACGACGCCGCTGTGGGGCAAGCTGGGCGACCAGTTCGGGCGCAAGCGGCTGCTGCAGGTGGCGGTCGTGGTGTTCCTGATCGGCTCGGCGCTGTCCGGGCTGAGCCAGAACATGGGGATGCTGATCGCGTTCCGGGCGTTGCAGGGGCTCGGCGGCGGCGGGCTGATGGTGCTGTCGCAGGCGACCGTCGGCGACGTCGTACCGCCGCGTGAACGTGGCCGGTACCAGGGTGTGTTCGGGGCGGTGTTCGGCGCGTCGAGCGTGATCGGGCCGCTGCTCGGCGGGTTCTTCGTGGACAACCTGTCGTGGCGCTGGGTGTTCTACATCAACCTGCCGATCGGGGCGCTCGCGCTGGTGATCACGGCGCTGGCACTGCCGGCGCACCTGACGCGCGACCGTCCCGCGATCGACTACCTCGGCATCGTACTGATCGCCGGCGCGGCGGTGTCCCTGGTGCTGTTCACCAGCTGGGGCGGCACCGTGTACCCGTGGGCGTCGTGGCAGGTGATCGGCGTGGCCGTACTCGGGGTGGCGTTGATCTTCGCGTTCGTCGCGGCGGAACGCCGGGCCCGGGAACCCGTACTGCCGCTGCGGCTGTTCACCACCCGGGTGTTCTCGGTGGCGTCGGTGATCGGCTTCGTGGTCGGCTTCGGTATGTTCGGCGCCATCACGTACCTGCCGATCTACCTGCAGGTGGTGACGGGCGTCGGGCCGACCGAGTCGGGGCTGCGGATGCTGCCGATGATGGTCGGCGTGCTGCTCACGTCGATCGTCAGCGGGCAGCTCATCACGCGCACCGGCCGGTACAAGGTGTTCCCGGTGGCGGGGACGGCGATCATGGCGATCGGCCTGTACCTGCTGTCCCGGCTGGGCGTGGACACCGGGTTCTGGGCGGCGTCCGGCGCAATGTTCGTGCTGGGGTTCGGGCTGGGCATGGTCATGCAGGTGCTGGTGCTCGCCGTACAGAACGGCGCGGACTACAAGGACCTCGGCGTGGCGACTTCCGGCGCGACGTTCTTCCGGTCCATCGGCGGCTCGTTCGGGGTGGCGGTGTTCGGCGCGGTGTTCGCCAGCGCGCTCACCTCCAACCTGGCGAAGTACGTGCCGGCCGGTGCGCTGCCGGGCGGCAGCGAGCAGGCGGCGGCACCGTCCCGGGCGGCGCTGTCGAAGCTGCCGCCGCAGATCCTCGACGACGTGGTCCACGCGTACGCGCAGAGCATCCACACCGTGTTCCTGTGGGCGGTACCGGTGGCGCTGCTGGCGTTCGCGTTGACGTTCCTGCTGCCGGAGGTGCCGCTGCGGGCGACGAGCCGCGCCACCGACCCCGGCGGTACGCCGAACGCCCGGGACTCGTGGAACGAGCTGGAACGCGCGCTGACCGTACTGGTGCACCGGGAGGACGCGACCAAGGTGTACGGCTGGCTCGCCGACCGGGCGGGGCTGGCCGTGTCGCCCGGCGCGTGCTGGCTGCTGTGCTGGCTGGGCCGGCATCCGTCGCCGAGCCCGGCGGAGCTGCCGCGGCGCGAGTCGCTCGGCGCCGGCCGGGTCACCGGCTGGCTGGGCGAGTTGCAGGACGCCGGCCTCGTACGGATCGGGCACGCGGTCACCCTCACCACCGACGGCCGCGACGCGCTGGACCGGCTCGCCGACGCCCGCTGCGCCGGCCTGGAACAGCTGCTCGACGGCTGGGAGCCCGACCTGCACCCGGACCTGCGCGCACGCCTCACCGTACTGGCGCACGACCTGCTCGGCGCCGAGTCGGGCCGGTCCGTCTCGCCGGCCGAACCGGGCGAGGTCGCGACCCGCCCCTGACCGCCGCGAGGGGACACTGTCGACATGAAGGTATTCGTGTCGGTGGACCTGGAAGGTGTCGCCGGGGTCGTCGACTGGGCGCAGATCACCCGCACCGGGGAGGACTACGCGCTCGGCCGCCGGCTCGCGCTCGCCGAGGTGAACGCCGCGATCGAGGGCGCGCTCGCCGCCGGCGCCACCGAGATCCTCGTCAACGACGCGCACTCGGTGATGCGCAACCTCGCCCCGGACGAACTTGCCGGGCAGGCCAGCTACCTGTCCGGCCGGTACAAGCCGCTGTACATGATGCAGGGGCTCGACGCGAGCTTCGACGCCGTGCTGTTCCTCGGGTACCACGCGGCGATGCCGACGCCGGGGATCCTGTCCCACACGTACAACCCGGGTGCGGTGCACGACGTGCGGATCAACGGGACCGTGGCCGGCGAGTCCGGGCTCAACGCGCTCGTCGCGCAACACCACCGGGTACCGGTCGCGGTCGTCACCGGCGACCAGTACGTGGGGCCGGAGGCGGCGCCGTTCTGCCCGGGCGTCACGCCGATCGTGGTGAAGGAGTCCACCAACCGGTACGCCGCGACCAGCCTGCACCCGGAGCGGGCCCGGCGCGCGATCCACGACGGCGTACGCGCGGCGCTGGCCGGCCTGGCGGGGCTCACGCCACCCGCGATCGACCTGCCGGTACGGATCGAGGTCGACCTCGTCTCCCCCGACATGGCCGAACAGTCGGCCTGGATCCGCGGCGTGACGCGCACCGGCACCCGCACCGTCGCGTACACCGAGGACGACGCGCTCACCGCGTTCCGCACGTTCATGACGCTGGTGTACCTGACCCGGTCGCTCGTCGAACGCTGACGCCCGGCCGGGCGCGCGACGGGGGCGTACACGCGGACGGCCCCGACGCGAACGCCGGGGCCGTCGCAACTGCGCGCCGGGTCAGGCCATGCCGACCTCGACCTCGTCGTGCGGGGTGTCGCTGATCATCGACTGCATCCGCTCCCGGGAGAACCGGGTACGCCAGGCCAGCCAGTAGATGAACACGCTCCACACGGCGTTGACCGCGAAACCCCAGCCGAGCGCGATGATGCCCAGGCCGTTGCCGTAGTCGCCGATGAAGCTGATGAAGGCCAGACCGGCCAGCCACACGATCGTCCAGTAGCCGTGCTTGAGGTCCAGGCCGCCGATCGGCTTGATCTGCTTGGTCGCGGTGAACACCGCCAGCAGCACCAGACCGATCAGGATCGCGACGAAGAACTTCCAGTTCGTCGACCAGCCCGCCCAGTACACGATCAGGTTGGACGAGTAGAAGGCGAGCAGCGGGATGACGTGGCCGCCCGGCACCTTGAACGGGCGCTTCGCGTCGGGCAGTTCGGTGCGCATCGCCGCCCACACCAGCGGGCCGGAACCGAACGACAGCACCGTCGCCGAGGTGACCAGGCCGACCAGCTGCTGCCAGCTCGGGAACGGCAGCAGGAAGATCAGACCGAGGACGAACGTCACGATCGTGGCCACCCACGGCACACCGTTGCGGTTGATCTTCGCCAGACCGGACGGCGCGTTGCCGTTCTTCGCCATCACGTACCCGAGGCGGGAGGTGACGGCGTTGTAGATCAGGCCGGTGTCACCGGGCGAGACGATCGCGTCGATGTACAGCACGACGGCCAGCCAGCCCAGGCCGATGATCGTGGCGATCGCGGCCAGCGGGCCGAAGTCGTTGGCGAACGCCAGCTTCGCCCAGCCGTCGGAGTGCATCAGGTCGCTCGGCCGCACCGCGCCGATGAACGCGACCTGCAGGCCGATGTAGATGATCGTCGTGATCACCACGGAACCGATCACCGCGAACGGCACGTTCCGCTTGGGGTTGCTGGTCTCACCGGCCAGCTCGATGCCCTGCCGGAAACCCAGGAACGAGAACGTGATGCCGGCCGTGGCGATCGCGGTGAAGATGCCGTGCGCGCCGGCCGGTGCGAAGTGGTGGCTCGTGAAGTTCGCCCCGTGGAAGGCGGTCACCGCGAACGCGACGATCACCAGCACGATCACGGCCAGCTTCCACCACACCATGACGTTGTTGATCTGCGCGAAGAACTTCACGCCGATCACGTTCACCACGCAGAACAGCGCCAGCAGCAGGATCGCCACCACGATGCCGATCGGCTTCAGCGTGTGCACCGTCTCGCCGTTCACCATGTGCTCGGCGGTGAAGCCCGAGTAGTACTTCGTCGCGTACTGCAGGACACCGGTGACCTCGATCGGCGCCACCACCGCCGCCGCGAGCCAGGTGATCCAGCCCATGGTGTAGCTCGCGAACGAGCCGAACGCGTACTGCGGGAAGCGGATCACGCCGCCGGTCACCGGGTACATCGTGCCCAGCTCGGCGAACGTCAGGCCGATCAGGATGATCATCACGCCGGCGATCAGCCAGGAGAAGATCGCCGCCGGGCCCGCCTGCTGCGCCGCGTTCAACGCGCCGAACAGCCAACCCGAACCGATGATCGATCCGATCCCGGTGAACAGCAGACCGATGCGCCCGATGTCCCGCCTCAGATGGTGCTTTGTCGCCGTACCGCTGTCCGAAGACGGCTCAGCCGCTGTCGTCACCTACGACCTCCTCTACCAACCGGCGCCGTCGTTGGCGCCGGCGACCCGGGTACTGCCGCCCACCTCGGCCCACTGCCCGGTTCGACCGTTCGTACCTGCCGGCGGGGTCGGCTCGTCGCCGAAGCGAGATGCCCCCTTAGCCGATCTTGTCGCACCATACTGCGATTCGTGCGGCCCGCCAGATCCCGGGGACACCCATCCCGCAACGACTCGGTAACGCCATCGTCATCGCGTACCCCGGCCAGGCCCCCGGCATTCCTCCGTACGACCAGCAGAAACCACCGGCACCATCGCGCACACCACCCGTGACCGGACCACACCGCCCGTCACCCTCCGGTACGCCAGCGCATCGTCACCGCGCACGTCTCGCCCAGGTAACAGCCCGCGCGACCCGCCCCGAACCGGACACGGGCGCTGCCGTACTGCCTGGTTCGGGCGGGAACGGACCGCCGCGGGACCAGCCGGCACCGACCGTCGGTACGGGCCCGCCCCGCGAACTGGGCCCGACGCGGCCAGCGCGCCGACACCTTGGTGCGATCGCGCGGCCACACGGCACGGCGGTTCGCGACGGAACGCGCGGCCCGGGCGCGGCGGCATTGTGCGGTGCCCGCGGAGTGCGCCCGGCGAACGCCGATACAGCGCGCTGCGGACGGACGGTGCGGCGCAACGGAGTCGGCCACCGCCGCCCGACTGCGCGCGGGCACCCGATCAAAGGCTGCCGACGCGGCGCGAGCGGCGCGGCGCAACAGAATCCGACCACGGACGCACGACTGCGCACGGGCGCCCGAATGCGCGCGGGCACCCGAACAACGGCGGGCCACGCCGCGCCACCCGGCTGAAAGGCGCGCGGTGACGTGCGAACGTTGCGGCCCAACGGAACCCGACCACCGTCGCGCAACGTGGCAACGCAACCGCCACCGCCACGCAAACGTGGCGGCACAACGGAACCGACCACCGTCACGCGAACGTGGCACCTCACCGGCGCCCGGCCACCGCTCCGAAAACGTTGCGGCGCAACGGAATCCGGCCACCGCCACCCGACTGCGAGGGCGCAGTCCGGACGCACGGCGCGCAGCGGCGTGCGAACGTCTCCGGCCCAACCGAACCCGACCACCGCGCGAACGTGGCAAAGGAACCGGCCACCGCCCACGCGAACGTGGCAGTGCACCGGCACCCGGCCATCGCTCCGAAAACGTTGCGGCGCAACGGAATCCGGGCACTGACGCCCGAATACGCACGAACACACGAACAAAGGCGGGCCACGCCGCGACACCCGGCTGTCGACCCTACGCACGTTGCGGCGCAACGGAATCCGGCCGCCGCCGCACGACTGCACAGGAGGTGTCCGGACACGGACTGCGCCCCGATGCGCGGACGGTGCGGCGCAACGGCCACCGCCGGCGCGTCGGCGGTGACGTGCCCGCGCGTACCAAGGAGAGGTGTGTGCGCGGGCGAGGTGTCAGTGGCCGGCGGTGGCCCAGTCGGATCCGGAGCCGACGGAGACCGAGAGCGGTACGGACAGCGCCTGCGCCTCGCCCATCTCCGCGCGGACCAGGGCTTCCAGCTCGGCGCGCTCGCCGGGTGCGACGTCGAAGACGAGTTCGTCGTGGACCTGGAGCAGCATCCGCGAGGTCAGCCCGGCTTCCCGGATGCGGCGGTCGACGCGCAGCATCGCGATCTTGATGATGTCGGCGGCGGAGCCCTGGATGGGCGCGTTGAGCGCCATCCGCTCGGCCATTTCGCGCCGCTGCCGGTTGTCGCTGGTCAGGTCGGGCAGGTAGCGGCGGCGGCCGAGCATCGTCTGGGTGTACCCGTCGCGGCGGGCCTGGTCGACGACGCCGCGCAGGTAGTCGCGCACGCCGCCGAACCGTTCAAAATACTCGTCCATCAGGCCGCGGGCCTCGTCGGCGGTGATGCCGAGCTGGCCGGACAAGCCGTACGCGGACAGCCCGTACGCGAGGCCGTAGTTCATCGCCTTGATCTTGCTGCGCTGGTCGGGCGTGACCTCGGCGGCCGGGACGGAGAAGACCCGGGCGGCGGTGGCGGCGTGGAAGTCAGCGCCGGTGTTGAACGCCTCGATCAGGGCCTCGTCGCCGGACAGGTGCGCCATGATGCGCATCTCGATCTGGCTGTAGTCGGCGGTGAGCAGCTCGTCGAAGCCGGAGCCGACCACGAACGCGCGGCGCAGCCGCCGGCCCTCCTCGCTGCGGATCGGGATGTTCTGCAGGTTGGGGTCGGTGGACGACAGCCGGCCGGTCGCGGCGACGGTCTGCTTGAACGTGGTGTGGATGCGGCCGTCGTCGCTGACCGACTTCAGCAGGCCCTCCACCATCGACCGCAGCTTCGACACGTCCGCGTAGCGCAGCAGGTGCGGCAGCACGGGGTGCTGGGTCGTCAGGTACAGCGTCTGGAGGGCGTCGGCGTCGGTGGTGTAGCCGGTCTTGGTGCGCTTGGACTTGGGCAGCCCCAGCTCCTCGAACAGCAGCTGCTGCCGCTGCTTCGGCGACCCCAGGTTGAACTCGCGGCCGACCACGTCGTACGCCGCCTGGGCGCTGGCCTTCACCTCGCCGGCGAAGTGCGCCTCCAGCTCGCTGAGGTAGTCGGTGTCGGCGGCGATGCCGGTGCGCTCCATGGCCGCCAGTACCCGGCTGAGCGGCTGCTCCATGTCGGTCAGCAGCTCCAGGCCGCGGCTCACGCCGTCGTCGCCGGCCTGCGCGGCCAGCTCGGTACGCAGCGCCTCGGCGAGATCGAGGGTCGCGCGGGCGCGCAGCATGAGCTGCTGTTCGGCGGCCCGGTCGCCGAGCGCGTCGCCCAGCCCGTCGAGGGTGAGCTGGCCGTTGTCCGGCTCCTCGGCGCGCAGCTCCCGGTGCAGGTACCGCACGGACAGGTCGGCGAGGTCGTAGCTGCGCTGGTCCGGCCGCACCAGGTACGCCGCGAGCGCGGTGTCGGTGGCCAGCCCGGCCAGCTGCCAGCCGTGCGCGGACAGCGCCAGCAGCACCGGTTTCGCGTCGTGCAGCACCTTCGGCCGGTCCTCGTCGGCGAGGAACGCGGCGAGCGCCGCGTCGTCCGACTCGTCCAGCGTCGTCGGGTCGATGTGGCAGGCCGCGGAACCCTCGTCGACGGCCAGCGACAGCGCGGCGAGCGTGCCCGTGCCGCGGCCGAACGCGCCGGACACCGCGACACCCACCGGCGTACCCGGTGTGGCGTGCGCGGACAGCCACCCGGCCACCTCACCCGCGCCGAGTACGCTGCCGGTCAGGTCGAAGCCCTCCTCGGCCTCCGGCTCGGGCGCGGCGAGGTAGTCGTACAGCCGCTCGCGCAGCACCCGGAACTGCAGCGTGTCGAACACCTGCGCGACCTGCTCGCGGTCCCAGCCGTGCCAGGCCAGGTCGTCCGGCTCGACCGGCAGCGGAAGGTCGTCGACCAGCCGGTTCAGCTCGTGGTTGCGCAGCACGTCGGCCAGGTGCGCACGCAGCGACTCGCCGGCCTTGCCCTTGATCGCGTCGACGGACGCGACGATCCCCTCGATCGACGCGTACTGACCGATCCACTTGGCGGCGGTCTTCGGGCCGACGCCGGGCACCCCGGGCAGGTTGTCGCTGGACTCCCCGACCAGCGCGGCCAGATCCCGGTACCGCTCGGGCGGCACACCGTATTTGTCCTCGATCGCGGCCGGCGTCATCCGGGCCAGCTCGGACACGCCCTTCTTCGGGTACAGCACGGTGACGTGCTCGTCGACGAGCTGGAACGCGTCCCGGTCACCGGTACAGATCAGCACCTCGAAGCCGGCCGCCGCGGCGCCCCGGGCGAGCGTCGCGATGACGTCGTCGGCCTCGTAGTCCTCCTTGGTCACCTGGACCACCCGCAGCGCCTGCAGCACCTCGCCGATCAGGCTGACCTGGCCGTGGAAGTCGGTCGGCGTCTCCGACCGCCCCGCCTTGTACTCCGCGTAGCGCTCCGTACGGAACGACCGGCGGGACACGTCGAACGCGACCGCCAGGTGGGTCGGCTGCTCGTCACGCAGCACGTTGATCAGCATCGAGGTGAAGCCGTAGACCGCGTTGGTCGGCTGGCCGGTGCTGGTCGAGAAGTTCTCCACGGGCAGCGCGAAGAATGCCCGGTAGGCGACGGAGTGCCCGTCGATGAGCAGCAGGCGCGGCCTGGTCGTGTCGGACGCGGCGGTCGGTACCCGGGAGTCGCTGGCTGGTGCGGTCACCCCGTGACTCTAACGTCGACCCCCGACGAAACCGCCGGGCACCACCGCACATCGACGGGCGTCGTCAGAGCACCTTCGACAGGAACGACTTCGTCCGCTCGTGCCGCGGGTTGGCGATCACCTGGTCCGGCGGCCCGGCCTCGACGACGACCCCGCCGTCGATGAACACCACGGTGTCGGCGACCTCCCGGGCGAACCCGATCTCGTGCGTCACCACCACCATCGTCATACCCGACCGGGCCAGGTCCTTCATCACGTCCAGGACCTCGCCGACCAGTTCCGGGTCGAGCGCGGAGGTCGGCTCGTCGAACAGCATCAGCTTCGGGTCCATCGCCAGCGCCCGGGCGATCGCCACCCGCTGCTGCTGACCGCCGGACAGCTGCGCCGGGTACGTCTCGCCCTTGTCGGCCAGGCCCACCCGGGCCAGCAGTTCGTCGGCCCGCGTCCGCGCCTCGGTCCGCCGTTTGCCCTTGACCTGGCAGGGCGCCTCCATCACGTTCTGCCGGGCGGTCAGGTGCGGGAACAGGTTGAACCGCTGGAACACCATGCCGATCCGGCTGCGCTGCTCCGCGATGTCCCGCTCACGCATCTCGTGCAGCCGGTCCCCCGACTGCCGGTAGCCGACCAGTTCGCCGTCCACCCAGACCCGACCGGCGTCGATCTTCTCCAGGTGGTTGATGCAGCGCAGGAACGTCGACTTCCCGCCGCCGGACGGCCCGAGCACGCACGCCACCGACCCGGCCGGTACGGCGAGGTCGATGCCGCGCAACACCTCCAGCCGCCCGAACGACTTGTGCACGTTGTCGGCCAGCACCATGCAGTCGGCTGGCGGGGGCAGGTCGGTCGACCCGGCCGGGCCGGGCGGCTCGGGCTGGTCGGACACTTCGGCATCGCTCATTCTTCGACGACCCCTCCCGGCGCGCCGGCCCCGCGCGTCCGCAACCGCATGCGGGCCCGCCCCGTCGCACCGAACCCGCGGGAGAACCGCTTCTCCAAGAAATACTGCCCCACCATCAGTACCGACGTCATCGCCAGGTACCAGATGCAGGCGGCGACCAGCATCGGGAAGATCAGGTACGTCCGCGCGCCGATGTGTTGCAGCTGGAAGAACAGTTCGTTGGTGACCGGCACGTACGCCACCAGCGAGGTGTCCTTGAGCATCGCGATCGTCTCGTTGCCGGTCGGCGGGACGATCACCCGCATCGCCTGCGGCAGTACGATCCGGCGCAGGACGGTCGGGCGCCGCATGCCCAGCGCCTGCGCCGCCTCCGTCTGCCCCGGGTCGACCGCCTGCATGCCGGCCCGCACGATCTCCGCCATGTACGCGCCCTCGGACAGCGCCAGCGCCAGCAGCCCGGCCACGAAGCCGTAGATCAGCGACGACCAGTTCAGCCCGAAGATCCGGGCGTGGAAGTCGGTCACCCCGAACAGCTGCCCGATCTGGTGGTCGAACGGCAGCCCGAACTCCAGCCTGCCGTACAGGATGCCCAGGTTGCCGAACAGCACGCACAGCACCAGCCGCGGAATGCCGCGGAACGCCCAGATGTACAGCCAGGCCGCGCTGGAGAGCACCCGGTTCGGCGAGAGCCGCATGATGGCCAGCACCACGCCCAGCACGATGCCGATGACCATCGCGCAGATGGTCAGCTCCATCGAGGTCAGCGCCCCGCGCGCGACCGGCGTACTCAGGATGTTCTGGGCGATGAAGTCCCAGTGGAACGCCGAGTTCGTCACCAGCATGTTGACGAACATGGCGGTCAACAGCACGATCACCGCGACCGCGATCCACCGGCCGGGGTGACGGACCGGAACCGCCCGGATGGCTTCCGGGCGGTTCCGGATCGATGTCGTGGAGGACATCCGGGTTATCCCGTGACGCTCGGGTTGACCGTCGGGTTGTCGATCTTGCCGTCCTGGACACCCCAGTTGGTCAGGATCTTCGCGTACGTCCCGTCCGAGATCAGCTCCTTCAGCGCGCCCTGGATCGCCTCGGCGAACGCGAGCTGGTCCTTCTTCACGACGTACCCGTACGGCGCGGCCTCGTAGATCGAGCCCAGCTTCTCCATCTGGCCGCCGGTCTTCTTCACCGCGTACGCCACGACCGGCGAGTCGGCCAGCATGGCGTCGTCCTTACCGGACACCACCGACGCGGTCGCCTGGTCCTGCGCCTCGTACTGGTCGATCGAGATCGCCTTCTTGCCGGCGCTCACGCACTTCTTCGAACGGGCCGTGATGTCGTCGACCTGCACCGTGTCGGTCTGCACCGCCACCTTGTGCCCGCACGCCGTGTCCTGCGTGATCTTCGACGGGTTGCCCTTCTTGGTGGCCCACCAGGTGCCGGCCGAGAAGTACGACACCATGTTGGCCTGCTTGAGCCGGTCGGCGTTGATCGTGAACGACGAGACACCCGCCGTGTACTTCCCCGACTCCACGCCCGCGATGATCACGCCGAACTTCGCCGACTCGTACTTCGCCTTCAGGCCCAGCTTGGCCATCACCGCGTTGAACAGGTCGACGTCGAAACCCTGCACCGTCTTGCCGTCCGCGGCCAGGAACTCACTCGGCGCGTACGTCGAGTCGGTGCCCACGGTGACCGTGCCGGCCTGCTTGATCGCCGCCGGCACCTTCGCCGACAGCGCCTTGTCCGCGGTCACCTTCGGTGCCGGCGACTTCGGGCCACTGCTGCTGTTGCTGCCGGTCGAGCCGTTGCCGCAGCCCGCCACCAGGGCGAGCGCGACCATGGCCGCGCCCGCCACGGCAAGCCGGACACCGGATCCGGTCTTCCCCCTCATGACACCCTCCACATGTTCGTCGCAGTCCGCCGGCCCGCCGCTCACGCGACCCCGAGATACGCCTCCTGTACCGCGGGGTCGGCGAGCAGTTCCTCCCCGGTGCCGGACCGTACGATACTTCCGGTCTCCAGGACGTATGCGCGGTGCGCCAGGGAAAGTGCCTGTTGGGCGTTCTGCTCCACCAGAAGCACCGTGGTGCCCTGGCCGTTGATCTCCTTGATGATCGCGAAGATCTGCTGGATCAGCATGGGCGCCAGACCCATCGACGGCTCGTCCAGCAGCAGGATCTTCGGCCGCGCCATCAACGCCCGGCCGATCGTCAACATCTGCTGCTCACCGCCCGACATCGTCCCGCCGAGCTGCTTACGCCGCTCCGCCAGCCGCGGGAACAGCGTGAACACCCGCTCCCGGTCCTCTGCGATCATCGCCGCGTCCCGCCTGGTGTAGCAGCCGAGATCCAGGTTCTCCATCACGGTCATGCCCGGGAAGATCCCCCGGCCCTCCGGCGCCTGCGAGATGCCCTGCACCACGCGCCGGTCGGCCCGCATCCGGGTGATGTCCCGGCCCTCCAGGAAGATCTTCCCCCGGTGTGCCGCCCGCAGTCCGGAGATCGCGCGCATCGTCGTGGTCTTTCCGGCACCATTCGCACCGATCAGCGCCACGATCTCACCCTGCTCGATGCCCAGGCTGATCCCGTGCAGCGCCTCGATCCGGCCGTACGACACGACCAGGTCCTGCAACTCAAGCAGCATCTTCGGGCACCCCCAGGTAGGCCGCGACGACCTTCGGATCGGCCCGGACCGCGGCCGGCGCCGCGTCCGCGATCTTCCGGCCGAACTCCAGGACCACGATCCGGTCCGTCACGCCCATCACCAGGCGCATGTCGTGCTCGATCAACAGAACGGTCTGGCCCCGGTCCCGGATCCGCCGGATCAACGCCAGCAGCTCCTCCTTCTCCGCCGGGTTGAAGCCCGCCGCCGGCTCGTCCAGGCACAGCAGCTCCGGACCCGTCGCCAGCGCCCGCGCGATCTCCAGCCGCCGCTGGTCACCGTACGGAAGGTTGCGCGCCAACGAGTTCGCCGCGTGCGGAATGCCCATGAAGTCCAGCAACTCGAACGCCTGGGTCCGACCGTCGCGTTCCTCCCGGCGGTGCCGCGGCAGCCGCAGCAACGCACCCGGCACGCTCGTCCTGTGCCGCGCGTCCCCGCCGACCTGGACGTTCTCCAGCGCCGTCATCTCCGGGAACAACCGGATGTTCTGGAACGTCCGGGCGATGCCCAACCGCGTGATCTGGTGCCGGCTGCGGCTCACCAGCTTCTGACCGTTCAACCGCACCTCGCCCGAGGTCGGCTGGAACACGCCGGTCATCACGTTGAAGCAGGTGGTCTTGCCGGCACCGTTCGGCCCGATCAGGCCGAGGATCTCGCCCCGGCGTACCTCGAAGCTGATGTGGTCCAACGCCGTCACGCCACCGAACTGCATCGTGACGTCGTCCACCTCCAACAACGGAGGCCCGGCCACACCCGTCGTCGCGTCAGGCACCCGCGGTCACCTCCTCCTCGGCCTCCCGTTTACGGTCGGCCAGTTCCACCGCGCGTCTCCGACTCGGGATCAGGCCCTGCGGCCGGAAGATCATGATCGCGATCAGCGCCAACCCGAAGAACAGGAACCGGTACTCCGCGGCACCGCGGAACCGCTCCGGCAGGTACGAGATGAGCACCGCACCCAGCGTCACGCCGGCCAGGTTGCCCGCACCACCGAGTACGACCGCCGCCACGAACAGCACCGACGTCAGCACGTCGAACGAGTTCGAGTTGATGAAACCCTGCCGGCTGGCGAACAGCGCGCCGGACAGGCCACCCAGCCCCGCGCCGATCGCGAACGCCCACAGCTTGAACTTGAACGACGGCACGCCCATCAGCTCGGCCGCGTCCTCGTCCTCCCGGATCGCCAGCCACGACCGGCCGACCCGGCTGTTCTCCAGCAGCTTCACGCCGAACATGCAGATCAGCACGACCGTCAACGCCAGCCAGTAGAACGGGCGGGTGTCGATCACGCCGAACAGCGGCGACCCGTCCGGGAACTTGCCGGGCGGCGCCGGCACGTTCGGGATACCGATCTGGCCGTTGGTGATCGACCAGTTCACGGCGATCAGCCGCACGATCTCGCCGAACCCCAACGTCACGATCGCCAGGTAGTCACCGCGCAGCCGCAGCGTCGGCCCACCCAGGATCACGCCCGACACCATCGACACCGCGATCGCGATCGGGATCAACATCAGCCACGGGTACTTCGTCGCCAACGGCGACGCCGGTGAACCGAAGATCGCCACCGAGTACGCGCCGACCGCGAAGAACCCGATGTACCCCAGGTCCAGCAGGCCGGCGAGCCCGATCACCACGTTCAGACCCACCGCGACCAGCACGTACACCGCGACCGTGAACAGCACCGACGCGAAGTTCGTGTCCGGGGTCGGGATCAGCGGGATGGCCAGGTTCGGCAACAGGTAGAAGAACACCGCGACCGCGGCAAGCGCCGCGATCCGTACCACCAGCGGAAGTGCCCGCCAGCGCGACCGGATACCGGCCAGGCCGGCCACCCGCCGCTCGTCCACCGTCCGCAGACCGTCGACGAACCGGCCACCCGCGCTCCGCCGCGGAGCGTCGCCACCCGTACTCATGCGCGCGCCTTTCCGAGCGACTCACCCAGCAGACCGGTGGGCCGGAACATCAGGATGATCACCAGCACCGCGAACGCCACGACGTCCCGCCACGACGTACCGAACAGGGCGGAGCCGTAGTTCTCCACCAGGCCCAGCGCCAGGCCGCCCAACAGCGCACCGCGCAGATTGCCGATACCACCGAGCACCGCCGCGGTGAACGCCTTGATGCCCAGCAGGAAGCCGATGTCGGCGCGGGTCACGCCGATCTTCAGGTTGTACAGCAGCGCCGCCGCGCCGGCCATCACGCCACCGAGCACGAACGTCAGCACGATCACGCGGTTCTTGTTGATACCCATCAACGCGGCGGTGTCGGAGTCCTGCGCCACCGCGCGGATACCACGACCCAACCGGGTCCGGTTGATGAACTGGTCCAGCACCACCATCATCACGATCGCCGCGACGATCACGCCGAGGTCCAGGTTCGTGATGTGCGCGTCGCCGATCGTGACCAGCGTCGTCGTCTTGAACAGGTCCGGCATGCCGAACTGCTGACGACCCGTCGCGATGCCGACCGCCTCGCTGATGGCCAGCGACGCGCCGATCGCGGTGATCAGGAAGACCAGCCGGGGCGCGTTGCGCCGACGCAACGGCCGGTACGCCACGAACTCCACGGCCAGCGCCGTGACACCCGACCACACCGCCGCACCGACCAGACCGACCAGCAGGTACACGATCATCATCGGTACCGAAGGGATCGGGTTGTTCTCGTGCAACCCGACGAGCTGCCAAGCGAACAGCGCACCGAACGTCCCCATCATGAAGACCTCGGAGTGCGCGAAGTTGATCAGCTTGAGCAACCCGTACACCAGGGTGTAGCCCAGGGCGATCAATGCGTAGATCGCACCTTGGGAAAGACCGGTGACCGTCAGATCACCGATGTTGGCAAAAAGGAACTCGAAGTTCACCTACGCTCCAGGGCGGCAGGGCACCCGGTGCCGACCGGCACGCGCGTACGGCGTCCGGCCGGACCGGATCCGACCGACGCGCGACGAGCCGGCACCACGGGCACAGAGGGGCCGTGGGGCCGGCGGCTCGCCGGCCCCACAACGATCAGCTCGTGGCCTTGATTTCGGTGTCCTTGACGATCTCGCCGCCCTTGATCTGGTACGACCAGATCACGATCTCGGACTTGGCGATCTCGCCGTTCTTGTCGAACTTGATGTGCTTGGTGACGCCGTCCTTGTCGTACGAGTTGACGAAGCTCAGCATCGCCGCCCGCGACGTCTTGCCGGCCTTGATCCCGTCCAGGAACACGTTCGCCGAGTCGAACGCCTCCGGACCGTACGTGCCCGGCTCCTTGCCGAACTTCTTCTTGTAGTCGGCGAAGAACGTGCCCTTGGCCTCGTCACCCGGAATGCACGGGCAGGTCACCACGGAACCCTCGGCCGACGCCTTACCGGCACCCGCCACGAAACCCGGGTCCTTCACGCCGTCGTCCGACACGAACTTGGCGTTCACGTTCGCCGCACGCAGCTGCTTCACGAACGGGCCCGCCTCCGCGTAGTACCCGCCGTAGAAGATCGCGTCCGCCTTCGACGCCTTCACCTTCGCCACGGTCGCCTGGAAGTCCGTCTGCTTCGGCTGCACCGTGTCCGTACCGCCGACCATGCCGCCCAGGCTCTTCTTCACCTGGTCCGCCAGACCCTTGCCGTACGCCGTGGTGTCGTCGATGACGAAGACCTTCTTCGCCTTCACCGTGTCCTTGATGTACGACGCCGCCGCCGGACCCTGCGACGCGTCGTTACCCAGCATCCGGTGGAAGACCTTCCACCCCTTCTGGGCCAGCGTCGGGTTCGTCGCCGACGCCGTGATCAGCGGCAGGTTGCCCTGCTCCAGGATCCCGTCCGCCGCCTCCGACTCACCGGAGAACGCCGGGCCGACGACGCCGACCACCTTCGGGTCCTGCACCAGGTTCTGCGCCAGGGCCGGCGCCTGCTTCTCGTCGCCCTGCGAGTCCTTCTGCACGAGCGTGACCTTGCAGTTGGAGTTCTTCGCGTTGTACTGGTCCACGGCGAGCTTCGCGCCGTTGTAGATGTTGATGCCGAGGTTCGCGTTCGGGCCGGTCAGTGCGCCGAAGAAGGCGATCTTCGAATCGCACTTGCCGGAAGCGGTGGTGGTGCCGTTCCCGTTGTTCGAACACGCCCCCATGGCACCGGCAACGAGCAGCGCCACCGGTAGCACCGCAAGCGACCGCTTGATCCTGCTGTTCAAGGCTCCCAGTCCTCCTCCGTCGGCGCCCCGATCACGCCCGGGCCCGAAGGCCACTGGACACGATGCGAGACGCTGCGCCCACATACAGCCTGTGGCGCGGAAAGCTATCCCAGTTCCACGCCCCGCGGTAGGGAACACACCCCCGCGACGTACCAAACCGTTATCTGGACGCGGCCCCGACGGACGCGCAAGACCGCAGGTCAGCGGCCTGCCAAGCCGGAAACCAAGGTCATTGTGTAGGGGAGGTAACGGTGGAGGAGGAACCAGACTCCGGACCGTCGGTCGCGCCGTCACCCTCCGCCATGATCCGCTCGGCAACCTGACGCATCGTCAGCCGATGATCCATCGCCGCACGCTGGATCCACCGGAACGAATCCGGCTCGGTCATCCCGTACCGGGTCATCAGCAGACCCTTCGCCCGATCGATGACCTTCCGGGACTCCAACCGGTCCGACAGCGAGGCCACCTCGGACTCCAGCGCCGACAGCTCCGCGAACCGCGACACCGCGATCTCGATCGCCGGCACCAGGTCGCTCTTCTGGAACGGCTTCACCAGGTACGCCATCGCACCCGCCGCGCGCGCCCGCTCCACCAGGTCCCGCTGGCTGAACGCGGTCAGGATGACCACCGGCGCCAACCGGTCGCCGGCGATCTGCTCGGCCGCCGCGATGCCGTCCATGATCGGCATCTTCACGTCCAGGATGACGAGATCCGGCCGCGTCTCCTGGGTCAACCGCACGGCGGTCTCGCCGTCCCCGGCCTCCCCGACGACCTCGTAGCCCTCCTCGGCGAGCATCTCCGCGAGGTCCAGCCGGATCAGCGCCTCGTCCTCGGCGATCAGCACCCGGCGCCTGCGGACCTCGCCCGCATCCTGCCCACTCACGACTCGGCCTACCTCCGGTCCCGGTCAAGTCCCCGACGCACCCGGCGTCCCCACCGGCCCCGTCGGCCAAGCCCACAGCCTAGCCGGTACGCTTGTGCCGCCTGGATCTGAGGATCCGGGACACAAGCAGGTAACATGTCCGGTCAAACGGACACATGCCGAGATGGTGGAATAGGCAGACACGAAAGCCTCAAAAGCTTTTGTCCGAAAGGGCGTGCGGGTTCGAGTCCCGCTCTCGGCACCACCGAACCGACCGGAATCGTCAGACCCCGGTGCGACCATCGCTTTCGTGCATCCCCCCGAGAAATACGCGAGCGCCATTCTCCTGCGCGATTCCGGGACGCCGCTCGCCGAGATAGCCCGACAGCTCGAGGTACCGAAGGGCACCGTCGCGCATTGGCTCTACGGCGTCCGCGCCCGGCAGATGGCCGCGCGGCGGAGATCGGCGCCCGTACGCCGCTGTGCAGGTTGTTCCGGTGATCCCGCGCACCTGGCCGACGCGCCGGCGTACGCCTACCTGCTCGGGCAGTACCTCGGGGACGGGCATCTCGTGACGAGCGCCCGGGTGCCCGTGTTGCGGGTGTACTGCGCGCTCGACTATCCGGACATCATCGACGAATGCCGGCGCGCGATGCTGCGGGTCCACGCGAGGTCGGTCAGCGTCGTGCCGCGGCGGGGATGTGTTGCGGTGCAGAGCTATTCGACGCACTGGCCGTGTCTGTTCCCACAGCACGGTCCGGGCATGAAACACCAGCGCCGAATCGAACTGGCCGACTGGCAGCGGGGCGTCGTCGACACCTGGCCGGAACCGTTCCTGCGCGGGCTGATCCACGCGGACGGGTGCCGTTCACTCAACACCGTGGTCACCCGCGGAAAGACGTACCGGTATCCGCGGTACTTCTTTTCGAACGAGTCGGTGGACATTCTGCGGATCTGCGGTGAGGCGTTGGACCGGGTGGGGGTGGAATGGCGGTTCACGCGGCGGAACTGTCTGTCGGTGGCGCGCAGGGAGGGTGTGGCGCGGCTGGACTCGTTCGTCGGCGCGAAGAGCTGAGCGCCGGGCTCAGCCGGATGTGCGCGCGGTGTCAGCGGTCGGCGCGATGGTGGCGTGGTGACGACCGAGGGAGGCGCGGCGGTGCGCGGGTGCGGCGATGTACGCGATTGAGGCCGAGGGGCTGGTGAAGCGGTTCGGCGCGACGACGGCGCTGGACGGGGTGGACCTGTTCGCGCGTTCCGGCACGGTACTGGGTGTGCTGGGGCCGAACGGGGCGGGCAAGACGACGGCGGTGCGGGTGCTGGCGACGTTGTTGCGGCCGGACGCGGGGTCGGCCCGGGTGGCCGGGTTCGACGTGGTGCGCCAGGCGCACGAGGTACGCGGGGTGGTGGGCCTGACGGGGCAGTACGCGGCGGTGGACGAGGAGCTGACGGGCACGCAGAACCTGCTGCTGGTGGGTCGGTTGTTGGGGCTGTCGCGGCGGGACGCGCGGCGGCGGTCGGCGGAGCTGCTGGAGCGGTTCGGGCTGGCGGACGCGGGTGGCCGCCGGGCGAAGACGTACTCGGGGGGCATGCGGCGGCGGCTGGACCTGGCGGTGAGCCTGGTGGGGCGGCCGGGTGTGCTGTACCTGGACGAGCCGACGACGGGGCTGGATCCGCACAGCCGCAACGAGTTGTGGGGCATCGTGCGGGGTCTGGTGGCGGACGGGTCGACGGTGCTGCTGACGACGCAGTACATGGACGAGGCGGACCAGTTGGCGGACGACATCGCGGTGATCGACCACGGGAAGGTGATCGCGACGGGGTCGCCGGACGAGTTGAAGGCGAAGACGGGTGGTCAGACGCTGGAGATCCGGCCGGCGGATCCGGACGCGGTGGAGCGGGTGGCCGTGGTGGTGGCGGAGCTGACGGGGGTGGCCCCGACGGTACGGGGGCAGCGGCTGTCGGCGCCGGTGGCCGACCCGGCGGTACCGGCGGCGGTGTTGCGGCGGTTGGACGAGGTGGGGGTTCCGGTGCTGGAGCTGGCGTTGCGGCTGCCGAGCCTGGACGACGTGTTCCTGTCGTTGACGGGGCACGCGACCGGTGACGCGAACGGGAACGGTACGGGGAGGGTGTCGTGACCGAGGCGACGATCGCGCACCGGGTGTCGCCGGTGCAGGCGGCGCGGCACAGCCTGACGCTGGCGTGGCGGAACCTGGTGCAGTTGAAGTCGAACCCGGGCGAGCTGGCCGGGTTCGTGATCCAGCCGCTGATCTTCATCGTGCTGTTCGTGTACGTGTTCGGTGGGGCGATCGCGGGCGACAGCGCGTCGTACCTGCAGTACGCGTTGCCGGGGTTGATCGCGCAGTCCGGGGTGTTCTCGATCATGGCGACGGGCGCGGGGCTGAACCAGGACATCACGAACGGGGTGTTCGACCGGTTGCGGAGCCTGCCGATCGCGCGGTCGGCGCCGTTGGTGGGGCGCGCGATCGGGGATCTGGTGCGGTTCGGCGCGTCGCTGGTGATCCTGCTGGGGTTCGGGATGGTGCTGGGGTTCCGGATCCACACCGGTCCACTGTCCACTGTGGCCGGTCTGGCGTTGGTGGTGCTGTTCGGTGTGGGGCTGTCGTGGGTGTCGATGCTGATCGGCCTGTTGGCGAAGTCGGCGACGACGGTGCAGCTGTTCTCGGGTGTGCTGATGTTCCCGATCACGTTCGGCAGCAACGTGCTGGTGCGGACGGAGACGATGCCGGGGTGGCTGCAGTCGTGGGCGAAGGTGAATCCGGTGTCGCACCTGTCGACCGCGGTACGCGGGCTGTTGACGGGTACGCCGGTGGGCTCGTCGGTGTGGTGGTCGCTGGCGTGGACGGTGGCGTTGACGGTGGTGTTCGCGCCGCTGGCGATCCGGGCGTACCGGCGGAAGGTGTGATCAGTTGGTGAGGGGCACGCCGAGGTAGGCGCAGACGCCGGCGAAGTCGAGGTCGGCGCCTTCCGCGGCGGCCCGGTCGTACTCGGCGGGGCCGAGGGCGGCGCGGGCGGCGTCGGCGGCCTCGCGCAGGGCGGGCAGCCGGTGGGGGGAGGCGGCGGCGAAGCCGCCGAGGAGGACGGCGACGCGGCGGGGGTCCTGCTCGCCGGTGGCGAGCACGAGGGTCTCCACCAGGTACGCCATCATGGGCAGGTCGCGGCTGGGCGCGAGCCGCCGGATCCCTTGGTACACCAGGGATTCGGCCTCGGCGGTGTCGCCGTTGTCGTGGGCGAGCCGGGCGAGCCCGTTGTACGCGAAGGCGCCGACCTGGGGTGGCCGGGAGCCGGGGTTCTCGTCGGACCAGCGCAGGATGCGGTGGTAGCAGTCGCGTGCGGCGTCGTACCGGCCGCGGGCGCGGTGCACCTCGCCGGCGACCATCTCGGCCTGGAACCACCAGTCCTGGCCGCGGTGCCGGTCGCCGGGCGGGAGGCTGGCGCGCAGGGTGTTGGCTTCGGCGAGTTCGCGTTCGGCGGTGTCGACGTCCCCGGCGCGGATGTGGATGCCGGCGAGGCGGACGAGGAAGCCGGGTTGCTCGCCGCGCGGGATGAAGTGGCGGGCGACGTCCCAGGCTTCGGCGAGGACGTCGGCGGCGCGGTCGAGGTCGCCGAGGGCGACGAGGTGTTCGCCCTGGCCGACGAGGGCGGCGGAGAGGCCCCAGCGTTCGCCGAGGTCGCGGAACCGGGCGACGGCCTGGTCGGCGTCGCGGGCGGCGGCCTCGGGCGTACGCAGGACGTCGTGGGTGATGTTGGCGCGCAGCATCTGTGCGGCGGCGGCGGTCCAGCGGTCGGCGCCGTCGACGAGTTCGCCGAGGCGGGCGCGGGTGCGCTCGTGGTCGCCGGCGAGCAGGGCGGGGAAGCAGCGGGCGAGGGCGAGCGGCGGCGGGAGCGGGCCTTCGGCACGGGCGGCGTCGGCGAGCCGTTCGAAGCGTTCGATCTTTCCGCGTACGCGTTCGCGGTGGTTGACGTACTCGCCGAGGGAGTCGAGCTGCGAGCCGAGGTAGCACAGCGCGTACGGCGCGGCGAGGCCGGCGGGCGGTTCGTCCGGGGCGATGCGCATGACGTCGTGCAGCAGGCTGGTGGCGTCGGTGGCGTACCCGAGGAGGAACCAGTACCAGAGCATGGTGCTGCCGAGACGCAGGGCGGAGTGCGCGTCGCGGGCGTCGATGGCGTACCGCAGGGCGGTGACGAGGTTGTCGTAGTCGGCGGTGAGGCCGGCGATCGCGGTGTCCTGTTCGCTGGTGCGCAGCAGCGGTTCGAGCCGTTCGGCGAGCGCCAGGTGGTACGCGAGGTGCGCGTCGCGGGTGGCGCGGGTCTCGCCGGCGTCGGCGAGCCGGTCGGCGCCGTACGCGCGGAGTGTCTCCAGCATCCGGTAGCGGCCGTCCTCGCCGGCGTCGACGAGGGACTGGTCGACGAGGCCGGTGAGCGCGTCGAGGACGGCGTCGGCCGGCAGCGGCCCGCCGGGGCAGACGGCGTCGAGGGCGTCGAGGCTGGCGCCGCCGGCGAACACGGACAGCCGGCGGGCGAGGGCGCGTTGCGGTTCGTCGAGCAGGTCCCAGCTCCAGGAGACGACGGCCTGGAGGGTCTGGTGCCGGCCGGGTGCGGTGCGGTCGCCGGCGGTGAGCAGCCGGAACCGGTCGTCGAGGCGCTCGGCGACCTGCGCGGGGGTCAGCGTACGCAGGCGGGCGGCGGCGAGTTCGAGGGCGAGCGGGGCGCCGTCGAGGCGGCGGCAGATCTGGGTCACGGCGGCGACGTTGCCGGCGTCGACGGTGAAGCCGGACCGTACGGCGGCGGCCCGGTCGGCGAGCAGCCGGACCGCGGCGGTGGTACCGGCGGTGTCGGCGTCGGCGCCCTCGGCGGGCAGTTCGAGCGGGGGTACCGGGTAGAGCTTCTCGCCGGTGATGCCGAGCGGGGCGCGGCTGGTGGCGAGGATCCGGACGCCGGGGCAGTGCGCGAGGACGTCGTCGGCGAGCCGGGCGGCGGCGTCGACGAGGTGTTCGCAGTTGTCGAGGACGAGCAGCAGGCGCCGGTCGGCGAGCAGGGCGCGCAGGTGTTCGGCGCGGTCCCGGACGGCGGGCGCGGTCCGGGTGGCGGCCGGCAGGCTGGGTGTGGTGGCGCCGGACAGGCTGGGTGCGGTGGCGCCGAGCGCGGCGAACACCGCGTGCGGTACGTCGACGGGGTCGGCGACGGGGGCGAGTTCGACGAACCACACGCCGTCCGGGTACCGGTCGAGCAGCCCGCCGGCGGCTTCACCGGCCAGCCGGGTCTTGCCGGTACCGCCGGGGCCGACGAGGGTGACGAGCCGGGTGTCGGCGAGCAGTTTGCGGATCTCGCCGGTCTCGCGGTCGCGGCCGATGAAGCTGGACACCGCGGCGCGCAGGTTGGTGGCGCCGGTGGGTGTGGTGTCGCCGCTGGGTTCGCCGCGCAGCACGGTGAGGTGGACGGCGGCGAGGTCGGCGGACGGGTCGATGCCCAGCTCGTCGGCGAGGGCGCGCCGGGTCGTCTCGTACGCGGCGAGGGCGTCGGCCTGCCGGCCGGCCGCGTACAAGGCGCGGACGGTGAGGGTGCACAGCCGTTCGTCGAGCGGGTGGTCGGCGGCGGGGCCGGCGACGAGCAGCGCGGCGTCCTCCGCCATCCCCGCCCCCAGGTACGCCTCGGCGAGGTCGCCGGTCGCGGTGAGCCGGTCGGCGGCGAGTCGGGTGGCGACGGGTGCGGCGAACGGTGCCGTCACGTCGGCCAGGGCGGGGCCGCGCCAGAGGGCGAGCGCGTCGCGCAGCGCGTCGACGGCGCCGACGGGGTCGCCGTCGGTGAGCCGGCGGCGACCGGTGGCGGCGAGGTCGGCGAAGCGTCCGGTGTCGACGTCCGTGGCGGCCAGGTCCACCTGGTACCCGGCGGGCAGCGAACGGATCGCCACCGGTACGACCCGGCGCAGCCGGGACACCAGCGACTGGAGCGCGTTGGCCGCCCCGGCTGGTGCCTCCTCGCCCCACAGGGCGGCGACGATCCGGTCGACGCCGACGGGGCGGCCGGGGTGCAGGGCGAGCAGCGCGAGCAAGGCACGCAGCCGCGCGCCGGTCACGGCGACGTCGGCGTCCCCGTCGGCCACCTCCAGTGGCCCGAGCAGCCCGATCCGCACAGCGATCCCTCCCCCGCCGCCCGATTCTCCCCGACGGTCCCGACCGGGCGTGCCGCACCCCGCCCGCCGGCCCGGTTCCGGCGGGCTTGACGGTCCCCGACAGAATGGGGCGCCATGAACGCCGTGCCTGGATCGCCGGACGCCTCGCAGCCGCCCTTCGGTCAGCGGCCGCAGGAGCCTGCCGCGTTCCCTCCGTTCGACCAGACCATCGGGTACCCGCCTTCTGGTCCGGGCCGGCCCGGGGTGGACGTTCCGGGTGCGGTGCCGCCCGCTTCCGGCGCTGGGCCCGTTCCGGCGCTACAGCCCGGGATGCCAGTGCTCGGGGCCGGTCCGCAGCCGGGGATGCCCGCGGCCGGTGCGCCGTGGACGACTTCCGGGTACGGCGGGCCGCCGCCTGGTTTCCCTCCGCCGCCGCCCGGCGGTGGTTCGGGGCGGCCGGGCTGGGTGGTGCCGCTGGTGGTGGTCGTGGCCGTACTGCTGGTGGGTGGGCTCGTCACCGGTGGCATCGTGTTCGCCGCGCGGCTCGGCGGCGCGCCGCAGCACGGGTCGGCGCCGCGCGGTGCCGCGAGCGGGGGCGCGTCCGGGAGTGCCAGCGCGTCGCCCAGCGCCGCCGCGACGTACGCGAAACTGCCGGACGGGTGCGCGATCGGTGCCGCGCTTCCCAAGCGTGCCAAGGGAGTCCGGGCGGACGGGTCGAACTCGTCGGACCAGCAACGGCTGTGCCAGTGGGAGTCGTTGACCACGGCGCGCGGTGTGGCGCTGAACGTGACGCTGACGCTGGCGTCCGACGTGGCGACCGCGCGCGGCTCGTACCGGAACGATCTGGACTACGCCGGGGACGAGAGCGCCAACGGCGGGGACGAGGGGAACGTGCGCCGGCTGCCGAAGCTCGGCGACGAGGCGTTCGCGGCGGCCGTCGCGGGGCCGATCATCTCGGGCAAGACCGAGGCCGACGCGATCACGTATCCGTTGACCGGGGCGAAGGTGGTCGCCCGGGACCGCAACGTGCTGGTGGTCGTCGAGTACCGGGCGGCGGTGTACGACGAGCCCCGCACCGGGAACACGCTGCACGGCCACGGCATGACGTACGACGAGTCGCGGTCCGCGGCCACTGCCGTGGCGCGCCATTACCTGAGCCTGCTGGCGTAGCCGCGGCCGGTGGCGCCGGCATGGGTTGTGCTGCTGGACAACGTGGCTGCGGTCAGGAGCCGACGCGGCGGAGCAGACCCTCCTGTACGACGGTCGCCAGGTGCCGGCCGTCCGCGGCGAAGATGCGCCCGGTGGCGAGGCCGCGGCCGTCGGCGGCGGACGGGCTCTCGCAGTCGTAGAGGAACCAGTCGTCGGCGCGGAACGGCCGGTGGAACCACACCGCGTGGTCGAGGCTCGCCCCGGCGAACCCCTCCGGCCCCCAGACCTCGCCGTGCCAGGACAGTACCGAGTCGAGCAGCGTCAGGTCGCTGGCGTACGTCAGGGCGCAGGCCTGGATGAGCGGGCTGTCCGGCAGCCGCCCGGCGATGCGCATCCACACCCGCTGGTGCGGCGAGGCGGGCCGGTCGCCGCTGGGTACCCAGCCGGGCTCGCCGACGTACCGCACGTCGATGGACTGCGGGACGCGCGACCAGATCCCGAGCCGTTCCGGGTAGCGGGCGAGCCGCTCGGTCAGCGTCGGCACGCTCTCGGGCGGCGGTACGTCGGACGGCATCTGCGTCTGGTGGTCCAGCCCGCGCTCCGGTGTGTGGAACGAGGCGGACATGAAGAAGATCGACTTGCCGTGCTGGATCGCGGTCACCCGGCGCACCGAGAACGAACCGCCGTCCCGGATCACCTCCACCGAGTACACGATCGGCACGGTGGGGTCGCCGGGGCGCACGAAGTAGCCGTGCAGCGAGTGCACCGGCCGGGCGGCGTCGACCGTACGCCCGGCGGCGACCAGCGCCTGCCCCGCGACCTGCCCGCCGAACACCCGCTGCGGCCCCACCTCGGGGCTGCGCCCGCGGAAGATGTTGACCTCGATGGGTTCCAGGTCGAGCAGGCCGAGCAGGTTGTCGACGGCGGCCTGCCCGGTCAGCGGCGCGGCGCCGCCCGGCCCGGCCGGTTCGGCGGGACCGCCGGCAGCACCCGTCCGGGCCGGACCCTCGTTGCGGTCCGGCCCGGACGGGTCGTGCTGGTCGGGCATGTCAGGCCGGGTCGGCGAGCGAGCCGAGGCGGTGCACCCGCAGCGTGTTCGTCGAACCCGGCGTACCGGCGGGGGTGCCCGCGACGATGACGACGGAGTCGCCGGCGCGGCCGTGCCCGAGGTCCTGCAGGGCGTGGTCGACCTGGCGGAACATGTCGTCCGTGTGGTGCACGAACGGCACCAGGAACGTCTCCACGCCCCAGCTCAGCGCGAGCTGCCGGCGCACCTTCTCCTCCGGCGTGAACGCCAGCAGCGGCAGCGGCGAGTGCAGCCGGGCGAGCCGCCGCACCGTGTCGCCGGTCTGGCTGAACGCCACCAGCGCCTTCGCGCCGATCACCCCGGCCGTGTGCGCCGCCGCGGCCGTGATCGCGCCGCCCTGCGTACGCGGGTCGTGCTGGAGACCGGGGCACGTGAACTCGCCCGACTCGGCGTACTCCACGATGCGGGCCATCGTCCGCACCGTCAGCACCGGGTACCGGCCGACGGACGTCTCGGCGGACAGCATCACCGCGTCCGCCCCGTCGAGTACGGCGTTGGCGACGTCGGACGTCTCCGCGCGGGTGGGCCGCGAGTTCTCGATCATCGAGTCGAGCATCTGGGTGGCGACGATGACCGGCTTCGCGTTCTCCCGGCACAGCTGCACCGCGTGCTTCTGCACCATCGGTACCCGCTCCAGCGGCAGCTCGACGCCCAGGTCGCCGCGCGCCACCATCAGCCCGTCGAACGCGTCGACGATCGCGTCGAGACGGTCCACCGCCTCCGGCTTCTCGATCTTCGCGATGATCGGGACGCGGTTGCCCAGCTCGTCCATGATCTCGTGCGCCGGCTTGATGTCGTCGGCCGACCGCACGAACGACAGCGCCACCAGGTCGACCCCGAGGCCCAGCGCGAACCGCAGGTCCTCGGCGTCCTTCTCGCTCAGCGCCGGGACGCTGATCGCCACGTTCGGCAGCGACAGGCCCTTGTTGTTGGAGACCGGGCCGCCCTCCACCACCAGGCAGGTGATGTCGTCACCGGTCACGTCGGTGACCTCCAGGGCCAGCTTGCCGTCGTCGACGAGCAGCCGGTCCCCGAAACGCACCTCCGCCGGAAGCTTCTTGTACGTCACCGACACCCGCGCGGCGGTGCCCTCGACGTCCTCGGCGGTGATGACGACCGTGTCGCCGGTGTTCCACTCAGCCTTGCCCTCGGCGAACGTGCCGAGGCGGATCTTCGGCCCCTGGAAGTCGGCGAGGATGCCGACCGCCCGCCCCGTGGCCGCGGCGGCCTCACGCACCATGTGGTACACGGCCTCGTGGTCGGCGTGGCTGCCGTGGCTGAAGTTCAGCCGGGCCACATCCATGCCCGCCTCGACCAGTCCCCGCATCCGCTCCGGCGTGGCGGTGGCCGGACCGATGGTACAAACGATCTTCGCTCGACGTGTCACGCCCGTCAGGCTATACCTGGCCGCGGCCGGGCTGTGGCGCCCGTCCCACCCTCTGCGAACAGCCCAAACGCCGTAACCTTGTGGACACCCGACAGCCACCGGAAATCCCTCGGCAACATCGCCGGTACGCCGAAGATCCCACCGCCCGACACCCCGACCTCCCGTGGATCACGGCCCGGTCACTGCCCCGCCGTACCCGGTCCGGCGCCGCATCCCGTCAACACGGCCCGTCGGCCACGAGCCGTCGTCGTACGGAATTGGCGGGACGAAGGAGGACGATCATCGCGGAACGGCATGGCTGGCGCACTCTCGGTACGATGACGCCCGACAACGGCACGGACCCGGGGCGGTGGCCGATGAGCGACGGTTTCGACGGCTACGCGCCACGCGGCGGCGACTCCCCCGGCCTCTGGCTCGGCCTCTCGATCGCCTCCACCGTCTGCTGCTGCCTGCCGTTCGGCATCGTGGGCATCGTGTTCTCCGCACTCGCGATGGGCGCCCGCGACCGCGGCGACGCGTACGAGTTCGAGCGGCAGATCGTCCGCGCCCGCGGCTGGACCATCGCGGCGATGGTGTGCGGCGTCATCCTCGCCGTCGTCTACTCCCTCGACCGCTGACAAGCGTGTTGGCCCCGTTGCGCCAAGTTCCTCCCCGGTACGGGCAAGGTCGGGAACGCCTGGGGAACTGCCCGCCACCGAGCGCCAGGCAGGCCGGAACGAGCACTACGGGTACGGGACCGTCGATCCGGGAGGCGTCGACGGCGAAGGTCGACCGGAACCCTCTCGGCGAGGTGGGCGGACCGTCCGCGCGGGCGTCGGCGTCCCGCGACCCGACACGCACCCTGGCCTCGACCGGTACCGGCGGCAGCGGTGGTGCCGTGCCGTGGATCGTCGGCGGCGTGGTCCTGGTCGGTGACGACGGGAGCGGTGCGAACGTCCGCGGCGGACCCAGGCGCGCTCCACCAGGACACGACGGTCCCGGCGACGAACGGCTCGTCGGGGGTCACGACAGGGCGGTCTCGTGGAGATCGAGGAGTTCCTGGCGAGTGGTCCAGATCTGGTAGACGCCCTTGTCGACGCGTTCCATGCCGAGGGACTCGGCGACGTCGGCGCGACCGCCGGTGTACTCGATGCGGATGTGGTCGCCGTGCTCGTAGAGCGCCTTGACGGGGACGCCGCGCCAGGTGCCGATGGTCGACACGTACGCACCGTTGACGTCCTCGTCGGTGACGTCGCGCTCGTACCGGCCGGGGGCGGTCTGGCGGAAGCCCTCGGCGGGGGCGTCGGTGTAGATGAGGAGGCGGGCGCCGTCGGTGTTGGCTGGGTAGATCTGGTCGCGCCAGACCAGGAACATGCCTTCGCGGATCACGCGGTACCTCCGGCGGGACGCTGCCAACGGGCGGCGGACGAGCTGTAGACAGCGACGAGGTCCTGACGGCCGTGCCGGTCGATGCGGTACATCTCGGCGCCGGAGGTCAGGCGGGTGCTGTCGACCTTCCATTCGGGGATGGGGATCGACGGATGCGGCGCGAACCCGTTGCCGGCGAACGGCGCGTGCTCGACGACCCAGCCCTTGTCTCCCCAGACGGGAAGGTGGCTGGCGTCGGTGCCGCCGAACGGGACGCGGAACACGCTGGCGACGACGGACCGCCACCGGATGACCCACACGTACTCGTCGTCGGGGTCGAACGGCGACCCCTCGTACGTCAGGCCGAGGCCGGTGACGATGTCGCGGACGGTGGCGAGCGGGGCGGCGTCGGCGGCCTTGTAGACGTAGCCGGCGACCAGGTCGTACCCGTCGTCGAGGTAGCGGCGCACCTGGTCGGGCGGCAGTACCTTCTGCATGACGCTGGGTGTGCCGTTGCCGGCGTCCGGGCCGGTGGCCGTGTCGGGGGCGACCTCGGTACGCATGGTCGGCTTCGTCGGGCGTTCGGCGGGTGACTCGACCGGCCGTGACGGTCGCTCGTCGCCGGCGGGCGCGGGCCCGAGCGCGGCGCGTACCTGGTCGACCGGGAAGATCGCGCCGACCGGCAGGTTCACGTCGACGCCGAGCTGCCAGGACGCGTCGGGCCACTGGTCGAGCAGGGTCGCCAGCGTGACCTTGCGGAACGTGGTGAACGCCCCGTCGGTCGCGGCGAGCATCGCCGTCCCCGACGTGTACGCGGCGAGCACCCGCGTGTCGCCGGACGGGAACGTGGCCCAGCGGAGGGCGTCCCCGCGTACCGCGGCGTCGGCGTCGATCGGCAGCAGCAGTTCGCCGTCGGCGAGCACGCGCAGGTAGCCGGCGACGTCGTGGGCCTCGACCGCGGCGGCCAGGGCCGCTTCCCGCTCGGTACCCGGGATCCAGTCGGTCATCGCTGTCCTGTCCGGTGTCGACGGTGTTGGCGTGTTCGGTGCGGTCGTGGTCGTCCGCGGCGCGCGCGCCGCTTCGGCCGTACCGGCGCCCCCTCGCCTGCGGGCAGCCTACCGACGATCCGCAATCGGCCGGGTGCCCGCGACGTACTCCTCAGCGCACCGGTCCGGCCGTGGAGGTGCGGCGGTCCGGGTGCGTTCGGCGGGCGCGTTTCGCGCGGTGGGCGTGGTGGAAGGCGGCGCCGGCGACCCCGACGACCACCGGGTACGCCAGCAGGGGGCCGGTGGCGGCGAGGACGGCGAGGGTGGCGGCGCCGCCGACGAGCGCGCCGTACCAGGTGGGGGTGCGGCGCGGGAGGAGGAGGGCGGCGGCGAGCATGCCGGCGGTGACGACGGCGGCGAGGCAGGCGGCGGTGGCGCGCAGCAGCGTGTCGAGCGGCAGCCGCAGGTACGCGTCGGCGCCGAGTACGGCGGCGGTGAGGACGGCGAGCAGGGTGAGGCTGCGCCGTGGCGTACCGGCGAGTGCGTGGGGCAGGGCGCCGTCGCGGGCGAGGGCGGCGCCGAGCCGGGCGGCGCTGGCCAGGTACGTGTTGATCGCGCCGAACGCCAGCAGTACGGCGGCGACGGCGGTGACGGGGCGGGCGGCGGGGCCGATGCCGTGCGCGAGCAGCACCGTCAACGGCACCGGCGTACGTCCGGCGGCGGGGCCGAGCACGGTCACCGTGACCAGGGCGAGACCGAGGTACAGGACGGTGACGGCGACGAGCGCCAGCGCGGTGACCCGGGGCAGGGTCCGCCGCGGGTCGCGGAACTCGGCGGACAGGTGCGTGCCGGCCTCCCAGCCGGCGAAGCCGAAGAACAGCACGCCGGCGGCGGACAGCACGGACCCGGCGCCGTGCGGGGCGAACGGGGTCAGGTTGGCGGCGCGGGCGTCCGGCGCGGCGACCGTCACGGCGACGACGAGCAGCGCGACGAGTACGGCGACCAGGGCGGTCTGGAGGGCGCCGGACAGCCGCAGCCCGAGCGCGTTCGCGGCGAACGCGGCGGCCAGCAGCAGCGCCGCGGTCGCCACCGTGCCCGGATACCCGCCGAGCCCGACGTACTGTGCGCCGACGACGGCGCCGGCCACCGTGCCGACCGGTACGACGAGGTAGAACCACCAGCCGACGGCGGCCGCGGCGCGCGGGCCGAGGGCGCGGCGGACGAAGCTGGCGACGCCCCCGCCGTCCGGGTACCGGGCGCCGAGCGCGGCGAACGCGGCGGCGATCGGGCCGCTGACCGCGAGCAGTCCGGCCCAGGACAGGATCGACGCCGGCCCGGCCGTACGGACCGCGAGGGCGGGCAGCGCAAGGACGCCGGGGCCGAGCACCGCGCCGACGTACATCGCGACGCCGGCGGGTGTGCCGAGCTTCGCCATCCGTTCCCCCTCGTCCGATCGACCGGCGGCAACGCTAGCCATCCGCCCGGACGTTTCCGGCGCGTACCGAACATCGTTCGGGGATGCTGGAAAGATCGTGGGCATGGACGAACGAGATTCGGCGCTGGTCGAGGAGTTGCAGCGCGATGCCCGGCAGACCAACCGCGAACTGGCCCGGCGCCTCGACATCGCCCCCTCGACCTGCCTGGAACGGGTCCGGTCGCTGCACGAGCGCGGCGTGATCCGCGGGTACCACGCGCAGGTGGACATGGCGGCGCTGAACCGCGGCGTGCAGGCGTTCGTGTCGGTGCAGATCCGGCCGCTGAGCCGGGCGGTGATCGACGGCTTCCAGGAGTTCGTGACGGGGCTGCCGCAGGTGGTGTCGGTGTTCGTGGTGGCGGGCGGCGACGACTTCCTGGTCCACGTGGCGGTGCAGGATCTCGAACACCTGCACGCGTTCCTGGTGGACCGGCTGAGCCGGCGGCGGGAGATCGTCAGCTACCGCAGCTCGGTCATCTACCAGCAGGCGCACAACACCGTACTGGCCGCGCTCCCCGACCGCTGAACGGTACGGGCCGGCCCGGTCGTCCCGGGCCGGCCCGTACGCGTCAGCGCGGGACGGCGAGCGGCTGCGCGTCGGCGGTGACCGGCGCGGGCAGGTCGCCCGGAACCCCCAGGTACCGGTGGATCGCGGCGGCGGCGGCGCGGCCCTCGGCGATGGCCCACACGATCAGCGAGGCGCCCCGGTGGGCGTCGCCGGCGGTGAACACGCCCTCGGCGGCGGTCTGCCAGTCGGCGCCGCAGTCCAGGGTGCCGCGCGGCGAGCGGGCCACGCCCAGCGAGTCGAGCAGCGGCGAGGGCTCGGTGCCCTCGAAGCCGATCGCCAGCAGGACCAGGTCGGCGGGCAGTTCCTGCTCGCTGCCGGGTACGGGGGTGACGACGCGGCGGCCGTCGACCCGGGTGACCTCGACCTTCTGGATCCGGATGGCGCGGACCCGGCCGGTGCCGTCGTCCACGAACTCCTCCGCGGCGGCAGCGAACTCGCGGGTGCCGCCCTCCTCGTGCGCCGGGTACACGCGCAGGATGGTCGGCCAGGTCGGCCACGGGTCGCGTTCGCCGGCGCGGGTCGCGGGCGGCTCCGGGTACAGGTCGAGCTGGGTGACGCTGGCGGCGCCCTGCCGGTGCGCGACGCCGAGGCAGTCGGCCGCGGTGTCGCCGCCGCCGATGATGACGACGTGCCTGCCCTCGGCGCTGATCGCCGGCGTCTGTCCACTGTGGACGGCGCGGTTCGAGGCGACCAGGTGCTCCATCGCCAGGTGTACGCCGGACAGGCCACGCCCGGTGGTGTCGGTGTCCCGGCCGGCCAGCGCGCCCGTCGCCAGCAACACCGCGTCGTACTCGGCGCGCAGCTGCTCGGCGGTCACGTCGACGCCGGCCTCGCAGCCGGTCACGAACCGTACGCCCTCGGCGGTGAGCTGGTCGAGCCGCCGGTCGATGTGCTCCTTCTCCAGCTTGAAGTCGGGGATGCCGAAGCGGAGCAGGCCACCGGGGCGCTCGTCCCGCTCGTACACGACGACCTCGTGGCCGGCGCGGGCAAGCTGCTGCGCGGCGGCCATCCCGGCCGGTCCGGATCCGACGACCGCGACGCGCTTGCCGGACGGCGCGGGCGACGGCTGCGGCGCGACCAGACCGTCGTCGTACGCCCGGTCGATGATCTGGACCTCGATCTGCTTGATGGTGACCGGATCGTCGGCGATGCCGAGGACGCAGGCCGCCTCGCAGGGTGCCGGGCACAGCCGCCCGGTGAACTCCGGGAAGTTGTTCGTGGCGTGCAGCTGCTCGATCGCCGCCGCGTGCGCCCCGGTACGGGTCAGCTCGTTCCACTCCGGGATCCGGTTGCCGAGCGGGCATCCGTTGTGGCAGAACGGAATCCCGCAGTCCATGCAGCGGGTCGCCTGCGCCTTCAGCGCGTCCTCGTCGTGGCTGGTGTACACCTCGCGCCAGTCGGAGATGCGCACCGGTACCGGTCGCTTCGGCGGCAGCGCCCGGCCGTGCTGGAGAAAGCCCCTCGCGTCAGGCACCTGCCACCTCCATGATCGCCGTGTCGACGTCGGCGCCGGACCGCTCGGCCGCGGCGATGGTCTCCAGGACCCGCTTGTAGTCGCGGGGCAGCACCTTCGTGAACTGTTCGACCGCGGCGGTCCAGTCGGCCAGCAGCTCGGCGGCGAGCGTCGAGCCGGTCTCCGCGTGGTGCGCGGAGACGAGCGCGTGCAGCCGCTGCTGGTCCGATGTGGACAGTGGCTCCAGGCCGACCAGTTCGCGGTTGACGAGCGCCGGGTCCAGGCGGAACACGTACGCGGTGCCGCCGGACATGCCGGCCGCGAAGTTGCGCCCGGTCCCGCCGAGCACCACCACCTCGCCGCCCGTCATGTACTCGCAGCCGTGGTCGCCGCAGCCGTCGACGACGGCGACCGCGCCGGAGTTGCGGACCGCGAAGCGTTCCCCGACCACGCCGTCGGCGTACAGCTCGCCGGCGGTGGCGCCGTACAGGACGGTGTTGCCGGCGATGATGTTGTCGCGCGGGTCGAACGGCGCCGCCGCGTCCGGCCGGATCACCAGCCGGCCGCCGGACAGGCCCTTGCCGACGTAGTCGTTGGCGTCGCCGAACAGCCGCAGCGTCACGCCCTTCGGCAGGAACGCGCCGAACGACTGCCCCGCCGTACCGGTGAAGGTGAAGGTGATCGAGCCGTCGTCCAGCCCGTCCGGGTACCGGCGGGTCAGCTCGGAGCCGAGCATGGTGCCGACGGCGCGGTCGGTGTTGCGGATCGGCAGGGTCGCCGACACCGGCTCCCGGGTGTCCAATGTGGACCGTGCCAGCTCGGTGAGCTTGACGTCGAGCACGGACTCCAGCCCGTGGTCCTGCTCCCGGGTACGGCGGCGGGCGCCGTCGCCGGCCGGCTCCGACGCCAGGATCGGCGACAGGTCCAGCCCGGACGCCTTCCAGTGGTCCACCGCCGGCGCCACGTCGAGCAGCTCGACCTGGCCGATCGCCTCGTCCAACGTACGGAAACCCAGCTGTGCCAGGTGTTCCCGGACCTCCTCCGCCAGGTACCGGAAGAAGGTCTCGACGAACTCGGGCGTGCCGGTGTACCGGGCGCGCAGCTCCGGGTTCTGGGTGGCGATGCCGACCGGGCAGGTGTCGAGGTGGCAGACGCGCATCATGACGCAGCCCTGCACGATCAGCGGCGCGGTCGCGAAACCGAACTCCTCGGCGCCGAGCAGCGCCGCGACCACCACGTCCCGGCCGGTCTTGAGCTGGCCGTCGACCTGGACGGTGACCCGGTCGCGGAGTCCGTTGCGCAGCAACGTCTGCTGCGCCTCGGCGAGGCCCAGCTCCCACGGGCCGCCGGCGTGCTTGAGCGAGTTGAGCGGCGAGGCGCCCGTCCCGCCGTCGTGGCCGGAGATGAGCACCACGTCGGCGTGCGCCTTCGCGACACCGGCGGCGACCGTACCGACGCCGACCTCGCTGACCAGCTTCACGTGGATGCGCGCGGCCGGGTTGGCGTTCTTCAGGTCGAAGATGAGCTGCGCCAGGTCCTCGATCGAGTAGATGTCGTGGTGCGGCGGAGGCGAGATCAGCCCGACGCCCGGCGTCGAGTGCCGGGTGCGCGCCACCCACGGCCACACCTTGTTGCCGGGCAGCTGGCCGCCCTCGCCGGGCTTCGCGCCCTGCGCCATCTTGATCTGGATGTCGTCCGCGTTCACCAGGTACTCGCTGGTCACGCCGAACCGGCCGGACGCGACCTGCTTCACCGCGCTGCGCCGTTCGGCGTCGTACAGCCGGTCGCGGTCCTCGCCGCCCTCGCCGGTGTTGGACTTGCCGCCCAGCCGGTTCATCGCGATCGCCAGGTCGGTGTGCGCCTCGGCGGAGATCGAGCCGTAGCTCATCGCGCCGGTCGCGAACCGCCGCACGATCGCCTCGACCGGCTCCACCTCCGACAGCGGCACCGGCGTACGACCGTTGGTACGGAAGGAGAACAGCCCGCGCAGCGAGCCGGACTCGGCGGCCAGCCCGTCCACCGCCGCGGTGTACTTGCGGAAGATGTCGTACTGCCGGGACCGGGTCGAGTGCTGGAGCAGGAACACCGTCTCCGGGTTGAACAGGTGCACCTCGCCCTCGCGCCGCCACTGGTACTCGCCGCCCACGTCGAGCACCCGGTGCGCCGCCTCCGCCGGGTTCCGCGGGTACGCGCGGTCGTGCCGCGCGGCCACCTCGGCGGCGATCTCCGCCAGGCCCACCCCGCCGATCCGCGACGTGGTACCGGTGAAGTAGCGCTGGACGAGCTTGTCGGCGAGCCCGATCGCCTCGAACACCTGCGCGCCGGTGTACGACGCGACGGTGGAGATGCCCATCTTGGACATGATCTTCAGGACGCCCTTGCCGAGGCCCTTCGCGTAGTTCGCGACGGCCTTCGCCGGCTCGATGCCGGTGATGGTGCCGGCCGCGATCAGGTCCTCGATCGTCTCGAACGCCAGGTACGGGTTGACCGCGGACGCGCCGTACCCGAGGAGCACGGCGACGTGGTGCACCTCGCGGCAGTCACCGGACTCCACCACCAACGACACCTGCGTACGGGTCTGCTCGCGCACCAGGTGCTGGTGTACGGCGGCGGTGAGCAGCAGCGACGGGATCGGCGCCAGGTCGGCGGTCGAGTCCCGGTCGGACAGCACCAGGATGCGGACCCCGTCCTCGATCGCCTCCGACACGTGCCGGCAGATCTGCGTGATGCGGGCCTTGATGCCCGCCGCGCCGTCGGCCACCCGGTACAGGCCGGAGACCCGGACCGCCTTGAAGCCCGGCATGTCGCCGTCCTCGTCGACGGACAGGATCTTCGCCAGCTCGTCGTTGTCCAGCACCGGGTGCGGCAGCACGATCTGCCGGCAGCTCGCCGGGGAGGCGTCGAGCAGGTTGTGCTCCGGCCCGATGGTGGTGGCGACGCTGGTGACCAGCTCCTCCCGGATCGCGTCCAGCGGCGGGTTGGTCACCTGCGCGAACAGCTGCGTGAAGTAGTCGTACAGCAGGCGGGGACGCTTCGACAGCACCGCGACCGGGGTGTCGGTGCCCATCGACCCCAACGGCTCGGCGCCCTTGGTCGCCATCGGCGCCAGCAGGATCTTCAGCTCCTCCTGGGTGTACCCGAAGGTCTGCTGGCGACGGGCGACGCTGTCGTGCGTGTAGACGATGTGCTCGCGGGCGGGCAGGTCCTCCAACCGCATCAGCCCGGCCGTCAACCACTCGTCGTACGGCTCGGCCGCGGCCAGCTCGCCCTTGATCTCGTCGTCGGTGACGATCCGGCCCGCGGCCGTGTCCACCAGGAACATCCGGCCCGGGGTGAGCCGGCCCTTCGCCACCACGGTCGCCGGGTCCAGGTCCAGGACGCCGGCCTCGGAGGCGAACACCACGGTGTCGTCGTCGGTACGCCACCAGCGCGCGGGACGCAGGCCGTTGCGGTCCAGTACCGCGCCGATGACGGTGCCGTCGGTGAACGACACGCACGCCGGCCCGTCCCACGGCTCCATCAGACACGCGTGGAACTGGTAGAACGCGCGGCGGGCGGCGTCCATCCGCGGGTCGTTCTCCCACGCCTCGGGGATCATCATCAGTACCGAGTGCGGCAGGCTGCGCCCGGCCAGGTGCAGGAGTTCCAGCACCTCGTCGAAGGTGGCGGAGTCGGAGGCCCCCGGCGTACAGATCGGGAAGAGGCGCTTGATGCGGCCCGGCAGCAGCGTCGAGGACAGCAGCGCCTCGCGGGCCGCCATCCAGTTGCGGTTGCCGCGGATCGTGTTGATCTCGCCGTTGTGCGCCACCAGCCGGAACGGGTGCGCCAGCGGCCACGACGGGAACGTGTTCGTCGAGAACCGGCTGTGCACCAGGGAGATCGCCGAGGTGACCCGCTCGTCGGACAGGTCGGCGAAGAACCGGCCCAGCTGCGGCGGCGTGAGCATGCCCTTGTAGACGATCGTCCGCGACGACAGGGACGGGAAGTACGCGGGCACGCCGCGCTCCCGCGTCTCCCGTTCGGTCTGCTTGCGCACGCAGTACGCGACGCGCTCCAGCGCCAGGCCGGACAGCGGCGTGCCGTCCGACATGTCGTGCGCGGCGAGGAACACCTGCCGGATCCGCGGCATCGCGCGCCGCGCCGTCTCCCCCAGCTCGCCCGGGTCGGTCGGTACGTCCCGCCAGCCGAGCACCTCGGCGCCCTCGGCCACCGCGTACTTGGCGACGATCCGCTCGGCGCGCGCCGCGTCCGCATCGTCCCCCGGCAGGAACACCAGCCCCGTCGCGTACCGGAGGCTGCCGTCGGGGGCGGCGGCGGGCAGCTCGCACCCGGCGACCGCGCGGCAGAACGCGTCGGGCACCTGGAGCAGGATGCCGGCGCCGTCACCGGTGTTGGGCTCCGCGCCGGCGGCGCCGCGATGCTCCATCCGGACCAGGGCGGACAGGCCGCGGGTGACGGTCCGGTGCGAGCGCCGGCCACGCGCGTCGACCACGAACGCGACACCGCAGGCGTCGTGCTCGTACGACGGGTCGTACAGGCCGGTGGCGGGGACGCCGGTCCCGGTCGCGGGGACACCGGTGGCGGGCAGCGTCATCGGGCCTCCAGGGTCGTGAGTACGCCGGGATGCCTGTGGCCGCCCGGCGGGAAAAATGCATGCTGAGGCGGGACGGCGTCGGCCCGATACGTGACATTGGAGTTTACGAGACCCCCCGGCGCGGACACCGGGTCACCTCTTCGTGAAAGATCTCACCACTCCCAGTTCCTCGAACGGTATCAACCGGGAGGCTCGAACGCCTGCCGAGCGCAGTGGAGATTGACACAGAGTACCGGTGGGCACGCCCGGTACCGGACCGTGCCGGCCCGTACGGCGCCGGGCGTCCGGATCCCGGAGCAGTGCCGTCGCGCGCGGGGCGTACCGCTGGCTAGGCTCACCGTTCGTGACCGACCTCGACACCGGCCTGCTCGCCACGCTGGAGACCTTCTACGACGCCGTACCCCGGGACCGGGCACGGGTGGAACGGATCGGCCCGTTCGACCTGTTCGTCCGGGACGGCGAGGGGCACCCGTTCTACGCCCGCCCCGCGCTCGGCACCCCCGCCGGTACGGCCGCCGACGTCGCCGCGGTCCGCGCCCGGCAACGCGAGCTGGGCGTACCGGAGGCGTTCGAGTGGGTGGACGAGACGACGCCGGGCCTGATCGGGCCGGCCGAGGAGGCGGGGCTCGCGGTACAGCGGGCGCCGCTGATGGTGCTGCCGGCGGGCGTGACGCCGGAGCCGGTCGCCGGGACCACGGTGCGGCTGCTCGACCCGGACGACCCGGGCTTCGCCGCGGACCTGGCCGCCTGGCACGCGGTCGGCGCGGTCGCCTTCGCCGCACACGGTACGGCGGTGGGCGAGGCCGGTACGGCCGAGCGGGACGCCGCGTACACACCGGTGTCGGCCGCGGCGCTGGCCGTCGAGGCGGACCTGATCCGCGCCGGCCGGCACGTCCGGGCGCTGGTCGACGGGCCGGACGGGCCGGTCGCGATCGGCACCGTACAGCGGGTCGGCGCGGTGGCCGAGGTCGCCGGCGTCGGTACGCTGCCGTCCGCGCGGCGCCGCGGCCTCGCCCGCGCGGTCACCACCCGGCTGGTCCGCGCGTCGCTGGCCGCCGGTACCGGACTGGTGTTCCTGGCCGCCGACTCGGCGGACGTGGCCCGCATCTACGCGCGGATCGGCTTCCGCCACACCGCCACGGCCTGCATCGCCGAACCCGCCGCCTGACCGGCCTGCGGTACCGCCGGTGCGCATGGCGCAACGGTGTGGTGCCCGGGCGGGTCGCGGCACCAGGCTGGTCCGCGCCCCGACACCTCCCGACGAGGAGTACCCATGCGCGGACGCGTGATCGCGGCGGCCGTACTGCTGGCCGCGCTCGTCCTGCCCGGCGCCGCCCCCGCCGCGGCACACCCCGACGACCACCATCCCCGACCGCACGCGGCGCCGATCGCCACCGGCGCCGTGTTCAACGACCCGTACGGTGACGCCGCGGCGCAGGACGCGGTGAAGGACCACATCCTCGGCGCCGTCGCGAACACCCAGCCCGGCCGGCTGATCCGGACCTCCATGTACGCGCTGACCGACCAGGACTACACCGACGCGCTGGTCGCCGCGCACGACCGCGGCGTGCAGATCCGCGTCGTCCTCGACGCGAAGTACAGCACCTCGGCGGCGGCGCAGAACCTGATCGCCGCGCTCGGCACCGACATGACCACCACCTCGTGGGTACGGGTGTGTCACCAGGGCGGCGCGTGCATCGCGTACGGCGGCGTGAATCCCATCAACCACAACAAGTTCTTCCTGTTCTCCCGGATCGGCGACCCGGGAGTGGCGGAGGACGTGGTCATCCAGGCGTCGGCGAACGCGACCGCGCTCAACACCGAGAAGTACTTCAACAACGCGTACACGGTGGTGGGCAACACCCCGCTCTACACCGCGTACGTGCAGTACTTCAACGACCTGGCCGCGATGGTCGGCAACAACGACTACTTCACCAGCGGCACGGTCGGCGCCGAGAAGTACTACTTCTTCCCGCAGGAGACCGGTGACGTCGTCGTCGACATCCTCGGCAACGTCGGGTGCACCGGCAACAGCACCGTCGGTACGCCCGGCGACCACCGCTCGATCGTCCGAGTCTCGGCGTACGCGCTGCACCGGGCGGGGGTGGCGGACGCGCTGGTTTCCCTTGCGGCGCAAGGATGTCGCGTCGATATCGTCTACACCGACAGCAACCAGGTCGCGACCCTCACCGGCCACGCGAACCTGACCCTGCGCCACCTCAAGACCGCCGACGGGTACCTGGTGCACTCCAAGTACTTCCTGGTCGAGGGCAACTACGCGGCCCACCCGGACACGAAGTGGGTGTGGACCGGCTCGCACAACCTCGACTTCTCCTCGCTGCGGGAGAACGACGAGGCGCTGCTGCGCATCGAGGGCGCCGCGGCGCACGACGCGTACCGGGCGAACTTCGCACGGTTGCAGGAGGTGGCCGTGCCGGTGTCCTGACTCCGGAGAGCGTGCGCGCGGCGGCGGCTCAGGTCAGCGCCGTCACGACCCGCTCGAACAGCCCCTGGTCCATGGCGAACTGCGTGTCCGGCACGGGCCAGTGCACGACCAGCTCGGTGACGCCCAGCTCCGCGTACCGGCCGGCCAGGTCGACGAAACCGGCCGGCGAGTCCGGCAGCGGGCCGAACCCGGTCAGTACCACGCGGTCCAGCCCGGCGGGGTCGCGGCCGGCGTCCGCGCAGGCCGCGGCCAGCCGGGCGATCTCGTCGGCCGGGTCGTCCGCGGTCGTCACCCAGCCGTCGCCGTACCGGGTGGCGAGGGCGAGGCCGCGCGGACCGGTCGCCGCCACGTACAGCGGGACGCGGGGACGCTGCACGCAGCCCGGCACCATCCGCGCCTCGTGGGCAGAGTAGTACCGGCCGGTGTCGGTGGTGGTGGGCTCCCGCAGCAGCCGGTCCAGCAGCGGCACGAACTCGGCGAACCGGTCGGCGCGCTCCCGCGGCGACCACGGCTCGGCGCCCAGCACCCGCGCGTCGAACCCGGTGCCGCCGGAGCCGACGCCGACGGTCAGCCGGCCGCCGGACACGTCGTCGACCGACATCAGATCCTTCGCCAGCGGTACCGGATGGCGGAAGTTCGGCGAGGTGACCATGGTGCCGAGCCGCAGCCGGCTGGTGACCGTGGCCGCCGCGGTCAGGGTCGGCACCGCACCGAACCACGTCCCGTCCCGGAACGGCTCCCGCCAGGACAGGTGGTCGTAGGTGTACGCCGCGTGGCAGCCCAGCTCCTCGGCCCGCCGCCACACGTCCGCCGCCACGGCCCACCGGTAGATGGGCAGGATGACAGTACTGACCCGCATGGCCACACGGTACGGCCCGCGCCCGCGCCGCACCGTCGATCATGGGGATCGTCACCCCGGTACGCCCAGCGGGCGTGACACCTAGCGGGCGTGCTTCTCCCGGTCCGCGGCGTCCGCGTCGGCACGGCCCGCGTCGGCGTCGGCAGGATCGGCGGCGGGCTCGTCGTCGGCACGGCCGGCTGCGGCAGGCTCGGCGGCGCGCTCGTCCGGCAGGTCGCCGGCGTCGTCGTCCCCGGAGCCGGGATCGTCCGTGCCGTCGTCCGGCCGGTCGTCCGCCCCCTCGACCTCGGTCTCCTCCGCCTGCACCCCGGTCGCCCCGGTACCAGCGGCGCCGGTGCCCTCCGGTACGACGGTGAGGTTGCCGTCGGAGTCGGTGACGAGGTCCTTGCGCGGCCCTCGGACGAGCAGGAAGTACGCGGCGGCGCCCAGGAACACCAGGATGCTGACCCAGTCGTTGACCCGCAGACCCAGGAACTCGTTGGCGTGGTCGATGCGCATCATCTCGGTGAAGAACCGCCCGAAGACGTAGAGCATCACGTACAGCGCGAAGCCCCGGCCGCGGCCGAACCGGTACCGCCGGTCGAGCCGCCACACCACCAGCGCCACCAGCAGATCCCAGACGCTCTCGTACAGGAACGTCGGCTGGTACGTCGCGTACTGGTCCATGCCGAGCGGTCGGTGCGCCGGGTCGATCTCCACCGCCCACGGCAGTGACGTGGGCCGACCGTACAACTCCTGGTTGAACCAGTTGCCCCAGCGGCCGACCGCCTGCGCGACCGGCAGCCCCGGCGCCAGCGCGTCGGCGACCATGGTCAACGGGATGCCGCGGCGGCGGCAGGCGATCCACGCGCCGAGCGCGCCGCCGGCCACCGCACCCCAGATGCCGAGCCCGCCGTTCCAGATCTTGAAGATGCCGACCCAGTCCTTGCCGGCCGCGAAGTACAGCTCCGGGTCGGTGATCACGTGGTAGATCCGCGCCCCGACGATCCCGAACGGCACCGCCCACACCGCGATGTCCAGCACCGTCCATGCCGGCGCGCCCCGCGCCCGCAGCCGCGTCTCGGTGATCCAGCAGGCGAGCACGATGCCGATGACGATGCACACCGCGTACGCCCGGAGCGGGAGCGGGCCGAGTTGCAGCACACCCGTCGACGGACTCGGGATGGAGGCAAGGTTCACAGTTGCCCAACGTACCGGCTGGGCGGCGGACGCTCGCCCCCGCCCACCCGGCACGTACCGACCGGAACCGAACCGCGACCAACGGGCCGCGGTGCACCATTCCGGCCTACCATCCGGAAATGGACTCCCTCACCTCCGCGGTCGCGGCGGTCGTCACCGACCCGGGCGGCCGCGTCCTGCTGTGTCAACAGAGCCAGGGGCACCGGCTGTGGGGCCTGCCCAGCGGGCGGATCCAGCGCTGCGAACATCCGGCGCACGCGGTGACCCGGGACCTACAGGCGGCGACCGGGCTGCACGTCGACGTCGTCGACCTCGTCGGGCTCTACCGGCTCACGGGCCCCGCCGACGACGCCGACGGTCCGCTGCCCGACGTGGTCGTGCACGTGTTCCGGGCCCGGATCGTCGGCGGCGAGGCGTCGGTCAACGCGCCCGACATGATCCGCCGGATCGGCTGGTACGACCCGGTCGACCTACCCGAGCCGCGCACCCCCACCGTCCGCCGGGTACTCGCGGACGCCACCGCCGGCCGCTCCGGCGTCGTCGCCGACGTGCACCGGCACGCCGCACCGGCCTGAACCGGGGCGCGCCGGATCAGCGTCGTACGCCGGCGGCCAGGTCGGCGGTCAGGTCGCGCAGCGCGGCGCGGCCCGTGGCCGGCTCCACGTCGAGCAGGCAGCGCACCAGCGCACTGCCGACGATCACACCGTCGGCGAAGCCGGCCACCTCGGCGGCCTGCGCACCGTTGCTGACGCCCAACCCCACACCCACCGGTACGGAGTCGGGTCCGGCCGCGGCGCGCACCCGGGCGACGAGCGCCGGTGCCGCGTCGCTGGTCTCGGCCCGGGCACCGGTCACGCCCATCACGCTCGTCGCGTACACGAAGCCGCGGCAGGCGGCGGTCGTCTCCGCGATGCGCCGGTCGGTGGAACTCGGCGCCACCAGGAACACCCGGTCCAACCCGTACTCGTCGGACGCGGCCAGCCAGTCGTCCGCCTCGTCGGGGATCAGGTCCGGCGTGATCAGCCCGGCACCGCCCGCCGACGCCAGATCCCGCGCGAACGACGCGGCACCCTGCCGCTCCACCAGGTTCCAGTACGTCATGACCAGCGTCGGCACCCCGGTCGCCGCGACCGCCTCGACGGTTCGGAACACGTCCGCGACCCGGAACCCGGCCGCCAGCGCCTGCTCGCTCGCCCGCTGGATGACCGGCCCGTCCATCACCGGATCCGAGTACGGCAGGCCGATCTCGATGACGTCGACGCCCGCGTCGGCCATCACCCGGCAGGCCTCGATCGCGCCGTCCACCGACGGGAACCCGGCCGGCAGGTAGCCGACGAGCGTCCCGCGGCCCTCCGCCCGCGCCTTGCCGAACGCGACGGACGCGCTCTGCGCCGACGACTCGCCGCTCATGACTGCACCGCTCCCTCGTCGAGCACGTCGAACCAGGTGCCGGCGGTCTGCACGTCCTTGTCGCCGCGGCCCGACAGGTTCACCACGATGACCGGCTCCCGGCCCAGCTCCGCCGCCAGCGCCGGCGCGATCCGCAGCGCACCCGCCACCGCGTGCGCGCTCTCGATCGCCGGGATGATCCCCTCCGTACGGCACAGCAGCCCGAACGCGGCCATCGCCTCGGCGTCCGTCACCGGCTCGTACGTCGCGCGCCCGGTGTCGTGCAGCCACGCGTGCTCCGGCCCGACCGACGGGTAGTCCAGCCCCGCGGAGATCGAGTACGACTCGATGGTCTGGCCGTCCTCGTCCTGCAGCAGGTACGACCGGGCGCCGTGCAGCACGCCCACCGCACCCACCGACATCCGGGACGCGTGGCGGCCGGACTCGACGCCCTTGCCGCCCGCCTCGAACCCGTACAGCCGGACGTCGGGGTCCGGCTCGAACGCGTGGAACAGGCCGATGGCGTTGGACCCGCCGCCCACGCACGCCGCGACCGCGTCCGGCAGCCGGCCGACCGTCTCCAGCGACTGCGCCCGCGCCTCGCGCCCGATGCCCGCCACGAACTCACGCACCATCGCCGGGAACGGGTGCGGCCCCGCCGCCGTACCGAGCAGGTAGTGGGTGTCGTCGACGTTGGCGACCCAGTCGCGCAGCGCCTCGTTGATCGCGTCCTTCAGGGTGCGGCTGCCGGTGGTCACCGGGATCACCTCGGCGCCCAGCAGCCGCATGCGCGCCACGTTCAGCGCCTGGCGCTGCGTGTCCACCTCACCCATGTACACGACACAGTCGAGGTCCAGGTACGCGCAGGCCGTCGCGGTCGCCACGCCGTGCTGGCCGGCGCCCGTCTCCGCGATGACCCGCCGCTTGCCCATCCGCTTCACCAGCAACGCCTGACCCAGTACGTTGCGGATCTTGTGCGCGCCGGTGTGGTTCAGGTCCTCGCGCTTCAGCAGGATGCGGGCACCCGCCTCCGCGGACAGCCGACGCGCCTCGTACAGCGGGCTCGGGACGTTCGCGTACTCCCGGAGCATGGCGTCGAACTCGGCGGCGAACGCCGGATCGTCCATGGCCTTACGGAACTCGGTCTCCACCTCGTCGAGCGCCGCGACCAGCGCCTCCGGGATGAACCGACCACCGAACCGACCGAAGTGACCGGACTCGTCGGGACCAGTGGACTGCATCGTGCTCCTTACCGGGCGGGACGCGGTGTCGCGGGGTGCGAACCGGCGGTGACCAGCTCGGCCACCGCCTCCCGCGGGCTCTTCTTCGTGACCAGACCCTCGCCGACCAGGACGGCGTCCGCGCCGGCCGACGCGTACCGGATGAGGTCGTGGGTGCCGCGCACGCCGGACTCGGCCACCTTCACCACGCCCGACGGCAAACCCGGCGCGATCCGCTCGAACACCGACGGGTCGACCTCCAGCGTGCGCAGGTCGCGGGCGTTGACACCGATCACCTTCGCGCCGGCCTCCAGCGCCCGGTCCGCCTCGGTCTCGTCGTGCACCTCGACCAGCGCGGTCATGCCCAGCGACTCGGCCCGCTCCAGCAGGCCGACCAGCGCGTTCTGCTCCAGGGCGGCAACGATCAGCAGGATCAGGTCGGCGCCGTGCGCCCGCGCCTCGTGCACCTGGTAGCTGGAGACCACGAAGTCCTTACGCAGCACCGGAACCTGCACCGCGGCCCGCACCGCGACCAGGTCGTCGATGCTGCCGCCGAAGAACCGCCGCTCGGTCAGCACGCTGACACAACGCGCCCCACCGATCGCGTACTCACTGGCCAGGTCGGCCGGGTCGGGGATCTCGGCGAGCTGCCCCTTCGACGGGGACGACCGCTTCACCTCCGCGATCACGCCCACCCCCGGCGCGCGCAGCGACGCGAACGCGTCCAGCGGCGGCGGCGCGGCGGCGGCCAGTGCCTTGATCTCGTCCAGCGGCACCTGCTGCTCGCGCCGGTGCACGTCCTCGCGGACTCCGGCGAGGATCTCGTCCAGCACGTTGCCGGCGGGCGCCCCCGGGGAAACCGGCCGCTGTCTCGCGTCTGCGTCCACCGCGGACTCCCCTCGTCGGCTCTGTCCGGCACCGCCGGCCGTACTCAGCGACCCACGGGGCCGGCGGGCCAGCCCGGCGGGTCCTGGGCCGATGTTATGCGGCTCGGTCGATGCCGCCCCGACCGGGGTGTCGGCAGGTTCACAGGGTGGATGTCACAGCCGGTGGTCAGCGGTTCGTCGGGTCGTCACCGGCGTCCAGCGCGTCCCACACCTTCGACGGGTCGTCGTCGGCGTCCACCCGACGGGGCGGTCCCGCCGGCCGTTCGTACCGGGAGCCCATGGTCGGCCAGGACCTGCCGCGGCGTACGGCCAGGTAGCCGACCACGGCCACGAGCAGGCCGCCGACCAGCGCGGTGATCGCCCAACCCGGCCCGGTGGCACCCGGATCGCCGGCCGCCGCGTTCAGCCCGTACCCGGCGCCCGCGGCCACCCCGAGACCCGCCAGTACCAGCAGGATCCCCACCAGCAGCCGGCCGATCCGCCGGGTGGCGACCAGCGCACCGGCACCCGCCAACGAGATCAGCGCCAGCGCCGGCACCACCGGAACGAAGTCCGCCCCGGTACGCGCGGTCCGTACCGGTTCCAGCGGTGCCGGGCGCGGCGTCACGTCCACCGCCCAGCTCTTCGACGACGCGTACAGCGCGAGGGCGGCGCCCGCCGTGCACAGCAGTACGGCGAGCACGAGCTGGCCCCGGGTGGACCGCCGCGCCGACCCCACCTGCCCGGTACCACCAGCGGCGCCGCTGCCCTCCGCGTCGCCGCCACCTTCCGCGTCGCCGCCACCTTCCGCGTCGCCGCTACCGGACGCGCTTTCCCTTGCGGTACCGGCCTTTCCGGTCGACGCGTCGTTTCCACTCGACGCACCGTTTCCACCCGACGCAGCGGGGTCGGTCGACGCATCGTCCCCGGGCGGCGCGCCGTCTCCGGTCGACGCACCGTCTCCGGGCGACGCGACGTTTCCACCCGACGCACCGGGCCCGGTCGACGCAGCGTCCCCGGGCGGCGCAGCGTCCACTGTGGGCGCGGCGGGGTCGGCCGGTACGGCGGTCGGATCGGTACCGGGGCGGTCGGTGTCGGGGTCGGGCATCAGCGGGCCTGCCGCAGGGTCTCGGCGGACGCGATGGCGGCGAGGACCGCGGCGGACTTGTTGCGGGTCTCGGTGTCCTCGGCGTCGGGGTCGGAGTCGGCCACGATGCCGCCGCCGGCCTGCACGTACGCCCGGCCGTCGCGGATCAGCGCGGTACGGATGGCGATGGCCATGTCCAGGTCGCCGGCGAAGTCGAGGTAGCCGACGGTGCCGCCGTACAGGCCGCGCCGGACCGGTTCGAGTTCCTCGATGATCTCCATCGCGCGGACCTTCGGCGCGCCGGACAGCGTGCCCGCCGGGAACGTGGCGCGCAGGGCGTCGAACGCGGTGCGCCCCTCGGCCAGCTCGCCGACGACGGTGGACACGATGTGCATGACGTGGCTGTACCGCTCGACGGTGAAGAACTCGGGCACCTCGACCGTGCCGGGCACGCACACCCGGCCGAGGTCGTTGCGGGCCAGGTCGACGAGCATCACGTGCTCGGCGCGTTCCTTCGGGTCGGTGAGCAGTTCCTCGGCGAGGCGGCGCTCCTCCTCGGGCGTACCGCCGCGGGGGCGGGTGCCGGCGATCGGGTGCATCAGCGCCCGCCGCCCGGTGACCTTGACGTGCACCTCCGGGCTGGACCCGACGATGTCGAAGGCCTCGTGCCCGCCCGCGCCGTCGACGCCCCCGAACCGCACCAGGTACATGTACGGCGACGGGTTCGTGGCCCGCAGCACCCGGTACACGTCGAGCGGGTCGGCAGCGGTGTCCATCTCGAACCGTTGCGACGGCACGATCTGGAAGCACTCCCCCGCCCTGATCGCCTCCTTCGCCGACTCCACCGCCTTCTGGTACCCACCGGCCGGCGTACGCCCCGCCAAGTGCACCGGCGGGACCTTCTCCACCGTCGACACCATCGGCGGGGTGGGCCGGGTCAGCGCCGTGGTCATCGCGTCCAACCGCCCCACCGCCTGGTGGTACCCCGCGGACAGCTCGGCCGGCCCCGCGTCCGGCGGCAGGACGGCGTTGGCGATGAGCAGCACCGAGCCGTCCACGTGGTCGAGTACGGCGAGGTCGGTGGCGAGCAGGAAGCCCAGGTCGGGGAAGCCCAGCTCGTCGGCGGCCAGCTCGGGCAGCTTCTCGAACCGGCGGACCACGTCGTACGCGAAGAAGCCGACGAGACCGCCGGTCAGCGGCGGCAGGCCCGCGACGGGCGGCGAGGACAGCGCGTCGACCGTACCGGTGAGCACCTCCAACGGATCCCCGTCCACGGGTACGCCGGCCGGCGGCTCGCCCAGCCAGCGTGCGGCGCCGTCGACGACCGTGAGGGTGGCGGCGCTGCGTACCCCGACGAACGAGTAACGCGACCAGGTCCCGGCCGCCTCCGCCGACTCCAGCAGGAACGTGCCGGGGCCGCCGGCGAGCTTGCGGTACACCCCGATCGGGGTCTCGCAGTCGGCCAGCAGCCGGCGCGTCACCGGTACCACCCGGCGCTTGGCGGCCAGCTCGGCGAACGTGGTCTCGTCCGGGCTCACGGCTCCGGTCGTCACCGGATGCTCCCTTCGGCGGGGTCGGTCCGCTCGGCGGCGGCCTGGTCGTACACGGTCCCGTGGGTCGGGGTATCGCGGGTCGCGGCCTCCGGGGATGCGGATGCGGGCTCGGCGGTCGCGGGGCGGGCCGAGCCATCCGAACCAGCGGCCGGCGGGGTCAGCTCGCGGCCGTCGAAGCAGGTACGCGTCCCGGTGTGGCACGCGGCGCCGACCTGGTCGACCCGCAGCAGCAGCGCGTCGCCGTCGCAGTCCAGCGCCACCGACCGGAGGTACTGCACGTGCCCCGACGTGTCCCCCTTGGTCCAGTATTCGCGCCGGCTGCGCGACCAGTACGTGACGCGCCCGGTGTCGAGGGTGCGCCGCAGCGCCTCGTCGTCCATCCAGGCGAGCATCAGCACCTCGCCGGTGTCGTACTGCTGGGCGATGGCGGCCACCAGACCGTCCGGGTCGCGCTTGAGCCGGGCGGCGATGCCAGGGTCGAGACTGCTCACGGTCACCGATTGTCCCGCGCCGCGCCACGGTACCGGCGGGTGCCCCACCGCGCCCGGTACGGCCGGACCCCGCTGGCCGGTCGCCACCCGGGTCGACCGAGCAGGTCCCGGCTCGCCCGGCGGAGCGTCTCGGCCGCGCCGCGGCGGGACAGGCCGGGCGCGCAGCGCAGTTCGAACCGGCCGTCGGGGCCGCCGTCGACCCGCAGCATCCGGGCCCGGCCGTACGGGTCGGCGAACACCGTGACCGAGCGGATCCGGCTCAACGGCACCGTTTCCGTACGCCAGCCGGTGTGCCGGCCACGGTGCCGCAGCATGATCTCGTCGTCCGAGACGCGCAGCACGATCTCGCGGGTGGCGCGGGCCCGCAGGGTCAGCGCGGGCACCAGGACCACGATCGCGGCGAGGACCAGCGCGACCAGCGGCGCGCCGACGAACTCGCGCTTCAGGAGTACGAGGGCGATCAGGACGAGCAGGCCGACCGCGCCGCCCGCGGCCCCCAGTCCGGCGGCGAGGCCGGCCGCGGGCGCGCCGGGCAGCAGTACGGTGCGCAGCTCGTACCCGCGGGCGGGTGCGGGCGGGTTACGGGCGAGGGCGGTGCCGCGCAGGTCGCGGCGGCGGATCCCGTCGGCGAGCCAGCCGGCGGTGTGCCCGACCAGGTAGCCGGCGAGAGCGCCGAGCACGATGCGCAGCCACTCCGGCCCGGGTCCGAGGCCGTACCCGGCGGCGCCGCCCGCGACGAGCAGCGCGAGCGTGGCGACCAGCCGCGGCGCCGCGCCGACGGTACGGCCGGTGACGAGCAGCGTCACCCATCCGGCGACGGCGAGCACCGCGAGCACCAGCGCGACCCATGTCCACGTACCCGGCATGGCCGCCAAGAGTACGGGGAGGGTCTTGCCCGCGGCGTACCGAGCGGCGCAGAATAGGAATTCAACGGACGATGAAATAGCTGCCGGAGGTGGCCGTGAACGTCCCGACGGAGCCCCGCGCCGCCACGGCGGCGATCGACGAGCCCGCGATCGAACTGTCCGACCTGGTGGTGGAGCGCGGCGGCCGCCGGATCCTGCACGGGCTGACCGCGCGCATCCCGCGCGGCGCCGTCACCGGCCTGCTCGGCCCCAGCGGCAGCGGGAAGACCACGCTGATGCGCTGCGTCGTCGGCGTCCAGCGGATCCGGTCCGGCAGCGTCCGGGTCCTGGGCGCCCCCGCCGGCAGCCGCGCCCTGCGGTCCCGCGTCGGCTACCTGACCCAGGCCCCCAGCGTCTATCCGGACCTCACCGTCCGGGAGAACGTGCGCTACTTCGCCTCGCTGTACCGGCGGCCCGCCGACCCCGACGAGGTGATCGCCACCGTCGGGCTGGACGGGAACGCCGGGCAGCTGGTGCGTACCCTGTCCGGCGGGCAGTGGGCGCGCGCGTCGCTGGCCTGCGCCCTCATCGGCCGGCCCGAACTGCTCGTCCTCGACGAGCCGACCGTCGGCCAGGACCCGGTACTCCGCGACGAGCTGTGGCAACGGTTCCACGCGCTCGCCCGGGCCGGTACCACGCTGCTGGTGTCCAGTCACGTGATGGACGAGGCGGGCCGCTGCGACCACCTGCTGCTCGTCCGCGAGGGCCGGATCCTCGCGCACGACACGCCGGCCGCGGTCCGCGCCGCCGCCGGTACCGACGACCTGGACGAGGCGTTCCTGCGGCTGATCCGCCGCGGCGAGGAGGTGGCGTCGTGAGGACCCTGCGGACCGCGGCGCGGGTGCTGCGCCAGCTCACCCACGACCGCCGCACCATCGCGATGATCGTGCTCGTACCGTGCGTGCTGCTGGTGCTGCTGCGGTACCTGTTCGACTCGTCGCCGGCCACGTTCGACCGGGTCGGGCTGGTCATGCTGGGCGTGTTCCCGCTGATCATCATGTTCCTGATCACCAGCGTGGCGATGCTCCGCGAACGCACCAGCGGCACCCTGGAGCGCCTGCTCACCACGCCCATCGGCAAGCTCGACATCCTCCTCGGGTACGGGCTGGCGTTCGCGCTCGCCGCCGCCGTACAGGCCGCGCTGGTGTCGCTGGTGGCGTACCTGGCGCTCGGGCTGGACACGGCCGGCAGTGCCGCGCTCGTCGTCCTGCTCGCCATCGGCAACGCCGTACTCGGCATGGCGCTCGGGCTGTTCTTCAGCGCGTTCGCGCGCAACGAGTTCCAGGCGGTGCAGTTCATGCCGGCGGTGATCCTGCCGCAGGCCCTGCTGTGCGGGCTGTTCGTCCCGCGGGCGGCGATGGTCGGCTGGCTGCACGCGATCTCCGACGTGCTGCCCATGTCGTACTCGGTGGAGGCGTTGACGGAGGTCGGCACGCACACCCGGGCGACGACGCTGATGTGGCAGGACGCGGGCATCATTCTCGCGGTGGCCGTGGTGGCGCTGCTGGCGGGAGCGGCGACGCTGCGCCGGCGTACCGGATAGGGGTTCTCGGTGACACGGACAGGCCGGCGGCCGGGCAACCCCGGCACCCGCGAGGCGATCCTCACCGCCGCCCGCGACGCCTTCTCCCGCCAGGGGTACGCCGGGGCGTCGGTGCGGCGGATCGCGGCCGCGGCCGGCGTCGACCCCGCCCTCGTGCACCACTACTTCGGTACGAAGGACGAGCTGTTCACCGCCGCGCTGGAACTGCCGTTCACGCCGGCGAAGGTGCTGCCGCAGGTGATCGCCGGCGACCCGGACGGCATCGGCGAACGGCTGCTGCGCACGTTCCTCGGGATCTGGGACGGGCCGGGCGGCCAGCAGGGACTCGCCGCGCTGCGCACGATGCTCGCCCGGGACGCCGAGGTCGGGCTGTTCCGCGAGTTCCTCATCAGCCAGGTGCTGCGGCGCGCCGTCGAGGAGTACGGGCTGCCCGACGCGGCGGTCCGGGTGCCGCTCGCCGCGTCCCAGCTCATCGGCGTCGTCCTCGTCCGGTACGTGCTGCGCCTCGAACCGCTCGCCGGCGCCTCCGTCGACTGGATCGTCGCCACCGTCGGCCCCACCATCCAGCGGTACCTGACCGGCGAGCTGCCCGCGCCCGGTCCCGCCGACTGACGCGACCCCTCAGCGGTGCTGCCGGAAGAAGGTACGCGACGGGGTCGTGTTCAACAGCACCAGGAACGCCACCGGCAGCGCCAGCGGCGCGAGCGTCGGCAGACCCGGACCCGACCAGTACGCCCGGCCGGCGAGGGCCAGCAACGCCAGCCCGCTCAGCGCGAGTACCAGGACGCGGGCCCAGCGGCGGCCCTGCTGCAGGAAACGGGCCAGCAGCCACCAGCACACCGCGTCGACCAGCAGTACCACCGCGCCCGCGGTACCCGCGGCGACCAGCTCCGGCGGCAGCCCCTCGGCGGTACCGGTCGTGCCCTGCCCCGCGGCCCAGACCGCGGCCCCGGCGAGCGCCGTCGCCAGCCCCGCCAGGTACATCACGAACGCCGTCAGGTGGACCGGGAACGGGGCCGAGCGGCGCGCACCGAACCGGTACCGGGGGATCGGGTGCATCATCGGTGCCTCCTCACAGGTCGGCCACCGCCGATGCTGCACCCGTACGGAGCCGGTGACCTCACCGATCAGTGCCGGATCACGGCGATCGGCGGGGCCGTCCCGGGCGGGCCGTGCCTCGCGGACCGTGCCAACCGGAAGCGTGCAGTCTGGCACACAAGGTGCATGCCCGCCGACCCCGTTTCACCCGGTCAGGCGCGTTCCCGTCACCCGTCCGCGGTCCCGGTGCCGTACGCGGGGCTCAGCGGGTCTGTTCGAGCCAGGACGCGTGCAGTCGCGCGTACACCGAGCCGGGCTGGGCGACGAGGGTGGCGTGCGGTCCGCGCTGCACGATCCGGCCCTTGTCGAACACCAGCACCTCGTCCGCGGTCTCCGCGGTCGACAGCCGGTGCGCGATCGTCACCGTCGTACGGCCACGGGTGACGGCGTCCAGCGCGCGCTGCAGCCGTACCTCGGTGGCGGGGTCGACGGCGCTGGTCGCCTCGTCCAGGATCAGCAGGTCCGGGTCGGCGACGGCGGCGCGGACCAGCGCGACCAGTTGCCGTTCGCCGACCGACAGGTGCTCGCCGCGCTCCCCGACCGGGGTGTCCAGCCCGGACAGCAGGGCGGCGAGCCAGTCGGCCAGCCCCAGCTCCGCGAACGCCTCGGCGATCCGCTCGTCGGACAGGTCCGGCCGGACGAACGCCACGTTGCGGCCCACCGTCGAGTCGAACAGGAACCCGTCCTGCGGCACCATCACCACGCGGCGGCGCAGATCGGCGAACGACACCTCGCCCAGCGGTACGTCGGACAGCTCGACCCGCCCGCCGGTCGGGTCCATCAGCCGGGTCAGCAGCTTCGCGAACGTGGTCTTGCCGCTGCCGGTCTCCCCCACCACCGCCACCCGCGACTTCGCCGGCAGCGTCAGGTCCACGTCCGACAGCACGTCCGGCCCGTCCGGGTACGCGAAGCGCACGTCGGCGAACCGTACCGACAGGGGGCCGGACGGCAGCGGACGACCGGTCTCGCCCGGGTCGGCGACGTCCGGCCGGGTGTCGAGGATGTCGAGCACCCGGCGCCAGCCGGCCACCGCGTTCTGTGCCTCGGACAGCGTCTCCGTGAACACCTGGATCGGCTGTACGAACAGGCTGACCAGGAACACGAACGCGGTCAGCTCGCCGACGCTCAGGGCGCCGCCGACGCCGAGCGCCCGGCCGACCCCGGCACCGAGCAGCACGCCCGCGACGACGACCAGCGCGTTCGCCAGGCCGGACGCGCCTTCGCCCAGCGTGGTGATCACCACGCTGCGGCTCTGCGCCCGGTACTGGCTCGTCCGGTACTCGTCGACCGCACGGTTGAGCCGGGTGCGGGTCCGCTCGGCCGCCCCGTACGCCCGGATGACGGGGGCGCCGACGACCGACTCGGCGATCGCCCCGTACAGCACCGCGACGGACGCGCGGACCCGCCGGTACGCGGACTGCTGCCAGCGCTGGAACCGCGGCATCAGCAGCGCCAGCGGCAGGAACACCAGATAGACCAGGATCGTCAGCTGCCAGCTGTAGACCAGCATGACGACGGTGGCGACGAGTACCTGGCCGGCGTTCACCACCAGGCCGACCCCGGAGTACTGCAGGAAGCGGGAGATCTGGTCGATGTCCGAGGTGACCCGGCTGACCAGCGCGCCGCGCCGCTCCTCCTGCTGGTGCAGCACCGACAGGTCGTGCACGTGCCGGAAGGTGCGGGTGCGCAGCGCGGCGAGCGCGGTCTCGGTCGACCGGTAGAGCCGGTAGTTCATCAGGTACGCCGAGGCGACGGTCACCGCGAGCAGCACCGCGGCCAGCGCCGCGACCAGACCGATCACGCCGAGGTCGGGACCACCGGCCGCGCGTACGCCGCGGTCGAGGCCCTGCTGGACGGCGACCGGCACGGCCACCTTGCCCAGCGTCGACGCCAGCGCCAGGGCCAGCGTGCCGGGCAGCCCCGCGCGCAGCTCCGGCGACAGCGCCACGCCGCGCCGCAGCGTCGCCCAGGTGCCCTCGTCCGGGGTGGTCGGGGCGGTCACGCCGACACCTCCTCGGCCGTCTCGTACGCCGTGACGAGCGCGGCGTAACCCGGGACGGTCGCCAGCAGCTCCTGGTGCGGACCGCGCGCCACGACCCGCCCCTCGTCCAGGTAGACAACCTCGTCGGCGAGCGCGATCGTGGCCCGCCGGTACGCCACCACCAGAACCGTCGTGTCCGCGCCGGCCGCCCGCCGCAGGCCGGCCAGGATCGCCGACTCGACCCGAGGATCGACCGCGCTCGTCGCGTCGTCCAGTACCAGCAGGCGGGGCCGCCCGGCCAGGCCGCGGGCCAGCGTGATCCGCTGCCGCTGGCCGCCGGACAGGCTCGTGCCGCGCTCCCCGACCGGGGTGTCCGCGCCGTCCGGCAGCGCACCGACGAACCCGTCCGCCTGCGCCAGCGCGAGTGCCGCGGCCACCTCGTCCGGCCCGACGTGGGCCCGGTCCAGCGCGACGTTGCCCGCGACCGTGTCGTCGAACACGAACGGCACCTGCGACACCAACGCCACCGTACGGGCGAGCGCCGGTGCGGACAGCTCCCGCACGTCCACGCCGTCCAGCGTCACCCGGCCGGATCCCGGGTCGACCAGCCGGGCCGCGAGCGCGGTCAGCGTCGACTTGCCCGAACCGGTCGCGCCGACCACCGCCACCGTCCGCCCCGCCGGTACGTCGACGGTGACGCCGCGCAGCACCGGCTCACCGTCCCCGTACGCGAAGGTGACGTCGTCGAACGAGAGCGCGACGGCGCCGGCACCGGGCACCTCACCTGTGCCGTACCGCATCTCGCCGGTGGCGGACAGCACGCCGTGCACCCGCTCCCAGCCGGCCACCGACCGGGGCAGGTCGCCCAGCACCCAGCCGATCGCGCGCACCGGGAACGCCAGCACGCTGAACAGGAACGCCGCACCGACGAGGTCCTGGACCTGGATGTCGTTGCCGGCCAACCGGATGCCGCCGACCACCAGGACGGCGAGCGTGCCGAGGTTGGGCAGCGCGTCCATCAGCGGGTCGAACAGCCCGCGCACCCGGCCGGCGGCGATCGACGCGTCGCGCAGCTCGTCCGACACGGCGGCGAACCGGGCGGTCTCGGCCGCCTCCCGACCCGCGGTCTTGACCACCAGCGCGCCGTCGAAGCTCTCGTGCGCCACCGCGGCGACGTCACCGCGCAGCCGCTGGGCGCGCGCCTGCAACGGCGCGGAACGCCGCGAGTAGACGACGTTGACGGCGAACACGGCGGGGAACACCAGCAGCCCGACGACCGCCAGCACCCAGTCGGTGACCAGCAACGACACGATCGCGGCGAGCAGCATCGTCACCGTGCCGACCGCGAACGGCAGCGGCGCGATCGGCATGTACGCGCTCTCCACGTCGTTGTTCGCCACCGACAGCAGCGACCCCGTCGGGTGCCGGTGGTGCCACGACACGGGCAGGTCCAGGTAGCGCGCGGTCACCTCGCGCCGGTACCGCGCCTGCAACCGGTACTGCATCGCGCCGGCACCGAGCCGGCGACCGAAGATGCCGATGATCTTGAGAAGGCTGACGCCGAGGATCGCCGCCGCGCCGAGCGCCAGCGCCCCCGCGGTGACCCGGCCGGCGGTGATCGCGGGCACCGCGACCGACCCGACGACCGCGCCGATCACCTTCGCGCTCGCCACCGTCATCAGCGCGAACAGCACGCTGCCCAGCGCACCGACGGCGAAGGTCACCGGCTCGTCGCGGATCGCCCGGCCCAGCACCCGCAACCCGCGTCCCAGCACCCCGCCCCCGTACACCGCGTACCCCTCTCGTGTCGGCCGCGTCCGGGCCGTCCGGTCGTTACAGTCTTTCCCACGCCTGTGACATTCCGGCCGGGCGCGCGAGCTAGATCACGGCCGCCGGCGCCGGACCTTACGATGTCGGGGTGACGGCATACGCGCACCGTGAGCGGCTGGCACTGGTCGACCTGCTCCGCGAGACCGGCCCCGACGCGCCGACGCTCTGCGACGGCTGGACCGCCCGGGACCTCACGGCGCACCTGCTCGCCCGCGAGCGCCGCACGTACTCGGCGGTCGGCATCGTGGTGCGCCCGCTCGCCGGCCTCACCGAGAAGGTCCGCCGGGCGTACGCGGGGCGTGACTTCGCCGAGCTGGTCGACGAGCTGGCCGCCCCGCCGTGGTGGAGCCCGCTGTCCAACCCGCTCACCGACGAGCTGATCAACACCGTCGAGATGTACGTGCACCACGAGGACGTACGACGGTGCCGGAGCGGGTGGGAGCCCCGGGAGCTGCCCGCGGACCTGGAGCGGGTGCTCTGGCGCCGGGTGTCGCTGCTGGCCTCGGCCCGGCTGCGGCGGATGCCGGTCCGCGTCACCCTCGTCGCCCCCGGGTACGGGGAGCGTTCCGCCGGCTCCGGCGCGCACGTGCACCTGACCGGCCCGCCGAGCGAGCTGCTGCTGTTCGTGAGCGGCCGGCAGGCCGCCACCAGGCTCGACGCGCAGGGGCCGGAGGAGTCGATCGAGGCGCTCCGCGGGGCAAACCTCGGCATGTGAGGCGTTCGACCCGGCCGCGCGTGACCGCGGCAGGTGAGGCGTCGCCCCGGCCGCGCGTGACCGCGGCAGGTGAGACCTCGTCGCGGCGCGGTGGCCGGCGGGTGCCGCGTCAGGCGACCACCGCGGGCGGGACGAGCCGCCCGGTCGGTACGGCGTCGAGGTCGGCGCGGGCGGCCGCGATCCGGCGTACGGCCTCGGTCAGTTCGTCGGCGGAGCGCGCGTACGGCAGGCGGACGAAACGTTCGAACGTGCCCTCCGCACCGAACCGTGGACCCGGCGCGAGCCGTACCCCGTAGGCCTCGGCGGCGCGGGCGAGCGCGCTCGCGACCGGGGCGTCGAGCTCGACCCACAGGCTGATCCCGCCCGCCGGTACGGCGAAGCGCCACTCGGGCAGGTGCTCGCGCAGCGCGGCGACCAGCGCGTCCCGCTGGGCGCGCAGCATCGCCCGGCGGGCCGGCAGGATGGTGTCCGCCTTGGCCAGCAGGTTGAGCGTGACGAGCTGGTCGAGGACGGCACCGCCCATGTCGACCGCGGCGCGTACCGCGGCGAGGCGTTGCACCAGCGCCGGGGCCGCCCGCAGCCAGCCGACCCGCAGGCCGCCCCAGTACGACTTGCTCATGCCGCCGACGGTGACGACGCGCCGGTGCCGGTCCGCGGCGGCCATCGGCGGGGCCGGCTCGCCGTCCAGCCAGATGTCGGTGAACGTCTCGTCCGCGACCAGCGTCGTGCCCCCGGCGTACGCGGCGGCGGCGAGCGACGCGCGCGTCTCGTACGGCATGAGCAGGCCGGTCGGGTTCTGGAAGTCGGGGATCAGGTAGCCGAGGCGGAACCGGCCGGCGGCAAGCGTACGCAGCACGGGTTCGGTGTCCCAGCCGTCCGGGCCGACGCCGAGGGTCTCGACGCGGGCACGGGCGTGGCCGAGCGCGGCGAGCGCGTTCGGGTAGCTGGGGGACTCGACGAGGATCCGCTCCCCCGGCGCCACGAGCAGCCGCAACGCCAGGTCGAACGCCTGCTGCGCGCCGCTGGTGACGAGGATCTCGGCGGGGCTGGTCGGCACCCCGCGGCGGGTGTAAAGATCGGCGACGGCGGCACGCAGCGCCGGCACCCCGCTCGGGTGGTACCCGTGGGCCGAGGCGTACCGCGGGAGGTCCTCGGCGGCGCAGCGGGCGGCGGCGCCCAGCTCGGCCGGGGCCGGCGGCGCCGCGCAGCTCAGGTCGAGCAGCACGTCGTCGTCGGGCGCCCACATGCCGGTGGTGGACATCCGGTGCCCCTCCGGCAGGGCGGTGTCGCTGCCCGCGCCGCGCCGGCTGCGCAGGTACCCCTGCTCCCGCAGCAGCCGGTACGCCGCGGACACGGTGGTACGGCTGGCGCCGAGCTCGTCGGCGAGCACCCGCTCCGCGGGCAACCGTACGGACAGGCCGAGGCGGCCGTCGCGGATCAGGCCGCGGACCGCGGCGGCGAGCGCGGTGTAGTCCGAGCCGCCGGCGACCCGGCCCGCGCGGCGCCAGTCGCCGAGCTTGCGCGCGAACGTGACGGCACTCAGCCGCTGCACCGGTTCCATGCCACTACCCCAGCACAACGATGCCAGTACGGCAACATTGGCCCTTTCCAGTAGCGGAATTGGCCTGCGAGACTGGCCGCCATGCGTATCGACCTGGCCGGGTTACCGGCCCGTCTCACCACGGCACCGCGGGCCGCCCGCGGTCGGCGGCTCCCCCGCCGGATCGGCCAGCTCTACATCGGCCTGATCTGCTACGGCGCCAGCGCGGCGCTCATGGTCCGGGCCCGGCTCGGCCTCGACCCGTGGGACGTGTTCCACCAGGGCCTCGCCAAGCGCCTCGGACTGCCGCTCGGCTGGCTCGTCATCGCCGTCGGCGTCCTCGTCCTGCTCGCCTGGATCCCGCTGCGGCAGCGCCCCGGCCTCGGCACCGTCAGCAACGTGATCCTCGTCGGCCTGTCCCTCGACGCCACCCTGCACGTCGTACCGGCGCCGGGACCGCTGTGGGCACGGTGGGTGATGCTGCTCGCCAGCATCGCCCTCAACGGCCTCGCCACCGGCCTGTACATCGGTGCCCGGTTCGGCCCCGGCCCGCGCGACGGCCTGATGACCGGGCTCGCCGCCCGCGGCCACTCGATCCGGGTGGTACGCACCGGTATCGAGCTGGCCGTCGTCGCCGCCGGGTTCCTGCTCGGCGGCCAGGTCGGCTTCGGCACCATCCTGTACGCCGTGGCCATCGGGCCGCTCGCGCACGTACTGATCCCGCTCTGCACCGTCCGTCCGGGCCCCGCCGCGACACCCGCCCCGGAACCGGCCTGACCCGTCACGCCGCGCCGGAGCGGGCGTACCGGCCGGGGGTGGTGCCGACCAGCCGGGTGAAGTGCCGGCCCAGGTGCGACTGGTCGACGAAGCCGGCGGCCACCGCGGCCTGCGCCGGCGGTACGCCGTCGAGCAGCAGCCGGCGCGCCCGGTCCACCCGCCGGGTCGTCAGGTACCGGTGCGGCGCGATCCCGTACTCCGCGCCGAACGCGCGTACCAGGTGCGTCGGGTGCGCGTGCAGGACGGCGGCGGCCTCGGCGAGCGTGACGCCGGGCACCACCCGGGCGTCGAGCAGGTCGCGCAGCCGCCGTGCCACCCCGCGGTCGGCACCGGGTCGGGTGAGCGTGCCGCGCGGATGCAGGTGCCGGCCCAGCCGTTCCACGATCAGCGCCAGCCGGCTCTCTGCCGCCAACTCCTCGCCGACGTGCGCGAACGCCCCGTGCAGCTGGCCGATCCGCTGCCGCAGCAGCGGATCGGCCAGGTCCGGGTCGTCCACCGCCGGCCCGATCAGGCCCGCCGGCAGCGCGTCCGGCTCCAGGTACACGACGCGCTTGCGGAACCCGTACGCGGTGGCGGGTGCGCCGTTGTGCGGCACGTGCGGCGGCAACAGCGTCACCGTCCCGTCCGGGGTGCCGTGCTCCCGCCGACCCAGGTCGTACCGGACGGCGCCGGCGTCCACGATCAGCAGCGTCCACGTGTCGTGCACGTGCATCGGGTACGCGTGCTCGGTGAAACGGGCATGGAACACCTCGGCGACACCCGGCACCCGGGGCCGCCAGGCGCGGATCTCGGCGACCATGCAAGGAACGTACAAGACCGGGGCGGGCGGCCGGCGGACGCTTCGGTCATGACCCGTTTCGACACCAAGATCGCCGTACTCCTGCGCGACGACCTGGCCGCCTGGCAGCGCCTCAACGTCACCGCGTTCCTCGTCAGCGGACTCGGTACGGCGCACCCCGAGATCGTCGGCGCACCGTACGAGGACGCCGACGGCACCGGCTACCTCGCAATGTTCCGCCAGCCCGTACTCGTCTTCGAGGGCAGCAAGGAGACGCTGACCGCCGCGCACGGCCGCGCCCTCGCCCGGTCGCTGACCCCGGCCGTGTTCACGGCCGACCTGTTCGCCACCGGCAACGACGACGACAACCGCGCCGCCGTCCGGGCCGTACCGGGCGGGTCGCTCGACCTCGTCGGACTCGCCGTGTACGGCCCGCGCAACGCCGTCGACAAGGTCGTCAAGGGCGCCCGGATGCACCCCTGAGCGTCCTGGCTAGGGTGCGGACATGACGAACCCCCGGGGAGTGGCGGTCGTGACCGGCGCCGCGCAGGGCATCGGCCGGCAGATCGCCGAACGGCTCGCCGCCGAGAACTACGCCCTCGTACTGGCCGACCTGCGCGAAGCCACCGACACGTTCGCCGCCGTACGCGGGCGCGGTGCCGAGGCGGTGACCGTCACCGGTGACGTGTCCGACGACGCCGTCGTCGACGCACTCGCCGCCCGCGTCGACGACCTGTACGGCCGCGTCGACGTGCTCGTCAACAACGCCGGCGTCTCGCTGCTCCGGCCCGCCGAAGAGACCACCGCCGCCGAGTGGCGCCGCGTCCTCGACGTCAACCTGACCGGGCCGTTCCTGCTGTGCCGGGCGTTCGGCGGCCGGATGCTCGCCGCCGGCCGCGGCGCCATCGTCAACGTCGCGTCCATCGCGGGACTGCGCGGCGTCTCCGACCGCGCCGCGTACAACGCGTCCAAGCACGGGCTCGTCGGCCTCACCCGTACGCTCGCCGGCGAATGGGGCGGGCGCGGCGTCCGCGTCAACGCCGTCTGCCCCGGCTGGGTCAAGACCGAGATGGACGCCGCCGACCAGGCGTCCGGCGGCTACACCGACGACGACATCGTCGACCAGGTACCCATGGGCCGGTTCGCCGCGCCCGGCGACATCGCCTCCGCCGTCGCGTTCCTCGCCGACCCCGAACGGTCCGGCTTCATCAACGGCGCCGCCCTGCCCGTGGACGGCGGCTGGAGTGCCGACGCCAGCTGGACCTCCCTCCGCCTCCGTAAGCGTTAGGGTCGCTGCGCCGGCCTGGTTTGCCCGCTGGACTGCGCCGATCCCGACCTTGTGGCTGACGCGGCTCGGCTTGCCAGCAGACAAACCAGGCTCGGCTCGCTTCTGTCTCCCCACATCACCGGTGGGAGACTTCGGAGCCGATGTCAGCGGACGGGGTGGCCGGCTTCGGCCAGGGCTTCCTTGACCTCGCTGATGCGTACGTCGCCGAAGTGGAAGATGCTCGCGGCCAGGACGGCGTCGGCGCCGGCGGTGACGGCGGGCGGGAAGTCGGCGGCGCTACCGGCGCCGCCGCTCGCGACCACCGGTACGTCGACCACCGCACGGACCGCGGCGATCATGGCCAGGTCGAAGCCGTCGCGGGTGCCGTCCGCGTCCATCGAGTTCAGCAGGATCTCACCGGCGCCGAGATCGGCCGCCCGGACCGCCCAGTCGATCGCGTCCAGGCCGGTGCCGCGCCGACCGCCGTGCGTCGTCACCTCGTACCCGCTGGGCGTGTCGCGGCTGCGGCGCGCGTCGACCGACAACACCAGTACCTGCCGGCCGAACTGCTCCGCCACCTCGCCGATCAGCTCCGGGCGCGCCACCGCCGCCGTGTTCACGCCGATCTTGTCGGCGCCGGCACGCAGCAACTCGTCCACGTCCTCGACGCTGCGTACGCCGCCGCCGACGGTCAGCGGAATGAACACGCTCTCCGCGGTACGCCGGACCACGTCGAACATCGTCGACCGGTCCTCCGCCGACGCCGTCACGTCCAGGAACGTCAGCTCGTCCGCGCCCGCCGCGTCGTACGCCGCGGCCAGCTCGACCGGGTCGCCCGCGTCCCGCAGATCGGTGAAGTTGACGCCCTTCACAACCCGGCCGTCCGCCACGTCCAGGCACGGAATCACGCGTACCGCGACACCCACGTCAGCCCTCCGCTCCCGCATCGACCGCCGACGCGCGCAACACCGCGAGCGCCTCCGCCACCGTGAACGCACCCGTGTACAGCGCGGTACCGGCGATCGCGCCCTCCACGCCCAACGGCTCCAGCGCCGACAGCGCCCGCAGATCGTCCACTGTGGACACCCCGCCGCTGGCGATCACCGGCGCCTGCGACCGCTCGCACACGTCCCGCAGCAGATCGAGGTTCGGCCCCGACAACATGCCGTCACTCGCCACGTCCGTCACCACGTACCGCGCGCAGCCCGCCTTCTCCAACCGCGCCAGCACCTCGTACAACTCGCCGCCGTCGCGCGTCCAGCCGCGCGCCGCCAGCTTCGTCCCCCGTACGTCCAGGCCGATCGCCACCCGGTCACCGAACTCCCCGACCACCCGGTCGCACCAGTCCGGATCCTCCAACGCCGCCGTACCGATGTTGACGCGGCGGGCACCCGTCGACAGCGCGCGGCGCAACGACTCGTCGTCACGGATCCCGCCCGACAACTCGACCTGTACGTCCAGCGAACCGATCACGTCCGCCAGCAGTTCCGCGTTCGAGCCGCGCCCGAACGCCGCATCCAGATCCACCAGGTGGATCCACGACGCACCCTGCTCCTGCCAGCGCAACGCCGCCGCCCGCGGCTCACCGAACACCCGCTCCGAACCGGCCTTGCCCTGAACGAGCTGGACCGCCCGCCCGTCCGACACGTCCACGGCCGGCAACAGCGTCAACATCTTACGTACTACCCCTTGTCTACGCTCATGAGCGTTTTGCCGGTTTCCCCGGATTGTTCAATTGTTCAACTGTCTCATTGTCCAATTGTTGAACAGTTGAACAATCTAAATCAGGCGAAACATGACACCGTGGACATCGACTACAGGCCGGACACCCAGTTGGACAGCAGCGTCGCACCCACGTCGCCGGACTTCTCCGGGTGGAACTGTGTCGCCGACAGCGCCCCCCTCGACACCGCCGCGACGAACACCTCCCCGTGTACGGCGGTGGCCAGCGTCGCCCCGGCCTCGCGCAGCGCCCGCGTGGGCCGGGCCGCGTACGAGTGGACGAAGTAGCAGCGCGCGTCGGGTTCGATGCCGGCGAACAGCGGGTCGCCGGGCTGCCAGGTGACGGTGTTCCAGCCCATGTGCGGGACGCGGGGCGCGAGCAGCCGGGTGACTTCGCCGGGGAGCAGGCCGAGGCCCTTGGTGAGGATGCCGTGTTCGCGGCCGGCGTCGAAGAGGATCTGGAGTCCGACGCAGATGCCGAGTACGGGTCGGCCGGCGGCGACGCGTTCGGTGACGATGGAGCGGCCGCCGACGGCGTCGAGCTGGTTGACGCAGTGGGTGTACGCGCCGACGCCGGGTACGACGAGCCCGTCGGCGTCCCAGGCGTCGGCGGGCCGGTCGGTGACCTCGACGTCCGCGCCGACCCGTTGCAGCGCCCGGCGTACGGAGTGGATGTTGCCGGAGCCGTAGTCGAGGACGACCACGCGACGTGTCATTGCCGTACCTTCCTCACAGCGTGCCCGCCGGCAGCAGCCACGCGACGCCGCCGAGCACGGCGAGTACCGCGAGCGCGACGAACCCGATCAGGACGCCCTTCGATCGGCCCTGCTGGCGCATCGACCACGCTCCGCCGAGCAGTACTCCGCCCAGGGCGAACAGCAGGATGGGCAGGATGCTCTGCACCGCTGTCCTCTCCGCCCGCGCACCGGCGGGCCGTCGGTCGTTCCGGTTAGAGCAGTCCCTTGGTACTCGGCACGCCGCCGCCACGCGGGTCGGGCGTCACCGCCTGCCGCAGCGCGCGGGCGACCGCCTTGAACTGGGCCTCGATGACGTGGTGCGCGTCGGGGCGCTGGCCGGGCCGGGCCCCGCGCAGGACGTTGACGTGCAGGGTGATCTTCGCGTTGTGCCCGAACGACTCCCAGATGTGCCGGGTCATGCTCGTCGGGTACTGCGGCCCCACGTACGGGGCGAGGTTCTCGGGCTCCTCGTGCACCACGTACGCCCGGCCGGACAGGTCGACGACGGCCTGTACCAGCGCCTCGTCGAGCGGGACCACGGCGTCGCCGTAACGCTGTATCCCGGCCTTGTCTCCCAGCGCGGCATGGAACGCCTGGCCCAGCGCGATCGCCGTGTCCTCCAGCGTGTGGTGCGCGTCGATGTCCAGGTCGCCGACGGTGTGCACGACGAGGCCGAAGCCGCCGTGCTTGGCGAGCTGGTTGAGCATGTGGTCGAAGAAGCCGACCCCGGTGGCGACGTCCGCGCCGCCCATGCCGTCCAGGTCGATCTCGACCAGCACCTTCGTCTCACCGGTGGAACGCTCCACCCGTGCGGTCCTCGTCATGCTCCGCTCCGCAGCTCGGCGATCAGTCAGTGGTCACCGGACGTGATGCGTCCGGTCCGTCACCCGCTGGCCGCGTCGAACGTAGCGCAGCGAGGAACGCGTCGGTCTCCTCGGGGGTACCGGCGGTCACGCGCAGCCAGCCGGGCAGGCCGACATCACGCACCAGTACGCCGGCGTCCAGCAGGTCGCGCCACAGCCGGCGCCCGGTCTCGGCGTCGAACCCGCCGAACAGGACGAAGTTGGCGTCGGACTCGGCGACCGTCAGGCCCATCGCCCGTACCTCGGCGACGATGCGGTCCCGCTGCGCCTTGATCGCGTCGACCGTGCCGAGCAGTACGTCCGCGTGGGCGAGCGCGGCCCGCGCGGCCGCCTGCGTCAACGCCGACAGGTGGTACGGCAGGCGCACGAGTTGCAGCGCGTCCACGACGGCCGGGTCGGCGGCCAGGTAGCCGACCCGCGCGCCGGCGAACGCGAACGCCTTGCTCATCGTCCGCGTCACCACCAGCCGCGGGAACTCGGCCAGCAGCTCCAGCGCGGTCGGTGTGCCCGGCCGGGCGAACTCCGCGTACGCCTCGTCGACGACGACCATGCCCGGGGCGGCCGCCACGATCGCGGCCAGCGTCGCCGGGTCCACCGCCGTCCCGGTCGGGTTGTTCGGCGAGCACACGAACACCACGGCCGGCCGCTCCGACCGGATCACCTCGACCGCCGCCGCGCCGTCGATGGTGAAGTCGGCCCGGCGCGGCCCGTCCACCCAGCCGGTCCCGGTGCCCAGCGCGATCAACGGATGCATCGAGTACGCCGGGGTGAAGCCGAGCGCGGTGCGGCCCGGCCCGCCGAACGCCTGGAGGAGCTGCTGAAGCACCTCGTTCGACCCGTTCGCCGCCCACACCTGCGCGGGCGTGATCCGCCGGCCGTGCCGCGCCGTCAGGTACTCCGCCAGGTCGGTACGCAGGGCGACGGCGTCGCGGTCCGGGTAGCGGTTCAGGTCGTGGAGTTCGGCGCCGACCGCCTTCGCGATCGCGTCGGTCACCTCGGCCGGCAGCGGGTACGAGTTCTCGTTGGTGTTGAGCCGGACCGGCACCGACAGCTGCGGCGCCCCGTACGGCTCGCGGCCGCGCAGGTCGTCGCGCAGCGGCAGGTCCGCCAGCGTGATGCGGTCGCTCACCGGCCACCGCCGAACCGCGCGGTGACGGCCTGCCCGTGCGCCGGCAGGTCCTCCGCCGACGACAGCGCGACCACGTGCGGCGCCACCTCCCGCAAGGCCTGCTCCGTGTACTCCACCACGTGGATGCCGCGCAGGAACGTCTGCACCGACAGCCCCGACGAGTGCCGCGCACAACCACCGGTCGGCAGGACGTGGTTGGAACCGGCGGCGTAGTCGCCCAGCGAGACCGGCGAGTACGCCCCGACGAAGATGGCGCCGGCGTTGCGGACCCGGGCCGCGACCGCCGCCGCGTCCGCCGTCTGGATCTCCAGGTGCTCCGCCGCGTACGCGTCGACGACGCGCAGTCCGTGCGCCAGGTCGTCGACCAGGACGACACCGGACTGCTTGCCGCCGAGGGCGGTGGCGACCCGCTCGTGGTGGCGCGTCGCCGGGACCTGCCGGCCCAGTTCGGCCTCGACCGCGGCCAGCAGCGCCTCGCTCGGCGTGACCAGTACGCTCGCGGCGGCCGGGTCGTGCTCGGCCTGGCTGATCAGGTCGGCCGCCACGTGCACCGGGTCGGCGGTGTCGTCGGCCAGGATCGCGATCTCGGTCGTACCGGCCTCGGAGTCGATGCCGACCACGCCGCGCAGCATCCGCTTCGCGGCCGTCACGTAGATGTTGCCGGGGCCGGTGACCAGGTCGACCGGCTCGCACAGCCACCCGCCGTCCGCGCCGCGCAACCCGTACGCGAACGAGGCGACCGCCTGGGCGCCGCCGATCGTGTACACCTCGTCGACGCCGAGGAGGGCGCAGGCCGCGAGGATGCCGGGGTGCGGCAGGCCGGTGTCGCGCTGCGGCGGGGACGCCAGCGCGATCGATCCGACGCCCGCGACCTGCGCGGGCACCACGTTCATCACGACCGAGGAGAGCAGCGGGGCGAGCCCGCCCGGCACGTACAGCCCGACGCGGTTGACGGGAACCCAGCGCTCGGTCACCGTGCCGCCCGGCACCACCTGCGTCGTCACGTCGGTACGCGCCTGGTCGGCGTGCACCGCGCGGGCCCGGGTGATCGACTCGGCCAACGCGTCCCGTACCGCCGGGTCGAGGGTGTCGGGTGCGGTGGCGATCGCCTCGGCCGGTACCCGCAGGGACGCCGGGCGCACCCGGTCGAACCGTTCGGACGCGGCCAGCACCGCCTCGACGCCGTGCTGATGGACCCCCTCGACGGTCGGCCGGATCTGTTCGATCGCGGCCGCCACGTCGAGTTCGGCCCGGGGCAGCACGTCGCGCGGGTCCGTGAGGGAGCCGCGCAGGTCGATACGGTTCAGCACGGTATCGAGTCTATGCGTCCCGACCTGCGGGAACCCGGGGCGTACCACCTCGCGGGGTCACGGACACCGGGGACGGAGTTCACCAAACCGCGGCAAGCCCGGCACCGCGCGGCTGGTGTCACCGGGCCGGCCCGTCTCCTAGGCTCGACGACGTGACCGATGCCATCCCGCTGTTCCCGCTCGGGACGGTGCTGTTCCCGGGGATCGTGCTGCCCCTGCACATCTTCGAGCCGCGGTACCGGGCGCTCGTGGCGCACCTGCTCGCCCTCCCGTCCGGTACGGACCGCGAGTTCGGTGTGGTCGCCATCCGCCGCGGGGCCGAGACCGGCAGCCACGACGACTCCACCCTCTACCGGATCGGGTGCAGCGCCGAACTCCGGCAGGTCAAGACCTACACCGACGGCCGGTACGACCTGGTCACGGTCGGCCGGCGGCGCTTCCGGCTGCACGCCGTCGACGACACGTCCGCGCCGTACCTGCGGGGCGAGGTCGAGTGGCTCCCGGACGAACCGGCCGGCACCGCCTCCGCCCGCCGCGCCGAACGGCTCGCGCCCAGCGTGCTCGCCGCGTTCCGCAGGTACCTGCGGCTGCTCGCGGACGCCTCCGACGGCGGCTCCGACGGGGCCGACCCGAGCGGCGACCAGCTACCCGAGGACCCCGCCGTACTGTCGCACCTGGTCGCGGCGAGCGCCTCGCTCACCGTCGCCGACCGGCAACGGCTGCTCGCCGCGGTCGACACCGCCACCCGGCTCGGCACCGAACTGGCCCTGTTGCGCCGCGAGACAGGCCTGATCGCCGCGCTACGGGCGGTACCGGCGCCGCTCGCCGAGTTCGAGGTACCCACCAATCCGAACTGACCCGATCACTCCGGATGGCGGTCCGGGGCGTCCGGCCACTCGACCGGGCCGGGCGGCGCCGGCGGCAACGGCGGCGGCTCCGTACCGTCGGCAGGATCCGCGACCGTGGGCCGACCGTCACCGTTCGCGGCCTGCCCGGCGGGAGGTCGCGCGGCCGGGCTCTGCGCGGCGGGAGGTTGCGCGGCCGGGGGCTGCGCCGCCGGCGGATCGGGCCAGGCGACACCGGGCACCGCCACGTCCGGCTCGGCCGGTGGCGCCGGCGACTCCGCGGGCGCCTCCATGACCCGCGCCCGCGTCAGCGGCAGCCGTACCGGCTCCACCAGTTCCGGTACGGGCGGCTCGACGCTGCGGCGCGTCGCCGTCGCGCGCAACGCGGGGAACCGCGAACACCCGGCGAACACCGTGTACAGCAGCACACCGGCCAACGGCTGCGCCGCGTACGCCCCGTGCGCGGCGAGCTGCAGCGGGATGCCGAACCGCCAGCCCACCTCCGCGTGCCCCAGCAGGTACTGGTAGTCGGCGAGGCCGACGCGGCTGCCGACCCAGGCGGCCAGCAGCGCCGAGCCGAACCCGCCGACCCCCAGCACCGCCAGTACGAGTGGCCCGCGGTACCGGCGCAGCACGATCCAGCACAGCACCGCGGCCACCAGTCCGGCCCCGGCGGTGATCAGAACGAACCGGACGTCCGCGCCGGCGAACGTCTCGGTCTCCGGGTCGTACATGGCGCCGTCGCCGGTCATCACCATCGGCACGCGCCCCGACAGGGCGGACCACAGCAACCCGAGCGGCGCACCCGCCGCGGCGACCACCACCGCGGCAGCCGCGAGTACCAGCGCCTCGACGCTCCGGGAGGGCACCGTCCGCGCCGACGGTCCCGTCGTCATATCCATCGCGGCGATTGTCTCAGAGCCCTCCGGACGGCCACGCCCCGCAGTGGTCGGCACTACTCCAGGCAACCCGCGCCGAGCAGGCTCTTGAGCTCCGACATGAGCCCCGGGCCCGGGGTGACCCGCAGCCCGTCGTCCAGCGCGAGCAGGTGGTTACGGTCGCGGCCGAGCAGTTTGACCCGCACGGCCGTCTCGCCCCGGTTGTTCAGCAACGTGCGCTTCAGCTCGCCGACCAGGTCGGGGTCGACCTTCTCGGCGGCGATGGCGACCACGACGGCCGGTTCGGCGTTCAGGTCGGCGTCGGTGATCTCCAGGGTGCGCATGTCCATCGCGACGATGCTGATCTCCTGGTCCCGCCGGTTGATCCGGCCCTTGACCGCGATCGTCAGGTCCGGCGCCAGGAACGACCCGACCAGCTCGTACGTCTTCGGGAAGAACAGCACCTCGATGCCGGCGTCCAGGTCCTCGACGGTCGCCTTGGCCCAGGCGTTGCCCTGCTTGGTGACCCGGCGTTCCAGCGCGGAGATGATGCCGGCGATGGTCACCGGCGTACCGTCCGGCGTGTCGCCGGCGACGATGTCGGCGATCCGCTGCTCGCTGTTCTTGCGCAGGACCCGCTCGGCGCCGTCGAGCGGGTGGCCCGACACGTACAGCCCGAGCATCTCGCGCTCGAACTCCAGCGCCGTCTTGCGCGGCCAGTCGTCCCCGGACAGGTCGACCTCCATGCCGACGACCGTGTCCGGCGCGGTGTCGGTCATGCCGCCGAACAGGTCGAACTGGCCCTCGGCCTCGCGCCGCTTCACCCCGGTCATGGCCTCGACCATGGTTTCGTGGTGCTCCAGCATCGCCCGCCGCGGATGCCCCAGCGAGTCGAACGCGCCCGCCTTGATCAGCGACTCGACCACCCGCTTGTTGCAGACCGGCAGCTCGATCTTCTGCATGAAGTCGGTGAACGAGGTGAACGGCTCCTTGTCGCGGCGGGTGGCGATGATGCTGGACACCACGTTCGCCCCGACGTTACGGATGGCGCCCAGGCCGAAGCGGATGTCCGAGCCGACGGCGGTGAAGTAGTTGTCGGAGTCGTTGACGTCCGGCGGCAGTACCTTGATGCCCATCTTGCGGCACTCGGCGAGGTACACCGCCATCTTGTCCTTGGAGTCGCCGACCGACGTCAGCAGCGCCGCCATGTACTCGGCCGGATAGTTCGCCTTCAGGTACGCCGTCCAGTACGAGACGACGGCGTAGCCGGCGGCGTGCGACTTGTTGAACGCGTACCCGGCGAAGGGCAGGACGGTGTCCCACAGCGTCTGGATCGCGTCGTCGGAGAAGTCGTTGGCGCGCATCCCCTTCTGGAACGCGGCGAACTGCTCCTCCAGAACCTCCTTCTTCTTCTTGCCCATCGCCTTGCGCAGGATGTCGGCCTGGCCCATGGTGAACCCGGCGACCTTCTGCGCGATGAGCATGATCTGCTCCTGGTACACGATCAGGCCGTACGTCTCGGCCAGGATGTCCTTGAGCGGCTCCTCCAGCTCCGGGTGGATCGGCACGATCTGCTGCCGGCCGTTCTTCCGGTCCGCGTAGTTGAGGTGCGCGTTCACCGCCATCGGACCCGGCCGGTACAGCGCGATCACGGCCGTCGCGTCGGAGAACCCGGTCGGGCCCATCCGCTGGAGCAGCGCGCGCATCGCCGTACCGTCGAGCTGGAACACGCCGAGCGTCTCGCCCCGGCCCATCAGCTCGTACGTCGCCTTGTCGTCGAGTTCCAGGGTGTCGAGGTCGATGTCGACGCCGCGGTTGGCCTTGATGTTGGTGATCGCGTCGCCGATGACCGTCAGGTTGCGCAGGCCCAGGAAGTCCATCTTCAACAGGCCCATCGACTCGCACGACGGGTAGTCGAAGCCGGTGATGATCGCGCCGTCCTGCGGCCGGGCCCAGAGCGGGATCGCCTCGATCACCGGCTCCGACGACATGATCACCGCGCAGGCGTGCACGCCGGCCTGCCGGATCAGCCCCTCCAGGCCGCGCGCCGTCTCGAAGATCTTGCCGACCTGCGGGTCCGTCTCGATCAGCGTGCGGACCTCGGTGGCCTCCGCGTACCGCTCGTGCTGCGGGTCGACGATGCCGGACAGCGGGATGTCCTTGGCGGCCACCGGCGGCGGCAGCGCCTTGGAGATCTTGTCGGCGATGGCGAAGCCGGGCTGGCCGAAGTGGATCCGCGCGGCGTCCTTCAGCGCGGCCTTCGTCTTGATCGTGCCGAACGTGATGACCTGCGCGATCTTGTCCGCGCCGTACTTGTTGATCGCGTAGTCGATCATCTCGCCGCGGCGGCGGTCGTCGAAGTCGAGGTCGATGTCGGGCATCGAGATGCGCTCGGGGTTGAGGAACCGCTCGAACAGCAGGCCCAGCGGGATCGGGTCCAGCGCCGTGATGCCCAGCGCGTACGCCACCAGCGCGCCCACCGCCGACCCACGGCCGGGCCCCGCGTAGATCCCGTTCTCCTTGGCGTGCCGCACCAGGTCGGCCACGACCAGGAAGTACGCCGGGAAGCCCATCCGGTTGATGACACTCAGCTCGTACTGCGCGCGCTCGCGGTGGCCCTCCGGGATCCCGCCCGGGAACCGCTTCGCGAGGCCCTCCATGACCTCGTGCTCCAGCCACGTCTCCGCGTTGTACCCCTCGGGCACGTCGAACTGCGGCATCCGGTCGGCGTGCGCGAAGACCTCGTCGTACGACTGGATGCGCTCGGCGATCAGCAGCGTGGTGTCACAGGCGCCGGGCAGCTCGCGGTCCCACATCTCGCGCATCTCGTCCGGCGACTTGATGTAGTAGCCGTCGCCGCCGAACTTGAACCGGTTCGGGTCGTCCAGCGTGCTGCCGGACTGCACGCACAGCAGCGCCTCGTGCGCCTTCGCCTCCGCGTGCTGCACGTAGTGCGAGTCGTTCGTGATCACCGGACGCAGGTTGAACCGCTTGCCGATGTCGAGCAGGCCGGACCGCACCCGGGCCTCGATGTCGAGCCCGTGGTCCATCAGCTCCAGGAAGAAGTTGTCCCGCCCGAAGATCTCCAGGTACTTCTCCGCCGCCGCGTACGCCTCGTCGACCTGGCCGAGCCGCAGCCGGGTCTGGATCTCACCGGACGGGCAGCCCGTCGTGGCGATGATGCCCTCGTGGTACCGCGAGATCAGCTCGGCGTCCATCCGCGGCTTGTAGTAGTAGCCCTCGATGGATGCCTTGCTGGACAAGGTGAACAGGTTGCGCAGGCCGCGCGCGTTCTCCGCCCACATGGTCATGTGGGTGAACGCCCCGTTGCCCGAGATGTCGTCCGAACGCTGGTCCGGCCGCCCCCACCGCACCGGCTGCTTGTACGCGCGGTCCCCCGGCGCCAGGTACGCCTCGATGCCCAGGATCGGCTTGACCCCGGCCTTCCTGGCCTCCTGGTAGAACGCGTATCCACCGAACATGTTGCCGTGGTCGGTCATCGCGATCGCGTCCATGCCCAACCGCTGCACCTCGGCGAACAGGGGCTTCAACCGGGCCGCACCGTCGAGCATCGAGTATTCCGTGTGCACGTGCAGATGCGCGAACCCGGATGCCGACATGGCGCGCCACGCCCCCCTCGTATTCACCTGGACGAACCCGTGCCGAGCCGGACGAAGTGTTGGCCGCACCCCCGGCTCGACCCGGCAGCCTAGCCACCGGGTACGACGAAAATAGCCCCACCCGCGCCGGTCGGCGAACCCGGCTCGCCCGGCCGGGACGAACCCGGTCGGGTGACTCCCGTCTCGCCTCCCGCGCCCGCCGCGGAAGGCCACCGACACGCCGGTCGCGCCTCCCACGCGAGGCCGCGGGCGACCCGTCCCGCCGCCCGCGCGCGAAGCGACCTACGGGTGGAACGACTCGCTGATCGCGACCCCGGCGTACAGCCACGCCATCCGGGTGGCCGGCGCGAGCGTCGAGTACTCGATGGTCGAACCGGGCTCCAGCGCCGGGTCGTACGGCACGACCACCGCGGTACGGGTGCGGCTGCCGAAGTGCTGCAACAGGTCGTCGGTCAGCGCCGTACGGTTCGGCGTGGGGCAGCTGATCAGCGTGGTCGCCGAGGACACCAGTTCGCCCATGCCCTCCTCGACCAGCAGGTCGAGCATCCAGTCCGCGGTGAACGCGGCGTCCTCCCGCGGCACCGTCGTGACCACCATGTGGTCGGCGGCGCGCACCACCGTCTGCCAGTTCGGCGACTCGACGTTGTTGCCGGTGTCGACGCAGATGACGTCGTGCGTGGAGGACAGCACCGTCAGCACCCGGCGCACCGTCGCCGGATCCAGCCGGCGCGCGATCCGCGGATCCTCGTCCCCGGCCAGTACGTCGAACGAGCCGTCGCGGGTGTGCCGCAGGTAGTCGTCCAGTACGTCGGCGAGGATGCCCGGGCCCGCCTCGATCCGGGCCAGGTCGTCGACCAGGTGCCGGATGGTGCGGGCGTGCCGGGCCGTCCCCGCGCGCAGCCCCAGCGTGCCGCGCAGCTCGTTGTCGTCCCAGGCCAGGACGCCGCCGCCACGGGCACTGCCGAGTGTCGCCGCGGTCAGCACCGTCGCCGTCGTCTTGTGTACGCCGCCCTTCGGGTTCACGAACGCCACCGTGCGCGACGTGCCGAAGTCCTTGCGCAGCGCGGCGACCAGCCCGTCCACCGAACCCGTCGAGTACGCCGCGGGGCGGTGCCCGGCGACCTGCACCGGGATCGGCGTCGACCGGCGCCCGCGCGGCTCCGACGGTGCGGCGGGCCGCGGTACGTGCGGCGGCGTGCCCACCCGGGCCCGGCCGTACTCCGTCGCCCGGGGCGCGCCCACCGGGGCATCGGGCATCGCCTCGGAGTCCCGCGGCCGTCCCCGGCCCAGCAGGTTCCGCCACCGCGACCCCGAGTCACCGGCGCGTGATGCTCCGGCTCCGGTCTGATCCACGCTCGCCTCCCCGGACGATCACCACCAACAGGCTACGGAGCGATCGGCACTTTGCCAGCCCCCACCGTTTCCCGCATCTGGAAGTTCAACGAACCAGCACGCGGGTACGCGCCGGTGGTGCCGGTCATCCCACCCCGCGGCAGCCTGGTCGGCGGGCACGACGCTGTGCCCGCGAGATCACACCCAACCGTTACGCGCCGCGTACCACCCGAGCTGCAGTCGGGTCTGCACACCGGCCAGGTCCATCAGATGCCGCACCCGACGCTGCACGGTACGCATGGACAGGCCGAGCTGGCTCGCCACCGACCGGTCCGTGAGACCGACCAGCAGCAGCGACAGGATCCGCGCGTCGACCGCCTGGATGTCCAGCCCGTCGAGCTGCTCCGGCACCTCGTCCGCGTCCGCCGCCTCGGCCGGGTCCAGGTGCAGCGGCAGGCTCGTCGACCACACCGCCTCGAACAACGCCACCAGCGCGTCCAGCACCCCGCTCGGGTGCACCAGCAACGCGCCCTCCGTACCGGCTCCGTCGGCCAACGGCACGAGCGCGTCCGTACCGTCCGCGACGAGCAGGTTCAGCGGCAGCTCCTCCACCACCCGGATCCGGCTGCCCGACCGCACCAGGCCACGGCACCGGTCCAGCGTGCCCGGCTCCTCCAGCAACCCCCGACACACCACGATCCGGTACCGGACGCCCCGGCGCAGCGCGTCGTCCTGCGCCGCCGCGTTCTCCGCCCGGGTCACCGCGCGGAACGGCGGCACCGCGAACAGCAGCACCTCGCCGGACGCGCCGCGCTGGAGCTGGTCCGCCCGGTACCGGATGGCCTCGACGCCGGACACCACCTCGATCAGGTCGTCGAGCGCCCGCTCACCACCCGCCGCCCGGTACGTCTCCGCCAGCGACGCCAGCGTCACCTCCACCTGCCGCAGCTCCGCCCGGTGCTGGTTCAGCAGCGCGCCGATCGCGACCGCGGGCGGGGCCGCCACGTACCGGTCGAAGCGGCCGCCGGAACGGGCCACCAGGCCGCGCGCCTCCAACATCGCCAGCGAACGCGACAGGCCCGCGGGGTCGGTGCCGAGCTCCACGGACAGTTCGTCGAGGGTCGCGGCCGGGTGGCCGACCAGCGCGCGGTACACCCGTTCCTCCGGCGCGTCGACCCCCAGCACGGACAGCACGGCTCCCCCTCCCCGTTCCCCGCTGATCATGACACGCCGAGGGGTACCCGTCGGCGGTCACCGCCCTCACCCGCCTCCGGTGACCTCCGCGGACGGCTCGGCCGCACCCGGCGCACCGGCCGGCGACGACGGCGGATCCGCCGACCGGGACGGCGACGGCGGCACCGATGCCGGCGTACTCCCCGACGGCGACGGTGACGGATCCGCCGGACCCGGCGCCGAACCCGACGGCACCGGCGACGGCGACGGCGGCGTCGACGGGTCGTCGCCGGACTGCTCCGGCAGCAGCGGCGCCACCACCAACCTGTCCAGCCGGGTACCGGCCCGCGCCGGCTCCACCGCCCGTACTCCCGGGCGGGCCGCCAGCCGGGTCAGCGCCCCCGGTCGCCCCGACACCAGCGCTGCGAACACGCACGAACAATGCCCCGCGTACGCCTCGGCCTGCGCCCGGTACACCCGCTGCTCCGACCGGTACTGCCCGCGCTGCGGCCCGGGCGACGCCGCCAGCCGGCCGAAGTCGGTCGAGATCCGGTTCCGGTCCGCGGCCAGCCGGTCCATCCCCGCCACCACGTCCGCCGGCACCCGGCGCGCGCCCACCGCGGCGACCGGCGCCGGATACCCGGGCAACGGCACCCTCGTGTACGCCCGCTCCGCCCGCACCCCGGCCAGCACCGGCCGCAGCCGCGCCGGCGACAGGTACGCCGACAGCGAGACCAGCGCGTACACCGGACGGTCCGGGTCGCCCGAGCGGGCCAGCCGGGACAGGTCGCCGCGCGAGTCCGCGACGTAGCTCGACACCGGCTCACCAGCGGCCAGACCCACCCGCGTCGTCGCCGGCTCCGGCTCCACCGGCCGGTCCCGTACGGCCAGCGCACCGGCCACCGCGAGCGCCGCCACCACCAGCACGGCCGTACCGAGAAGGCGACGTTTCGCGCCACCGCCCAGCCACCCGAACGCCGAGGCGAGCGGTGGGATCAGTCGACGGTCGAGATCGCGCAGGCCCCGGCGGAGGCCCACACCTCAGTCCTCACCGCGCAGCACACGCAACGCGTGCGCCAGATCCTCCGGGTACTCGCTGGTGAAGCGCACCCGGTCGCCGCTGGACGGATGGTCGAACGCCAGCTCGCGGGCGTGCAACCACTGCCGGGACAGCCCGAGCCGCCGCGACAGCGTCGGATCCGCCCCGTACGTCAGGTCGCCGACACAGGGGTGCCGCAGTGCGGAGAAGTGCACCCGGATCTGGTGGGTGCGACCCGTCTCCAGCCGGACGTCCACCAGGCTCGCGGCCGGGAACGCCTCGACGGTGTCATAGTGCGTGACGCTGTTCTTACCGCCTGAGACCACTGCCCACTTGTAGTCGTGCGTGGGATGCCGGTCAATGGGTGCGTCGATTGTTCCCCGGAAAGGGTCAAGGTGGCCCTGCACGACCGCGTGGTACCGCTTCTCCACGGTGCGCACCTTGAACGCCCGCTTCAGGATGCTGTACGCGTGCTCGCTCTTCGCGACCACCATCAGCCCGGACGTGCCCACGTCGAGCCGGTGCACGATGCCCTGGCGCTCCGCCGCGCCGCTCGTGGCGACCGTCTGCCCCATCGCCGCCAGCCCGGCCAGCACCGTCGGGCCGGTCCACCCCGGGCTCGGGTGCGCGGCCACGCCGACCGGCTTGTCCACCACCACGATGTCGTCGTCCGCGTACACCACCACGAGGCCGTCCACCGGCGCCGCCACGATCGCCTCGGCCGACTCCGGCGCCGGCAACGTGACCTCCAGGTACGCCCCCGGGTGCACCCGGTCCGACTTCGCCGGCGCCGACCCGTCCAGTACGACCGCGCCGTCCGCGACCAGGTCCGCCGCCACCGTCCGGGACAACCCGAACAGCCGCGCGATCGCCTGGTCCACCCGCATCCCGGCCAGCCCGTCAGGCACCGGTACGGTGCGCAGCTCGCCCCGGATCTGCCCCGTCACGAGTCACCGCTCCGGCGCCCCGCGGTACGCTCCGCGGCCGGCTCGTCGGCCGTGTCCGCCGGCTCGACCTCCCCGGTACCGGAGGGCTCGGCGTCGGTGTCGGGCGTCCCGGCACCGTCGGCCCGCTTCGTCTCGTCACCGGCGGACCGGTTGGCCCGGCTGCCGTCCAGCTTGCGGCCCGTCAGCTCCAGCAGTACGGCCAGGATCACACCGCAGACCAGGCAGGAGTCCGCCACGTTGAAGATCGGCCAGGGCCGTCCGTCCGGACCGAACAGGCTGATGAAGTCGATCACCCCGCCGCGGAACGGAGCCGGCGCCCGGAACAGCCGGTCGGTGAGGTTGCCGGCAGCGCCGCCGAGCACCAACCCGAGCGCCACCGCCCACGGCACCGAACCAAGCCGCCGGGCGAACCGGATGATCACGACGATCACCACGACGGCCACCACCGCCAGCACCGCCGTGTACCCCGCGCCCAGGTTGAACGCGGCCCCCGTGTTACGGGTGAGGCTCAGGTACACGGCGCCGCCGAGCAGTTTGACCGGCTCGTCCGGGCGGAGCTTCGCCACGGCGAGGATCTTGGTCAGGATGTCGAGCGCCAGCGCGACGGCGGCGACGCCCGCCAGCAGGGCGACCGTACGCCGGGAGCGAGGTGCGTGGTCCGACCGGGCAGCGTCGTCGGACGGCGCACGGTCGGTACTGTCGTGGCTCAGCGCCGTTCCTCCAACTGCTTGCAGCTCACACAGAGCGTCGCCGACGGGAACGCGGCGAGACGCTCGGCCGGGATCGGATTCCCGCACCGCTCACAGTATCCGTAGTGCCCGTCGTCCAGGCGCTCCAGGGCCCGCTCCACCTGCGTGACCCGGTCCCGGATCCCGTTGGCCAGCGAGATCTCCTGCTCGCGCTCGAACGTCTTCGTACCGGTGTCGGCCTGGTCGTCGCCCGCCGAGTCGGTGAGCCGGTCCCGCTGCAGGTCCGTCAGCTGCGCCATCATGCTGTCGTACTCCGCGCGCAGCTCGGTGAGCCGCTCGTTCAGCGCGACGCGGATCTTCTCGGTCTCGGCCGCGGACCGCGTCTTGCGTCCACGTCCGGCGGACTTCGCCGGCGCACTCTTACTCGCGGCCGACTTGCTCGGCGCGGCCTTCGCGGCCGGTGCCTTCGCCCGGCTCGGCTTCGCCGCGGACGACGTGGCCTGCCCGCCGTTGGTCGACCCGCTCGCGGCCGGCTTGCGCGCGGCCGGCTTCTTCGTCGCGGACGGCTTGGTGCTGGACTTGCTGTCCGTGGTCTTGCGCGTCGCCGCGCCGGCGGCCTTCACTCCCGACTTGGTGGTCATCGTCGCCCCCTTGGCCGCGCTCGGCGCGGCGGTCGTCGTGGTTGTCGCCGGTGCGGACGGCTCGTCGACGTCGTGCCCCGTCCCACGCGGCCGGCCCGGCCCTCGGGATCGGCGGTCACCTTTCGCACCGCTGTGTGGCTGACCTGGACTGACGGGTGGTGCGGCATTGACGGGCAACCCCGGGCAGCCTGCGACCGGGGGTGTTGTGCACCACCGGGCGCGCTGGCCATCGCGGCTCCCACATACAGAACGGGCGCGGCGCGTCCGGGCGGTCTGACCGGGCGCGACGCGCGTGGAACCACTAAGGATACGGAGTAGTTGGGCGCCCGACAAACATCTGTGAATATCCGACTGTCAGCGAACCGCTGCCCTCAGTGAGCGCTATGCTGACCGGTTCAATGCCCGTTTTGTACGGGATGCCGGAGACGTGGGGGACGCCGAGTCACAGCTCCGGAGTACCGCCGAGCAGGACGGTGTCCGGCTGGCACCAGCCACACGGGTTGAAACCCAGTTCGACCGCCTCGGCGACTGGCAGCGGCTCCGAGTCCTTGCCGAGCAGGTGCGGACACCCCGTCACGTGGTACCTCGGACGACCGTCGACCACGAGTACCTCGGCAGGCAGTCGTGCGACCAGGTCCGCATCCGAACGGGACGTGCGCTGCACCGGTGGCTCGTCCATCGGATCGTCGGTCGCGTTGTCGCTCTCGACATCCGGAATGACCATCCCGTACCGGCCGGGCTCGTCCGGGAAACGCCCCACCGGAATGGTCGGTACGGACTCGGTCGGTTCGGCCGCGGTACGGTCCAGCGGCCACGGCGGCCGGTGGTCCCAGGGATCCGGATCGTTCGCCGGGTCCAGATCCGCGAACTCGCGCTGCACGGCACCCGACCGGGTCGGATCGGTCCGCGCGCCCGACACGCGCCGGCCGGGGAGGTCCGGAACCTGTCCTCCCCGGCGCAGAGCGGATTCGCCGTACGCCGGCTCACTGGCCGGCATCTCGGCGGTCTCGGTGCTCTCCCCCGCCGGCTCACCGTTGTCGCCGGCGTCATCCGCCGGCGTGCTGCGGTTCGACCTCGACTGCCGGGCGCCCACGTACAGCGCGACAGCCGCGAGCAGACTCACCGCGATCGACACCACGAGCAGCAGGTCGATGCCTCGCACCAACCCGAGCACCAGCAGCACTGCCGCCACGAGGATCAGCAGCAAGCTGGCAACGATCACGGGTCACCTCGGCCGAGATTGTCCTGTTCCAGATGAAGGAACAGGATCCTACCGGGTGCCTCCGTCGGCAGGGGGGAGGCCCAGGCCACCACGGGCCGGGGTGTACGCGCCACCGAGGCCGGCGGCGGCGAGACCACCGTTGGTCGCGGCGGGACGGCTGGCGTCGCCGGAACGGTTCAGCTCCTCCTCGATGCCCTGACCGCGGGCACCCAGATCCCGGAGCTGGCTCTCCAGGTACGCCTTGAGCCGCGTGCGGTACTCCCGCTCGAAGGCCTTGAGCTCCTCGATGTGCTTCTGCAGCGCGGCCCGCTTGACCTCAAGACCGCCCATGGCCTCCTGGTGCCGCTGACGCGCGTCGCGCTCCAGCGACTCGGCCTTGCTGCGCGCCTTCTGGGTGACCTCGTCGGCCTTGGCGCGGGCGTCGGACAGCAGCTTGTCGGCCTCACGGCGTGCGTCCGAGACGTGGTCGTCGGCGGTGCGCTGCGCCATCATCAGCACCCGCAGCGCCTGCTGCTCGCCACCGTCGCCACCTGCCGCGGCAGCCGCGGCGGCCACGGACGGCGCGGCGCCACCCTGCGCGTGCATCTGGTCCAGCTCGGCCTGCGCCTGACGGACGGCCTGCTCGGCGTTCAGCTTGTCCTGCTGCAGACGCTCGAGCTGGTCCCGCAGCTCGTTGTTCTCGGCGACCAGGTGCTCGGGGGCACCGCCACCGGCGGGCGGCGCGACGGCCCCACCCTGCTGGACGCGCTCAAGCTGGGCGCGGAGCTCGTTGTTGTCCTCCACGAGGCGGACGAGTTCACGCTCGACCTCGTCGAGGAAGGCATCGACCTCATCCTCGTCGTACCCCCGCTTCCCGATGGGGGGCTTCTTGAACGCGACGTTGTGCACGTCGGCCGGGGTCAGCGGCATCGAAACTCCTCGGTTCAGCTTGCGACCGCGTGGCTCGCTGTCGATAGGACCGGGACCGGGCCATCGTGATCCGGCTGGTCTGTCGGCAGCGCCACGGGCCGGGTTGTCACCCGGCCCGTCAGCAAGACTAACGACCGAGCAACGGTGGCAACACGACGTTCAACAGCACGTACACGATAACCAGCAGTATCAGGAAAGCCAGATCCACGCTCACGGTACCAATCCGGAGCGGTGGAATGACCCTCCTCAGGGCTTTCAGGGGAGGGTCAGTGACGCTCCACACGACCTCCATGGCGGCGGCCGCGCCTCTACGAGGTTGCCACCGGCGCGCAAACTGCAGGACGAAGCTGAGCACCAGGCGCGCCATGAGTATCAACAAGAAGGCGTATATGACCAGGTAGATGACCTGGAACAGGACCGACACGAGCGGTGTTCTCCCGGTTCAGCTCTGGTTGAAGAACCCGCCCTCGGCGATCTTGGCCTTGTCTTCCGCAGTGACCGTGACATTGGCCGGTGAGAGCAGGAACACGCGGTTGGTCACTCGTTCGATCGTACCGCGGAGTCCGAAGATCAACCCGGCGGCGAAATCGACGAGCCGCATCGCGTCCGCTTCGTCCATTTCGGACAGATTCATAATGACCGGAGTGTTGTCCCGGAAATGCTCACCGATTGTGCGCGCCTCGTTGTACGTCGTCGGGTGCACGGTCGTGATCCGGTAACCGTGCGCACTCTCGTCCGACACCACGGCACGCTCGCGCAGCTGTACCTGTGGCGCGAGCGCCAGGTTGTCCTGGGTGAGCGACGTGACGGACGCGCCGCGGTTCAGCGAACGTACGCTGGCCCGCTCGGTGCGCTCCTGCCGGTCGGCACCCGTGGCCAGGCGCGGCCGTGCCGGCTCCGGCGCGTCGAAGTCGTCGTCGGCGTACTCGGCGTCGTCGAAGTCCGCGTCGTCGAGGTCCCGGGCCGGCTCGCGGCGCCGGTGCGGACGCGTGTCGTACCGCGAGGTGCCCTCGTAACGGCTGGTGGTCTCCTGCCGGCCGGCGCCGTCGTAGCGGCCGGAGGTCTCGTACCGGTCGTCGTCGGCGTCGTAGCCGTCCTCCTCGTCCTCGACGAGGCCGAGCCAGACACCCGCCTTGCGCAGAGCGCCCATCGGGCACCTCCTCCCGTGCACCAGCCTCACCGCGTCGCGCGCCCCGTCCGGCCCGGACGGCCCCCCGCGATGCGCCGCCCGAAGGCGGACGAGATCGGTGGTTGTGAATAACAGCGGTGTAGTTCGGTTCCCGAAGCCAGGCTAACCCAGCTTCGCCCGGGTACCGAGCAATCCGCGGCCAACGCGAACGTGTGTCGCGCCGTGTCGTACCGCGGCCTCCAGGTCGCCCGTCATTCCGGCCGACACGATCGTGGCCGTCGGGACCACTCCCCGCAGCCATTCGGCCCGTTCGGCGAGCACCGCGAACGCCGGGTCCGGGTCGGCACCGAGCGGCGCCACCGCCATCAGGCCACGCAGCCGCAGCTCCTCGTGCCCCAGCACGTCGTCCACCAGCGCCGGCAACTCCCCCACCGGTACGCCACCGCGGCCCTCCGCGTCGTCCAGGCGTACCTGGAGGAGGACGTCGAGGGGGTGGTCCCGGTGCCGTGCCGCCGCACCGGCCAGCGCCTCGACCAGCGGCCGGCGGTCGACCGAGTGCACCAGGTCGGCGTACCGGACGACGGAGTTGGCCTTGTTGCGCTGGAGCTGGCCGACGAAGTGCCAGCGCACCGGCAGATCGGTCAGCTCCGCGGCCTTCACCGACGCCTCCGCGTCCCGGTTCTCGCCGATGTCGTGCTGCCCCAGCCCCACGAGCAGCCGTACGTCCGAGGCGGGGAACGTCTTGGTGACCGCGACCAGCGTCACCTCGTCCGTCGTACGCCCGGCGGCGGCGCAGGCGGCCGCGATACGGTCGCGCGCCGCCGCGAGGTTCGCCGCCAGTTCGGCCCGACGGGCCGGACCGGCGGCTGCGGCTTCGACGCTCACGCGCCGTTCTTGAGGAAGTCCGGCACGTCGACGTCGTCGAACAGCACCTTGCGCGGCGGGCGCTCGGCGGGCGTCGGCGTGGTCGGGATCGGGCTGCTCGTCGTCGTCGGCGCCGGCTTGCTCGGCCCCGGGTCGGCCGGCGGCTTCGGCCGCCCCACCTCCGCCTGCGGCTTGTACGCCGGGGTGCCGCCGTCGAACCCGGCCGCGATCACCGTGATGCGGACCTCGTCGCCGAGCGCGTCGTCGATGACCGCGCCGAAGATGATGTTCGCGTCCGGGTGCGCCGCGTCGGTGACGAGCTGCGCCGCGTCGTTGATCTCGAACAGGCCGAGATCCGAACCGCCGGCGATGGACAGCAGTACACCGCGCGCGCCATCCATGCTCTGCTCCAGCAGCGGGCTGGAGATCGCGCCCTGGGCGGCTTCCACCGCACGGTCGTCGCCGCGCGCGCTGCCGATGCCCATCAGCGCCGAGCCGGCGTTGGACATGACGCTCTTCACGTCGGCGAAGTCCAGGTTGATCAGACCCGGCGTGGTGATCAGGTCGGTGATGCCCTGGACACCGGACAGCAGCACCTGGTCCGCCTGGCGGAACGCGTCCATCATGCTCATCGTCCGGTCGCCGAGCTGGAGCAGCCGGTCGTTCGGGATGACGATGAGCGTGTCGCACTCGTTGCGCAGCTCGTCGATGCCGGTCTCGGCCTGCACCTGCCGGCGCTTGCCCTCGAACGAGAACGGCCGGGTCACCACGCCGATCGTGAGCGCGCCGAGCTTGCGGGCGATGTTGGCGACCACCGGCGAGGCGCCGGTGCCCGTACCGCCGCCCTCGCCGCAGGTCACGAAGACCATGTCGGCGCCCTTGAGTACTTCCTCGATCTCGTCGCGGTGGTCCTCGGCGGCCTTGCGGCCGACCTCCGGGTTCGCCCCGGCGCCGAGACCACGGGTCAGCTCGCGGCCGACGTCGAGCTTGACGTCGGCGTCGGACATCAGGAGCGCCTGCGCGTCGGTGTTGATCGCGATGAACTCGACACCCTTGAGTCCGACCTCGATCATCCGGTTGACGGCGTTGACGCCGCCGCCGCCGCAGCCGACGACCTTGATGACCGCCAGATAGTTGTGCGGAGGTGTCATCGGTCTGCCTTCCCTTAGCTGGTGCTCCCCGCCGAGGTTCACCGGTCTCAACTCTCACCCTCAAGTAGAGGGTTATAGTTATGTCAACCTGCACCTCGCTCCGGAACGTACTCACCAGGCGGTGTCCGGACCAAGCACCCGGGTCGGCGTGTCGTCGACGTTCTCGACCACAGTCACCGATCGGGTGTCCATCGTGGACGGTGCAGGGTCCACAGTGGACAGTTGGTCAGCGTACCGTGACGAGATCCGGGGCGCTCACGTCGATGGTCGAACCGTCCTGCGACAGCAACGCGGTCGCGGCGGCGGCCTTGCGGTCACTGCGCGACGCGTCGCCCCACACCACCGAACGGCCGTCCGACAACCGCAGCGTCACCCGGGTCGGCCGCGGCACCTCGATCCGGCGCAGGTCCGCGCGCAGCTTCGGCGTCAACGCCGCCAGTACGGTCAGGGCGGCCCGGGTCGAGTCGTCCGCGGGGCCTGGGTGCGCGACCTGGATCGTGGGCAGCCCGCGCGGCGCGGACGCCACCGTACGGAAGACGACGCCGGTGGCGTCGACCAGCCGGACCGTGTGACCCTGCGGTACCGCCGCGGCCGGGGTGCGCTCGGTGACCGTGACCACCACGGTGTGCGGCCACTCCCGGCTCACCACCGCGGTACGCACCGGCGGCAGGGTACGGACCCGGCGCGCCGTGGCGGCCAGGTCCACGTCGGCGAGCGGCGTGCCCGGCGGTACCGCGGCGGCGGTGCGGACGTCGGCGGCGAGCGCGCGGCTGCCGTCCACCCGGACGTCCCGCACCGCGAACGCCGACGTCTGGTACACGACGACGAGGGCGGCGATCACCACGGCGACCGCGAGTACGCCGGCGCCCAGGGCGAGCAGGACGCGGGAACGGTGCCGACGGGCGCGGGCGAACAGCCGGCGGACGAGGGCGGGCAGGTCGGGGCGGCGGGCGAGTACCAGCCGCCACCGACGGCGCGGGCGGGCGGCGTCGGTCACCGGACGGCGCCCACGCGCCTCGCCCGCCATCAGCCCGCTGCGCCGCGGTCGGTCAGTGCGGCCAGCAACTCGTCGCCCATCATCGAGATCGGCGGCGCGCCCATCGTCACGACGAGATCGCCCGGCCGGGCCCGGCGGAGTACCTCGTCGGCGACGTCCGACCAGGACGGTACGAAGACCTTGGCCTCGGCGGGCAGGTCCACCGCGTCGGTCAGCACCCGGCCGCCCTCACCCGGGGCGCGGGTCTCCCCCGGGCTGAACACCTCCATCACGATCGCCTCGTCGGCCAGCGCCAGCGCCTCGGCGATCTCCGCCTGCAACTCGCGCGTGCGGTACAGGCGGAGGGGTTGGAAGACGACGATCAGGCGGCCGTCGGCGGTGACCTCGCGCAGGGTGGACAGCGCGGCGGTCATCGACACCGGGTGGTACGCGTACTCGTCGTAGACGCGGACGCCGTCGGCGGTGCCCTTGTGCTCGAACCTGCGCCGTACGCCGGGGAACTCGGCGAGCGCCTCCGCGATCCGGTCGAACGGCTGCTCCAGCGACAGCGCGGTGAGCAGCGCGGCCGCACTGTTCAGGCCGAGGTGCCTGCCCGGGGACGGCAACCGGACCTCGCCCAGCTTCACCCCGTCCCGCTCCGCCGTGTACCGCACGCCGGCGGCCGACGAGGTCAGGTCGACCAGCCGGAGCGTCGCGTCGGCCGACTCGCCGTACGTGTACACGGTCCGGCCCTCGGCGCGCATCCGGTCGGCGAGCTGCCGGCTGCCCTCGTCGTCGGCGCACGCCACGAGGAAGCCGTCCGGCGTGATGCCGCGGCAGAACTCGGCGAAACCGTCCTGCAGGCCGGCGAGGTCGCCGTACGTGTTGAGGTGGTCGGCGCGCACGTTCGTCACGATCGCGACCCGCGGGCGGTACCGCAGGAACGAGCGGTCGCTCTCGTCCGCCTCGATCACGAAGTACTCACCGGAGCCGTGGTGCGCGTTCGACCCCGCCTCGGAGATCTCGCCGCCGATCACGAACGACGGGTCCAGCCCGCAGTGCTGCAGTACCAGGGTGGTCATGGAGGTGGTGGTGGTCTTGCCCTGCGTGCCGGCGACCGCGATGCCGTGCCGCCCCACCATCGCCGAGGCCAGCGCCTCGGACCGGTGCAGTACGCGCAGTCCGCGCCGGCGCGCCTCGGCCAGTTCCACGTGGTCGGCGGGGATGGCCGTCGAGTAGACGACGGTGTCGACGTCGTCGAGGTTGGCCGCGGAGTGCGTGTCGTGGATGACGCCGCCCAGCGCGCGCAGGCCGGCCAGGGTCGGCCACTCCCGCAGCTCCGAGCCGGACGTCGGGATGCCGCGGGACAGCAGCAGCCGGGCCAGGCCGCTCATCCCGACCCCGCCGATGCCGATCAGGAAGACCCGCCCCAGCTCCTCGGCCGTCGGGTAGCCCTCGTCGGTCCGCGTGTCGCTCATGCCGCCGTCCCCTTCGCCGCCAAGGCCTCCAGTACGAACGCGCGGAGCGCCTCGTCGCCGTCGCGCCGACCGTACGCCGCGGCGGCGGCGCCCATCGCCTGCAGCCGCGCGGGGTCGCCGAGCAGCGGGACCGCGTTGCGCTCGATCCAGTCCGGGGTCAGGTCGGCGTTGTCGACCAGGACACCGCCGCCGGCCTCGACCACCGGCAACGCGTTGCGCCGCTGCTCGCCGTTGCCGTACGGCAGGGGGACGTAGATGGTGGGCAGGCCGAGCGCGGCCACCTCGGCGCAGGTCATCGCGCCGCCGCGGGACAGCACCAGGTCGGCCGCCGCGTACCCCAGCTCCATCTCGGACAGGAACGGCAGCGTCACGTACGGCGCGGAGAGGTCGGACGGGATCTCGACCGGCTCGTTGCGCGCGCCCATGATGTGCAGCACCTGGAAGCCGGCCGCGGTGATCGCCTTGGCGGCACCGGCCATCGCCAGGTTGATCTGCCGGGCGCCCTGCGAGGCGCCGAACACGAACAGCGTCGGCCGGTCCGGGTCGAGGCCGAAGTGCGCGCGGGCCTCGGCGCGGCGGGCGTCGCGGTCCAGCGTCGTGATCGACCGCCGCAGCGGTACGCCGACCACGCGGGCGTCGGCCAGCGACGGCGCCTGCGCCGGCTGGTGCGGGAAACCGACCGCGACATGGTCGGTGAACCGCATGCCGAGCTTGTTCGCCACCCCGGCGGGCACGTTCACCTCGTGGATGACGATCGGGGTCTTGCGGCGCCAGGCACCCAGGTACGCGGGGACCGCGACGTATCCGCCGAAGCCGACCACCACGTCGGCGGCCACCTCGTCGAGCAGCGCCTTGCCCGCGTTCATCGACCGCAGCATCCGCGGGCCGGTCTTCAGCAGGTCCAGGTTCACCGCCCGGGACAGCTGGTAGGCGGGCACCTGACGCAGGTCGTACCCCGCGGCGGGGATGATGTCGTTCTCCAGTCCCTTCGCACCGCCGACGCAGGTGATCCGGACGTCGGGGTCGTGCCGCCGGAGGCAGTCGGCGAAGGCGAGCAGCGGGTAGATGTGGCCACCGGTGCCACCGCCGGCCAGTACCACGGAACGCAGGTCGGTCAACGTCTGTCCTTGCGGGTCGTCGAGCGGGACCTTGTACCGGCCCGCTGCCGTCGTGGGTCCGTCCCCCGTGATCCTGCCGTACGCCGTCGTGGAGCCCGCACAGCGGTCGTGGACCGTGACGAACCAGGCTTCTTCTCCGCCGGCAACGGGGGCAGCGGAGCCCACAGTATCCGGGCCAGCCGGCTCGGCGCACGGGCGTGCAGGGCGCGCGCCGCGTCCGGTTCGGCCCGGGCGAACGAGGCCAGCATGCCGACCGCCACCAGCGTCACGACCAGCGCCGTACCGCCGGCGGAGATGAACGGCAGCGGCACGCCCGTGATCGGCAGCAGGCCCACCACCGCGCCGATGTTGATCACGGCCTGCCCGGCCAGCCACAGCGTGCACGCCGCCGCGACCGTACGCCGGAACGGGTCGTCGACGCGGCGCGCGATCCGCAGTCCCGCGTACGCCAGGACGGCGAACAGGGCGAGCACCACGACGCAGCCGACGACACCCAGCTCCTCGCCGATGATCGCGAAGATGAAGTCGTTGTGCGCCTCCGGCAGCCAGCTCCACTTCTGCCGGCCCTGGCCCAGGCCCACGCCGAACCAGCCGCCGTCGGCCAGCGCGTACATGCCCTGCACGGACTGCCAGCACGAGCCCTGCAGGCTGTCCGGGCTGGTGCAGCCGTTCGCCCGGGCCATCTGCCCGAACGCGAGGATGCGCTGGAAGCGGTAGCTCTGGTCGGCGATCAGCACGATCACGCCGGCGATCGCCACCGCGAACATCCCGGCGAACACCCGGAACCGCACGCCCGTCACCCACAGCAGGCCGAGGAAGACCAGCAGCATGCACAGCATGCTGCCCAGGTCGTGCACGCCGACCAGCAGGAACAGCAGCGCCGTCAACGGGAACAGCGGCATCGCCAGCCGCTTCCACCGGGTCACCGAGTCGCCGCGGCGGACCAGCAGGTCCGCACCCCACCACATCAGCGCCAGCTTCGCCAGCTCCGCCGGCTGGAACTGCACCGGCCCGACCGTGATCCAGTTCAGGTACGTGCTGACCGGGCCCGCCTTCAGATCCGGGAACAGCACCAGGATCAGCGCGAACACCATGCACAGCACCAGCAGCGGCAACCCGAGCAGCCGGTACGTACGGGTCGGCAGCCGTTGCGCGAGCCAGAACGCCGCCAGCCCGATCGCCGCCCACAACCCCTGCTGCTGCACCCCGGCCAGCGCCGAGCCCGTACCGCCGTCGGAGGTCGTGACGTTCGTGGCCGAGTAGACCATCACCAGGCCGATCACCAGCAGCAGACCGGCACTGGCGACGAGCAGGTAGTACGAGGCGAGGGGGCGGGCGAGCAGGCCGCGCAGGGCGGCGAACGGCTCCCCGATCAGCCGGCCCACCGCCGACGGCCCTGGTACGCCGGGCGGCGCGCTGGCGTCGGCACGCGCGGCCGGCGCGTCACTGACCGTACCGGTCACGGGCACTCCCCTGGCGGTGGCGCGTGGACCGGCTCAGGAACCGGACAGCCGGCCCACCTCGGCGGCGAACCGGTCACCGCGCTGCGCATAGCTGGCGAACATGTCGTACGAGGCGGCGGCCGGGGCCAGGAGCACCGTGTCGCCCGGCCCGGCGAGCCGGGCGGCGTGCGCCACCACGTCCGCCATCGCCCCATCATCGGACCTCGCCACCTCGATCACGGGGATCTGCGGCGCGTGTCGGGAAAGTGCGGCGGCGATCTCCGCCCGGTCCGCCCCCAGCAGTACGGCGCCGGCGAGGCGGTCGGCGACCCGGGCGACCAGCTCGTCCGGGTCGACGCCCTTGAGCTGACCGCCGGCGATCCACACCACCCGGGAGTACGAGGTGAGCGAGGCCAGCGCGGCGTGCGGGTTCGTCGCCTTCGAGTCGTCCACGTACGCCACGCCGTCGACGGTGCCGACCGGCTGGTTGCGGTGCGCCTGCGGGGTGTACCCGCCGAGCCCGTCGGCCACCGCCTGCGGCGGCACCCCGTACGCCCGGGCCAGGGCGGCGGCGGCCAGCGCGTTGGCCACGTTGTGCGGGCCGGCGGGGCGGACCACGTCGGCGGCGACCAGCGCGACACCGTCGCCGTACGCCCGGTCGACGAGGACGCCGTCGACCACGCCGAGCTGACCCTCCGCCGGCTCGCCGAGGGTGAACGACACCCGCCGCCCGGGCACGTCCGCCAGCAGCGCGGCCACGCCCGGGTCGTCGGCGTTGCCCACCGCCGTACCGCCGTGCGCGGCGCCGCGCCACACCGCCGTCTTCGCCGTCGCGTACGCGTCGCGGTCGCCGTGCCAGTCGAGGTGGTCGTCGGCCAGGTTCAGGTACGCCCCGGCCCGCGGCGCCAGCGTCGACGACCAGTGCAGCTGGTAGCTGGACAGTTCGACGGCCAGTACGTCGGTGTCGGCGGCCAGCACCGCGTCGATGAGCGGGTCGCCGATGTTGCCGACCGCCCGGGTACGCAGGCCCGCCGCGGCGAGGATCGACGCCAGCATCGTCACGGCGGTCGTCTTGCCGTTCGTCCCGGTCAGGGCGAGCCAGTCGGCCGAACCCGCCGGGCGCAGCCGCCACGCCAGCTCGGGCTCGCAGTACACGGAGAGGCCGGCGGCGACCGCGGCCGTGACCAGCGGGTGATGCGGCGCGAACACCGGCGACACGACCAGGTCGGACGCCTTCGCCAGCAGGTCGGCCGGCGGGTCGACGGCCACAGCGGTCGCGACGCCCTCCCCGGCCAGCGCAGCCAGCCGTTCGCTCGGCGCCCGGTCCAGGACGGTGACCTCGGCGCCCGCGGCGACCAGCGCGCGGGCGCACGCCGTACCGCTGACGCCGGAGCCCGCCACCAGCACCGGACGCCCCGCGTACCCGGAGGTCACAGGTTGCTGCCTATGGCGTGTGCCGTGAAGTCCGCGTAGAAGATCGCTAGTCCGGCGGTGATGCCGATGCCGGAGATGATCCAGAACCGCACGGTGATGTTGACCTCGCTCCACCCGGCCAGCTCGAAGTGGTGGTGGATCGGTGCCATCCGGAACACCCGTCTGCCCGTACTGCGGAAGGACACGACCTGGATGATCAGCGACACGGTCTCGATGACGAACAGCGCGCCCAGGATGAACAGCAGCAGGATCGTCTTGGTGGAGATGGCCAGGCCGCCGATCAGGCCGCCCAGGCCGAGCGCGCCCGAGTCACCCATGAAGATCCGGGCCGGCGACGCGTTCCACCACAGGAAGCCGAACAACGCCCCGGCCGCGGCCCCGGCTATCAGCGCCGCGTCGAGCGGATCTCGGACCGCGTAACAGTACGAGGTGAGCTGGTGCGGGTCCGAACACCAGTGCCGGTACTGCCAGAACGAGATCACCGTGTACGCCAGCAGCACCATCACCGACGTACCGGTGGCGAGACCGTCCAGACCGTCGGTGAGGTTCACCCCGTTGGACGCGGCCAGTACCACGAAGATGAACAGCACCACCGCGCCGACCCGGGTGATGTCCAGCCACGGGATGTCCCGGATGAACGAGATGTACGAGCTGCCCACCGTCGGGTTGTGGATCCCGTCCGGCGAGACGCTGTCCGGGTTGAAGTAGAGCGCGACCACGCCGAACACCGCACCGACCAGCGCCTGCCCGAGCAGCTTGCCCTTGGCCGACAGGCCGGCGCTGTTGCGCCGCCGGATCTTCATGAAGTCGTCGATGAAGCCGACCGCGCCCATGCACACGAACAGGCCGAGCAGCACGATCGCGGTCACCGTCGGCTTGTGCGGCCGGCCCGGCAGGGTCAGCAACGTCAGGTGCCCCACCAGGTACGCGATGACGGTGGCGACGATGAAGACGACACCGCCCATCGTCGGGGTGCCCCGCTTCGCCAGGTGCGACTGCGGGCCGATCTCACGGATCGGCTGGTCGGCACGCAGGCGGCTGAAGTACCGGATCGCCAGCGGGGTGCCGAACAACGTCAGGACGAACGCCACCAGGGGCGCGACAATGACTGACCTCATGACGCGGGGGCCTCCCCGGAGTCGTCCCGGAGGGCGTCGACCACCTGCCACGTCCGGTACCGCGATCCCTTGACCAGGACCACGTCGCCCGGCCGAAGCTCGTCGCCGAGCAGGGCGATTGCTGCCTGCTGATCAGGCACCTGCACCGACTGTCCCTCCCACTCGTTGGAGCGGGCGCGTTCCCGCGCGCCGTCGTGGATGCCGCCGGCCACGGCCTCGACGACGACCAGACGGTCCACGCCGAGATCCGCCGCGAGCCGGCCGACCTGCTCGTGCTGAGACTGCTCGAACTCGCCCAGCTCGGCCATGTAGCCGAGCACCGCCCAGGTACGGCGGCCCGTGCCGATCGCGGCCAGCGACTGCAACGCCGCCGTCATCGACCCCAGGTTCGCGTTGTACGAGTCGTCGATGATCGTCACCCCGTCGTGCCGGGTGAACACGTCCATCCGGCGCCCGGACGCCGGCCGCAGCTCCCCCAGCGCGGTCCCCAACTCCGCCAGCGGCATGCCCAGCTCCAGCGCCACCGCGGCCGCGGCCAGCGTGTTCGCCACCATGTGCGCGCCGTACACGCCGAGCCGCACCGGTACCGAGCCGTCCACCGTGGACAGCGTGTACGCCGCGCGGCCGGCCGCGTCCAGCGTCACGTCACTCGCCCGTACGTCGGCGTCGGCGGCGGTGCCCACCAGCACCACGCGCGCCTTCGTACGCTCCGCCATGGCGCGGACCCGGTGGTCGTCGGCGTTCAGCACGGCAAGCCCGTCCGCCGGCAGCGCCTCCACCAGCTCGCCCTTCGCCTGCGCGATCGCCTCCACCGAGCCGAACTCGCCCAGGTGCGCCGCACCCACGTTGAGCACCACGCCGATCCGCGGCGGCGCGATCCCGCACAGGTACGCCACGTGGCCGATGCCGCGCGCGCTGCACTCCAGCACCAGGTATCGCGTGTCCGCGTCGGCCCGCAGCACCGTGTACGGGTGGCCCAGCTCGTTGTTGAGCGTGCCGACCGGCGCGACGGTCGACCCGAGCCGGGCGCACAGCGCGGCGACCATGTCCTTGGTGGTCGTCTTGCCGGACGAACCGGTCAACCCGACCACCGTGGTGTCCGGCAGCCGGTCCACCACCGCGCGGGCCAACCGGCCCAGCGCCGCCAGCGGATCCGCCACCAGGACCGTCGGTACGCCGGTGCGCTCCTGCGCGAGCACCGCCGCCGCGCCCGCTTCCACGGCCGCGGCGGTGAACCGGTGCCCGTCGACCTGCTCGCCGCGGAACGCGACGAACAGACCGCCCGGCCCGACCTTCCGCGAGTCGTGCTCGACCGTCCCGGTGACCACGGCGTCCGGCGCCGCGCCGTCGACGAGGGTGCCGTCGACCGCCGCGGCGACCTCCGCCAGCCGCATTCCGATCACGCGTCCCCCTCGGCGGCGCGGGCGGCCAGAGCGTCCCGCAGCACGATCCGGTCGTCGAACGGGTACACCTCGCCGGACACCTCCTGGCCCTGTTCGTGTCCCTTGCCGAGCACCGCGACGATGTCCCCGGGCCGGGCGTGCGCCACCGCCGCGGCGATCGCCACCGACCGGACACCGCCGTCCACGGCATGCCCCTCCGGTACGGCGAGGGCACCGGCGAGCACCTGCGCGCGGATCGCCGCCGGGTCCTCCGTACGCGGATTGTCGTCGGTGACGACCACCTCGTCGGCGCCGCGCGCGGCGGCCTCACCCATCAGCGCACGCTTCGACTGGTCCCGGTCGCCGCCGGCACCGACCACGCAGATCACCCGGGCTCCGGTGGGCGCGGCCGCCTCGCGGAGCGCGGCGAGCGCCGCGGCCACCGCGTTCGGCGTGTGGGCGAAGTCGACGACGCCGACGATCTCGCCCGGCGCCACGACCCGCTCCATCCGCCCCGGTACGCCACCGCACGCGGCCACGCCGGCCACCGCGGTCGCCGGGTCGACGCCCACCGCGGCCAGGATCCCGACCGCGAGCAGCGCGTTCGCCACGTTGTGCCGGCCGGGCATCGCGACGCTGCCGGGCAACGACACCCCGCCCGGCCCCGCCACCTCGAACCGTTGGCCGTACCCGTCGCGAGCGATGCGGCCCGCGCGCCAGTCGGCGGCCGGCTGCCCGTCCACCGACACCGTCACGGTGCGGCCCGGGTGGGCCAGCTTCACCACCGCCGGGTCGTCGGCGTTGAGCACCTCCACCGCGGCCCGGCCGTCGAACAGCTTCGCCTTGGCCGCGAAGTACTCGTCGACGGTGCCGTGGAAGTCGAGGTGGTCGACGCCGAAGTTGGTGAAGGCGCCCACCGCGAACCGGGTGCCGGTGACCCGGCCCAGGTCCAGCGCGTGGCTCGACACCTCCATCACGACCGTGTCCAGACCGCGCTCCAGCGCCACCGCGAACAGCGCCTGCAGGTCCGTCGCCTCCGGCGTCGTCCGCGTACTGTCCAGGCGCTCGTCGCCCAGCCGGGTCTCCACCGTGCCGATCAGCCCGGTACGCCGGCCCGCGGCGGTCAGCCCCGACTCCACCAGGTACGCGGTGGACGTCTTGCCGTTGGTGCCGGTGATGCCGATGACGGCGAGCCGCTCGGTGGGGTTCCCGTACACCGCGGCGGCGATCCGGCCGAGCTGCGCCCGCGGATCCGCCACCACCAGCGCCGGTACGCCCGCGGCGCGCGCGGCCCCGGCACCGGTCTCGTCGGTGAGCACCGCCACGGCGCCGGCCGCGACCGCGGCGTCGACGAACTCCGCACCGTGCCGGCGCGAACCGGGCAGTGCGGCGTACAGATCGCCGGGGCGGACCTCACCGCTGGCGTGCGTGACGCCGGTGACCTGCCGCTCGGCGTCGACCGGCGTCAGCGGTGCGGCCGCCACCAGCGGGGCGAGCGTCGCGAGCCGGGTCGCGGAGACGGTCCGTGGTCGCGGATAGCCTGGCACGGGCCATGACCCTACCCGGACACGGTCGTGCCCATGGCGTCGGTACTCGTCCGACGACACCCCCGGTACGCGGTGCGTGTCCGGATCGTGCCTGCTCGTACCGCTGGTGTACGCAGCGGAATCCGCCCGTCGCGGTTCGCACACCGAGGGCTATCCGTACACCCGGAACGACGGCTGCTTCGCGCCGCTCGGCGGGACCTTTCCGTGGCCCAGCGCGAACCGCATGATCTGCTGGAAGACGGGCCCCATGTTGGCGCCCTCGCCCGAGCCGCTGGTGTGCGCGAACACGGCCACCACGTACCGCGGGTGGTCGGCCGGCGCCATGCCGATGAACGACTCGATGTTGCCCCTCTGGTACGAGCCGTTGACGACCCGCTGGCCGGTGCCCGTCTTCGCGGCGACCTGGTAGCCGTCCACCGCGCCGGACAGGCCCGTCGCGCCCGGCACCGTGGTCACCGCCACCATCGCCTTGCGCTCGGCCGCCGCCACCGACGGCGACAGCACCCGGTGGCTCGCCACCTTCGGCTTCGTCACCGCGCCGTCCGGCCCGACCGTCTGCTCGATCAGGTGCGGCTGCACGTACTCCCCGTCGTTGGCGATCGCCGCGTACGCCGCGGCCAGCTGGATCGGCGTCACCGCAACGCCCAGCCCGATCGGGATCGACCCGTGGTCGGCGCCCTGCCAGGTGCTCGCCGGCCGTACGATGCCGTCCGCCTCGCCCGGCATCCCCTCACCCGTCGGCGCACCCAGCCCGAACTTCCGCTGGTACTCGTACAGCCGCTGCGCGCCGACCTTGTCCGCCACCGCGATCGTCCCCACGTTCGACGAGTACGCGAAGATGCCGGGGACGGTGATCTTCACGTTCCCGTGCCAGTGGGTGTCCTGGTAGGTCGTGTCGCCCTTGGTGACCGTCGACTTGATCGGGATCGCCGAGTCGGGCTTGATGACACCGGTCTGCAGGCCGGCGCCGATGGTGATCGCCTTGTGCACCGACCCCGGCTCGACGACCGCCTGACTCGCCCAGTCGGTGCGCTGCTCGGTGGTCGACGCACCCACGTCGCCCGCGTCGTACGTCGGGTAGCTCGCCTGCGCCAGCACCGCACCCGTCTTGACGTCCAGTACCACGGCGGCGCCCATGTCCGAGTTCAGGTGGTTGAGCTTCGCGAACAGCGCGCGCTGCGCCTCGAACTGGATGTCCCGGTCCAGCGTCAACTGCACCGAACCGCCCGGCCGCGCCGCCTTCTCCTCGTGGTACCCGTCGGGGATCTCCACCCCGTCCCGGCCCGCCTCGTACTTCCGGACGCCGTCGGTGCCGCGCAGCAGCGAGTTGTACTCCGCCTCCAGGCCGGTCAGCCCGGACAGGTCGTAGCCGGTACTGCCGATGATGTTGGCGGCCAGGTCGTGTCCCGGATCGTCGCGCCGCTCGTCCTGCTTCACGCCGATGCCGGTGATGTTCATCGCCGCGACCCGGTCGCCGACCGGGATGTCCACCCCGCGCGCCAGGTACACGAAGCGCAGCGGGTCGCCGTTGCGCAGCGTCTGCTTGCGCATCTGCTTCTCCAGCGTCGACCGCGGTACGCCGAGCACCGGGGACAGCTGCCGCGCCACCTTCGCCGCGTCGTTGATCATGCTGGGGTCGGCGAACACGTACCGCGACTCGACGCTGTGCGCGAGCACCGTGCCGCTCCGGTCCAGGATCGACCCGCGCGCCGCCGGCAGCGGCACCGTCCACAGCCGCTGCTGCAACGCCTTCGTCGCGTACGCGTGGGCGTCGGTGAGCTGGAGTTGCACCAGCCGGCCGGCGATCACGGTGAACAGCACCAGCACGACCACCGTGCCCAGCCGCAGCCGCCGTCCCGGGCTGCCGAGCCGCACCACACCGCCCCGGAACGGCCCGCTCGCCGGCGCGGTCCGCCGCGGCTTCGGCTGCTTCGCGGCCTTCGGCTTCGCGGCCTTCGGCTTCGCACCCCGCGACGCCGTCGTACGCCCGGCACCGCGGCGCGGGCGCTCCGCGGACTGCCTGGCACGCTTACGATCCCGCGCCTCCTGCTGACTGCGCCCACCCGTACCGCCGGAGCCGCGGCGCCCGGTCGGCTCCGCCCGCTCGGCCGACCGGCGGGACGCCGATCCCCGGCCGGCGGACGAGCCCCGCGACGCCGCCGAACCCGACCCGCCCCGCCCGGTACGCCGCGACTCGGTGGGCTCGCGTCGCGGCGGCTCGGCCCGCTCCGAGTCGTGCGCCGAACGCGCCCGGTCGGCCCGCCGGCTCGCGTCCGCCGGATCCGCCGACTCCCGCACCGTCCGCCCGCGCGGCCGGTACCGCCGGGCGTCGGCGAGCCCACCCGGTTCGCGGCCGGTGCCGCCACCCCGACGCAGCGGCACCACCACCCGGTCCGGATCGGATCCGCCCCTGCCGCGGCGCGGGTCCGGTCCGGGAGTACGTGGCGTCGGCATGTGTCGTGTCCTCCGGTTGCGAACGTGTCAGCGGGAGCCGGGGTCGCTCGCTGCCGGCGCGGGCTGCGGCACCCCGATCACCTTCCCGTCGGGCAGCCGGATGTACGCCGTCGTACCGGCCGGGACCAGGCCCATCCGGGTCGCCGCCGCCTGCAGGCTGCCCGGCGACTCCAGGTCCGCCAGCTCCCGCCGGTACTCCTGCTCCTGCCCGTCCAGGTTCGCCTGCTGCGTACGCATCCGGGACAGCGTCAGGGAACTGGAGTTGATCGCGGTGTTGAGCACCAGCAGTCCGACGATGCCGGCCGCGACGAGCGCCAGTACGAGCACCACGAACGGCGCGCGCGGCGCCGCGACCGGTACCGGCGGGGCGGCCCGGCGCCGCGGCCCGGCCGGCTCCGGCGCGCGGCGCTGGCTCGGTACCGCCGTGGTGTCGTCGCGCGTCGTGTCGGGCTTGGGCCGCGCCGGACGGGTCGGACGGGTCGCGGTCCCACCCCGGGCGGCCGAGGTCGACCGGGTGGGCGGCCGGTAACCGGCGTCGTCGTAGCGTCGAATCGGTTCCGCGGTCACGACCCCTCCTTCACCCGAGCACCGGGGCGTCCGCCCCGGATCCGTTCCGCGGCACGCAACCGTGCCGATGTGGCGCGCGGGTTCGCCGCCGCCTCCGCCTCGTCGGGCACCTCGGAACTCCGGCTCAACAGCCGCAGTTCCGGCTCCAGTTCGGGCGGTACCACCGGCAGGTCCGGCGGTGCGCTCGACCGGGCCCGCGTGGTCAGTTCCCGCTTGACGATCCGGTCCTCCAGCGACTGGTACGACAGCACGACGATCCGGCCGCCGACCCGTAGCGCGTCGATCGCCGCGGGCAACGCGGCCCGCAGCACCGACAGCTCACCGTTCACCTCGATGCGCAGCGCCTGGAACGTCCGCTTCGCAGGATTTCCCCCGGTACGCCGGGCCGGCGCCGGGATCGCGTCCCGTACCAGATCGGCGAGCAGCGCGCTGGACGTGATCGGTGCCCGCTCGCGCTCCCGGACGATCGCCGCCGCGATCCGCCCCGCGAACCGCTCCTCCCCGTACTCCCGGAGGATCCGGGTCAGCTCACCCGCCGGCTCGGTGTTCACCACGTCCGCCGCGGTACGCCCGGTCGTCTGGTCCATCCGCATGTCCAGCGGCGCGTCGCGTGCGTACGCGAAGCCGCGGGCCGGCTCGTCCAACTGCAGCGACGAGACCCCCAGGTCGAACAGCACACCATCCACAGTGGACAGACCGAGATCCGCCAGCGCGGAACCGATCCGGTCGTACACGGCGTGCACGGTGTCGAGCCGGTCGGCGAACGGGGCCAGCCGCTCCCGGCTGCGCCGCAGCGCCTCGGTGTCGCGGTCCAGCCCGACCAGCCGCAACTCGGGGAACGTGCTCAGGAACAGCTCGGCGTGCCCGCCCAGCCCCAGCGTCGCGTCGACGAGGACGGCACCCGGCCCGGTGAGCGCGGGTGCCAGCAACTCCAGCGACCGGGCGGCGAACACGGGAACGTGCGTGCCCGCCGGCACCGGTACGCCCGGCGTCGCCGGTCGCCGCCGGCCCCGCTCCGGCCGAGACCGGCGCGGCGCGCGCTCGTCCCCCATGCTGACCCCCTCGTGCATGACACAACCGTTGGTACTCGCCGGAACACCTCCGCCCGGTGTCCTGAACCCTGGTGCGCTGAGGGCCCGGTACGCGTCCGGGCCCTCACCATTCGCGGCGAACTCCAACGATCCGTGCCATCAGGTCCCCATCCGCTCAATCGCGCCTGGCACCGGGGAAGTAGCACCAGGAGCCGTCGAGCGGCTGGAGACCTCACGGCACGACATCCAGTCAGCCACCGCGCGCGACCCGGCCCCCGTCTCGTCGCGCGCGACATCTAGAAGCCGGGCAGCACCCCCTCCTCGATGTCGGCGAAGGACTCCTCGCTGTCCGCGAGGTACGTCTCCCACGCCTCAGCGTCCCAGACCTCGACGCGACTCGATGCGCCGATGACCGCGAGATCGCGTCGTAGTCCCCCGTATTCCCGGAGAGCTGGCGGGATCGTGATCCGTCCCTGCTTGTCGGGCACCTGATCGAAGGCACTGGCGAAGAAGACCCGGCTGTACGCCCGGGCCGCCTTGTGCGTGACCGGCGTGGCCTGCAACTGCTCCGCGAGCCGACGGAACTCGGCCATGGGGAACACGTAAAGGCAGCGCTCCTGCCCCTTGGTGACCACCAGGCCCTCCGCAAGCTCGTCCCGAAACTTCGCCGGAAGGATCAGCCGACCTTTGTCGTCCAGACGCGGGGTATGGGTGCCCAGGAACACGGCCGCCCCTTCCCCCCGGAACTGGCGCTAAGCCCGGCGGACCCGTCAAGCCCGTCCGAACGTCGCGAGCGACACCCGTCCCAGCCCACCGGCTCCCCCATCGCGCTCCACTGTACTCCACTTCCCCCCACCGTCAATCGACAATGGCCACACTTTCGAGCGACCTGTCCGACATAAGCGCAGGTCAGGGGCGTGGTGCCGGGGTGGTGGGCGGAGGCGGCCGCGGCCCTGTCCGGCGTTGCGCCACGCCGGTGAAAGCCGGCAAACCAGGCACCCGACCGCGGACCACCGCCCCGCGCCGGTACCGGTGGGGCGAAGTGGAGGGCGTACCGGCGGGCCGGTGGTGGTGTCGCGGACGACACTCCGGACGGCCCGGGGCGGCGCGCGGGGCGTTCGAACGGCTGTGCCAGACTTCGACGGACGACCGATCGCGCGACGTCGATCGGTCGTGGCGGCGAGCGGGGTGCGGCCGCCGGTCATCGTCAGCCACCGGTGCTCGCCCACCGGTAGGAGACCCTGCGGAGGAGCTTCGGTGGTGCGCGCGCAGCTCGCGACGGCCCTGGTACGTACCGCGGCACGGTTGTCCCGGATGACCGGTCGCGGTGACGGTTCCGTCATCGGCGGCCGGATCGGTCTCGCCGTCGAGCCGCGCCTGTTGACGGTGCTGGCCCGCGGTCGCCAGGTCGCCCTCGTGTCCGGGACCAACGGCAAGACCACGACGACCCGGCTGCTGACCGCCGCGCTCAGCACGCTCGGCCCGGTCGCGTCGAACTCGTACGGGGCGAACATGCCCACCGGGCACACGACCGCCCTCGCCCAGTCGCCGAACGCGCAGCACGCCGTGCTGGAGGTCGACGAGCACTACCTGCGTACGGTGCTGGCCGAGACCCGGCCGCAGGTCGTCGCACTGCTCAACCTCAGCCGCGACCAGCTCGACCGCGCCATGGAGGTCGGCATGCTCGCCGACCGGTGGCGCGAGGTGCTCGGCGCGCTGCGCCAACAGACCGACGTACCGCCGCACGAGCGGACGCACGTCGTCGCCAACGCCGACGACCCGCTCGTCACCTGGGCGGCCAGCGCCGCGCCGCGGGTCACCTGGGTGGCCGCCGGCCAGCGCTGGCAGGAGGACTCGTGGGTGTGCCCGCAGTGCGGCGCGCACCTCAAGCGCGAGGGCGTCGACTGGGCCTGCCCCGGCTGCGACCTGCGCCGGCCCGAACCGTCCTGGTGGCTCGCCGACGACGACACCGTCGCCGGGCCGGACGGCCTCCGCCAGCCGGTGTCGCTGCAGCTCCCCGGCCGGGTCAACCGGTCCAACGCGGTCACCGCCCTCGCCGCCGCCTCCCTCTTCGGAGTACGGCCGGCGGACGCGGCGCCGCGACTGGCCGAGGTCGCCTCCATCGCCGGGCGGTACGCGACGGTCGAGCGGGACGGGCGCACCATACGGCTGCTGCTGGCGAAGAACCCGGCCGGCTGGCTGGAGGCGTTCGACATGGTGGACCGGGTGTCACCGGCGGGCGCCGCGCCGCCGCCGGTGCTGCTGTCGATCAACGCCCGGGTCGTCGACGGCCTCGACACCTCCTGGCTGTACGACGTGGACTACGCGTCGCTGCGCGGGCACCGGGTGCTGGTGACCGGCGACCGGCGGTTCGACCTTGCCGTACGGCTGGAGGTCAACGAGGTGCCGTTCGAGGTGGTCGACACGTTCACCGACGCGCTCGCCGCCGTACCGCCGGGCCGGCTTGAGGTCATCGCGAACTACACCGCATTCCAGGACATCCGAGCGGAGCTGGGCCGTGCCAACTGATCGCAGCGACTCCCACCTGCGGATCGTCTGGGTCTACCCGGACCTGCTGTCGACCTACGGCGACCGCGGCAACCTGTTGATCCTCGCCCGCCGGGCACAGGCCCGCGGCATCGACGTCGAGACCATCCCCATCGCGTACGACGAGCCGATCCCGCGCGGCGGCGACATCTATCTGGTCGGCGGCGGCGAGGACCGGCCGCAGACCCTTGCGGCAGCTCGGATGCGGGCCGACGGCGGACTCACCGCGGCCGTCTCGCAGGGCGCCGCCGTGCTCGCGGTCTGCGCCGGCATCCAGCTCATCGGCGAGTACTTCCACATCGAGGACAAGCAGATCGCCGGTGCCGGGCTGCTCGACCTGCGCAGCGACCGCGGCGACTCCCGCGCCGTCGGGGAGCTCGTCGGCGAGGTCGACCCGCGGCTCGGGCTGCCGCTGCTCACCGGGTTCGAGAACCACGGTGGGCGCTGCCACCTCGGCCCCGCGGCGAACCCGCTGGCCAAGGTCCTCGTCGGCGTCGGCAACGACGGCGCGACCGAGGGCGCGTGGGCCGGCAAGGTCGTCGGGACGTACCTGCACGGGCCGGCGCTGTCGCGCAACCCGGCGCTCGCCGACCTCGTCCTGTCCTGGGCGCTGGACGTGCCGCTGAGTGCGATGCCGCCGATCGACGACACCTGGCCGGAACGGTTGCGCGCCGAGCGGCTCGCCGCCGTCATGCCCCGCTGACCCACCCACCACGCAGCCGGGCAAGGACGTCGATCCGTTGCGGCGCAACGGTTTCGCGCGCCGAGTGACCGCGCAGCAGCAGCGGGCGCGGGACGAACGCCACGGTCAGGCGCCCGCGGTGACGAGGGTGTGGAGGCGGGCCAACGGTTCCTGCGCGGCGAGGTACGTGTCGCGGTCGAGGGGCAGCGCGTTCGGCACCTGCCGCGGCCCGCGTACGCCGTCGGCCCGGGCGCGGTCCACGTCGTACGGCGCGAACCGGGTGCTGTGCACGACGAGCGCACCGGCCCGCCCGTCCGACAGGTACTCCAGGTCGGTGACGTCGGTGTAGTCGACGACGGATCCGAGGGCGGGATGGTCGCCGGCGAGTTCGGGTTTGACGATGGCGAGGCGGTCGGCGAAGGCGACGAGGACGGCGGTCGAGCCGAGCACCAGCCACGGGTACTCGCCGGGGCGGCACTGGCAGAGGATCGCGCGCACGGTCATGTCGTCGAGCCGGCCGCCGACGAACGTGGTGCCCGGCCAGCGTCGCCGTCGCCCGGCGCGCAGCGCCACGGACCGGCGCCACACCGCCGGGGCGCCCGGCGGCAGCGGCGGTACGTCGGGGCCGGGCAGCACCTCGCGCAGCAGCCGCGCGTCCGGGTCCCCGACGGTACCGAGGTCGACGGCGGACGCTCCGGGCGGCGTGGCGCGCAGCCGGTTGCTACCGGGCCGGCGCCGGGACAGCTCCACCCGGGTGCCCGCCAGCGTCACCGCGATCTGCGGTCCGACCTGGGGATTCGCGTCCAGTGCGAGGATCCGCCCGGTGGTCACCGCGACGAACAGGATCATCGGCCGGAGGCGGCGCGCCCCCACCATCGCGAGCACCCGCTCGCCCGGGTACAGGCCGCCGGACAGCCGGTCGACCAGCCGCGACGCCCAGCCCGGATCGACGTCGGCGCCCAACCGCGGAAGATCCATCGGGGTCACCGTACGCCCGGACCGGGCGAGCGTGCTCACCCGAGCTTGTCGAGTACCCGGGCCATCTCGTCCGAGTCGAACGCGCGCAGCGTGGTGGTGCGCACGTTGCCGAGCGCGCCGAGCTGCAACAGGAACGCCGTGCCCGACTCGTCGTCGGGAAACTCCGAGACGGCCACGATGTCGTACGCGCCGACGGTCCAGTACGTCTCGGTCAGTGTCCCGCCGAGCCGTTGCGCCGCCTGTTTGGCCACCTCGGCCCGGTTCAGCGACTCGCCGAACGTCCGGATCCCCTGATCCGTCCAGTTGATCAGACTGATGTACGTGGGCATCGCCCGCACCCCCGATCGGTGTGCCTCCCCCGCCTCCCCATCACGCTAGGGGCGGCGGGGGTGGCGGCACACCGTCGGACGGTCGATCGTGCCGGATCAGACGACGATGCTGACCATCCGGCCGCTGACCACGATCACCTTGCGGGGCGTACGCCCGGCCAGCGCCGCGGCGACCTTCTCGTCGGCCAGCGCCGCGGCTTGTACCGTCGCGTCGTCGGCGTCGGAGGCGACCTCGACCCGGCCGCGGACCTTGCCGTTGACCTGCACCGGGTAGACCACCGCGTCGGCGGTCAGCCACCGCTCCTCCGCCACCGGGAACGCCTGGTACGTCAGGGAACCGTCGTGTCCCAGCAGCGCCCACAGTTCCTCGGCCAGGTGCGGCGCGAACGGCGCCACCATCAGCGTCAGCGGCTCGGCGACCTCGCGCGGCGCCCCGTCGGCGGAGATCTGCACCAGCCGGTTCGTCAGCTCGATCAGCTTCGCCACCGCGGTGTTGAACCGCAGCCCCGCCATCTCGGTACGGACGCCGTCGATGGTGCGGTGCAGCAGCCGGCGGGTGTCGTCGTCGACCGGGGTGTCCACGACGCGCGGCGCGCCGGTCTGCTCGTCGACCAGGCTGCGCCACACCCGTTGCAGGAACCGGAACGAGCCGACGACCGCGCGGGTCTCCCACGGCCGCGACACCTCCAGCGGCCCCATGGACATCTCGTACACCCGGAACGTGTCCGCCCCGTACGCGTCGCACATCTCGTCCGGGGTGACGACGTTCTTCAGCGACTTGCCCATCTTGCCGTACTCGCGCCGGACCGGCTTCCCCTCGTACGTCCAGCCGCCGTCGGCCTCGACGACCTGCTCGGCGGGCACGTAGAAGCCGCGCTCGTCGGTGTACGCGTACGCCTGCACGTAGCCCTGGTTGACCAGCCGGTGGAACGGCTCGACGCTGGCCAGGTACCCCAGGTCGAACAGGACCTTGTGCCAGAACCGGGCGTACAGCAGGTGCAGGACGGCGTGCTCGACACCGCCCACGTACAGGTCGACGCCGCCGGTGGTGGCGCTCGCCGTCGGCCCCATCCAGTACGCCTCGTTCGCCGGGTCGACCAGCGCGTCGGCGTTCGTCGGGTCCAGGTACCGCAGCTCGTACCAGCAGGAGCCGGCCCAGTTGGGCATCGTGTTCGTCTCCCGGCGGTACCGCTTCGGCCCGTCGCCCAGGTCCAGCGTGACGTGCACCCAGTCGGTCGCCTTCGCCAGGGGCGGCATCGGGCTGGACGTGGCGTCGTCGGCGTCGAACGTGACCGGCGAGAAGTCGTCCACCTCGGGCAGTTCGACGGGCAGCATCGAGTCCGGCACCGGGTGCGCGGCGCCGTCCTCGTCGTACACGATCGGGAACGGCTCGCCCCAGTAGCGCTGGCGGCTGAACAGCCAGTCGCGCAGCTTGTAGGTGGTGGTGCCCTCGCCCAGCCCCTGCGCGGCCAGCCATTCGGTGATCCGCTGCTTCGCCGCGGGCACGGCCAGCCCGTCCAGGCTGATGCCGTCGTGCGTCGAGTTGCAGCAGGCCGCGTCGTTCGAGACGAACGCGTCGTCCCAGGTGGTGGGGTCGTCGCCGCGGCCGTCGTCCGGCGTGACCACGCACCGCATCGGCAGCTCGAACGCCCGCGCGAAGGCGAAGTCGCGGTGGTCGTGCGCCGGCACCGCCATGATCGCGCCGGTGCCGTAGCCGGCCAGGACGTAGTCGGCGATGAAGATCGGGATCCGCTCGCCGTTGACCGGGTTCACCGCGTACGCCCCGGTGAAGACGCCGGTCTTCTCCTTGTTCTCCTGGCGCTCCAGCTCCGACTTCGCCGCCGCCTGCTTCCGGTACGCCGCGACCGCGGAAGCCGGGTCGGTCGCACCGCCGGTCCACGCCGCCGGTACGCCGGCCGGCCACGACTCCGGCAGGATGCCGTTGACCAGCTCGTGCTCCGGCGCCAGCACCATGTACGTCGCACCGAACAGGGTGTCCGGCCGGGTGGTGAACACGGTGACCGACCCGGCGTGCTCGGCCACCGCGAACGTCACGCGCGCGCCCTGCGAGCGGCCGATCCAGTTGCGCTGCATCATCTTGACCGGCTCCGGCCAGTCCAGCGTGTCCAGGTCGTCCAGCAGCCGGTCCGCGTACGCGGTGATGCGCATCATCCACTGCGCCAGGTCCCGCCGGAACACCGGGAAGTTGCCGCGCTCCGAGCGGCCCTCCGGGGTGACCTCCTCGTTCGCCAGTACGGTGCCCAGCCCGGGGCACCAGTTCACCGGCGCCTCCGACCGGTACGCCAGGCGGTGGCCGTCCAGCACGGCGGCGCGCTCGACCGCCGACAGCTGCGCCCACGGGCGGCCGTCCGGCGTGGCCCGCTCCCCCGACTCGAACTGCGCGACCAGCTCGGCGATCGGCCGCGCGCGGCGCTGCTCCGCGTCGTACCACGCGTCGCGGATGCGCAGGAAGATCCACTGGGTCCAGCGGTAGAAGTCCGGGTCGGTGGTGGCGAAGGTCCGCCGGTCGTCGTACGCCAGGCCCAGCCGGCGCATCTGCCCCCGGTACCGGTCGATGTTCTCGTCGGTGGTCTTGCGCGGATGCTGCCCGGTCTGCACCGCGTACTGCTCGGCGGGCAGGCCGAACGCGTCGAAGCCCATCGCGTGCAGCACGTTGAACCCGGCCATCCGCTGGTAGCGGGACAGCACGTCGGTCGCGATGTACCCCAGCGGGTGCCCGACGTGCAGCCCGGCGCCCGACGGGTACGGGAACATGTCGATCACGTACGACTTGGGCAGGTCCAGGCGGGCGGCCTCGGCGGTGCCGGGCGCGGGCGCCAGCGGGCCGGTCGGGTTGGGCGCGCGGAACGTGCCCTCCTCCTCCCACCGGTCCTGCCAGCGCTGCTCGATCCCGGCCGCCAGCGCCGCCGTGTACCGGAACGGCGGCACGTCGGCGGGGCGCGCGGCGGTGGCGCCCGACGCCCCCGCCGCGGACGGATCAGCGGACGTCTGTGCCGCGGGACTCGCGGCCTGCGGGGCGCTCTCGGTCATCGTCTCCACCACCGTTGTCTGTCGTCATGTCGGAATCGGGTCGGGTGTCGGTCCGCGGTTTCGTGCATGAAAAAACCCCTCGCGCAGGAGGGGTTCGCCGTGCCGCACGGTCGGGACTCGCCCGACCGACCTCAGCACGGCCCGGTAAGGAGCAGGCCGAACGTCGCCATGCGGGCAGTCTACCGCGCACGCCACCGGCCCCCGGAGCCGATATCCGGCACGGCCGATCGGGTGGTACCGCCGGGCGCGTACGGGCGGCACGATTGCCAACGGTGACGGAACCGTTGTCGAAAGATGATCACGCGGGTTCCGCGGACCGGACGTATAGCCTGAGAGGATGCAGACGGACCGAGCGGCGGACCCCGGGGCCCAGGCTCGGGAACGGGGTGGCGGCGCCCGTCGCCCCGTGCGGCAGAACGGGGAGGCGACTCCCCCACCACCCGCGGCGGACGCACGGACCGAGCCGGCTCGCCCGGACCAGGGCTCGGAGGCCAGCCCGGACAAGGAGGACGCCGGTGACCGCGACGCACCACACCGTTGAGGAGCTCGGTGCCCCGATGCCATCGCCCGAGCTGCGCGCCACCGCGGACCGCATCGTCGGCAACATCGAGCAGGTCATCGAGGGCAAGACGGCGATCGTCCGGCTCGCCCTCGCGGTCCTGCTGGCCGAGGGCCACCTGCTGATCGAGGACGTACCGGGGGTCGGCAAGACGAAGCTGGCGAAGGCGCTCGCGCGCTCCATCGACTGCTCCGTACGCCGGGTCCAGTTCACGCCGGACCTGCTGCCGTCGGACGTCACCGGCGTCAGCGTCTTCAACCAGGAGACCCGGGACTTCGAGTTCAAACCCGGCGCGGTGTTCGCGAACCTGGTGGTCGGCGACGAGATCAACCGGGCGTCCCCGAAGACGCAGTCCGCGCTGCTGGAGTGCATGGAGGAACGGCAGGTCACCGTCGACGGCACGACGTACCAGTTGCAGACGCCGTTCATGGTCATCGCCACCCAGAACCCCATCGAGATGGAGGGCACGTACCCGCTGCCCGAGGCGCAGCGCGACCGGTTCACCGCGCGCATCGCCATGGGGTACCCGAACGCGCGGGCCGAGCTGGCGATGCTGGACCTGCACGGGGCGAGCGACCCGCTGGCGGCGCTGCGCCCGGTGTCCGACGCCGACACGATCCGCCGGCTGATCGCCACGGTACGGCGGGTGCACGTGGCCGAGCCGCTGAAGCAGTACGCGGTGGACATCGTGGGGACCACCCGGGAGGCGCCCGACCTGCGGCTCGGCGCGAGCCCGCGGGCCGCCCTGCAACTGCTGCGCACGGCCCGCGCGGTCGCCGCCCTGGACGGCCGGGAGTACGTGACGCCCGACGACCTGCAGGCGCTGGTGGTGCCCGTCCTGGCGCACCGGGTCATCCCGACGCCGGAGGCGCAGCTCGCCCGGCGTACGACGGACGCGATCATCGCGGACCTGGTGCACCGCATCCCGGTGCCCGGCGACCGGCACGGGGACCGGCACACGCACTGGCGCGGCTGAGCGCCCGCGACGGTCGGCCGAGGACTGCGACGGGGAGGGACACGGCGATGAACGAGGTCGGCTCGTGAGGTCCGCGTTACGTGGCCTGACCACCCGCGGCCGCTGCTTCCTGGCCGCCGCCGCGGCCGCCGCGGTGTCGGCCCTGATCCTCGGCGAGAAGGACCTGCTGCGGGTCGCCGTCCTGCTCGCCGTGGTGCCGCTGCTGTCCGCCGCGGCCGTCGCCCGTACCCGCTACCAACTGCGGTGCAGCCGGGTACTGGAGCCGCACCGGGTGTCGGTCGGCGCCACCGCGCGGATCGTCCTGCGGCTGACGAACACGTCCCGGCTGCCCACCGGCACCCTGCTGATCGAGGACCGCCTGCCGTACGCGCTGGGTAGCCGGCCCCGGCTCGTGCTGGAACGGTTGCCCGGGCACAAGGCGAGTTCGGTGGCGTACACGGTGCGCGCCGACGTGCGCGGGCGGTACGAGGTGGGGCCGCTGGTGGTGCGGCTGACCGACCCGTTCGGGCTGTGCGAGCTGACCCGGGCGTTCCCGGCGGTGGACACGCTGCGGGTGGTGCCGAAGGTGGTGCCGCTGTCCCCGGTACGGCTGGCCGGGGAGTACGCGGGGGCCGGCGAGAGTCACGCCCGGTCGGTGGCGGTGCACGGCGAGGACGACGTCGCGACCCGGGAGTACCGGTACGGCGACGACCTGCGCCGGGTGCACTGGCGGTCCACCGCGAAGGCCGGCGAGCTGATGGTGCGGCGCGAGGAGCAGCCGTGGGAGAGCCGGGCGACGATGGTGCTCGACACCCGGCTGCGCGCGCACCGCGGCGAGGGGCCGACGGCGAGCTTCGAGTGGGCGGTGTCCGCGGCGGCGAGCATGGCGGTGCACCTGCGGCACGGCGGGTACCGGCTGCGGCTGGTGACCGAGACCGGCACGGACATCGACACCGGTGAGGGCGACGGCAGTTCGGTGGGCGAGCTGCTCGACCACCTGGCCGAGGTGAAGCTGTCCCAGCGCGGGGACCTGACCCGGATGGTCCGCCAGGTGCGTACCCGGGAGGACGGCGGGCTGGTCATCGCGCTGCTCGGGATGCTCACGCCGGAGGAGGCCGAGGCGGTCGCCGCGTTGCGTACGTCCGGGACCACCTGCATCGGGTTCCTGCTCGACACGTCCACCTGGCTGCACCTGCCCGAGGCGCAGCGAGCCCGGCACGACCGGGAGTACCAGGCGAGCGCGTTGGCGTTGCTGCGCGGCGGCTGGCGCGTCATCCACGTACCGCACGGGAGTGCGCTGGGGCCGCTGTGGCCGCAGGCGGCGCGGGGTTCGCGGGGCTTCGCGGTGCGCGCCACGTTGGCCGACACCGTGACCGGGAGGGTGCGATGAGCCAGCGGCGCGGGGTCGCGCTCGTGGCGGCGGCGGCCACCTTCCTCGCCACCTCGGTGCTGTCCACGATCTTCCAGCTGTACAGCTGGGTGCTCTACTCGTTCCTCGCGATCGCGGTCGTCGTGGTCGTCGCGATCCTCGCCCGGACGGTACGGATCCCGGTGTGGGGTCAGGTGCTGGCCATGCTCGGCGGGCTGCTGCTGCTCGTCACCTGGACGTTCCCGTCCGGGCACGAGCTGCTCGGGTTCCTGCCCACCGGGCACACGTTCCGCCACTTCCACAGCCTGCTCACCGCGGCCGGGCAGGACATCCAGACCCTGTCGGTGCCCGTACCGGAGCGGGTGTCGCTGGACTTCCTGACCACGGTCGGCGTCGGCCTGGTCGCCGTGGCCGTCGACGTCCTCGCCGTCGGCATGCGGCACCCGGCGCTCGCCGGCCTGCCCCTGCTCGCGCTCTACTCGGTGCCCGTCGCCGTACAGAACGGCAGCGTGTCGTGGCTGCCGTTCGTGCTCGGCGCCGCCGGGTACCTGTGGCTGCTGATGACCGACCACATCGAACAGGTGCGCCGGTGGGGCCGCCGGTTCACCGGCGACGGGCGCGACATCGACACGTGGGAGCCGTCGCCGCTGGCCGCCGCCGGCCGCCGGGTCGGCTTCGCCGCGCTGGTGCTCGCCGTCGTCGTACCGCTGGCGGTGCCCGGCTTCTCCAGCAACCTGCTCAGCCGGATCGCCGGGTACAACAACGGGACCACGACCGGGACGGGCACCGGCACCCAGCTCGGTACCAGCATCAACCCGATCTCCACGCTGCGCGGCAACCTCACCCAGGGCCAGCCGATCAACCTGTTCACCGTCGAGACCGACGACCCGGACCCCGGCTACCTGCGGACCGCGGTCGCCGACCAGATCACCGACAACGGGTTCCAGCCGAGCCCGCCGCCGCACCCGCAGCCGCTCACCGCCGGGCTCGACGCGCCGACCACCGGCGTGTCCGTCTCCCTCAAGTACGACCGGTACACCGCGTCGGTGAAGGCGCAGCGCCTCAACGACCGGTACCTGCCGCTGTTCGCGGGGCCGACCCAGGTGCGCGCGCCCGGCGGCACCGACTGGCGGTACGAGCCGTCCACCGGCGTCGTGTACACCGACCATCCGGCGACCGCCGGGGCGAACTGGTCGGTCGGCTACGACAGCTTCCGGTACCAGCCCGCGCAGCTCCGGCAGGCGCCCGAGCTGCAGCCCGGCGACCCGATCGTGCGGGACAACACCGAGGTCCGGCACATCGCGCAGATCAGCGACCAGGTCGACGCGCTCACCGCCGGCAAGGCCACCGAGTACGACCGGGTCCGGGCGATCCTCGACTTCTTCTCGCCGAAGAACCACTTCAAGTACAGCCTGCAGACGAAGGCGGGCACGAGCGGCAGCGCGATCGTCGACTTCCTCAAGGGCCGCCAAGGCTACTGCGAGCAGTACGCGTCGGCGATGGCCTGGATGACCCGCGAGGCCGGCATCCCGGCCCGCGTCGTCGTCGGGTACACGCACGGCACCCGGCTCGGCAACTCCGCCACCTGGCAGGTCACCAGCCACGAGGCGCACGCCTGGGTCGAGGTCTGGTTCCCCGCGTTCGGCTGGGTGCCGTTCGACCCGACGCCGTCGACCGAGATCACCGGCGCCGCGGTGTTCGGCTGGGCGCCGAACCCGAGCACCCCCGACACGTCCAGCGGCCCCGCCGACAACGGCAAGGACAAGCCCGGCAGGTCCGCCGGCAAATCCGCCGACCAGGGCCAGCACGGCGGCCCCGGCCTGGCCCGCTCGGCCGCCGCGCACAAGACCCGGACCACCACCTGGCAGTACTGGGTGCTCGGCGTGCTCGTGCTGCTCGTCCTGCTCGCCGTACCGGCCGGGCGGCGCGGGCTGCTGCGGCGCCGCCGGGACCGTACCGAGGTCCGCGCGGTCACCGGGTTGACCGTCGACCCGGCGGGCGGTCCGCCGGACGTGACCGTCGACGGCGGCGACACCGCCCGCAGTGCCGCCGCCCGCAGCGCCGCGCACGCCGCCTGGGACGAACTGGTCGACAGCCTCGTCGACTTCCGGTACGAGGTGATCGGCTCGGAGACACCGCGCGGCACCGCCGAACGGCTCATCCGCACGCCCGGACTGACCGGCGACGCCGCCGACTCGGTACGACGGCTCGCCGAAGCCGAGGAACGCGCCCGGTACGCGCCGACCCCCGCCGACCCGACCGGCCTGCGCGCCGCGTCCCGGGACGTCCGCACCGGCCTGTCCGCCGGCGTACCCCGGCACCGCCGGATCGCCGCCGTACTCCTGCCCCGCTCCGTACTCCGCCGCTGGCGTGGCGCCGTCGCGGACAGCGCCACGGGCCTCACCGGCCGGCTCGGCGCGGCCCGGGACCGGGCGTACCGGACGGTCGTGCCGCGCCGGCTCTTCGGCCCCCGTACCGACCGCTCCGCCTGACCGCCCGCACGGCAGCGTCGCCGAGCACCGCGGCCGAGCGCGCAACAGGACCGGGACCGCGCCGCGCTGGCCTCCTCGAAGGCGCCGGGACCTGAGCAGACCCTGACGCAGGACGCGCGCCGGGCCGGGCGCAGGGCGGCTGCACACGCCGGGCGGGCGCCAGACCCCCGGGCGGACCGGGACGCGGGGCCGGCGCAGGACACCAAGGCGCGGAGCGGGAGCACGCTGCCGAGCCGGGGTGGGCCCGGCGGCAGGGCCGTTCGAACACGTGCACCGCTGGTCCGCCTACCCGGTACGACAGGGCGCGGATCGGTGGGGACAGCACGATCGGGCCGGACGTGCCGGCCCGATCGTCGTCACGTACGGACGAGCGAGGTACGCGTCAGCGGTGGCCTTCGGGCCGGTTGCGCCACCGGTCTTCGAGACGGTCGATGACGGAGTTGCGGCCGCCGCGGGTGCGGGTGCGGCGGCTCCGGCGGGTCTTGGGTGCCGACGCCCCGCCGACGACGTGCAGGCGCGGGGAACGCCGACGCCGGGACTGGAGTGCGAAGGCCGGGCCGCCGAGCATGATCACGAAACCGATCACGCCGAGGACGGTGCTGTGCCGCATCACGCCGGCGACGAGCACACCCAGGCCCACGACGAGAATCACCGCGGCGATCAGCAGCCGACGGCGCGCATGATGCCGCGGATCGTTCGCGCGCACGGCCGAAGCGAACTTGGGATCGTCAGCAAGCGACTTCTCGATCTCCTCGAACAGTCGCTGCTCGTGCTCGGAGAGCGGCACGGCACTCCTCCCGGTCGACGCGGCCGGCGCACGGCCGGCTGGACCGAGCAGCCAACCGGCTGCCTACTGGCCAGTCTACGAGGGGGTCAACGCCGCGGAAAGCGGGAGTTGGCCCGGCGGTGTGAAGGTTGTCGCCCTCACGCCTCACATGCTCTCACCGGCGCGGGGTGTGCGCCCACTTTCCCTGCGGACCTGCCCGATTCGTCCGCCAACGGAGCGACCGCGACACCCCTGCACCGCCCTGACCCGACGCGGACGGCACTGCCGGGCACCGCGGCACAGCACCGGGAGCCGCCCCGAACCGCCATCGACACGCCCGAAGCCGCCCGGGACGCGACGCGGACGCCGCCCGGGCGGTTCAGCTGCCGGGCCGGGTGGGCCCGGGACGGTCGGTCGGGGTGTCCGGGTGCAGCAGGCTCGCCGGCCGAACCGCGGCGGACCCGAACCGCTCGGCCGCGGCGTCCATCGCCCGCTCGGCGTCCCGCCAGCCGTGCTCCCGCTCGCCGAGCATGAGCTGGCGCGGCGCCCCGCCCTCGGTGTCGAGGCCCTCCAGCCGCAACCCGACCAGGCGTACCTGCTCGTCGGTGGCGAGGGCGGTGAACAGCGACCAGGCGGTCTCGAACATCTCGCGGGCGACGTCGGTCGCGGCCGGCAACGTACGCGAGCGGTTGATGGTGCGGAAGTCGGCGAACCGGACCTTGATCGTCACGGTACGGCCGACGACGCCGGCGCGGCGGGCGCGGGCGGCGCACCGGCCGGCCAGGCCCAGCATCGCCCGGCGGATCACGTCCGGGTCGGCGACGTCGGTGTCGAACGTGGTCTCCGCGCCGACCGACTTCTCCGCCACCCGGGGCGTCACGGCGCGCGGGTCGCGGCCCCAGGACAGCTCGTGGATGTGCGTACCGGCGGCCTCGCCGAGCGCGGCGACCAGCGTGGCGGGCCGGGTGTGCGCGATGTCGGCGACGGTGGCCAGGCCGAGCCGGTGCAGCAGCGCCGCCGTACGCTCCCCCACGCCCCACAGCGCCGACACCGGCAGCCGGTGCAGGTACTCCACGACGCGGTCGGCGGGGACGACGAGCAGACCGTCCGGTTTCGCCCGGCCGGACGCCAGCTTCGCCACGAACTTCGTCGGCGCCACCCCCACCGAGCAGGTCAGCCGCAGCTCGTCGCGGACCCGGGCGCGGATCAGCCGGGCCACCGCCGCGGCACTGCCGAGCCGCCGCCGGGCGCCCGACACGTCCAGGAACGCCTCGTCCAGCGACAGCGGCTCGACCAGCGGGGTGATCTCACCGAAGATCGCCATCACCGCGCGCGATGCCGTCGAGTACTCCTCGAAGTCGGGTGGGAGGAAGACGGCCTGCGGGCAGAGGCGGCGGGCGCGAACGGTCGGCATCGCGGAGTGCACCCCGAACCGGCGCGCCTCGTAGCTCGCGGAACTGACCACGCCGCGGCCGCCGACGCCGCCGACGATCACCGGGCGGCCGCGCAGCTCGGGACGGTTGCGCACCTCGACGGAGGCGAAGAACGCGTCCATGTCCACGTGCAGGATGCCGCAGCCGGTGTCGTCGGCGTCCGGTCCGAACCCGTCGGCGCCGCCCGGCCCCTCGCCCTGCTCCAGTTGCTGCCGTCCCATGCACCGCCCCCGTGTCGTACTCCGAGGCTAGCGGCGGGGTGTGACAGCGCCCGGTCAGGTACGCAGCAGGAGCAGCGGGACGGCCAGCTCGGCGGCGGTGAGCGAGCCGTGGTAGCCGAGGAACGCCGACTCGACGGGTTCGGCGACGCTGCGGACGAGCACGTACCGGTCGGCGCAGACGGCGACGACGTCGCCGATGCGGGACGCGGCGGCCGGCGTGGTCGGGCCGTACCAGCCGGCGGTGACCGCCTCGTCGCGGGTGACGACCAGGGCGCGGTCGCCGAGCGTCCCGCGCCAGGCGGCGAGGACGTCGGCGAGCGCGCCGGGCTGGGTGTGCACGTACCGGACGCGGGACTCACCGGTGACGAGCGTGGTACCGGCGAGCAGGTCGGGTGCGGTGTCCACGTCGATCCGGTCGGCGTCGTCGACGCGGACCGCACCGTGGTCGGCGGTGACCAGCAGCGCCGCGTCCGGCGGCAGCCCGGCGGCGATGCCCGCGACCAGCCGGTCGGTCTCGGCGACCGCGGCGAGCCACTCCGCCGAGCCGGGTCCGTGCAGGTGGGCGGCCCGGTCCACCTCCGACCGGTACGCGTAGACCAGCGTGCGGTCCGCGGCGCCCAGCGCGGCCAGTACCGCCGCGGCCGTGGCCTCGACGTCCGCCGCCGGCCGGTACGCACCGCCCCGGTACGCGGCGACGGTCAGGCCGGACTCCGCGAACTGCGGCTGCCCCACCACGTACGGGTGGACGCCCGCGGCGGCGGCCCGGTCGAACTGCGTGTCCAGCGGCTGCCACACCCGCGGGTCGACGTCGGCGTTCCAGGTGATGTGCGTGAACGTCCGGTCCGTACCGGGAAGTCGGACGGTGAAGCCGACGACGCCGTGCGCGCCGGGCGGCGCCCCGGTGCCGAGCGACACCAGGCTGGTCGGCGTCGTCGACGGGAACCCCGCGGTCAGCACCGGCAGCCGGGGCGCGGCGGCGATCGCCGGCGCGACCGGCGCGGCGAGCGGCAGCAGATGGTGGCCGAGACCGTCGACCAGCAGTACGGCGACGCGGCGTGTCCCGGCCAGCCGGTCGGTCAGCCCGAGCGGATCGGTCCCGCCGGCGCCGAGCGCGCACAGTACCGAGGGGAGGACGTCGGCGAGGCTGCCCGACCCGTACCGCGGGGCGGTGAAGGGGCCGGGCTCGGTCGCCGTCGGCGTCATACCGGCCGGCGGGCGAGCAGGTGCAGCTGCGTGGCGATGTCCCGGTACGGCGGGAGCCCGGCGGCGGCCAGCTCGAACGCGGCCAGCGCCTCCGTCGACCCCGGCTCGGCGTCCAGCAGCGCGCCCGGTACCAGGTCGGCGACCACCCGGACGCCGTGCACGCTCTCCACCACCAGGCCCGCCGCGGCGAGCAGGTCGGTGGCCGAGCCCGTGTCGTACCGGCGCTGGAGGGTGTCGCGGGGGCCGGCGATGCCGTCCGGGTCGGCAAGCAGGGCGGTGGCCGCGCCGAGGTGCCCGCCGACGGCGCGGGACAGCACCGCCGCGGCCCGGTTCGCCACCAGGACGCTCGCCGCGCCGCCCGGCCGCAGCGCGCCGGCGAGCGCGGACGCCACCCACTCCGGCGCGTCCACCACCTCCAGCAGGCTGTGGCACAGCACCACGTCGACGCTGCCGGGCGGTACGAGGCTGGGCAGGTCGCTCGCGTCACCCTGCTGGGCGTCGACCCGGTCGGCGACCCCGGCGTCCGCGGCGCGCCGGGTCAGCGCGGCCAGCGCGTCCGGACTCGCGTCGACGACCGTCACCCGGTGCCCGGACTGCGCCAGCGGTACGGCGAAGCCACCGGTGCCGCCGCCGACGTCCACCACCGACAGGGGCGCGCCGTCGCGGCGGGCCAGCTCGGCCCGCAGTACCTGCCAGACCACCGCGGTCCGCGCAGTGCCGTACGCCTGGCTGCGCTCCACCCACGCCCCCTCGATCTCCGCGGGGCCCGACCGGTGCGCGAACGGTCCCCGTGCTCGATCATGAGCCTACCGGGGTGGCCGGACGCACCAGGTCACGGACACCACGGGCGGCGAGCCGGCCGGCCCGGTTCGCGCCGATCGTGCTGGCCGACGGGCCGTACCCGACGAGGAACAGCCGCGGCTCCGCGACCACCCGGGTGTCGACGACGCGGATCCCGCCGGACGGTGCGCGCAGGCCCAGCGGCGCCAGGTGGTCCAGCGCCGGCCGGAACCCGGTGCACCACAGGATCACGTCCGCGGCCACCGCCCGGCCGTCCGCCCACTCGACGCCCGTCGGCGTGATCCGCCGGAACATCGGGTACCGGTGCAGCACGCCGCGCGCCATCGCGGCACGTACCGCGGGGGTGGGCACCAGGCCCGTCGCACTCACCACGCTGCCCGGCGGCAGTCCCGCGCGGACCCGGCGGTCCACCTCGGCCACCACCGACCGGCCCAGTTCCTCGGTGAACGGGCCCTCCCGGAACTCCGGCGGCCGGCGCGTCACCCACGTCGTGGTGGCCACCTGCGAGATCTCAGCCAGCAGCTGCGTGGCCGACGCGCCGCCGCCGACCACCACCACGTGCCGCCCCGCGAACTCCGCCGCGCTCCGGTAGTCCGCCGTGTGCAGCTGCCGCCCACGGAACGTCTCCCGCCCCGGGTACCACGGCCAGAAGGGTCGCTCCCAGGTACCGGTCGCGTTGACCACCGCGCGCGCCGCGTACGCACCGGCGGAGGTGTCGACCAGCAGCCGGTCGTCCGGGCCGCGCCGTACGGCGGTGACGTCGACGGGGCGGCGGACCGGCAGCGCGAACGCCCGCTCGTACCGGTCGAAGTACGCGGGCACGGCCACCGACGCGGGCAGCTCCGGATCCGGCGTACCGAACGGCAGGCCCGGCAGGTCGTGGATCCGGTGCGTACGGCCCAGCACCAGTGAGTCCCAGCGCTGCCGCCACGCGCCGCCCGGCCCGTCCCCGTGGTCCAGCAGCTCGAACGGCACCCCGTAGCCACGCAGGTGGTACGCGGCCGACAACCCCGCCTGCCCGCCGCCGATCACCAGCGCGTCGATCTCCCGGTACGTCACGACCGGTGCAACGCGCCACCCCGTACGGCCCTTCCGTCTGGTTGCCCACACGCCGGGTCAGGCCAGCGCGTTCGCCAGTACGCGACGGTGCCGTACCAGGAAGTTGGCGGCCCGGGCCCGCCACGCCATCCCCCACAGCGCCACCGGATGCGCCGTCACCTCCGGCGAGGTGACGCCGGCGTCGTCCGCCTCCCACGCCACCTCCGACACCACGAACTCGATCATCGTCTCGACCAGCCGGTGCCGACCGGCCGCCGCCAGCCGGTACCCCTCGGCGAACGCCCGCAGCTGCCGGGCCCGCTCGGCCAATGGCGGCAGTCCCTCGCGGGCGGCGACCAGGTCGTCGTGCAGCTTCACGTGCAGCCAGGCGGCCTGCGCCACGGCGACCAGTTCGTCGGTCGGGCCGGCGAACTCCCAGTCGATCAGCGCGACCGGCAGCCCGTCGCGGGCCACCACGTTCCACGGCGCGGCGTCGCAGTGGCTGATCACGCGCGGTCCGTCGCCGAGCCCGCGGGCATGCCAGTCGTACCAGCGCGCGTCCGGCGGCGGGCGGAAGTCCGCGGTGGCATCGTGCAGGTCGCGCAGCAGCGCCCCGACGGCCGTGACGCCGTCGAGACTCCACGGGCCGGGATGCGTGAACCCGCCCGGCACGTACGTCAGGGTCTCGCGGCCGTCGGTGGCGAACCCGGTGCCGACAAGCCTTGGGGCGCCGGCGAACCCGGCCGCGGCCAGGTGCCGCAGCAGGGCGTGCACGGCGGGCGTCGCCGGCGTCGGCCGCCGGTACACGACGTCGCCGTCGAGGTGCACGACGGACCGTCCACCGCCGGTGAGCTTGCGCATGGCACCGATCCTCCGGGTACGGCCGCCGCGACCCAACCGGTTTGTACGCGTTGTTCCGGGGACGCCCGGCCACGGATCGATTGTGGCGGGGACGGCCGGCCACGGATTGACTGTGCGGCGAGATCTCGGTACGAAGGGGCATCTCCTCGCACGGAGGTACGCCGGAGACGATCCGGTGGCGCGTGGGGCGCGTCGCCGCCGGGCACGACGACGGCGACGGCGGAATCCGGCGCGGATGGAGGCGAAGGGGGTGGCCGTGGCGACGACGAGGGCCCTGCCGGGGCCGCGCGGCAGCGCGTTGGCCGGCAACGAGCCGGCGTACCGGCGCGACCGGATCGGGTTCCTGCGTCGGTGCCAGCGGCAGTACGGCGACGTGTTCCGGCTGGACGCCACCGCGGTCGCGGTGTGCGACCCGGACCTCGCCCGCCGGGTACTGACCGACGACGGTGAGGAGTTCCGGGCGGAGGGCACGCTGCTGGCCGGGGCGCGACCGACGGCCGGGCTGGTCGACTGGCCCGCCGCGGGTGACGTGGTCGACCGGGGGCCGTCCGCGGCGCTGTTCACCGGGCACGCGGAACGGTTCACCGCCGCGCTGCCGGCGCTGCTCGGGGCGCTCGCCGGCCGCATCCTGCCGGGCGTGTCGGCGCTGCAACGGCTGTCCGCGGCCGCGGTCGCCGACTTCTGCCTCGGCCGGCCGGCGGGGCCCGACCCCGACCTGGCCGACGCGATCGGCGAGTCGGCGCTCGCGCTGCTCGCGGTCCTCGACTCGGGCGCCCGGCTGCCCCGCTGGGTGCCGGATCCGCGCCGCCGACGGCTGCGGGCCGCGGACCGGGCGCTGTCCGGCCGGCTGACCGCGGCGGTGACCGCGCGGCTCGACGCGCCCGCCCCGGACGGCCCCGGCGACCTGCTCGACCAGGTGCTCGCCGAGGGCGCCGGGCGGGGCAGCGCGACCCGGGCGCTGGTCACCACGCTCGCCGGCCTGCACGCCGTACCGGGTGTGGCGTTGTGCTGGTTGCTCGCCACCGTCGCCGAGCACCCCGAGACGTACGAGCGGATCCGGGCCGAGGCGGTGGAGGGGCTGGACCGGGCCGTCGCGGGCGCCGACCCCGACCGGCTGCGGTACACGGCGGCGACGGTGCGCGAGGTGCTCCGGCTGTACCCGCCGACCTGGTTGCTGTCCCGGCAGGTCGCCACCTCCGTCGTACTCGACGGGTGGCGGCTGCGGCCGGGCGAGCAGGTCCTCGTCAGCCCGTACCTGATCCACCGGGATCCGCGGCGCTGGGACGACCCCGACACGTTCTCCCCCGAGCGTTTCCTCGGCCCGGGTACGCACGGCCACGCGTACCTGCCGTTCGGGGGCGTGCCGCACCGGCGCGCCACCGGCGGCCGTACGTCGGGCGGGTTGCTCGGCGCCCGGCTGGCGATGCTGCAACTGACGCTGATCGTCGCGGTGATCGCCCGGGACTACGAGCTGACCACCCGGCCGCGGCCGGTGGTCCCCCGGTTCAGCACCCTGCTGACCCCGACGGAGTTGCGGCTGCGCCTCACCGCCCGGCCCTGACCCCGGCGTCACCGGAAGTCGCGGGAGGCGGTGCGGACGGCGAGGGTCAGCGGCTCGATCCGTTGCGCGACAAGGTTCGTGACCCCGTCGGCGCGTTCCAGCCGGCCGCGGACCAGCAGCGCCGCCGACGTGCGGGCGGCGCGGCGGTGCCGCTGCCACACCCCGGCCGTACAGATCACGTTGAGCATCCCGGTCTCGTCCTCCAGGTTGACGAACGTGATGCCGCCCGCGGTCGCCGGCCGCTGCCGGTGCGTCACCACGCCGCCGACCAGCACCCGGTCCCCGTCGTCGTGCCGGGCCAGCTCCGCGATCCGGACCGCGCCCGCCGCGTCGAGCCGATCCCGGGCGAACTCGGCGGCGTGGCTGTCCGTGGACAGGCCGACCGCCCAGACGTCCGCGGCGATCCGCTCCACCGCGTCCATCCCGGGCAGGGTCGGCGCGCGGGCACCGCTGCCGGTACCGGGGATCCGGTCGACGCGTTCGGTCGCCGCGGCGCCCGCCGCCCACAGCGCCTGCCGCCGGGTCAACCCCAGCGAGTCGAACGCGCCGGCCGTGGCCAGCGCCTCCAGCGGCGCCGCGGTCAGCTCCGCCCGGCGCGCCAGATCCGGCAGGTCCCGGTACGGGCCGCCCTCCTCGCGCGCGGCCACGATCCGTTCCGCCAGGTCGTCGCCGACGAGCCGGACACCGGACAACCCCAGCCGTACGGCGGGACCGGGTGCGCCCCAGCGGTCCGGCGGCGCCTCCCGGGCGGCACCGGGCGCACCCGCCCGCCCCTCCAGTACGGCGTCGGCGGCGGACCGGTTGATGTCGGGGCGCAGCACCGTGACGCCGTGCCGGCGGGCGTCGGCGACGAGGGTCTGCGGCGAGTAGAACCCCATCGGCTGCGCGTTGAGCAGGGCGGCGCAGAACGCGGCCGGGTAGTACCGCTTGAGGTAGGAGCTGGCGTACACCAGGTAGGCGAAGCTGATCGCGTGGCTCTCCGGGAAGCCGAAGCTGGCGAACGCGGACAGCTTGGCGAAGATGTCGTCGGCGAGCGCGCCGGTGATGCCGTTGGCCCGCATCCCCGCGTACAGCCGGTCGCGCAGTTCGGCCATCCGGCGGGTGGACCGCTTCGCGCCCATCGCCCGGCGCAGCTGGTCGGCCTCCGCGCCGGTGAACCCGGCCACGTCGATGGCGAGCTGCATGAGCTGCTCCTGGAACAGCGGTACGCCGAGCGTCTTGCCCAGCGCGTTGACCATCGACGGGTGCGGGATGTCGGCCCGTTCCCGCCCGTTCGCCCGCTCGATGTACGGGTGCACCGAGCCGCCCTGGATCGGCCCCGGCCGGATCAGCGCCACCTCCACGACCAGGTCGTAGAACTCCTTGGGCTTGAGCCGGGGCAGGGTGGCCATCTGCGCCCGGCTCTCCACCTGGAACACGCCCACCGAGTCGGCCCGCCGCAGCATCGCGTAGACCTCCTCGTCCGCCTTCGGCAACGTGTCCAGCGTGTACTGCCGGCCGTGGTGGTCGGCGACCATCCGCAGCGCGCCGCTCAGCGCGGTCAGCATCCCCAGCCCCAGCAGGTCGAACTTGACCAGCCCGACCGACGCGCAGCCCTCCTTGTCCCACTGGAGCACCGTGCGGCCCGGCATCCGGGCGTGCTCGACCGGGCAGACCTCGCTCACCGGCCGCTCGCAGATCACCATCCCGCCGGAGTGGATGCCCAGGTGGCGCGGGAAGTCCTGGACCGCGCCGGCCAGCTCCGCCACCTGCTCCGGTACGCCCTCCGCGTCGGCGACCGACGCCGACCAGCCGTCGAGCTGCTTGCTCCACGCGTCCTGCTGGCCCGGCGAGTATCCGAGGGCGCGGGCCATGTCGCGCACCGCCGACCGCGGCCGGTACGAGATGACGTTGGCGACCTGCGCGGCGTGCCGCCGGCCGTGCTTGTCGTACACGTACTGGATGACCTCCTCGCGGCGGTCCGACTGGATGTCCACGTCGATGTCCGGCGGCCCGTCGCGCTCCGGCGCCAGGAACCGCTCGAACAGCAGCGTGTGGAAGACCGGGTCGGCGTTGGTGATGCCGAGCGCGAAGCAGACCGCCGAGTTGGCCGCCGACCCCCTGCCCTGGCACAGGATCCCGTGCTCGGTGCAGAACCGGACGATGTCCCACACGACCAGGAAGTATCCCGGGAAGCCCAGCCGGCCGATGATCTCCAGCTCGTGCTCGATCTGTTGGTACGCCTGCGGGTTGTCCGCGCGCGTGCCGTACCGCGTGGCGGCCCCCGCGTACGTGAGGGCGCGCAGGTACGACAGCTCCGTGTCGTACTCCGGGGGCAGGTCGAAGTCCGGCAGCCGCGGTGCCACCAGCCGCAGGTCGAACGCGCAGTCCCCGGCAATGTCCACAGTGGACTCCACCGCCCCCGGGTACGCCCCGAACCGGGCGGCCATCTCCGCACCCGACCGCAGGTACGCGGAGCCCGCCGCGGGCAGCCAGCCGGCCAGCTCGTCCAGCGAGCTGCGCGCCCGTACCGCCGCCAGCGCCGTCGCCAGCCGCCGCCGCGCCGGCTGGTGGTAGTGCACGTTGTTCGTCGCCACCACCGGCAGCCCGGCCCGCGCCGCCAGCGCCGCCAGCTCGTCGTTGCGCTCGTCGTCGTCCGGCTGGTCGTGGTCGGTCAGCTCCACCGCGACGTGCTCGCCGAACAGCTCGACCAGCGTCGCCAGCTCCCGGGCCGCCGCGTCCGGCCCGCCCGCGGCCAGCGCCGCCGGCACCGCGCCCTTCCGGCACCCGGTCAGCACCCACCAGTGCCCGCGGCCCAGCCGGGACAGCTCGGCCATGTCGTACACCGGGTTGCCCTTCCGGCCGCCGCGCAGGTGCGCCTCGCTGATCGCGGACGCGAGGCGCGCGTACCCCTCGGCGCCGCGGGCCAGCACCACCAGGTGCCGCCCCACCGGATCCGGCCGCGGTACGGCACCGCGCGAGGACGGGCCCGGCGCCAGATCCAGCGTCAGCTCCGCCCCGAACACCGTCGGCAGCGCCACCTCGCCGGCCGCCTCCGCGAACTCGACCACCCCGTAGAACCCGTCGTGGTCGGTCACCGCGAGCCCGGCCAGCCCCAGCCCCGCCGCCTGCTCCACCAGTTCCCCCGGAGTACTCGCCCCGTCCAGGAAGCTGAAGTTGGTGTGGCAGTGCAGCTCCGCGTACGGCACGCGGTCCGCCGGCGGAGTCCACTGTGGACTGTTCGACGCCGACGGCGGCGGCACCGCCCGCATCCCGTGTCGTACCACGGGATCCGGGTGGTCGGGATCGGGTGGGAGCGGACGGCCGGACAGGTGCCGGTGGTACTCCGACCACGGCACCGGCGGATTGTTCCACCCCATCAGCGGCCTCCCCCCGGTACGTCAGTCATAGGTCGCCTCCACCCGCCAGTGGCCCGCCTCCAGGGCGAGCAGCAGGGTGCGCGTGTCGGCGAGCACCACCTGGATCCGGGCCAGCCGGCGCGACTCCCCCGCGCTCCACCAGCGCTCCTCCACCGGCCACGGCCCGGCCCAGCGCACGACCTCCACCGGCGCGGCCGTACCGGTGGCGACGGTCGCGGGCGGCGCGGTGATCTCGTGGCGGCCCGTGACGCCGACGGCGGCACCGTCCGCGGCACGTACCACGGCGTGGACGGGCGGGGCCGCCGCCGCGACCGGCACCGGGACCGGCACCGGCAGATGCCCCGGCCACGGCGCGTCGACCGGCAGCGTCGGGATCCGCTCGTCACCCCACGGCACCGGCCGGATCCGGTCCCCCTCGGTACGGCCACCGCTCGGCACGGCGGTGAACACCTGCTCCGGGCCCAGCAGCCCCTGTACCCGGGTCATCGACCGGTGCGCCCGGTCGGCGTCCTCCCCGGTGTCGCCCCACAGCCGGCGCTGGAACCCGGCGTGCGCCACCAGACCCTCCGGTACCAGCCGGAGCGTCTGGATCCCGGCGGTGGGCCGGCGCGCGCCGGTCAGCCAGCCCTCCAACTGCCAGCGCACCCGGTCGGCGACCTCGGCCGGGCCGAGCACCCCGTCGTGCCGCCAGGTGCGGGTCAGCTCCTCGGCGTGCCCGGTGACCGCCGTGATGGTCAACCGGGTGCAGCCCGTCGCGTGCCGCAGCAGCAGCTCGTGCAGCTCCTCGGCCAACGTCCGGGCGGTGAACGCGGCCGTGTCCACCCGCTCGACCGGCGGATCGTACTCCGCGGACACGGTCAGGTCGGGCGGCAGCGAACGCGGCGCCAGCAGCCGCTCGTCCAGGCCGCCGGCCAGCCGGTGCGCCAGCGCCGCGTCGAACCCGAACCGGGCCAGCACGTCACCCGGCGGCAGCGCCGCGAACGCGCCGAGCGTACGGATGCCGAGCCGGCGCAACAGACCCACCAGCTCCGGACGGCCCAGCACCCGGACGTCCAACCCCGCCAGGAACGCCGGCGTACGCCCCGGCTCGACCAGGACGCCGGCGCGCGCGGCGAGCACCGCACCGAACATCCCGTCCGCCACGCCCACCTGCGCCTCCACCGCGCACGACTCGGCGATCCGGTCCACGATCCGCTCCGCCGCCGCGGCCTCGCCACCCACATGCCCCGCCGGGCCGCGCGCGGCCGTCGCGCAGACACCCGGCCGCAGCACCTCCACCCCGGCCGCGACGTCGGCCACCGCGTCCACCACCGGATCGAACACCCGCACGTCCCGGACCGGGTCGTACGGCACGACGACCAGCTCGGGGCAGGCGGCCTGCGCGTCCCGGCGCCGCTGCCCGCGTCGTACCCCCTCGGCGCGCGCCGGCTCGGAGCACGCGTACACCGTGCCGGCGTCGAGAACGGCGATCGGCAGATGTTCGGGCAGCTCGCCGTCGGCGTCCCGGACCGCCGCCGTGACCGGCCAGTCCGGGCACCAGACCACCAGGGTGCGCACCGGATCCACGTCACCCCACCGCCTCGTCCGCCGCACCGAACCCTTCCGGAACGGTGACCTCCGGCGCCGCGGCCGGCAGCGGCGCGACCGACCCCGGACCCGTCCGCCCCGACGGCAGCAGCACCCGGGTCGACCGGGGCCGGGCGGCCGCACCACGCCCCGTCGCCTCGATCGTCAACGCGCGCCGCCGCAACCGGCCCCGCCCCGCGTCGAGCCCCTCCCACACCGGATCCGAACACCGCATCGCCACGTCCGCACCGGGCCAGTCGCCGTGCACCAGCAGGACCGCACCCCGCTGCCGGGTACGCGCCGCCAACCGCCGCGCCAGCACCGGCGACACCGGCCCGGCCGGACGGGCCACCACCAGACCGAACCCGTCCAGCAGCGCGGCCACCACCGTCCACCACTCCGGCCCCGGGTACGGCACCAGCGCGAACCGCTCCGGCACCACCCCGTACTCCGCCGCCGACAGCACACCCACCTCCGGTACGCCCGCCATCGCGCACCACTCCCCGCCGCTCGACGCCGCCCCCAGCAGCGCGAACAGCAGCGACATCCCGCCCGTCGCGGCCGCCACCGACACCGTCGCGCCCCGCCGCAGCCCGCCCTCCGGCAGCAGCGACCGCAACTCCCCGTGTACCGGCAGCAGCCGGTCGACGCCGTCCCGCAGCGCCGACCCCGCCCGTACCCCACCGGAACGCACCAGGTGCGCCGGCACCGGTCCCCGGCCGGTACCCCGGTCCGCCGGGCCACCGTCCACCGTTGCGGCCCCGCCCGGGTACGCCGGTCGCAACCCCGCAACGGCGCGCGTGCCGTCCGCATCCGGCGACGCTTCCGGTACGGGTTCCGCCAAGCGGCCACGCCGGGGCCCAGCCGGCAGCACGGCCAACGATCCCCGCGCAGGGGCCGCGGCACTGGAATCCTCGGGCAGGGCCCCCTGCGCCGGGGTGCCCGCGTCGGCATCCCTGGTCAGAGTCCCTTGCGCCGGGCGAACGGGGCTGGCGCTCCGGGAACGAGGTCCCCGCGCAGGGGCCGCGGCACTGGAATCCCCGGGCAGGACGCCTTGCACGGGAACGCCCGGGCCAACGTCCCCGAGGGATCCCTGCGCTGGGCGGCCGGGGCTGGTGTCCCGGGAAGGAGGTCCCTGCACAGGAAGCGCGTGGCTGGCGCCCCGTCCCCGCGCAGGGGGTACGGAGCTGGCGTCCCGGGGCGGCGCGATCGGGAGCGGCTCGGGAGGAAGCGGCATGCCCGGAAGCGGCGCAGGAGGGAGCGACCCGGACGGTAGCGGCATGTCCGGGAGCGGCTCGGGAGGGAGCGGCGCGGTCGGGAGCGGCGGGGGTGGAATGTCTTGCGGGGCAAGGGATCGGGAGGTGGCGGGGCGGGGGTCGGTGACCGGTCCGTCGGCGACCGTACGGTCACTGTCGCGCACCCGGCCGCGGGTCGGCCGGGTGGCGCGTCCCGCCCGTCCCGACCGGACCAGCCGTACGGCTGTGCCCCCCATGAGTGTCGTCCCCCCGCTGCGCTGTGCCCTCCCCGACGGTGCGTACGCCTCGGGAAGGTGGATCCACCGACCGCGCCGGCCCGGTCCGTACCCCGTGGTGACGGACCGGCGGCGGTCGGGTCAGCTCGCTCTGGTGGTGAGCAGGGGCTGGTGGGGCAGGCCGAGGGAGATCTCCACCGCGGCGACGAACCGTTCGGCGTCGCGGCACAGGTCGTCGGCCTGCCGGGGGGTGACCACGCGCAGGATGCCGGCCTCGGCGGCGGACCGCTTGGCGGCGCCGGCCGCGAACCGGTCGGCCCATTCGGTCATCTCCGGCGCGACGCTGCTCAGCAGCGCCCACACGCTGGTCGGGCGGCCGCGGCGGGACGACACGGGTCGGGCCCGGGCGACCAGTACGGCAGCGGCGGCGCGCAGCGCGGCGAGGTGGGCCGTGGCGTACCGCTGGCCCTCGGCGCGGGTGCCGGCCGCCTCGATCAGGCCGTGTCGGGCGAGCGCCAGCAGCTCCCGGGGCGACCGGTGCGGCAGCGCGTGCGCCGGCACGGTGGGCTTGTCGGCCCGCTGCTGGCCGGGCGTCAGAACCTTCGGCATCTCGGTCGTCCCCTCCGCCTGCGGTGGCGCCAGGCAGCTCAGTTGCGATCCAACGTCGCCGTACGCCCACCGCCGCAGGGGAAGAACCAGCGGGAGGCGCCAGCCGGCCGGGCGGGATGCTTCCCCTCACCTCGTCCGGCCGACCGGCCGGCAACGGCCCCGCCCACCTACCTGGGGGTCAGCCGGCAGGCGGGCGGAAGCCGCAACCAACCCGGAACGATGCCGCGATTCACCATTCCGGGCCAGTTCGAACATACGTTCGAACCGAGTCCCAGTAAAGCGCGTTTCCCGGCCGAGCGCAACAACCGGCCCCGCGCCGTGTCCCGGAGCACCACCCCGGCCCACCGCGACCACCGCCCGGCGACACACCCCGACCGTTCGGAACGGTCCGGCCGCGCACCGTGGCCGCCAGGGCGTGTCTGTACAGGTTGCCGGCCGGCTGCGCCGGGCCCCTTCGCCGCGTTGTCGGCGCGAGCGCAGACCACACCGGTACCTCCGCCTTGCGAGACAACGAACGGACTCCGGCTCGCTCGACCGAACCTGTGCAGACACGCCCTAGGCTCGGAAACCGGTCGACCGAGCCGAAACCGGGAGTGGCCACATGAGCTGTCCGTACGAACACGGGGCCGACGACGTGCCCGACATCCCGTTCCCGGACGCCTTCCGGTTCGACCCCGGGCCGCGCTGGGCGCACCTGCGCGACGAGGCACCCCTCACCCGGGTACGGACGCCCGCCGGTGACGTGGTCTGGCTGGTCACCCGGTACGACGACGTGCGCACGGTCCTGACCGACCCGCGCTTCTCCCGCGCCGGTACGGTCGCGCCCGGCGCGCCCCGGGTGGCGGTGTCGAGCCCGCTGCCGGGCACCCTGCCGACCACCGACCCGCCGGAGCACACCCGGCTACGGCGACTGGTGTCGGCCGCCTTCGCGTACCGGCGGGTGGAGACCTACCGGCCGTGGATCCGGGAGCTGGCCGGGCAGCTGGCCGACGGGCTCGCCGCGGACGGGTCGCCGGCGGACCTGCGGGCCGCGCTGGCGTTGCCGCTGCCGATCCGGGTGATCTGCCGGCTGCTCGGCGTCCCGTACGAGGACCGGGACAGGTTCCGGGAGTGGACGGAGCTGGCGTACAGCATGGTGCCGGCGGAGGCGGACCGGGTGCACGCCGCGATGGCCGCGCTGACCGACTACCTGGCCGGGCTGGTGGCGGCGAAGCGGGCCGACCCGGGCGACGACATCCTGTCCGAGCTGGCCGCCGACCCGGCCGGACTGAGCCCCGGCGAACTGACCGCGTTCGGGCTGAACCTGCTGGTCGCCGGGCACGAGACGTCCGCGAACCAGATCACCGGATTCGTCGCCGCGCTGCTGCGCGACCCGGCGCTGTGGGACCGCCTCGTCGCCGAACCCGCGCTCGTCGGTACCGCCGTCGAGGAGCTGCTGCGGCACACCCGGCTCAGCGAGACGGGCCAGCTGCGGGTGGCCGTCAAGGACGTCCCCCTCGCCGGCGGTACGGTCCGCGCCGGTGACGGCGTGATGGCCGCGATCGCCGCCGCCAACCGGGATCCCCGCGCGTTCGACCGGCCGGACGAGATCGTGCTGGACCGGGAACCGGGGCGGCACCTGGCGTTCGGGGTGGGGCCGCACTTCTGCCTCGGCGCGCACCTGGCCCGGGTCGAGCTGCAGGAGGCGCTGACCGCACTGACCTCCCGGTACCCGGGGCTGCGGTTGGCGGTGCCGGCCGACGACCTGCGCTGGCGCCGCGTACTGGTCAGCGGCGTCGACGCGCTCCCCGTCCGCTGGTGAGCCACTGTGCCGGGACGCGACTCCGGTCGGAGCTGGCGGGACGCGCTCCCGGTCCGCGGGCGAGGGGCGTTCCCGTGCGCCGGTGCGGGGCGCTCCCGTCCGGCACGGTCCGTTGGCGGTCGCGGCCGGGGCTGCCGGGCCAGATGACGGGACGGTCACGCGGGCCCGGACGGATCGCCGAAACCCTGTGGTACTGCCAGAATTGGCGGCACGGCCTGCCTCAGCGACGGGAGTGCAACGATGCGGCTGCGGGTGGAATCGTCCTCGTCGGTACCGCCCTACGAACAGTTGCGGCGGCAGCTCGCGCAGCTCGCCGGCAGCGGTGAGCTGCCCGCGGGCACCCGGCTGCCGACCGTACGGCAGCTGGCGGCGGAGCTGGGGCTGGCGGTGAACACCGTGGCCCGGGCGTACCGGGAGCTGGAGTCGTCGGGGCTGGTGGAGACGCGCGGCCGGGGCGGGACGTACGTGGCGGCCGGTGCGGACCTGACCGCGCAGCGGGCCCGCGAGCTGGCCGACCACTACGCCGAGCAGACCCGCCGGTTGGGCCTGTCCCCCGACGTCTCCCTGCGGTACGTGCGGGCGGCGCTCGGCCTGATCGAGGTCACCGCCGCCGACCGCACCTGACCACCGCGGGTACCCCGGCGTCGGGTGCGCCGCGGGGCGCGTCGAAGATGGAACGCGTGAGCGCCGAACACCCCAACGTCCTCGCCGTCCGTGCCGCGTTGCGCGATGCGGGCGCGACCGGTGACGTCGTGATCCTGCCCGACGCCGTACACACCGCCGCCGCGGCGGCCGCGGCGCTGGACGTCCAGGTCGGCCAGATCGCGAACTCGCTGATCTTCGCCGCCGAGCTGGCCGACGGCCCGGAGCCGCTGCTGGTCCTCACGTCCGGCGCGCACCGCGTCGACACCGACCGGGTACGCGAGCGGCTCGGTGCGACGGCGCTGCGTCGCGCCACGCCGGAGTTCGTGCGGACGCACACCGGGCAGCCGATCGGCGGGGTGGCGCCGGTCGGTCACCCGGCGCCGGTCCGCACCCTGGTCGACTCGGCGCTCGCCACCTACGACGTGGTGTGGGCGGCGGGCGGGGTGCCGCGTGCGGTGTTCCCGACGACGTTCGCGGAGCTGGTACGGATCACCGGCGGCGAGCCCGCGGACGTGGCGTGACGGGCGACGCGCCGACCGTACGTGGCGTGAACCGGCCCGGTCGTTGATCGCTTCGCGTACCGTCCTGGCAAGACCGGTCGCGCCCGCGAGGGTTGCGACGCGCTGATCGACCTGCGGGCCGACGGTCGGGTCCGAGTTCTCGGCGGGCAGCCAGCCGAGGGGTCGGTGCCCGGCGCCGGCCCCGACCGGAAGGAAACCCCCTGTCGCAATGACGCTCGTGCACTGGGCCCCGGAGGACCTGCTCGCCCGACTCGACGACGTGCTGACCGTGTACGCCGAGGCCATGGAGTACCCGGCGGATCTGGTCGCCGCGCGTCGCGGGTTCGTCGCCGCGCACACGCACTACCAGGGTTTCCGGGCGGTGGCGACGCTGGACAACGACGACCGGCTGCTCGGCTTCAGCTACGGCTACCTGTCGTCACCCGGCCAGTGGTGGCACGAGCAGGTGCGGTCCGGGCTGTCCCGCGGCGACGCGCGGCGCTGGCTGTCCGACTGCTTCGAGCTGGTCGAGCTGCACGTCCGGCCGGACGCGCAGGGCCACGGCCTGGGGTACACGCAGCTCGGCGCGCTGTTGGAGGGGGCGACGGAGGCGACGGTGCTGCTGTCCACCCCGGAGGCGCCGCAGGAGGACTCGCGGGCCTGGCGGCTCTACCGGCGTACCGGGTTCACCGACGTGCTGCGGCACTTCCACTTCCCCGGCGACGACCGGCCGTTCGCGGTGCTCGGCCGGGCCCTGCCGCTGGACTGATTCTCGCGATTCGCCCGGCCGGCCGGCCCGGTGGCGGTATGAAACACCTGTCAGGCCGCCGCCGGAGGGAGCGCCATGTCGTACCGCGGGCTCCGTCGTCCCGGGTGACGGGGCATGGGGCGCTGGTTCCACGACACGGTCATCGCGACCGGCCGACTGCCGCTGTTCTGCTTCTTCTGCGGTTTCGTCGTCGCGTTCGTGTTCATCCGGTTCAGCGTGCGGATGATCCGGGCGCAGGTGAGGTGGTGGCCGGGCAACGTGTCGTCCGGCGGTACGCACATCCACCATGTCGTGTTCGGGGTGGTGTTCATGCTCGTCGGCGGCGTACTCGGGCTGGCCGTACCGGACGATCTGGTGGGGTGGTCGTCCGGGTTCGCCGCGCTGTTCGGTGTCGGCGCCGCCCTGGTACTCGACGAGTTCGCGCTGATCCTGCACCTGGACGACGTGTACTGGAAGGAGGCGGGGCGCACCTCGATCGACGCGGTGTTCGCGGCGATCGCGCTGACCGGGCTGATCCTGCTGCGGATCACGCCGATCGGGGTGTCGGACGTCGCCGACGCGCGGAGCCAGTACCCGGGGGTGGCGGGGTGGGTGGTCGGCGCGGGGTACACGGTGCTGAACCTGGGGCTGGTGGTGGTCACGCTGCTCAAGGGCAAGATCTGGACCGGGCTGGTCGGCATCTTCGTACCGGTGCTGACGATGATCGGAGCGATCCGGCTGAGCCGGCCGGAGGCGCCGTGGGCCCGCTGGCGGTACCGGAACCGGCCGAAGAAGCTGGCGCGCGCCCGCCGCCGGGAGGAGCGCATCCGCCGGCCGCTGATCCGCGGCAAGATCGCGTTGCAGGAGTTCGTCGCGGGGCGGCCGGACCGCGACCCGGCGCCCCCGGCGGAACGGGAGGGCCCGGGTGACGACTGACCTGGCGGTGGGGCTGAGCGACGCCGAGGTGGCACGGCGGCGGGCCGCCGGCGAGGGCAACGTACGGCCGGATCCGACGGGGCGGACCGTCGCGCAGATCGTCCGGGCCAACGTGGTCACCCTGTTCAACGTGCTGCTCGGTTCGCTGGCCGTACTGATGCTGGTGGTGGGGCCGTGGCAGGACGCGCTGTTCGGGCTGACCGTGGTCGCCAACACCGGCATCGGGATCGTCCAGGAACTGCGCGCCCGGCGTACGCTGGCGCGGCTGAGTCTGTTGGCGCGCAACGACATCCGGGTACGCCGGGGCGGCGCGGAGCGGGCCGTGCCGGCGGACGAGCTGGTGCGCGGCGACGTGGTGCTGCTGGCGACGGGCGACACCGTACCGGTGGACGGCACGGTCCTGTCGGCGGACGGGCTGGAGATCGACGAGTCGCTGCTGACCGGCGAGACCGACCCGGTGGCGAAGCAGCCGGACGCCGAGGTGCTGTCCGGGTCGTTCGCGGTGGCCGGCTCCGGGGCGTACCTGGCGACGAAGGTCGGCGCGGACGCGTACGCGGCGCGGCTGGCGGCGGAGGCCGGCCGGTTCCGGCTCACCGACTCGGAACTGCGGCTGGGCATCAACCGGCTGCTGCGCATCATCGTCTGGCTGCTCGTACCGATCGGGCTGCTGCTGGTGGTCAGCCAGCTCCTCGCGCACACCGGGTTCCGCGGCGCGGTGTCCGGTTCGGTCGCCGGCGTGGTCACCATGGTCCCCGAGGGTCTGGTACTGCTGACCAGCGTGGCGTTCGCGGTCGGCGTCATCCGGCTCGGCCGCCGCCGCTGCCTGGTGCAGGAGCTGGCCGCGATCGAGGGCCTGGCCCGGGTGGACGTGGTGTGCCTGGACAAGACCGGCACGCTCACCGACCCGGCGATGCGCCTCGGCGAGATCCGGCCGTACGGGCTGGCGCCCGAGCGGGCCGCCGAGGTACTCGGCGCGCTGTCCCGGGCGGAGCCGCGGCCGAACCCGAGTACCCGGGCGATCGCGGCGGGCACCGGCGACCCGGGCTGGCGCGCCACCGACACGGTGCCGTTCTCCTCGGCCCGCAAGTACTCCGGCGCCGACTTCGGTACGGCCGGGCGGTTCCTGCTGGGCGCGCCGGAGATCCTGCTCGCGGCGGACGACCCGGCGCGGGTCGACGCGGACGGGCTGGCCGGCGCCGGTTCCCGGGTACTCGCGGTCGTCCCTGCGGTCGCCGGGCTCGCCGCGCCGGACGACGGGCACCGGGCCGTCGCGCTCGTCGTGCTGGCGCAGGCGATCCGGCCGGAGGCCCGCGCCACCCTCGCGTACTTCGCGGCGCAGGGTGTCGGGATCCGGGTGATCTCCGGCGACAACCCGGCGACGGTCGGCGCGATCGCCGGACGCCTCGGCGTACCCGGGGCGGACGAGCCGGTCGACGCGCGGACGCTGCCCGCCGATCCGGCAGTGCTCGCCGACACGCTGTCCGCCCGCACCTGTTTCGGCCGTACGACGCCGCACCAGAAGCGGGACTTCGTCGGGGCGCTGCACGCCCGGCGGCACGTGGTGGCGATGACCGGCGACGGCGTCAACGACGTGCTGGCGCTGTCCGACGCGGACATCGGCGTGGCGATGGGGTCCGGATCGGAGGCGGCGAAGTCGGTCGCGCAGGTCGTCCTGCTGGACGACTCGTTCGCGACGCTGCCGCACGTGGTCGCCGAGGGCCGCCGGGTACTCGCCAACATCGAACGCGTCGCCAGCCTGTTCCTCACCAAGACCTGCTACGCGATGCTGCTGGCCGTACTCGTCGGCATCGCCGGCCTGCCGTTCCCGTTCCTGCCGCGGCACCTGACGCTGATCGGCGCGCTGACCATCGGCATCCCGTCGTTCCTGCTGGCGCTGGCGCCGAACACGCGGCGGGCCCGGCCCGGCTTCGTACCGCGGGTGCTGCGCTTCGCGGTCCCGGCCGGGGTGGTCGCGGCCGGCTGCTCGTTCGCCGCGTACGCGCTGGCCCGGACGGACGACGGCACCGACCTGACCGCCGACCGTACGTCCGCGGCGCTGGCGCTGTTCGTGGTGACGTTGGGGGCGCTGGCGTTCGTGGCACGGCCGTTGCGGGGCTGGCGGCTCGCGCTGGTCGCCACCATGGGCGGGCTGTTCGTGCTGACCCTCGCCGTACCGGCCGGGCGGACGTTCTTCGCGCTGTCGCCGGTGAGTACGGTCGGGGACGTGGCCGGCGTGGCGATCGGGGCGGCCGGGCTGGTCGTCCTGGCGGGGCTGCTGCGGCTGACGCACGGCTGGCCGTCGGCGGCACAGACCGTACGGTGACGGACGTACCGGGCGTGGCTTCCCCCTCACTGGCCGGGACTTTGTACGCTCTGCGGCCGTGAACGGTTTCCGCCTGTCGATCGACTACGGCACCTCCAACACGGTCGCGGTGCTGCGCGGCCCGGACGGTCGCGCCACCCCGCTCGTGTTCGACGGGGCTCCCCTGCTGCCGTCCGCGGTCTACCTCGGTACCGACGGGCAACTCGGCACCGGACGGGACGCGGCACGCAGCGCCCGGCTCGACCCGGGCCGGTACGAGCCGCATCCCAAGCGCCGCATCGACGACGGCGAGGTACTGCTCGCCGACCGTGCCGTACCGGTGGCGGAGCTGGCGGCGGCGACGCTGCGGCGGGTCGCTGCCGAGGCCCGGCGCGTCGCCGGCGGCCCGGTCGCCTCGCTGGTGATGACCTGCCCGGTGGCGTGGGGGCCCACCCGGCGCGCGATGCTGTCCGACGCCGCGGCCCGCGCCGGCCTGCCCGCGCCGACGCTGGTACCGGAGCCGGTCGCCGCCGCCACGTACTTCGTGTCCGCGCTCGGCCACCAGGTCCCGCCCGGCCGCTCCGTCGTCGTGTACGACCTGGGTGGCGGCACGTTCGACGCCTGCGTGGTGCGGCGTACGGCGACCGGCTTCGAGCCGCTGGCGTACCTGGGGCTGGACGACGTGGGCGGGGTCGACCTCGACGGGCTGGTCCTCGACCAGGTGGGCCGGTCGGTGTCGGCGGCGGCGCCGGACGCGTGGCGGCGGCTGAGCCAGCCGGCCGACCAGACCGACCGGCGCGCGTTCCGCACGCTGTGGGACGACGCGCGCACCGCCAAGGAGGGGCTGTCCCGCCAGCCGTCCGTGACCCTGTTCGTACCGCTGGTCGAGCGGGACGTGCACGTGGCCCGGGAGGAGTTCGAGCGGGCCGCCCGGCCGATGCTGGCCCGTACGGTCGAGACCACGATGGACACGATCCGCGCCGCCCGGGTCCAGCCCGCCGACGTCGCCGGGATCTTCCTGGTCGGCGGCTCCACCCGGGTACCGATGGTCGCGACGATGCTGCACCAGGCGACCGGCCGCGCCCCGGCCGTACTGGAGCAGCCGGAGATCGTCGTCGCCGAGGGCGGCCTGCACGCCACCGCCCCGGCCGCCCCCGCGCAGCGCCCGACCTCCCCGCCGACCGGCCCACCCATGTCCGGGGCACCGATGTCGGGGGTACCGATGTCCGGGGCGCCGGTGTCCGCGCATCCCGCCGCGGTCGCGCCGTACTCGGCGGTCCCCGGCCCGCCTACGGCTCCCGGCCCGAGGACGGCGCCGGTGACCGCGCCGTACGCGCCGCCGGGGCCGAAGCGGCGGATGACCCCGCAGATCCGCAAGTTCCTCATCGCGGGGGTGGCCGCGGCGCTGCTCATCGTCGTCGGCACGGTCGGCGTGATCCTGCTGAACCAGAACGGCAAGCGCAACGACACCCTCGCCCTGTACCACAAGGTCGGGCTGCCGGCCGGGTTCAGCGAGCAGGGCGACCCGACGATGAAGAGCAACACCTGGCTGACCGCGAAGGCGACCAGTTCCTCGTCGGATGCGGCGGCGAAGACGCACGACTGGCTGACCGGCGTCATGGACAACGCGCCGAGCACCGAGGACCTGGAGAAGAACTACTACGGTCGGACGCCGCCGCAGTTCGTCGCGGCGGGCAGGTTCGAGCCGCACTCGGTGTCGTTCCACCTGAGCAAGTCGGGCTCCACGTACGTGATCGAGACCGAGATCATCTACTGACCGTCCACAGTGGACGCCCGCGTGGTCGGCCCGCGGCGGCCGGCTAGCGGGCCGACGCCGCCGGCTGTCCGAAGTGGACGGACAGGCCGCCGGCCAGCAGCGCGAACGCGTGGTCGGCCGCGGCGGCGGCCTCCGCGTGCAGGTCGTCGGCCCGGCCGCCGCCGGCGACCCGCCGCCAGTTGTCCTCCGCCAGCGCCAGCAGTACGACGGTGATCTGGGCGGCGGCGAGCCGGCAGGTGAGCGGGTCTGCCCCGGTCTCGGCGAGCGCCTCGGCGAGCGCCGCCTCGCTGGCCCCCGCGTACCGCATGAGGTGGGCGGCGAGGCTGGGCGTGCCGTACAGGATGTCGCGCAGGGCGATGGTCTCGGGCGCGTCGTTGAGCCCGGTGACCGGGTCGCGGTCGGCGAGCCGGTCCCGGAAGTGCCGGTGCAGCGCGTCGAGCGGGTCGACGCCGGCGGGCCGGTCGCGCACCACCCGGGCGGTCTCCTCGCGGTGGTCGGCGATGCGGTCGAGGAGCAGGTCCTCCTTGGTCGCGAAGTACTTGAAGAGGGTCGGCTTGGACACCTCGGCCGCGGCGGCGATGTCGGCCACCGAGACCTGCCGGAAGCCGCGCGCCAGGAACAGGTCCATCGCCGCGTCGGAGATGGCCTGCCGGGTGCGCCGCTTCTTCCGTTCCCGCAGTCCCTCGTCCGTCATGCCGCCAGCCTAACTCATCCTTGACCGGGAAAGTATCTTGTCCAGAACAAAAACTTGACTCGGTTAACTCTTAGCTGGCACGGTGTCCCCGACACCGACCGAAGGAGTACGTCCGATGGACGCCGACGTGATCATCGTGGGAGCCGGGCCGACCGGCCTCACCCTCGCCGCCGAACTGGGCCTCGCCGGGGTCCGCACCCTGCTGCTCGACGCCGCCACCGAACGCAGCCGCCAGTCCCGCGCCGGCAGCATCCAGCCGCGCACCGCCGAGGTGTTCGCCTCGCGCGGCCTCCTCGCGCCGATGCTGGCCGGTCGACCGCCCCGCGGCACCGTCGGCGGGCACTTCGCCGGCCTGCCCGTCCCGCTCACCGCGGACGGCTGGCGCACCCGCTTCCCCCACCCCGTCTCGATCCCCCAGTACGAGCTGGAGACGTTCCTCGCGGGGCACCTGGCACGCTTCCGCACCGTCGCCGTACGCACCGGATGCGCGGTGATCGCGCTGGAGTCCGACGACGACGGCGTCACCGCGACACTCGCCGACGGCGGTACGGTCCGCGGCCGGTGGCTCGTCGGCTGCGACGGCGGGCACAGCACCGTACGGCGGCTCACCGGGGTGGACTTCCCCGGCCGCTCCGGCCGGTACGGGATGGTCGCCAGCGACATCACCCTGACCGGCCCCGGCGCCGCCGAACTGCCCGCCACGCTGCGCCACTTCAGCCAGGCCGTACGCGGTGACGCGGAGCAACAGGCGCTGCTGTCCCCGCTCGGCGACGGGGTGTACCGGTTCATGTTCGGCGGTCGCGACCAGCTCGGCGTACCGCGGGACGCGCCGGTCACCGCCGACGAGATCTCCCGCGCGCTGACCGCCGCGTGCGGCACCGACGTCCGCCTCGACACCGTCCGGTACGCGTCGCGCTTCTCCGACGCCACCCGGCAGGCCGCCGCGTACCGGACGGGTCGGGTGCTGCTGGCCGGCGACGCCGCGCACATCCACCTGCCCGCCGGCGGTCAGGGCATCAACCTCGGCGTACAGGACGCGGCGAACCTCGGCTGGAAGCTCGCCGCCCGGGTGCACGGCCACACCGACCTGCTCGACACGTACCACGACGAGCGGCACCCGGTCGCCGCCCGCGTCCTCGCCAACACCCGCGCCCAGGGCGTACTGATGGGACCGGGCGACCCGGACGTCGGCGCGCTGCGCGACCTGCTCACCGACCTGCTGCGACTGCCCGCCGCGAACCACGCGGTCACCGGGATGATCAGCGGCCTCGACGTCCGGTACGCGCTGGCCGGAAAACCGCACCCGCTGCTCGGCGCCCGGATGCCCGACCTCGACCTCGACACCACCACCGGCCCGGTACGCCTCAGCACGCTCCAGCACGACGGCCGCGGCATCCTGCTCGACCACACCGGTCGGCTGGCCGCGACCGCGCGCCCCTGGTCCACCCGCATCCGGTACGTCGCGGCCCAGGTCGCCGAGCCCGACGCCGACGCGCTGCTGATCCGCCCGGACGGGCACGTCTGCTGGACCGCGGCGGACGACGACCCCACCGACGCCCTCACGTACTGGTTCGGCGCGCCCGACCCGGCCTGACCGGCGCGGCTACCGCAGGTCGCGGTGGATCGCGGCGAACAGCTGGACGAAGCCGGTCAGCCCGAGCAGCAGCCAGATCGACACGGCGAGGGTGCCGGCGCCGGCCGCGAACGTCGGCGACAGCAGCCCGCACACCCCGGCCAGGGCCAGGCCGAACGCACAGATCAGCACCCGGACGGGACGCTCGGCCACGCTCACCACGGCCAGCCCGGACAGCCCCGCCGCGACTGCCCGCGCCCGCAGGTACTCGTGCAGGTACGCCAGGCAGGCGGTCAGCGCGACCAGCCAGCCCGGCACGCCCACCAGCCAGAACGCCACCAGCCACGCGGCTTCACCGAGCCGGTCGACGACCGCGTCGTACACGTAGCCGAAGCGGGTGACGCGGCGGGAGACGACGGCGACCGCGCCGTCGAGGCTGTCGAACAGGCCGGCGAGCACCACCAGGACGCCGGCGGTCACCGGCCACAGTCCGCCCTGCGCCGCCACCGCCGGTACGAACAGGCAGGTCACCAGGCCGATCGCGGTGACCGTGCCGGGCGAGACGTGCACCCGGGTCAACCCGCGGGCCAGCTGGTAGACGAGTTTCAGCCAGACCCGGACCGGCACCGCCGCCGTGTCCGGGTCGAAGCCGCCGTGCAGTGCCTTCCACCGGGTCGCGTACGCACCCCAGTCGCTCTGGATCCCCCCGCTCGCCACCATGGCGGTGACTACCCCCCGGCCATGGCGGTGACTACCCGCCGACCGGCGTGGGCAGGGTGAGGTTGCGCCAGACCTCCCGCGTCGCGGTGGAGCGGTTGAACGTGATGAAGTGGATGCCGGGCACCCCGCCGTCGAGCAGCGTCTGGCACAGCTCGCTGGCCTGCTCGATGCCGAGCCGCCGCACCGCCTCCGGGTCGTCGGCCACCCGCTCGAACTGGGCGGCCAGCGCCGGCGGGAACGGCGCCCCGGACAGCTGCTCCGACCGCTCCAGCGTGCTCATCTTGGTGACCGGCATGATGCCCGCGACGATCGGTACGTCGCAGCCGAGCGCGGCCACCCGGTCGCGGAGCCGGAAGTAGTCGTCGGCGTCGAAGAACATCTGCGTGATCGCGAAGTCGGCACCGGCCCGGCACTTGCGCACGAAGTGGCGGGTGTCGCTGTCCACATCGGACGACCGCGGATGCTTGTACGGGAAGGCGGCCACACCGACGGAGAAGTCGCCGGACTCGCGGATCAGCCGCACCAGGTCCGCCGCGTACGACACGCCCTCGGGGTGCTTGACCCACTCACCCATCGGGTTGCCGGGCGGGTCGCCGCGCACCGCGAGCAGGTTACGGATGCCCGCCGCGGCCATCCGGCCGACCAGGTTGCGCAGCTCCGCGTTCGAGTGGTTGACGGCGGTCAGGTGCGCCATCGCGGTCAGCGTCGTCTCCGTCGCGATCCGCTCCACCACGTCGACGGTCCGGTCGCGGGTGCCGCCACCCGCCCCGTACGTCACGGAGACGAACGACGGGTGTAAGACCTCCAACTCCCGGATCGCCTGCCACAGCAGGCGGTCACCCTGCTCGGTCTTGGGCGGGAAGAACTCGAACGAGAACGTCGGCGCCGAGTCGCGCACCAACTGCCCGATGGACGGGTCGCCACCGGGCATCACCGAAGGGGTACCGAGAGCCACCCGGACACTGTACCGGCCACACCTTCAGGTTCGCTCGTGTTGGCACGCCCGGGATGTCGGGTACGGCGGCGGCAGGACGTTTCGGCGGCTTTCGCGCGGTCGGTACCCCGGCGCGACGGTGATACCGGCGACAACGGACGCCGGGCGGGACGCCGCGACAGCCGGTGGGGCGACTACTTTCGAAGGCAGGACGGCCCCCGCCGGAGGTGGCCGAATCGACCAGGGAGACCAGCGCAGGTGCCGACCGTGCCCGCCACCGTACCCACCGACCAGGCCGCGTTGCGGACGGTGGTGGAGGCAGCCCTCGACCGGTTCCTCGCCCGGCAGCGGGACCGGCTGGCCGACATCGACGCCGACCTGGCGCCCGTCGCCGCGGCCCTGCGCGACTTCGTCCTGAACGGTGGGAAGCGGCTGCGCCCCGCCTTCGCGTACTGGGGGCACCGGGGTGCCGGCGGCGCGCACTCGGACCAGCTCGTCGGCGCGGTCGCGTCGCTGGAGCTGCTGCAGGCGTGCGCGCTGATCCACGACGACGTGATGGACGCGTCCGACACCCGCCGCGGCGAGCCGGCCGTGCACCGCCGGTTCGCCGGGCTGCACGCGGCCCGCGACTGGACCGGCGACCCGGACGCCTTCGGTACCGGGGCGGCGATCCTGCTCGGCGACCTGTGCCTCGGCTGGTCCGCCGAGATGTACGACGCGTCCGGGCTGCCGCCCGCGGTGCTCGCCGCCGCGCGCCGCGAGTACGACCTGATGCGGACCGAGGTGATGGCCGGGCAGTACCTGGATCTGCTGGCGCAGGCCGACGTGCGGCACTCGTCCCGGGAACGCGCCGGCAAGGTCGCCCGGTACAAGAGCGCGAAGTACACGGTGGAGCGGCCGTTGCTGCTGGGCGGCCGGCTGGCCGGGGCGACGCCGGACGTTCTCGCCGCCTACTCGGCGTACGGGCTGCCGCTGGGCGAGGCGTTCCAGCTGCGCGACGACGTGCTCGGGGTGTTCGGCGACCCGTCGTCGACGGGCAAGCCGGCCGGCGACGACCTGCGCGAGGGCAAGCGGACCTACCTGGTGGCCGCGGCGTACGAGACGGCGACGCCGACCGGGCGCGCGTTGCTCGACGCGCGGCTCGGCGACCGGGCGCTGACCGCCGCGGGCGTGGCCGAACTGCGGTCGCTGATCATCGACACCGGCGCGCTGTCGGACACCGAGTCGCGGATCGCCACGCTGACGGCCGCCGCGTTGGACGCGCTGACCGGCGCCGCGATCGAACCGGCGGCGGCCGAGGTCCTGACCCGGCTCGCCGCCGCCGCCACGAACCGCGCCTTCTGACGACCGCGGGCGTCGTCAGGCCGGCCCGCGGCCGGGGCCGGGCGAGGCAGCTGCCGGGCTCCGTCGACCGGACACGCCGGCCTCGCGGGCGTCGAGCAGCTCCTCCCAGTGCTCGGCCGCCCACGCGCACGCGGCGTCCAGCGGCCCCAGCAGGCTCCGCCCCAACGGCGTCAGCTCGTACTCGACGGTCCGGTCCGGGTGCGCGGTGCGCCGGACGAACCCGTCGCGTTCCAGTCCACGCAGCGAAGCGGTCAGGACTTTCGCGGTCACGCCGCGCAGCGGTACGCGCAGCTCGGAGAACCGGCGCGGGCCGCCCTCCAGGCAGCGGACGACCATGCCGGCCCACTTGTCACCGAACCGGATCGGGGTCAGGTCGGACGGGCACACCTCGTCGAACATGTCGACCGGAAGCGGAGTACGCACCCGGTCGAGTCTAGGGCGTGTCTGTACAGGTTCGGTCGAGCGAGCCGGAGTCCGTTCGTTGTCTCGCAAGGCGGAGGTGCGAGTGCATACCGGTGTCGTATGCGCTCGTGCCGACAACGCGGCGAGGCGGCGAAGGGGCCCGGCGCAGCCGGCCAGCAACCTGTGCAGACACGCCCTGGCCGGTATCCGACCGGAAACCACCTGCCCGGCTACGGTTCCGCCGCGACGCACGGTGACCGGCACCGGCCGCGGAAGGGGAGCGATGAACGGGATCGGGCAGGACGGGATCGTCGTGTACGGAGCGGGCGGCCGCGCCGGGCGCGCGGTGGTGGCGGAGGCGCGGCGGCGCGGGCGGCCCGTCACCGCGGTGGTACGGGTGCCGGACCGGCACGCCGACCTGGCCGCCGCGGGCGTACGGCTGGTCGCCGGGGACGTCGGCGACGCGGACGCGGTCGCCACGACGGCGGCCGGACACGCCGCGGCCGTCAGCGCCGTGTACGACGGCGGCGCCGACCAGTCGACGTTCTTCGCCGCGGCGGCCCACGCGCTGGTCGAGGGCCTGACGGCGGCGGGCGTACCGAGGCTCGTCGGGGTCGGACTCGCCGCCGTACTGCCGGATCCGGCCGGCGTGCCGCTGATGGACACGGCCGGCTACCCGCGGGAGTACCGGGAGTTCTTCCTGGGGCACGCGGCCGGGACCGACGCGCTGCACGCCGCCGGGCCGGCGCTGGACTGGGTGGTGCTCAGCCCGTCCGGCGACTTCGACCACGACGGAGTACGCATCGGCCGCTACCGGGTGGCGCCGGGCGACGCCACCGCGCGCATCTCGTACGCCGACTTCGCGGTCGCCGTACTGGACGAGGTGGAGACGCCGGCGCACCACCGCACGCACGTGGGCGTCACGGGGGTGTGACCGCCGGTCGGCTCAGCGGGCGGCCGGCGCGCCGACGCCCGGCATGCCCAGCAGGACGCCCGGGGTGGTCGGGGTACGCCCGGCCGCCCAGGCGTCACCCGCCGCGGTACGCCGGTGCGCGCGGACCGGGCCGTCGGCGACGAGGTGGTGCGGCGCCCCGTACGTCACCTCGGTGGTGACGATGTCGCCGGGCCGGATGCCGTCGGCGCCGGTGAAGTGCACCAGCCGGCCGTCCCGGGCGCGGCCGGACAGCCGGCCGGTGGCGTCGTCCTTGCGGCCCTCACCGAGCGCGACCAGCACCTCGACCTCGCGGCCCTCGATCGCGCGGTTCTCCTGCCAGGAGATCTCGTCCTGCAACGCGACCAGCCGCTCGTACCGCTCCTGCACGACCGCCTTCGGCACCTGGCCGTCCATCGTCGCGGCGGGAGTGCCGGGCCGGATCGAGTACTGGAAGGTGAAGGCGGAGGCGAAGCGCGCCTCGCGGACGACGTCGAGGGTGGCGGCGAAGTCGTCCTCGGTCTCGCCGGGGAAGCCGACGATGATGTCGGTGGTGATCGCCGCGTCCGGCATCGACTCGCGCACCCGGCGCAGGATGTCCAGGTAGCGCCCCGACCGGTACGAGCGGCGCATCGCCTTGAGCACCGCGTCCGACCCGGACTGCAGCGGCATGTGCAACTGATGGCAGACATTGGGTGTCTCGGCCATCGCGGCGATCACGTCGTCGGTGAAGTCGCGCGGGTGCGGGCTGGTGAAGCGCACCCGCTCCAGCCCGTCGATCTCGCCGCACGCCCGCAGCAGCTTCCCGAACGCCTGCCGGTCACCGAACTCCACCCCGTACGAGTTGACGTTCTGCCCGAGCAGCGTCACCTCCAGCACGCCCTCCGCGACCAGCGCGCGGACCTCGGCGAGGATGTCGCCGGGCCGGCGGTCGGTCTCCTTGCCGCGCAGCGACGGCACGATGCAGAAGGTGCAGGTGTTGTTGCAGCCGACCGAGATCGACACCCATCCCGCGTACGCCGACTCGCGCTTGGCCGGCAGCGTGGAGGGGAAGACCTCCAACGACTCCAGGATCTCCACCTCGGCCTGCTGGTTGTGCCGGGCCCGCTCCAGCAGCGTCGGCAGCGACCCGACGTTGTGCGTGCCGAAGACGACGTCGACCCAGGGGGCCCGCTTGACGATCTCGCCGCGGTCCTTCTGCGCCAGGCAGCCGCCGACGGCGATCTGCATGCCCGGGTGCGCGTCCTTGGTGGGGCGCAGGTGGCCGAGGTTGCCGTACAGCCGGTTGTCGGCGTTCTCCCGGACCGCGCAGGTGTTGAACACGACCAGGTCGGGCGACTGCTCGTCGTCGGCCCGGACGTAACCGGCCGATTCGAGCAGCCCGGCGATCCGCTCGGAGTCGTGCACGTTCATCTGGCAGCCGTACGTCCGGACCTGGTACGTGCGGCCAGCGGAGGCTGGGGTACTCACGGGTGCGCTCATGTCAACTCACCAGGGTAGCCGCCACGGTGCGTACGCTCCGCACCGCCCGCCGGGCGACCCGCTCCCCCATCGTCCCCCGCCGGAACGTCACCCGCGTACCGCGGACGTACCGGAAGTCCGGGCGCCTGGTGGCTTTTGCACGATTGGCCGCGACACGTTCCGAGGCCGTTACCGCCCCGTGACTGCGGTCACCGCCCGCGATCATGACAGCTACCGTTACAGTGGCCGCCACGGTGCGCAACGGGCGTCGCCGATCCCCCAGGCTTCCAGCAGGAGCGAGGACGAAGCAGTGGCAACCGAGACCGAGCCCATGGCGTCGGAGCCGACGAACCCGGCCGCGGCGACGGGCGACCCCCTGGTCGTGTTGGAGAACGTCAACAAGCACTTCGGCCCGCTGCACGTGCTCCAGGACATCAACCTCTCCGTCCGGACCGGCGAGGTCGTCGTGGTGATCGGCCCGTCCGGCTCGGGCAAGTCCACCCTCTGCCGCACCATCAACCGGCTGGAGCCGATCGACTCGGGCACCATCACCGTGTCCGGCGAGGTGCTGCCCGAGGAGGGCAAGGGGCTGGCCCGGCTGCGCAGCGAGGTCGGCATGGTCTTCCAGTCGTTCAACCTGTTCGCGCACAAGACGATCCTGGAAAACGTCATGCTCGGGCCGATCAAGGTCCGCAAGGAGAAGTCGGCCGTGGTCCGGGAACGGGCGATGGCCCTGCTGACCCGGGTCGGCGTCGCCAACCAGGCCGACAAGTACCCGGCGCAGCTGTCCGGTGGGCAGCAGCAACGTGTCGCGATCGCCCGGGCGCTCGCGATGCAGCCGAAGGTGATGCTCTTCGACGAGCCGACCAGCGCGCTCGACCCGGAGATGATCAACGAGGTACTGGACGTCATGACCTCGCTGGCCGGCGACGGCATGACGATGATCGTGGTGACGCACGAGATGGGCTTCGCCCGCCGTGCCGCCAACCGGGTGGTGTTCATGGCCGACGGCCAGATCGTCGAGCAGAACACGCCCGAGGAGTTCTTCACCAACCCGCAGTCCGAGCGGGCGCAGGACTTCCTCTCCAAGATCCTCACGCACTGATCCGACCCCCCGGCACCGGCCCGACCGTGCCGTCGTACATCCGCGCGCCCCGAGCTGTCGGCCCGGGGCGGCACGTCATCACGAAAGAGGCACTGATGAAGCTCAAGCGACTCCTCGCGGTCGCCGCCATCGGCGCGCTCGCCCTGGGCGGGTCCGCCGCCTGCGGCAAGAGCAAGCTGGACGAGAAGGCCAAGGACGACGCGAAGAACGCCGGCGCGTACACCATCGTCAAGAACCCGAAGTTCGCCGCGGGCTCGACGATGGAGAAGCTGTACAAGGCCAAGCACATCAAGATCGGCGTCAAGTTCGACCAGCCGGGCATCGGGTACAAGAACCCGACCAGCGGCAAGATCGAGGGCTTCGACGTCGAGGTCGGCAAGTACGTGGCCGGTCAGCTCGGGCTCGACTACAACAACCAGAAGCAGGTCGAGTTCGTCGAGACCGTGTCGAAGAACCGGGAGACGTTCCTGGAGAACGGCACCGTCGACCTGGTCATCGCGTCGTACTCGATCACGCCGGAGCGCAAGCAGCTCGTCGGCTTCGCCGGGCCGTACTACGAGACCGGTCAGGACCTGCTGATCCGCAAGGCGGACAAGGACAAGATCAAGAGCCCGCAGGACCTGGCCGGCAAGAAGGTCTGTTCGGTCACCGGCTCGACCCCGCTGGCCAACATCGAGAAGAACTACCCGAAGGCCAAGCCGGTCGCGCTCGCGCAGTACTCCGACTGCGTGACCCAGCTGCAGAACTCCACGGTCGACGTGCTCACCACCGACGGCGCGATCCTGCTGGGCTACGCCGCCTCCGACCCGGAGCACCTGATGGTGGTCGGCAAGCCGTTCTCCACCGAGAAGTACGGCATCGGCATGGCCAAGGACCGCAACGACCTGCGCGGCTTCGTCAACGACAAGCTGGACGCCGCGTTCAAGGACGGGCACTGGAAGAAGGCGTACGACCTGACCCTCGGCAAGTCCGGGTCGGACGCGCCGAACCCGCCCACCCTGGACCGCTACTAAGAACCGGCCGGGTGCCGGCCTGACCCCGTCGGGCCGGCACCCGCGTCCCATCCGGCGGCGTGTGCCGCCGCTGTCCCCATCCGGGTCCCCGGCCGGCGCGGAACGCAGCACCGATCCGCGGTCCGGCGTCATGTGGAGGAGACGTGGCTCTCGCCGAATCCGGCAACCTCGCGGTTGGCGGCGTGCAGTACCTGTGGCAGGAACACAACGCGTTCCTCGACGGCCTGCTCGGTACCGTCAAGCTGTCGCTGATCGCGGGCATCCTGTCGACCATTCTCGGGCTGATCGTGGCCGCGATGCGGGTGTCCCCGATCCCCGCGCTGCGGATCGCCGGCACAGCCTGGTCGGGGTTCTTCCGCAACACCCCGCTCACCCTGGTCTTTCTCGGTACCTCCGTGGTCCTGCCGATCGTCGGCATCCGGTTCGCCTGGGCCGACGCGATCGGGCTCGACACGTTCTTCATCTTCGCGGTCATCGCGCTGTCGACGTACACGTCGTGCTTCGTCGCCGACGCGATCCGGTCCGGCTTCAACTCCGTACCGGTGGGGCAGGCGGAGGCGGCGCGGGCGGTCGGCATGACGTTCGGCCAGACCCTGCGGCTCGTCGTACTGCCGCAGGCGCTGCGTACCGTGCTGCCGCCGCTGGCCAGCATGTACATCGCGATGATCAAGAACTCGGCGATCGCGGAGTTCTTCAACGTGGGTGAGCTGACCAAGTTCTTCGACGACTCGGTCCGCGACCACCCCGAGCACCTGTACGCCGAGTTCATCGCGGTGGCGCTCGGGTACATCGTGCTGACGCTGCTGGTGTCCGCGGCGTTCAACCTGGCCGAGCGGAAACTGGCGGTGACCCGATGACGAGCGTGCTGTACGACAACCCGGGGCCGAAGACGCGCCGGCGGATCCGCTTCTGGACCGCGGTCAGCGTCGTCGCCCTCGCCGCGATCGTCGGGTTCGCGATCTGGCAGGTGGCCCGCAAGGGTCAGATCTCCGCCGACATGTGGACCCCGTTCGCGGACTCCGGCCTGTGGAACCAGCTGTTCAGCGCGCTGTTCTCGACGATCAAGGCGGCGCTGCTGTCGATCGTGCTCGCGCTGGTGCTCGGTGCGGTGCTCGCCGCGGGGCGGCTGTCCAACCGCGGTTGGCTGCGCTGGCCGGCGTTCGTGGTCATCGAGTTCTTCCGGGCCGTACCGCTGCTGCTGCTGATCCTGTTCGGCCTGTTCACCTGGGGCCAGCCGCTGGCGTTCATCGGCGAGGCGATCGGCGCGAGCCCGCCCGACGCGTTCGCCGCGCTGGTCGTCGGCCTGACCCTGTACAACGGGTCGGTGCTCGCCGAGGTGTTCCGTGCCGGCATCAACGCGGTGCCGCGCGGCCAGTCCGAGGCGGCGTACGCGCTGGGCATGCGCAAGACCGCGGTGATGCGGATGATCCTTGCGCCGCAGGCGATCCGGATGATGCTGCCGGCGATCGTCGCGCAGTGCGTGGTCGCGCTGAAGGACTCGGCGCTCGGCTTCATCGTCGGGTACCAGGAGCTGTTGAGCTTCGGCAAGCGCATCTACCAGGGTGCCGCCGAGATCTGGCAGCTGTCCCAGCCGCCGGTGGTCACCACCCTGGTCGTCATCGGCGCGATCTACATCGCCATCAACCTGGTGCTGTCCTGGTTCGCCGGCTGGTTGGAGCGGCGGATGTCCCGGTCCACCAAGCTCGCCGGCAAGCCGCTGACCGCGGCGCAGACCGGGGACGAGGTCGCCGCGGCCGATGCCGTGCCGGCCGGTGTCGAGCCGCCGAACTGACGAGACCCGCCACCACGACGGCCCGACGGAGTGCGCTCCGTCGGGCCGTTCGTCGTTCACGGGGTTCTCAGGCCGCCGCGGCCAGGACCGGCTCGGCGCCCGCCACCGGCACACCCAGTACCTCGCCGTAGATCTCCTCGTACCGGCGGAGCGTGGTCGTGACGCCGTGCTCGGCGATCCGCCGCCGACCCGCCTCGCCCATGCGTACGCGCAGGTCGGGGTCGGTGAGCAGGGCGGCGAGGCGGTCGGCGAGGCCGGGCACGTCGCCCGGGGTGTACAGCCAGCCGTTCTCGCCGTGGTGGACCAGGTGCGGCAGCGCCATCGCGTCGGCGGCGACGACGGGGCGGCCGGCGGCCATCGCCTCCATCGTCACCAGGCTCTGGAGTTCGGCGACGCCGGGGATGCAGAACACGTCGCACCCCTCGTACGCGGCGGGCAGGTCCTCGTCCGGTACGAAGCCGCGGAACGTGATCCGCTCGGTGACCCCGACGGACGCGGCCAGCCGCTCCCACTCGGCGCGTCGGGAGCCGGTGCCGATCAGTTCGATCCGGAACGGCAGCGACGGCGGCAGCATCGACGCCGCGCGGATCAGTTCGTCGACCCGCTTCTCCGCGTCCAGCCGACCCACGAACAGCACCGTCGGTACGTGCGCGTCCGGTGCGCGCCGCGCGCCGAAGCGCTCCAGGTCGATCCCGCACGACACCGCCTCACCGTGCTCGATTCCGTTGGCCTGCAACAGATCCACCGCACGCTGGGTCGGCGCGGTGACCGCCTTCGCCCGGCCGAACACGCGGGCCGCGTCGCGCCAGGCGGCGTCCCGCGCGGCGCGGTGCAGCGGCCCGGGGAGCCGGACGTACCCGAAGAGGTTCTCGGGCATGAAGTGGTTGGTGGCCACCAGCGGGATGTCGTGCGCGACGGCCGCCTTGGACAGCGCCCGGCCGACGAGGAAGTGCGACTGGATGTGCACCAGGTCCGGCGCCAGCTCGGTGAGCAGGTCGTCGGCGGCGCGCGCGGCCTGCCACGGCGTGCAGAACCGGAACGTCGGGTGGAACGGCGTGCGCCGGGCACGTACCCGGTGCACCGTGACACCGTCCATCATGGACACTCCGGGCGCGCCGTCCGGGGACGGGGCGAGCACGTGCACGTCGTGGCCCCGGGCCGCCAGCCCCGTCGCCAGCCGGTACGAGAAGCGTGCCGCGCCGTTGACGTCCGGCGGGAACGTGTCCGCGCCCACCACGATCCGCAGCCGACCGTCGCCGAGCCTGTCCGAAACCTTCACCGTGTTCTCCTCCGTCGAGGCGACCCCCGCGGCCGCCGGATGCGTCAGTACGTCGTGCTCGTCGTGCGTCCGACCGCGGCCCGGCCCACCCCGCCGGGTCGTCGCGTCCGGATGGAACCTGGCCAGCAGCGCCACCCCGGCCGCCGCGACACCGGCGAGACCGAGCTGGCCGGCGGCCACCGGCAGCGGCGTCGTCGCGCCCTCGCCCAGCAGCAGCGCGCCCACCGCGACCGCGAAGAACGGATCGGCCATCGTCAAGCAGGCGACCACCACCGTCGGCGGGCCGCTGGCGTACGCGAGCTGGATGGCGGTGCCGCCGACCGCCAACGCCACCCCGATGCCGAGTACGGTCGCGAGCGGCACCGCGCCGAGCCCGCCCGTCGTCAGCCGCTGCACCACGACCCGCGTCGACACCGACACGAAGCCGTACGCCACGCCGCCGGCCGTGGCCAGCAGCAGGCACCGCGGCCGGCCACGCCACAGCAGCGCCGCGGCCCCGAGTACGGCGACGGCCGCCGCCGCCAACACCGCCGTACGGCCCTGCGCCGCGTCCGAGATCAGCGTCGACCGCGCGTCGCCCGCCGCCACCGCCACGAACCCGCCGACCGACAGCGTCGTCGCCGCGATCGCCAGTACGGTGCGGCGCCCCAGACCCGACCGGTGCGACCGGGCCTGCAACACCGCCACCAGCACCACCGCCAGCACCCCGACCGGCTGTACGACGGTCAGCGGGGCCAGCCCCAGCGCGGCGGCATGCAGCCCCGCGCCCGTACCGATCAGGGCCAGTCCCGCCAACCAGCGCCGCTGCCGGAGCAGCCGGGCCACCGGCCGCGCCCCGCGGTCCAACGCGGTCCGTACCGCGCCGTGCTGCAGCTGCGCGGCCAGCGCGTACGCCACCGCGCCGAGTACCGCCAGGCCGATCGCCAGCGCCGTCACTCAGACCACCTCCCGTGTCGGTGTGCGCCAGACCGGAACCGGGCGCGTCAGCCGCACCGCGACCAGGACCACCAGCGCCAGTTCCGGCAGCAGGACCAGCCGCTCGGCCAGCCCCTGCACGTCCACCAGCGCCGTACCGCCGGGCAGCGGAACCCCGAACAGCGGCAGGTACGTCACCAGGAACAGCGCGAACAGACCACCCGCGACCACCGCCAGCCGGCGTACCCGGGTGGCGAGCGGACGCCAGCCGTACCGGTCGGCGAACCGGCGCGCGAGCAACCAGCCCGCCACCGGCATCGACCCGAACAGCAGCCCACCCGCCGCCTTGTGCACCAGCCCGGTGGCCGTCGGCGCCGCGCCCGCCGGATCCGCCCGGAAGAACGCGATCAGCGCCGCACCGAGCGCCGCCGTCAGGAGCAACCAGCCGGTACCGCGGCACGACACGCCCGTGGCCGCCAACCCGCGCCGCAACACCATCAGCCCGCCCGCCAGCGCCAGTACCGCGACCGGCAGCAGGACCGCGCCGACGTGCGTGAACACGTAGTCGCTGATCATGCCGCTGACCGGGCTGATGCCGGTGGTCAGATGCAGGTAGCCGATGACGGCCACCGCGACGGCCAGCAGCGACAGCGACACCACCGCCGCTCCCCTGACCGACCGCACGCCGACCTCCGATGTCCCGACAGGGGCGGTCCCGCCGCCCACTTCACGGTCACATCGCGACGGCTCGTACACACTGCCGTGCGCCCCCGGATCCGAGGTGGTGCTGTCCCCACCGCGGGCCTGGCGCCGGCCGCTCCGTGGCTCTCGGTGATCAACTGGCATAACGCTGAGCCTGCCGGCCCGGCGGATGCCGCACATCGGGGACGCGGCCCCGGTTCGCCCCCGTACCGGTCCCCGGGCGGGGCTCGGGGTTACCCCCTAGCCGCGCCGCCGGTCACGACCCCGTACTCGCCGGCCGGGTCGTCGACGCGATCGTGCACCGTCCACCCGGACGGCCGGTCACGACCGTCGCCCCTCGCCCGACCCGCCCCGGACACGACGAACGGATCCGTTGCGGCACAACGGATCCGCTCGTACCCCTCGGCTGTCGTCAGCGGGCGATCTCGGTGGCGCGCGACTCCCGCACCACCGTCACCCGGATCTGCCCCGGGTACGTCAGCTCCTCCTCGATCTGCTTGGCCACGTCCCGGGCCAGCACCGCGGAGCCGATCTCGTCCACCTCCTCCGGGCGCACCATCACCCGGATCTCCCTACCCGCCTGCATGGCGAACACCTTGTCCACGCCCGCCTTGCCGCCGGCGATCTCCTCGATCCGCTCCAGCCGCTTGACGTACGCCTCCAGGCTCTCCCGCCGGGCACCCGGCCGCCCGCCCGAACACGCGTCCGCGGCCTGCGTCAGCACCGCCTCGATGGTCTGCGGGGCGACCTCGTTGTGGTGCGCCTCGATCGCGTGCACCACCCCCTCGTCCTCCCCGTACTTCCGGGCCAGGTCGGCGCCGATCAGCGCGTGGCTGCCCTCCACCTCGTGCGTCAGGGCCTTGCCCACGTCGTGCAGGAACGCGCAGCGCTTGATGAGCACCGGGTCGAGCCGCAGCTCGGCCGCCATGATGCCGGCGATGTGCGCCGTCTCCACCAGATGCTTCAGTACGTTCTGCCCGTAGCTGGTTCGGTAGCGCAGCCGGCCCAGGTGCGTCACGAGTTCCGGATGGATCTCGGTGATGCCGACCTCGACCAGCGCGTCCTCCGCCGCCCGGATGCACAGCCGCTGCACCTCCTGGCGCGCCGACTCGTGTACCTCCTCGATCCGGTGCGGGTGGATCCGGCCGTCCAGGACCAGCTTCTCCAACGTCAGCCGGCCGATCTCCCGCCGTACCGGATCGAAGCAGGAGAGCAGGACCGCCTCGGGCGTGTCGTCGATGATGAGGTTGACCCCGGTCACCGACTCGAACGCCCGGATGTTGCGGCCCTCGCGGCCGATGATGCGGCCCTTCATCTCGTCCGACGGCAGGTGCAGCACGCTGACCACGCTCTCCGCGGTCTGCTCGCTCGCCACCCGCTGGATCGCGTCCACCACCAGGGACCGGGCCCGCTGCTCCGCGGTCGACCGCGCGTCCGACTCGATGTCGCGGACCAGGATCGCCGCCTCGCGCTTCGCCTGCGTCTCGATCGACTCCACCAGCTCGGCCTTCGCCGCCTCGGCGGTCAGGCCGGCCACCCGCTCCAGCTCCCGCTGCCGGGCCTCGGCGACCTCCGCCACCGCCGACGCCCGCTCGGCCAGTTCAGCCTCGGCGGCCACCAACCGGCGGTCCCGGTCGGCGAGCCGCTCCGCCTCCTCCGACAGCCGCTGCTCACGCTCGTCCGTACGCTGCTCGCGGCGCTCCAGGTCGGTGATGCGGTCCTTCGCCGACGCGAGGATCTGCGCCTGCTCCTGCTCCCCGGTACGCCGAGCCGCGGCAACGGTCTGCTCGGCCTCCTGCTCCGACCGCCGTCGGGCCCGGTCCAGCAGATCGTCGGCCTCCTTGCGCGCCGCGCCGAGCACCCGCTCCGCCTCCGTACGCGCCGCCGTCACCTCGGCGCGCGCCGCCGCCACATCCGCCTGTACGGCCACGGTCTGTGACCGGATGCGCTCCAGTTCCTCGGCCGCGTCGTCCGCCGCCTTGCGCACCGACGCCAGCGCCGCCTCGTGCCGCTTGCGCTCCGCGGCGACCGCCGGGTCCTCCTCCGGCAGGGTCGCCGGCGTGGTCCGGACCGACGTCTGCATGCGGCGCACCAGGACGACGGCGACCACGACCGCGACAACCGCAACGACGACGAGGACCAGCGCGATCAGCACCAGCAACTCGTTCGCGGTCATGACCGCCTCCTCCCTTCGGCGCCGTGGCACAGCACGGCGTGCGGAAAGGAGAGTCCGGCCATGAGCACGCGGCCAGTGGCGCCCCGCAGCGCCGTGCTGGACGGAGGGTAGCCAACACTCGCGCGCTACCCGCGGTTGCTCCTGCTCTTTCCGGACGTATGACGTTGTGTCGCTGCTCTATGGCGCGGGCCCGTTGCCCGCATGGTTCGGACTGCTCCTTTGGTACGGCTGAGGCTAAGTCCCCGTACCGGCCCGGTCAAGGATCCACGATTCGCGCCTCACGGCACGTACCGCCCGGACCGTGCGGCGCGGTCACGCCCGGCGCACGACCCGCCGGTCGGGCCCCTCGACTCCGGGCCGGACCGGAACCGCTGGTCGATGGGGCGGCGCGTCACCCGATCGGGGCGCTCCGCCAGCCTCAGCCCGGACCGCCGGACCCCGACTCCTCGGTACTGTCCGTGAGCGCGTCGACGTCGAGTCCGTCGGCGAACTCGGCGGCGTCGGCACGCTCGGCCAACAGGTCCCGCACCGTACGCATGGCCAGCCCCGGCGCGTATCCCTTGCGGGCGAGCATGCCGACCACGCGCCGGAACGCCACGTCCGGCGGCACCGACGACATCGACCGGAGCCGACGCTCCGCCAGGCTGCGCGCCGTGGCGGCTTCGGTGTCGCCGTCCAGCTCGGTCAGCGCGTCGCCGATCGTCTCGCCGTCCACGCCGCGCTGCCGCAGCTCACGGGCCAGCGCGCCGCGAGCCAGGCCGCGCCCGGTGTGCCGGGACGTCACCCAGGCCCGCGCGAACGCCTCGTCGTCGATCATGCCGACCTCGCCGTACCGCTCCAGTACGGCGGTCGCGTCCTCATCGGCGATTCCCTTGCGGGCCAGCGCCCGCGCCAGCTCCAGCCGGGTACGCGGGCGCACGGCCAGCAACCGCAGGCAGATGTCGCGTGCCTGCTGACGGGGGTCGGGCGGTGGGCCGCCCCGGCCGCCCTCCCCCGCCTGCCGACCGGACCCGTCGGCCCGGTCGCCGGAACGGTCGGCCCGAGACGAACCCGACCGGTACGCCCGGCGGCCCTGCTGCCGCTCCGTCATCGGCTCAGAAGTCCACCGGCTCGGCCGCCGCGTCGACGGGGGCCTCGGCATCCAGGGCCGGACCGATGCTCATCTTCTCCTTGATCCGCTTCTCCACCTCGTTGGCCACGTCCGGGTTGTCCCGCATGAACTGCCGGGCGTTCTCCTTGCCCTGGCCGAGCTGGTCACCCTCGTACGTGTACCAGGCGCCGGACTTGCGGATGATCCCCTGCTCGACGCCGACGTCGATCAGCGAGCCCTCGCGGCTGATGCCCTTGCCGTACATGATGTCGAACTCGGCCTGCTTGAACGGCGAGGCGACCTTGTTCTTGACGACCTTGACGCGGGTACGGTTACCGACCACGTCGCCGGCGTCCTTCAGCGACTCGATGCGGCGCACGTCGAGGCGGACCGACGCGTAGAACTTCAGCGCCTTACCGCCGGTCGTGGTCTCCGGCGAGCCGAACATGACGCCGATCTTCTCGCGCAGCTGGTTGATGAAGATCGCGGTGGTGCCGGCGTTGTTGAGCGCGCTGGTCACCTTGCGCAGCGCCTGGCTCATCAGCCGGGCCTGCAGACCGACGTGGCTGTCTCCCATCTCGCCCTCGATCTCGGCGCGCGGCACCAGGGCGGCCACCGAGTCGATCACGACGATGTCGATCGCGCCGGAGCGGATCAGCATGTCCATGATCTCCAGCGCCTGCTCACCGGTGTCCGGCTGGGACACCAGCAGGGCGTCGGTGTCGACCCCGATGGCCTTCGCGTACTCCGGGTCGAGGGCGTGCTCGGCGTCGATGAACGCCGCGATGCCGCCGGCCGCCTGCGCGTTGGCCACCGCGTGCAGCGCGACGGTGGTCTTACCCGAGGACTCCGGGCCGTAGATCTCGATGATCCGGCCGCGCGGGTAGCCCCCGATGCCGAGCGCCACGTCGAGCGCGATGGACCCGGTCTGGATCGCGGAGATCGGCTGGGCGGCGCGGTCACCGAGCCGCATCACCGAGCCCTTGCCGAACTGCTTGTCGATCTGGGCGAGCGCCATATCCAGCGCCTTCGCCCGGTCGGGGCTTGCTCCCCCTGCTGCCATGCCTGCCACCCCTACTGCTGCCTTGGCGTTCGATCGCTTGGTCACGGCTGACACGCTATGCGCCGGGTCCGACAGAAACGACCCGACGCCCCGCGCCTGTGGACGACGACCTGTCGCTGTGGACAGTACCCGAACGTCTGTTCGAACGTGGTAGACACGCGCGGGATGATTCAGCGCAGCCGCGAAGGCACCCGATCGGAGTACGCCCGGCAGACCGCGCGCCAGACCGTCACGGTGTCCTCGCCGCCGGCGAGCGCCTCGTCGACGGTCCGCCCGGACAGCTCCGGCAGCGTCTGGTCGGCGGCGACGCTCGCGGCGTACGCCGGGCCGAAGACCTGCTCCATCCGGCTCCAGAAATCGGTCCGCCGCACCGGGTCCTCCCGTCCTCGCAACGCGTCGCCATCGACGGTATCCCGTCGCCGCGGCGGTCCGTCAGGCGCCGTACCGCGCCGGGCGGTGGGTGAGCGCGGCCGCGACCGCGTCGGCCAGCGGTACCAGGTCCGTGTCGTCCAGCCCGCTCACCGTCAGCCGGATCGCCGGCCCACTGACCAGCCGGTACGCCGCGCCCGGTGCCGCGACCCAGCCGGCGTCGCGGAGCCGGGTCAGCGCGGCGGTCTCGTCCGTGACCGGGATCCACACGTTGATGCCGCTCCGCCCGTACCCGGTGACGCCGCGGTCGGCGAGCGCGGCGACCAGGCCGTCCCGGCGTGCCGCGTACTGCTCGCGGGCGTGCCGGATGCCGCGCGCGACGTCGGGGTCGGACCACAGTTCGCAGACGAGCCGTTGCAGCACGGTGGAGACCCAGCCGGCGCCGAGCCGCTGCCGGCCGACGATCCGGTCGACGGTCGCCTCGTCCCCGGCGACCACCGCGAGCCGCAGGTCCGGACCGTACGGCTTGGAGACGGAGCGGACGAACACCCACGCGGCCGTACCGCCGACCACGGGGGTGAGCGGTTGCTCGGACAGCTCGGCGGCGTGGTCGTCCTCGATCACGAGTACGTCGGGGCGGTCGGCCAGGACGGCGCGCAGGGCGGCGGCCCGGTCGGCGGAGACGGCGGCGCCGGTCGGGTTCTGCGCCCGGCTGGTGACGACGACGGCGCGGGCCCCGGCGGCGAGCGCGGACCGGAGCCCGTCGACGGTCGGGCCGTCCCGGTCGAGCGGGACCGGCACCGGGGTCAGGCGCAGCGCGGCGAGCAGGTCGAGCAGGTTGGCCCAGCCGGGGTCCTCGACGGCGACCCGGTCACCGGGGCCGAGGTGGGTGGCGAGAGCGCGCTCGATGCCGTCGAGGGCGCCGCTGGTGACGGTGAGCGCGGGGGCGTCGACCCCGTCGGCGGCGAGCCGGTCGCGGGCGGCGGTGAGCAGCTCGGGCAGCGCTCCGGCGCGGTCGTACCCGGTGGTGGGGGTGTGCCAGACGGGGCTGGCGGCGAGACGCGCGAGGGGGCCGTCGAGCCGGGGCAGCAGGCGAGGGTCGGGGCCGCCCTCGGCGAGGTCGCGGGCGCCGGCAGGTACGTCGAGCCGCAGCGCCATCCGCCCCACGGTGGGCCGGGCGCGGATCCGGGTGCCGGCCCGCCCGGCGGTCTCGATCACCGCCCGGTGCCGCAGTTCCCGGTACGCCGAGGCGACGGTGGCGGCGCTGACGGACAGCTCCGCGGCGAGCGTACGGACGGGGGGCAGGGGGTCGCCGGGGCCGAGCCGACCGGCGCGCAGGTGTTCCTCGACGCCGGCGACGATCTCCGCCGCGGTCTTCCCGTGATAACGTACTGGCACAGTTGAAAGACTGTACTAGAACAAAACCCCTGCGGCAAGGACGACACCCATGAGCTACCCCGCCACCCCGGTGACCACCCCGACCCGGTACCCGGACCGGATGCGCCGCGACGCCGACACCGTGCACGCGATCCTCGACGAGGCGCTGTACTGCCACCTGTCGTTCGTGGTCGACGGCCGCCCGCGGGTCCTGCCCACGCTGCACGTCCGGATCGGCGACACGCTCTACGTGCACGGCTCCACCGGCTCCCGGCCGATGCTCGCCGGCCGACGCACTCCGCTCCGCGAAGGCCGCGGAGAAACCGGCCGCGCCGCCGGCATCCCGGTGAGCGTCGCCGTCACGCTGCTCGACGGGCTGGTGTTCGCGCGGTCCCAGTTCCACCACTCGGCGAACTACCGGTCCGTGGTCGCGCACGGCACCGCCGTACCGGTGGCGGACGAGGACACCCGGCGGCGGGTGCTCGCCGCGCTCGTGGACAAGATCGCCGCCGGTCGCGCCGCCGACAGCCGCCCGCCGACCCGGCAGGAACTCGCCGCGACCGCGGTGCTCGCGCTGCCGCTGACCGACGCCGCCGCCAAGGTACGGTCCGGCGGCGCCAACGACGACGAGGCCGACCTGGCCCTGCCGTACTGGGCGGGGGTGTTGCCGCTGCGCACCACCGCGGGCGCACCGGAACCGACCGACGAGGGCACCGTGCTCCCGGCGTACCTGCACGGCTGGCGGCGGGGCGACGCGGGCGAGCGTTCCCCGTGGTACGAGGCGGCGCCGATGGCCGGGCGGCTGGTGCGGCTGGAGCCGCTGTCCACCGCGCACGTCGACGACCTGTACGCGGCGAGCCGGGACCGCGAGGTGTGGCGGCACCTGACCGGCCCGTGGCCCGAGACGACCGCGGACATGGCGCGGGAGGTGGACACCGCGCTGCGCGCGCAGGCCGCCGGCAGCCGCGTCACGTGGGCACAGATCGACCGGGCGACCGGCCGCGCCGTCGGCATGACCTCGTACTACGACATCGCGCCGGACTCGCGCCGGGTGGAGATCGGGTACACGTGGCTGGGGCGGGCCGCGTGGCGGACGGGGATCAACACCGAGGCGAAGCTGATGCTGCTGACCCGGGCGTTCGAGGAGCTGGGCGCGATCCGCGTGAGCCTGCGTACGGACACGGCGAACGAGCGGTCGCAGCGCGCGATCGAACGGCTCGGCATGAAGCGCGACGGAGTGTTCCGCAACTACGTGATCCGGGCCGACGGGACGCCACGCGACAGGGTGGTCTATTCCATGACGGACGTCGAGTGGCCGGACGCCCGGGACCGGCTGCGCGGCCTGCTGCGCTAGCCGTACCCGGCGGGAGCGGCGACGGGTGTCGGACCCCCGCGGCAGGATGGTCGTCGTGGACACCGAGGAGGGGCTGGCCGGGTTCGGGCCGGCGACGCGGGCGTGGTTCGGCGGGGCGTTCGCCGGGCCGACCGCGGCCCAGGCCGGCGCGTGGGCGTCGATCCGGACCGGGACGAACACGCTGGTCGTGGCGCCGACCGGGTCGGGCAAGACGCTGGCCGCGTTCCTCTGGTCGCTGGACCGGATCGCGGCCGAGCCGGCGCCCGACCCGGCCCGCCGCTGCCGCGTGCTGTACGTGAGCCCGTTGAAGGCGCTGGCCGTCGACATCGAGCGCAACCTGCGGGCGCCGCTGGCCGGGATCGGGCAGGCGGCGCAGCGGCTGGGCGCGGAGCGGCCGGACATCACCGTCGGGATGCGTACCGGGGACACGCCGGCGGCGGAGCGGCGCGGGTTCGCCCGCCGGCCGCCGGACATCCTGATCACCACGCCGGAGTCGCTGTTCCTGCTGCTCACCTCGGCGGCGCGGGAGTCGCTGCGCGGGGTCGAGACGGTCATCGTCGACGAGGTGCACGCGGTCTGCGCGACGAAACGCGGCGCGCACCTCGCGCTCTCCCTGGAACGGCTGGACGAGCTGCTGGAGCGCCCGGCGCAGCGCATCGGCCTGTCCGCCACCATACGGCCGGTCGAGGAGACGGCGCGGTTCCTCGCCGGCAGCCGGCCCGTCGCGGTGGTGGCGCCGCCGGCGGAGAAGACCGTCGAGCTGTCCGTACAGGTGCCGGTGGAGGACATGACGGCGCTGGACGAGCTGCCCGCCGAGGACCCCGACGAGTCGTACGATCCGGCCGCCGCGCCGACGCGCCGCCCGTCGATCTGGCCGGCGGTGGAGAGCCGGGTGCTGGACCTGATCCTGGCGCACCGGTCCACGATCGTCTTCGCGAACTCGCGGCGCCTGGCGGAGCGGCTGTGCGCCCGGCTCAACGAGCTGCACGCCGAGCGGCTGGCGGGCGGTCCGCTGCCCGATCCGGCGAAGGTTCCGAGTCCCGGGCGTGATGCATCAAGGGAGTCGGGACCTTCGTTCGTGTTCCCGGCGGAGGCGATCGCCGAGTCGGGGGTGGCGGCGGGCGCGGAGGCGGTGATCGCCCGCGCGCACCACGGTTCGGTGTCCCGGGAGGAACGCAAGCACATCGAGGAGGAGCTGAAGTCGGGCCGGCTTCCCGCCGTGGTCGCCACGTCGAGCCTGGAGCTGGGCATCGACATGGGCGCGGTCGACCTGGTCGTACAGGTGGAGGCGCCGCCGAGCGTGGCGTCCGGGCTGCAGCGGGTCGGCCGGGCCGGGCACCAGGTGGGCGCGCCGAGCGTCGGCGTGGTGTTTCCCAAGCACCGCGGGGACCTCGCGCCGTGCACGGTGGTCGCGACCCGGATGCGCGCGGGCGCGATCGAGGAGCTGCACTATCCGCGCAACCCGCTCGACGTGCTCGCGCAGCAGATCGTCGCGATGGTCGCGCTGGACGACTGGTCCGTGCCGGAGCTCGCCACTCTGGTACGCCGGGCCGCGCCGTTCGCGGAGCTGCCCGCCTCCGCGCTGTCCGGGGTACTCGACATGCTGGCCGGCCGGTACCCGTCGCAGGCGTTCGCGGAGCTGCGGCCCCGACTGGTCTGGGACCGTACGGCGGACCGGATCTCGGGCCGGCCCGGCGCCCAGCGGCTCGCCGTGATCTCCGGCGGCACCATCCCCGACCGCGGCCTGTTCGGGGTGTACCTGGCGGGTGCGGAGAAGGCCGCCCGGGTCGGCGAGCTCGACGAGGAGATGGTGTACGAGTCGCGCGTCGGCGACGTGTTCCTGCTGGGTTCGACGAGTTGGCGGATCGAGGACATCACGCCGGACCGGGTGCTGGTGTCCCCGGCGCCGGGTGCCGCGGCCCGGATGCCGTTCTGGAAGGGCGACACGGTGGGGCGGCCGGCGGAGCTGGGCAAGGCGATCGGCGGGCTGCTGCGCGGCCTGTCGCGCGCCGACGACGAGCAGGCCGGTGCCCGGCTGCGCGACGCGGGCCTGGACGACTGGGCCACCGGCAACCTCCTGCGGTACGTGGCGGAGCAGCGGGAGTCCGCGCGGCACGTACCGGACGACCGGACGGTGCTGGTGGAGCGGTTCCGGGACGAGCTGGGCGACTGGCGGCTGGTGGTGCACTCGGTGTTCGGCCAGCGGGTCAACGCGCCGTGGGCGCTGGCGATCGCCGCCCGGCTGCGCGAGCGGTACGGGCTGGACGCGCAGGCGCAGCCCGCCGACGACGGCATCGTCGTACGGTTGCCGGACACGGCGGACGAGCCGCCGGGCGCCGACCTCGTCGCGTTCGACCCGGACGAGCTGGACGAGCTGGTCCGCACCACCGTCGGGACCTCCGCGCTGTTCGCGGCGCGGTTCCGGGAGTGCGCGGCGCGGGCGTTGCTGCTGCCCCGCCGCGACCCCCGCCGGCGTACTCCGCTGTGGCAGCAACGGCAGCGGGCGGCGCAGCTGCTCGACGTGGCGCGGGACTTCGCCGACTTCCCGATCACGCTGGAGGCGGCCCGGGAGTGCCTGCGCGACGTGTTCGACCTGCCGGCCCTCACCGACCTGATGCGCTCGGTCGCCTCCCGGTCGGTACGCCTGGTGGAGGTGGAGACGCCGCGCCCGTCGCCGTTCGCCCGCTCCCTGCTGTTCGGTTACGTCGGCGCCTTCCTGTACGAGGGGGACGCGCCGCTCGCCGAGCGCCGGGCCGCCGCGCTGGAGCTGGATCCGACGCTGCTGGCGGAGCTGCTGGGCGCGGCCGAGCTGCGGGAGCTGCTGGATCCGGCGGTGGTGGCGGAGACCGAGCGCCGGTTGCAGTGGCTGTCGGCGGACCGGCGGGCGCGCGACGCGGAGGACGCGGCGGAGATCCTGCGACTGGTCGGCGATCTGTCCACTGTGGAGGCTTCGGAGCGGGGCATGGACGTCGACTGGCTGACCGAGCTGGTCGCCGCGCGCCGCGCCATCGTCGTCCGGATCGCCGGTACGGACCGGTTCCTCGCGATCGAGGACGCCGGCCGGGTCCGGGACGCGCTCGGCGTGGCGCTGCCCGTCGGCGTACCGGAGGCGTTCACGGAGCCGGTCGCCGATCCCCTCGGTGACCTCCTCGTGCGGTACGCGCGCTCGCACGGCCCGTTCCACGCGGCGACCTGTGCGGCCCGGTTCGGGCTGGGTGTCGCAGTGGTCGAGGAGGGGCTGCGCCGGCTGGCCGCGTCGGGCCGGCTGGTGACCGGCGAGTTCACCCCGGGCGGGACGGGCACCGAGTGGTGCGACGCGGAGGTGCTGCGGATCCTGCGGCGGCGCTCGCTCGCCGCGCTGCGCAAGGAGATCGAGCCGTCGCCGCCGCGCGCGCTGGCCGCGTTCCTGCCGCGCTGGCAGCACGTCGGCGAGGGTGCCCGCGGGGTGGACGCGGTGGCGGGCGCGATCGAGCAGCTGGCCGGCGTGGCGCTACCGGCGTCCGCGCTGGAGCGGCTGGTACTGCCGGCCCGCGTCGCCGACTACACCCCGGCATACCTGGACCAGTTGTGCGCCTCGGGCGAGGTGGTGTGGGCCGGCGCGGGCGCGTTGCCGTCCTCCGACGGGTACGTGGCGCTCGCGTTCGCCGACACCGCGGAGCTGGTACTGCCGCCGCCGGAGCCGGGCCTCGCCGAGGGCGTACTGCCGGCGGCGCTGCTGGACGCGCTGGACGGCGGGCAGGCGCTGTTCTTCCGTGACCTGGCCGACCGGGTCGGGACCGCGCTCGGCGCGCCGGTCACCGACGAGGAGCTGACCGGGGCGCTGTGGGACCTGGTCTGGGCCGGGCACCTGTCGAACGACACGCTCGCGCCGCTGCGCGCCCTGCTGTCCGGCGGCGGCGCGCACCGGTCGCGACCGGCACCTTCGCGCTCCCGGTACCGCCGGCCCGCGCCGCTGCGCCGGGGTGCGCTGCCGACCCGGGCCGGGCCGCCGATTGCCGCGGGCCGCTGGTACCGGTTGCCGGACCGGGATCCGGATCCGACCCGCCGGGCCGCCGCACGCGCCGAGGCACTCCTGGAGCGGCACGGCGTCCTGACCCGCGGCGCGGTGGTCGCCGAGCAGGTACCGGGTGGCTTCGCCGGGGTGTACCCGGTGCTCGCCGCGTTGGAGGAGCGGGGAGCCGCGCGCCGGGGGTACTTCGTGGAGTCGTTGGGGGCGGCGCAGTTCGCGGTGCCGGGGGCGGTGGACCGGCTGCGCGCGCTGGCGGACCGTTCGTCCGATGTGGACAGTGTGGGGTGGGGGCGGCGGCCGGAACGGCCGGTGGATCCGCTGGTGCTGGCGGCCACCGACCCCGCCAACCCGTACGGGGCGGCCCTGCCGTGGCCGGACCGTTCCGCGGTCGACGGCGAGGCGTCGGGGCACCGGCCGGGGCGTAAGGCGGGCGCGCTGGTGGTGCTCGTCGACGGCGACCTCGCGCTGTACGTGGAGCGCGGCGGCCGCACCCTGCTGTCGTTCACCGACGACGAGCCGACCCTGTCGGCGGCGGCGACGGCGCTGGCCGGCGCGGTCCGGTCCGGCGTACTGGGCGCGTTGGCGGTGGAGCGGGCGGACGGCGCGCCGGTGCAGTCGACGCCGCTGTCCGCCGCGTTGACCACGGCCGGTTTCCGGGTCACCCCGCGCGGCCTGCGCCTCCGCGCCTGACCCCCGTGACCACCGTACGGGCGGAACCGGTTGCACGTGGGCGCGTGCAACCGGCATACTGCGTTCACTGGTTACAACGGAGGGACTCATCATGACCGGCATCGCCCGCCTGAAGGCGGTCGTCCTGGACTGCCCGGACCCGCAGGCGCTCGCGGCGTTCTACGCGGAACTCACCGGCGCGCCGATCGTCGAGGTCGAGGACGACTGGGTGGACCTGGCCGACGACGGCGCCGGCGTACGGCTGTCGTTCCAGCTGGCGCCCGACTACCAGGCGCCGACCTGGCCCGACCCGACCCGGCCGCAGCAGTTCCACCTGGATCTGGACGTGCCGGCGGACGGCGTGGACGCCGCGGAGGAGAAGCTGCTCGCGCTGGGCGCGACGAAGCCGGAGACGCAGCCGGGTGGCCAGTGGCGGGTCTACCTCGACCCGGTCGGCCACCCGTTCTGCCTCTGCTGGGACTGACCATCCACTGTGGACGGTCCGGCGGTCAGCGCAGGATCGTCACCCGGTCCAGCGGCGACGGGCCGATCGACGGGCGCGACCGCAGGTACGCGATGAACTCCTCGTGGTCGCGCCCGTTCCGGTACGGGTCGGTGAAGCCGCTCAGCGCCTTGTACCCGTCGGCGCCGATGAGCGTGTACCCCAGCCCCGCGACACGGTACGAGCGGGCCGGGTCGAGCGGCACGCCGTCGATGAGGAACGCGGCCGGGTCGACCCGGTCCCCCACCGGACGCCGCACGTCGAACGTGGCGCGCACGTTCGCCGAGAAGTTCAGCGGACCGTACTTCACGGTCCCGTTCGCCTGCGTCTGCCACTGCTGTTCGAGCGCGTCGTGGATCTGCTGCCCGGTCAGCGTCACCGACAGGATCGGGTTCTCGTACCCGAGCTGCGCGTACGCCTCGCCGTACAGGATGACGCCGTCGGCGTCGGCGGCGGACGTCGTGCCCTTGGCGTAGGAGAGGGTGCCGGCGAAGGCGTTGGAACCGGTGATCGGCTTGGCTGCGGCGATCGCGAAGTCGGCGTGGCCGTCCCGGTGCCGGTTGGCCGACCAGTAGAGGAGGTCGGCGCCGAGCTCACCCATCGAGCTCTCCCCCGTCGACGACAGCGTCGGGGTGATGTCGGCGGTGAGGTGACCGGCGACGGTGTCGTACCGTTCCTTGCCGCGGGCGGTCCAGTAGTCGACGATGCGGGCGATCCGCGGGTCCGGGTCGACGTCGAGGGTGACCGCGTGGTTGGTCGACACGGTCAGGTCGCGCAACGGCGCACCGGTGTCCGGGTCCAGCCGCAGCAGGATCTCGTTGATCATCTGCCCGGCGTGGCTGGCCTCGACGACGGGGCGCGGGTTGCCGGCCGGGTCGGGCAGCATCGCGTTGAACCACCAGTGCCAGTGGCCGGTGACGATGGCGCACACGTCCGGGTCGATGGTGGCGGCGAGCTGCAGCGCCGGTCCGGTCGACATGTCGGACCCGTTGATGGGCGCGTGCCAGTTGTCGTTCTGCTGCGCCCCGTCGTGCACCACCACGACGATCGCCCGGATCCCCTTGTCCTTCAACACCTTCGCGTACCGGTTGGCGGCCTCGGCCTCGTCGATGCTGGTCAGATCCGGGTTGTACGAGCTGGATCCGGTCGGCGTACCGGTGAGCGTGAGGTGGATGAACCCGATCGGGTATCGCCGGCCGTCCGCACCGACCGCCCACTCGACGTTGTACGGCGCCAGCACGGGCTTGCCGGTCGAGCGCCACAGGATGTTCGCCGAGTAGTACGGGAAGGCGAGGCCACGGAAGCGCCGGCCGGTGGAGTCGACGAAGTCCGAGTCACGCCCTGGTACGCCGACCGGCCGCCCGTCGATCATGTGGTCGAGCAGGTAGTCGACGCCGTAGTCGAACTCGTGGTTGCCGAGCGCGGAGAACTGCAGCCCGAGCGCGTTGAGTACCTCGACGGTCGACTCGTCGGACAGCATCTTGTTGTCCAGCGGCTGGCTGCCGCAGAAGTTGTCGCCGGCCGAGAAGAAGATCGAGTTGCGCGGCGCGCGCAGCCGCGCGAGGTGCGTCGCCAGGTACGCGGCACCGCCGACGTTGATGCTCTCCCCGTTGGGGCCGGCCGGGATCCAGCCGTCCGCCGCGGACGTCGGCGTGCGGTTGTTGCCGTGGAAGTCGGTGATGTCGAGGAGCTGCACCTCGACGTACTCCCGGCCGGTGGTGTCCCGTGCCGCGTCGCTCGCGTACGCGGGGGTGCCGATCGCCGTGGCCGCGGCCATCGCGCCGGCCCCGCCCAACAGTGCCCGTCTGCTCAGTACGGTCATCCGACCTCCTCGTCAGGTTGCCGGCATACTGCACCAGCGCCCCATGACGATCAAGAGGCCGGAAAAGGTACCGGTCGTGAAGCTCAGCCGAGGTGCGGCAGGACCTCCGACGCAACCAGGTCAAGATGGTCCAGGTCGGACAGGTCCAACGTCTGGAGGTACATCCGGGACGCGCCACGCTCGGCGTACGTGCCGATCTTGTCGACGATCTCGGCGGGCGTCCCGGCCAGCCCGTTGGTACGCAACTCCGCGAGGTCGCGGCCGATCGCGTCGGCCCGGCGGCGCAGCTCGGCGTCGGTCGCGCCGCAGCACAGCACCTGGGCCGCCGAGTACACCAGGTCGGCGGGGTCGCGGCCGGCGTCCCGGCAGGCCTGCCGTACGCCGTCGAACAGCCGCCCGGTCTCGTCCGCCGCGGCGAACGGCACGTTGAACTCGTCCGCGTACGTCGCCGCCAGCGCCGGCGTGCGCCGCTTCCCGGAGCCACCGACCAGTACCGGCGGGCGCGGCGTCTGCGCCGTCCGCACCAGCCCCGGCGCGTCCGTCAGCGTGTAGTGCCGCCCCTGGTACGAGAAGGTCTTGCCGGCCGGGGTCTCCCACAGTCCGGTGACGATGGCGAGCTGCTCGGCGTACCGCTCGAAACGCTCGGCCAGCGACGGGAACGGGATCCCGTACGCCTCGTGCTCCTCGGCGTACCACCCGCTGCCGATGCCGAACTCGACGCGCCCGCCGGACATCTGGTCGACCTGCGCGACGGCCACCGCCAGCGGCCCCGGCAGCCGGAACGTCGCCGCCGACATCAGCGTGCCCAGCCGGATCCGCGACGTGTCGCGGGCCAGCCCGGCCAGCGTGATCCACGCGTCGGTCGGCCCCGGCTCGCCGCTCCCGTCGCCCATCTTCAGGTAGTGGTCGCTCCGGAAGAACGCGTCGAAACCGCAGTCCTCGGCCCGCCGCGCCACCCGCAGCAGCTCGTCGTAGGTCGCCCCCTGCTGGGGCTCGGTGAAGATCCGAAGCCGCATGATCCAACCCGTCCGTACCGGCGTCGCTGACCCGGCCGACGCTACCGCGCCGATCCGGCCGCCGCCGCGCGGTCCGGCACCCTTCCACATCCGGCGGCCTGCCACGTCATCCCGGCTGCCCCACGTCCCGACCTCGATGCGCTGCGCTTCCACCAGCGGCGCGGGATGCGCCTGATCGCCGTCGACCCGGGCGCCGTGGACCGTGCCCGCCGCCGGAAGCCGACGATCCCGACGGTCGGCGCGTACGGCATCGAGCTGCGCGACGAACCGCACCTCGAACACCGCCTCGACGTACGCTGACCGCCGTGGGAGACACCGGGTACGGCTGGATCAGCTTCACCACCGACTACGGCACGGTGGACGGGTTCGTGGCGGCGTGCAAGGGCGTCATGGCGGGCATCGCCCCCGGCGTACCGGTGCTCGACGTCACCCACCACGTGCCGCCGGGCGACGTACGGCGGGGCGCGGTGGTGCTCGCGCAGACGGTGCCGTACCTGCCGCCGTCGGTGCACCTGGCGGTGGTCGACCCGGGCGTGGGGACGACCCGGCGGGCGGTGGCGGTCGAGGCGGGCGACAGCGTTCTGGTCGGGCCGGACAACGGGCTGCTGCCGTGGGCGGCGCGGGAGCTGGGCGGCGCCCGCCGCGTCGTCGTACTCGACCGGCCGGAGTGGCATCTGGACCACGTCCGCAGCACGTTCCACGGCCGGGACGTGTTCGCGCCGGTGGCCGCGCGGCTCGCGGTCGGCCGGCACATCGCCGAGGCCGGCACGCCGCTCGACCCGGACGAGCTGGTCACCCTGCCCGAGCCGGTACTGCGCTGTGGCCACGGGTACATGGAGGTCGAGGTGTTGACGGTGGACCGGTTCGGCAACGTGCAGCTGGCGGCGGGGCCGGAGATCATGGCGGAGCTGGGCCGTACGGTGACGGTCTCGGTGGCGGCGGGCGCGACCGGTTTCCGGGTGGCGGCGGGTGACACGTTCGGGTCGGTCGACGGCGGGGATCCCGTGCTGTACCTGGATTCCGCGGACCTGGTGACGCTGGCCGTCAACGGCGGCTCCGCCGCCGAGCGGTACGCGCTGGGGCCCGGCGACGTCCTCCGGCTCTCCCCCGCGTGACGCGATGCCGGAGGGGGACACGGTCTGGCTGCACGCCCGGGATCTCGACCGGGCGCTCGCCGGTGCGACGCTGACCGGTGCCGACCTCCGGGTGCCCGCACTGTCCACAGTGGACCTGCGCGGCTGGCGGGTGGACCGCGTCGCCAGTCGTGGCAAGCATCTGCTGGTCCGGCTCGACCGCGACGGGCGCCGCTTCACCCTGCACTCGCACCTGCGGATGGACGGCCGGTGGCTGATCCGCCCCGCGGGCCGGGCGTACCGGCCGGGGCACACCGTGCGCGTCGTGCTCGCCACCGACCGCGTACTCGCCATCGGCGACCGGGTGCACGATCTCGCCCTCGTACCGACGGCGCAGGAGTCGCGGCTGGTCGGGCACCTCGGCCCGGACCTGCTCGGCGACGACTGGGATGCGGCCGAGGCGGTACGCCGGCTCGCGGCCGCTCCCGACCGGCCGATCGGCCCCGCCCTGCTCGACCAGCGCAACCTGGCCGGCATCGGCAACCTGTACAAGTCGGAGCTGGCGTTCCTGCGCGGCGTCTCTCCGTGGGCGCCGGTACGCGACGTGCCCGACCTGCCCGGGCTCGTCCGGCTCGCGCACGAGGTCCTCACCGCCAACCGGGACCGCTGGTCGCAGGTCACCACCGGCGTCGACCGCCCCGGCGAGCGCACCTTCGTGTACGGCCGGGCCCGGCGTCCCTGCCGCCGCTGCGGCACCCCGGTACGCCGGGCCGAACAGTCCGACGGCCCACCCGACGGCCGCGTCACGTACTGGTGCCCGTCGTGCCAGCCGGAGCCGCGCCGTACGGACGGGCCGCACGGCGCGGGCTGATCAGCCGATCGCGGTACTCGACAGCGTCGGGTTCGGGTCCGGGTACGCCACCGCGGAGGCGGCCACCGGGATGCCGAGCACGGTCACGTCGGCGGTGAAGGTCAGGCCGGGGTCGGAGTAGCTCGTGCCGCCGAGCCGTACGTCGATGCTGCCGGACGTGCCGGCCGTCAGGTCGAGGGTGATGGTCGGCAGCTCGAACGACGAGCCGCCGGCGATCGGTCCGGGCACGGTGAGCACGACGTTGCCGCCGTCGAGCCCGACGGTGGGCGTACCGCCGAGGTTGGCGCCGCCGGACACCGTGGCCGACACGTAGCTCGAGTTCGCCGGTACGGGCAGGAGGATCTTGACGTTCTTGATGTCCTTGACCGGGTAGCCGGACGCGTCGGTCGGCACGGTGTTCGGGGCCGGGTCGATGACGACCTGCACCGCGGAGCCGGCGGTCGCGCTCGCCGGCGCGGTCGCGTCGATGTCCTGGTCGAGCGTGCCGGTCCCGGTCTGCCCGGCCGCACTGGCCTGGAACTGGTACGCCACGGTCTGGGTCGCCGCGGACGCCGGCCCGGCGACGCCCACCACGAGCGCGAGCACGGCGCCGACGGCCAGACCGAGCGCGAGTCTCCAGCGACCACGTGATGCTCTCATCGGGTCCACCTCACTTCCGGACAACTATCGCCAACTGGTCATAATCAGAATGATTGATCATTTCCCGACAATCCAGAGTTACGCGAGAAAATGTCACGTTCATCGGAGGGTGGTCGGGGGCAGCGCGCGACGTTTGCCCCGCATTACGGTGTGCCCATGTCCACCGAGGTCGCACCGAGCACCGTCGTACCGGTCGTCCCGCGGCCCCGCCGTCGGTGGCCCGGCGCCCTGCTCGGCTTCGCCCTCTTCGCCTACGTCGCCCTGCTGTGCACCGAGTACGTCGACAGCGCGCGCCCGGCGCCGCTGCTCGGCCCCGCCGGCCTCCTCACGTACCTGCCGTACGCGGTGCTGCTCGCCGCCCTGATCGGCCGGTACGGCCCGCTCTCCGTCCGCACCCTGTACCTGGTCGGCGCGGTCGTCGGTCTCGCCGGCGAGGCGTTCGGGACGCACGCGGTGTGGGCGCGCGCCGGCGGCCCGCACCCGGTACTCCCGCCCATCGGCGGCTTCGCGCCGTGGGAGTTCGCCACCCTCGTCGGCACGTACCATCCGGTCCTCTCGGCCGTCGTGCCCGTACTGCTCGGCGCCGCGGTGTTCGGCACCCCGTACGCGGGGACGCTGCCGCGCGTCCAGCTGCGCGCCCTGCTCGTCGCGCTGCCCGTACTGACCGGGGTGTTCGCCGGGTTCGGCCACCAGGAGCCGACCGTGTTCGCGGCCGCGCTCGTCGTCAACGCCGGCACGCTGACCCTGCTCGTCGCCGCGTACTGCCGGTGGGGCGGCCCGGTCGGCCGGGTGCCGGCGCCCGTCGTGGCCGGCGCGGCGGTCGTGGCCGTCGCCTGGTCCGTCGTCGGCGCCGTACGGTACCGGCTCGACCCGGTCACCCTCGCCGGTACCGTCGCCGTCCTGCTCGTACTGCTCGCCGCCGTGGCCCGCTCGGTACGGCTCGACCGGCGGCGGCCGGCGCACACTGGCGACGCGCCCGCGTTCCGCTGGCCGGCGTACCTGGGGTATCTGGGTGGGTTCGCGGTCGTCGCCACCGCGGCCTACGCGGCGCTGATGATCACCGGCGGGCTCGGCGCCACGACCGCCGCGCTGGTCGCCCTCGTCGCGGGCGCCGCCGGCACCGGGTACCTGGCGCTCACCGTGCTCAGGGTGCTGCTTCCGCGTCGGCGGTGACCACCTCGGCGCGCCGCCGCACCGTCCGCAGCCGTACCCACGGGAGGGCGCCCGGCCACATCGTGCCGAGCACGCCGCGCCGGCGCAGCAACAGCCAGAAGCCGACCCCGACCCCCAGACACAGCAGGTGCCCGACCGCCGTCATGTCCGGGTCGGCGATCACCGGCACCGCCAACGAGACGACCGCCGTCGCGAGTACCGGCCAGCGCACCACCGTGGGCAGCAGGCCCAACATGGCGCCGATCGAGGTCATCAGCAGGTAGCTCGCGCCCACGTCCTGCTGCGACGCCTGCGCCGCGGGCAACCAGTGCAGGCCGATCCCGACCGCCACCGCGCCCTCGGTCAGCAGGCTCACCAGGACGTGCCCGGTACCGGCCACCAGCATCGTGCGCCAGCCGCCCAGCCGCCGCTCCAGCGGAGCCAACGACACCGCGAAACCCAGCGCGTACGGCAGCCAGTGCCGGCCCGGCAGCCACATCCCCGACGTGAGAAGCGCCCGTACCGGATTGCTCGTCAACTGGTCCAGATTGGTACTCGACGCGTCCAGCAACCGCTCCGCCGTGCCCGCACCGACCAGGTACAGCACGGCCGTCGTCACCAGCAGGATCGCCAGGTACGTGAAGGTCACCGGAGTACGGCGGGGGCTGGGCAACGCCGACACGGTCCACCGGACCAGACCCGCCACCGGGCGGCGCGCCGCACCCTGCCCCACCGCCACCTCCGGCCGCTCGACGCCTGCTGGTGCCAGACCCTACGAGCCGAACCGAGGTACTGGCTGTGCGCCGGCTGACGGTCAGTGACGGCGCGTGTCCGTCGACGACTGTCCCCGATCGGGCGCGCAGGGCCAACCCCGATCCCGGACACCCGGGCACACAGCGACTGTGAGAACAGACACGCAGGGGCGGCGGCGGGTCAACTCGCCGGCGCGCGCAGATCCCGCAACTCGGCCAGACCCTGCGCGAACGCGGACATCCGGTCCGCAGCCTCGGTCAGCCGGGACGACGACATGCTGTCCTCGGCGACGCCGTGCTCCGCGGCACAGGCGGCCACCGCGGCGACGAGCCGCTCGTACGTGCCGACCCCGTCGTTCAGCCGTACCAGAAGCATCGAACGCGCCTCGCCCAGCGGGGCACGCGACTCGGGGCCGGCGAAGCGCTCCGCGCGCTCCACGGTCACCACCCGACCGGCCAGCTCACGCAGCGACCGCTCGGCCACCGCGGCCTCCCGCAGCGCGTCCTCCACCTGCTCGCCCAGCGAACCGCCCAGGTCGGTCAGCGCCGACGAGGCGGCGTCCAGCCGGGCCCACGCGGGAGCGGCCGCCGACCCGCGGAACCGTCGCCGGCCCGCACGCCGGCTCACCTCGTCCACGGCCGCGCGGGCCGTCGGATTGGCCGAGAGCGCCGCCCGCATCGCCGCTCGGGCCGCCTCGGCCGGACCGACCTGCGGACGATCCGGCGGCAACGGCTGCGCCGCAAGTACGCGGTGGTCACGCCAGCGGAACACGGCCATCACCACGGCCACGCCCGCGCCGGCGGCCCAGAACGCGTCCGGCACCCCAACCCCCGCGTACGGCGTGAGGACGGCGGTGGCGCCGGTCAGCCCGGCACCGAGGACGCTCCACCGCCGGGCCGCCCGGCGGAGCCGGCGCACCCGACGGAGCCGCTGATCGCGTGTCTCCGCCATCCCCGCACCTCCACACGCCCGGGGCGGGTCAGCCCGCCGAGGCGTCCGTGTTGCCGTTCTTGTTCATGTTCTGCCGGAGCTGCTCCAGGCGCGCCACACCGGCGGTCTCGGACTGCTCGGACGCACCCGACCCCGACGGGACGGCCTTCTGCGCCGGCGCGCTGGTGAGCTGCTCGCCGGCCATGCTCGCCCGGATCTGCTCCAGACGGGCGTTGCCGGCCATGTCCAGGCTCGACTTCTGCACTTCCAGCATCCGGCCCTCGACCGAGTTCTGCGCGAGCTCGGCGCGACCCATCGCGTTCGCGTACCGACGCTCGATCTTCTCGCGCACCTCGTCCAGCGACGGCGTGTTGCCCGGCGCGGCCAGGTCGGACATGCTCTGCAGCGAGTTGGCCACCTGCTCCTGCATCTTGGCCTGTTCGAGCTGGCTGAGCAGCTTCGTCCGCTCGGCGAGCTTCTGCTTGAGCATCAGCGCGTTGTCGTCCACGGCCTTACGGGCCTGCTGCGCCGCCGCGATCGACTGGTCGTGCAGCGTCTTCAGGTCCTCCATGGACTGCTCGGCCGAGACGAGCTGCGTGGCGAACACCTGCGCGGTCTGCTCGAACTGCTGCGCCTTCGCCTCGTCCCCCTCGGCGCGGGACTTGTCCGCCATCACCAGCGCCTGCTTGGCCTGGCCCTGCAACTGCTCGACCTGCGACATCTGCCGGGACAGCTTCATTTCGAGCTGCCGCTGGTTGCCGATGACCGCGGCAGCCTGCTGCGTCAGCGCCTGGTGCTGGCGCTGCGCGTCTTCGATCGCCTGCTGGATCTGCACCTTCGGATCGGCGTACTCGTCGATCTTGGCGCCGAACAGCGCCATCAGGTATCGCCAGCCCTTGACGAACGGGTTCGCCATTGTTCGCGGTCCTCTCTGCGGCTCAGCTAGCGCCGACCTCGACGCGTTCATCCCATCGTGTCAGGCCAACGCGACGATCGTCACGCCACCCCCGGCGGGAGATTACGACACGATCGGCGCAAACCACCGGGAACCACACGCCCCGACGGACCGTCCCGAACGCCGCGGCCCGGACCGCCACCTCCCCCGGACCGTCGCTCCCCCGTCGCGGGTCTCCCCGCACGAGGTCAAGTGTGCCCGAAAGCCGTGCGCGGTGAGAGGCCCCGACCGGCTTTACGGGCAACACCCGGGTACGTCCCAGGGTGATCTCGGGGTGGACTCGCCACCCGGTACCGGGGCGCACCCGACGACCTCGACCGAGCGTACGCGGACCGTCGCGGTACGAGCGGGCGAACGATCCGGCTCGGACGGTGTGGACTACCCCGGTCGGGTCGACACGGGCATCCGCCCCGGGTACCGGACACGGCACGGTCGACTGGATCGGGCGACATGCGGAAGAGAACCCGGAAGGGTCAAGGGCCGCAGAAGAAGCCGCACGCTCGGAAGGCAGCAGACGCACGCGCGGGCCGGACGGCCCGCGGGCGGTCAGGCGGCGTAGACGACTTCCTTGTGCGGGCGGGACGGCGGGCGGACCGGACGGGTCAGCGTGGCGGTCGCCCGGCCGCGCAGCTGCACCGAGGTGCGGACCGCGGTGCCAGTGGCGACCGAGTTGGTGACCGCGCCGGGCGCCAGCGGCGCCGCCTCGGGCTCGTCCGAGCCGGCGGTCAGCGCCTCGTCGGCACCGACCGGCTGCAGCACGCCGGCCATCTCCTCGGCCAGCGCCAGCGTGTCGCTGACCTCGCGCAGCACGTCGGAGAGCTGAACGCCGAGGGCCTCGCAGATCGAGGAGAGCAGCTCGCTGGACGCCTCCTTCTGCCCGCGCTCCAGCTCGGACAGGTAGCCGAGGCTCACCTTCGCCTCGGTGGAGACGTCCCGGAGTGTCCGGTGCTGGTCGAGCCGACGCTCGCGCAGCGTGTCACCCAGGACCCTGCGCAGCAGGACCATCGCGCACCTCCTCCGGCGACCATGCACCACCCCGACGTACCGGTCCGGCGCGGTTGCCCGCTCGAACCGGGATGTTCGCCACGGTACCGCGCCGAGACGGCCGCGACACCATGGCCCACCGGGTGATGCACCACAGTACCGCGGGATGATCTCCGCGGCCCGTCAGCGCAGAGCGCTCAACAGCAACGCCAGCGCGGCGGTCACCGTACCGGCGCGGACCGCGGCACGGTCGCCCGGCAGCGCCAGCCGCTCGGCCACGTCACCGTACGGGCCCGCGAGCCCGACGTACACCGTGCCGGCGGGAGAGCCACCGTGCGGCTCCGGGCCGGCCACCCCGGTGGTACCGATGCCCCAGGTGGCGCCGCAGCGCTCACGGGCACCCCGGGCCAGCGCACGGGCCACGTCCGGGTCCACCGGGCCGCGCTCGGCGAGCAGATCCTCCGGTACTCCGGCGAGCGACGCCTTGAGGTCCACCGCGTACACGATGAGGCCGCCGCGGAGAACGGCGGAAGCGCCCGGTACGTCGACGACGGTGGCGGCGAGCTGGCCGGCGGTCAGCGACTCGGCCGTGGCGAGCGTCTCACCCCGGGCGAGGAGCGCGGACACGACCTCGGGCGCCCGTACGACGTCGGTGGTCACTCAGGTCGCCGATCCGCGACGGCGCAGGGCCACCGCACGGAACACGTAGTCGAAGCCGGTGCCGACGGTGACCAGCAGCGCGAGCAGCATGATCCAGAAACCGAGCCCGGACAGCGGATCCGGCCACGGGAACAGGTACCACGCGATCGCGACGATCTGCAGCACGGTCTTCACCTTGCCGCCGCGGCTCGCGGCGATCACGCCGTGCCGCAGCACCCAGAAGCGCAGCGCGGTCACCCCGGCCTCACGGGCCAGGATCACCGCGGTCATCCACCACGGCAGCCCCGCGTACGCGGAGAGGACGATCAGCGCGGAGCCGGTCAGCGCCTTGTCCGCGATCGGGTCGGCGACCTTGCCGAACGGGGTGACCAGGTTGCGCGACCGGGCCAGCCAGCCGTCGGCGAAGTCGGTCACGGAGGCGACGCAGAAGACCACGCACGCGGCGATCCGCCAGTCGGCGGCGACCAGGTGCGAGGCGACCGCGATCCAGACGAACACCGGGACCAGGACGATACGCAGCGCGGTCAGCGCGTTCGCCGGGTTGACCAGGGGCGCCACCGGCACTGCCTCCCGTCGTGCGGGCGGCGCCGGGGTACGCGAAGTCGCGCCGGACGCCGCCTCGGTCACCGCGGACCGCCCCGCACCGTACCGGTGGGGGCACGGTCCAGGACCGCATCGGGCACCGCGTACAGATCCACGCCGACGGAGTCGACGACCCGGGCGGACACCAGGTCTCCCGGGCGGAGCGTGTCGAGGGCGAGCGCGCCGTCCGCCGTGAGCGTCGTCGTGCCGTCGACCTCGGGGGCCTGGTGCGCGGCGCGCCCCTCGACCTCGCCGTCGTCCACGGTTTCCACCAGGACCTCGACGGTGCTGCCGACCCGGTCCTCGGCGCGCTGCGCGACCAGCTCGTCCACCAGCGAGCTGAGCCGGTTCACCCGGTCGGTCACCTCGTCCGGGTCGACCTTGCCGGTCATCGTCGCGGCCTCGGTGCCGTCCTCGTCGGAGTAGCCGAACACGCCGATCGCGTCCAGCTCGGCGCCGGTCAGGAACCGCTCCAGCTCCGCCACGTCGTCCTCGGACTCGCCGGGGAAGCCGACGATCACGTTCGTCCGGGCGCCCAGTTCGGGGGCGATGGCGCGGGCCGAGGCCAGCAGCTCCCAGAACCGCTCCGTGTTGCCGAACCGGCGCATCCGCCGCAGCACCGGCTCGCTGGCGTGCTGGAACGACAGGTCGAAGTACGGGGCGAGGCCCGGCGTGCCGGCGATGACCTCGACCAGGCCGGGGCGCATCTCGGCCGGCTGCAGGTAGCTGACCCGCACCCGGACGATCCCGGGCACCTTCGCCAGCTGCGGCAGCAGCTTCTCCAGCGCGCGCGGGTCGCCCAGGTCCTTCCCGTACGACGAGGAGTTCTCGCTGACGAGGACCAGCTCGCGGGCGCCCTGGGTGGCCAGCCACTCGGCCTCGTTGAGCACCTCGTCCGGCGTACGCGACAGGTACGCCCCGCGGAAGGACGGGATGGCGCAGAACGCGCAGCGCCGGTCGCAGCCGGACGCGAGCTTGAGCGAGGCGACGGGGCCGCGGTCCAGCCGGTACCGCAGGACCTTGAGGTGCGCGGGCGTGTGCTCGTCCCCGTCCCCGTCCCCGTGCCCCGGTACGGCGGCGCGGCTGGTGTGCCGCTCGACCGGCGTGATCGGCAGCAGGGTGCGGCGGTCGCGCGGGGTGTGCGGGGTGATCGTGCCGCCCGCGAGCACCGTGTTCAGCCGGTCCGAGATGTCCGGATAGTCGTCGAAGCCGAGTACCGCGTCGGCCTCCGGCAGGCTCTCCGCGAGCTGGTTGCCGTACCGCTCGGCCATGCAGCCGGCGGCCACCACCTTGGCGCCACCGTCACCGGCGGCCAGCAGGGTGTCGATCGAGTCCTGCTTGGCCTGCTCGACGAAACCGCAGGTGTTGACGAGGACCACGTCGGCGGCGGCGCCGTCGTCCGTGACCTGCCAACCGTCGGCGGCCAGGCGCGCGGCCAGCTCCTCGGAGTCGACCTCGTTACGGGCGCAGCCGAGCGTGAGCATGGCGACACGGCGGGGGGATTCTGCGGCGGACACGCACCGAGCCTACCGACCCGACCGGTGCCGGACACAGCACACCGGTACGGTGGCCCACCGCCGGTGAGGTTCCGCACCATTGATCACCGGCACCCGGTTGGCCGGATAGGCTCGACGTGGCGGCCGGGTCAGCCGGTCCGCACCGGACGAGCAGCGCGACGTACCCGGACGTGCAAAGACGACGCGCCACCCACCATGGCTGAGATTCTGCAGATCGTGGGCGCCGTCCTGGTGCTCACCGGCTTCTTCGGTACCCAGATCGGCGTCGTCGACGCCAAGTCGCTGGCGTACCTCGTGGTCAACGCGCTCGGATCGGGCGTACTCGCGGTGCTGGCACTGCTCGGACGGGAGTGGGGTTTCCTGCTCCTGGAAGGCGTGTGGTGCGTCGTCGCCGCCGTCTCCCTCGTCGGAGTACTCGCCAACGCCCGGCGGCGCCGACCGTACCTCTGGAAGCCGCCCGGACGGCAACGGAGTCCGCAGGCGCACTGACGCCACGTCCGCGGCGGGTGGAGTCACTCGCCCTCGCCGCGGATGCTGGCCAGCATGTCCTCCAGCTCGTCGGGCTTGATCAGTACGTCGCGGGCCTTCGACCCCTCGGACGGGCCGACCACGCCGCGGGTCTCCATCAGGTCCATCAGCCGGCCGGCCTTCGCAAAACCCACCCGCAGCTTGCGCTGAAGCATCGAGGTCGAGCCGAACTGCGACGTGACCACCAGCTCCGCCGCCTGGAGCAGCAGGTCGAGGTCGTCGCCGATGTCCTCGTCGATCTTCTTCTTGCTGTCCGTCGCCCCGACCAGTACGTCCTCGCGGAACTCCGGCTGCCGCTGGTCGATGCAGTGCCGGACCATGTCGTGGATCTCGGGCTCGGTGACCCACGCGCCCTGCAGCCGGGTCGGCTTGCTCGCTCCCATCGGCAGGAACAGACCGTCACCGCGGCCGATCAGCTTCTCCGCGCCCGGCTGGTCCAGGATGACCCGCGAGTCGGCCAGCGAACTCGTCGCGAACGCCAGCCGGGACGGCACGTTCGCCTTGATCAGGCCGGTGACCACGTCGACGCTCGGCCGCTGCGTCGCCAGTACGAGGTGGATGCCGGCGGCGCGGGCGAGCTGGGTGATGCGCACGATCGCGTCCTCGACGTCGCGCGGCGCCACCATCATCAGGTCCGCCAGCTCGTCCACGATCACCAGCAGGTACGGGTACGGCCGGTAGACGCGCTCGCTGCCGGGCGGCGCGGTGATCTCGCCGTTGCGTACCTTGCGGTTGAAGTCGTCGACGTGCCGGACGCCGGACGCGGCAAGGTCCTCGTACCGCATGTCCATCTCGCGGACCACCCAGCCGAGGGCGTCGGCCGCCTTCTTCGGGTTGGTCACGATCGGCGTGACCAGGTGCGGGATGCCCTCGTAGCTGGTCAGCTCGACCCGCTTCGGGTCGATCAGCAGCAGCCGCACCTCGTCCGGCGTGGCCCGGGACAGGATCGACACCAGCAGCGTGTTGATGCAGCTGGACTTGCCGGAACCGGTCGCGCCGGCGACCAGGATGTGCGGCATCTTGGCCAGGTTGGCCACCACGAAGCCGCCCTCGATGTCCTTGCCGAGGCCGACGACCATCGGGTGCTGGTCGGAGGTGGCGTTCCGGCTGCGCAGCACGTCGCCGAGGATGACGTCCTCGCGGTCGGTGTTCGGAATCTCCACGCCGACCGCGCTCTTGCCCGGGATCGGGCTGATGATCCGCACGTCCGGGCTCTTCACCGCGTACGCGATGTTGCGGGACAGCTGCGTGATCCGCTCGACCTTCACCCCCGGACCCAGCTCGATCTCGTACCGGGTGACGGTCGGGCCGCGGGTGAAGCCGGTGACCGCCGCGTCCACGTTGAACTGCTCGAACACACCCTGCAGGGCGGCGATGACGTCGTCGTTCGCCTTGCTGCGGGCCTTCGCCGGACCGCCCTTGCGCAGGATCTCCGGCGGCGGCAGGCGGTAGTCGCCGTCCGCCGCGGACAGCGCCATCTGTTCGGCCCGGGTCGGCGGCAGCGGGCCGTGCTCCGGCGGCGCCGGCGCCTTGCGGCGACGCTTCGGCGGCGGTGGCTCGTCGAGCATCTCGTCCAGCGGCGCCGGGATCGGCTCCGGCTCGGGCTCCTCGGCCGGCACGCTCGCCTGCCGGCGGCGGGACGGGCGGCGCAGCCGGGGCGGCGGCGCCTCCGCGGTCTCGTCCGCCTCCGGCTCGGCGTCCGTCTCCGGCGCCACCACCCGGCCGAACGCGAGGTCGCGCAGGTGCCGCAGGCGATCGGGGATCCGGTTCACCGGGGTCGCCGTCACGACCAGTACCCCGAAGACCAGCAACAGAACCAGCAGCGGTACGGCCACCCACACGGTCACCGCCTGCGCCAGCAGCCCGCCGACCAGGTCGCCGACGATACCCCCGGCGTATGCCCGGCCGTCGGCGGTGGCGGGCTGCCCGCGGAACAGGTGCAGCAGGCCCAGGGCGGACAGCAGCAGCGCGGACCAGCCGACGAGGTGCCGGCCGCGGTGCGCCGGGTCGGGCGCCTGCCGCATCACCCGGATCGCGGCGACCACCAGCAGCAGCGGGAGGGCCGCGGCGGCGGCGCCGATCACCCAGCGCACGCCGTACGCCACCCAGCCGCCGACGGGGCCGGCGGCCCGGAACCAGACCGCGACGGCGAGCACGATGCCGAACCCGAGCAGTGCCAGGCCCAGCCCGTCCCGCCGGTGCGCCGGGTCCAGCTCCCGTGCGGTCGCGGCCTGCCGCCCGACCGCGCGGGCCAGGAACCCGACGCCGCGCGCGACACCCGTGAACGCCCCGCCGGCCGCCTTCGCCGGAACCGACTTCTTTCGGCGGGCCGGCTGCTTGGCAGCCGGGCGACGCGCCGACGATCGAGCCGCCGTGCCGGTCTTCTTCTTCGCCGATGTCCGGGCACGGCTCGCAGCAGACGTACGGCCAGCCATAGCTCACCACCGTAGCCGGATGCCGCGCGAAAGCGTCGATCTGACACGAGGACGGGCCGAAAATCCACCTCAGCGACGGAGCGGTCGCAGTACGTAGAGCGTCCAGGAGGCGAGTACCAGCGCGGCCACCGCCACCTGCGCCGCCACCTCGTACCCGGTCGGGAAGACCACGCCCCGCAGGTACGCGTCGATGAAGCCGCCGGGCAGCGGGGGTTCGCCGAGCCGGGCCCGGAGGGCGTCCTGACCGGCGGTCAGCGGACACGGCAGGTGGCCCGCGACGACCGCGACCGCCCAGCCCACCGCGGCCAGGTGCGCGCCGATCGTGATCCGCCAGCGCAGCGCCAACCAGCCACCGAGCACCACGTACAGCAGGTACGCCAGGTGCACGGCGCCCAGCAGGTACGCCGCGGCTCGGACGACCACCCGTTCAGCGTATGTCGCGGCTCACCCGACCGGGACGTTCCACAGCCTCGGCGGGTAGCGTGCGCCCATGCGTATCGGGATCGTCGGAGCCACCGGACAGGTCGGCGGCGTCATGCGCCGCATCCTCGCGGAGCGGAACTTCCCCGTCGACGAACTGCGGCTGTTCGCCTCGGCCCGCTCGGCCGGGCGGACGCTGCCGTGGGCGGGTGCCGAGGTGACCATCGAGGACGCCGCCACGGCGGACTACCGCGGGCTGGACGTCGCCCTGTTCTCCGCCGGCAAGGGCGCGGCGAAGCAGCTCGCGCCCCGGGTCGCCGCCGCCGGCGCGGTCGTCGTCGACAACTCGTCGGCGTGGCGGATGGACCCCGACGTCCCGCTGGTCGTGGCCGAGGTGAACCCGAAGGCCGCGGCGAACCGGCCGCGCGGCATCATCGCCAACCCGAACTGCACGACCATGGCCGCGATGCCCGTCCTGCGCCCGCTGCACGACGAGGCCGGGCTGGTCAGCATGGTCGTCGCGACGTACCAGGCGGTGTCCGGCAGCGGCCTCGACGGCGTACGCGAGCTGGACGAGCAGGTGCGCAAGGTCGCCGACGGTGCGGCGGCGCTCACCCACGACGGTTCGGCGGTCGAGTTCCCGGCGCCGAACAAGTTCGTCCGGCCCATCGCGTTCAACGTCCTGCCGTACGCGGGATCGCTGGTCGAGGACGGGCTCGGGGAGACGGACGAGGAGCAGAAGCTCCGCAACGAGAGCCGCAAGATCCTCGCCATCCCGGGCCTCAAGGTGTCGGGCACCTGCGTCCGGGTGCCCGTGTACACCGGCCACTCGCTCCAGGTGCACGCCCGGTTCAGCGCGCCGCTGAGCGTCGAACGCGCCCGCGAGCTGCTCGCCGACGCGCCCGGCGTGGCGCTGTCCGACATCCCGACCCCGCTGGAGGCGGCCGGCGCCGACCCGAGCTTCGTCGGCCGGATCCGGCGCGACGAGACGGTCGACAACGGCCTCGCGTTCTTCGTCTCGAACGACAACCTGCGCAAGGGCGCCGCGCTCAACGCGGTCCAGATCGCCGAGCTGGTCGCCGCCGAGTCCTGACGGCCCGCTCCCCCGACGCCCCGGCCCCGTCCGCCGGGGCGTCGTCGTCTCCGCGTACGCCCGGGCTGGCCGTACCGGGCCGAATCGGGCGCCCGGTACTACCATCGCGGGCGGCACCACGACGACGCGAGGAGCACCGTTGCCGACCACGCCGACCCGTAAGCGCGCCGGGCTGAGCCGCGAGCGGGTGTTCCGCGCCGCGCTGGAGATCGCCGACGCGGACGGTGTGGAAGCGTTGTCCATGCGCAAGCTCGGCCGGGCGCTCGGCGTCGAGGCGATGTCGCTGTACCACTACGTTCCGGACAAGGCGGCCATCCTCGCCGGCATCGCCGAGGCGGTGTACGCGGAGGTCGAGCTGCCGGCCACCACACCCGACGCGCCGTGGCGTACCGGGCTGGCGGATCTGATGCGGGCGCTGCGTACCGCGCTGCTGCGGCATCCCGGCGCGCTGCCGGCGCTGGCCACCCACGAGGTCACCGGCGGCACCGGCCTCCACCTGTACGAGACGGCCCTGCGGCTGCTCGCCGACGCCGGCGTCGACCTCGTCGAGGCCCACCACGCGCTGAGCAACCTGACGACGTACACGCTGGGGCACTGCCTGGCGATCGCCGGGCGCGCGCCGTTCGGGGTGCCGGGGCCGACGCCGGGTGAACGGCGCGCCTTCGCCGCCGGACTCGACGCCGACCGGTACCCGACGGGCCGCGCCTGGCTGGCCCGGGTCGGCGAGCACGGCATCGACGCCGACGCGATGTACGAGCGGGGCCTCGCCGGCCTGCTCGCCGCCGTCCCCGGCCCCTGAGCCGGCGCCACACCACAGCGCCTCCCGGTCCTGCGCGGGGCACCGCGCCCGGCATTCCCGGCCCTGAGCGGAGACTGCGCCCCAGCGCCTCGCACGCGCCGGCGGCGGTCAGGAGCGGCGGCCGAGGACCATGGCGGCGGCGAACACCACGACGGTGAGGCCGAGCGGCAGCAGCGGCGCCGCCGGCCGGGCCGTACTGATCAGGAGGGCGCCGATCGCGGCACCGGCCAGCATCGCCGCGATCAGGGCGAGCAGCCGGGGCACCCCTTCGCGCGGTCCACCGGCGGCGAGCCGGCCGGTCACGGTGGTCAGCGTGCCCGTCAGGTACGTGGTGGAGCCGGCGGGCAGCGCCAGCGCCTGGACGGACCGGGCCTGGAACCCCATCGCCACGGCCGACACGCCGACGAGTACGGCCTGGCCGACGCCTTCGGGGCGACCGTTCGCGACGAGCCAGCCGACCCACACGAGTACCTGGAAGGCGGCCTGGACGCCGATCGCGTGCGTCACCCGGCGCGGCCACGGGTGGGTGTCGTCGGCGCGGGTGCCACCGAGGAACCGGGCCGCGACCGCGACACCCACCACGTACCCGGCGAGGGAGACGACCGAGCGGACCGCCTCGGCGCCGGCGCCGGCGCCCGCGGCCACGCCGAGCAGCACCAGGTTGCCGGTCATCACGGCGGTCAGTACCCGGCCGAGGCCGAGGTAGCTGACCGCCTCGGTGGCGCCGGCGCCGGCGGCCAGCAGTACCAGCAGAACGTCCGGCACCAGGCGCGGCCCCCGGTGCCGGACGGGTGCGTCGTCGTCGGGCTCGGCGGCATCCATCGCTGTGAGCATCCCACCGACCACGGCCGGTACGGGCCGGAACGCGAGCCCCTGTCCCCCGGCCGTTCCGCGTCCGCCGAGGGGCCCCGGGACCGGGGACCTCGCAGCCGACGGCAGAGCACGCGGCGGGCGCTAGACCTCCACCACGTTCGGTACGATCATCGGCCGCCGCCGGTACGTGTCGTTCACCCAGCGGCCGACCGAGCGCCGGACGAGCTGCTGCAACTGGTGCGGGTCGCTCACCCCGTCCTTCGCCGCCTTGTCCAGTACGTCGGTGATCAACGGGATGACCGGGTCGAACGCGGCCGGATCCTCCGAGAAACCCTTGGCGGACACGGTCGGGCCGCCGACGACCTTGCCGGTCACCGAGTCGACCACGACCGTCGCGGCGATGAAGCCGCCGTCGCCGAGGATCCGCCGCTCGGTCAGCAGGCTCTCGCCGATGTCACCGACCGCGAGACCGTCGACGTACACGTACCGGTTGGTGGTGTGGCCGACGAGGCGGGCGCGGCCGTCGATCAGGTCGACGACGTCGCCGTCCTCGCACAGCACCACGTTCGCCGCAGGTACGCCGCTCTCGACGGCCAGCCGGGCGTGCGCCCGCAGGTGCCGCCACTCGCCGTGGATCGGCAGGAAGTTGCTCGGCCGTACGACGTTGAGCAGGTACAGCAGCTCGCCGGCGGGCGCGTGGCCGGAGACGTGCACCCGCGCCACGTCCTTGTGGATCACCGTGGCGCCGGCCCGGGACAGCGCGTTGATCACCCGGTACACCGAGGTCTCGTTGCCCGGTACGAGCGACGAGGCGAGTACGACGGTGTCGCCGGACTCGATCTTGACGTGCCGGTGGTCGCCCGAGGCCATCCGGCCCAGCGCGCTCATCGGCTCGCCCTGCGAACCGGTCGACATGAACACGATCTCGTCCGCGGGAAGCTGGGTGGCCTCCTCCAGCGACACGACCAGCCCGCCCTGGATGTGCAGCAGGCCCAGGTCACGCGCGATGCCCATGTTGCGCACCATCGAACGGCCGATGAACGTGACCTTCCGGCCGTGCTCGGCCGCCGAGTCGAGTACCTGCTGGACGCGGTGCACGTGCGAGGCGAACGACGCGACGATGATCCGGCCGCGGGCGCTGCGGAAGATGCCGTCGATGACCGGGCGGATCTCCTGCTCCGAGGTGACGAAGCCGGGGATCTCCGCGTTCGTCGAGTCGGACAGCAGCATGTCGACGCCCTCGCCGCCGAGCCGGGCGAACCCGGCCAGGTCGGTGATCCGGCCGTCCAGCGGCAGCTGGTCCATCTTGAAGTCGCCGGTGTGCAGCACCGTCCCCGCGCCGGTACGCACGGCCACCGCCATGGCGTCCGGGATCGAGTGGTTCACCGCGAAGAACTCGCAGTCGAACGGCCCGAGCCGCTCGGTCTCGCCCTCCTTGACGGTCAGCGAGTACGGCGTGATGCGGCGCTCGGCCAGCTTCGCCTCGACCAGCGCGAGCGTGAACTGCGACCCGACCAGCGGGATGTCCGGCTTGCGGGCCAACAGGTACGGCACGGCGCCGATGTGGTCCTCGTGCCCGTGGGTCAGCACGATCGCCTCGATGTCGTCCAGCCGGTCGGCGATCGACGAGAAGTCCGGGAGGATCACGTCGACCCCGGGTTGGTCCACATCCGGGAACAGCACGCCGCAGTCGACGACCAGCAACCGACCCTCGTACTCGTACACGGTCATGTTGCGGCCGATCGCGCCGAGACCGCCGAGGGGGGTGATCCGCAGACAGTGTGCGGGTAGCGGAGGTGGCGGGCCCAGCTCCGGATGTGCCTGGCTCACAGGGTGTCTCCTATTCACTTCGAACCGGCGCGGCCGGTGTTGGTGCTTACGGGGTGCCGGCACGGGCGGCCGTCGGTACGGGCGGCGGCGCGGGGCCGGCCGCCCGCTCCGCTACAGCTCGATCCCGGCGGCGACGCAGTCGGCGCGCATCTGCTCGATCTGCGCCGGGGTGGCGTCGGCCTGCGGCGGCCGGACGGGACCGGACGGCAGGCCACGGACGGTCAGCGCGGCCTTCACCATGGTCACGCCCTGGGCGCGGAAGAAGCCGGTGAAGACCGGCAGCAGCCGGTGGTGCAGGGCCAGCGCACCGGCGTGGTCGCCGGCCTCGTACGCCTCGATCATCGCCTTCGTCTCGCGGCCGATCACGTGCGTCGGCGTACCGACGACGCCGACCGCGCCGACCGCGAGCAGCGGCAGGGTCAGCTTGTCCTCGCCCGAGTAGACCGCGAGGCCGCCGTGGGCGGTCACCGCGGACGTGGCCGCGATGTCGCCCTTGGCGTCCTTCACCGCCACGATGTTCGGGTGGTCGGCGAGACGCAGCAACGTCTCGGTCTCGATCGGTACGCCGGTGCGGTGCGGGATGTCGTAGAGCATCGAGGGCAGGGCGGTCGCCTCGGCGACCCGGGTGAAGTGCGCGAGCAGTCCCGCCTGCGGCGGCTTCGAGTAGTACGGGGTGACGACGAGCACGGCGTGCGCGCCGGCCTTCTCCGCCGACCGGGCGAGTTCGACGGTGTGGGCCGTGTCGTTCGTACCGACACCGGCGACGATCCGCGCCCGGTCCCCCACCGCCTCGACGACGGCGCGCAGCAGGGTCTCTTTCTCCCGGTCGCTGGTGGTCGGCGCCTCGCCGGTGGTCCCGCTGATCACCAGCCCGTCGTTGCCCTGCTCATCCACCAGGTACTCGGCGAGTCGCTGAGCGCCCTCGACGTCCAGGGAGTGGTCCGCGCGGAAGGGCGTGACCATCGCCGTCAGGAGCCGACCGAACGGTCGGCGCGGGTCGTGCGTCATGCCCTCCAACCTATCGGACGCGCCGCCTGGATCCGCCGGGATCACCCCGCGCGTGCCGCTCACCCCTCCGTCACGAACGGGCTGGTCGCGATCTCGGTACCGTCGTCGAGCGCGGAGACCGTGAAGTCGCCGAACACGTTCGGCGCGATCTGCTGGAGTTCCCGCAGGCAGGCGACGGCCAGGCCACGGATCTCGACGTCGGCGTGCTCGGACGCCCGCATCCCGACGAAGTGCCGCCAGGCCCGGTAGTTCCCGGTGACGACGATGCGGGTCTCCGTCGCGTTCGGCAGTACGGAGCGGGCCGCCTGCCGCGCCTGCTTCCGCCGCAGCGTGGCGTTCGGCACGTCGGCGAACTTCTTCTCCAACCCCTCCAACAGCTCCGTGTACAGCCGGACGGCGGCGTCGGTGCCCTCGACGAACCGCGCGTGCAGCTCGGGGTCGGCGGCGATCACGTCCGGCTCCACCACCGCGGCGGTCCGCTCCGGCACGTACCGCTGGGAGAGCTGGGAGTACGAGAAGTGGCGGTGGCGGATCAGCTCGTGGGTGAGGCTGCGGGAGATGCCGGTGAGGTAGAAGGTGACGGTGCCGTGCTCCAGTACGGACAGGTGGCCGACCTCAAGGATGTGCCGGAGGTAGCCGGCGTTCGTCGCGGTGGGCGGGTTCGGCTTGTCCCACGACTGGTAGCAGGCCCGCCCGGCGAACTCGGCGAGCGCCTGCCCGCCGTCGGCGTCGGTCTCCCAGGCCACGTCCGCCGGCGGGGCGAACTGGGTCCAGGCGATGGGCCGCACGGTGGGCGGAACGATCTCGGGCACGGTCTCCCCCTCGATGACGACGCCGCGTCGGACGACCTCGACGGTACCGGCCGGCGGGTCCGGCGCCGCCGTCGGCAACGGTGGCCGCCGCGCACCTTCGACATCGGATGCGACAGCTTCCTGACGTTGACTGACGTCGCCCTTGATGTCATAGTGGTGTCATGAACACATCACCGCTGGACCTGGAAGTCGCCCGCCGCGATCTCGGCGCCCCCGGCACCGACCCGGCCAGCCGCCGCGCCGGCCACTACCGCTGGGAGAGCTGGCTCTATGCCACGCCCGGGTCCGCCGGCGGCCGGGCATCCGCGGCCGGGCCGACCCGTCCGCCGCCCGAACGCCGACGGTGGACGCCCCGCCCGTGGGGCCGACACCGCCACCGGAGGTACGCGTCGGTTGACATCACCAAGCTGTCAGGATAGTGCCATGGACCTGAACCCTTACCTGGAAACGTTGCGGCGGGACCTGGAGGCCAGCGCGGCCCCCGGCGGCGAGGACATCAGCCGGGCCGCCGCCCTGTTGTCCGGCTCGCTGGAGGCCGCCGCGCGGCTCAGCCTGCTGGAGGCGCTGTCCGACGCCGCAGCGGAGATCACCACCAAGCTCGACAACACCTCCGTCGAGGTACGCCTGCGCGGACGTTCGGCGGACCTCGTCGTCACCGAGGGCGCGCCCGCCGCCCCGCCACCGCCGCAGCCGGCCGCCGACGCGGACACCGGTGACGTCGCCCGCATCACGCTGCGCCTGCCCGAGGGGCTGAAGTCCGCCGTGGAGCAGGCCGCGTCCGCCGAGGGCATCTCCGTCAACGCCTGGCTCGTACGCGCCATCGGCACCGCGGTGCACGGCGGCGGGAGTACGTCCGGCACCGGTCGCCGCGGCTTCGGCAAGCGGCTGACCGGCTTCGCCCAAGCCTGAACGCCGGCGCCACCGGCGCCGCATCCGAGGAGCAGAGACGATGTACGAGTTCCCGTGCGACACACCCGTGACCGCCGCGGTCCGGATCTCCGCCGGCCGGTGCGACCTCGTCGCCGAGCCGCGCGACACGGTCACCGTCGAGGTCGAGCCGCTCAACGGCAGCGACGAGCGCGCCGTCCAGGCCGCCGCCGACACCACCGTGACGATGTCCGGCGACAAGCTGCTGGTCCGTACGCCCGAGACGAGCGGCGTCGGCTGGCTGTTCGGCCGCCGGATGGCCAAACTGCGCATCACCGTGCACGTACCGACGGACTCCGCGGCCGACTTCGAGAGCGCCTCCGCCGACATGGCGGCCACCGGTCAGCTGTCCCGGCTGAGCATCAACAACGCCTCCGGCGACATCACCGTCGAACGCGTCACCGGCGACGTCACCATGAACACCGCCTCCGGCGACATCCGCGTCGGGTACGTCGGCGGCACCCTGAAGGCCAAGTCGGCCTCGGGTGACGTGACTGCCGACCGGGTGGACGGCGACGTCCAGCACCACTCCGCCAGCGGCGACACGATGCTCGGCGAGACGCACGGCGCCGTCCGGGTGCACAGCGCCTCCGGAGACCTGAGCATCGGCGCGGCCGCCGCCGGTACGGTCCGGGCCAGTACGGCCTCCGGTGACGTGCGCGTCGGCGTACCGGCGGGGACCGGGGTGTGGCTGGACCTCAACACGGCCAGCGGCAGCACCACCAGCGACCTGGCCGTACACGCCGGCCACCCGCTCGCCGGGCACAACCTGGAGCTGCGGATCAGTACCGCCAGCGGCGACATCGAGGTGCACCGGGTACCCGCGCTCGCGTGAACCCCGCCGTACGGTCCGCCGCCGACTCCGGCGGCGGGCAGGCGCCGGGCGGGCTCAGACGAACAGGTACGTGAACGGCGCCCACGGCAGGTTGCGCAGCACCGCGAACGCCAGCCAGGAGCCGAGGAACAACCCGATCGCGCCCGGCGACACCCGCAGCATCGGCATCTTTGGTTTGCCCAGCACCCGGTTCACCGTCCACGCGATGTACGCGTACACGAGGAACGGGGTGGCGAAGACGGCGAGCAGGTGGTTGCGGGCGGCCTCGGGCAGGTTGCCGTGCAGCAGGTAGAAGAAGGCGCGGGTGCCGCCGCAGCCCGGGCAGTCCAGCCCGGTCAGCGCCTTGAACGCGCAGCCGCCGGTCGGGCCGGCGTCACCGGTCGTCGGGTTGAACCGCTCCACGTACGCCACGGACAGGCCGAAGCAGGCCAGCAGCGCGAGCGGCGCCAGCCAGGCGGGCCGGGTGTACAGCGTGCGGAACAGGCGGGCGATCCGGCCGGGCGGCGGAGCCGGCGAGTATGCCGGGAGCGGCGTGGCGGGGTCGGGGGCGGCGGGGCCGGACGTGGCCGGTCCGGCCGCGGCCGGAAGGTGCGTGCCGGATTCGATCGCCGACGTCATGGCCTCCCCTTCGCCGATGGTCCGACGATACCGGACGGTCGCCCGGCCGCCGACAGCTCCCGGGCGAGCGCCGCGGCGAGGTCGCCGCGTTCCGGGGCCGCCACGCCGGACAGGCCGAGCCAGCCGGCGAGCCGGTGCAGTTCGGCGGCGAGCTCCGCCGCCACCCGGGCCGGGCCGCCTGGCGGATCCGGCTCGATCCACGCCGCCGGCACCCGCAGCACCCCGGCCGCCCGGTCGGCCTTCAGGTCGACCCGGGCCACGAGCGCGTCGTCCAGCAGGAACGGCAGCACGTAGTAGCCGAAGACACGGCGGTCGGCCGGCACGTAGATCTCGATGCGGTACGTGAAGCCGAACAGCCGCTCGGCCCGGGACCGCTCCCAGACCAGCGGATCGAACGGGCTGACCAGGGTGCGCGCCCGGATCCGGCGCGGCCGGGACGCCGCGGGGTCCAGGTACGCGGGCTGGCGCCAGCCGGTGACCCGTACGGGCTCCAGCTCGCCCGCGTCGACCAGCTCGGCGACCGCGGCCCGGGACGCCGCGGCCGGCAGCCGGAAGTAGTCGCGCAGGTCCGCCTCGGTGGCCACGCCCAGCGCCGTCGCCGCCACCCGCACCAGCCGCCGGTACGCGTCGGCCGGGTCGGGGGTCGGCGTGCCCACCACGTGCGCCGGCAGTACCCGCTCGGTCAGGTCGTAGCGCCGCTCGAAGCTGGGCAGGCGGGCGGCGGAACTGACCTCACCGCACCAGAACAGCCACTCCAGCGCGGTCTTCACGTCCGACCAGTTCCAGCCCCAGGCGGACGTGTCGCGCGGCGCGTCGTCCTGGATCTCCCGGGCGGTGACCGGGCCACGCTCGGCGACCTCGTCGCGCACCCAGGCCACGAACCCGGGACGCTCCGCGGCGAGTCGCCGCATCCCGCCCCAGGCGTGCCGCTCCGCCTCCGCCATCCGCCAGCGCAGCGCCGGTTGCAGCTCCACCGGCACCAGCGACGCCTCGTGCCCCCAGTACTCGAAGAGCTCACGCGGGGACTGGTGGGCGGCGCGGTCGAGCAGGGCCGTCGGGTACGGGCCGAGCCGCGAGTACAGCGGGAGGTAGTGGGCGCGGGCGAGGACGTTGACCGAGTCCATCTGGATCAGGCCGACGCGGCGCAGCACCCGGCGCAGGTGCCGAACGTCGGGCCGGCCGGTGGGGGCGGCGTCGGCGAAGCCCTGGGCGCCGAGCGCGATGCGGCGGGCGAGTGCGGCGGACAGGGTGGGCGGTGCAGCGGTCACGGCTCGCACCCTAACCGGGCGGTACGACAGTCAGGTCCGCATGGCACTCGGCAGGAACTGGGCACCGAACGCGATCAGGCCCATACCGAGCAGGAAGGCGACACCGGACAGGGCCCACCGGCGGGCGGTACCGAGCGACTCGGCCGCCCGGTCCGGATCGTGGCGCAGCTCGGCGAGGGCGCGCCCGGCGAACACGATGCCGCCGATCCCGAGCGCCTCACCGAGTGAGAAGACGGCGATCAGGCCGCGGGAACCGAGCAGTTCCAGGCCGACCGACCGCAGCGACAGCAGGCCCAGCGCCAGCACCGCCACCACGATCGACAGCACCAGCCACGGCACCGGTTGCGGCGGCCGCACGGGGCGGCTCTCCGCCGCCGGTACGTCCCGCTCCGTACCCCCCTCGCGGTGTGCCACCGCCCCTCCCCCCGCCGTGCCGGCCCGTCGGCGACACTGTCGGCCATGACTGACCTCAGCGTACGGCCGGCGACCGGGGCGGATCTGCCGGTCATGGCATCCGTCCGGGTACGTGCCTGGCGCTCCGCGTACCGGGAGCTGTTGCCCGCGGAGTACCTGGCGGGGCTGGATCCGGCCGAGCTGGTCGCGGGCTGGACACCGCTGCTGGACGAGCCCGAGCGGGCCACCCTGCTCGTCGCCGACCTGCCCGGCACCGGGGTCGTCGGCTTCACCAACGTCGGGCCGTACCGGCAGGACGACGGCACCCTCGACCCGGCGTACGGCGAGCTGCGGTCCTGCTACGTGGACCCCGACACCTGGCGGAACGGCGCCGGCAGCGCGCTGCTGCACGCGAGCGTCGACCTCCTGCGGGCCGCGGCGCCGCGCCCGGTACGGCTCTGGGTGGTGGTGGAGAACGACCGGGCCCGCCGCTTCTACGAACGGTTCGGCTTCGCCCCCGACGGCGCGACCGGCACGTTCGACGCGGGCGACGTGTCGCTGCGCACCGTGCGGTACGTCCTGCCGGCCTGACCCACCGGTACGGCACCGGCCGCGGTGGCCATATCGTGTGGGCATGGCGCTGGGCTACGTTCGTACGGCGCGCGAGGACGAGGCCGGCGAGATCGCCCGGATCCAGCTGGCCACCTGGCGCACCGCATTCTCCCGGATCATCCCCGAGCGGATCCTCTCCGCGCTCGACGAGTCGGTACTCGCCGACCGCTGGCGCCAGGCCGTGACCGCGCCGCCGTCGCCCGGCCACCACGTCCTCGTCGCGGTCGAGCAGGGCGAGGAGAGCAACCTCGTCGGGTTCGCCGCGATCGGGCCGGCCGACGAGTCCGCGCTCGCCCCGGAGGAGCCGGCCGACGCCCTCGGCCCACGTACCGCCGCGGTCACCGACCTGCTCGTCGAACCGCGGTGGGGCCGGCGCGGGCACGGCAGCCGGCTGCTCGCCGCCGCCGTCGACCTGTGGCGTACCGACGGGCACGAGCGGGCGGTCGCCTGGCTGTTCGACCGGGACAAGGCCGGACGCGGGCTGCTCGCCAGCGCCGGCTGGGCCACCGACGGCGCCGCCCGCGCCCTCGACATGGACGGCACCCTGGTCCGGCAGAGCCGCCTGCACGTCTCCCTCGCCGCCGACGACGAGCCCGACGCCTGACGTACCACGGCGGGTGGCGCCCGTCCCGGGTCGGCCGCGGCGCCGGGCCTGTCGATCCGGTACGCCGCCGGGGGAGGTGTCGGCGTCGGGTCAGGCGTCGAGGAGGGGGCCGAGGCCGACGGTCAGGCCGGGACGGTCGAGCACGGCGCGCACCGCCAGCAGTACACCCGGCATGAACGACGTCCGGTCGTACGAGTCGTGCCGCACGGTCAGCGTCTCCCCCGGCCCGCCGAACAGGACCTCCTGGTGGGCGACCAGACCGGCGGACCGGACCGAGTGCACGCGTACGCTGGCGACCTCGGTGCCACGCGCCCCGGGCAGCTCCGTCTCGGTCGCGTCCGGCGACGGCCTCAGTCCGGCGCGCTCCCGGGCCGCCCCGATCATCTCCGCGGTACGGATCGCGGTACCGCTCGGCGCGTCGATCTTCCGCGGGTGGTGCAGTTCCACGATCTCGGCGGACGCGAAGTACCGCGCGGCGCGCTCGGCGAACTCCATCATCAGGACCGCGCCGACCGCGAAGTTCGGCGCCACGACCACACCGACGCCCGGCCGGTCCAACAACCACTCCCGTACGGTGTCGAGGCGCTCGGCGGTGAAGCCGGACGTACCGACGACGGCGTGGATGCCGTGGCCGATGCACCAGCGCACGTTGTCCATGACCACGTCCGGCGTGGTGAAGTCGACGACCACCTGCGCGGACGCGTCGGTCAGACCCGCCAACGCGCCACCGGACCCGATCGTCGCGACCAGATCCATGTCACCGGCACCGCCGACCGCGCGGCACACCTCGGTCCCCATCCGGCCGGCGGAACCCAGCACCCCCACCCGGACCGGCTGCTCGGACCCGTTCGTCACCGACTCGCTCACCGTCTGCTCCATCGTCGCCCGCGTACTTGCGAGTGATCGTAGCGACGGGCGGCGGACCGGCGGTCAGGAGCGGCCGAGCGGACCGGTGAAGTCGTGGTCGGCGAACGGCCCGACCACCGCGAGCGACATGGTGCGCGACAACAGGTCCGCCGCCACGGCGCGGACGTCGTCGACGGTCACCGCGTCGATCCGGGCCAGCAGCTCGTCGACGCTCATCAGGTCGCCGTACAGCAGCTCGCCCTTGCCCAGCCTCGTCATCCGGGCGCCGGTGTCCTCCAGGCCGAGGACGAGCGAGCCCTTCATCATTCCCTTGCCGCGGGCCACTTCCGCCGCCGGCAGGCCGTTCTCGGCGACGCGGGCCAGCTCCTCGGCGGCCAGCGACAGCACCTCGTCGGCCTTGCCGGGCGCGCAGCCCGCGTACACGCCGAACAGGCCGGCATCGGAGAAGTGCGTGTTGAACGAGTACACCGAGTACGCCAGGCCGCGCTTCTCGCGGATCTCCTGGAACAGCCGGCTGGACATGCCGCCGCCGAGCGCCGCGTTCAGTACGCCGAGGGTGAAGCGGCGCTCGTCGCTCCGCGGGTACGCCGCGCAGCCGAGTACGAGATGGGCCTGCTCGGTGTCCTTGGCGTCGACGGCGATCCGGCCGGCGGCGGCGTTCGAGCGCGTGGCGTGCCGGGCCGGGGCCGACGGCGCACCCGCCGCCAGGTCACCGAACGCCGCGCGGACCCACTTCGTGACCTTCGCGTGGTCGAGGTTGCCGGCCGCCGCGACGACGATCGACCCGCCCGTGTACCGCCGGCGGTAGAAGTCGAGGACCTGCCGGCGGGTCATCGCCGACACCGTGTCGACCGTGCCGGACACCAGGCGCCCCAACGGATGCCCGCCGAACACCGCACCGGCGAACAGGTCGTGCACCGTGTCGGCCGGCTCGTCGTCGGTCATGGCGATCTCCTCCAGGATCACGCCACGCTCGGTCTCCACGTCCGCCGGCGCCAGCACCGACGACGTCACCAGATCACCGAGTACGTCGACCGCCATCGGCAGGTCGTCGTCCAGCACCCGCGCGTAGTAGCAGGTGTACTCCTTGGTGGTGAACGCGTTCGTCTCGCCGCCGACCGCCTCGATCTCGGCCGAGATGTCCAGCGCGCTGCGCTTCGCGGTTCCCTTGAACAGCAGGTGTTCCAGGAAGTGCGAGGCGCCCGACTGGCGCGCGGACTCGTCCCGCGAACCGACGCCGACCCACACCCCGATCGCGGCGCTGCGCGTCGCCGGCACCGACTCGGTGATGACCCGAAGGCCACCCGGCAGTACGGTCCGGCGGACCGTGCCGCCCAGCGGATCGGCCGCGAGGGTACGGGTCTGGGCTCGCTCGCTCACCGGATCTCCCGTCTGTCTGGCGTCTGGCTGGCGTCCACAAAGGAGTGTCCGCCCGCGGCGTCCGGCTCGTGCCACCGGGTACCGCCCGCCGGAACACGCCGGGGCGTCGGGTTCCGTGGAACCCGACGCCCCGGGCGCGCGGTACTCGTTACTGGTGGTGCCGGCTGCGCCGACGACGACGCTCGCCGTCCTCGCCGCGCGGCCGGTCGCCGCCCTCGCGGGGCTTGTCGCCCTCGCCCGCCGGCTCCGCCGGCTTCTCGGCAGCGGCCTCGGCCTGCTCGCCCTCCGGCTTCACCAGGTCCAGGTACACCTTGCCGCGGCCGTCGACGTCGGCGATCTCGACCTCGACCTTGTCCCCGACGTTCAGGTGGTCCTCGACCTTCTCGACGCGCTTGCCGCCACCCAGCTTCGAGATGTGCAGCAGCCCGTCCCGCCCCGGTACGAGAGAGACGAAGGCACCGAACGCGGCGGTCTTGACCACCGTGCCCAGGAACCGGTCGCCCTTCTTCGGCAGGGTCGGGTTGGCGATCGCGTTGACCCGCTCCACCGCGGCGGCGGCCGACGGGCCGTCTGCGGCACCGATGTAGATCGTGCCGTCGTCCTCGATGGACAGCTCGGCGCCGGTCTCGTCCTGGATCGCGTTGATGGTCTGGCCCTTCGGCCCGATCACCATGCCGATCTTGTCGACCGGGATCTTCACCGTCGTGACGCGCGGCGCGTAGTCGCTCATCTCGGCCGGCTGCGCGATCGCCGCGCCCATGACCTCCAGGATCGTCGCGCGGGCCTCGCGGGCCTGCTGCAGCGCCTGCGCCAGCACGTCGGACGGGATGCCGTCGAGCTTGGTGTCGAGCTGCAACGCGGTGACGAACTCGCTCGTACCGGCGACCTTGAAGTCCATGTCGCCGAACGCGTCCTCGGCGCCCAGGATGTCGGTGATGGCAAGGTATTCGGTCTTGCCGTCGACCGTGTCGGACACCAGGCCCATGGCGATGCCGGCGACCGGCGCCGCGATCGGCACACCGGCCGACATGAGGCTCATCGTGGACGCGCAGACCGAGCCCATCGAGGTCGAGCCGTTCGAGCCGAGCGCCTCGGACACCTGGCGGATCGCGTACGGGAAGTCCTCGCGCTTCGGCAGCACCGGTACGAGGGCCCGCTCGGCGAGCCGGCCGTGGCCGATCTCCCGCCGCTTCGGCGAACCGACCCGCCCGGTCTCACCGGTCGAGTACGGCGGGAAGTTGTAGTTGTGCATGTAGCGCTTGGTCTTCTCCGGCGAGAGGGTGTCCAGGCTCTGCTCCATGCGCAGCATGTTCAGCGTGGTGACGCCCATGATCTGGGTCTCGCCGCGCTCGAACAGCGCCGAACCGTGCACCCGCGGCAGGATGTGCGTCTCGGCCGACAGCGGCCGGATGTCGCGCGGGCCGCGGCCGTCGATGCGGACCTGGTCGCGCAGGATCCGCTGGCGTACCAGCTTCTTGGTGACGGCGCGGACGGCGGCGCCGATCTCCTTCTCACGGCCCTCGAAGTCCGCGCCGACCCGCTCGTACGCCAGCTCCTTGACGCGGTCCAGCTCGCCCTCACGCTCCTGCTTGCCGGCGATCTTCAGCGCCTCGGCCAGCTCGGCGGAGATGGCGGCCTCGACCGCCGCGTACACGTCGTCCTGGTAGTCCAGGAACAGCGGGAACTCGACGGTGGCCTTGCCCGCCTGGTCGGCCAGCTGCTGCTGGGCCCGGCACAGCGCGGCCAGGTGCGGCTTCGCCGCCTCCATGCCCTGCGCGACGGTCTCCTCGGTCGGCGCCGGCGCGCCGCCGCGTACCAGGTCGACGGTGTGCGGGGTGGCCTCGGCCTCGACCATCATCACGGCCACGTCGCCGTCGTCGAGCAGGCGACCCGCGATGACCATGTCGAACGTCGCGCGCTCCAGCTCCTCGTGCGTCGGGAACGCGACCCACTGGCCGTCCACGTGCGCGATGCGGGTGGCGCCGACCGGGCCGGAGAACGGCAGGCCGGACAGCTGCGTCGAGGCCGACGCGGCGTTGATCGCGACCACGTCGTACGGGTGGGCCGGGTCGAGGGACAGCACGGTCTCGACGACCTGTACCTCGTTGCGCAGGCCCTTGACGAAGCTGGGCCGCAGCGGCCGGTCGATCAGCCGGCAGGTGAGGATCGCGTCCTCGCTCGGCCGGCCCTCGCGGCGGAAGAACGAGCCGGGGATCCGGCCCACCGCGTACATCTTCTCCTCGACGTCGACGGTCAGGGGGAAGAAGTCGAACTGGTCCTTGGGGTGCTTGCCGACCGTGGTGGCGGACAGCACGACGGTGTCGCCCAGCTGGGCGAGCACGCTGCCGGCGGCCTGCTGGGCGAGCCGGCCGGTGGAGAACGTGACGGTACGCGTGCCGAAGGCGCCGTTGTCGATGACGGCCTGCGACGTGTGCGTACCCAGGTTGACGACCTCGGGCTCGTGCCCGGTGGTTTCGGTCATTACGGAAATGCTCCTAGCTGTGTCGGTCTTCCCGACAGGGCCGGCCTGACCGCGTCGACGCGGTGGGAGCTGGTCCGCGTCCGGTCTTCGATCGAAGCACCCGGCCGTCGTCTCGTACGACGCCTCGGGAGCCACTACCGAGGACCGGTGCGAAGCCCTCCTGGAGTCTGCGGCCGGCACGCGCCTGCCGGGGATGCGGGGACACCTTGCCACCCGCATCGGGCCCCGCCGCGCCGTGTCCGGCGGCCACGAGGCCGACGGGGGAACGCCGCCCCGGCGCTCCCCCGTCAACTACCTCAACGCCGCAGGCCGAGCCGCTCGATCAGCGACCGGTAGCGGGCGATGTCCTTGCGCTGCAGGTACTTCAGCAGCTTGCGGCGACGGCCGACGAGCTGCAGCAGACCACGACGGCTGTGGTGGTCGTGCTTGTGCTCCTTGAGGTGTTCGGTGAGGTCCTGGATCCGCTTGGTCAGCAGCGCGACCTGCACCTCGGGCGAACCGGTGTCGCCCTCCTCGGTGGCGTAGTCGGTGATGATCGTGCGGCGGGTCTCGACGTCGAGCGCCATGTTCTCCCTTTGGTTCCGGTTCTTCGCCTTGGTCGACGGCCCCGCCCACCCGGAACGGGTGGTACTGAGCCGGTCCCGCACCCACGGCGCCGTGCAGGCATACGGGACCACACCGCTGGACACGGTGTGCGACCCAACGGTACCAGTCGGGCCCGGGACGGCCCCGACCGGCACGCGGACCGAGCCGCCCGAACCGGGCCGGACCCGGCATCCCGCCGGTGGTCAGAGACCGAGCACCCGGCGGGTCTCCCTGGTGTCCGCCTCGATCTGCGCCACCAGCGTCTCGACCGCGTCGAACCGGCGCATCGGGCGCAGCCGGGCGATGACGTCGAGTTCGACGCGCTCGCCGTACAGATCGCCGTCGAAGTCCAGGACGTACGCCTCGACGCGGCGGTCCTTGCCGGAGAACTGCGGGTTGGTGCCGATGCTGATCGCGGCCGGCAACCGGTCGGCCGCGGCGTCCCGGCGCAGCCAGCCCGCGTACACCCCGTCGGCGGGGATCGCCGCCCGGGGCGGGCACAACACGTTCGCCGTGGGGAAGCCGAGCAGCCGGCCGCGCCGGTCACCGCGGACCACCACGCCGCCCAGCCGGTGCGGCCGACCCAGCGCCACCGCGGCCGCCCCGACGTCCCCCGCGTCGATGCACGACCGGATGTACGTCGAGGAGAAGACGGTGTCGTTGTCGGCGATCAGCGGCGCGCCCTCGACCGTGAACCCGAACTTGCGGCCCAGCTCGCCGAGCAGCGCCACGGTGCCCGCCGCCTTGTGCCCGAACCGGAAGTTCTCCCCCACCACGACGGCCGCCGCGTGCAGGTGCTCCACCAGCACGTCGTGCACGAACGTCTCCGGCGACAGCTTGCTGAACTCCACCGTGAACGGCAGCAGGCAGAACACGTCCACGCCGAGCCGCTCGACCAGCTCCGCCTTGCGGTCCGGGTCGGTCAGCACCGCCGGGTGACTGCCCGGCCGGACCACCTCGGCCGGGTGCGGGTCGAAGCTGATCACCACGCTGGCCACCCCGTACTTCCGGGCCAGTTCCACGGTGTGTTCGATGATCGCCTGGTGTCCGCGGTGCACGCCGTCGAACACCCCGATCGTGACGACGGACCGACCCCAACCGGGCGGCGCCGCGTCCACCCCTCGCCAGCGCTGCACGCGCCCTCCCCAACTCGGCGTGTCGCGGGCGGCACTCACCGCCCCGCAAACCCCTTCACGGTACTCAACGCTCAGACGAGCTCGTCGGGTGTGGTGAGCACGATCTCGGGCCTGGCGCGGCCGTCGCGTTCGGCGACGACGGCGAGCAGCCGGTCGCCCGGACCGTAGACCGCGTACGGGCCGGTGAGGCCGCTCGGCGGCAGCGGCCCACCGTGCGCGACAGTACGGGCGGCCGCGGCGTCGACCTCGCGGCCGGGCAGGATCCGCGCCGCCGCCGCGGCCATCGGCAGCGTCACCGGGTCGTCGAGATCGGCCAGCTCGTCCAGCGTGCGGGCCTCGGCCAGGGTGAACCCGCCCACCCGGGTACGCCGCAGCGCGGTCAGGTGCCCGCCCACACCGAGCGCGGCACCCAGGTCCCGCGCGATGGCCCGCACGTACGTGCCGGAGGAGCACTCGACGGTGACGTCCACGTCGAGCAGGCCGTCCGGCTCCCGGCGCATGGCGTGCACGTCCAGCCGGGACACCGTGACCGGGCGGGCCGGCAGCTCGACCGTGTCGCCCGCCCGGACCCGCTTGTACGCCCGCTCGCCGTTGATCTTGATGGCGCTCACCGCGCTCGGCACCTGCCGGATCTCGCCGGTCAGCGGAACCAGGGCCGCGCGTACCGCGTCGTCGGTGACGGCGTCGGCCGGCGCACCGCCGGTGGGCTCACCCTCCGCGTCGTCGGTGACCGTCGAACGGCCCAACCGCACCGTCGCCTCGTACGCCTTGTCGCAACCCGTCACGTACGTCAGCAGCCGGGTGGCGCGGCCGACCGCGAGCACCAGTACGCCGGTGGCCATCGGGTCCAGCGTGCCGGCGTGCCCGACCCGCCGGGTACGCGCCAGCCGGCGCAGCCGGGACACCACGTCGTGCGAGGTCATCCCCGCCGGTTTGTCGACCACCACGAAACCCGCCGTCTCCACGAGCGACGAGCTTAGAGGCCACCGCGCGGGCGCCGTCGGGCGGCGTACCGGAAGCCCGGAAACCGGTGCTGTGCAAGGGATGCAGCGGCCGGCGACGCCCCTCCGGCAGCGGTGCTCCACGTCACCGGGTCACCTGGGTCACCCGAGGCTGATTTTCCGGGCTTTCCGCGCGATAGTGGTGACGGAGGCAGTTGGCCTCCCGACCAGCCGAACACCCGACTAGGCGGGATCGGCCCGAGACCCCGAGGAGGAAGCCATGGTGTTGACAGCGCTGATTGTGGAAACCGGCATCGCCGTGATGGTGGCCGGTGGACTGGCCGCATGGTCCCGGCGGCACTTCGCTTCGCGGGGTGCCGAGCAGATCGAGATCGCCGAGCCGGCCGAGGCCACGCAGCACGCCTGACACGTCGGCGCCTGACACGTCGGGCGCCCGACCACCGGGCGGCGCCGGACCGACGACGCCCGAGGTGCACCGCCGAGCCGGGTGGCCGCATCGAAAGCCGAGCAACGACGAACGCGCCCCGCACCAGTACGGTGCGGGGCGCGTTCGGTGTCTCAGTAGGCGATCGACGCCCTCACTGGGCGACGGGGGCGAGCTGCGGCCCGACCGAGTTCTCGTTGATCTGGGCCATCGGTACCCGGGCCGTCTCCGGGATCCGGATGATCGGCACCAGCGCGATGGCCGCCGCCGCCATCAGGTAGTACGCGGGCCAGTCGTTGTTGCCGGTCTTCTCGATCAGCAGGGTGACGACCCAGCCGCAGGTACCGCCGAACAGCGACGTCGACAGGTTGTACCCGATGGCGAACGAACCGTACCGCACGCGGGTCGGGAACATCGCCGGGAACGTCGAGCCGATCACCGCGAGCATGAGTACCAGGAGCAGGGCCACGATGAGGAAGCCGACGAACAACAGCGCCACGTTCCCGGACTGCATCAGCTTCAGCGACGGCCAGCTCAGCAGCAGGAACCCGATCGCGGCGGTGAGCAGCAACGGTTTGCGGCCGACCCGGTCGGACAGCGCACCCAGCGGGGCGATCAGCGACAGCTGGATCACCTCGACCGCGATGATGATCAACGTGGACTGGGTGTCACCGATCTTCAGCGTGTTGGTGAAGTAGCTGGGCATCGTGGTCAGCAGCATGTAGTCGGCGATGTTCAGCAGGATGACGATGCCGATGAGGTTGAGGATCATCCGCCAGTTGCGCACCAGCGTCTCGACGATCGGCGCCTTCTCGGCCTTCTCCCCCGCCTTCTCCAGCCGCTGGAACTCCGGGGTGTCCTCCAGCTTGGACCGCAGGTACAGACCGATCAGGCCGAGCGGCAGCGCGATGAAGAACGGGATCCGCCAGGCCCACGACTCGATCTGGCTCGACGAGAAGCCGAGCGTCACGGCGAGCACCACGACGTTGCCCAGGATGTACCCGGAGAGCGTGCCGGCCTCCAGGAAGCTGCCGAAGAAGCCGCGTCGCCTCGTCGGCGCGTACTCGGCGATGAACGTGGCGGCGCCACCGTACTCCCCGCCCGTGGAGAAGCCCTGGATCAGCCGCAGCAGCAGGACCAGGATCGGTGCCGCGATGCCGATGCTGTACGGGCCGGAGTACGTCGGCAGGCAGCCGACGAGGAACGTACAGCCGGACATCAGCAGGATCGTGATCGCAAGGACCTTCTGCCGGCCCAGCTTGTCGCCCAACGGCCCGAAGAACGCGCCACCGAACGGCCGCACGATGAACCCCACCGCCAGCAGCGCCAGCGACTTCAACACCGCGCTGCCGCTGTCGGAGGGGAAGAAGACCGTGCCGATCGTCGCGGCGATGACGCCCGAGGTGAAGACCCCGTAGTCGTACCACTCGGTCGCGTTACCTATGGATGACGCGAGAACCGCCTTGCGGATCGTTCCCGCGTCCACAGTCGCCGCTGTCTGGGCCTGGCTCATCGTTGCCGTCGACCTCCTCGTGCCTGGCTCCACCCCGGAGGGGCGAATCAGGACCAACCACTCGTCACGGCTTCAGTTTCCAGTGCGAGAGCCCGGCAAACACGTAGTTTTCGCAGTACGGTGCGTCATTTTTTCCCAGCCCCGGCGGGGCCGTACGCGTACGGCCCCGCCGGCGCCGTTCACGCCGTGTTGTTGGCGAGGGCCAGCAACCGGTCCGCGGAACCGTTGAACACGTCCTGGTCGACGGTCGCCGGGATGCCGCCGACCGAGCCGGAGTCCGACCACTGCCAGAACGTGTACCCGCCCCAGCCTGCCGGCATGCTCGGGCTGCTCACTCCCCAGTGGGCGACCCACATCGGGTTGGTCGAGCCGAACGCGGTACTGCCGCCGGTGCACGACGACCACCACGAGGCGGTCGTGTAGATGACCGCGTCCCGACCCGTCCGCGACTTGTACGTGCCGGTGAAGTCGCTGATCCAGCTCACCATCGCCGACGGGGACAGCCCGTCGCAGTTCGCGACCTCCAGGTCGACGGCGCCGGGCAGGGTCAGGTTGTCGGCGGACCAGGCGCCGCCGTGGTCGGCGAAGTAGTTCGCCTGGTCCGCACCGGAGGAGCTGCCGGGGCGCGCGAAGTGGTACGCCCCGCGGATCACGCCGGCGTCGTGCGCGCCGACGTAGTTCGCCGCGAAGGCCGAGTCGACGACCGTGGTCCCCTCGGTCGCCTTGATGTACGCGAAGGCGATGCCGCTCGAATTCACCGCGCCCCAGTCGATCGAGCCCTGGTAGTGCGAGACGTCGACGCCGGCGAGCCCGCCGGGCGCGGCCTGGGCCGGGGCGCCCGGTCCGAACGCGGCCGCGGCGGCGACCAGCGCGCCCGCCGCCACGACCAGCATCCGCCGGGCCCACCCGGGTCTGTTGTTGGGAAGTTTCACCTTTCCTCCCGTCTTCGGGCACTAAGTGACGAAGCCCATTACAGTGCATTCGGCGCAGAAACGCCATATCGGAAGAGGAATCCACCCGCGTACCGATCCGCGCCGCTGGCCGAACGGCTGAACGATCATGGGACGACCGGCCGACCCCCGGGCCGGCCCGGCACCGAGAGAATCGCTTGCCCCCCAAGGAAAGACGCGCAGAGAGGTCCGCCGTGCCCACCGAACCCGACGACGACTGGTGGCGGCGGGCCGAACGCCGCGCCCTGCGCGCCCACCGCCGACGCAGGCTCGGCCGCGTCCTGCTCGCCCCCGTCCGGTTCGTCGTACGACCGCGCTCGCCTGGCGTCGTCGTCGCCGTCGTCGCGGTCGCCCTCCTCGCCGTCGTCGGCTGGTACCAGCGCGACGCGGTGCGCGACGCCTTCCGCCCCAACCGTTCGACCGCGTCACCCGACGTCCTGGCCGACACCGCGGGCGACCGGCCCCACGACCCGTTCGCCGGCACCCCCGCCGCCTCGTACGCGAAGGGTGCCGACGGGATCGTCGTGCCCACCGCGCACGCCACCGCCGGACTCACCGCCGCGCAGGTGGCCGCCGACCTCACGACCGTGCGTACCGCGCTGGTCCGCGGGCACCTCGAACACCGGATGCTCGTCGACCACAACGCGACCGGCCTGCTCGCACTCGTCGCGCCGGACGCGCGCGCCCAGGTACGCCGCGGAGTCACGGCCGGCTACCTCGGCGTACGGCTCGCGCCCGGCAGCACGCTCGCCACCGCGCCGCCCCGGGTACGCGGCAGCATGACCGTGCGCGCCGGTACGGACGACCGCGGTCGCCGCCTCCTCGTCGTCACCAGCAACTACGTCTGGGTGTACGCCTTCGCGAAGGCGCCGCATCCCGTCGTCCGGCACGACCACATCGAGTGGCGCTTCTACCCGCCGGGCAGCGACGTGGCCGACGGCAGCCTCGGCCTCTGGCCCGGCCGCTCGACGTACTACACGTACGGGATGGACTGCGCCGCCGCCGACCGGAACCTGCTCAAGCCGCCGCCGCAGGTCGACCCGTCCGCGGATCCGGTCGCCGACGACGAGGACCCCGACGCGCTGTACGACCCGAAGCACGACATGTCGATCAGCGACACCTGCCGCTGATCAGCGGGCGCCGGCGACGGCCCAGCGGCCGCGGACCGCGCGTACCACGATGAGGGCGAAACGGACCAGGATGAAGACGGCGAGCCCGGCCCACACCCCGCCCAACCCCAGGTCCAGCGCGTACGCCAGCCAGACGGCGGGCAGGAAGCCGCACAGCGTCGAGACGAGCGTCAGGTTCCGCAGGTAGCCGACGTCGCCGGCGCCGATCAGGACACCGTCCAGCGCGAACACGACGCCCGCGAACGGCAGCAGGCCGACGAACCACGGCCATGCCAGCATCGCCTGGTGGTGTACGGCGGCGTCGCCGGAGAACACCGCCGGCAGTACGGGGGCGCCGGCGCCGATGAGGACCGCGAGGCCGGTACCGCAGACGGCGCCGGCGAGGCCGATCCGCCGCGCGGTGTGCCTCGCCTCGGCCACCCGGCCCGCACCGAGGTCGGCGCCCACCAACGACTGCGCGGCCACGGCCACCGAGTCGAGCAGCAGGGCGCAGAAGTTCCACAGTTGCAGGGCGATCTGGTGTGCGCCGACCGACGCGGCACCGAACCGCGCGGCGACGGCCGCCGCCGAGGTGAAGCAGAGCTGCATCGACAGCGTCCGCAGGACGAGGTCGCGGCCGACGGCGAGCTGGGCGCGCAGGACGTCCGGGTGCGGGCGCAGCGCGGTCCGTTCGCTCAGCAGTGCGGCGACGAACAGCGCCGCGGACAGCGTCTGCGCGGTCACGTTCGCCATCGCCGAGCCGACCAGGCCGAGACCCGCGCCGTACACGAGGACGGGGCCGAGGGCGGCGGACAGCAGGTTCGCGCCGAGTACGAACACCAGCGGGCGGCGGGTGTCCTGTACGCCGCGCATCCAGCCGTTGCCCGCCAGCGCGAGCAGTACGCCCGGCACCCCGAACGACGCGATCCGCAGCCACTGGGCGGCACCCGCGGCGATCGCGGCACCGTCCGGGCCGTCCCCGGCGAGCAGCCGGGTCACCGGCCCGGCGAGTACCTGGGCCAGCAGCACGAACGCGACGCCGAAGCCGAGCGCCAGCCACGACGCCTGGACACCCTCGGCGACCGCACCGGGCCGGTCACCCGCCCCGTACCGCCGGGCGGCGCGGCCGGTCGTCCCGTACGCGAGGAAGTTGGCGAGGGCGGCGGCGACGGACAGGATCGTGCCACCGAGCGCGAGGCCGGCGAGCTGCACCTTGCCGAGGTGGCCGACCACGGCGGTGTCGACCAGCACGTACAGCGGCTCGGCGGCGAGCACGACGAGCGCCGGCAGGGCCAGCGTCACGATGCCGCGGGCGTCGGAACTCCGCGCCGTCAGGGTGCTCACGCGCCCATACTGGCACGGTCGGTGTAATCAGCGGAAGCCCCGACACCCGTTACGTCAGCGGGATCACGAGCCCCTCGTCCGCGAGCAGGATCTCGCCGTCGTAGCTCCCCGCCGCCTCGGCGCGGGACCGGTGCCGGTCCGCACCCGGCCAGAAATGGGTCAACAGCAGGCGATGCGCCATCGCCCGCGCCGCGAACAACCCCGCCTCCCGCGCCGTCAGGTTGTACCGCGGGGCCGGCGTCACCGTCGCCACCGGCCGGTCCTGGAACGTGGCGTCCACCGCGAACAGGTCGGCACCGGCGCCCAGATCGGCCACCTCCGCCGCCGGCCCGGTGTCCCCCGTGTACGCGAAGACCGCGCCGTCGCCCTCGACCCGTACGCCCATGTTCGGCACGTAGTGCGGCAGCGGCACCAGCGCGACGCGCAGACCGTCGAGGTCCACCACCTCACCCGCCGCGTACTCCCGCACCGTGAACGTCTCGCGCAGCGGCTCCGGCCCGCCCTCGCCTTCCAGGGCGACGAGCAGCTCGGTGAGCCCGGCCGGCAGGTACACCGGGAGCGGGGGCAGGCCGGTGCCGCGATGCCCGTAGTACCGCGCGCGGAACAGCGCGTGCAGGTCGATCCAGTGGTCCGGGTGCGCGTGCGTGACGACCACCGCGGACAGCGTCTCGACCGGTACTGCGGCCGACAGGCGGGGCGCCGTGCCGTATCCCAGGTCGACGACGAGGCGCCGACCGCCGGCTTCGACGAGGAACCCGGAACAGGCCCGGCCCGCCTCGGGCCAGGCACCGCAACTGCCCAGCACGGTCACCCGCAACGGCACCTACCAGCGGCTCTCCAGCGAACGCTGCAGCGCCCGCTGCGCCTCGCGGCGCTCCTCGTCCCGCTCCTGCTCGGTGGTCCGGTTCTGCTCGCCGCTCATGACGAACCCCCTCCGTGAAACACGATGTCGTACGCCGGCGGCCGGTGGGCGGGGATCACCCGTCTTGCCGGTCGGGCGGCACCACGGCACGGAGGGAACCGACGGATGGTCGGCTCCGGGTGAGCCGTCGGGCGCGCACCGTGGTGGCGCGCGTCCGACCTAAGTTAACGTTCATTCCACTGTGCGCCCACGAGTTCCCGCAATACGGGAAATCGCGGCGCGGTCGCGGGTGCCGGCTCAGCGGGCGAAGAAGTGGAAACCCACCCACCACCAGAAACCGAGCAGCGCCACCCGACCCAGCGGGATCCGACCCACCCGGTACCGCATGACGAAGCCGCAGATCTGCGCCAGCGTGGGCACCCGCGAGCCCTCCCGCCGGCCGACGATCTCCAGGACCCCGATCAACGCCAGAGCCAGCGCGTACGCGATGAGCGTCGCCACGCGGGTCGCGCTCATCGCCGGACCAGCGCCCAGAACCCGGTGATCCAGCCGAGGAACACCGCCGACCGCGCCCAGTAGTGCTGGAGTACGGGGTCGGCCAGGGCGGACAGGGTGGGATGGGCCGGCGTGGAGCCGAGCGCGAAGTTCACCAGTTCGAAGCTGGCGAACATCACGACCGGCACGATCCACCAGACCGCCTCCCGGCCGATGTGCCGTACGACCGGGTGGCGGACCATGCGCCGGGACACACCGAGCCAGAAGAACGCCCCACCCAACCCGATCATGGTGAGCGTGGAGCGCAACGAGAACGACGGGAACGATCCGACCAGCAGGGACGTACCGACGAAGCCGACCACGCGGGCGGGTGCGTGCCAGCGTGGCGGCGCCGTCTCGGCGACCTGTGTCTGTTGATCCACGTCTTCCGATTCTCGACCGGAGCGGGCCGCCGCGACAGCCTCTTCGTCGGATCTCACTCACCACCCGCCCCGCCGCCCGGTACCCGCGGGTCAAGCCAACACGGCTCTGGCCCAGGCCGCCGTCAGGCACGGGCCGGCGTCAGGCACGGGCCGGGGTCACGCACGGGCCGGGGTCACGCACGGGCCGGCGTCAGGCGCGGGCCGCCGTCAGCCGCGGGACGGGTCGGGCGCGGGCAGGCAGCACCGATCAGGCGCAAGCCAGCACAGGTCGGGCCCGGGCCGGCGTCAGGCGCGGGCCAGTTCGGTACGCACGGCGGCGAGGACGTCGTCGGCGCTGCCGTGGCCGGTGAAACCCGCCGCGTACCGGTGGCCGCCGCCGCCGAGGGCGACCGCCACCCGGCTCACGTCGACGCCGCCCTTGCTGCGCAGCGACACCGCCCACTCGTCGGGGCCGAGCTGCTTGGCGACGCAGGCGACCTCCGCCTCCTCCGCCGTACGCAGCACGTCGATGACGCTCTCCAGCGACTCTGGGCGCTGGCCGTGCCGGGCCAGGTCGTCGAGCGTCGCGTACGAGGCGACGAGGCCGGCGCCGGTGGTGTCGCGGGTGGCGCGGGCGAGGACCTCGCCGAGCAGGCGGACGGCGCCGAACGGACGCGTGTCGTACAGCCGGCGGCTGAGGCCGGCGTGGTCGATGCCGGTGGCGAGCAGGCGGGCGGCGAGCTCGTGCACCGACGGCGTGGTCGCCTGGTACTTGAAGGATCCGGTGTCGGTGGAGACCGCGACGTACAGGCACTCGGCGATCTCGGGGGTGAGCCGGGCGCCGAGACGGGTCAGCAACTGGTCCACGAGTACGCCGGTGGCGGCGGCGCCCGCGTCGACCAGGTTGAGCGTGCCGAACCGGGTGTTGGACGCGTGGTGGTCGAGCACCAGCGCGCGGCCGGCGGTGTCGAGCCGGTCGCGCAGGTCGCCGAGCCGGTCGGCGCTGCCCGCGTCGAACGTGACGAGCAGGTCGGGCGCGGCGTCGGCCTGGTCGGCGGGGACGAGCAGCTCGCGGCCGGGCAGGTCGGCGAGCACCCCGGACAGCTCGAACGGGCTGGGGAAGCTGGCCTGCACCGGCCGCCCGAGCTGTGCCAGGCCGAGCCCGGCGGCGAGCATCGAGCCGAGCGCGTCGCCGTCCGGGTTCAGGTGGCAGGCCAGCAGGATCGAGTCGGCCTGCCCGATGGCCTCGACGGCCGTGGCCCAGTCGGCCTCCGCGATGCCCGAGGTCGTCGTCTCCGGTGCCGCCGTCACGCCGACCCGCCGGTACGCGGGGCGTCGGTGAGGTCCGCCTCCTCGGCGGCCTCCTCGTCCTCGTCCTCGTCCACCTTGTACGGCTGGGCCTCGCCGGCGTAGTCCGCGGCGGCGGCCTGGCGCTGCACGTCGGCGTCCGCGGCGCGGGCGGCGGCCAGCAGGTCCTCGATGTGCTGCGCCTGCTCCGGTACCTCGTCGGTGACGAACGTCAGCGTCGGCGCGAACCGCAGCCCGAGCCGCTTGCCGACGATGCTGCGGAGCAGACCGTTCGCGCTGGCCAGGGCGGCGGTGGTGGCGGCCTGCTCGGTCGGGTCGCCGAGGACCGTGTAGTAGAGCGTCGCTTCGCGCAGGTCGGCGGTGATCCGGGAGTCGGTGATGGTGATCATGCCGAGCCGCGGGTCCTTGACCTGCTTGCGCAGGGCGGACGCGACCAGCTCCTTGATCCGTTCGGCGTACCGGCGCACCCGGGCGGGGTCCGTCATGATTCCTCCTGCGCTTCGTGCGAACCCTTCGACAGTACTGGGAAAGCCGGCGAACGGCCGCGTCGCCCCGGGTCATCCGTACTACATGCCAAGTACTCTTTGCAAAGAGTACTTTGGAAAGCTATGTTGGCATCATGTCGGAACCCGTCGTCGATCTCACCGATCCGCGCGCGCTGCGCGCCCTCGCCCACCCGCTGCGGCTCGCCCTCGTCGGCCTGCTGCGCCGGGAGGGCCCGCTCACCGCCACCCGCGCCGGGCAGCTGCTGGGCGAGTCGTCCGCGAGCTGCTCGTTCCACCTGCGCCAGCTCGCCAAGTACGGGCTGGTCGAGGAGGCCGGCGGCGGTACGGGGCGGCAACGGCCCTGGCAGGCCACCGCCCGCGCCACCCGCTGGCCGCACCTCGCCGACGACCCCGACCTGGCCGAGGCGTCCGGCAACCTCGACGCGGTGCTCGCCGAGCACTGGCTGCGCGGCGTGCTGCGCTGGATCGACGACCGCGAGACCGAACCGGCCGACTGGCAGCAGGCCGCGGCCCTCGGCGACGCCCTGCTCTGGCTCACCCCCGCCGAACTGTCCGAGCTGACCGGTCGCGTCGACGCCCTCTTCGCCGAGTACGCGGGGCGCGGCGAGAACGCCGAGACGCGGCCCGCCGGCGCCCGCGCCGTGTCGTACCTGCAGGTGGCCTATCCGCTGCCGGACGAGGACGCATGAGACCCGGCGGGCTGTTCGCCGGTCGGGACTTCCGCCGGCTGTGGGCCAGCCACACCGTCTCGCTGTTCGGCGACCAGGTGTCCACGCTCGCGCTGCCGCTCACCGCCGTCCTGGTACTGCGTGCCGGGCCGGGCGCGATGGGCCTGCTGACCGCCGCCGGCATGCTGCCCAGCCTGCTGTTCTCCCTGTACGCGGGCTCGTGGAGCGACCGGCACGGGCGCCGCCGCCGGACCATGCTCGTCACCGACCTGGCCCGCGCCGTGCTCCTGTGCAGCGTGCCGGTCGCCGCCCTGTTCGGCGTACTCGGCCTGCCGCAGCTGTACCTGGTGGCGTTCGGGGTGGGCGCGCTCGGGGTCTGGTTCTCCGTCGCGGACGCCAGCCTGTTCGTCGCGGTCGTCCCCACCGAGCGGTACGTCGCCGCCCAGTCCGCCATCCACGGCAGCCGCGCGTTCTCGAACCTGGCGGGTCCGAGCCTCGGCGGCATCCTCGTCCAGGTGCTCACCGCACCCTTCGCGGTACTCGTCGACGCGGCGTCGTTCCTGGTGTCCGCGGTGGCGTTGAGCGGGATCCGGGCCACCGAGCCGCCCACCGAACCGGCCCGCCGGGGCGCCGTCACCGCCGGCCTGGCGTACCTGCGGCGGTCGCCGGTGATGCGGGCGCTGCTCGCCGCGACCGCGACGGTGAACCTGTTCAACTTCATGTTCATCGCCCTGTTCACCCTGTACGCCACGCGCCAGCTCGGCATCCGTCCCGGCACCCTCGGCGTCGTCCTGGGTGCCGGCGCGGTGGGTGCGCTGCTCGGTTCCGCCGTCGCCGGCCCGCTCACCCGCCGCCTCGGTGTCGGCCCCGTCCTCGTCCTCGGTACGGTGCTGTTCCCGGCACCGCTGCTGCTCGTACCGTTGGCCGCGGGGCCCGGACCGGGCGCGGTGGGGCTGGTGTTCGGCTCGGAGTTCGGCTCCGGGCTGGGCGTGATGCTGCTGGACATCGCGATCGGCGCGGTGATGGCGGCGACCGTACCGCCGCGGCTGCGGGCCCGGGTGTCCGGCGCGTACCAGGCGGTCAACTACGGCGTACGCCCGCTCGGGTCGCTGCTCGGTGGTGCCGCCGGCAGCCTGCTCGGCCTGCGCCCCGCGCTGTGGATCGCCACCGTGGGCGCGCTGGCGGGCGTCCTGTTCCTGGTCCCCAGCCCGGTCCCCCGCCTGCGTACGCTGCCGGCCGAGCCCGACGAGGCCCCGGCCCGGCCGCCCACCGCCGCGGTCCCGTGATCGTCAGTCCTCGTCGCCGCGGACGCGCCGGCGCACGGACAGCAGCTCCAGCTCGGGGCGACCGGCGACCAAACGCTCGCAGGCGTCCAGGATCTCGGCGAGATGGCCACTGTCGCCGGACACCGCCGCCACCCCCAACTGGCTGCGGCGGTGCACGTCCTGGTCACCCACCTCGGCGACGGCCACGTCCAGCTTGCGCAGCGCGGCGACGACGGGCCGCACGTACGACCGCTTCGCCTTCAGCGAGTTGGTGCCGTCGGGCAGCAGGACGTCGAACAGCGCGGTACCGGTATACACGCCTGAGAAGACTAGTCGCGACGGGCCACGAGCAGGTCACGCACGATGGCCTGGTCCACCCGGTGCTCGAATCCCTGGTACGCCGGGCCGTCCAGCACCGTGAGCCCCGCGCCGGTGAGGATCTCGGCCAGGTCGGAACGCCGCGCCACGTGCGTGTTGAACGACAGCCCCAGCGCGCCGCCCGGCCGCAGCAGGTCGGCCCAGCTCGGCGCGGCCGCGGCGATCAGCTCCACCGGACTGCGCGACACCGTACGCCCGTGGCTGCCGTGCGCCACCCCGTACGGCGCGTCGGCCACCAGTACGTCGAAGGTGCGGTGCCGGAAGAACTGTCCGATGTGGACGGTGTCGCCGGCGATGGCGGTCAGCGTGATCAGCTCGCCCGCCTTGTACGCTTCCTTCGTCGGCGCCAGCTCCACGTCGAACCGCCGGCCGAGTACGGCCCGGTTGCGCCGGATCGGCGCACTGCGCGCCAGATGCTTGATCCGGTTCCCCCGCAGCCACGTCTTCAGGAACGCCGCGTACTGGTCGATGTCCTTGCCGTCGATGTCCACCCCGGCCACCGGCAGCCCGTACATGAGGGCCTGGTTGAGGGTGGTGCCGCGGCCGCACATCGGGTCCAGCACCCGCAGCTTGCGCGCCAGCAGGTCGCCGGGTCGGTCCGTGGACAGCGCCGTGACGTTCAGCAGGAGCTTGGTGAACTGCTCGTTCGTCTTCCCCGGGTACTTCAGGATCGTCAGCAGGTCGGACGGGAACAGGTCCAGCGGCGCCGTCGTGACCGGCCGCAGCAGGTCACCGACCCGCTCGAACATCGCGTACCGCGACGACAGGTTCGCCAGGTACGCCAGGTCGGTGTCGGTCAGCTCCGCCGCCCCGAACGTCACGTACGGCACGCCGGCGATCTCGGTCTCCGCGACGTCGGTCAGCTTGCCGCCCAGCACGGTCGCGTCGAGCACCGCCAGTTCCCGACGGGTCAACGTCACCGCCGTGCCCGAGTACACCCGGTTGAGGGACGGCAACAGCAGGATCGCGTACTCGGCCATGGCGGTGCGACGCTCCTCGCGGTCTGGGGATCGACGACGATTCTGCCAGCGCCCCCGTGATCGCGGCCCGGTGGGCGGGCCGCGATGGCAGCATGGGGCCATGCCCGACCAGTCCGCCGCCTGGCGCGACCACCTGGCCAACGAGCGCACGTACCTGTCGTGGCTGCGCTCCGCCCTCGGCGTACTGGTACTCGGACTCGCCGCGGCCAAGTTCGGCGGGCGGGGCGGACTGGAGGCCGGGGTCATCCTCACCGTCGTCGCCGTCGCCGGGCTCGTCTTCGGCGCCGTCCGCTACCGGCAGAGCCGCCGCGCGATCACCGCCGGCGAACTGCCCACCGGCAGCGGGATGGCACCGGTCGTCGCCGGCGGCATCCTGGTCCTGGCGCTGCTCGCCGCCTTCCTCGTCATCGAACTCTCCTGACCCACCCCGGTACGGACACGGCAACGGCCGGGCCCCAGCGGACCCGGCCGTTGCCGTCAGCCGTGTGCCGGGGTCCGTGGCGGTCGACCACGGACCCGTCAGCGCCGTCAGGCGCGCGGCTTCTCGCGCATCTCGAAGTTCTCGATGATGTCGCCTTCCTTGATGTCGTTGTAGCCGCTGAGCGTGATACCGCACTCGAAGCCCTCGCGGACCTCCGTCGCGTCGTCCTTCTCCCGTCGCAGCGAGGCGACGGTCAGGTTCTCCGCGACCACGGCACCGTCCCGGATGAGCCGCGCCTTCGCGTTGCGGCGCACCAGACCCGAGCGGACCATGCAGCCCGCGATGTTGCCGATCCGGCTCGACTTGAAGATCGCGCGGATCTCCGCCGTGCCGAGCTCGACCTCCTCGTACTCGGGCTTGAGCATGCCCTTGAGCGCGGCCTCGATCTCCTCGATGGCCTGGTAGATGACCGTGTAGTAACGGATCTCCACGCCCTCGCGGTCGGCCAGGTCGCGGACCTTGCCCTCGGCCCGCACGTTGAAGCCGATGATCGTCGCCGTCGAGTCGCTCGTCGCGGACGCCAGGTTGACGTCGTTCTCGGTGATCGCGCCGACGCCCCGGTGGATGATGCGCAGCTGCACCTCGTCCGGGATGTCCAGCTTGACCAGGGCGTCCTCCAACGCCTCGACCGAACCGGACACGTCGCCCTTGAGGATGAGGGCGAGGGTGGCCTTCTGGCCCTCCTTCACCTGCTCCATCAGGGTTTCCAGCGTCGCCCGACCACGCGAGTACGCGTTCGCCGCGGCGCGCTTGCGCGCCTGCCGCTGCTCGGCGATCTGCCGCGCGGTGCGGTCGTCCTCGGCCACCAGGAACGTGTCACCCGCACCCGGCACCGCGGTCAGACCCAGCACCAGCACCGGACGGGACGGACCCGCCTCGTCCACCGGCCGACCGTACTCGTCGAGCATGGCCCGGACGCGGCCGTAGCCGGAACCGGCCACGATCGACTCGCCGACCTTCAGCGTGCCCTGCTGGACCAGCACCGTCGCCACCGGACCACGGCCCTTGTCGAGGTGGCCCTCGATCGCGACACCGTGCGCCGCACCGTCGACCGGCGCCTGCAGGTTCAGCGACGCGTCCGCGGTCAACAGCACCGCTTCCAGTACGCCGTCGATGTTCAGGCGCGACTTCGCCGAGATGTCGACGAACATCGTGTCGCCGCCGTACTCCTCGGCGACCAGCCCGTACTCGGTCAGCTGCTGCCGGACCTTCGCCGGGTTGGCGCCCTCGACGTCGATCTTGTTGACCGCCACCACGATCGGCACGTCGGCCGCCTTGGCGTGGTTCAACGCCTCGATCGTCTGCGGCATCACGCCGTCGTCGGCCGCGACCACCAGGATCACGATGTCGGTGACCTGCGCACCACGGGCACGCATGGCGGTGAACGCCTCGTGGCCCGGGGTGTCGATGAAGGTCACCTTGCGCTCGATGCCCTCGTGCTCGACCTCGACCTGGTACGCCCCGATGTGCTGGGTGATGCCGCCGGCCTCACCCTCCACCACGTGCGTGGAACGGATCGCGTCCAGCAGCTTCGTCTTACCGTGGTCGACGTGACCCATCACGGTCACCACCGGCGGACGGGAGACCAGCCGCGACTCGTCCACGTCGGCCTCAAGGTCGATGTGGAACTGCGCCAGCAGCTCGCGGTCCTCGTCCTCGGGGCTCACGATCTGGACGTCGTAGCCCAGGTGCTCGCCGAGCAGCAGCAGCGTGTCGTCCGTGCAGGACTGCGTCGCCGTCACCATCTCGCCCAGGTTGAACATCTCCTGGACCAGCGAACCCGGGTTCGCGTCGATCTTCTCGGCGAAGTCCGACAGCGAGGCACCCCGCGGCAGTCGTACGGCCTGGCCGTTGCCGCGCGGCGCGCCCGAGCTCATGGTCGGGGCGGACAGGTTGTCGAACTCCTGCCTGCGCTGCTTCTTCGACTTGCGGCCCCGACTCGGGCGGCCACCCGGCCGACCGAAGGCACCACTCGTACCGCCGCGACCGCGACCGCCGCCACCGGGGCGACCGCCACCACCGCCGCCACGGAAACCGCCGCCCGCCGGGGCACCGGCACCGCCGGCACCGCCGCCACCGCGGAAGCCACCGCCACCGCCGCCACCGCCGCGGAAGCCGCCGCCCCCACCGCCGCCACCGCCGCGGAAGCCGCCACCGCCGCCGCCCGGACGACCGGCGCCGCCACCGGGACGACCGGCGCCGCCGGCACCACGGCCGCCACCCGGGCCGCCCGGACGGGCCGGGCGCTGGGACGGCATCTGCGACGGGCTGGGCCGCGGCGGCATCGACGCCGGGCTGGGCCGCGGCGGCCGGTCACCGCCACCGGCCGGACGCGGACCGCCCTGGCCGGCGGCCGGACGCTGCGCGCCGCCGCCCTGACCGATACCGAACGGGTTGTTGCCGGGGCGCGGCGCGGGCCGCTGGCCCGGACGGGGCGCGGGGCGCTGCCCCGGACGCGGAGCCGGCGCGGCGGCCGGACCCGGACGCGGACCGGGACGCGGGCCCGGACGCGTTGCGGCGCCCGTGCCGCCACCCGCCGCGGGCGGCTGCTCCTCCTGCGGCTGCGGCGCAGGAGCGGCCGCGCGTTGCCGGGCCGCCTCCTGGGCAGCCTTGACCGCGGCTTCCTGGTCCTTCTTGAGCTGCGCGGCGCGCGCTTCCGCCGCCGCCACCTCGATGTCGTGCGCGCTCGCCGGCTTGCTGGCCGGAACGGACGGACGCGGGCGCGGGCCCGGACGCGGACCCGGCTTCGGCGCCGCCGGACGGGCGGCGGCCGGCTTCGCCTCGGCGGGGGCTTCGGTCGCCTTGGCCACCGTCTGCTCCACGGCCGGCTTCGCCGGTGCGGCCTTCTTCGCCGGCTGCTTCGCCGACGCGTCCCCGCCGGACGCGCCCTTCTGCTGTTCCGCCGCGAGAACATCGCGAAGACGCCGAGCCACCGGCGCCTCGACCGTGCTCGACGCGGACTTCACGAACTCGCCCATGTCCTTCAGCTTGGCGAGCACGCTCTTGCTGTCGGTACCGAACTCTTTGGCGAGCTCATGTACGCGGGCCTTGCCTGCCACTGCACTCCTCATCTCGAGGCCGGGCGGGCAGACCCGCTCGACCTCACTCGTGCAACACCCGAAGCCTGTTCATCACAGTGACTTCATCGTGCGCTCATGTCGGTCGACCTACCTAGTTCGTTCGGGCCCGGGCCTTGCGTCCCGTGCCGTCGGCTGTTGCCACCACTGCGTGCCCCCACGTACTCCCGGACCGGCGTCGGATCGACCGGCGATCCGGCGTCGAGCCGGAGCGCCCGACCGAAGGCCCGGCGTCGCTCCGCGAGCGCGAGACATGCCGGGTCCTGGTGCAGGTGAGCACCGCGGCCCGGCAGAGTCCGTGCGGGATCTGGAACCAACCGGAGACCGGCTTCATTCCGGATCGCCACAACACGCAGCAATGCGGCGGCTGGCGCACGCTGCCGGCAACCCACGCAAGTGCGAACCGGAGACGTGCGACGTACCACGGAGAAGCTTACTCCTCGGCTTGAGAGCGGGCAGCGCCCGGTGCCTGAGTTGATCTCTTCACATCACTGCGGACCGCGTGTCACCCGCCCGTGATGGGCAGGTGACACGCAAGCCGTACGGACACGCCGGGAAGCTCCGGTTTCGCCCCTCAACGGGCGGTGTCGGCCGCCCCGACCGCACCGCCGGCGGGCTCCGGCGGTGCCGACTGGTCGGCGTCGGACCGGATGTCGATCCGCCAGCCGGTGAGCCGCGCGGCGAGCCGGGCGTTCTGCCCCTCCCGGCCGATGGCCAGCGAGAGCTGATAGTCCGGTACGACGACGCGGGCGGCGCGCGCGGCGGCGTCGATCACGTCGACCCGCAGCGCCTTCGCCGGGGACAGCGCGTTCCCGACGAACGCGGCCGGATCCTCCGACCAGTCGATGATGTCGATCTTCTCGCCGGCCAGCTCGCTCATCACCGACCGCACCCGGGCGCCCATCGGGCCGATGCACGCGCCCTTCGGGTTGACCCCGGGGACGCTCGACCGTACGGCGATCTTCGTCCGGTGGCCGGCCTCACGGGCGATCGCGCAGATCTCCACGGTGCCGTCGTTGATCTCCGGTACCTCCAGCCCGAACAGGCGCTTCACCAGGTTCGGGTGGGACCGGGACAGCGTGATCTGCGGGCCGCGCAGGCCCTTGACCACGTGCACGATCACGCACTTGATGCGCTGGCCGTGGTCGTACGACTCGCCGGGGACCTGCTCGGACGGTGGTAGCAGCGCCTCGATCTTGCCGAGGTCGACGACCACGATGCCCTTCTCGGCGCGCGCCTCGTGTGCCTGGATGACACCCGTGACGATGTCGCCCTCCTTGCCCACGTACTCCCCGTAGGTCACCTCGTCGGTGGCCTCGCGGAGCCGCTGCAGGATGACCTGCTTGGCGGTCATCGCGGCGATCCGGCCGAAGTCGTGCGGGGTGTCGTCCCACTCCCGCAGCACCGTGCCGTCCGCGTCGACCTCCTGAGCGAACACCGCGGCGATGCCGGTGCGGCGGTCGATCTCGACCCGCGCGTGCGGGTTCGCGCCCTCGGTGTGCCGGTACGCCGTCAGCAGCGCCGTCTCGATCGTGCTCAGGATCGTCTCGTAGGGAATGTCACGTTCCCGTTCGAGCGCACGGAGGGCGGCCAGGTCGATGTTCATGCCTCCTCCTTCCCTGGCTCCGGATCGTCGTCACCCTTACCACTATCGGCCCTGCCGAACTCGATCTGCACCTTCCCGGGGCCCAACTCGGCGTACCGGAGGAGGCGCGGCTCGCCGCCCACGTCCATCTCGACCCCCAAATCACCGGTACCCACCGGTGTGTCCGCGGCGGTGACCCGGCCGACCAGCGCCTCCCCGCCCACTCCGACGGCGACCAGCCGGCCGACGTTGCGCCGCCAGTGCCGCGGCTCGGTCAGCGGCCGGTCCACCCCCGGCGAGGTGACCTCCAACGTGTACGCCTCGGCGCCGAACGAGCCGCTCTCGTCCGCGCCGTCCAGCGCCGTGGAGATCCCGCGGGACAGCTCGGCGACCGCGTCGAGGCTGACGCCGTCGTCGCCGTCCACCACGATCCGTACCAGGCTGCGCCGGCCGGCCCGGGAGATCGCCAGGTCCTCCAGGTCGTACCCGGCGGCGGTGACCACCGGGGCGACGATGTCGCGCAGCTGCTCGGCATGCGCGGCGAGACTCGGGCCGGCGGGGCCGCGCGAGCGCTCGGGTGCGCCGGTCCGTCGCGGTCCACCGCGTCCGACCGGACGCTCGGGCCCGCCCCGGCCGCCGGACCCCGGCCGCTGTGCACGGGAACCCATGCCGCACCTCCCCTCTCCCCACGGCGGTCACACACCGGCGTGTCGTCCCAACCAGTACAGGCCGCGTCAGAACATCCAACGCGGCGCGGGGAGAAGCGTAACCCGCCGTAGCGAGAAAGGTCGCTCAGCCACCCGGTCGAAACCCGCCCGACCGAGCGGGGTACGGGTCAGCATGGAACGGATCGGGTGTCGCGTAGGGTTTTCACGCGGCGACCGCGGCGGTACGGGTGGCGGACGCGCGCGTGCCGGCAGTGCTCACGGTCCGGCGGGTCGGACATGCCGGCCGGGCGGGACATCGACCGGCTTCGACGCATTCGAGGATGGACGGATGGCTTCGGGATCGCTGCCGCGGCGCGGAGTGCTGCTGGGCGGGCTGGCCGCGGTCGTGACCGCCGCCGGGCTGGCCGGGTGCACGGACACGGAGAAACCACCGCCGCCCAGCCCCGTGCTGCCGGTCCTCGCCGGCAGCCGCGAGCTGGTCGCGGCGTACGACGCGGTCCTGGTCCGGCACGCCGATCTTGCCGACCGGCTGGCGGCGCTGCGGGCGGACCACCGGCGGCACGTACAGGAGCTGACGAAGCGGCTCGGCAGCGCCACGCCGAGCGCGTCGGCGAGCGCGACCCCGTCCACCCCGGTCGTACCGGACGGCGCGGATGCGGCGGTGGCGATGCTGCTGGCGGCGGAGCGGCGCGCGCAGCAGGACGGGACGACGGCGTGCCTGTCCGCGCCGGCGGAGTACGCGACGCTGTTCGGCTCGGTGGCGGCCTGCCGGGCGAGTCACGTGGCGGTCCTGTCGTGACCGCGGCACGGCCGGGCGGGCGGGCCACGACGAACGAGGTACCGACAGCCGTGGAGAGGGCATGACGACGGCGCAGCAGCAGCTGCAGGCGGCACTCGCCGCCGAGCACGCCGCGGTGTACGGCTACGACGTGCTCGGCCCGCACCTGGCCGGCGACGAGCAGACGCAGGCCCGGCAGGCGGGGCAGGCGCACCGGGACCGGCGCGACGCGCTGACCCTGCAACTCAGCCGGCAGCGGGTCACCCCGACCCCGGCCGCGCCGGCGTACGCGCTGCCGATCCGGGTGACGGATCGGGCCGACGCACTGAAACTGGCCGTACTGCTGGAGGAACGTGCCGCCGAGGTGTGGGGCGGGGCGCTGGCTGGGCTGCACGGTGCCGACCGCCGCCGCGCCCTCGCCGCCGTCACCGACTACGCGGTACGCGCGGTGCACTGGCGGCAGCGCGCCGAGATGACGCCGACGACCGTCGCATTCCCCGGAGGGAACTGACAGGAAACCTTATCTGTGGCGACCTGTCCGTTTTCACATCACGACACACTCCCACGCCCATCGTGTCCTCTCCGGCCGATACCCGATACGAATCACTCGGGTACAGGAGGTGATCGGTGCAGAGCCGGGAGATCCCGTCCGCCGAGCGACGGATGCTGGTCGTGGTGCTCCACTCCGGGGACGAGGCGGTCGAGTCCCTGACGAGCGCCGCGCGCGAACACGACATCCGCGCCGGACAACTGATCGGGGTGGGCGGCTTCGGCGACGCCACCCTCGGCTTCTTCGAACCGGACCGCCGGGACTACCGGCCGATCCCCGTACCGGGACAGTCGGAGGTGGTGTCGCTGCTCGGCGACATCGCCTGGCACGACGGCGATCCCGTCGTCCACGCGCACACCGTGCTCGGCCGGCCGGACGGCAGCACCCGCGGCGGCCACCTGCTGTCCGGCACCGTCTGGCCGACCCTCGAAGTGGTCGTCACCGACCTGTCCACCACCCTGGCGAAGCGTCAGTACGCCGAGGCGGGGGTGCCGTTGATCGACCTCGACCTCACCTGACACCCGCCGCCGGCCGGTCCGTGCCGCGCCACCCGTCGACGAGGTCGAGCAGGTCGCCGAGGCGCTGCACCACCGCGTCCGGTACGCCGTCGGTGTGGCCGCGCTGGTCGGCCGGGATGACGCTGTGCGGCACCAGTACCGTGCGCATGCCGATGCTGCCGGCACCGTGGATGTCGTCGAACGTGCGGTCGCCGACGAACACGCAGCGGTCCGGACCGGTCGCGCCGACCGCGGCCATCGCCGCCCCGAACGCCTCCGGATGCGGCTTCGTCCACGGGATCTCGCTGCTGTAGACCGCACCGTCGATCAGGTCGAGCACGCCGTCGCGCGCGAAGATCCGCTCGTGCAGCGCGCGCGGCCAGGTGGTGTTGGACAGCACGCCGATCCGCACGCCCCGCTCCCGCAACGCACGGAACAGCGGCGACACGTCCGGATCCGTGTACGTCATCGGCTCGGTCGCCGCGGCGAACGCCTCGTACGCCGCCGGGGTGGCGGGGAGGTCGGCGGCGGCGAGGATCTCGGCCAGCGTGCCGCTGCGCTGGGTCAGCCGGGACCGCTGCCAGACCGCGGCGTCGGCCGCCTCCAGCCGCAGCGCCACCGCCCCGGCGCGCCCGGCCGGCACCAGCGCCTCCGCGACGCTGAGCCAGATCCGGCCCGTCGGCGGGCACCAGGGCGTCAGCGTGCCGCCCCAGTCGAACAACACCGCATCGACCGTCATCGCTCCCCTTCCGTCCCGCGCACTGTACGACCGGGGTCCGACATCCGCCGCGCCACGTACGCGAACGCCAGCGCGACGGCGGCGACCGCGAGCAGCGTGCCGGTCAGCGCCGGGACGACCGCGTGCCGGGCGCCGTCGCCCGCCGCCGTACCGGCCAGGCCCGCGCCGAGTCCGGTACCGAGCACGTCGGCGAGCAGCGTGGCCGACGTCGCCCCGCCCGTACCGGCGCCCATCGTGGCCAGCCACAGCGCCGGGTACCCGAGGCCCATGCCGAGACCGGCGGCCAGGCACCCGGCGTACACGAAGGGTGGGGTGGTGGTGCGCAGGCCGACCAGGACGGTGCGGGCGGCGGCGGCGAGCAGCAGGCCACCGTACGTCGCCACGCGGGTCGGGGCGCGGCCGGAGTCCACGGCGCGGGCGTGCAACCAGCTGCCGGCCGACCAGGTCACGGCGCCCGCGGTGACGGCAGGCTCGCGGTACGCAGGTCGACGCGCAGCCCCGCGGTGAGCAGTACCGGGACGAGTGCCGGCAGCGCGAAGTACGCGGTGGTGAGGAGGAACGCGGCGGCCACGGTGGCGGGCAGGCCGCGGCGCACGATCCATGTCCCGGCGGGCAGCAACCGGCGCAGCGCCAGCACCCCGGCACACGCGCCGGCCACCGCCATGCCCCAGCCGTACGGTCCGGTGCGGGCGACGCCGGTCGTGAGCAGAACGGCGCCGGCGAACAGCGCGAGCGCCGCCGGTACCGGCGGGCCGGTGGCACCGCCGGCCGGCAGGGCGAGTCGGGCCAGCGGCGGCAGCGCCAACGCGACCGCCACCCCCAGGAACACCAGGTACGACAGGATCGGCGCGCGCCAGCCGACCAGGTCCGCCAGCACCGCCCCGTACGCCGGGCCGAACAGTCCGGGGACGATCCACGCCGCCGACGTGAGCGCGAAACAGGCCGCGGTGCCCGGCGAACACCGCCCGCCACCGGACCGGCGCCGCCACCGTCACGTGTACAGCGTGCGGTCGTGCTCGACGACCTGGACCGCGGCGCCGTCCGGGCCGGCGACGCGCAGCGACCGGCCGTACCCCTCGTCGAGGATGTGCGCGTCGGGGTGACCGGCGGCGTGCAGCCGGTCCCGGACCGCCTCCAGCGGCTCGTCGGCGACGAACGACAGCGCGCACTCCCCCGGCCGGCGCGGCTCGTCGGTGTGCGCCACGTCGTGCACCCCGAGCACCCCGCCGGCCGCGGCCAGCTCGACCCACCGGCCGTCCCGCCCCGACACGTCGGTACGCAGGCCGAGGACGGCGAAGAACTCCCGCGCCGCCGCCACGTCGGCGACGAACACGATCGGCATGAGCCTCACCGCGACTCCCCCGTCCGGTCCCCGTGGCGCGCCAGCCACTCGTCGAGCGCCTGCTCCACCAGCCGGGAGAGCGACACCCCGGCGTCGATCGACGCGTACTTCACGCGGCGGACGAGTGGGGACGGCAGATACACGTTGAACTGCTGTTTCGCTTCCTGCTCCACGGCTCGGATGCTAGCACGCTAGCAGGCTAGCATCCGCGCTCCGGGACGACCGTCCCCCTCGCGGCGCGCGGATCGCCCAGGACCGACAAGAATGACCGGATGACCAGCACTTCGGAGGCGGTGACCGGCTCGACCCGGTGGCGGGTGGCGCGGGCGGTCAGCGACGCGGTACGCCGGCGGTACGGCGCGCAGGTGATGGCGGTGGGGGTGCACGGCGCGCTCGCACACGGCGACGACACCGAGTACAGCGACGTCGACCTGGTGGTCGTCACGTACCAGTCGGACGCGGGGCCGGCGCCGACCCGGCGACGGGTCGACGGCGTCCTCGTCGACCTGGGCGTGATCGGCGCCGAGGAGTACCTGCAGCACGCGCGGACGTTGTCCACGTCCTGGCCCCTGGTCGCCGACCGGTACCTGACCACGAAGGCGATCCACGACCCGTACGGCTGGCACCGGGAGCTGCGCGACACGCACCTCGCGCGGCTCGCCGAGGCCGGCGGGCGCGAGTTCACCACGCTCGCGCGGGCGGCCTGGTGCGAGGCGCGCGCCCGCTACGACGAGGCCGCCGGCTACGCCGCCTGGTACGACACGGACAGCGCCGTCCTGGTGCTCTCCGAGGCGCGTACCGCCACCGCCGTCGTCCAGGGCCTGCTGCAACGCACGTACTTCCGCGGCAGTGCCGACGCCGTACGCCGGGCCGGGCTCGGCGAGGCCAGCCTGCCCGACGTCGCCGCGATGCTCGCCGGTCAGGCCGACGAACTCGCCGAGGCGGGCTGCCCGGTGGACAGCACCGTCGACAGCCTTTTCGGCTGACCGCACCGTCCCCGCGTACGGGATCGGCGCCGGGACCGGCGTACGGGATCGGCGTCCGGCTCACCCGCTCGCCGCGCCGCCGGCGTGCCGGGCGCCGCCCGATCCACCCAAATGCCCGCACCGCGGGAAGCCGCCCGGTTCACTCGCCGCGGGGATCCCACCCGGCTCGTTCACTGCACCGCGGGCGATCCCGTTCGGCTTATTCGCCGGTGCCGGGCTGCCCGATCTCGATCATGCGACGGACCGCGGCGCGCGCCCGGTCCGCCACGTCCGCCGGTACGTCGACCTCGTCGGTCCCCTCGCGCAGCGACCGCAGCAGCTTCTCCGGCGTGATCATCTTCATGTACCGGCAGGAGGCGCGCTCGTTCACCGGCTGGAAGTCGACGCCGGGCGCGGCGCGCCGCAACTGGTGCAGCATGCCGACCTCGGTGGCGACGAGGACCGCGGTGGCGCTGCTGTGCCGCGCCTCGGTGGCCATGTCCCCGGTGGACAGCACCTTCACCTTCTCCGCCGGTACGACGCCCTCACCGGCCAGGTACAGCGCGGAGGTGGCGCAGCCGCACTCGGGGTGGATGTACAGCTCGGCGCCGGGTACCTCGGCGACCCGTTCGGCGAGCTGGTCGCCGTTGATACCGGCGTGCACGTGGCACTCCCCCGCCCAGATGTGCATGTTCGTACGCCCGGTGCGGCGCTTGACGTGCGCGCCGAGGAACTGGTCCGGGCAGAACAGCACCTCCCGGTCGGCCGGGACGGACGCGACGACGTCGACCGCGTTGGACGACGTGCAGCAGATGTCCGTCTCCGCCTTCACCTCGGCCGTCGTGTTCACGTACGACACGACGACGGCACCCGGGTGTTCGGCCTTCCAGGCGCGCAGCTGGTCGGCGGTGATCGAGTCGGCGAGCGAGCAGCCGGCCGCGGCGTCCGGGATCAGTACCGTCTTGTCCGGGCTGAGGATCTTCGCGGTCTCGGCCATGAAGTGCACGCCGCAGAAGACGATCGTGCTGGCGTCGCTTTCGGCGGCGATCCGGCTCAACGCCAACGAGTCGCCGGTGTGGTGGGCGACGTCCTGGATCTCCGGCAACTGGTAGTTGTGCGCCAGGATCACCGCGTCCCGCTCGCGGGCCAGCCGGCGTACCTGCTCGGCCCATCCGCTGTCGATCATCGAACCCTCCGGGTACCGGCGTGTCGGGTCGCGCCCCCGCCAGTTTTCGCCTTATAGTCGATAACTATGTCAGCCAACGCTACCAGACCTCTCGACCACGAGGTACTGGCGGCGGTGCTGCGGGTGCGCGACGGTGTGCTGGAGGTCATGCTCTGGCAGCGCGCACTGCCCCCCGCCGCCGGCCGCTGGGCACTCCCCGGCGGCGCCCTCGGCCCCGACGAGGACGTCGCCAGCTGCGTACGCCGGCACCTCGCCGACAAGGTCGACGTGGCGCAGCTGTCCCACCTCGAACAGCTCGCCGTGTTCTCCGACCCCCACCGCGTACCCGGACGGCGCGTGGTCGCCACCGCGTTCCTCGGGCTGGTACCGACCGACGTCGACCCGTCCGTCCCCGCCGACACCGGCTGGCACGCCGCCGACAACCCGCCGCCCACAGCGTTCGACCACGACGCGATCGTCCGGCGCGGGCGCGACCGGCTCCGCGCCAAGCTGTCGTACACCAACCTCGGGTTCGCGCTCGCCCCCAGCACGTTCACCATCTCCGGGCTGCGCGAGATCTACGCCGCCGCCCTCGGCTACGACGTCGCCGCCACCAACATGCAACGGGTACTCACCCGCCGCGGCGTACTCACCCCCACCGGCGAGGCGTCCGCACCCGGCCGGGCCGGCGGCCGACCCGCCGCGCTGTACCGCTTCACCGACCGTTCGCTGCGCGTCACCGACCCCTTCGCCGTACTCCGCCCGCCGAGGCGCTGACCCCGCGTCGCCCGGAACCGGCCGACGTCCATCAGCCGACGACCGGAGTCGGCCGGCGATCGGAGCGGACCGAGGGCGCCGGATCTGCCGACGGAGCCGGATCTGCGGGCGAAGCCGGATCTGCCGACGGAGCCGCCCGACCGCGCGGCGGACGCGGACCCGAGCGCGCCGGCGCACGGAACGGGTCGGCAGATCGAACGGGCCGGGGAACGGGGCGGGTCGATGAACGGTGGAGCGGGGGCTGGGCTACCGTCGCGCCGTGGCCGACACCGTACTGCTGGTCCTGCCGGACCGGGACGACGCCGAGGAGATCGCCGACGAGCTGCGCGCCGCCGGGTACTCGCCCGCCCTGGTGCACCGCGACATGCTGCTCGGCGAGGACGACGCCGAGGACGTCGACTGGGTGGTCGAACTGACCACCGGCCCGGGCGGTACGCCCGCCGCGGACCGTACCGACGAGCTGCGCGAGCTGGCCGAGCGGTACGACGGGTTCCTCACGGCCTGACGAGCCCCCGGACCGCTACGTCGCGGCGACCCCGATCAACGCGCCGATCAGGTACGTCGCGCCGGCGGCGAGACCGCCGAGTACGAGCTGGCGGAGGCCGTTGACCAGCCAGGACCGGCCGGTGAAGCGGGCCACGAGCGCGCCCGCCGCGAACAGGCCGACCCCGCCGACCGCGAGACCCAACCAGAGCTGCGGGAACCCGAGCAGGAACGTCAGCAGCGGGAACAGCGCACCGACCGAGAAGCACACGAACGACGACACCGCGGCGAGCCACGGGCTCGGTACCTCGGTCGGGTCGATGCCCATCTCCTCCTGGGCGTGCACCCGGACGGCCTCGTCGATGTTGCGGCCGATCGCGGTCGCCACCTCGCGGGCCAGCTCCGGCGGCAGGCCGCGCCGCTCCCAGGCGGCGGCCAGCTCCTCCGCCTCCGCCTCCGGGTGCCGCAGCAGCTCGGCGCGCTCCTTGGCGACCTCGGCGGCGACCTGCTCGTTCTGCGTCCGCACCGACGTGTACTCGCCGAGCCCCATCGAGATCGCGCCCGCGACCAGCCCGGCCACGCCGGTCAGCACGATGGTGTGCCGGGACACGCCGCCACCGCCGACACCGGCGATCAGCGAGATGTTCGTGACCAGGCCGTCCATCGCGCCGAACACGGCGGCGCGCAGCCAGCCGCCGGACACGTCGGAATGGTGCCCGTGGATCTCCGCCGCGGGTCGCTCCTGCTCGACGGTCACGCGACTGTCAGGATCTCGGCGCCGTCGTCGGTGACGACGAGGGTGTGCTCGAACTGTGCCGTCCAGCGGCGGTCCTTGGTGACGACGGTCCAGCCGTCCGCCCACCCGTCGTGCTCGTACGTGCCGAGGGTGATCATCGGCTCGATCGTGAACGTCATGCCCGGCTCGATCACGACGTCCAGGTCCGGCCGGTCGTAGTGCGGCACGTACAGCCCGGAGTGGAACGACTCGCCGATGCCGTGCCCGGTGAAGTCGCGGACCACCCCGTAGCCGAAGCGCTTCGCGTACGACTCGATGACGCGGCCGACGACGTTGAGCTGGCGGCCCGGCTGCACCGCGCGGATGCCCCGCAGGGTCGCCTCGCGGGTGCGTTCCACCAGCAGCCGGGCCTCCTCCGACACCTCGCCCGCCAGGTACGTCGCGTTCGTGTCGCCGTGCACCCCGCCGATGTACGCGGTCACGTCGATGTTGACGATGTCGCCGTCCTGTACGACGGTCGAGTCGGGGATGCCGTGGCAGATCACCTCGTTCAGCGAGGTGCAGCACGACTTCGGGAAGTTCCGGTAACCCAGCGTCGACGGGTACGCCCGGTGGTCGCACAGGAACTCGTGCACCACCCGGTCGATCTCGTCGGTGGTCACGCCCGGCTTCACCGCCCGGCCGCCTTCCTCCAACGCCTGCGCGGCGATCCGGCTCGCCACCCGCATCCGCTCGACGATCTCCGGCGATTTCACCTCGGAGCCGGTGAACGGCGCGGGCGACGGCTTCCCCACGTACTCCGGGCGGGGGATGTCGGCCGGCACCTGCCGCATCGGGGACACGGTGCCGGGGGTGAGCGGAGCGCGGTCAGCCATGCCCCGAGCCTATCCGCCGGCCGTACGGGCATCCGGTGAGGCAACGCTCACCCGTCCACCGCCAGGGCGAGCGGCAACACCTCGCCTGCGCCGGCCAGTCGCAACGCACGCGCCGCGACCGTCATCGTCCAGCCGGTGCCGACCACGTCGTCGACCAGGAGTACGGGACCGTCGGACAGCCGCTCGGCCACCGCGTCCGGTACGGCGAAGGCGTCGTGCACCGCGGCGAGCCGGCGCACCGCGTTGCTGCCGGCGCCGGCACCGGGCGGCCCACCGCCGACCCGGGCCAGCTCCCCCAGGTACGGCAGGCGGCCGACCGACGAGATCCGCGCCGCCAGCGACGACACCAGCGCCGGCCGGGTCCGTGACGGCAGCGCGACCACACCCACCGGTCGGCGGTCCCAACCCCACCCGGCCAGTACGTCGACGACACCGCGGAACACCTCGTCGGTCACCTCGGCGTCCGGCGCGCCCGGCCGGAACAGCCCGCGAAGCCTTGTGCCCCAACCGATGTCGGACAGCCGGCCCAGCGCCCGGCCCGCCGCGGCCGCCTCGCCCGCCGGGATCTTCCCCGAGTGCGGGATGCCCAGCGTCGAACCGCCGGTCGGCCACATCTTCCGCGGGTCCACCACCACGCCCGGCCGGCCGAGGTGCCGCTGCGCCGCGTCCAGCGCCTCCGCCGGCAGATCCACCGGGTACCAGGGGCCGAGGCACACGTCGCAGCGCCCGCAGTCCGTCGCGTACGGGTCGTCGAGGGCCTCGCGGAGGAAGCGCAGCCGGCAGCGCGCACCGTCGCCCGCCGTACGGACGTAGTCGCGCATGGACTGCTGTTCCGCGGCACGGGCGGCGGCGATGCGGGCGTAGCGGTCCGCGTCGTACCGCCAGGGTTCGCCGGTGGCGAGCCAGCCGCCGCGGACCCGGCGGACCGCGCCGTCCACGTCGAGCACCTTGAGCATCAGCTCCAACCGGGTACGCCGCAGGTCGACGCGTGACTCCAGTGCCGGCGTCGAGGTCGGCGAGTCGGTCGACAGGGCGGCCAGCGCCGCGCGTACCTGGTCCTCGGGCGGGAACGCCAGCGACGCGAAGTACCGCCAGATGGCCTCGTCCTCGCGGCCCGGCAGCAGCAGCACGTCGGCGTGCTCGACCGCGCGACCCGCCCGACCGACCTGCTGGTAGTACGCGATGGGTGAGGCGGGGGCGCCCAGGTGCACCACGAAACCCAGGTCAGGCTTGTCGAAGCCCATGCCCAGCGCGGACGTCGCGACCAGCGCCTTCACCGTGTTGGCGAGCAGGTCCGCCTCGGCCGCGGCGCGCTCGGCCGTGTCGGTGCGCCCCGAGTACGCCACGACGGAGTGGCCGCGGTCGCGCAGGAAGTCGGCCACCTCGTCCGCGGCGGCGACGGTCAGCGTGTAGATGATCCCCGAGCCGGGCAGCTCGTCCAGGTACGCCGCGAGCCAGGCCAGCCGGTGCGCCGGCCCGGGCAGGTCGAGTACGCCGAGGCGGAGGCTGTCCCGGTCCAGCGGGCCGCGCAGCACGAGCGCGTCGCCGAGCTGCTCGGCCACGTCCGCGGTGACCCGCGCGTTCGCCGTGGCGGTCGTCGCCAGCACCGGTACGCCCGGCCGCAGTCCCGCGAGCAGCGTCGCGATCCGCCGGTAGTCGGGGCGGAAGTCGTGCCCCCAGTCCGACACGCAGTGCGCCTCGTCGACCACGAGCAGGCCGGTCGACGCCGCCAGCCCGGGCAGCACCCGGTCGCGGAAATCGGGATTGTTGAGCCGTTCCGGGCTGACCAGCAGTACGTCGACGGTGCCGGCGGCGATGTCCGCCTCGATCGCCGACCATTCCGTGACGTTCGCCGAGTTGATCGTCACGGCGCGGATCCCGGCCCCGGCCGCCGCCTCCACCTGGTTGCGCATCAGCGCGAGCAGCGGCGAGACGATCACCGTCGGGCCGGCGCCCCGCTGCCGCAGCAGCGCGGTGGCCACGAAGTACACCGCGGACTTGCCGAAGCCGGTCCGCTGCACCAGCAGCACCCGCGACCGGTCCGAGACCAGCGCGTCGACGGCGCGCCACTGGTCGTCCCGCAGCACCGCGTCCGGCCCGGCCAGCCGGCGCAGCAGCGCCTCGGCCTCGTCCCGCTCCACACCCATCCGGTATTGGTACCAGCACCCGCCGACGCTTCCGCGGAGTGTCACACCGTACCCAGCCGGGGCTCAAGTACCCAGTGGGCCTCGATCCGCCCAGCGGTGCGGAACCGCGACAGTCCACTGTGGTCAGTCGGTGGTGGCGGCGGCGACCAGCGCGGCGAAGATGTGGTCGCCGTGGATCTCCTCCGGATGCCACTGCACCCCGAGTACGAACCGGTGCGCCGGATCCTCCAGCGCCTCGATGACGCCGTCGTCGGCGAGGCCCGTCACCGTGAGCCGCCCCGGGTCCGCGACACCCTGGTGGTGGTACGTGTTGACCTCCAGCTCGCCCTCGCCGTACACGTGCTCCAGGACGCTGCCGGCGGTGAAACGGACGCCGTGCCAGCCGACCACGCCCGTCTCCGGCCGGTGCTTGTCCGAACCGATCGCCTCGGGCAGATGCTGGTGCAGCGTCCCGCCGTACGCGACGGCCATCAGCTGCATCCCCCGGCAGATGCCGAGTACCGGCAGGTCCGCCGCGAGCGCCTCGGCCAGCAGTACGAACTCGCCCTCGTCGCGCGCCGGCCGGACGTTCGTCGCCGGATGCGGCACCTGCCCGTACCGGACCGGGTCGACGTCGGCGCCGCCGGACAGCACCAGCCCGTCCAGGTGCGCGACCACGTCACCGTCCCGGGAGTCCGGCGGCAGCGTGATCACCCGCCCACCGGCCTCCTCCACCGACAGCACGTACGCGTACGGCAGGAGTGCGGCCGGCGCCTCCCACACGCCCCAGTGCGCGTGCTCCACGTTCGCCGTGATCCCGATGACCGGCCGCATGCCCCCTCCTAGATCGGCGTCACGTACGCCCCGGAGATGCCGCCGTCGACGAGGAACGTGGACGCGGTGATGAACGACGCGTCGTCGGAGGCCAGGAACGCGACCGCGGCGGCGATCTCCTCCGGCTCCGCGAACCGCCCCACCGGTACGTGCACCAGCCGGCGCGCCGCCCGTTCCGGGTCGGCCGCGAACAGCTCCTTCAGCAGCGGCGTGTTGACCGGGCCGGGGCACAGCGCGTTGACCCGCACACCCTCCCGCGCGAACTGCACACCCAGCTCGCGGGACAGCGCCAGCACCCCACCCTTGCTCGCCGTGTACGAGATCTGCGAGGTCGCCGCGCCCATCACCGCCACGAACGACGCCGTGTTGATCACCGAACCGCGCCCCTGCGCGCGCATCCGCTCGATCGCGTACTTGCTGCACAGGTACACCGAGGTGAGGTTGACCTTCTGCACCCGCTCCCAGGCGTCGAGCCCGGTGGTGAGGATCGAATCGTCCTCCGGCGGGGAGATCCCGGCGTTGTTGAACGAGATGTCCACCGAGCCGAGGTCGGTCGCGACCTTCGAGTACAACTCGCGGACGGCGGTCTCGTCGGTGACGTCGACGTGGTGGTAGACCCCGCCGGTCTCCTCCGCGACCTTCGTGCCGGCCGCGTCGTCGATGTCGACGGCGACGACCCGGGCGCCCTCGGCGGCGAACCTGCGGGCGGTCGCCAGCCCGATGCCACTGCCCGCGCCGGTGACCACGGCGACCCGGTTGAAAAGACGATCCGCCATCCGCTGTTCTCCCTACTGGTGATCCTAGTCGCGTGCTCAGGTGTCGGCGAGGAACACGTTCTTGGTCTCGGTGAAGCCGGCCAGCGCGTCCGGCCCCAGCTCGCGCCCCAGCCCGGACTCGCCGAACCCGCCGAACGGCGTCGAGTACCGCACCGACGAGTGCGAGTTGACCGACAGGTTGCCCGCGCGTACGCCCCGGGCCACCCGCAGCGCGCGGCCCACGTCCCGGGTCCAGATCGACCCGGCCAGCCCGTACGCGGTGTCGTTGGCCAGGGCGACCGCGTCGGCCTCGTCGTCGAACGGCAGGACCGACGCGACCGGGCCGAAGATCTCCTCCCGCCACGCCCTGTCCTGTGTGGACCGTCCCGCCAGCACCGTCGGCGGGTACCAGAAACCGGGGCCGTCCGGGGCATCCGCGCGCAGCAACACCTCGGCACCGTCCACATAGGACTCCACCCGGTCCCGCTGTACCGCCGAGACCAGCGGCCCCACCTGCGTGTCCGGATCCGCCGGGTCACCCACCCGCACCCCGCGCAGCGCCGGCTCCAACGCCGCCAGGAACTCCTCGTACACCGGGCGCTGCACCAGGATCCGGGTACGCGCACAGCAGTCCTGGCCCGTGTTGTCGCAGAACGACATCGGCGCGCCCGCCGCCGCCTCCGCCACGTCCGCATCCGCGAACACGATGTTCGCCGACTTGCCGCCCAACTCCAGAGTCACCCGCTTCACCTGGTCGGCACAGCCCGCCATCACCTGCTTGCCGACCCGCGTCGACCCCGTGAAACACACCTTGCGTACCGCCGGGTGCGTCACGAAACGTCGCCCCACCACCGGACCCGCCCCCGGCAGCACCGTGAACACGTGCTCCGGCAGACCCGCGTCCAACGCCAACTCGCCCAACCGCACCGCCGTCGACGGCGTCAACTCCGCCGGCTTCAGTACGACCGTGTTGCCCGCCGCCAAGGCCGGCGCGAAACCCCACGACGCGATCGGCATCGGAAAGTTCCACGGCACGATCACCCCCACCACGCCCAACGGCTCGTGGAACGTCACGTCCACCCCGCCCGCCACCGGGATCTGCCTGCCACACAAGCGTTCCGGCGCCGCCGCGAAGTAGCCGACGACATCCGCGGCGTTGCCCGCCTCCCAGCGCGCGTTGCCGATCGGATGGCCCGAGTTGCGTACCTCCAGCTCCGCCAACTCCTCGCGGTGCGCGTCGATCCGCTCCGCGAACCGGCGCAACAACCGGCCACGGTCCGCCGGCGCCACCCGCCGCCACGACTCGTACGCCACGGCCGCCCGCTCGATCGCCGCATCCGCCTCGTCCACGGACGCCAGCGGTACGGTCCCGATCCCCGTACCCGTCGCCGGGTTCAACAGCTCGACCACGGTCATGCGGACTCCAGGTGGTGACGGTGTGGGCCGCCGGTGGCGGCGATTCTCGATTGTTCCCTTGTTGAACTGTCCACTTGTTCAACTGTTGAACAGGTCAACAATTGGACAATCGATTGTGCACTTGTTGGACAGTCGGTCGCGCCATCCCACGATCACATCCGCTCGAACCCGCGGTACAGCTCCCAGTCGGTGACCGCGGCGTCGAAGGCCGCGAGTTCGACCCGTGCCGCGTTCGCGTAGTGCGCCACCACGTCGGCCCCGAACGCGGCGACCGCGACCTCGCTCCCTTCCCATCGCGACACCGCGTCCCGCAGGTTCGCCGGCACCCGTTCGCCGCCCGCCTCGTACGCGTTGCCCTGGTACGGCGCGGGCAGCGGCAGTTCGTGCTCGATCCCGTACAGGCCGGCGGCGATCATGCCGGCGACGGCGAGGTACGGGTTGACGTCGCCGCCGGGTACCCGGTTCTCGACGCGGAGCCCGGGTCCGTGGCCGACGACGCGCATGGCGCAGGTGCGGTTGTCGCGTCCCCACTGGACGGCGGTCGGCGCGAAGGATCCGTCCTGGTACCGCTTGTAGGAGTTGATGTTCGGCGCGTACAGCAGGGCGAAGTCGCGCAGGCAGTGCAGTTGGCCGGCGACGAAGTGGGTCATGAGCGGGGAGAAGCCGTGGTCGCCGTCGCCGGCGAGGACGGTGTCGCCGCTGGCGCCGCGCAGCGAGCAGTGGATGTGGCAGGAGTTGCCTTCGCGCGGGTCGGGTTTGGCCATGAACGTGAGGGAGCGGCCCTGCGCGGCGGCGATCTCCTTGGCGCCGGTCTTGTAGATGGTGTGGTTGTCGCAGGTGGTGAGCGCGTCGGCGTACCGGAAGGCGATCTCGTGCTGGCCGAGGTTGCATTCGCCCTTGGCGCTCTCGACGGTCATCCCGGCCCCCGCCATTCCGGTACGGATGGCCCGCAGCAGCGGCTCGACGCGTCCGGTACCGAGGATCGAGTAGTCCACGTTGTACTGGTTGGCCGCGGTCAGGTCGCGGTACCCGCGGCGCCAGGCGTCCTCGTAGCTGTCGTCGTAGACGCAGAACTCCAGCTCGGTCCCGACGTACGCGACGAGGTCGCGGTCGGCGAGCCGGGCGAGCTGGTCGTGCAGGATCTGGCGGGGCGCCACCGGCAGCGGCGCACCCTCCACTGTGGACAGATCGGCGAGCGCCAGCGCGGTGCCGTCCTGCCAGGGCAGCAGGCGCAGGGTCGACAGGTCCGGCGTCATGCCCATGTCGCCGTACCCGGTGTCCCAGCTCGCCAGCGCGTACCCGTCGACGGTGTTCATGTCGACGTCGACGGCGAGCAGGTACCCGCAGGCCTCGGTGCCGTGCGCGAGCACCTCGTCGACGAAGTACCGCGCGTCGAACCGCTTGCCCACCAGGCGTCCCTGCATGTCGCAGGCGGCCAGGACGACGGTGTCGACGCGCCCGTGCGCGACCTCGGCGCGCAGGGCCGGCACGGTCAGGGCAGGTTCGCGGCGTACCGGTCGGTCCATGTGCGGCTCCCTCCGCGCGGTGCGGTGAGTCTAGATCAACTCGTCGGCCACGGGTGGCGTCTCGACGCTGGCCCGCACCGCCGGCGGCCCGGTGAACCAGCGGCGCGCGGACACCAGCCACCAGCTCCCGGACAGCGCGAGCACGACGAGTACGGCGACCGGCGCGTAGTTGAACGACGAGGCGGTCACCGGCCACGCGGGCGGGAGTACGAAGAGGATGACGATCAGGACCACCCAGCACACCGCGGCCCAGCCGACGGGGCGGCTCCAGCGGCCCAGTTGCCACACCCCCGGCCGGAAGTCCGGGTTGCGCAGCCGCAGGAACACCGGCGTCACGTACGCGATGTACAGGCCGATCACGGCGATCGACGTGACCGCCAGGTACGCGGTGTAGCTCCACAACGCGGGCAGCGCGAGCAGGACGGAGCAGCCGACACAGAGCCAGACCGAGTTGGTCGGCGTACCGGTGCGGGCGTTGACGCGGCGCCACAGGCGGGACAGCGGCAGCGCACCGTCCCGACTGAACGCGAAGCTCATCCGGGAGTTCGCGGTCACCGAGGCCATCCCGCAGAAGAACTGCGCGACGACCGCGATCGACAGCAACGCGGCGCCCAGCCGGTGGCCGAGCGCGTCGATGAAGATCTGCGCCGGCGGGAAGCCCAGCGCCGTCTTCCGTTCCGGCTCGTACTGCTGGATCGCCGCGGTCACCGCCACCAGCAGCACGAACCCGGCCACCAGCGAGACGAGTACGGACAGCACGATGCCGCGGGGTGCGCTGCGGGCCGCACCGTGCGTCTCCTCCGCCACGTGCGCGCTCGCGTCGTACCCGGTGAACGTGTACTGCGCCATCAGCAACCCGAGCAGGAACGCGTACGCCCCGGCGGCCGGTCCGGTCCACCCGGTCTGGTTGACCGTACTGGTGAAGACGTCGCCGAGCGACATGTGCCGGTCCGGTACGAACGCCAGTACCGCGACGATCACCGCGACCCCGGCGAGATGCCACCAGGCGCTCACGTCCGACAGCACCTTCACCAGGTTCACGCCGAACGTGTTCAGCAGCCCGTGCACCACGATGATCGCCAGGAACACCAGGAAAGTACGGCCCGGCGTCACCGTCATCCCCACCGTCAGCGACAGGAACGCCGAGGTCGTCATCGCCGCGCCGTAGTCGATCGCCGCGGTGACCCCGACCTCGCCGAGGAAGTTGAACCAGCCCACGAACCACGCCCACGCCGCCCGGTTACGGCGGGCCAGCGCCGCGGCCCACCAGTACAGGGCGCCGGCGGTCGGGAAGACCGAGCACACCTCGGCCATCGCCAGCGCCACCAGCAGTACGGCGCCACCCACCAGCAACCAGCCGAGCGTGATGACCGCGGGTCCACCGGCCGCCATCGCGATCCCGTACGAGGTGAGGCAGCCGGCCAGGACCGAGATGATCGAGAACGAGACCGCGAAGTTCGAGAACCCGGAGAGCTTGCGGCGCAGCTCCTGCTTGTAGCCGAGCTCGGCGAGTCGGCGGCTGTCGGCGTCGGATCGGGAATCTGCCATGTGACTCCCCCTGTACCGAGACGGGGCGGACGGCACGCGTCGTCCGATGTGGCGCGATCGTCCGAGATCACCGCCGCCTTGTCAATGCCCTCGGTGCCACCGCCCCGGTGCCGCCCTGGTGCCACCGCCCGGGGCCCACCGCCCCGGTGCGACTACTGCCGCGGTGCACAGCCCCGCCGTCGGGTGCCGCCGTCAGAGGTAGCGGAGCATGCGGGTGTTCCCGAGCGTGTTCGGCTTGACCCGCTCCAGCTCCAGGAACTCGGCGACGCCCTCGTCCGCCGACCGCATCAGCTCCTGGTACACGGTGGTGTCGACGGGCGACTCCTCGATGACCCGGAACCCGTGCCGCGCAAAGAACTCCACCTCGAACGTGAGGACGAAGACCCGGCTGAGGCCGAGCGCACGGGCGTTGTCGAGCAGTTCGGTGACGATGCGCTGGCCGATCCGGTGGCCGCGCCGGGCGGGGTCGACGGCGACGGTGCGGATCTCGGCGAGATCCTCCCAGAACACGTGCAGCGCGCCGCACCCGACGACCGCGCCGTCCAGCTCCGCGACCCGGAACTCCTGGATCCCCTCGTACAGCGCGACGGCCGGCTTGACGAGCAGTCGGCGCTCCGGCGCGTACGTGTCGATGAGGGTGGCGATGGCGCGGACGTCCGCGGTACGGGCCGGGCGCAGCGCCACTTGCGGCATCACTATGCAGTCGACTGCATTCTCATCCACACCAGCAGGATACACGGCCGGCGGGAACCGCCAGCCGGTCCGGCACGTCCGACAACCGACGCCACCGCCGACCAAGGACGATGAGATGAGACGTACGCACCGGCTGGCCGCAGTCCTCGCCGCCGTACTCCTGGCCCAGCTCGGGCTCGTCGCCACCCCGGCGCTGGCCTGCGCGTGTGGCGCGATCGTCACCCCGAACCCGGACGCGCGCGTCGCCGACGAGACCTCCCTCGTCCGGTACGAGGGCGGCAGCGAGACGATCGCGATGAGCCTCACCCTGACCGCGACGCCCACGTCCGCCGCCTGGTTCCTGCCCGTACCGGCGAAGCCCACCTTCCGGCTCGCCGACACCGCACTGTTCAACCGGCTCGCGCAGGTCACCGCGCCCCGGGTCGTCGAGGAGCCGCGGCACGGAGACTGTTCCGGCGCCTGCGCAGTACCGGGGGCGGCGCGCCCGTCCCCCGACGTCCGCGTCCTGTCCCACGTCCCCGTCGGCCCGTACGACGTGGCCACGCTGGCCGCGAGCGACGGTACGGCGCTGTCGAGGTGGCTCACCGCGCACGGCTTCCACCTGTCGCCGACGCTCGCCCGCGGCGTCCGCCCGTACGCCGCCGCCCACTGGGTGTACGTCGCGGTCCGGCTCCGCCCCGCCGCCGGCCACCGCGACCTCGGTACGCAGCTGCCGCCGCTCGCGGTCACGTTCCCCAGCCGGGAACTGGTCTACCCGATGCGGCTGACGCACCTGGCCAGGAAACCCCAGACCGTCCGCCTGTACGTGCTCGCCGACCACCGGATGCGCGCCATCGGCGGCCTGCCGTCCGAGTCCGACGTCCGGTACGCCGACTGGATCGACGCTCCGACGCCGTCGACCGCGCCCACCGCCACCCCGTCCGGCGGTACGGACGGCGATCCGCTCGCGCCGTTCGTGCCGCACCGGATGTTCCTGACCCGGTTCGACCTGGTGGACCTGGCCCCGTCCGCGGTCACCGAGGACTTCCGTTTCGTCCGCGCCGCAGCCGACACCCCGCACCAGTCCGTCGTGTACTACCGCGCCGGCGGCTCCACCGGGTCGGGCAGCGACCTGCCGGACACCGACACCCTGCTGCTGGTCGCCGCCTTCACCCCCCTGGTACTCCTGCTGATCGGTGGCGCGCTGACGGCGGCGGTCCTGATCGGCCGCCGCCGTCGTCGGAGTACCTGACGTGCTGTCAGGCCGCGTTGCTGGTGGGTGCCGCGGCGTGCAGCGGCGACGCCGCCTCGGCCGCCTGCTTGCGCGTCTCGGCGTCCTCCAGCCATCGCTCGTACGTCATGCCGGCCTGGTGTGCCAGCGCGCCGACCACGGCCGGTACGAGCGGCAGTACCCAGTCGGCCACGAAGCCGTGCGCGGACATGTTCGCGACCAGTACGGCCGCGCCGGCCGCGCCACAGCCCTTGACCATGGCCCGCCACATCGCCCGTCCCGTGTCGACGATGGCCGCCTTCCGGACCGACGCCACGTCGGGGAACTCGCGCAGTGCGCGCGCGTCCCGCCGGCCGAAGTTCAGCCCGGCCACCGCCGCCGTCACGGACGTGCCGAGCACGGAGGCCCACAGTCCGCTGTGCGTCAGCAGAGCGACCAGTGCCAGGACGACCAGACCACTGCCCGCGGCGACGGCTGCCTTGATCCAGTCAGCCTTCTCGCCCGGGTACCAGTAGTACTTGGTGACGCCCTCGCCACGGGTCTTGACGATCCTCCCCATCGCGCTCACCTCGTCCGCAATCGGGTCCACGAACCATGAGTTCGTAACTCTCAGTGCTCGCCAAATTATCCCAACGTAGTCAGTGGGCTGTCACGAGTCCGACCGCGGATACGCATAAATCTGACAGAAAAATTGGACATACAAGGATTATGCCCCCAGACACGTAGTGCCGCCCATTCGCGCCAGGTGGCCGGGCGCCACCCGGCGCGGCAACCCGGCGTACAGGACGATCAGAACAGCACCGTCGCGAACGTGCCGACCGTACGGAAGCCGCACCGCTCGTACACGCGGCGGGCGGCGAGGTTGTAGTCGTTCACGTAGAGACTGACGCTCGGAGCGACGCGCGCCAGGGCGTCCGCGACCACCGCCGCCATCCCCGCGACACCCAGCCCGCGGCCCCGCCACTCCGGCGCCACCCACACGCCCTGCACCTGCGCCGTGTGCCGGGTCACCACCGCCAGCTCCGCCTTGAAGACGACCGCACCGTCCTCGAACCTCGCGTACGCCCGGCGGGCCCGCACCAGCTCGGCCACCCGCTGCCGGTACACCCGGCCGCCCGCCTCGACGATCGGCGAGACGCCGACCTCCTCGGTGTACATCGCGACCGCGGCCGGAAACAGCACGCCCACCTCGCTCGACCGCACCAGCCGTACCTCGGGGTCGGGCGCGACCGTACTCGGGCGGTCGGTCATCATCAGTGGCTGACTCGCGCGTACCTCCCGGGCCGGGGCCCAGGTCGACTGGAGTTGACCCCACAGGTCGAGGACCGCGTCGGCCGGGCCGACGATCGACGAACAGCGCCGCCCCTCGCGCTGCGCCAGCTCCGCGAAGCCGGCCACCGCGTCCGGGCCGGCACGTACCGGAATGAGGTTGGCGCCTAGCCAGCACAGCGACTCCAGGCGGCCGGGCGCGCCGTACCCGAAGACACGGGCGCCGGCCCGCCACCACGTCAGCCCACCGGCCTCGACCCGCTCGGCCACCTGCGCCGCGGCGACCGGCTCCAGATCGAGCAGTCGCTCGGCCTCGGCCCGGTCCGCATCACTCAGCAACCGGGCGGGGACCGTCAACACGTCCCGCCTCCGGGCACCCCAGCCTGCACCCCTCCAGCGTGCCAGACGACGCGGCCGGGCGGAGGCGGCATCGTGCGCCGCGCCGTCCACGTCGCCGTCGGACCTGGGCACCTGTCCGCCCCCGGCCGCCGGGCCTCAGTGCACCTCGACCGTCGGGCCCAGCCCGCGCAACTCCTCCGGCAGCTCCGCGCCGGTCTCCTCGGCGATCCGTAGCGCCTCACCGATCAGGGTCTCGACGATCTGCGACTCCGGCACGGTCTTGATGACCTCACCGCGTACGAAGATCTGGCCCTTGCCGTTGCCGGACGCCACGCCGAGGTCCGCCTCGCGCGCCTCGCCCGGGCCGTTCACCACGCAGCCCATCACGGCGACACGCAACGGTACGGGGAGGCCATCCAGACCGGCGTGCACCTCCTCGGCCAGCTTGTACACGTCGACCTGGGCGCGGCCGCAGGACGGGCAGGAGACGATCTCCAGGCCGCGCTCGCGCAGCCCCAGCGACTCCAGGATCCCGATGCCGACCTTGACCTCCTCCACCGGCGGGGCGGACAGCGACACCCGGATCGTGTCGCCGATGCCCTCGGCCAGCAGCGCGCCGAACGCCGTCGCCGACTTGATCGTGCCCTGGAATGCCGGGCCCGCCTCGGTCACGCCGAGGTGCAGCGGGTACTCGCACTGCTGCGCGAGCTGCCGGTACGCCCGGATCATGACGACCGGGTCGTGGTGCTTGACGGAGATCTTGATGTCGCGGAAGCCGTGCTCCTCGAACAGCGAGCACTCCCACAGCGCCGACTCGACCAGCGCCTCGGCCGTGGCCTTGCCGTACTTCTCCAGCAGGCGCTTGTCGAGCGAGCCGGCATTGACGCCGATCCGGATCGGGGTGCCCGCGTCGTTGGCAGCCCGGGCGATCTCGGCGACCTTGTCGTCGAACTGCTTGATGTTGCCCGGGTTGACGCGCACCGCGGCACAGCCGGCGTCGATCGCGGCGAACACGTACTTCGGCTGGAAGTGGATGTCGGCGATCACCGGGATCTGCGACTTCTTCGCGATCGCCGGCAGCGCCTCGGCGTCGTCCGCCGACGGCACCGCGACCCGGACGATCTGGCAGCCGGACGCGGTCAGCTCCGCGATCTGCTGCAGCGTGGCGTTCACGTCGGCGGTGACGGTGGTGGTCATCGACTGCACGCTGACCGGCGCGCCCCCGCCCACGGGAACGCTGCCCACCATGATCTGCCGGGACTGCCGGCGCTCCGCCAGCGGTGGCGGCGGTACCTCTGGCATGCCGAGACTGACCGTGGTCATGTACGCCTCAATTCAGGGTGACGGGATTGATGATGTCCGCGGCCACGGTGAGCACGCTCAACCCACCGAAGACGATCACGACCGCGTACGTGATCGGCATGAGCTTCAGGTAGTCGACCCGGCCCGGATCGGCGCGGCCCCGCCGGGACGCCCACCACGAGCGCAGCTTCTCGAACCACGCGATCACCACGTGCCCGCCGTCGAGGGGCAGCAGCGGAAGCAGGTTGAACACTCCGATGAACAGGTTGAGCTGGGCGAGCAGCAGCAGGAAGAACCACCACGCGTGCAGCTCGCCGGCCTGACCGCCGAGCCGGCTCGCGCCCACCACGCTGATCGGGGTGTCCGCGCTGCGCTTCTCCCCCGCCAGCGCGGTCACCAGGTTCGGGATCTTCTCCGGGATCCGGACCACGGCGTGGCCCATGCCCACCGCGGTCTGCGCGTACAGCTGGCCGGCCTGCGCGACGCCCTCGACCGGCCCGTACGACACGGTGGTGGGGATGCCCATCTGCTGCGACGTGGCCAGCGTGATGCCGAGTACCGAGACGTCGGAGTACGTCGGGTGCTCGGTGGTGCCGCCGGTCGGCCGCTGCGCGGTCACCAACGTCACCGTGGTCGTGTGTGAGCGGCCGTCCCGGATGTACGTCACCGGCACCGGCCCGGCCTTGGTGTGCTGCGTGGTGCGCACCAGGTCCTCGTACGTCGGGGTGGGCGTGCCGCCGATCTTCGTGATGGTGTCGCCGGCCTTGAGCCCGGCCGCCTTCGCGGGCCCCTTCGGGTCGGCCGGGGTGCACTTCTCCGGGTTCGCCGCGTCGTACTTGACCTGCACGCAGGCGGCGGTCTGGCCGATCTGCGCGGGCACCTTGAGCGACTGGTAGTCGGCGAGCTTCGGGTTGGGCACACCCACGAACGCGGCGGCGACCCAGAAGATCACGAACGCCAGGACGAAGTGCGTCACCGAGCCGGCGACCAGTACGATCGTGCGCTGCCAGACCGGCTTGCGCCAGAAGACCCGGTGCCGGTCCTCCGGCTTGACCTCCTCGGCCTCCTCCAGGGGCGTCATCCCGTCGATCTTCACGAACGCGCCAGCGGGAATGGCCTTCAGCCCGTACTCCACCTCGCCGCGGCGGAAGGAGAACAGGGTCGGGCCGAAGCCGATGAAGTAACGGCTGACCTTCATGCCGAAGGCGCGGGCGCTGAACATGTGCCCGGCCTCGTGCAGTGCCACCGAGACGAGGATGCCGAGGGCGAACAGGATCACGCCGATCGCGTACGCCATCAGTGTCCTCTCTTCAGGGTCGAGCAGAGCTCGCGGGCCGTCTGGCGGGCCCAGGTCTCGGCGGTGAGCACGTCATCGACGGTACCCGGTACGCCGAAGTCCGGCGCCCGATCCAGAACCGCCGCAATTGTGTCGACGATCGCAGGGAACGGCAGATCGCCTGCCAGGAACGCGGCGACACACTCCTCGTTCGCCGCGTTGAACACGGCGGGGCGGCAGCGGCCGGCCGCACCGACCTCCCGCGCCAGCCGTACCGCGGGGAACGCCTGTTCGTCGAGCGGCAGGAACTCCCACCGCTGCGCGGCGGTCCAGTCCATCGCCGGCGCCGCGTCGGGCACCCGGTCCGGCCAGCCCAGCGCCAGCGAGATCGGCAGCCGCATGTCCGGCGGGCTGACCTGCGCGATCGTCGACCCGTCGGTGAACTGCACCATCGAGTGGATGATCGACTGCGGGTGCACCACCACGTCGATCCGCTCGTACGGGATGCCGAACAGCTCGTGCGCCTCGATCACCTCAAGGCCCTTGTTCACCAGGTTGGCGCAGTTGACTGTGACGACGGGGCCCATGTCCCAGGTCGGGTGGGCGAGGGCCTGCTCGGGCGTCACGTCGACCAGCTCGTCGCGCGAGCGCCCGCGGAACGGCCCGCCGCTCGCCGTCACGACCAGCCGGGCGACCTCGTCCGCGCGGCCGGCGCGGAGGCACTGGGCGAGCGCGCTGTGCTCCGAGTCGACCGGCACCAGCTGGCCCGGCCGTGCCACCGTGCGGACCAGTTCACCGCCGGCGACCAGGGACTCCTTGTTCGCGAGCGCGACCGTACGCCCGGCGGTGAGCGCGGCCATCGTCGGACCGAGCCCGACCGACCCGGTGATCCCGTTGAGCACCAGGTCGCACGGCAGGGCGGCCAGCTCCGCCGCGGCCGACGGACCGGCCAGGATCTTCGGGATCCGGTACTGCCCGGTCGCCCACCCGCGCCGCTGCGCCTCCGCGTAGAACGCGAGCTGCAGGTCCTGGGTGACGCTGGCCCGGGCGACCGCGACCACCTCGACGGACAGCTCCAGCGCCTGTCGGGCGAGCAGCTCGACGTTGCCGCCACCACCGGCCAGGCCGATCACCCGGAAGCGGTCCGGATTGCGGCGTATCACGTCAATCGCCTGTGTGCCGATCGACCCGGTCGACCCGAGCAGCACGACCTCACGTGTCGTCATGCGCCCATTCTTCCGCACCCACCTGACGGTTCTCCGGGAGCCGGTCGGCGGGCCGGGAACGCCCACGGTTGCGGCAGGTCGGCACTGCGTCGGATCCCTTCGAACGGAGGGGTACGCACCCGCGGACGGCGTCGGCGAGCGCGCGCACAGCGTACGGTCCGCGGTCCGGGCACCGTACGCCGGCATGACCCTTACCACCTGTCCGGGACGAGAACCCCCAGCCCGGTGTACGTTCGTCCACAGCCCATTGTGGACGTCTGTACACAAGAACGGGACCGGCTCATGCCCTACGTACTGCTCGCCGCGGCCATCGCCGCCGAGATCACCGCCACCAGCCTGCTCAAGCTCTCCGCCGGGTTCACGAAGCTGTGGCCCAGCGTCGGCACCGTCCTCGGGTACCTGGTGTCGTTCGCGCTGCTGTCGCAGACGCTCAAGTCGATGCCCGTGAGCGTGGCGTACGCGATCTGGTCCGGGGCGGGGACGGCCGTCGTGGCCGCCGTCGGCATGGTGCTGCTGCACGAGCCGGTCAGCATGGTCAAGATCGGCGGCATCGCGCTGATCGTCGCCGGCGTCGTCGCGCTCAACCTCGGCGGCGGGCACTGACCTCGGGGAGACTGACCGCGATGACCACCAACCCGCGGAGTCCGGCCAACCGCCGGGGGCCGACCGATCCCGGCCGGCGCGACCGGCTCGTCGAAGCGACCATCGCCGTGATCGCCGAGCGTGGCCTCGACGGGCTCACCCACCGCGCCGTCGCGTCCGCCGCCGGCGTACCGCTCGGATCCACCACGTACCACCTGGGCAGCCGGGACGAGCTGCTGGCGACGGCGTTGCGGGCCGCGGCGGAGGCGTACAACCGGCGGTTGCGGGAGTTCCTGGACGGGCTGCCCGCGGACGCCGACCTGGCCGCGGCGCTCGCCGACATGATCACGCACGACGTCGGCCCCCACCGCGACCGCACCATCGTCGAGTACGAGCTGTACCTGGCGGCGCTGCGCCGTCCCGCGCTCCGTCCCGCCGCGACGGCCTGGATGTCGGACATCACCGCACTCATCGCCCGCCGTACTGATCCGGTGACCGCGCGGGCGGTGACCGCCGCCATCGACGGGCTGCTGCTGGAGTCCCTCGTCGCCGACCCGACGCCCACCCGGGCCGACCTCCTCCCGGTACTCCGCCGCATCCTCCCCTGACCCGGCCCGCGTCCTGATCCGCCCACGCCGCAACGATTCCGGCCCGTCGGCCAGGGCACGCCGGGCCTGATACCCCTGCGGCACAAGCGTTCCGGCCGGCGCGCGTCAGGGCACACCGGGCCCGATCCGCCTGCGGCACAAGGGTTCCGGCCGGACCAGGTCAGGGCACGCCGGCCCGGTTCGCCTTCGGGACAAGGGTTCCAGCGGGGCTGGGTCAGGTCGCGCCGGGCCTGATTCGCCTGCGGTACAAGGGTTCCGGCCGGCGCGGGTCAGGGTACGAGGGTGCCGGGGTTCATGATGCCGGTCGGGTCGAGCTCCGCCTTCGCGGCGCGCAGCAGGGCGACGCCGCGCTCCCCGATCTCGTCGGCGAGCGCCGACCGGTGGTCCACACCGACCGCGTGGTGGTGCGTCACGGTCCCGCCGTACGACTGGATCGTGGTGGTCACGGCACGTTTCGCGCGGGTCCACTGCCCGACCGGGTCGGCACGGTCGCGTACGCCGAGGACGGTGACGTACAGGGAGGCGCCGGTGCGGTACAGGTGGGAGACGTGCGTCATGACGAGGACGCGGCCCAGCTCGGCGCGCAGCGTCTCCCGGACGGCGCGGTACAGGGCGGGCAGCGCGGACCAGTCGGCGGCGGTCTCCAGCGTCTCGACGAGCAGTCCGTGGTCGAGCAGGGTGTCCCGCAGGTTCGGCGCGCCGAACCGGCCGTGCCGCCACGACGCGCCGGGCGTCCCGCCGAGCGGCACCCCGCCGTACGACTCCAGCAGCCGCGCCGCCGCGCGCCGACGGTACCGGACGAGGTGTGGTTCACCCTCCCAGCCGAGGATCGCGAGGCAGCCGGCGCCGTGTCCGCGGACCGCCAGGTACCCCCGGGCGAGGCGGGCGGCGGTCCCGCCGAGCAGGAACGTCGTGCGTGTCTCGTCCGGGTCGGACAGCCGGCAGACGTCGGGCGCCAGGCCCGGTCCGAGCCGCTGCGCCAGCGCCCGGAACGCCTCCAGTCCGGCGCCGAGCCCGGGCAGCGACCATCCCTCGTACCGGCGGGCGGCGGGGACGGGGCGGACCGTGACGGTCGCCTCGGTGATCACGCCGAGCGCGCCCTCCGAGCCGACCACCAGGTCGATCAGCCGGGGACCGGCGGCCGACGCGGGGCCCCGGCCGAGATCCAGCTCGCCGGTCGGCGTCACGCACCGCACCCGGTGCACCAGCTCGTCGATCCGCCCGTACCCGGTGGACGCCTGGCCGGCGGAACGGGTGGCGACCCAGCCGCCGAACGTCGCGTACCGGTAGCTCTGCGGAAAGTGGCCGAGGGTGAAGCCGAGCCCGCCGAGCGCCGCCTCAACCTCCGGCCCGCGCATGCCGGCGGACAGCGTCGCGGTCTGCGCCACCCGGTCGAGCGCGACGAGCCGGTCGAGCCGGGACAGGTCGAGCGCCACGGCGGCCCGCTGGTCGCCCCGGTCGGCGGCCAGCGCGCCCACCACGCTCGTGCCCCCGCCGTACGGCACGACGGCGACGCGGCGGCCGACGCAGATCCGGAGTACGTCGGCGATCTGCTCGGCGTCGGCGGGCCGCAGCACCGCGTCCGGCGCACCGCCCGCGTCGCCCGACCGGAGCCGGACCAGATCCAGGTACGCCCGGCCGGCGGCGTGCCGGATCCGTTCCGTCCGGTCCGTCGTCACGTGCTCCTCGCCCAGCGCGGCCACGAACTCGCGCCGCGCCCCGTCCGGCAGCGCCGAACCGGGCAGCGTCACGTCGGCCAGCGGTACCGGCGGGGTGGGTGCGGGCCAGGAGCCGAACAGCCGGGTCAGCTCGCGCCGGGCGGCGGCGGGCAGCGGTGGACGGGCGGCGGGTTCCCAGCCGTTCCAGGACGGCGCGCGGTCGGTCACGCGGTACAGTGTGACACATGACGTCGCTTCGTAACATCACGTCGGCGGACTCCGCCATCCTCGACGCCGCCCGGGAGTCGGTGCTCCAGGTGGGCGTGCGCCGTACCACCGCCACCGAGGTCGCCCGCCGCGCCCGGGTCAGCCGCATGACGCTGTACCGCCGGTTCGGCGACGTCCAGCAGTTGCTGGTCACGCTGCTCACCCGTGAGGTCGAGGCCATGCTCGCGGACCTCGCGCAGCAGACCGACGGCCTGCGTACGGGGCGGGAACGGGTCGTCGAACTCGCCCTGCGCGGCGTCGACCGGCTCGCCGCCGACCCGCTGCTCGGCCGGCTCGTCGAACTCGACCCCGAGCTGCTGCTGCCGTACCTGGTGGACCGGGCGGGCACCAGCCACCACGAGACGCGCGCCGCCATCGCCGCGGCACTCGCCGCCGGCCACGCCGACGGATCGGTCCGGCCGCTGGACGAGACCGCCGCGAGCTGGGTACTCGTCGTCGTCCTGCAGGGGTTCGTGTTCGCGGCCCGGATGCTCGCCGCCGAGACCGATCCGGTCGCGGTACGGGCCGAGCTGCGGCACCTGCTCGACAGGTACCTGGCGCCGTGACCGCGGCAACGTCCACAGTGGACGGTACGTGGTTGTCCGCGGCGCGGCGCGAACGCGAGCTGGCGGACGTGACGGCGGGCCGCTCCGTCGACGTGGTGGTCGTCGGCGGCGGCGTGGTCGGCGCCGGCGCCGCGCTCGACGCCGCCAGCCGCGGCCTGTCCGTCGTCCTGCTCGAACGCGGCGACCTCGCCTGCGGTACGTCCGGCGCGTCCAGCAAGCTGGTGCACGGCGGCCTGCGGTACCTGGCGGCCGGCGACGTCGAACTCGCGTGGGAGTCCGCGCGGGAACGGCAGATCCTCATGGACCGGGTGGCGCCGCACCTGGTGCGCACGCTGCCGTTCGTCACGCCGTACGGGCCGGGGTTCGCGAGCCCGCACGGCGCCCTCGCCACATTCGGTACGCACCTCGCCGACGGACTCCGCCGCGCGGCCCGCAGCCCCGGCCGGCGCCTACCCGCACCCCGGCGGATCGGCCCCGGCCGCACCCGGTACCTGACGCCCGCGCTGCGCTCCGGTGGCCTCGACGGCGCCGTCCTGCACTGGGACGGGCAGCTCGTCGACGACGCGCGGCTCGTCGTCGCCCTCGCCCGTACGGCGGCCGGGCACGGCGCGCGGATCCTCACCCGGTGCACCGTCGACTGCGTCTCCGGCGGGTGCGTCACCGCCCACGACACCCGTACCGGGGAAGGGTTCGAGGTGCGGGCCCGGGTCGTCGTCAACGCGACGGGGGTCTGGGCCGGCCACCTCGACCCGACGGTACGGCTGCGGCCCAGCAAGGGCGCGCACGTGGTGCTGCGCGCCGACACGCTCGGCGTACCGCACGCCGGGCTGAACGTCGCCGTCCCCGGCGAACGCAACCGGTACGTGATCGTGCTGCCCGAACCGGACGGCACCGTCTACGTCGGGCTGACCGACGACCCCGTCGACGGACCGGTGCCCGACGGGTGCACCGTCGCCGACACCGACGTCGACTTCCTCCTCGGCGTACTGGCGACCGCGCTGGACCGGCCGGTCGACCGCACCGCCGTCGTCGGCGGGTACGCCGGGATGCGCCCGCTGGTCGACACCGGCTCACGCCCCGGCGGTACGACGGCGGACCTGTCCCGCCGGCACGTGGTCACCGACGACGGCGACGGGCTCGTGACCGTCGTCGGCGGCAAGCTCACCACGTACCGCCGGATGGCCGCCGACGCCGTCGACCGCGCCGTCCGCCGGTACGGGCTGGCCGCCGGCCGCGGCCACAGCGCCTCCGTACCGCTCGTCGGCGCGGCACCGCCGGACGACCTGGCGACGCTTTCCGCGCCGCGCCGGCTGATCCGGCGATACGGCACGGAGGCGCCGCTCGTCGCCGCCCTCGCCGATCGCGACCCGGGACTGCTGCGGCCCGTCGCCGAAGGCGTACCGGTGCTGGGGGTGGAACTCCTGTTCGGGGCGCTGGCCGAGGGCGCGCTCGACCCCGACGACCTGCTCGCCCGGCGTACCCGGTGCGCGCTGGTCGCCGGCTGGGAGGACGCCGCCCGGCCCACCGCCGACGCCGTACTGTTCCGTGCCACCGCCCACCCCACGGCGCGCTGACCGGTCCGTACCACCGCACCCCACGGCCGACCGACCTGCGCACCATCGTCGACCGCGACACCGCTGGCCGGTTTCCCGGCCGCCGGTCGCCCCGCCGCTCTGCCGGCGTGGCCGCCAGCGACGGGTGGCCCGACGTCCGCGACCGCGCCCGCACGGCCCACAACCGCCGCCCGCTCGTCGGACCCGCGACCATCGGAGGTGCGGAAGGGTCAGGCGCCGGGGTAGCGGGTGGTCCAGCGGGTGTGCGGCCCGTGCTCGCCGTGCAGCCGGCGGCGCGCGTCGGTGAACTCCCAGACGAAGTCGTCGGCCAGCTCCCCCAGTACGCCGCGCCCCTCCACCTCGAACAGCAGCTCCGGTGGCAACGCGTCCTCGCCGTGCCAGGCGCCGAGGATGTTGCCGCAGATCGCACCGGTCGAGTCGCTGTCGCCGGAGTGTGTCACGGCCAGCGCGAGCGCGTCGGTGACCTGGTCCGGCGCGGGGTGTACGAGCGCGGCGTACACGGCGATGGCGAGCGCCTCCTCGGCGATCCAGCCGCCACCCAGGGACTCCACCGTCTCGGCGGCGACGGGGCGCTCGCGCGCGGCCCGTACCGCGGCGTCCAGGGCGGCGGTCGTCTCCTCGTGCCCGGCATGACCCACCAGTACGCGGCGGGCGCCGGCGAGCGCGGTCGGCAGGTCCTGGCCGCGTCGCAGCCCGTCGACGAGCACCGCGAACGCCCCGGCGGCGAGCTGCCCCGTCACGTGCCCGTGGGTGTACCCGGCGGCGGTGGCGGCGAGGTCGAACACGTACCCGGGGTCGCGGCCGGGCAGCAGCCCGAACGGGGCGCTGCGCATGACGGTGCCGCAGCCCTTGGAGTCGTTGGCGGCCGGCCCGTCCGTGGCGGCGCCCTTCCGGGCGCTGGTCAGCGCGGTGAGGCAGGTGGTGCCGGGCGCGCGCCGGGCGTACAGCCAGGGTTGGGCGGCGAGGACTCCGTCGGGCTGCCGTGGCGGGCCGGGCAGCGTCTGCGTGTCCAGCCACCGGTCGTACGCGCCGCGCAGCACCGCGGTGGTGAACCCGATGCCGCGGTCGGTGCGTACGCCGGCGCGGATGAGTCCCTCGACGGTGAACAGCGTCATCTGCGTGTCGTCGGTGACGGCGCCGAAACGCCCCTCGTACGGCAGGTATCCGCGGACGCCGGCGTCGCCGCACCGGGCGCGGATGTCGGCCAGCGACCGGAACTCCACCGGCGCGCCGAGCGCGTCCCCGATCGCGCCACCCAGCAGGCATCCCCGTACCCGGGACCGGAAATCGATCATCGCAGCAGGCTCTCACGTGCCGCCCGTCCCCCGCACCCCGCGGTACGGCGCGGCTCAGGCGGCGAGGTCGTTCTCCCGGGTGTCCGGGCCGAGGGACGCGCCGATCACGGTCAGCACCCCGCCGAGCGCCAGCAGCACCACCGCCGTGTACCGCGCGGGCACCAGGCTCTCCAGCCCGGCCTGGTAGAAGGCGTAGAACGCCGGCACGACCATGCCCAGGCTGTACCCCAGCCCGTAGCCGGACGCGCGCACGCCGACGCTGAACCGCTCGTTCAGGTACGTGGTGATGCAGCCCCACTGGGTGCTCATCAGCACCGTGACCAGCACGACGAGCACCAGCAGCAGCGGGAACGAGCCGACCCGGCCGGACACGACCAGCGCGTACCCGAACGGGGCGAGCACGGCGCTGGCCGCCCCGCCCACCATCAGCGTCGTACGCCGGCCGATCCGTTGCGACGCGATCCCCGAGCCCAGGTACCAGAAGGCGACGACCGCGTTGGCCACCACGAGGATCGCCGTGATCCGGGTCGAACCGAGGCCGACCGGCGACGCGAGCAGCTTCGGCAACACCGCCGTCAACATGTACGAGGTCAGCCACATGCCCGTCATGAGCACGAACACCTGCGCGAAGTTGCGCCCGGACTGGCCGGTCAGCAGTTCCTTGACGGGCGTGCGCGCCTTCTTCTCGGCGCGCTGCCACGCCTCCGACTCCGGCACCCGCTTCGCGTACCAGAGGGCGAAGGCGAGGGAGACCGCCGCGCCGATCACGAACAGCACCCGCCAGCCCCACCGCACGTACGGGCTGTCGAGGTCGCCGGCCGGGACGATCTGCAGCATCCCCAGCGTCAGCAACGAGATCGCGCAGTACGCCACCGGGAAGCCGGTGGAGATGATCCCGCCGACGAACCCCCGCCGGTACTTCGGGCTGTACTCCATCGCCAGCGGCGTCGCCGCCGTGTACTCCCCGCCCAGGAACAGTCCGTCCAGGAAGCGCAGCGCGATCAGCAGGACGACCGCCGCGATGCCGATCTGCCGGTACCCGGGCAGCGCCGCGATCAGCAGCGTCACCACGGAGAACCCGACGACCGAGAGTACGGAGATGCGGCGGCGGCCGATCCGGTCGGCGAAGTGGCCGAACAGCAGCGCACCGAGCGGCCGGCCGACCAGCGTCGCGGCGAACACGCTGGCGTCGATGATCGCCGAGGTGGTCGCGGAGACGCCGGTGGCGGCGAAGTACGCGTTGGCGGGGGCGAGCGCGATGACCGGTAGGTAGATGTCGAACAGGTCGACGAAGAAGCCGAACCAGGCGCCGAAGACGGCCCGCCGGCCCCGCGGGGACAGGCGGGTGGCGGGCACCGAACCGGTGGCGACAGACACGACGAACTCCTGAGGAGGGGGCTGTCCGGGACCGTACCCACGGGTAGGCCGGCGCACCAGCGTTGACCCACAATGTGGACCGGACCGAAACTCCCGACTCGCCGCTTTCCCCGTAGGCTGACCGGCATGACCACCACGTACCGGCTGCGCGCGAGCGGCGTCGTCGGCGTGCTCCTCCCCGTACTCGTCGGGGTGTTCGTCGGCGCCGTCGGCCTCGACGCGGTACTCCGCGCGGGCGGCCCGCTCGCCTGGACGCTGCTGGTCTTCGGCGTCGTCTGGGCGCTCGCCTGGCTGCGCCTGCCCTGGGCCGTACGGCTCGACCCGGACGCGCGCACCGTCACGTTCCTCGGACCGCTGCGCCGGACCACCATGGCCGCCGACGCGATCGGCGCCGTCGCCGGCCGCTGGACCGGCGGCACGAACCGCTGGTTCCTCGCCACCGTCTGGATCCAGCCCGCCGACCGCGTCCTCGGCTTCCCGTTCCCCGTCGGCTACCCCGACCCCGACCAGGTACGCGAGGAGCTGCTCGCGCTCAACCCCACCATCCGCACCGACACCTGACGGTCAGGTCACGCAGAACTCGTTGCCCTCCGGGTCCGCCAGTACGATCGCCCGGCCGCCCGGCTCGTCCGTCACCCACAGCCGCCGCGCGCCCGCCGCCACGAGCCTCGTCGCGTGCTCCTCCGCGCGGCGCCACGCCTCCGGACTCCGGTCGCCCTGGGTCACCTGCACGTCCAGGTGCATCCGGTTCTTCGCCGTCTTGCCCTCCGGTACGCGGAGGAACAGCAGGCGCGGGCCGGCCCGGTCCGGGTCGACGACCGCCGCGATGTCGTCGACGCTCTTCTCGATGCCCATCGCCGCACCGAACTCCTCCCACGAGGAGAAGCCGGGCGGCGGTGGCTGTTCCACGTACCCGAGGGCGAGCGCCCAGAACTCCGCCAGCCGCGCCGGCACGGCGGCGTCGAACGTCACCTGAACCTGTTCTGCCATGTCCCGACCGTAGGCCGGGTCGCGGTCAGCTCTTGTCCGCAGAAGCCTCGCGCCGGCTGGACCGGATCTCGTGCCCGACGCTGGTGATGCAGCGCCCCGACGCCAGATCGAACTTCCAGCCGTGCATCTGGCAGGTCAGCACGCCGTCCTCGATCTTGCCGAACCGGGTCAGGTCCGCCTTCAGGTGCGGGCAACGCCGCTGCACCACCCAGTCACCCAGTACGACGTCCTCGGCGTCCGGCTTCTGCTCCGCGAACCAGCCCTCGGCGTAGTTGATCCGCTCCTCGGACAGGCACTTGAAGAACGCGTACACGAACTCGTTGTACTGGCCGATCCGCGCCGCGGAGAACCGGCACGACAGGAACAGGCTGTTCACCCAGTCGACCTCGCCGATGTACAGCAGGTGCTCCACCAGGCGCCGCTCGGTACGGAACCGGTACCGGACCTTCTCCCCCGCGTACGGCCGGACCTGGCGGTCCACGAAGTCCACCACGATCGACTCGACCTGCTCGGCCTCGCCGTCGCCGTCCTTGCCGGTGACCAGGTCGAACCGGACCGGCCCGCCGATACCCTTCGCCATCTGCTCGGCCTCGACGAGGATCGGCTCGATCCGCTCCTTCATGCCGGCCAGCACGTCGATCTCCGGATGCGACCAGGACGCCTTCTCCGCCTCGATCACGACCCGCTGCCGCTCGCGGTACTCCCGCAGGTGCTGCTCCTTGTTCGCGAAGAACTCGCGGACGTCGGGCACCGGCTGGTGCACGTCGCAGCCGTCCGCGGTCAGCTCCACCTCGGTGCCGGGCAGCGGGATCACCGCGTTCTCGTACCCCAGCTCGCGCAGATGGTCCACGAACACCTGCTGGTCCGGGAAGATGTTCCCCTCGTCGCCGAAGATGTCGTTGAACTGCCACAACTCGTCGTCCAGGAAGCACGGCGGGCCCGCGATCGGGAACACCCAGCTCGCCTTCAGATCGTCGATGTAGCGCACCGTCCGGTCGAACTGCCGGGCCCGCTTCTGCTTGCCGAACGCCGTCTTCGCCGCCTGCGGCAGCTCGTAGACCATCGGGTACCAGATGGCGCCGGAGAACTGGAGCATGTGCGCGTGCACGTGGCCGAGGTCCCGGAAGACCGACAGGTCGGTGGGGCGCGCGTCGTTCTGGTTGAGCAGCCGGACCCCGTCGTACTCCACCCACAGCGACGAGTCGCCGATCGGCCCGTCCGTCGGGCTGGTCAGCGCCTGGATCATGACCTTCAGGCCACCGTCCAGCTCCATGACCTCGTCGCTGGTGGTCTCGATGAAGTTGCGGAAGCCCAGCTCCGCCAGCTCGTCCCGGAGCTCCGTCGTCGGGTACGCCGGCAGCAGCACCGTCGTCTTCTTCGAGATGCGCTCGCGCAGGTTCTTCGCGTCGAAGTGGTCCCGGTGCAGGTGCGACACGTACAGGTAGTCGGCCTGGCCGAGCCGGTCCCAGTCGAGGCCCGAGTTGTCCGGGAACGGGAACCACGACGCGAAGTACGCCGGGTTGACCCACGGGTCGCACAGGATGCTGCCGGCACCCGTCTCGATGAACATGCTCGCGTGACCGGTACCCGTCACTCGCACCGCACGGTCCTCCCGTTCGTACGACTCGTGTTCCCGCCGGCGACGCGGGCATCTCCGCCAACCGTCGACCGGGCCGACGGACGAGCCCCCAGCCTAGTGCGGACCCCGGCGCACCGGACGGCCACCCGGGTGAGCCGAAGATCGGCACGTCCCGAAGATCGGCAGGGTCTCCGCAACGTCCCGCCCGGCCTCATGCCAGACTGGGACCGTTCACGCGTCCCAGGAGGCTGTCCCGTGTCCGGATCGTCCGAGCAGATCACGTCGCCCGACCAGCGCAAGCCGATCAGCCGCAAGGCCGCCCGCGCCGGCGCGATCATCTGCGCCGCCATCTGCCTGCTGATGTTGATCGGGAACCAGCAGGGTCACGTCGAGGACGTCTTCCTGGTCGTCACCGCCGCGATCCTCGTGCTCGCCGTGGTCGTCGACTGGCTGCTGAGGAAGAACGGCTTCCGTCGCTGACCTCCCGCGGCGCATCCGCCGCCGCACCGACCACGGTCCCGGGCCACGCTCCACGGCCCGGGACCTCGTCGTCTCACGACGCAAGACCGTCCGTCAGCACCGTATGACGGCGCGGCGATGCCTGACGGCGCGGCGATGCCTGACGGCGCGGAGCCGCACCGCCTGACCGCCCGCATCAACCGGAATCATCGCGCCGTCGGCCTCCGCCGGGCCATGGCCGTACGCCGGCCGCGCCGGTCGGCCCGCAACAACTCGCAACCGGACGATCAAGCACTCTGCGCCCGCCCAGGCCGGCGTGCGGCACCTCGCGTCCGACGGCCTGACACCGTCACATCACAGCCCCGGGCCGTCGGATCCCCGGACATCCGCATGCCCGTCGACGACAATCCCCGGGTACGCCCCGGCGACAGCGCCGTACGCCTTGCGTTGGTACGTAAGCGAATGCGCGCGCATCGCGCCGAGTCGGCGCTGAGTCGGCCAGGACGTGACGGGAGGCCCGGGATGATCCCCGGGCCCTCCCGTACGACGGAACGGTGGTGACGCGCGACCGGACGATCCCGACGCTTCCCCTCGCCGGGATCCGGTTCAGCGGGCGATGCCGCGGCGGGCGAACATGTCCCGCACGTCGCGCAGCGCCCCGTCCACCTCGGCCTCGAACAGCCCGCCCTGCACCAGGCTGAACTGGCCCGGGTCGAGTTCGCTGTCGGAGACCTGCACGCTCGAACGACCCGACATGGTCGCCGCGATCGCGTCGAACAGCCGGTTCACCTGCTGCGGGTCGTACCCGCTGCCGAACCGTCGCACCTGGAACGTGCGGCGGACCTGCTCCAGGTGGTGCAGGTCGTCCGGGGTGAACGGCGAGTCGACGGCCGGGATCTCGGTCGTCATGTCGACCTTGCCGTGCCGACCCGGCTCGAAGCCCGTCTCGAACCGGTTGGCTGCCGGCTGCGGCGCCTCGTACGCCTGGTCGTAGCCGCGGTGCGGCGGCTCCGGCTCGGCGCGCCGGATCTCACCGGTCGGCTCGAACCGCGGCGGCTGCGGCTCCGGCTCGTACCGCCGGTCGTCGTAGCCCTGCGGCTCGTACCCACCGCGGGGCTGCTCGTACCGCTGCTCCGGGGCGAACCGCGGAGGCTCCGGCTCGTACCGGCTGGTGTCCTCGTACCGCTGGGATTCGCGGTCGAAGCGCCGGCCGCTCGTCTTCGGGTACTCCGGGCCGGACTCGTACCCACCGCCGACGGGCGGCAGCTTCTGGGTGAAGTCCTCCTGCTGCGGCTGCACCGGGTGGTGCGCGCCGGCGCGGCCGGTCGGCATGGGCGCACCGGACGTGGGTCGGTCCTGACCCGGCATCGGCTGCCCGGACGGTACCGACGCGGTGGCCCGACCGGGCCGGATCATCGTCGGCTCGTCCTCGCGCATCGGCCGGGGCCGGTCGTCCTGCGGATACTGCGGCCGGTCGTCGTACTGCGGACGGTCGTCGTGCGGGTACTGCGGACGGTCGTCGTACGGCGCGCGGTCGTCCTGCGGATACTGCGGGCGGTCGTCGTACGGCGCGCGGTCGTCCTGCGGATACTGCGGGCGGTCGTCCGGCGCGTACGGGTCGTGCTGCGGGACGGGGTCGTGGTGCGGGGCGCCGAAGTTCGGATCGCCCGGCGGCAGCGCGAACGCCGAACCGCCGGACGCCAGCTGCGCCGGCTCGGCCTGGACCGGGGCACCGCCGCCCTCCTCGAACGCGGCGAGCTGACGCTCCACCCGGTCGAGGTGCATGTCGACCTGCCACTCGTCGTACCCGCCGAACCGGACCCGGAAGACGAAGTCGTGGACGTCCCGCGAGGACACCGGGGCCCCGAGGGGCTGACCGGCCAGGGTGGCCTCAACGCGTTCCAGGAACTCGTCGACCTCGTCGACCTTGTAGCCACGCCGCAGCGCGCGCCGGCGGAACCGTTGACCCTGTTGACTCACTCGCCCACCTCCGCAGCCGCAAGCTGTCCACACGCACCGTCAATCTCCCGACCCCGGGTGTCCCGCACCGTCGTCGGCACACCAGCGGACCGCAACCGCCGGACGAACTCCTGTTCGACCGGCTTGGGACTCGCGTCCCACCGGCTGCCCGGCGTCGGGTTGAGCGGGATGAGGTTGACGTGTGCCAGCCGATCGGACAGCAGTCGACCCAGCAGGTCGGCCCGCCATGGCTGGTCATTCACATCCCGAATCATTGCGTACTCGATCGACACCCGCCGTCCCGTTCGCGACGCATAGTCCCATGCCGCGTCCAGTACCTCGGCGACCTTCCACCGGTTGTTCACCGGTACCAGCTCGTCGCGAAGCTCATCGTCGGGCGCGTGCAGGGAGACCGCGAGCGTGACGTTCATCTCTTCGTCGGTCAGGCGCCGGATCGCCGGTACCAGACCCACGGTGGACACGGTGACATGCCGCTGCGACAGGCCGAGCCCGGTGGGGGACGGCTCGGTGATCCTGCGCACCGCGGTGATCACCCGGTTGTAGTTGGCCAGTGGCTCGCCCATGCCCATGAACACCACACGGGACAACCGCTGCGGCGATCCGGCCAGGCCGCCGGACGCCGCGAGCCGGGCGGCGGCCACCACCTGCTCCACGATCTCGCCGGTCGACAGGTTACGGGTGAGGCCCCCCTGCCCGGTGGCACAGAACGGGCAGGCCATGCCGCAGCCGGCCTGCGAGGACACGCAGACCGTCACCCGGTCCGGGTAGCCCATCGCGACGCTCTCCACGAGCGCGCCGTCGGTCAGCCGCCAGAGCGTCTTGTGGGTGGCGCCGGCGTCCGCCGTCATCCGCCGCACCGGAGTGGCGAGGACCGGCAACAGCTCGGCGGCGAGCCGGGACCGGGCGGCGGCGGGGATGTCGGTCAGCTGTTCGGCGACGTCCGGCGCGGACGGGTCGACCAGCCGGTCGAAGTAGTGCTTGGAGAGCTGGTTGGCGCGGAACGCCGGCTCACCGAGCGCGACCACGGCGTCCCGGCGTGCCGACATGTCGAGGTCGGCGAGATGCCGGGGTGTGGGGGTGCGGCGCCGGTCGCGGGGCTCGGCGATCAAGGGCAGGGCTGTCATGACTCCGCCAGTGTCCCACGCCCACGCACGATTGCCCGCCCCGGCAGGATGTTCACCACACGCCTCTCATCCGGCCGCCGGTGCGAGCACGCTGAGCAGCGCGAACGACACCGGTACCGCGAACAGGATCGAGTCCAGCCGGTCCATCACGCCGCCGTGGCCGGGAAGCAGGTGGCCCATGTCCTTGATGCCCAGGTCGCGCTTGATCATCGACTCGACCAGATCACCCAGGACCGACGCGAGACTCACCGCCACACCGAACAACGCCCCCCACCACACCGGTACGTGGAAGAGGAGCAACAGCAGGACGGCGCCGCCGATGGCCGTCGTGACCACCGAGCCCGCGAAACCCTCCCAGGACTTGCCCGGGCTGATCCGCGGCGCCATCTTGTGCCGACCCAGGAACACGCCCACCGCGTACCCGCCGGTGTCGCTGAGGACGACCATGGCGAGGGCCGCGACGATGCGCTCGGCGCCGTCCTCCGGGCGGGCCAGCAGGGTGCCGAAGCCGGCCAGGAACGGCACGTACGCCGCGATCAGCGCCGCGGACGTCACGTCCCGCCGGAAGCCCGGCGGACCGTCCGCGAGCCGCCAGATGAGCACGGCGGTCAGGGTGAAGACCAGACCGATGGTCAGCGCCTCCAGCCCGCCGAACCAGGCGAGCCCCTGCATCGCGACCGCACCGACCAGCAGCGGTACCAGCGGTGGGCGGGTGCGCTTCTCCGGCTCGGCCGCACGACCGAACGCCCGGACCGTCTCCCAGGTGCCCACCACCACGCCGACCGCCACCACGCCCAGGAACGCCGGGCGCCAGAGGAACAGCGACGCGAGCACCACCACACCGAGACCGACGCCCACGCCGATCGCCGCCGGCAGGTTACGACCCGCCCGCGGCTTACCGGACTCCGGCGGCGCGGCGGGCGGATCCACCGGCGGCGCCGGCACCGGTACGGCCTCCGCCGGTACCGGGGCAGGCGCCGGTGGCGCGGCGTACCCGGTGGGCTCGGGCGGCCGGTCCGCGCGCACCGGCGGGACGGCCTGCTCGGCCGTCTCGTCCCAGCGCGGGCCGGCCGACTCGTCCCGTCCCGGCGCGGCGGGCTCGTCCCAGGACGGCCCGTCCCAGCGCGGTTCGGCCGGTGGGCCGGGCGCCGGTTCCGGAGGACGGCGAACCGGCCCGTCCGGGTCCGGATCGGGCGCACGGTGCCGGCCGCGCCCGCTGGGCTGCGGCTCGAAGGAGTACGGTCCGATACTCGCCATCAGACCTCGAGAAGCTCGGCTTCCTTGTGCTTCAGGATCTCGTCGACGCTCGCGATGAACCTGTGCGTCGTGTCCTCCAGATCCTTCTCCGCGCGGCGCACCTCGTCCTCGCCGGCCTCACCGTCGCGGACGATGCGGTCCAGCTCCTCCTTGGCCTTGCGGCGCACGTTGCGGATGGCGACCTTGGCGTCCTCGCCCTTGCCGCGTACCACCTTGATCATGTCGCGGCGACGCTCCTCGGTCAGCGGCGGGAAGTTGATCCGCAGCTGGGTGCCCTCGTTGTTGGGGTTGACACCGAGATCGGAGTCGCGGATCGCGCGCTCCATCACGCCGATCTGGGACGCGTCGTACGGCTTGACGATCGCCATCCGCGCCTCCGGAATGGCGATGGAGGCAAGCTGCGGCAGCGGCGTGGGCGCGCCGTAGTACTCGACGATGATCTTGGAGAACATCGCGGGGTTCGCCCGGCCGGTGCGGACCGTGGCGAAGTCCTCCTTCGCGTGGTCGATCGCCCGTTCCATCTTCTCCTCGGCTTCGAGGAGTGTGTCGTCGATCACTTCGTCGCCTCCTTAGGCGCGGTCTTGTCGGAGATTGTCGCCGACCGTGACCGGATGCGGGCCCGGACCTCGGACGGTGGAACGTACGTCGTGGCCCGCGTCAGGCGGGCTGGCCCGGCGTCAGCAGAGTGCCGATCTTCTCCCCCAGGATGGCGTGCACGACGGTGTCCGTGCCCTCCGCGCCGAACACGAGCATGGGCAGCCCGTTCTGGGCGCACATGCTGAACGCGGCGGCGTCGGCGACCGTCAGGCCGCGCTGCAACGCCTCGGCCAGGCTCATCGAGTCCACCTTCGTCGCGGTCGGGTCGATCCGCGGGTCGGCGGTGTAGACCCCGTCCACGCCGTTCTTGCTCATCAGGACCACGTCCGCCTTGATCTCCAGGGCACGCTGGGCGGCGACCGTGTCGGTCGTGAAGTACGGCATGCCGGCGCCGGCGCCGAAGATCACCACGCGGCCCTTCTCCAGGTGCCGGATCGCGCGCCGCGGAATGTACGGCTCGGCCACCTGGCCCATCGTGATCGCCGTCTGCACCCGCGTCTCGATCCCGAGCTTCTCCAGGAAGTCCTGCAACGCCAGGCAGTTCATCACCGTGCCGAGCATGCCCATGTAGTCGCCGCGGGCGCGGTCGATGCCACGCTGGTTCAGCTCCGCGCCGCGGAAGAAGTTGCCGCCACCGACGACCACCGCCACCTGCACGCCCCGCCGTACGACCTGGGCGATCTGGCGGGCGAGATCCGCGACCACGTCCGGGTCGACGCCGACCTCGCCACCGCCGAACACCTCGCCGGACAGCTTCAGGACGACCCGACGGTACCGGCCGGCGGGCGGTGTGCCCGGCTCCGACGTGTGCGCCGGTGCCGACTCCGCTGAGGTACCTGCCGCCATGTCCACTCGCCTCCGCTGCTGCCCTCGGGCTCTCGTGATGCGGTATGCACGGTACCGACCCGCTCGGCCGACGGTGACCGCTGCCCTCCCGATGAGACGCTCGACGCGTCGCCGGTCCCCCGGGTACGACACGGCGCCCCCGAACGACGGTATCCGCCGGACGGGGGCGCCGGGTGCGCCGTGTCAGGACTGGCCGACCTCGAAGCGGGCGAACTTCGAGATCGAGACGCCGGCGTCCGCCAGCACCTGCTTGACACTCTTCTTGTTCTCGGTCACGGACGCCTGGTCCAGCAGGACGAAGTCCTTGAAGTAGGCGTTGACGCGACCCTCGATGATCTTGGGCAGGGCCTGCTCCGGCTTGCCCTCCTCACGCGCGGTCTGCTCGGCGACGCGCCGCTCGTTCTCGACGACGTCGGCGGGCACCTCGTCCCGCGTCAGGTACTTCGGGCGCATGGCGGCGATCTGCATGGCCGCCGCGCGCACCGCGTCGTGGTTGTCCCCCTCGTACGTGACGAGGACGCCGACGGCCGGCGGCAGGTCGGGGCTCTTGCGGTGCATGTAGACCGCGACCGGCTCGTCCAGCACGGCGAAGCGCTTGAGGACGAGCTTCTCGCCGATCTTGGCGGCCTCCTCCTCGACCGCCTTCGCCACGGTACGGCCGTCGGGCAGCGTCGACGCGAGCAGCGCGTCCAGGTCGGCCGGACGGGTCGAGTCGGCGTGCTCGACGAGCGCCTGCGCGAACTCGATGAACGCGCCGTTCTTCGCGACGAAGTCGGTCTCGCAGTTCAGCTCCAGCAGGGTGTTGCCGGACTGGGCCACGAGCCCGTTCGCCGCGGTACGGCCGGCGCGCTTGTCGACGTCCTTGGCGCCCTTGATACGGAGCAGCTCGATGGCCTTGTCGAAGTCGCCGTCGGCCTCGGTCAGGGCCTTCTTGCTGTCCATCATGCCGGCGCCGGTGAGGTCGCGGAGTTTCTTCACGTCCGCGGCGGTGAAGTCAGCCATGGTTCTCTCTCTAGTCCCCGATGGGTCTGTGCTGTCTGAAGTGGTGGCCGGCCGGGCCGGCCGCGGCGTCGCCGACGGGACCGCCGGAACGCCGGAGCACCGGCACCCGTGGGTGCCGGTGCCCGGGTGGTTCGTACCGCCTCGATGCGCGAGGCTCAGGACTCGGCGCCAGCCTCGGCGGGCTTCTCGGCGGCCTGCTCCGGCGCCGCGGACTCGGCGGCGGCCTGCTCCGGGGCCGGCTTCTCGGCGGCCTCCGGGGTCGGGTTCTCCAGCAGCTCGCGCTCCCACTCGGCCAGCGGCTCGGCCGACGCGCCGGTCGCGGCCGGCTTCTCCGTGTCACCCAGCGCCGCACCGGCACGGGCGATCTGCCCGTCCGCGGCCGCGGTGGCGATCACCTGCGTGAGCAGCGTCGCCGAACGGATCGCGTCGTCGTTGCCCGGGATCGGGTAGTCCACCTCGTCCGGGTCGCAGTTGGTGTCCAGGATCGCGATCACCGGGATGCCCAGCTTGCGGGCCTCGTCGACGGCGATGTGCTCCTTCTTGGTGTCCACCACCCAGATCGCCGCAGGCAGCTTCTGCATGTCGCGCAGACCGCCCAGAGTGCGCTCCAGCTTGGTCTTCTCCCGCTGCAGGGACAGCCGCTCCTTCTTGGTCAGCCCCTGGTCGGCGCCGATCTGCTCGATCGACTCCAGTTCCTTCATCCGCTGCAGCCGCTTGTACACCGTGTTGAAGTTCGTGAGCATGCCACCGAGCCAGCGGTGGTTCACGTACGGCATGCCGACGCGCGTCGCCTGCTCGGCGATCGCCTCCTGCGCCTGCTTCTTCGTGCCGACGAACAGCACGTTGCCGCCGTGGGCGACGGTGCTCTTGACGAACTCGTACGCCTTCTCGATGTAGTCGAGGGTCTGGCGCAGGTCGATGATGTAGATGCCGTTGCGGTCGGTGAAGATGTACCGCTTCATCTTCGGGTTCCACCGGCGGGTCTGGTGCCCGAAGTGGACCCCGCTCTCCAGAAGCTGTCGCATCGTGACGACGGCCACCGAGATCTCCTTACATCGTGTACGGGTCCGTGCCCGTACTTCCCGGTTGTCGCGGTGACCGGTGGCCACCGCCCTGGTGCCCGTGCGTCGGCTCGGCGCCCGTGCGGACACGGGACCGGGAAGCCGACATCCACCGGATCGACCGATGGCGGACACGCGAGGTCGACCACCGCAGTGGTCGCCAAGAGGCAAGTGTACTGATGCCGCCGCGCACGCCGCGAGCGGCAGTACGCGGCGGCGGCCCGGTCGGCGCCGGCCCGGTCAGCCGGCCGCCATCGCGCCGGCCACCAGCAGGACGGTGCCCACCAGCAGGACGGCCAGCGGACGGCGGGTGAGCGCGGCGGCACCCTCGCCGGGACGTACCGCGATGTGGCCGGAGAACAGGTGGTAGAGGCCCGCGGCGAACAGCGGCACGCCAGGCAGCAGGAGCAGGCCCGACACCACGCCGGACACCACGATGCCGGACGCCGCCAGCGAACGGACCAGGACGAACACGACCGGGATCTCGAACAGCACCGCCGCCGCGGCGAGCAGCCACGCGAGCTGCGGCCGGCCACCCGCCCGGTACACGCCGTCGTCGCGCGTCGGCGCCGGCGTCGTCGGGTACGGCCCCACCGGCTCCGTGTACTGCGTCGCGTCGTGCAGCAACTCCGACAGCGGTGTACCGGGCTGCTGCTGCGCCTGCTGGGTCTGCTGGTACGGCGCGGCGGCGGGCTGGGGTTGGGGTGCCGGCTCGGCGGGCGGTTGGGGCGCCGGCTGCTGGGACGTGGGCGGCTGGGGCGGTGTCGGGGCGGGCCGCGCCGCCGGGTACGTGGCGGTCGGCTCGTCCGACACCCCCGTCGGTACGGGCGGCGCGGACGGCGACACGGGCCGGGCCGGCGGCGCCGGTGAGGTCGGCGCGGTCGGCGGGTTCGACCCCGCGTACCGGGCGCTGGACTGCTCGCCCGAGGACGGCGGGTTTGGCCTGGTGTACCGGTTGCCGGGCTGCTCGCCCGAGGACGGCGCGGTCGGTGTCGAGTACCGGGCGGACTGATCGCCCGAGGTCGGCGGGTTCGGCCGGGCACCGGGCAGGTCGTCGGCGATCAGGCGCAGCTCCTCGTCGGGCGGCGGGGCGCCCTCACGGGTACCGGACGGGGCACCGTCGGGGTAGCGCGGGATGCGCTCGGCGTACCGGCGCTCGGCGGTGCTGTCGGCGGGATAGCCCGGTCCGGCATGGGGATAGTCGGCGTTCCGGTACGCCCCGGCGGAGTAGTCCGAGGGCGGCGGATCGGCTGGTCCCTGCTGTCTGTGTGTGGCCACGTCGGGGCACGCTAGGGCACCGTCCGGCGCGACGCCAGACCGTTCGTACCGGTTGAGGGACTGCCCACGGGCGGCCGTGCGGACATGTCGGCATATCGACAGCGATCAATTACCGCGAATCTCCGCGACGGCCGACGGAGCGACCGGTTCAGCGTCCCGTGCACCCACTCGGCTTGGCACGACAAGCCCTCCCGCACGGCGCACGGCCGGCGCCCGCGGACGGCGCGGCAGCTCGGCCGGCGGACAGGGCGCGATGCGCGCGCGGACGGCGCGGCAGCTCGGCCGGCGGACAGGGCACGATGCGCCCACGGACGGCGCGGTGGCTGTGCTGGCACGTTTGCCGGAAGGCCGGCACGGTCGGCTGGCGGGCGCCGCGGCAGCCGAGGCGGGCGCTGCTGCGGGGTGGTCGGTCCTGGTGGTCGGCGACCGTCGCTCCGCGGCGATGGTGGACGCGACGTTCGTGCCGGCGGGGCGCCCGGCTGGGGTGGAGCCGCGATCGGCGAGGCGGTCCGGTGCGCGGCGGGGGTGGCGTAATGGCGGCGGCCGTAGGGTGGCGGGCATGACGACGGGTACCGATCCGCTGGTGGTGCGGATGCGCGAGTTCGGGACCACCGTGTTCGCGGAGATGTCCGCGCTCGCGGTGCGTACCGGGGCGATCAACCTGGGGCAGGGGTTCCCCGACACGGACGGACCGGCGGAGATGCTGGCGGCGGCCGAGGAGGCGCTGCGCACGGGGCACAACCAGTACCCGCCCGGTCCGGGCATTCCGGAACTGCGGGCGGCGGTCTCGGCGCAGCAGCAGCGCGACTGGGGCCTGGCGTACGACCCGGACGGGGAGGTCGTGGTGACGGCGGGGGCGACGGAAGCGGTCGCCGCGGCCATTCTCGGTTTGTGCGAGGCGGGCGACGAGGTGGTCTGCTTCGAGCCCTACTACGACTCGTACGCGGCGTCGATCGCGCTGGCGGGCGCGGTGCGGCGGCCCGTCACGCTGCGCCCGGACGGGGCGGGGTACGCGTTCGATCCGGACGAGCTGCGCGCCGCGTTCGGGCCGCGAACCCGGCTGGTGCTGGTGAACTCGCCGCACAACCCGACCGGCAAGGTGTTCACCCGCGAGGAGCTGGAGCTGATCGCGGAGCTGTGCATCGAGCACGACACGTACGCGGTGACGGACGAGGTGTACGAGCATCTGGTCTTCACCGACGCGCCGGCGCCGCACATCCCGCTCGCCGGGCTGCCCGGGATGCGCGAGCGGACCGTACGCATCTCGTCCGCCGGCAAGAGCTTCTCGTGCACCGGGTGGAAGGTCGGCTGGGCCAGCGGACCGGCCCCGCTGGTGTCCGCCGTACTGCGGGTCAAGCAGTTCCTGACGTTCGTCAACGCCGGGCCGCTCCAGCCCGCCGTCGCCGTCGCGCTGGGCCTGCCCCCGGCGTACCTGACGGGGTTGCGGGACCGGTTGCAGACGGGCCGTGACCTGCTCGCCGCCGGCCTGGCGGAGGCCGGTTTCCGCGTCTACCCGTCCGCCGCGACGTACTTCATCACGGCGGACATCACGCCGCTCGGTGGTACCGACGGCATCGAGTTCTGCCGGGCGCTGCCGGAACGGTGCGGCGTCGTCGCCGTGCCGACCCAGGTCTTCTACGACTCCGTCGAGGTCGGCCGGCGCGTCGTGCGGTTCGCCTGCTGCAAGCGGCCGGAGGTGCTCGCCGAGGCCGCCGACCGGCTGCGGACGCTCGCGCACGCGTAGCACGAACCGGCGCCGATTTCGGCTTGTCCACACCCAGAATCGGCTGTCCACAGATCGCGGTCCGGCGGTTGGCGTCCGGTTCCGGGCGAGCCACGGTGGCCGGGTGGGAACGATCATCGCGCTGACCCGGAATCCTCGTTACCGTCGACCGCACCGGCTCACCGGCTGGCTGCGACGTGCCGTCCAGCTGGTCCGGCACCGGTTCGCCCGACCGCCCTGTTGCGCCACGCCCGACGTACGCCGGGTCGCGGGCGACGAGTGGCCGTCACCACCGCGTACGCCGGGAAGGCCCCGCCTGGTCCGCACGGAGCCACCCGCCCGACGCTGGCCGGTCCGGGTCGCCGTCGCCACCGCCGCGGGCGTGGCCGTCACCGCCGCGGGAGTCGCCGTCACCGGTGGCCCCGCGCACGGCGGCCCCGAGCCCGCGCCGGAATCGACCACCGGCCCGCACACCGGCTACCGCTGGCCACTGCCCGGCACGCCGCGGGTGGTGCGCCGGTTCGACCCACCGCCGGAACGCTGGCTGCCCGGTCACCGTGGCGTCGACCTCGCCGGTACGCCAGGGGAACCCGTGCTCGCCGCCGGCGCCGGCACCGTCGTGTTCGCCGGCTCGATCGCCGGAGTCGGCGTGATCAGCATCCACCATCCCGACGGGCTGCGCACCACGTACCAGCCGGTCCGGCCGCGGGTGCACGCCGGGGACACGGTCGCCACCGGCGAACGGATCGGCACCCTCGTCGCCGGGCACCCCGGCTGCCCCGTCGCGGCCTGCCTGCACTGGGGCCTGCGCCGCGGCGCGGAGTACCTCGATCCGTTGGCACTGCTCGGTCTCGGCCCCGTACGCCTGCTCCCGCTCGACGCCGACCCGCAGTCCCGCCGTACGGTGTCAGCCGCGGCGCAGCAGTCCGGGCAGTGTCGCCGCCAGCCGCTCGTACTCCCCCGCGCGGTTGTAGACCTGCGCGCACAGGCGCAGCAGACCGGCGCCGTTCCAGAAGCTCACCGCCACATGGGTACGCAGCTCAGTGGTGATCCGTTCGCGCAGCCTGACCGCCGTGGACTCGGACGTGACGGCACCGTCCGGCAGGCGTACCACCCGCATCGCCAGCTCGGGAGCGGTCGGGACCGGTTCGGTCTCCAGCGACTCGGTGAGCAGCCGCTGCCCGTACCGGGCGAGGCGGGCATTGTGGTCACGCACCACGTCCAGGCCGAGCGTGGTCATCGTGTGGAGCCCGGCCGGAGCGGCGAGCCAGCCCGCGAGGTCCTGTGTCCCCTGGAACTCCACGCTGCGCGGAAACCCGTTCCCGTACTCCCAGGACGCCACGAGCGGCCGGACCCCGGACCGGTGCTCCGGGGCGACGACCAGCAGGCCGGTGCCGCGCGGCGCGTACGCCCACTTGTGCAGGTTGCCGAACCAGGCGTCCGCGCCGAGCGATGACACGTCGACGTCGATCATCCCGGGCACGTGCGCGGCGTCCACGGCGACGTACACGCCGCGGCGGTGCAGCTCCGTCGCGATCCGGCGGATCGGGAAGAGCTTCGCAGTCGCCGAGCTGATCTGGTCGATCACCGCGACCCGGGTCCGCTCGGTGACCGCCGCCGACACCGCCGCGACGATCTCGTCGTCCGTGGCGTCCAGCCCCACCATCGCCCGTACGAGCACCGCGCCGGTCTCCGCGCACCGCCGCTTGGCCTCGACGACCACCGCCCCGTACGCGTGGTCGGTCAGCAGGATCTCGTCACCGGGCCGCAGCGGCACCGAGCCGAGCACGATAGCGCAGGCCGCGGTCACGTTCGGTACGAGCGCGGTGCCGTCCGGATCCGCCCCGACGAACCGGGCGAGATGCCGCCGGGTGTGCGTGACACGCTCCACGACCCCCGGCGGCTTGAGGAACCGGATCGGGTCGGCCTCCTGCTCCTCCCGGAGCCGGGCGGCGGCGCGCTGGGCCGGGATCGGCAACGCCCCGAACGAACCGTGGTTGAGGTGCGCGTACGCCGGGTCGAGCGAGAACAACAGGCGCGCGCCGCGCAATGGCTCGGGCGGCTTGCCGGCAGGGATGGTCACGTCGGTCCAGCCTTTCAGGCGCGGGGGTGCGCTTGACGGTACGCGCTGCGCAACCGGTCCACCGACACGTGGGTGTACACCTGCGTCGTCGCCAACGATGCGTGCCCGAGCAGTTCCTGGACGGCACGCAGGTCCGCACCGCCGTCGAGAAGATGCGTGGCGGCCGAATGCCGCAGGGCATGCGGGGACACAGCGGGCACACCGGCCGCAGCCGCCTCGTTGGCGACGATCCGCCGCACCGCACGCGGGTCGAGCCGCCCCCCGCGTACGCCGAGCAGGAGCGCCGGCCCGCTGTGGCCGGTCACCAGCGCGGGACGCCCGGCATCCAGGTACGCGGCGACCGCCCTCTCCGCGGGCACGCCGTACGGCACCGACCGCTCCTTGCGACCCTTGCCCAGCACCCGCACCACCCGACGGCCGCGGTCGACGTCGTCGACGTCCAGGCCGCACAGCTCGCCCACCCGGATTCCCGTGCCGTACAACAGTTCCAGGGCGAGCGCGTCCCGCAACGCGACCGGATCCGTACCGGTGTCCGGCTCCCCCGTCGGAGCCTCCACCAGCGCGGCCGCCTGCTCGACCCGCAGTACGGTCGGCAGCGCGTGCTGTGCCCGGGGCACTCCCAGTTGCTGCGCGGTGTCGGCCGCGACCAGCCCGGACCGGTGCGCCCAGGCGGAGAACGTACGCACCGCCGCGGCCCGGCGCGCCAACGTGCTCCGGGCCGCGCCCGTCGTACGCATCCGGGCCAGCCAACTTCGCAGCACACCCAGGTCGAGCGCCGCGGGCAGATCCACCGCGCGCATCCGCACCGCGTGATCGAGTACCGCGACCACGTCCGCCACGTACGCCCGGGTGGTGTGCGGGGAACGGTCCCGCTCACTCGCCAGGTACCGGGCGAAACGGTCCACGGCGTCGCGGAAGGGCTCCGGCAGGCCGTCGTACCGGGACTCGGTCGATGCACCAGTGTTCCCCACCTGTCGACCGTCCGTGGCGGGGCGGCTCACCGTCAAGCCGACGCGCCGGTGTGCTGGCTCCGTACGCGGTCCTCGGGATACCGCCGGACAAGCTTCTGTGGGAACTCGGCTCAAGGCTCGTTCGTCCGAGGCCCGCGCTCGCGTGCCAGACCTGCCGCTCAGGACCGCGCTCGGGCCTGCACCGGCTCCCGGGCGCGGGGACCAGACTCGGGAGTCGCGCACAGTCCGAATCCGAGCAGTGGACCGCTAACAGCCAGGGTCCGCAGCCGGACACGGGACGGCAGACAGTCCGGATCCCTGACCAGGTTCGAGGCCGCAGTCAGCCAAGGGCCCGGATGCGGGACGGCAGACCGTCCGCCGCCCGTTGCTTGCTCGGAGCCACACACAGCCCAGGTCCCCTGCCAGGTTCGGAGCCGTACACAGCCCGGGTACGGATTCGGGACGACAGGAAGTCCGCGATCCGTTGCCAGACAACAGGGTGCCGTGCACCAGCCGCGGGGGGCCGCGTTGGGAACCGCGTCCGGTGCCGGAACCAAGAACGGTGCCGAGCGCCCGGCCGGTGTCCACGTCCGACGATGGAATTGGCTCGGTAGACCGGATCCGCGCCCAAAGCGCCGGCACTGGAGCTGGCCGCGGAACGCCGGATCCGCGCCAGGGGGACACCGCCCAGTGCGGACTCCGAGCCGAATCTCCCCGCGACCATGGCTTCTCCCGGCGGGTGCGGAGACATCGGACAGTCGGGACCACGGCAGGGCTGAGACGTACCGAGCGCGAGAGCATCGCCCGCTGTCACACCGATCCCTTGCTCGCGGAACGACGCCGCTTCACACCCGGTTTGACCACGGGCTCGCCCTCGACCCGGTCAGCGCTCCGCTGTCCAGCGGCCGGCTGGCCCTTGCCCGGACGGCCCGTACCAGGCTGGTCGGCGTCCGGCCGGTCAGCGCTCGGATGTTCCGGGCTCGGCCGGGCTTTGGTTGGGTGCGGCGCGTCCCGTTGTGGCGTAACCGATCCGGTCGCGCCCGAAGCCAGTGCGCCCACGCGCGACCCGCCCAGGTCCGGCACAGGCCGGCGCGGCACTTCGAGACCCGGATCGTCCAGTGGCGGCGGCTCCAGGTCGATGAGTTCGGTGTGCTGGTCGTCCGAGTCGGATGCCTCGTGCGGATCGTCCGGGCTCTGCGACTCCGTAGGCGAGCGCGGCGCGGCCGGCACGGGGTGCTCCGGACGGAGCCGGTACCCCGCGCCGGTGTCCTCGGCGAATCCGAGCATCACCAGCATCGGCATCGTACGGCGGACCTGGATCGGGGGTACATGCGAGTCGACGGCGATCTCCTCCACCGTCGCGGGGTCGGCCAGGGGCACGGCGTCCAGGATCCGGATCGACAACGCGTCGAGCTGATCGCGGGCTGTGCTGTCGCCGCGCGGAATCGGCGCGAGCTCTCCGATCGGACCGACCTCTTCGAGTACTTCGGAAGCGGAGCCAACCAGCCGCGCGTCGTGCTGTCTGATCAGCAGGTTCGTTCCGGTCGACATCGAGGACGTGACCGGGCCGGGCACGGCCATCAGCATCCGGCCGAGTGCGGTGGTGTGCCGCGCCGTGTTGCGGGCGCCGCTACGGGCTGACGCCTCCACGACGACCGTGCCGCGGCAGAGCGCCGCGATCACCCGGTTGCGGATGAGGAACCGGTGCCGTTGCGGCGCCGACCCCGGCGGCCATTCGCTGACCAGCAGGCCGTCGGTACCGATGCGTTCGAACAGGCTCGCGTGGCCCACCGGGTACACGATGTCGAGGCCGGAGGCAAGTACTGCGACGGTGGGTCCGCCGGCGCTCAATGCGCCGCGATGGGCGGCTCCGTCGATTCCGTACGCGCCGCCGCTCACCACTGTCCAGCCACGGTCGGCCAACCCGAACGCGAGGTCGGTGGTCACGTGGGAGCCGTAGCTGGTGGCGGCACGGGCGCCGACGATGGCGACGGAGCGTTGCACGGTCTCGGCGAGCGGCAGGTCACCGCGTACCCAGAGGCAGAGCGGCGGGTCGGTGTGGGCGTCGATCCGTGGGTCGTCGTCGACGGCGATCCGGGCGAGATCCGCCAGCTGGGTCGGCCACTCGTCGTCCTCGGGTACGACGAGGCGACAGCCCAACCGCCTGGTCTCCGCGGCCAGTTGCGCGGCCCGTTCGAGCGGGTCGGTCGCGTTGAGCCGGGCGGCGACCGCACTGCCGATCCGGTCCGGTACGGCGCCGCCGAGGATCCGGTTCAGCGCGTCGACCGGGCCGACCTCGCGTACCAGCCGGCCCAGCGTCCGGTGACCGGGCTCCACCAACCAGGTCAGCGCGACCCGGGCCAGCCGCGTCTCGTCCCAACCGAGGTCCCCGACCGCGTCGGCCGCGGACCGGTTCGGGTCGGCATCGGGCACGTTGCCGCCGGCCGGCGACGTCGGCGGCTGCGTGCGGTTGCTGGTGTCGGTCATGACTCCCCCGTCGTGGTTCGGGCAGGTTGGTGATGGTCGATGGGTTGTCGGATCCGTACGCTCACGCGGCGGTCCGGGTACGCAGGTCGACGGCCTCGGCGACATCGCCGGGATCGGGACGCTCGCGGCCGGCGAGATCGGCGATGGTCCAGGCGATCCGGAGCACCCGGTCGTACCCGCGGGCGGAGAGCGAACCGCGGTCGACCAGGTGCTCCGGTACCCGGGTCGCGGTACGTGGCAGCCGCCAGCGCGGTGTACGCAGCAGCGCGCCGGGAATGGTCGCGTTGAGTTGGTGCCCCGTACGGGCCCAACGCGACGCGGCGACGCGCCGGGCGATCGCCACCCGCTCCGCCGTTTCCGCCGACGACGCCGGATGCAGATCGTCGGCCAGCAGCTGCGCCGCGCGTACCGGGAGGAGGTCGAGTTGCAGGTCGACCCGGTCGAGCAGCGGGCCGGAGAGCCGACCCAGGTACCGCCGGCGCACGGTGGCGCTGCACAGGCAGGTGCCGTCGCGTTCGCCGCAGGGACAGGGGTTTGCGGCCAGAACGAGTTGGAAGCGTGCCGGGTAGCGGATGCTGCCGTTGGCCCGGGCCAGCATGATCTCGCCGTTCTCCAGGGGTTCGCGGAGGGCGTTGAGCACCATGGGCGCGAACTCGGGTGCCTCGTCGAGGAACAGGACCCCGTGGTGGGCGAGCGAGATCGCACCGGGCCGTGGCGTACCGCTGCCGCCGCCGACGATCGCCGCCGGGGTCGAGGTGTGGTGCGGCGACTGGTACGGCGGGTGGCGGAGCAGGTCGCCGCTGCCGGGCAGTACGCCGGCGACCGAGTGCACGGCCGTGACTTCGAGCGCCGCCGCGTCGTCCAGGTGCGGCAGGACGGACGGCAGTCTCTCGGCCAGCATCGTCTTCCCGGCACCCGGTGGCCCGAACAGTCCGAGGTTGTGGCCGCCGGCCGCGGCGATCTCGACGGCACGACGACCACGCTCCTGCCCTATCACCTCGGCCAGGTCCGGACCGGTGGCCCCGTCCTCGACGGCGGTGAGCGGATCCGGTCCGGGCAGGTCGGCCGCGCCGCGCAGGTGGTCGAGCAGCGCGGCCAGCGTGTCCACCGGCCGTACGGTGATGCCCGGTACGAGCGAGGCTTCGCGACCGTTCGCGGAGGGGACGAACAGCCGGTCGATGCCGGCACCAGCGGCGGCCATGGCCGCCGGCAGTACGCCGCGGACGGGGCGCACCCGGCCGTCCAGCCCCAGTTCACCGAGGAACGCGGCGCCGTCGGCCACACCGGCCGGTACGAGACCGGCGGCGCAGAGCACCACGACCGCCAGCGCCAGGTCGAACACCGAACCGTGTTTCGGCATGGACGCGGGCAGCAGGTTCACGGTGATGCGACGGTTCGGCCAGGTGAGGCCGGTGTTGACGGTCGCGGCCCGGACCCGTTCCTTGGCCTCGGAGAGCGACGCGTCGGGCAGCCCGGACATGGTGAGCCCCGGCAGGCCGGCCGACAGGTCGGCCTCGACCTCCACGATCCGGCCGACGAGACCGACGAGCCCCACCGACAGGACCCGCGCGTACCCCATGTCAGAACGCCGATCGCAGGTGTTCGAGCCGGACCGGGGCGTGGACCGGGGAGAGCACGCTGATCACGTCGAACCGGATCTCGCCGCCGTGCGTACCGGTGGCGGTCATCCAGCGCACTGCCAGCTCGCGGATCCGGCTCGCCTTCCCGGCACCGACCGCGGCCGACGGCGGCCCGAACCGGTCCGTCCGGCGCGTCTTCACCTCGCAGAAGACGAGGGTGGCGTCGTCCCGGGCCACGAGGTCGATCTCGCCGTACCGACATCGCCAGTTGCGCGCGAGCAGGACGTGGCCCTCGGCGGCCAGGTGGGCTGCGGCCAACCGTTCCCCGAACTCACCGAGCGCGGACCGGCGTCGGTGCTGCTCGCCGCCACCCGCCCTCGGCACGGCGGATCGGCCGGTACGGATCTGCTGGGTACTCATGGGCCACCTCCCGGGTCGCGGCAACCCTGCCGCGCCCGGACGGCCGCCGACCGGCCGACAGTGCCGATCTGTGGACAACCGAGGGGGTTGTGGACGAACTTGACAGCACGGGATCCGTCACGTCTTCACGCGCCGCCGCGCCCCGGACACCGGCCCCACCCCAGCTCAGCAGGGGGAGCCGGCGCAGTCACGACCGAGCCCTGAAAACCCGCGAAGATCAAAAAGGCGAAAAGTACCAACCGCATTCCCGCATCGAACACGGATGGCACGGCACGCGAGTCGCAACGTCGACTGCCATCCGGCAGCCCGTGGATGCGGCCGGTCCGACGCAGCGTGCAGCAGACCGGCAGGAGGCACCACGGCAGCGAGACCGCGGCCGTTCCACGGCGCCGCCGCAGCTCCGCGCCTGCGCAACCGCGCCGGAGAAGGGAGCCACCGCCACGGGTTCCCGAGAACGCGGTCCGTGCATGTACCAGTTGCCGAAGGAAACCCGGCGCCAGGCGCACAGCACAGACCTGCACGGACAGGTCTGCACGAACCGCAGACGCCCGTCACCGCCGGGTACGCGAGAAGTGCAGCGTCTAACGAGACCGCGGCTGAGGTCGGACGGAACACCGCCAGCCCGGCCAGCCACGCGTGAACGGTGCCGACCAGCGCCGGCGGGAAGGTCAGCTCTCCGGGCCGCGGGCGTTGCGGGTACGCCCGGGCAGCGGGCGCTCGGTGGTGTCGACGTCGCGCCCGCCGGGGCCGATGTCGGGGCGGTAGATGCCCTGCACGGGTTCGGCGTCCTCGCTGGTCCCGGGCATGGCGGGCGGGTTGGGGCCGGTGTCCGGCGGCATCCGGACGTGGCCCTCGGGGTCGCTGTCGTACGGTGTCTCGGTCATGTCCTGGCGACTACCCGCGGGTGGCCGGACCATTCGTGGCTCAGGTGCCGAAGCTCGCGTCGTTCGGCAGGGAGATGTCGGGCTTGTCGAGCTCCTCGATGTTGACGTCCTTGAACGTCATGACCCGCACATGCTTCACGAACCGGGCAGGACGGTACATGTCCCACACCCAGGCGTCGGTCATCTCGACCTCGAAGTACACCTCGCCATCGGTGTTGCGCACCGACAGGTCGACCGCGTTGGCCAGGTAGAACCGACGCTCGGTCTCGACCACATAGGAGAACTGGCGCACGATGTCGCGGTACTCGCGATAGAGCTGAAGCTCCATCTCCGTCTCGTACTTTTCGAGATCCTCGGCGCTCATCTGGTCCCGTCCTCCATGCCGATATTGTCGCCCACACCCGCCCGCCCACCGCGCTCGGGACGCGCCGACACCCCGACGAGATCATGCCTCGGGCGCATCGTCCGCCACCACGACGGGTGCCGTGTGCCCGGCACGCGCCGGCCGTACGCCCGGCGCGGCGCGGTCGGCGACCGCCGCGACGTTGGCGTACGACCAGCGGTGCACCGGGCACGGTCCGTGCCGACGCAGGGCCGCGGTGTGCATGGGCGTCACATAGCCCTTGTGCTCGGCGAAACCGTACGTCGGCCACTGTTCGGACAGTTCAGTCATCAGTCGGTCCCGGGTGACCTTGGCCAGCACGCTCGCGGCGGCCACGCAGGCCGCCACCTGGTCGCCCTTCCACACGGCGAGCCCCGGCACCCCGACCCCGCCCACCCGGAACCCGTCGGTCAGCACGTAGTCCGGGCCGGGGGTGAGCCGGGCCAGCGCCCGACGCATCCCGGCCAGGTTGCACACGTGCAGGCCGCGGACGTCCACCTCGTCCGGCGGGATCACCACCACCTCGTACGCAACGGCCCGCGCGACGACCTCCTCGTACACCCGCTCCCGCGCGGCGGGGGTCAGTAGCTTGGAGTCGGCCAGCCCGGGCACCTCGCCGCGCCGGCCGTCCGGCAGTATCGCCGCGGCCACCACCAGCGGGCCCGCACAGGCGCCCCGACCGGCCTCGTCGGCGCCGGCGATGTGCCGGAAACCGCGGCGCCGCAGCCCCTGCTCCAACGCGTACAGCCCGGCGCCGCGGCGGATCACCGTACGCTGTGGCGCCAACATCGAAGGCCCTCCTGTCCTGCCCGGCGGGAAGCATCCAGCCTACGGCCGACCGGCGCGGGTGCCGCGTCGAGGACCCCGCCCGGTCACGGGTCAGGTACCCCGTCGAAGGTCCTCGGTACACCGAGCCATGTCGCCCGGTCCAACGGCCAGTACAGCGCGAAGGCATCGCCGATGACCGAATCAACCGGGATGGTCGCGTTGTCGACATCTCGATCTTGTACGAAGTGTTCGCGCGAGTCGCCCGACTCGTTACGGTGGTCGCCCATCACCCACAACCGCCCCTTCGGCACCCGTACGTCGAAGGGTTCGGCGCTGGGGGCGACGTAGGTGCCGTCCGGATTGCGGTAGAGGTAGGACTTCTCGTCGAGGGCGTGCCCGTTGACCATGATCCGGTCGTTCCGGTCGCAGCACACCACGTGGTCGCCGCCGACCGCGATCACCCGCTTGATGAAGTCCTTCTCGTTCGGGTTCGTCCGCCACGACACCGGCGAACGGAACACGACGATCTCGCCGCGGTGCGGGTCGCGGAAGTCGTAGATCAGCTTGTTGACCAGGACCCGGTCGTTGATGTCGAGCGTGTGCTCCATCGAGCCCGACGGGATCCAGAACGTCTGCAACACGAACACCCGGACCGCGACGGCGACCAGGACCGCCACCACGATCAGAACCGGAAGCTCGCGCCAGAAGGAGCCACCACGCCTCGGATGCTCCGCCTGCGCTGCGTCGCGCCGCTCGTGCGTTTCGGTCACCCGGGCAGCCTACGACGTCCACCCGTCCGATCGGCGGCGGTCAGTCCGGCACCCGACGGAAGGTGTCGGGCACCGGCACCGTACGCCAGTGGCCCGGCGGCCAGGCGACGGCGACGGCGCGGCCGATCACGGCGCTGAGCGGCACCGGACCCTGACACCGCGAGTCCTGCGACACGCCGCGGTGGTCACCCAGGACGAACAACTGCCCGGCCCGCACCCGGTACGCCGGGAACCGTCTCGACCGGCACTCCCCCGGGCTCGGCGGCGCATCCACCGGCGAGTCCTCGTACACGTACGGCTCGTGCAGCGCGACGCCGTTCACCGTGACGTGCCCGCCGCGGTCGCAGCACGCCACCACGTCCCCCGGTACGCCGACGACACGCTTGACGAAGTCGTTCTCCCCCGGCGCGGCCCCGCCGACCACGGCACGGAGCAGGCGGTCCACCGGTCCGGACGAGCCGCTCGCCGTACCCTCCGGGGCCGACCAGCCGTCCACGCCGCGGAACACCACCACCTCGCCCCGCCGCGGCTCACGCCAGTGGTACGTGACCTTGTCGACCAACACCTGGTCCCCCGTACGCAGGGTCTGCTCCATCGACCCGGACGGGATCCAGAACGTCTCCACCGCGTACGTCCGGACGACCAGGGCGACCAGCACCGCCACCACGACCAGCAGCAACAGTTCCTGCCACCAGGTCAGACGACGCAAAAACCGCCGGACCGGACCTTTGGGGGTCCGTGCCCGGCGGCTCAGGCTCGGTGTCGCGTCGCCCACGCGTGGCGCCTCGCGACCCGGGTGTCGAGTCAGCTCGCGGCCGGCTCGCGCTTCTCCTTGATCTTCGCGGCCTTGCCGCGCAGGTTACGGAGGTAGTAGAGCTTCGCGCGGCGGACATCGCCGCGGGTGACGACCTCGATCTTGTCGATCACCGGGGTGTTCACCGGGAAGGTCCGCTCGACGCCGACGCCGAAGCTGACCTTGCGGACGGTGAACGTCTCGCGCAGGCCGTCGCCCTGGCGGCGGATCACGACGCCCTGGAAGACCTGGATACGGGACCGGCTGCCCTCGACGACGCGGACCGAGACCTTGACGGTGTCACCGGGGCGGAAATCCGGGACGTCGACCCGCTGCGACTGGGCGTCGAGAGTGTCCAGCGTGTTCATCGCGACTGCTTCCTCAAACTCAAGGGCGCGCGTGAGCGCCGGTGGAAGGTTCTTTACGGGGTTGCGGGCCTACCAGAGCGATCTGGCGCCTGCGGCAACCCACTACTCTGCCACACCCTCCCGAACGGGTGGACATCCACCCTGGGAGAGCGCGAGCTGGTCCGTCCGGTCCAGAGTACCGGGCGGCAGAGCGGAGAGCAGATCGGGGCGGCGCCGAGCCGTCCGAATGAGGGCCTGATCACGTCGCCAGCGGGCGATCTTCCCGTGGTCACCGGACCGCAGCACCTCCGGCACCGCGCGCCCGCGCCACTCCGCCGGCTTCGTGTACACCGGCGCCTCCAGCAGCCCGCCGGTGTGCGACTCCTCCAGCAGCGACTCGGCGTTGCCGAGTACGCCGGGCAGCAGCCGGGTGACCGCCTCGACCACGGCGAGAACCGCGACCTCGCCGCCGAACAGCACGACGTCGCCGAGCGAGACCTCGGTCACCGTCATCCGCTCGGCCGCGACGTCCAGCACCCGCTGGTCGATCCCCTCGTACCGGCCGCAGCCGAACAGCAGCCACGGCTCGGCGGCCAGCTCCGCGGCGAGCGACTGGGTCAGCGGCACCCCGGCCGGCCCCGGTACGACGAAGCGCGGCACCGGGCCGTCCGCCGGTACGAGCTGGTCGAACGCGCCGCCCCACGGCTCGGGCCGCATCACCATGCCCGGACCCCCGCCGTACGGCGTGTCGTCCACGGTGCGGTGCACGTCGACCGTCCACGTACGCAGGTCGTGCACGGTGATGTCGAGCAGCCCGTGCTGCCGCGCGCGGCCGATCAGCGACAGGTCCAGCGGCGCCAGGTACTCGGGAAAGATGGTGAGCACGTCGATCCGCACGGCGGCACTCCTTACAGATCGAGCAGGCCGTCCGGCGGGGTCAGCACGATCCGGCCGGCGGGAACGTCGATCTCGGGCACGATCGCCGACACGAACGGGACGAGCGCGTCGTGGCCGTCCGGGCACCGCACGACCAGCAGGTCGGACGCGGGCAGGTGCTCGACCCGGACCACCTCGCCCACCTCGGCGCCGTCGGCGTCCACCGCGGTGAGGCCGACGAGCTGGTGGTCGTGGAACTCGTCCGGGTCGTCGGGGTCGGTCAGCTCGGCACTGTCGACCAGCAGCGACGTGCCCCGCGCGTCCTCCGCCGCGTTCCGGTCGGTGATCTCGGCGAACGCCACGATCAGCCGGACCCGGCCCGCCGACACGGTCTGGCCCCGCGAGTACTCCACGGTGAGCGGGCCGCGCGGCGCCGGGTCGGTGTCCAGCACCGACCCGGCGGTGAACCGCTCGACGGGATCATCGGTACGCACGTCGACCAGGACCTCGCCCCGGACGCCGTGCGGGCGGACGATCCGCCCGACGGTCAGGTGCATCAGTAGCTGTCGACGATCTCGACGCGGATGCCGCGTCCGCCCACCGAGCCGATGACCTGGCGCAACGCCTTGGCAGTACGCCCGCCGCGGCCGATCACGGTACCCAGGTCGTCCGGGTGCACCCGGACCTCAAGCCGCTTCCCGCGCCGCGAGTTGACCATGCGCACCCGGACGTCGTCCGGGTGCTCCACGATCCCGCGGACCAGGTGGTCGAGGGCCGGACGCAGCACGTCAGGACTCCGTGCCGGCATCCGAACCGGCCTTCCCCTCGGTGCTCTCGGCCTTCGCCTCGTCGGCCTTCTTGGCCGGCTTCTTCTTCTCGGTCTTCGCCTCGGGCTTGCCGGCGTCGGTCAGGCCACCGGCGGCCTTGGCCTCCTCCTCGTACCGCGCCTGGCGGTCGCGCTTCGGCGCGGCCACCTTCAGCGGCTCCGGAGCCGGCAGGCCCTTGAACTTCTGCCAGTCACCGGTACGGGAGAGGATGGCGGCCACCGGCTCGCTCGGCTGCGCGCCGACGGACAGCCAGTACTGCACCCGCTCGGAGTCGACCTCGATCAGCGAGGGCTCCTCCTTCGGGTGGTACTTGCCGATCTCCTCGATGACCCGGCCGTCGCGCTTGGTGCGGGCGTCGGCCACGACGATGCGGTACTGCGGGTGACGAATCTTCCCCAGCCGCTTGAGCCGGATGCGTGCTGCCACGGTTCTCGTTCGCTCCTGTGTAGGTAGCCCCGCCGGGTACGGCCGTCGACCACGTGGGGCATGGCCGAAGGACGAGCACGGTCGAAAGCTGGTTGACTGGCGACGCGCCGGGTAGAGGGCGCCGGACACGCGCCGGTTCAGCGGTCCATTGTGCCAGACCGGCCGCTGCCCGACGAACCCGGCCGCGACGCCACCGGACGGCGCGGCACCGAGCCGTCGACGGCGTCGGCCCCGGTCAGCCCGCCGCGTGCTCGGGAGTACCGGAGGGGCGGGTCAAGGGAAGGGCCGGCGGGGCGTCCAGCGAACCGGACGGCAGGGTCGGCAACGCCCACGACGGGTCGGGACGCCAGTCGCACCACGTCCCGTCGAACGGCGGCGCGCCCGCCTCGGCCAGCGACCGCAGCCGCTCCCCCTCGGCACGTACCGCGAGCGCCTCGTCGGCGGACCAGAACGCCGGATCGCCGGTCTTGGCCGCGAACGACTCCTCGTCCTTCCAGTGCCAGACCCGGTCGGGCGCGACCCAGCCGTCCAGTTCCTGGTCGACAGCGTCGATCCCGGCCAGGTCACCGTCGGTCCGGACCACGTGCCGTTCGAGATTCACGTACCAGCCGGCGAAGGCGCCGCCGTCGGTGGTGAACCACCAGACCGAGTGGTCCCCCCCCGGGGGGG